>NZ_JBIWOU010000011.1:0-261883 GCF_044767915.1 Streptomyces sp. NPDC101191
ACCGCCGCGGCGAACGGCGTGATCTTCGCCTCCGCCAGCGCACGGACCGTCTCACGGAGCATCTCGTGCTCCTCCGGCAGGCGATACAGGTCGAAGTCCTTGGCCATGGTCTGGGGCTCCCCTAGCAATGCTTGTGGCACTTTTGGCACTGAGTACCCTCAGCAAAACACACTCAGTGCCATGGGTCCAGTAGCAGGGTGCCGACATGGGCAGGGGGAAGGGGCGGGGCAACTCCGGATCGCTCCGGTTCCACGAGATCGCAGGACGCGGGCCGGACGGTACGGAGTGCGTCGTGCGGCGCGTCGGCGGAGGGTGCGCCGGGGCGACCGGCTCGGTGAGGGCGGCACGACCGTCGAGCGGATCGACGCGTACACCCGCACCGACGTGGCGTTCGGCGATGCCGCGTGCTCCGCGCGGGTCCGGCTCTCCGGCCCGTCCTGCGGCCCTCGCTCGTGCTCTGCGCGACCGGACCGCGCCGCTACGGCTTCATCGGTCCGCGGGCCGCCCGCGGCTCGCGCCCCGGGGCGGCGAGCACTGCGCCTGCGCCGGGGGCGACGCCGTCCGGGTCGCCGGGGAGATCACCTGGGCGCGGGGCCCGGGGGCGCCTGGACCGCGGTCGAGGTGAGGAACCTCTCCACCGGTTACGCCCCCGACCCCGCGTGCCGCCCCTCGGTCGCCGCCGCCCTGGACGCGCCCGGCCTCGCCCGCCCCGGTGCCTTCACCCACCCCGTGGTGTTCCGCCGCGGCCCCGCCCCCGCGTGCGCGGAACCCGACCTCGTCAGGGACGGGGACCACGTGTGCGCGTGCAGGACGGGGCCGGCGGAGGTGTGGAACCCGGGGCCTCGGCGACCGCTCAGAAGCGGTCCGGGGTGAAGAGGGACAGGTCCTGGCTCGCCTTGCCCTCGGTGACGAGTTCCCGCAGGGACTCGCCGATGGCCGGGACGAACTTGAAGGCGTGGCCCGAGGTGCCGGCCGCCACCGTGACGCGGCCGTGTTCCGAGGCCCTGCCGATGACGAAGGCCTGGTCCGGGGTGTTGTCGTAGAGGCACACCGCGCTCCTGCGGTAGCGCCCGGTGCCCAGCGCGGGGATGCGGGTGCGCAGGAAGTCCTGGATCTCGGTGATCTCCTCGGGCCGGACGAAGCGGTCCACCAGGTCGGGGTCGGCCGGGGTGCCGCCGCTGTGGACGCCCGCCTTCACCCCGCCGTGCAGTCCGTTCGCCGCGGGGTGCCCGTAGCCGATCATGCCGGCGCCCTCCCAGATCCAGTACGGGAAGCGGCCCGGCTGGAACGCGGCGGCGCCGCCATCCGGTTCGAACCACAGCATCACCTTGCGCAGCACCTGCACGGGCAGGTCGAGGCCCGGCAGCAGGCCCGGTGTCCAGCAGCCGGCGGTGACCACGACGTGCCCCACGGCGTACGTCGTGCGCGCCGTGCGGATCTGCACCCCGTGCCCGCTCTCGGTGATCTCGTGGACCTCCTCGTCGAAGCGCAGGTCCGCCGAGTGCCTGCGGGCGAGGTCCAGCTGGACGCGTACGGTCTGCTCCGGCTGGACGTAGCCGGAACCGGGGTCGTACACGGCCGCGGAGTTCTCTTCCGGGGTGAACTGCGGGTAGCGGGCGTGGACTTCCTCGCCCGACAGGTACTCGTGCTCCAGGCCGCACTCCCGCGCGCTGGCGAGGGCCGCCGGGACGAGCTCCCCGTCGGCGGGTCCGACGCACAGGCCGCCCGTGCGGTGGAAGAGCTTCTCGCCGCTCGCCTCCTCCAGCTCCGCCCAGAGGGTGTAGGCGCGGCGCAGGTACGGCACGTAGCCCGGGCCCATGAAGTACGCCTGCCACACGCCGCGGGACTCGCCGTGGCTGGCGCCCTGGTCGTGCACCGGCCCGTACCGCTCCAGGCCGAGGACCCGCAGTCCGGTCGCGGCCAGCGCGTGGCAGGCGGCGCTGCCGAGCCCGCCCAGGCCCACCACGGCGACGTCGTAGCGTTCCATCACTCGGATCCCTTCACGTCGGGCTGCGGAGTCTCGAACCCGGCCATCATGGAGGCCAGTTGGCGGTGCGTGCCGTGCTCGCTCGCGGCGAAGTGACAGGTGGTCCGCTCGCGGGTGTCGGGCTTCAGCTCCTGGCTCAGCTTGAACATCCCGTCGACCTCGGCGACGTCCAGCTCGAAGGCGCCGACCCCGGGCACGATCCTCTCGAAGTACTCCAGCGAGCCCTTCATGTCCCAGCCCTGGCCGAAGCGCCCTTCGAGCACCTCGACGGTCCGGTGGATCACGGCGAGCGTCTCCTCGCCCGGCGGCAGCGGCCGCAGGGTGCCGCGGACGTGGACGGCGGTGAAGTTCCAGGTGGGGGCCGCCGGCGTGTAGCCGTACACCTCGGGGGAAAGGTAGCCGTGCGGTCCGCGGAAGATCAGCAGCGCGGGCTGCGCGCCTTCGGAGAGCCGCTCCCAGTGCGGGTTGGCCCGGTTGAGGTGTCCGAGGAGCCGGTGTCCGCGCAGGTCGGCGGGGCCGGCGGCGAGCGCCGTCTCGACCTCGGCCGGCAGCACGACCGGCAGGTGCGTGGCGAACGGCACCGGCTCCGCCCCCGTGACGAGGGTGGCCAGCGGTCCGGCGCGCACGACCTCGAGGGCCGCCGCCGGGCTGCCCCGGTAGTGGTCGGGAACGTACACGGCAGGTACTCCTTCACATCGGGAGGCGGTGGGGGAGCCGGGGTCTGCCTTCGGACACCGCGAGGCCGGGTGCTCCGCAAGGCTCGCCCTACGGGCGGCGCAGCAGCGAGGCGGCGATCTCCCCGGCCCGTACGGCCGTGTTGGAGAGCAGCGTCGAGGAGAGTCCGTGGGTGTGTTCCGTGGCGCCCTGGACGTAGAGCCCGCCGCGCACGGCGTCCTCCGTGGCGATCCGGTAGTCCCGGGTCATCAGCAGGCCGCCGTCGGCGTCCCGCCGGCAGAGCTTCATGACCTCCGCGTCGACCAGTTCGTCCGGGGCGACCGGGCGGTACCCGGTGGCGTACACCAGGTAGTCGGTGCCGACCTCGCGCCGTTCCCGGGTCGGCAGCGACTCGACGGTCAGCCGCAGCCCGTCGGTCCCCTCGCGTACGTCGAGCAGCCGGGAGACGTTGTCGATGACGAGTCGCCGCTCGTCGGTCACCTTCTCCTGGTACCAGATGCGGTACAGCTCCTCGATCAACTCCTGGTCGACGACCGAGTAGTTGGTGTTGGCGTGCCGTTCCACCAGCATGGACCGGACCGGCTGCGGGGCGCCGAAGAAGGTGTCGACCGCCGCCGGGTCGAAGATCCGGTTGGCGAACGGCGAGTCGTCGGCCGGATGGTAGCCGTAGGCCGAGAACACCGCCCGCACCTCGGCGCGCGGGAAGCGCCCGTGGAGGTACGCCGTGACCTCGGCCCCGCTCTGGCCGGCGCCGACCACGGTGAACCGCAGCGGGGCGTCCTCGGGGACGCCCTCCAGGCGGGTGAGCAGCCGGCCGCTGTGCCAGATGCGCTCCGACTCGGCGGCCCCGTCCGGGAGACGGGGGCGCAGGCCCGGGGCCAGGACCACGTTCCGCGCGGTCCGCACCTCGTGGCGGACGGCGCCGGTCTCCGGCGCCGTGTGGGCGAGGTGCACACGGAAGGAGCTCACCTCGGGCCCCGACCACGTGGGCTCGACCCGCACGACCTCGCTGCCGTAGCTCACCCGGTCCGCGCAGGCGCGCGCCGCCCAGGCGAGGTAGTCGTGGAACTCGACGCGACTCGGGAACAGCGCCTTGTGGTTGATGAAGTCGACGAGCCGGCCCCGGTCGTGCAGATAGCCGAGGAAGGAGTACGGGCTGCCCGGGTTCCGCAGGGTCACCAGGTCCTTGAGGAAGTGGACCTGCATGGTGGCGTCCTTCAGGAGCATCCCGCCGTGCCAGGAGAACCGGGGCGAGCGCTCGAAGAAACGGGTCCGCGGCCCGCTCGGCCCGGCCTCGCCGAGGGCGAGGGCGAGCGCCAGGTTGGACGGTCCGAAACCGACGCCGAGCACGTCGAGCGGGCCGTCGTCCGCCGCGCCGGGAGGGACGGCGGGCCGGGAGTCCCGGGCCGGGTTCACCGGGCCCGTCCGGGGTAGCGCGCGGTGGTCCGGCGGACCAGGCGCCGGTGCCCGTCCGGCACCTGCTCGGCGCGGTGCATCAGCGAGGGGTTGTCCCAGACCAGCAGGTCGCCGGGGCGCCACACGTGCACGTACTGCCAGTCGGCGCGCAGGGTGTGCGCGTACAGCTCGTCGAGCAGGGCGCGGCTCTCGTCCTCGGAGAGGCCCTCGATCCGGTCCAGGCACATCTCGTTGAGGTACAGGGCCTCTTCGCCGGTGACCGGGTGGGGGCGCACCAGCGGGTGCGAGACCGGCGGGAAGGCCGCCAGCTCCGCCCGGGCCTCCGCGTCGCCGACCGGCTTGGCCGCCCGCCGCAGCGTGGCGTGGTTCCGCCCGAAGTCGTGGACCGCGCGCAGCGGGGCGACCCGCTCCCGCAGCCTGGACGGCAGCGCGGCCAGGGGCACCCGCAGGTCGTTGAAGTGCGTGCGGCCGCCCTCGGGCGGGACCGTCACGCCGTACAGCAGGGTGGCGTCGGTGGGCTCGGCCCGGAAGGAGGCGTCGCTGTGCCAGTGCTCGGCCGGCCGCCGGGGCGCGCCGTGCGGCGCCTCGCGCATCTCCTCGACGTACGGGCTGTCGGGGTGCGCGAAGGTGGGGTCCCAGGGCAGCGTCGGCGCGCCGAACAGCTCGGTGATCCGCACCTGCGCCGCCGGCGACAGATCGACGCCGGAGAAGACCAGTAACTGGTGTCTGTACAGGGCCTCGACGAGTTCCGCCGCCTGTTCCCCGGCCTCCGGGGTGCCGAGGCCGGAGTCGAACACCTCGACGCCGAAGGATCCGTTCAGGGGTTTCACGCTGAGCATCCGCGGGCTCCTTGCCGCCAGTGTCGCCGTCGTCCGTACCGTCGCGGACGGGGAGCGGACATCACCGTCCCACCGTCACCGCATTACATCGCAGTCTCCACCCGATAACACCGGGGCGGGCGTGGGACCTTGGTCCTATTGATGGGTCAGGAGGCGCCCTGACACGCTGACCCACCATGGACGCAGCGAAACCGGAAATTCTCTACGACCCCCGTGATCCGAAGATGCGCAGCGACCCATATCCCTTCTATGCGCGACTGCGCGAAACGGAACCGGTCCACCGGACTCCCTTCGGGTTCTGGGTCGTCTCCGGATACGAAGAGGCCGGGCAGCTCCTGCGCGATCCACGACTCACCAGTGAATTCCACCGGGACAAGAAGTGGGCGGAACACCGGGGCGGCTGGCACAGCCCCGTCGTCGACGACACCCGCATGTGGATGCTGATGCTGGACGGCGGTGCGCACCGGCGTATTCGCGGCCTGGTGAATCCGGTCTTCAACGCGCGTTCCGTGCAGGAGATGCGCCCGCGCATCTCACGGATCCTGGCGAAGGTCCTGGACGACATGGGCGCGGGCGAGGGCATCGACCTCATCGACGAGCTCGCGCTGCCGCTGCCGGTGACCGTGATCTGCGGCCTGGTCGGCCTGCCCGTCGAGGACCGCGACCAGTGCCGCAAGTGGACCGAGGCGATCGGACACGTCGTCGACCCGGCCCTGGACGAGACCACCATGCGGGCCATGAACGACTCGGTGGTGGAGTTCCGCGCCTACATCGCGGAACACCTGGCCAAGCGGCGCAGCGAGCCCCAGGACGACATCCTCACCCGGCTGATGCTCGCGGAGGTGGACGGCGAGCGCCTGTCCGACGACGAGATCATCGCCAACGTCCTGCTGCTCTTCAACGCCGGCCACGAGACCACCGTCAACCTCATCGGCAACGGCATGCTGGCGCTGCTGCGCCACCCCGAGCAGCTGCGGGCCCTGCGGGAGGATCCCGGACTCATCGAGGAGGGCGTCGACGAATTCGTCAGGTACGACGCCCCCGTGCAGCTCGTCGCGCGCATCACCACCGCGGACGTCGAGGTCGGGGACCGGACCATCGCGGCGGGATCGAAACTCATGATTCTGCTGGGCGCCGCCAACCGTGATCCGCGCCGGTACGTGAATCCGGACACCCTGGACATGACGCGCTCCGACATCAAGCCCCTGGCTTTCGGCGGCGGACCGCACTACTGCATCGGCGCGCTCCTCGGAAAGATCGAAGGACGTCTCGTCTTCACCGAACTGCTGCGGCGCTACCGCGACATCTCGCTCACCACCGAGGACGTCGTCTGGCGCCCCCACGTGAATTTCCGCGGCCTCAGCGAACTCCGCGTCGACCTGGTTCCCTGACCGGTCCGCAATTCCCGGCGCCCACCGGTAACAGGCCCGTCGTCTCCAGGAAAGGAACATTCCCTTGCCGAGTCCGTTGTTGTCCGGCGACACCCTCACCGAATGTTTTCTGCATTACGTCAGGTCGGCACCGGACGCCGTCGCCGTCTTTCCCGGCAGCGAGGAGCGGATCACCGGCGCCGAGCTCGCCGAGTCCTCCCTCTCCTGCGCCCTCGGACTCATGGAGCACGGCGTCGGTCCCGGCTCCGTGGTCGGGCTGCTCGTCCCCACCGACGCCCGCTTCCTGAGCCTGTTCTTCGGCGTCCAGCGGGCCGGCGCCGCCTGCAGCGTCCTGCCGCTCCCGGCCGGGTTCGGCGACGAACAGGGCACCGCCCGCCGACTGGCCCGGGTGCTGCGGGTCGCCGGTATCCGTCACCTCGTCCTCGGCCCCGCCTTCGAGAACCTGGGCGCCCTGCTCACCGAGCAGGTACCCGGCCTCGTCCTGATCGACCCGGCGGTCGCCGCGCCCGGCACCGTCCACCGGCTGCCTGCCGTCGACCCCGCCGCGCTGTCCGTCGTGCAGTTCACCTCCGGCAGCACCAGCGACCCCAAGGGCGTGATGCTCACCCAGCGTGCCATGGCCGCCGGCGTCCTCGCCTGCGCGGTCTCCGGGGAGTTCACCCCCGACGACGTCTTCATGCAGTGGGTCCCCACCTTCCACGACATGGGCCTCGTCGGACTCTTCTCCCACCTGCTCAACGGGTCCGACGTGCACGTCTTCACCCCCACCGCCTTCCTGCGCCGTCCCGCGCAGCTCCTCGAGTACTTCGCCGAGCATCGCGGCACGGTGATCACCGGACCCAACTTCTCCTACGAGCAGTTCGTGGACTCCGCCCCCGCCGAACGCGTCAAGGAACTCGACCTGTCCGCCTGGCGCCTCGCCTTCAACGGCGCCGAGCCGGTCAGCGCCGAGACCGTCGAGCGCTTCACCCACCACTTCGCCCCCGCGGGCCTGCGCGACACCGTCATGTACCCGGTGTACGGGATGGCCGAGGCCACCCTCGGCATCACCTTCCCCCGGCCGGGCAGCCCGGTCCGCATCCTGTCCGTCGACCGCGACGAACTCGCCGTGAGCGGCCGCGCCGTGCCCGTGGCCCGCGGCGCCCGCGGCGCCAAGGACGTGGTCGCGCTCGGCGGCGTCGTCCACGGCCTGGAGATGCGGATCGTCGCCGAGGACGGCCGCGCGTGCGCGCCCGGCGAGCTCGGCGAAGTGCGCATCGCCGGCCCCGCCGTGACCTCCGGCTACTTCGACAACCCGCAGGCCACCGCCGCCGCCTTCGACGGACGCTGGTTCCGCACCGGCGACGTCGGCTTCACCCACGACGGGGACCTGTTCGTCACCGGCCGCACCAAGGACATGGTCATCGTCCGCGGCCAGAACTACTTCCCCGACGACATCGAGGCCGTGGCCCGCGAGGTGCCCGGCGTCTACCGCAAGCGCTGCGTCGCCTTCTCCGACACCGAGGGCGACGGGCGCGAGGTGGTCCGTGTGGTCGTCGAGGCCGACCCCCGGCAGTCCGGCGAGGACCTCGGAGCCGAGATCGCCGCCCGGGTGGTGCGCGAGATGGACTTCACCGACGTCCGCGTGCACCTGGTGAAGCCGCGCTGGATCACCCGTACCACCAGCGGCAAATGGCAGCGCGCCCGCACCCGCGAACGCCTCGCGGAACTCTCCCACGGCAGCGCCGCCGAGGCCGTCGCCGCAGCCCGAACCGAACCGGAGGACACCCCGTGACCACCCCCCAGAAGCTGGAGACCGCCCGCGACCTCGACGCGGAGCCGCTGCACAGCTACGACGTCTTCCCGATCTACCAGAACGCCTCGTGGGAGATGAGCGACATCCCCTGGGACGAGTTCCGGCCCGACCTGGTGCGCCCCGAGTACATCGCCTTCGCCATGGGCGCCGTGATGGGCGAGTCCAACTCGATCGCCGCGCAGCACGGCTTCTTCAACGAGTTCGTCGACGACTACGACTTCTCGGCCTTCGTGTGCCTCTGGGGCTACCAGGAGCTCCAGCACCACCTGGCGTTCAAGAAGTGGCTGCGGCTGGCCGGCACCGACGTCGGCTACGAGCAGATCAACGCGATGCGGGCCCCGTACCCGCCCGGCATCACCCCGTCGGCGACCCTCGCCACGAACATCATCTCCGAGATCGCCACCAACCACATGTACAAGTGCGTGAGCCGGGTGGCCGAAGAGCCGGTGATCGCCAAGATCATGAAGCGGGCGAGCGGCGACGAGGCGCGCCACGCCCGGGAGTTCATCCACTACACCGCCCGACGCCTGGTCAGCCGCCCCGAGGAGCTGGGCTCGGTCCTGGAGACCTTCTACGTCTACATGGCCGACCCCGAGGGCCGCTACAACCACCCGGTCAGCAAGTTCAAGGGCAACCTTCCCGAACTCGACGGCCACGTCACCATCGACGAGGTCTTCCGCTACTTCGGCCAGGTCGACGACGGCACCGAGTGGGACCGCATCCACAAGCAGCTCTTCAGCACCCTCACGGAGCTCACCGGCCGCCCCATCGAGAAGCTCCGCGACATCCGCCGCGTCCTCGCCGAACTGCCCCGCCCCCAGGACGCCGCCTGATGTCCGCGGCCACCCCCGTCGAACTGCCCTGGCTCGACGAACCGCGCTTCCGCTGCTTCGGCTGCTCCCCGCGCAACCGCATCGGCCTCGCCCTGGAGATGTTCCGGCTCGACGACGGCCGGCTCGCCACCGACATCACCTTCTCCGACGACTACGCCTCCTACCCCGGCGTCGTCCACGGCGGCATCGTCAGCGTCCTCGTCGACGAGCTCATGGGCGACCTGATCGCCCTCGACCGGGGCCTGCTCGCCTTCTCCGTCACCCTGCGCACCAAGTTCCTGCGCCCCCTGCGGACCGGTACGCCCTACCGGGCGATCGCCCGCATCAGCCGCGAGGGCAGCGGCGTCGTGCACGCCGAGGCCGATGTCCTCGACCTCGACGGCACCCCGCACGCCATGGCGAACTCCGCCTACCAGCCCATCAGTTCGGAGCAGGCCGAGGGCCACATGGGCCTCGTCGGCGCCGACCGCGAACGCCTCGCCCACTACTTCGACCACGCGATTGGATGACCATGTCCCTCCAGGAGTCCGCAGTCCTCGACGAGGTGCGCGCCCAGACCGCCAAGGAACTCGGCATCGACCTCTCCGAGATCGCCGACGAGACCGTCCTCAAGGAGCTGCCCGGCGCCGACTCGGTCCGGCTGCTGCGCGTCGTCGCCCAGATCGAGCGCGTCTACGACGTCGAGTTCGAGGACGAGGACATCTTCGACGTCCGCACACCCCGCCAGCTCGCCTCCCTCGTCCTCGCCCAGACGGCCGGCGCGGAGGCCTGACATGACCACCCACGCGACCGAGGACACCCGCCCGCCGGTGGTGCACGCCGGCCGCGACGGTGACCTCGCCCTGGCCCCCGAGGACGCCCGGCGCGCCACCAACGAGCACTACGAGCTGCCGCCGGAGGTCTTCCGGGCCTTCCTCGACGAGCGGGTCAAGTACAGCTCCGCGCTCTACCGCACGCCGAACGCCACCCTGGAGGAGGCGCAGACCGCCAAGCTGCACTTCGTCGCCGAACGGCTGCAGCTGCGCGGCGGCGAGTGCCTCCTCGACATCGGCTGCGGCTGGGGCAGTCTCACCCTCTTCATGGCCAAGGAGTACGGCTGCGAGGTCACCGGCGTCACGCCCTCCGCCCCGCAGGCCGCGTACATCCACGAGAAGGCGGCCGAACTGGGCGTCGCCGACCGCGTCGACGTCAGGGTCGGCTCGTACAGCGACCTCGACATCGACGGCCGCTACGACGCCGCCACCATGCTCGGCTCCATCATCCACATGCCCGACCGGGTCGCCGTGCTGCGCAAGGTGTACGACGCGCTGCGCCGCCAGGGCCGGCTCTACCTCTCCGAGAGCTGCTTCCGCAGCGACGAGGTGTACCGCGAGTTCGCCGCCCGGCCCGGCACCCGGCACGTCACCGAGACCATCTTCGGCTTCGCCGACATGGTCCCCTTCTCCCACCTGATCCAGGCCACCGAGTCGGCCGGCTTCAGCCTCGCCGGACTCGACGACCTCACCGCCCACTACCACCGCACCATCGAGGAGTGGGAACGCCGGGCCGAGGCCAACCGGGACCGCATCGAGGCCGCCGCCCCCGGCATGACCGACCCGCTCGTCCACTACCTGCGGGTCGCCAACGCCGGCTGGGGCTACACCTCCAAGCACTACGCCCTGACCGCCGCCAAGTCCCGGCTCGGACCCAAGGTGGTGGACTGACATGGCGGAGACCGCCCTGCTCGACGACCTGCTGCCGGCCCTCCAGATGCACGAGATCGTCGACCAGGCGGTGACCCGCGCCGGCGAGCGGACCTGGAGCCTCGCCGACCTCGACTGGGACGCCCTGCGGCCGGAACGCCTCACCGAGGCCGACCGCTCCGCCGTGCGGTTCATCACCTTCGTCGAGGACCACATCCCCGGCTACCTCTCGCACTTCCTGGAGGCCTTCCCGGTCGCCGACGCCGAGCAGGAGCTGGAGCGCTTCGGCTTCAACCGGGAGTACTTCCGCTTCCTCGTCGCCTGGGCCTCGGACGAGGAGCGGCACGCCTCCGCGCTCGCCCGCTACCAGGTCGAGACCGGCATGGCGACGCGCGAGGGCATTCTGCAGAGCCTGGCCGAGGAGGGCCGGAAGAAGTTCGAGCTGCCCTACGAGCACCCGGTCCAGTCCTTCACCTACACCCTCGTCCAGGAGAAGGCGACCCAGCTCTTCTACCAGCGCTTCCGAGAGACGGTCAGCGAACCCTTCCTCAAGGAGCTGCTCGGCCGCCTCGCCCGCGACGAGGCCCGCCACTTCGCCTTCTACAGCAACCTCGTCGGCGCGTACGTCGCCCGGGACGGCGCCGCCGCCGTCCCCGGCCTCAAGGACGTCATCGCCACCTTCCGGATGCCGCTCGCCGACACCATGAAGGGCTACTGGCGCTGGTCCCTCAAGGTCGCCGACTCCACCGCCTACGACCACACCGAGGCCTACGACGCGGTCGTACGCCTGGTCCGCGGCTTCGTCGACACCCCCGGAGAGCCGAGCGTCGCGGACCTGGGCGAGTTCGTCCAGGCGATCCGGCGCGTCCGGTGACCCCGGGCGTACGGATCCCGGGCGTACGGAGCCCGAGCGCACGCATCCCGGGCGTACGGAGCCCGGGTACGCCGTGAGCGCGGTCCCGGCCGGCCCGGGCGGCGCGCCCGCCCGGGTCACCGTCGTGCACTGCGACTGGGCCGGGCGACCGGCCCCCGAGACCCCGCTCGGCCCGCGCGAACGCGCATACGCCGCCCGGCTGGACGGCGCCCGGCGCGCCGAGTGGGTTCGCACCCGGCTCACCGCCAAGGCCGCGCTCCTCCGGGCCGGCGGGCCGCCGGACGCCGAGATCCTGCCGGATCCCGGCGGTGCCCCACGGCTCCACGAGCCGTCGGGCCGATGGGCCCTCTCCCTCGCCCACACAGGGGAGCTGACCGCGTGCGCGGTCTCCCGGACGGGGGCGGCCTCCTTGGTCGGCGTGGATGTCGAACCCGTCGACGCCCGCAACGACATCCTGCTGCCCCGGCTGCTCGGCCCGGACGAGCCTCCCCGGCTCGGCCCGGGACCACGCCCGCCGGGACTGCTCGCCACGGTCCTCGTGGCCGCCAAGGAGGCCGCCCTCAAGGCCTATCGGCGCCCCTCGCCGGCCCTGCGCGCCTACCGGCTGCGCCAGGACGCGGACGGGGGGCTGCACGTCCGCGTCGCGGACGCCCCGTACCCCGCGCTGCGCGTGTGGTGGACCTGCCACGCCGGGCTCGTGACGGCCGTCTGCGCCGCCGGCGAACGCCCGCCCGAGCAGTACGCAGCGTCCGCCGACGCCGTCCTCACCGCCCTGGCGGGCCCGCCCGTACGCGGGCACCCGCCCGCCCCGCGCCTCCCATGACGCCCTTCGGCGACGGCGGAGGCGCGGGGCGGGCGCGTGGGGGTGTCAGTGGCGGATCACTCCCGTGCTGTCGCCGCGCAGCACCGCCTCGCCGTCCTGGTTGGTGATCTCGATGTCGAACTCCACGCCCGTGCCCGAGCGCACCTCGCTCAGCGCGCGCACGGTCACCTCCGCGGTGATGGTGTCGCCGGACCAGACCGGCCGCAGGAACTCCCAGCCCATCCGCCGCGCGATGAAGTGCAACTGCCCGCCGATCTTCGTGGCGAGCGAGGCCGTGAGCAGGCCGTGGGCCATCGCCCGGCCGTGCTCGGGCAGATGGTGCCGGCCGCGGTCCCCGGCGAGGTCGGCGAAGGCGACGATGTCCTCGTCGGTGATCGTCCGGCTCTCGCGGAGCACCTGGCCGACCTTCAGGTCGGGGGCGTCGCTCATCGGGCACCCTCCGCGGCGGGGGCCTTCGGGGCCTTGTCGCGGATCAGGCAGCTGCTCTTGCCCACGGCGCACAGCCGGCCGTCCGAGTCCACCACCCGGCAGGACGCCAGTCCGCGGTTGCGGCCCAGGTGCACGACCTCGGCGTCCACCGTGACGAGGCCCGAGGCCTCGTGCACCGGGCGCAGGAAGTCCACGTTGAGATCGAGGGTGACGATGTCCTTGTCCTCGGGGATCGCGGACAGGATCGAGCAGCCGAGCGCCGAGTCCATGACCGTCGACAGGATGCCGCCCGCGAGCAGCCCGAGGTGGTTCGTGAAGAAGTTCTTCACCGGCATCGTGAACTGCACCGTGCCCGGGTCGGCTTTGACCACCTCGATACCGAGGACCTGTGCGACGGGCGGTGCGACGATATCGCCCGAGATGAGCCCGCGCAGATATGACAGACCCGTTGCGTCGGCCTGGGTGGCGAAAAGGGGCCCCTGGTCCCGCCATTCGAGTACGGCGGTGTGAGTGCGGGGGGCATGTACCTCTGACACTTCGCTCCTCCATGTGAGCGCCGGACATGAGGACGCCAGTCTGGCAGCCTGTTCCGACCAGCCGCAACATGCCGTGAAGCACAGAGAGTTGACGGCCCGGCAGCTCACTGGGCCAAACGTCCCAAGGCCCTTTCGTTGACAGTGGGGGATTGCGGGCCGTTTGATGAAATAACGTCCGGGTGCACCGCTCCGCGATTGGATTGATGACTTCGATGGACAGTGAAATTCGATCGTCGCCAAGCCGTTTCGCCCGCCTTCTCGGGGTGGGTGCCTACCGTCCGGGACGGGTGGTCGGAAACGAGGAGATCTGCCGGTTCATCGATTCCGACAGCGCCTGGATAGAGGCGCGTTCGGGAATTGTGACCCGGCATTTCGCCGATCCCGCCGAGACCGTTCCCGTGATGGGCGCGCGGGCCGCGGAGAAGGCGCTGAGCGCGGCCGGTCTCGCCCCGGCCGACGTCTCCTGCGTGATCGTCGCGAGCATGTCGTACCTCCATCAGGCGCCGCCCGCCGCGGCCGCATGTGCCGCCGAGCTCGGCGCCCGCGGGGCCGCCGCCTTCGACCTCGGCGCGGCCTGCGCCGGCTTCTCCCACGGCCTGGCCGTGGCCTCCAGCCTGGTGTCCGGCGGGCAGGCCGATCACGTGCTGGTGGTGGGTGCGGAGCGGATGAGCGACATCGTCGACCCCCGCGACCGCTCGACGGCCTTCATCTTCGGCGACGGGGCGGGCGCGGCCGTCGTCGGCCCGTCCCCCGAGCCGGGCATCGCCCGCGCCGTCTGGGGCACCGACACGGAGCACCTGCGGGCCATCGAACAGAGCCGGTCCTTCGCCGAGCTGCGGCACGACCCCCTGGTGCGGTGGCCGTTCCTGGAGATGGCGGGGCCGGAGGTGTTCCGCTGGGCGATCGGCGCGGTCGCCGAGGTGTGCCGGGAGGCGCTGGAGGTGGCCGGGGTGACCGCGGCGGACATCGAGGCCTTCGTGCCGCACCAGGCGAACGTGCGGATCATCGACGCGGCCGTGAAGGCGATGGGGCTGCCGGCCTCCGTCGAGGTCGCGCGGACGGTCCGCGACGACGGCAACGTCTCCGGGGCGTCCATCCCGCTCGCCCTCGACACCCTGATCGCCGGCGGCCGGGTGCGGCCCGGCGCGCTCGTCCTGACGGCCGGCTTCGGCTCCGGCCTCAGCTACTCGGCCCAGGTCGTCGTCGCCCCCTGACCCTCCCCTGCAACGCCCTCCGCGCGCCCTACTCGGCGCGTCCGGCCTTCTCCCCGCCCAGCCTGTGCGCGCTCGCCCTGTCCCGCGTGGGCACGCTCGCCTTGCCTCGCCCGTGCGCGCTCGCCCTGCTCCGCCTGTGCGCGCTCGCCCTGCGTGGGCACGCGCGCCCTGTCCCGCCTGGGCGCGCGTGCCCCACTCCGGCGGGTGTCCGTCCGCCGCACTCCGCGCGCGCGCCCTACTCGGCGCGTCCGGCCTTCTCCCCGCCCCGCCCGTGCGCGCTCGCCCCGTCCCGCGTGGGCACGCTCGCCTTGCCCCGCCCGTGCGCGCTCGCCCTGCGTGGGCACGTTCGCCCTGCCCCGCGTGGGCACGCTCGCCCCACTCCGAGCGTGCGTCCGCCGCACTCCGTGCGTGCGTCCGCCCCACTCCGTGTGGGCACGCTCGCCCCACTCGACGTGGGCACGCTCGCCCCACTCCGTGTGGGCAATCGTCCCGCTGGGGCGGGACGGGTGGGCACACGGGACGTCAGCCCCTGCCGGGCCCAGGCTCCCTGCACGCAGGCCCGCCCCATGCCGGCCCTCGCTCGGCGTCGCCCGCCCCGGGGCACTCACGCTCCGAGGTCGCCTGCTCCGCGGACGTCGCCCGAAACCCGTGGGGCACCGGGGTCCGGGACCTCCGCGGGGGTGGGGGGGGGGGGGGTGGGGGTGTCCGGACTGCGAGCTTCCCTTCGCTTCGCTCGGGAAGGTCGCCGCCACGTCCGGACACCCCCACCCCCGCTCCGGCCCCGCACCCCTTCCCGCCGTCGTCGGCGTCAGCCGTCGCGCGTGAGGTCATCGGCCCGACGAGGCCCGCGTCAGGCCCCCAGGACGTCCGGGCCCGCCGGCCCGCCGCCGTCCTGGGCGCCCGGCCCGAGGCCCTCCATCGCCCGCAGTTGGTCCAGTATCGCCTTCGCGAATTCGAGTCCCTTGGGCGAGAGGCCGACCGCGCGCATGGCCACACCGGTCACCCCCGCGCGCTCCAGGGATTGCAGGTCCTGTTGGGTGATTCCGGCGTCGCGCCAGGCCGCGAGTTCGTCGAGTTTCTTCTCCGTACGTGCCGCGGAATCGTCGTCGAAGAAATACGAGACCGGGACCCCGAAGAATTTCGCCAGGGCTTCCAGGTGGTGCAACCGAGGATTTCCCCGCTCACCCTTGCGGAGATAGGCGATGTACTGCTTCGAAATGTCTCCGCCCCGGTCCCGGATCGCCCGGGCGACCTCCTCGTTGCTGAACGGGCCACGGCCACGCGGGTGGACGGTCTCGAAGAGGCGGTTCAGCCTCTGGGCCAGCGATCCGGGTGGCTGTGTACCCATGTGTCCCAACTCCTCTGGTCTCTTTGCTGACAACTGGAGGCGTGCGTGGGGGGCGACGGCGGCCACGCCAGTTGACGAGGCTGTGACGGCGACGTAGTGTCCACGAGGGATCGACGGAGCATTCACGGTAGTACCTCGTACGGAGGTTACTGCATGCCATGTGCTCCCTCAATGTCCATGCCATCACTTGTTGTTGGGGTGTGCATGAAGCCTCCGGTCCGACCTGCCGTGAGGTCAATCACCTAGGAACCGAGCGACTTTCGACGACGCTCAGATGTGACTGTGCGGACATTCCTACCGGTCCGTTCCGCACGAATTCACCGAGCGCCTGTTTTCTCATGCCCTTCACGAGAGGCAAGGAGGAGGCAAGACGTGGAAGAAGCGCCGGCCACGAAACTCACCTGCCGGGAGTTAGGTGTACTGCGCCTGCTGGCCCGGGGGTTGAGCAACCGGCTCATCGCCCGAAGGCTCGACATCTCCGAGAAGACCGTCAAGAACCATCTCAGCGGGATCTATCCGAAGATCGGCGCCACCGACCGTACGCAGGCCGCCCTCTACGCGCAGCGCGTCGGCCTGACCGAGGCGGTGCCCTGTGCCCCGGACCCCGCTCTCCTCACCGGGGCGTCCACTCCCGTCGCCGACCCCGCCCTCACCGCCCGCGAACGCGGTGTACTCGGGCTGCTCGCCCGGGGGTTGAGCAACCGCCTGATCGCCCGCCGACTTGACATATCCGAGAAGACCGTGAAGAACCATCTGAGCGGCATCTACCCGAAGATCGGGGCCGCCGACCGTACCCAGGCCGCCCTCTACGCCCAGCGCGTGGGTCTCGCCGCCTGAGCGGCCGACAGCAGGATCTTTTTCCGAGCGCATCCCTGCCACATGATGGAACCAGGGCAGTGTCGTGTGGAGGGGGAGCCATGAAGCGCCGTCATCTACGTCGAAAATGCGGCGATCTGATCCAGAGTCTCGACCTCGCCGTCCCCTTCTCGGTGGAGGACCTCTGCGGCCAGATCGCCGAGCGGCGCGGGCGCGCCATCCGGCTCGCGCCCCTGGCGTTCCCGCCCAGCGGCCCCGCCGGGCTCCTCGTCTCCACCGGCACCGTCGACTACGTCTTCTACGAGGCGCACACCACGACCACCCATCAGACCCATGTGGTGGTGCACGAGTTGGGGCATCTGCTGTGGGGCCACTCGTCCACCGGTCCGGGACTCGGCGCCCTCCTCCCCGAGGACATCGACCCCGCCCTGATCCAGCACATGCTCGGCCGCACCCACTACAGCCGCCCCGAGGAGTACGCCGCCGAGTACTTCGCCACCCAGGTGCTGCGCCTCGTTAGCGGACCGCCCCTCGACACCGCCGCCGTCCCGCCCGACACGGTCGACCTCGTGGCCCGGCTCGAACGCTCTCTGCACCACGGACGCGGTCCCCGGACGTGACCGCCGGGACGCTCGACACCGTCTTCAGCTACACGCACACCCTCTCCGGGGTCGTCAGCCTCAGCGCCTTCGGCTACAAGTGGCGCGACCTCCGGCGCGACCCGGGCAACCTGGCCCTGCGCGCCCTGTGCGGCACGCGCCTGTTCAACGGGCTCGCCTATCTGGTGCTCGCCCCGGTGACCTACCGGTGGATCGGGGCGCACACCGGGATCCCCAACCTCGGCACGCTCGTGGGCCACTGCTTCATCGTCCTGGGCGCCCTGTCGGCGCACGTCATGGTCGCCGGCTGGTTCGGCTCGCCCGAGGAGGCCCGGCGCCGACTGCCACGGATGGCGATGCTCTACCTCACCGCGATCGCCGTCATGACCGGGCTGTTCTTCGCCGCGCCGCTGCCCGGCGCCCATCCCGTGGACTTCGAGGTCCACTTCGCGACCCATCCGACCGCCGGTGCCTACGTGGTCGTCTTCCTCGTCACGTACGGACTGAACCTCGCCAACACCGCCCGGCACACCTGGCCCTCCTCGCGCGGCCTGGCCCGGCCCTGGCTCGCCCAGTCGCTGCGGCTCGCCGCCGTCGGCTCCGTCTTCGTGCTGGGCTTCATCCTCGGGAAGCTGCTCGGGGTCCTCGGCCGCTGGGGCGGTACGACCTCCCTGGACCGGGCCGCCGTGCTGTGGAGCCCCCTCATGGCCAGCGCGGGCTCCCTGGTCATCGTCGTCGGCTACACCCTGCCGGGCTGGGGCGCCCGGCTCTCCACCCGCCTCGACGACCACCGCTCCTACCGCACCCTGCACCCGCTGTGGTCCGCGCTGTGCGAGGCGGCGCCCGGGATCGCCCTCTTCGAACCGCGCTCCCCGCGGCTCGCCCTCTTCGGCGCCGACCTCCACACCCGGCTCTACCGGATGGTCATCGAGATCAGGGACGGGCAGCGGCTGCTGCGCCCGTACGTGTGCGAGGACTGCGAGGAGCGCCTCCGGGAGCGGCTCGCCGGGTCCTCCGGCGACCGCACCGACCTCCTCCTGGAGGCGGCCGTCCTCGATCTGGCGATCCGCCGCAAACGCTCCGGCCGCGAGCCGTCCGGCGACGCGGGCGGCCCCGGTTCGCGCCAGTCCGGCAGCGAGTTCGCCGACGAGCTGACCTGGCTGCGGCACGTCGCGGAGGCGTACGTACGCGTGGCGGGGGAGTGCGGGCGGCGGCGTGGGCCCGACGTCTGTGGCTGCACGGCGGTCCCCGCCGCCGGCTCAGTACGATGGGATACCGCCTGACCGGCGGAAAGGGCGAGGCCGCCGGACCGCGGCGCGGTACGGCGGGCGGGAAGGACGAGGGCGTGACGGAGAGCGGCAGGGCGGGGCGCAGACGCGGCCAGGGAGAGCTGGAGGCCCAGGTGCTCGCCGTGCTGAAGGAAGCCCCCGGTCCGGTCCCCGTCGTCTGGGTGCAGGAACGTCTCGGCGGCGATCTCGCCTACACCACCGTCATCACCATCCTCACCCGCCTGCACGGCAAGGGCGCCGTCGCCCGCGACCGTGCCGGCCGTTCCTTCCGGTGGACGGCCGTCGCGGACGAGGCCGGGCTCGCCGCCCTGCGGATGCGCAAGGTCCTCGACTCCGAGAGCGACCGCGAGGCGGTCCTCGCCAGCTTCGTCACGGCCCTCCCGCCGAACGACGAACGACTGCTGCGTGAACTCCTCGCCGAAGAGCCCGAAGGGAGAGGGGAAGCCACCGAGGAGGGCGGACACTAGCGCCCATGGGGGTCTTCGTCTTCCTGCCGCTGCTGCTCCCGCTCACCGCCTGGCCGGTCGCGCGGCTCGCCGAGCACCGGCTGCACCCGCGCACCGCGACCCGGCTGCTCACCGGTTTCGCCGTCGTGCTCGCGGTCTGCAGCACCCTGTGCCTCGCGCTACTCATGGTCGTCGGCACCGCCCAGCTCCCCGGGAACCCGCTGCCGGACGGCTGGTCCGACCCCGAGGTGCGGGCCGCCCTCCCGTACGACGAGATCGCCGGGCGGGCCGCCATCCCGGCACTCGGTGCCGTGGTCGGCGCCTGTCTGCACGCCCTGGCCGGGCACCTGCGGGTACGGCGCCGGGCCGAGCGGGCGCTCGCCGGGCTGCCGGGCCGGCCGGTGGCGGTGCTGCCCGACCCCACCCCGTACGCCTACGCCCTGCCGGGGCGGCGCGGGCGGCGCGACCGGGTCGTGGTCAGCACCGGCATGCTCGCGGCGCTCCGCCCGGCCGAGCGCCGCGCGCTGTTCGCCCACGAACGCGCCCATCTGGACGGGCGTCACCACCGGCACCTGCTCACGGTGCGGCTCGCCGCCCGGGCCAATCCGTTCCTGCGCCCCTTGTGCGCCGCGGTCGCCTACACCGCCGAGCGGTGGGCCGACGAGGAGGCGGCCGCCGCCGTCGGCAGCCGCCGTGCCGTCGCCCGCGCGATCGGCCGGGCGGCGCTGCTCGCCCCCGCGCCCCCGGCGCACGCGCTCGCCGGATTCGCGCAGGCGGGACCCGTGCCGCGCCGGGTCGCCGCGCTGCTCGCCGGGGCGCCCGCGGCGCGGGACTGGCCGCCGGTGTTCACCGCCGTGGGCATGGCCGTGTGGGGAGCCGTCGCCGGGGCGACCGTGTCGGCTTTCTCCTCCGCCAACTCGGCCGTCACGCTCTACCAGGTCCTGCACGCGGCCACACCGCTGGCGTAAGGCCCGGCCCTTACAGGTCGAACTCGTGCGGCGGCAGGTCGAGGGCGAAGCAGGCCTCCCGCACCACGGCCTGCTCGGTCTTGTCGAAGTCGCCGTCGGCGCCGCCGATGACGATGCCGATCTGCACGACCGCGCGCGCCTCGGCCGGCTTCTTCTTCGCCTTGGCGATCTCCTGCAGCACGCTCACCTTGCCGAAGTCGAAGTCGGCGGCCAGCTTGTCCAGATTGGCGTCGAAGCGACGCTGCAGATCCGTCGCGTCGAAGTTCTGCAGCACCTCGTTGCCCGCGATGAGCTGGGCCACCCGGCGCCGCTCGGACGGGTCGACGGTGCCGTCCGCGGCGGCGACGAGCGCGCACATCGCCATGCTCGCGTCGCGGAAGGCGCCGCTCTTGAGGTCGTTCTTCTTCGCGATCAGCTGGGTCTGCATCGTCGATGCGGACTCCTTGAGGCGGTCCCACAGGGCCATGTGCCGGCACTCCAGAGGTCGGTTACTTCTACGTCTCTGTAGAACGCGGCGGGGCGGGGCCGAGTTCCCCGGGCGGCGGAGATCCTTCCGGGGCTACCGTGGAGCCGTGCTGTCCGTGCTGCGCAACCGCACCTTCAGGCGCCTGTTCACCGCCCAGGTCGTCGCCCTCCTCGGCACGGGCCTCGCCACCGTGGCCCTCGCCCTGCTCGCCTACGACCTCGCGGGCGCCGACGCCTCCGCCGTCCTCGGCACCGCTCTCGCGCTCAAGATGGCCGCCTACGTCACCGTCGCGCCCCTCGCCGGAGCGCTCGCCGCCCGGCTGCCCCGGCGCACCCTGCTCGTCGGAGCGGACCTGATCCGCGCGGCCGCGGCCCTCGCACTGCCGCTCGTCGGCGAGGTGTGGCACGTCTACGTCCTGGTCCTGCTGCTCCAGGCCGCCTCCGCCACCTTCACCCCCGCCTTCCAGGCCACCGTCCCCGAGGTGCTGCCCGGCGAACGCGCCTACACCGAGGCGCTGTCCCTCTCCCGGCTCGCCTACGACCTGGAGAGCCTCGTCTCGCCCGTCCTCGCCGCCGCACTCCTCGCGCTCGTGCCGTACTCCTGGCTGTTCGCCGGCACGGGCGTCGGATTCCTCGCCTCCGCACTGCTCGTCCTCTCCACCGCCCTGCCCGGGCGGCGGCCGCCCGCAGCCGCGCACGAGGACAGGGCGGCCTCCCGCGTGGCGGCCGGTGCCCGGCTGCTGCTCGCCACCCCGCGGCTGCGCGCCCTGCTCGCCCTCGACCTGGCCGTGGCCGCCGCGGGCGCGCTGGTCCTGACCGGCACCGTCGGCCTGGTCCGCACCGCTCTGGCCCGCCCGGCGGGAGACGTCGCGCTCGCCCTCGGCGCGTACGGCGCGGGCTCCATGGGCGTCGCCCTGTTGCTGCCCCGGCTCCTCGACCGGAGGGGCGAACGGCGCGTCATGCTCGCGGGGGCCTTCGCCCTGCCCGGAGTCCTCGGAGCGCTCGCGCTCACCGTCACCGTCGGCAGGGGCGCCGTGGCCTGGGCCGGGCTGCTCGGCGCCTGGCTGCTGGCCGGCGCGGCGACGTCCGCGGTGCTCACTCCCGGCGGCCGGGTGCTGCGCCGCTCGGCCGACCCCGCCGACCTCCCGGCCGCCTTCGCCGCCCGCTTCTCCCTCTCGCACGCCTGCTGGCTGCTCACCTACCCGCTCGCCGGATGGCTCGTCGCCCGTACGGGACCGGTGCCGCCGGCGGTGCTCCTGGGCGCTCTCGCGCTGCTCGCCGCCCTGGCCGCGGCCCGGCTCTGGCCGCGCACGGACCCGGCGGCGCTGCCGCACGCCCACCCCGAGCTGCCCGCCGACCATCCGCACCTGGCCGGGGCGGCGGGGCCGCACTCGCACGTCTTCCACATCGACGCCCTGCATCACCGCTGGCCCGCGGCCGCCTCCTGAGACGTCCGGACACACGAAACGCCGGACGGCGGCGGGGCACTGCCCCACCGCCGTCCGGCGTGTGCGTCCGTGTTCCGGCGGATCAGACCGCGGGAGCCGGGAAGGTCGGGTACTCGACGCCCGAGACGTGCTGGACGACCCGGATGACCTGGCAGGAGTAGCCGAACTCGTTGTCGTACCAGAGGTACAGGATCGCGTTGTCGCCGTCGACCTTGGTCGCGCCGGCGTCGACGATGGACGCGTGGCGCGAGCCGACGAAGTCCATCGAGACGGCGTCGGGGGCCGTGGTGAAGTCGATCTGGCGCTTCAGCGGCGAGTGCAGCGAGACGTCGCGGAGGTACTCGAGGACCTCGTCGCGGGTGGTCTCGCGGCCCAGGCGCAGGCTCAGGATCGCGATCGAGACGTCCGGCACGGGGACGCGGATCGAGCTGCCGGTGATCGGCGCCTTCAGGTCGGGCAGCGCCTTGGCCACGGCGGAGGCGGCACCCGTCTCCGTGATGACCATGTTGAGCGGCGCGGAACGCCCGCGGCGGTCGGCCTTGTGGTAGTTGTCCAGCAGGTTCTGGTCGTTCGTGAACGAGTGGACGGTCTCCACGTGACCGCGCAGCACACCGTACTCGTCGTCCATGGCCTTGAGCGGCGGGACGATCGCGTTGGTGGTGCAGGACGCGCAGGACAGGATCTGCTCGTCCGGCTTGATCGTGTCGTGGTTGACACCGTGCACGATGTTCGGGACGTCGCCCTTGCCCGGGGCGGTCAGGACGACCTTGTCGATACCCGGACGCAGGTGCTTCGACAGGCCCTCGCGGTCGCGCCACTTGCCGGTGTTGTCGATGAGGATGGCGTTGTCGATGCCGTACGCCGTGTAGTCGACCTCGGAGGGGTCGTTGGCGTAGATCACGCGGATCGCGTTGCCGTTGGCGACGATCGTGCTGTTCGCCTCGTCGACGGTGATCGTGCCCTGGAACTGGCCGTGGATGGAGTCACGGCGCAGCAGGGAGGCGCGCTTCACCAGGTCCTGCTCGCCGCCACCGCGGACGACGATGGCGCGCAGGCGCAGACCGTTGCCGGAGCCGGCCTTCTCGATGAGCAGGCGGGCGACCAGGCGGCCGATGCGGCCGAAACCGTAGAGGACGACGTCACGGCCGTCGCGGCGCTCGATCTTGTTGGCGCCGGTGGCGCCGGCGACGGCGTCGGCGGTGAACTCCGCCACCGACAGGCCGCGCTCGTCGGTCCGGAACGACTCGGCCAGGAGGCCGATGTCGATCTGGGACGGACCCAGGTCGAGCGTGGTCAGCGCCTGCAGGAACGGCAGGGTCTCGGTGACCGAGAGCTCCTCGCCGACGATCTGGCGGGCGAATCGGTGGGTCTTGAGAATGCTGACCACCGACTTGTTCACCAGGGAGCGGCTGTGAACGAGGACCGTGACGTCCTGCTCCCGGTGCAGCTTCCCGATGATCGGAATCATGGACTCCGCGATTTCCTCGCGGTGCTTCCAGTTTGTGAACGAGTCCTCGTTGACAGTCACAGTGCATCTTTCGAGCTAGACAGTGCTCATATGCTAACCCGCCTTATCTGATGTGCGGCAGGGGGGCCCTGTGTGGTTCTGGCCACGGGGGTGTCGTGGCGGGTTTCCGACGGGTAACATCACGCCCGCGTCTACCTGACGCTCCGTCAACTGCCGTGTCCATCCGCCCCGGAGGTCGCCGATGCGACGCACCGCCGCTCCGCTGCTCGCGTTGATCGCCGTCCTCGCCGCCGTCCTCGCGGGCCCCGTGTCCCCGGCCCGGGCCCGGACCGCCGCGGCTCCCCACCGCCCGGTGATCCTCGTCCACGGCTACAACGCCGACCCCGGCGTCTGGGGCGGGCTCGACGCCCGGCTCCGGGCCGCCGGCTACACCGACGGCGAGATCCACCGCTGGGGCTACGACACCCACCAGTCCGTCAACGAGGTGCTCGCCGGCCGCTTCGCCGCCTACGTCGACGACGTCCGGCGGCGCACCGGCGCCGACACGGTCGACATCGTCGCCCACTCCTACGGCAGCCTGCCCACCCGCTGGTACCTGAAGTACGGCGGCGGCACCGCCACCGTCGCCCACTGGATCTCCCTCGGAGGCCCCAACCACGGCACGAGCGTCGCCTGGGCCTGCGCCCTGTGGGACCAGGCCTGCCGGGACATGACCCCCGGCAGCTGGGTGCAGAAGCGGCTCGCCGAGGGCGACGAGACGCCGGGCGCGGTCGCGTACACCACCTTCTGGTCCGGCTGCGACGAGGTGATCAACCCCGACGACAGCGTCCCGCTCACCGGCGCCGACAACCGGCCGGCGGGCTGCCTCGACCACAACGCCCTCCTCGGCGACGAGACCGTCGGCCGCGACGTGCTCGCCGCCCTGACCGGCTGACGGCCGCCGGCGGGTGCCCGATGCCGGGTGCCCGGTGCCGGGGGGGCCGGTGCCGAGTGCCCGATGCCCGGGTGCCGGAGTCAGGGGTGCCCGAGGCCGGGTGCCCGATGCCGGGGGTGCGAGCCGGGTGCCCGATGCCCGGGGGCCGGTGCCGGGTGCCCGATGCCCGGGGACGCCGATGTCGGTGCGCGTCGGGATGCCGGTGCCGGTCAGGCGAAGCGGACCTGCGCCGTGGCGTGCCGCGGTTCCCGGCCGGTGGCGACCCGTAGCAGCGCGCCCTCGCCGACCGGTCCGCCGCCGGCCGTCAGCGGCTCACCCGCGTACACCGGGCGGCGCAGGCGGTACGCGAACGAGCGCACCCGCCGCTCCGGGGCGTGCCGACGCACCACGTCCAGCATGAGCAGGGCCAGCAGCGGGCCGTGCACGACGAGACCCGGGTGCCCCTCCTCGTCCCGGCAGTAGTCCGCGTCGTAGTGGATGCGGTGGGCGTTCGCGGTCAGCGCGCTGAAGCGGAAGAGGAGCGCCGGCCCGGGGCACAGGGCGAGCCGCCACGGATCCCCGGCCCCGGGCGGCCCCCCGGCCCCCGGAGGACCCTCCGGAGGGGAGACCGGCGGGCCGGCCGGGGGCGCGACCGGCGGTCCTTCCCGGGGCGTGCCGCCCCGTGGCGTGCCGCCCGCGGAGGCGGCCCCCGCCGCGGCCCGGAAGGCGCTCTCCCGAGATGCGTCTCGTGAAGGGTCTCGAGAAGCGGCCCCCTGAGGAGAGCCGTGCGGGGAAGCGCCCTCGCGGGAAGCCTCCTCCGAGGAGGCCCCCCGCTCCCCGCTCCGTGCGCCGCGCCCCGAGCGGTAGACGACGTCCTGCCACTCCACCAGGCACAGCCGCCCGCCCTGCCGGAACTCGCGCCGCTCGGTCACGAACAACAGGTCCCCGCTGCGCCCCCGTCTGGCCGTGACCTCCGCGAGGGAGGCGACCCGCTCGGCCGGCTCGCCGAGCCGCAGCGGCGCCGTGATCGCGCAGCGCCCGCCCGCCCACATGCGCTGCCGGTCGGGGACGGGCGGCAGGAAGTGCCCGTGCGCCGGATGCCCGTCCGGCCCCAGCTCCCGACCGGCCGGCCAGTCCAGGAAGTACAGCCAGTGCCACAGCGGCGGCAGCTCCCCGCCGTCCGCCGCGACCGGGCCCGGCAGGTCGAGCACCGCCGACAGGGCCGCCACGGGCCCGGCGGGCAGCGGGTCCAGGGCGGTGACGGGCCCCGGACGCCAGCCCGCCGCGTACGCGCCGATCGGCGGGGGACCGGCGCTCACGCGGACTCCTCCGCCGGGCCGGACCCCAGGAACGTGCGCACCAGTGTCCCGGCCTCCGCCCGACACTCCTCGAAGTAGGCGTGCCGGGCCCCCGGGAAGAGGTGGGTGAGTGCGCCGGGGATCCGCGAGGCGAGCAGCGGGAGGTTGTCCGGCGGGGTGAGCCGGTCCTGGTCGCCGTGCATGACCAGGGTGGGCGCTGCGATCCGCGGCAGCGCGTCCCAGGCGTCGTGCCCGTTGCTCGCGAGGAGGTGCGCGTGTCGCGCGTGCGCCGGCATCCGGGGGTCGCCGAGGGTGCCGTACGGGCCGGGGTGCGCGGCCCGCCAGGCGGGGGAGTACATCAGGTCGGCCAGGGCCAGGCGGACGGCGTCGGCGTCCGGCCGGGCGAGGGCGCGGCGTACGGTCGCGTCGCGTTCCACGGCCCGCGGGCCGCCGGGGGAGGTGCAGCCGAGGACCAGCCGGCGGACCCGCCGTGGGTGGGCGATGGCGATCCACTGGGCGACCCGGCCGCCCATCGAGGTGCCGTAGACGTCGGCCCGTTCGATCCCGAGCGCGTCCAGCACGGCGACCACGTCGTCCGCGAACTGCCGGGTGGAGTAGGGGCCTCGGGGCTTGTCGCTGTCGCCGGTGCCGCGCGCGTCCAGCGTCAGGGTGGAGTGCGTGGCGTGGAAGTCCTCGCGCACGTCGTCCCACCAGTGGTGGTCGTTGGCCTGCCCGGCGAGCAGCACGAGCGGCGGGCCCTCGCCGCGGTGCTGGTACGCCAGGGCGGTGCCGTCCTGGGCGCGGGCGAAGGTCGCGGGGCGGGGAGGGGGGAGGGGAGCGGGCTCGGCCATGGACTCCTCGTCACGGGCGCGTGGTGTCATGAGTCCCCCTGACGCTAGTGGGCGGAGGAGCACGGCATGAGCGTTCTCGACATCCTGTCCGACGAGGAGCGACTGGTCGTCGGCACGGTCCACGACTTCGTGGACAGGGAGGTGAAGCCGGTCGTCCGCGAGCTCGAACACGCCGACACCTATCCCGAGGCGCTCGTCGAGCGGATGAAGCGGCTGGGCGTGTTCGGGCTCGCCGTCCCCGAGGAGTACGGTGGCACGCCCGTCTCCACCCTCTGCTACGTCCTCGTCACCGAGGAGCTGGCCCGCGGCTGGATGAGCCTGGCCGGGGCCATGGGCGGTCACACCGTGGTCGCCAAGCTGCTGCTGCACTTCGGTACGGAGGAGCAGAGGCGCCGGTACCTGCCGCGGATGGCCACGGGCGAGCTGCGGGCGACGATGGCCCTCACGGAACCCGGCGGCGGCTCCGACCTCCAGGCCATGCGCACCGTCGCCCGCAAGCAGGGCGCCGGGCGCGGCGGGCCCGGCGAATCCCGTACGCCCGGCCCATCCCGTACGCCCGGCGAATCCCGTACGCCCGGCCCCTCGCGTACTTCCGACGCATCCCGCGGACCCGACGGGCCCGCGGGACCGGGCGGGTCTGCCGGACCCGCGGGATCCGGCAGGCCTGACGGACCCGACGCTTCCAGCGGACCCGACGGACCCGACGGACCAGACGGACCCGACACACCCCGCGGACCTGACGGATCCGGCGGATACGTGATCGACGGCGCCAAGATCTGGATCACCAACGCCCGCCGCTCCGGCCTCATCGCCCTCCTCTGCAAGACCGACCCCGACGCCCGGCCGGCCCATCACGGCATGTCGATCCTGCTCGTCGAGCACGGCCCGGGCCTCACCGTCTCGCGTGACCTGCCCAAACTCGGCTACAAGGGCGTGGAGAGCTGCGAGCTCTCCTTCGACGGCTACCGCGCCCCCGCCGACGCCCTGCTCGGCGGTGCCGAGGGCCGGGGCTTCGGCCAGATGATGAAGGGCCTGGAGACCGGGCGGCTCCAGGTCGCCGCCCGCGCGCTCGGCGTCGGCCGGGCGGCCCTGGAGGACGCCCTCGCGTACGCGCGGACCAGGGAGTCCTTCGGCAAGCCGATCTGGCAGCACCAGTCGATCGGCAACTACCTTGCGGACATGGCGACTTCGCTGACCGCCGCGCGCCAGCTGACGCTGTACGCTGCCCGCGAGGCCGACGCCGGCCGCCGGGTCGACATGGAGGCCGGCATGGCGAAGCTGTTCGCCTCCGAGACCGCCATGCGGATCGCCCTCGACGCCGTACGCATCCACGGCGGCTACGGCTACTCCACCGAGTTCGACGTCGAGCGCTACTTCCGTGACGCACCGCTGATGATCGTGGGCGAGGGGACCAACGAGATCCAGCGGAACGTGATCGCCGCGCAGCTCGTCAGGCGGGGAGGCCTCGACACCTGAACCGCACCCGGAGGGGCATCCCATGGACACCAGTGAACAGAGCCGGAGCGAGGAACGGGCCGGCACCGCGCCCGGGACGGCCGCCGAGGAGGGCGGCGGTGGGTTAGCGGCCTGGCTGGTGAACTGGGGCCTGATGCCCGAGACCGGCCCCCAGCGCGTCTTCGCCGCCGCGACCTTCGTCAACATGATCGGCAAGGGCCTGTTCATGGCCGGCGCCGCGCTCTTCTTCACCCGCTCGGTGGGCATCCCGGTGGCGCAGGTCGGATTCGCGCTCGGCGCCGCCGCCCTGATCGGCCTCGTCGCCGGCATCCCCGTCGGGCACGTGGCCGACCGGCGCGGACCGCGCGAGGTCTACCGGATCGCGGTCGTCGTGCAGGCGCTCGCCGTGGCGACGCTCGTCTTCGTGCACTCCTTCCCGTGGCTCGTCGCGTGCATGTGCCTGGCCGAACTCGCCAACTCGGCCGGCACGGCCGCCCGCGGCCCGCTGACCCGAGCCGTCGGCGCCCCCCACCCCACCCGCTACCGCTCCTACCTGCGCGCCCTCAACAACATCGCCGCCGGCTGCGGGGCCCTCGCGGCCGGCGTCGTCGTCCAGCTCGACACCCGGACCGCGTACGTGGGCCTCATCCTGGGCAACGCCGTCGCCTTCCTCGTCTGCGCGGCGCTGGCCTCCCGCATGCCGTCCGTGCCGCCGGTCGGCGCTCCGGCGGAGACCGGCCGCTGGCTCGCGCTCAAGGACCGGCCGTACGTGGTGCTCACCGCCCTGGACGGGATAATGTCGATCCAGACCCAGGTGCTGATCTTCGCGCTGCCGCTGTGGATCATCGGGCACACCGAGGCGCCCCGGTGGTTCGTCGGCGCGAGCGTGGCCGTCAACACCGCCCTCGTGGTCTGCCTCCAGGTGCGGGCCAGCCGGGGCATCGACGGCAACGTGGCGGCCGGCCGGGTGGTGCGCCGCGCGGGGGTGGCGTTCCTCCTGGCCACCGCCCTCATCGCGGCGGCGGGCGGCGCGCCCGGCTGGGTCGCCGTGGTGGTGGTCGCGCTCGGCGTGGTGGTCCACACGATCGGCGAACTCTGGCACACCGCGGCCTCGTTCGAGCTGTCCTTCGGCCTCGCTCCGGCCCACGCCCAGGGGCAGTACTCGGGCCTCTACGGCATCGGGCAGGGCCTGTCGAACGCGATCGGCCCGCCGTTGCTCGGCATGGTCTGCCTCGGCTGGGGCGAGCCCGGCTGGCTCGCCATGGGCGCCCTGTTCCTGCTGGTCGGGCTGCTGATGCCGTACGTCGTGAACTGGTCCGACCGGACCCGCCCACCCGGAGAATGACGGCGGGCCCGCCCTGAGCAGGGCGGGCGGATGCGCCGGCCGGGGCTGTGGCTGGGTCTGTGGTCGCACCGTGGAGGCAGTGGTGGGGGCCATTGCCCCACGTTGACAGGAAGGACTCTTTCGGCCGCCGGAGTTCCGTGCGTCTGTGGGTGGCGCCTGAGCCGTACATCCGGACCGCATGTTGCGGGTGCTGCGGCGCGGTGAGTGCGATTCGACCTGCCGGCCGGAGAAGAATATGCGCAAAGGCGTAGTAATCCGGCCGCAATAGGCGCGTTCTATGCCAACCGGTCACGGCAGTGCCCGGGCGCTCACGGGCGGCCGAGCACCGAAAGGAGTCCCCTCATGGCAGACGTCAAGGTCGGGCTGTACGTAAGCATGGAGGCCAAGCCCGGCAAGGAGGAAGAGGTCGCCGACTTTCTCCGCAAGGGCTTTGACCTCGTGCGGGAGGAGCCCGACACCGTCGCCTGGTTCGCTGTGCGCCTGAGCGCGACCTCGTTCGCGATCTTCGACGCCTTCCCCGCCGACTCCGCACGTCAGGCCCACCTCAACGGCCGGCTGGGCGAGGCCCTGATGGAACGGGCCGGCGATCTGTTCTCCCAGCCGCCTTCCGTCGAGCGACTCGACGTTCTCGCCCACAAACTGCCCTGAGGACCGGACGCGGCCGGCGGCCCGGCGTGGCCGCCTCCGCCCCCGATGTTCGCACTCTCTGACCACTCCTGGTACCTGCCGCGCGACGTTGACGGGCAGGGTGAATCCGATGCTTCGCACAGGCGGGCCCCTTCACCCACGCCGTCCGACAGGGATTTCCCGCCACGGAACACCGGTCCGGACCCGGAACCGTATGCCGTCGATCAGCTGCCGCCGAGGCCGGACGGGCGGCCGCCCCGCCTTCGCCCCCTTCGGTGACAACGGCTCCACCACCGCCCACTGCTCGTCCGTGAGGCCTCCCGCCCCCTGAACGGTGATCATCAACCACCCGGGACGCACTTTCGATCCACGGCCTAGACGCCGCTCCCTCTCCCGCGCAAGCCCGCAACGCGAGGGCCCTGCTGGGACTTAGGTCCTATTCTGGCCGCGCCGGTCGCGTGCGAGGCTGGGGCAGCGCGAGAGCGACACGGCGGAACGGCCGGGCGGCCGGCACACCGGGCGCCGCATCGCACCGCGCGTGTCGCATCGTGGTCGGTCGCAGGGCGGAAGCCCGCAGTTCGACAGGCCGCGCTCCGCACGTCCCTGGCATCCCGTGAACGGTGAGGGTGGCATCCCCATGTCGGGCTCAATCCTGTTCCTGAACCGCTGGCCCCGGCCCGACGACGAACGGCGCTGGGAGAACCGGCTGGCCGCTCCCGAGGGGCTCTTCCGCCCGGAGACCGACCGCGTCACCTACGTCTGCGACGCGGGGGGCCGCAGCGGCGTGCCCGCCGACGCCGAACGCGTGCACGTCGTGCCGGACTTCGACGACCTGGACGGGGTGCTGCGGATCCTCGACGAGGTCGTCCGCGACGAGGGCCCGTTCGAGCACGTCATCGGGTTCTCCGAGCTGCTGCTCGACCTGGCCGCCACCCTGCGCGAGCGGTACGGGATCCCCGGCGCCGGCCCGGAGGAGACCGCCCGCTTCCGCGACAAGACCGTCATGAAGGAGACCCTGGCCCGGGCCGGGGTCCGCGTCCCACGCTGGGCCTCCTGCGTCTCTCCCGACCAAGTTCGCACCGCAGCAGCCGAGTTCGGCTACCCGGTGATCGTCAAGCCGGTACGCGGGGCGTCCAGCCAGGGCGTCCGCGAGATCGCCTCGGAAGGGGAGTTGGCGGCCCTGTGCGAGGAGCACGACCTGCGGGGACACGAGATCGAGGAGTTCGTACGGGGCGAGATCCTGCACGTCGACGGTGTCGTGGACGCCTCCGGCAAGCCGCTCTTCCTGTGCACCTCGCGCTACGTCTCCACCTGCCTGGACTTCGAGCTCCTGGGTGAACCGCTCGGATCGGTCCTCCAGACGGATCCCTCGGTCCGCGCCCGCTGCGAGGACTTCGCGCTGCGCTGCCTCGACGCCCTCGGTCTGCGTTCCTCCGCCTTCCACCTCGAACTCTTCGACACCGGCGCGGAGCTGGTGTTCCTGGAGGTCGGTGCCCGGGTGCCGGGCGCGGACGTCCCCTACGTCATTCACGACGTCCACGGGGTCAATCTCTTCCGGCTGTGGGTCGACGTCCTGCTCGGCCGTCCCGTGGACCCGCCGGTCGCCGACCCGGCGCTCAGCGGCGGCTGGCTGACCGTCCCGGGCCCCCGGCCGCTGCCCCAGAGGGTGCTGTCCGCCACCCCGCTCCTCGGGGAAGTGCCTTTTCTTTACCGCGAGTTGGTGCCGGAACCGGGCGAGCTGCTCGTGTCGCGGCCCGGCTCGTACGCCATCCTCCAGGCCGGCCGCTTCCTCTTCCGGGGCGGCACCCAGGCCGAGATCGAGGAGGCCGTCCGCCAGGTGCGCGCCCGCTACCGCCTGACGGCCGAGCCCGCCTCGTAGCGCCCCCGTTCGTGCCCCGTCCGTACCGACCGAACAGCGCGTCCCGCAACAGAACCGTCGAGTCCGTGGAGGAAGGCGTGGGTCAGTTGAATCATGCGGAGCTGGTCGACAAGAACTTCGTGGTGTTCGCCGAAGGCTGCTTCGGACTGTTCACCAGCAAGATCGCGGCGTCCCTGATCCGCTACCGCGGGGACCGCTGCGTGGCCGTCGTCGACGGCCGCAAGGCCGGCCAGACCGTCCAGGACGTCCTCGGCTACGGCGGGTCCATCCCGATCGTCGCCCGCGTCGAGGACGCCCTCCACCTGCGCCCCGAGGTCATGGTCATCGGCAAGGGGCTGCACTCGGCCGAGCTGCCCTCCGGATGGAAGCCGCATCTCCTCGCGGCCGTCCGGCACGGCCTGCACCTGATCAACTCCATCCACTTCCGTCTCACCGACGACCCGGACATCGCCCGGGCGGTCGGCGAGCACGGCGTCACGGTCTGGGAGACCAAGGACGCGCCCACGGTGCCGCTCAACAAGGCCCGGGTCCTCGACCTCGACGACACCTGGATCGTGCACACCTGCGGCAGCGACTCCAACATCGGCAAGAAGACGGCCGCCCTGCAGATCTGGAACGAGGCCAACGCGCGCGGTATCTCCACCGGATTCGCCGCCACCGGCCAGAGCGGCATGATGATCTCCGGCCACGGCGTCGCCGTCGACGGCGTGCCCGGCGACTTCATGGGCGGTGCCGTCGAGCAGGTCGTCCTGGAGGCGGCCGTCGGCAACGAGTGGGTCGTCGTCGAGGGCCAGGGCTCCCTCAACCACATCGGCGCCAGCGGTGTCGCGCTCGCCATCCTGCACGGTGCCCTGCCGCACGCCCTCGTCTTCTGCCACCGCCTGGGCGCCGAACGCGTCAAGGTCTGGGAGACGCCGATCATCCCCCTCCCCGAGCTCATCCGCATGAACGAGGAGCTCACCGTCTTCGAAAGGCCCGCCAAGGTCGCCGTCGTCAGCGTCAACAGCGCCGGCTTCACCGAGGAGGACTACCGCCGGGAGGCCGAGAAGCTGGAGGCCGAGACCGGCCTGCCCGTCGTCGATCCGGTCCGCGAGGGCGGCGCCGCCCGGCTCGTGGACATCCTGCGCGCCCACCAGCGCGAGACCGCGGACCGGCAGCCGCTGCGGCGGCGCTGAGTGCGGACCCGTACCGTCGAGGAGGTGCACAGATGAAGCCGGCAGTCCTGCTGCTCATGCACCAGGGCAGGTCGTTCACCGAGGAGGCCGCGGCGGCCGCCGCCGGGCTCGGCCGCACCCTGGTCGCGCTCAGCTCCCGTCCCGAGCACCCCGGGGTTCTGGACGACAGCCGCCGTCACGTCGCCGACTGCCTGGTGACCGAGGAGCCCGAACTCCGGTTCGGCGACGTCGAGAAGGCCGTACGCGAACTCGCCGACCGCGGCTACCGCGTCGAGGCCGCCCTCGCGACCTTCGAGGGCTACCGGCTCCTGATGGCCGAGCTCAACGAGCGGCTCGGCGCGCACGACTCCGCCGAGCCCGCGCTCCGCCTGTGCCTCGACAAGTACGAGCTGCGCCGCTTCCTCTTCGCGCAGGGCCTCAGCGAGGTCCGGGCCCGCCGGCTCGCACCCGGCGTGGTGCCCGAACTCGACCCCTCCGCACGGTGGTTCGTCAAGCCGGTGCGCGGCGCCTCGTCCTTCGCGGCGTTCCTCCTGGACGACGTCACCGCCCTCGCGGAACTCCCCGCCATGCAGCAGCAGATGCGCGCGGACCGGCGCATGAAGGCGATCTTCATGGACCGGTACGACTTCCTCGTCGAGGAGTACGTCGAGGGCCCGGAGTTCAGCTTCGAGACCCTCGTCCTCGACGGGCGCGCGCACCACCTGTGCGTCCACGAGAAGGCCCGCGTGGAACGCCTGGAGCGGACCACCCTGGAAGGGATGTCGGTCAGTCCGCCCGCGAGCATCGACCGCGGACTCGTCCTGGAGGGAGCCCGTTTCGTCACCGACTGCCTCGCCGCCCTCGGCGGGCACGGGCTCGCCGCCGGTGCCTTCCACATCGAGGTCAAGTACTGGGCCGACCGCGGGCGCTGGGAGATCATCGAGATCAACCCGCGGATGGGCGGCAGCCTCATCGACGCCAGCGTGCGCACCGTCACCGGGCACTCCCTGCTCGACCTGTGGACCGAGTCGCTGCTCGCCGCCGACGACGAACGGGACGCCTTCCACGAGCGCCTCACCCGGATCTCCCAGCTGGAGGCGCTGCGCACCGGCGCCCCCACCCGGGCGACCGTGTTCCTCAGCAAGTACGGCGAGAAGGGGCGGACCGTCGACACGATCCGCTTCGACCCGCCCACCCGCCCGCCCCGGATCCTCCGCCTGCACGTCGCGGAGGGCGCCCGGCTCGACGCGTCCGACCGGGCGATCTGCCTGATGGACGCCCTGTGGGACGTGGCGGCCGACGCCCTCGACGCCGAGACCGCCTTCCTCGACCGACACGCGACGGAGCACTTCCATGTCCGCTACCGCTGAGCCCGCCGGCCCCCTGGGGCCCGACGACGTGATCCTCGACCTGCACGCCGGCGGCAAGCTGGAGGTCCGCGCCACCGTCCCGCTCCGCAACCGCGAGGACCTCGCCCGGGTCTACACCCCGGGCTTCACCCGGGTCGCCGAGCGCATCGCCCGCGACCCCTCCGCGGCCGCTCGGTGGTCCCTGCGCGGTCACACCGTCGCCATCGTCACCGACGGCTCCGCCGTCTCCGGCCTCGGCGACCTCGGACCGCTGGCGGCCCTGCCCGTCATGGAGGGAAAGGCGCTGCTCTTCAAGGAGTTCGCGGGGATCGACGCGTTCCCCCTGTGCCTGGCTACCCAGGACGTCGACGCGATCGTCGACACGGTCGCCCACCTGGAGCCGACCTTCGGCGGCATCATGCTGGAGGACATCTCCGCCCCCCGCTGCTTCGAGATCGAGGACCGGCTGCGCGAGCGGCTGTCCATCCCCGTCCTCCACGACGACCAGCACGCCACCGCCGTGGCCGCCACCGCCGCCCTGATCAACGCGGCCAAGGCGGTCGGCAAGGAGCTCGCCGACCTCAAGGTCGTCGTCGCCGGCACCGGGGCCGCCGGCACCTCCACGGCGCGGCTCCTCATGAGCATCGGCGTCCGCCGGATCGTCGCCTGCGACCGGCAGGGCGCCCTGCACCCGGGCCGTACCGACGTCACCGGCGCCAAGCGCTGGTTCGCCGACCACACCAACCCCGACCGGGAGACCGGCCCGCTGCGCTCCGTCCTGGCCGGCGCGGACGTCCTCGTCGGCTACGCGGGCCGCGGCGTCCTCGCCCCCGAGGACCTGCGCAGCATGGCGGACCGGCCGGTCGTCTTCGCCCTGTCCAACCCGCACCCCGAGTTCCTGCCCGACGAGGTCGCCGACATCGTCGCGATCCTGGCGACGGGCCGCAGCGACCTCCCCAACCAGATCGACTGCGGACTCTGCTACCCCGGCATCTTCCGGGGCGCCTTCGACGCCGGCGTACCCGGCATCACCGAGGAGATGAAGGTCGCCGCGGCCCGCGCGATCGCCGGCCTCGTCGACGAGGCGGCCCTCGCCCGCGGCCAGGTCGTGCCCGACATCTTCGACGGCGTCGCCCCGCACGTGGCGAAGGCGGTGGCCGAGGCCGCCGCCGCGCCCACCGCCCCCTGAACCCCCGCAGACCTGTTCCGAACGTCCCTCCCCAGCACCCTCCCGCGAAGGAGAACGCGATGAACCGCGTGCAGAACACCGGGATCACCCACCCGAAGCCGTTCTACAACGAGGAGCAGAGCCGACTGAAGAAGGCCGAGCTCGACCGCTACATGGACAAGAAGATGGAGGAGTGGAAGGCCACCGTGCCCTTCGCCTCCCACATGACCGCGGCGGAGCTGCACCAGGCGTACTACCGCCGCACCCTCATCGAGCACGTGTGGCGGATCCGGCTCTCCCGGGTCAGCCAGTCCAAGGCCATCTACAAGATCGCCCAGATCTCGCCCAAGGCGGCCCACGACTACGCCCACTACCAGGCCGACGAGATGCTGCACGACAAGCTGTACGTCAGCGACGCCGCGGCCGCCGGCATCACCGAGGAGGAGATCCTCGCCACCGAGCCGTACCTCTCCACCCGCCTCTTCGAGGGCTTCTTCTACTACGCCCTGGAGCACGAGTCGGCGCTCGCCCCGGTCGTCTCCAACTACCTGGTCGAGTACACCCAGGCCAAGCTCCAGCCGTCCATCGTGAAGAACCTCCAGGAGCGGCTCGGCAAGGAGAACGTCAAGGGCCAGGCCGCCCACCTCCACGTCGACACCACCGACGACCACTCCCAGGAGATGTGGAACATCCTCCACCAGCTGATCTTCAGCGAGGAGGACTTCCAGAAGGTCTTCAAGTACATCGACGACGTCCAGGAGATCCTCGCCATGTTCTTCCGCGAGATCTACGAGGACACCGTCGCCCGGCACGAGGCGACCGCCGCGTGATGCTGAGGGCCGAACCGATCACGAGCTTCACGGGGACCTTCCACGTCCCCGCCTCGAAGCCGGAGACGCAGCGGGCGATCCTGGCGAGCACCCTGGCCGAGGGACGCTCCCGGGTCACCAACGACCTGCGCTGCGAGGAGACCGAGACCATGAAGCGCGCCTGCCGCGCGCTGGGCGCCGAGATCGTCGAGCACGACGGTTTCCTCGACATCACCGGCACCGGAGGGCAGTTCAAGGACGACGGGCGCACCGTGATCCGTTCCGACGGCTCCGGACTCGTCTTCCGCACCATGACCGCCCTCACCTCCGTCCTGCCGTCACCCGTCGTCGTCACCGGCGACGAGACCCTGTGCAAGCGGGTCATGTCCCCGCTCCTGGACGCCCTGCGCGACCTCGGCGCGGACATCGAATCCGTCGTCCGCGAGGGCAACGCACCGGTGGTCAACTGGGGCGGCCGGCTCGCCGGCGGCGTCTGCCGGCTGCCCGGCGACGTCAGCTCCCAGTTCATCACCGCGATCCTGTTCGCCGCGCCGTTCGCCGAAGGCCCCGTGGAGATCGAGGTGGCCGGCCGGGTCCACTCGAAGTCGTACATCGAGCAGACCCTGCACACCCTGCGCGAGGCGGGCGTCGACGTCACCGTCTCCGAGGACCACCGGCGCTACCGCGTGGAGCCCTCGCTCTACCGGGCCCGGGACGTCGCCGTGCACGAGGACTACACCTCCGCCTCGTACCCGCTGGCCGCCGCCGCGCTCTACCCGGGCCGCACGGTGTTCACCGGCGTCCACGGCACCAGCACCCAGGGCGAGTCGGCGATCGTGCCCATCCTTGAGCGGCTCGGCGTGCGCACCGCGCTCGACCGCGCCGCGGGCACCCTCACCGTCGACACCCCGCAGGGCGCCCTGCGCGGCGACTTCGACATCGACGCCACCGACTGCCCCAACATCGTGCCCACCCTCGCCGCGCTCGGCGCCTACGTCGACGGCACCCTCCGGGTCACCGGCGCGCGGGTGACGCACTTCCACAAGGCCTCCCGCATCGAGGCCATGACCGGTGAACTGTCCAAGGCCGGCGTCGACATCCGGGCCCGGTACGACCGCGGGGTCTGCGACGGTTTCGAGGTACGCGGCAGGTCCACGTACCCCGGCGGCGTCACGTTCTCGCACTGGGGCGACCACCGGATCTTCATGTCGCTGTTCGTGGCCGGCCTGCGCATGAAGTCCGCGAACCTCTACTCCGGTTCCGAGGAGGTCCGGCTCTCCTTCCCGGCGTTCTTCGAGGAGTTCGCCAAGGCGGGCGTCGTCACCTCCACCGTGGACGGGCCGGGCGCCGACCCTACCCCGTCCGGCCCGCGCCGGGCCCCGGCCGCGGTGCCGGTCGGCGGCGCCTGAGCCGCAGCGGGGCCGCCGGGCACCGTCCCACGCCCGGCGGCCCCACCTCCCGCCCCCTGAGAGCGCCCACCCAGAGAGGAACCCCGCGGATGTCCGCACCCGACACGGCCGCGCTCGTGAAGGAGTACCGCGAGAACGGCTTCGCGGTCGCCGAGCGCCTCTTCGACCCGAACGAGGTCGCCGAGCTCAACCACGCCATCACGGAGATCCTGAGCGTCCCCGACATCGGCGCCGTCGCCGAGGTCGAGCCGGGCGACGGGGGCCTGGCCCGCCGGATCTGGTCGCCCACCAAACAGCACACCGCCTTCGAACGGGCCGCCGCCCACCCCAGGCTGCTCGACCACGTCGAGGCGCTCATCGGCCCCGACATCCTCTTCCACTACAGCAAGCTCCACCTCAAGGCCCCGCAGGTCGGCAGCGAGGTCGACTGGCACCAGGACTTCGCCTACTACCCCCACACCAACACCGACCTCGTGACGGCCCTCGTCTACCTCGACGACACCACCGTCGAGAACTCCTGCCTCCAGGCCGTCCCCGGCTCCCACCTGCGCGGCCTCGCCGACCACTACGTCGACGGCTACTTCCGCGGCAAGGTGAGCGGTCCCGGCGCGCCCGACCCGGCGCACGCCGTGCCGATCGAGGCACCGGCCGGCAGCGTCGTCTTCATCCACTGCCTGCTCCTGCACTACTCCTCGCCGAACCGCTCCGAGCGCTACCGCCGTGCCTTCCTGCCCGCCTACCGGGCCGCCGACGCCTACCCGATCCACTTCGGGGCGCACGCCGGCCACAACGAGGCCGGTGTACGGCTGCTGCGCGGTAGCGTGTCGGACACGGCCCGCGTGGAACCCGGCACGTGGCGCCTCCCGCTCGCGGAGCGCCCCTTCGGCTCCCTCTTCCAGCTCCAGGAAGGTGCCCACACCGGCGAGCAGTCGGCACGCACCGGGTACGCCACCCTGGAGGACCCGAAGTGACCGCAGCCACCCCGCACGTGACCGTCGTCCGCGCCTGCCTGCGGGGCGGCGCGGGCGGCAGCCCCACGGCGGTGGTGGTGGAGGACGACACGCCCGGCGCGCGGCTCGGCGACGCGGAGCGGCGCCGGATCCCGGCCGCGTGGGGCACCTCGCACGCCGTGTACGTGCGCCGCGACGGCGACCTGACCGACCTGCGCTTCTTCACCGCCGAGGGCGAACTGCCCGCCTGCGGGCACGGCACCGTCGCCGCCCTCGCGCTGCTCGCGGCCCGCGAGGGCGGCGACCGGCCCTACCGGGCCGGCCTGCGCACCGGACAGCGGGTCTTCGCGGGCCGCGCCGAGCGCGCCGGGGACCGGCTCACCGCGGCCTTCGACCCCGGCCGGGTGGACCTGCGCGAGCCCACCGCCGAGGAACGCGCCCTCGTGCTGCCCGCGCTCGGCCTGGACCCGGAAGCGGCCGGGCCCGACGTGCGGATCGCCGGAGTGGGCCGGGAGCGCGTCCTCGTGCCCGTCGCCACCCGCGCCGCGCTCGCCGCCCTGACCCCCGACCTCGACGCCCTGCGCGCGGCCTGCGACCGGTTCGGCCTGCTCGGCGCGTACGTCCACTCCGCGCCCACGCCCGAGGGGGCCCTCGCGGCCCGGATGTTCGCCCCGTCGATCGGCGTGCCCGAGGACATCGCCAACGCCAACAGCACCGCATGCCTCGCCGCCCATCTGGCCGGCCGCGGTATCACCGGCATCGCCGTCGACATGGGCGACTCGCTCGGCAGCCCGGCCACCATCACGGCCACCACCGGCCCCGGCCGCACCGTCGAACTGGGCGGCACAGCCGAGATCATGACGGACTGACCTCGGAACCGACGTCCCGGGCCCGCGGGCCGTGGTCCCGGGCCGGTCGCCGTCCACGGGCGGCCCGACGCCGTGGGCCGTGGTCCCGGGCCGGTCGGCGTCCACGGGCGGGCCACGTCCGCGCGTCGAACCGGCCGGTCGCTAGGACGGGTTCCTGCCATCCTGGCCCGCGCGGGGCCGTCCGGCCGTCCCGGATTCGCCGATCGGCTCGAACCGTCGCGGCGAGCCTGGCACGCTCTCCGTCGTGACCTACGTCGTGACCGTGGAAACCTGCATACCGGACGGCGCCCCCGACCTCGACGAACTGGGCCGGGTCGGCGCCGTCGTCCTGCTCGAACGCGGCTTCGGCTCCGTGGCCGGCGCCGAGGGGCCCGACGGGGTCGAGGTGGACGTCTTCGACGTCGACGTCGCCGGCCACCCGCGCGGCCTCCTGCTCACCGTGAGCGTGGCCGCGCCCTCTCTGGAGGCCGCCGAGGACGCGGTGGGTGCCGTGACCCAGGAGATACTCGACCGGACCGACCAACTGGCCGCCTGGGTGGTGGTGAGCAGCGAGGTCAGACTCCACACCGACCGCGCCCGCGAGAGCCTGGAGGCCGCCGACGGGCCCGACGCCCCGCCCAGCGATCCCGCGGTCCGCCGGGCCCGGCACACCGCCCCGCCCGCCGGAACGCCCGGCACCGACGGCGGGGACGGCGGCGCGGCCCTCCCCGACGTCGTCGAGGAGACCCCCGACCCCGAGGCCGAGATCCTGGCCATGGCCCCGGCCCTGCGCTCCTTCGACCCCGCCGTCTTCGGCACCGGCCCCGACACCGCACGGCTGGCCGCCGGAGCCCTCGTCCACGCCGCCGAGGTCCTCATCGACGAGCTCTGCGACGACGTCCAGGCCCTCGCCGAGGAGGACACCGACGTGGCCGCATGCGAGGGCCACCTCTGGCACCTCGACCGGCTGCCCGCCCGGCACGCCGACCGCTACGACGAACTCTTCGCCCGCCGTTTCCTGGTGACCGCCGTCGCCCTCACCACCCGCTTCACCGACGGCAGTTTCCGCCGGCTCGGCTGCCTCGCCGACGAGCTCGTCCTGCGGTTCCTGGTGGAGCAGGCCCACGTGGCCCTCGACCTCTACGGCCTCCTGGACGAAGAGGTCGCCGCCGCCCTGGAGCGCTTCCGCATCCACGTCCTCGACCGGCCGCACCAGGGCACCGACGAGGACACCGCGCCGCTCGGCTTCGGCAGCTGGTTCACGCCCTTCGGCACGGACCGCTACGTCCACCCGTACGCCGCCGACTCCGCCCTGGACGAGCCGGCCGAGGAGTACCGGGAGGAGGCCGGGGGCGCGTGACGCAGGGGGCGCGTGAGGCCGGGGGGGCGTGAGGCCGGGGAGGCGTAACCGCGATCGACACCGTGCTCGCCGTGCGCCTCGACGACGGCCGGGTCACCGGGCCCTACGCCGTCCGCGACCCCTGCAAGCTGTCCCGGATCGCCCGCGAGGCCGTGATCTGCCGCCGGGCGCCCCGGGGCCGGCCGTCAGGCCCGTACGGGCGGCATAGGATCGGGCGGAACCAGCGGAGGAGGGACAGTGTTCGTCAAGGTGTGCGGGCTCGCCACGCCCGCCGACATCGACGTGGCCGCCGAAGCCGGCGCCGACGCGATCGGGCTCGTCATCAGCGGGAGCAGCGTCCGCGGCCTCGACCGGGACACCGCCGTGCGCCTCGCCGCCCACGCGCGCGCCCACACACCCGCGCACGTCCTGTCCGTCCTCGTCGTCAACGACACCCCCGCCGCGGACGCCGCCGCACTCGCCCGCGAGCTCGACGTCGACGCCCTCCAGCTGCACGGCCGCTACGACGCCGACGACTTCACGGCGGCCGCGCGCGTCTTCCCCCGGCTGTGGCGGGCCACCTCGCTCAAGGAGCGCCCCGACACCCGGGTCGGCGCCTACGGCGAAGAGGTCCTGCTCCTCGACTCGCCCCGCGCCGGCTCCGGCGCCCGCTGGGACCTCTCCCTCCTCGACACGGCCCGCCCGGAAGGGACGTGGCTCCTCGCCGGCGGCCTCGCCCCCGGCAACGTCGCCGAGGCCGTCGACCGGGCCCGCCCCTGGGGGGTCGACGTCTCCAGCGGCGTCGAGTCCGCACCCGGTGTCAAGGACCACGCCCTGATCAGGGACTTCGTCACCGCGGCGAAGGCGGCCGGCGCCCGGCGCTGAGGCGTTGTCAGACCCTCCCGGTAGCGTTTCGACGGTCACCCGACCGCACATCCTCCGGGAGGAACGCCCGTGGACATCCTGCTCATCGCCGGCATGTGGCTCGACGGAACGGCCTGGGACGAGGTCGTGCCCGAGCTCACCGCGCTCGGCCACCGGCCCGTGCCGGTCCACCTCCCCGGCCAGGGGGACGGGAACGGCTCGGCCACGCTCGACGACCAGCTGGCGGCGGTGCTCGCCGCCGTCGACGCGGCGCCCGGCAAGCCGCTCGTGGTGGGGCATTCCGCCGCCTGCAGCCTGGCCTGGCTGGCCGCCGACGCCCGGCCGGAGAAGGTGGCCAAGGTGGCCCTCGTCGGCGGCTTCCCCGCCCCCGACGGGCGCGCCTACGCCGACGCCTTCGCGATCGAGGACGGCTTCATGCCCTTCCCGGGCTGGGGACCCTTCGAGGGACCGGACGCCGACGACCTGGACCAGGCGGCCCGGGAGCGCTTCGCGTCCGCCGCCGTCCCCGTCCCGGAGACCGTGGCCCGCGGGACGGTGCGACTCACCGACGAGCGCCGCTTCGACGTTCCGGTGCTGCTGGTGTGTCCGGAGTTCAGCCCCGCCCAGGCGAAGGAGTGGATCGACGACGGGGAGAGCCCCGAGCTCGCCCGGGTCGCCCACCTCGACTACGTCGACCTCGACTCGGGCCACTGGCCGATGACCACCCGGCCCCGCGAACTCGCCCGACTGCTGGCCGAGGCCGCGGCGACCGAAGCCTAGACGAGTCGTTCCGAAGTGATCAGTGGTCGTAGGCGATCAGGGACCGTGTGATGGGCTGGAAAATCGGGAAGATCTCAGGTCTTCCGCCGTCCGCTGCCCGCCGCTGTCGAAGGCGGCGACGACCTTGCCGTCCGCGTGTCCCTGTCCGGCCCGGAATTGCCCGAACCCCGGCCGCATGTCCATGCCATCGATGTCATAGTCTGACGTTGTGTGGACAACGCTTGCGCCGCTCATCGGCGTCCTGCTCGGCGGGCTCATGTCGATACTGACCCAGCGCTCTGCAGGACACGCCCTGGAACGCGGCGAGGCGCGCCGCAGTGCTCGTGAGCTTGCCGAGGCGCGCCGTAACGAGCGTCTCACTCACCTCATCGCATTTCTGTCTGCGGTGCAGGAAGCAGAACGAGTCGCGGTGGACCGGCATCACCACAACCTGGCCGACGAGCAGTGGCAGGCCAGGGAACGGCAGGTCCTTGACAGGGTGTGGGTGACGCAGAAGACGATCCACGTACTGTGCGCGCCGGAGGTCAGCGAAGCGGCACGCAGCCTCGCCTGGGCAGTACAGGAGGTGATCAGAAAGGGCCCCGAAGACCCGGGGGATCCGCAGGACGAGAAGGTCTGGGCGCACATACATCCGAGCCGACAGGCATTCCTTGATCTCGTGCGCGACCAGCTGAGTTGAACCCCCGGGCGGGATTCGGCAGCTGTCGTGAGCGGCCCGGGGCAAGCAGCACCGGCTCCGGCCTCCCTTGTGCGGCGAGCGTCATCTCAGGCCGGGGCCGTTCCTGCCTCAGGCGGAGCGGAGGACCCGGAAGTGCTCCGGTGCGGCCGGATCCCGGTCGACGACCTGGAGCGGAGCTCCCACCCACTGCCACACGTCGATGCCGGGCGTACGGGAGAACCGGATGCGCCCGCGGGTGCCCTCGACGGCGATCTCCGGCCAGGACTCGGCCAGGCTCACCCGGTCGACGCCGTGGCGGCGCAGGGCCTCGGCGAGCGTGATGCCCGTGTCGTAGCCCTCGAAGGCGACGAAGGAGGGTGCGACGTCCAGTTGCCGGCGGAGGGCCGCGCCGACGCGCACGCCCAGCGGGCCGAGCCGCTCCGGCAGATAGCGCAGGAACGGGATACCGGCGCCGTCGGCGCCGAGCAGGGCAGCCCACTCGGCGAACTCCGGCTGCCCGGCGGGAGCGCCGATCAGGACCTCGGTCAGGCGTCGGTCCCGGCGGACGGCTTCGACGATCGGTACGGCCGGCTCGGGGTGGCCGACGAGGAGAAGGAGGGCCGTCGCGCGACGGGCGACGAGCGCGTCGCACAGGGCCGTGGGGGAGAGTTCGCGCGTGTCGAGCTCCACGACGCAACCCCCGCGCGCGGCGAGGTGGTCCCGCAGGACGCGGGCCCCGGAGGCCCAGTAGACACTCGGCTGGGTCGCCACGGCGATCCGGCTGTGGCCCGCGTCGAGCAGGAAGTCCGCGTAGGTCCGCCAGCCGCGGGACTGCGGTGGGGCCAGGCGCGCGACCCGCTCCGTGGGTCCGTCGGTCAGTGCGTCGAGAACGGCCGACGAGCACAGGAACGGCAGGCCGAGCGCGTCGGCCCGGGTGGCGGCGGCGCGGGCGACGACGCTGTGGTACTCGCCCACCAGGGCGACCACGCCCCGGTCCGCCAGCTCGTCCACGGCCGCCGCGGCCCGCTCCGGATCGGCCGCGGTGTCCCGGACGGCCAGCTCGACCGGCCTTCCGCCGATCCCGCCACCCTCGTTGGTCTCGCGAACGGCCAGTTCCAGTCCGGCGAGCAGATGCCGGCCGGCCTCGACCCAGCCGGGGCGGCTCAGCGGGACGAGGGCGCCGACCCGGACCGGCGTTCGGTCGGTCCGTGGTGCGGCGGCGGGCGAGGGTGGCGTAGGCATGGTGTGGGCGTCTCCCGTCCCGTGTGGCGATGCCGGACATTGCATACACGGCCCTCGCCAACTGGCAAGCGATTATGGGTTCGTCGAGAGCGGGGAGTGGGGGTCCGGGAGCGGGGGCCGGGCGTGAGGCCTGCGGTGGCGACCTCAGACGGAGGTGACTCGCAGGATGATCGCGCCGCTGATGATGGACGCGAAGGACAGCAGGCGGGCGAGGGTGAGCTTCTCCTTGAAGAGGATCGAGCCGAAGACGACGGTGCCGACCCCGCCGATGCCGGTCCAGAGGGTGTAGCCCACCGACACGTCGAGGTCGAGCAGGGCGCGGGACAGGGTGTAGATGCCGCCGGCGGCGGCGATCAGGGTCAGCACGCTGGGCCACAGGCGGGTGAAGCCCTGGGTCGCGTTGGTGCCGAGGGCGAAGAGGATCTCGAAGACGATGGCGATGCCGAGGAACACCCAGGTCATGGCAGTGACTCTCTCCTGGTCGGGGCTGGTCGGGGCTGGTCGGGGCTGATCGGGGTCGGTGGCGGTCGGTCGGGGTCGGTCGGGACGTGGCGCGCCGGACGGTCCCGAGTCGAGCGGGCGGGGCTGTGCGGGGCGCAGCTGAGCGGGCGGGGCTGTGCGGGGCGCAGCTGAGCGGGCCGGGCCGGGCGGGCCGGGTCGGCTCGCGGTCGGCGGGCCGGGGGAGTGCCCCTCAGGTCGCGGACTTCGCGGCGGCGATTCGGTCCGTGACGCGCAGGGCCGTGCCACCACCGATGATCAGGACGAAGGCGACGACCTTCCACACGGTCATCGGCTCGTCGTAGATGAGGGTGCCGAAGATGACGGTTCCGACGCCGCCGATGCCCGCCCAGACGGTGTAGCCGACGCCGACGTCCACGTACTTCAGGGCCTGGGAGAGGCCGTAGATGCCGAAGGCGGCGGCCACGGCGGTGAGCAGCGAGGGGCCGAGTCGGGTGAAGGCGTGGGTTGCCTCGGTGGAGAGCGCGAAGGTGATCTCGAAGAGGGACGAGAAGAGCAGCCAGGTCCAGCCGACGTTCTGCTTCTTCCGTGCCTCTTCGGCGGACGCGGTGGACGCGGTGGACGCGGTGGACGCGGCGGACGCGGAGGACCCGGTGGACGTGGCGGACGTGGCGGGCGGAGCGGGCTCCGCCGGTGTGACGGGAGCGGCGAGTGTCTCCGCGGCGCCCGCCCTACCTGCCGCCCCCGCCGTACCTGCCCCGCCCGCCGTACCGACCGCATCCGTCCCGGATGTCGTGGCCTTCGCTTCTGTGGACATCGGAATCAAACCCCCATTTGATTGCTTGTACGTGCAAGTACCTGTCGCTCCAGAAGCTTGCACGGGCATATAACCTGCTGTCAAACCCCCGAGAGGAGAGGCCGATGAACGACCGGGCCGCATGGGACCGTGTGCTCGCCCTGCACGCGCGCGTGGAGCGGGAACTCGCCACCGCCCTGCAGCGACGGCACGGCATCGGGCTCTCGGAATACCGCGCCCTGGAGAACCTCTCCGCCTCGCCCGAGCACGAACTGCGCATGCAGGAGCTCGCCGACCGGATCGGTCTCGGCCAGTCCTCGGTGACCCGGCTCGTCGACCGGCTCAAGGGTGCCGGTTACGCCTACAAGGACAACTGCCCCTCGGACAAGCGCGGCGTCTACGCGGTGATCACCGACGCCGGCCGCAATCGCTACGCCGACGCCCGGGCCACCTACGCCGAGGTGCTCTCCGGCGCCCTGGACTCCCTCGGCGCCGACCCCGAACTCGCCACCACGGTGGCCGCGGTGCGCGGCACGCGGGGTGCCCAGGTGTCCTGATCACGAGCGTCGTGGGGACATGGCCCGGCATCCGGCTCACGTTCCGGGGAGGATACGGCGCGTTTCGTAGGCCCACATCGCGATCTCGACCCGGTTCCGGGCGCCGAGTTTGGCCATCAGGCTGGCCAGATGCGTCTTCACCGTACTGAGGCTGATGTGCATCGCATCGGCGATCTCGGTGTTGGTCAGCCCGCGAGCGACGGCGAGGAGCACCTGCTCCTCGCGGGCGGTGACGGGGGAGACCGGCTGGACCACGGGCCGCCCGGCGGGCAGGTCCGCGAACGCCCGGAGCAGACGGACGGTGACGCTGGGCGCGATGAGCGCCTCACCGTCGGCCGCCGACCGTACGGCCTGCGCCAGAAGGTCCGGTCCCGTGTCCTTGAGGAGGAATCCGCGGGCGCCGGCACGCAGCGAGCCGTAGACGTACTCGTCGAGGTCGAACGTGGTGATGACGACCACGGCCAGCGGGTCGGCGACGCCCGGGCCGGCGACGAGCCGGGTGGCCTCGAGCCCGTCGAGTACGGGCATGCGGATGTCGAAAAGGCAGACGTCGGGGCGTAGTTCGCGTGCCAGACGTACCGCTTCCCGCCCGTCGGCGGCCTCGCCGACCACCTCGATGCCCGGCTGGGCGTTCAGCATGATCCGCAACCCGGTGCGGATGATCGTCTGGTCGTCAGCGACGAGGACGCGAATGGACACCGCTCTCGTTCCTCGCTCTCGGCAGTTCGGCCTCGACGTGCCAGCCCCGGTCGGTACCCGGGCCGGCTCGTAGTGTGCCGCCGAGCAGGGTCGCGCGCTCGCGCAGTCCGGTAAGTCCGTATCCGTCGCGACCCCGGCCGGTGCGCCGGCCGTTGTCGCGCACGCTCACCCGTACCTCGTGCCGTTCCGCGGCGACCCGGACGACGAGCTCGGTCGCGTCGACCGCGTGGCGCAGCGCGTTGGTCACCGACTCCTGCACGATCCGGTAGACGGCCGCGTCCACGGCCGGGGGCAGCGCGTCCAGTTCGCCGTCGAGCCCCAGGTCGACCCGCAGGCGACCACCCGGGGTGCGCACCAGGCGCTCCAGATCCGCGACTCCGGCAGGGGGCGCCAGCTCGGCGCCGACCCCGCGGTCGCGCAGCGCGGCGACCATGGCGCGCATCTCCTCCAGCGTGCGCGCCCCTTCCTCCTCGACCCCCTCCAGCGCCTCGACGGCGGCGGACGGGTCGGTGCCCGCGAGCACCCGGCCCGCCTGGGCGATGATCACCATGGCCGACACGTGGTGGGCCACCGTGTCGTGCAGTTCCCGGGCGAGCTGCTCGCGCTCGCGGGAGCGCACCTGGTCCAACTGCCGTTCGCGAGCGGTCACCCGGAACCGCACCGCAGCCCCGACCACGCCGGGCACCAGCAGGAAGACGTAGCCCACGGCCCTTTCGACGAACGGGGTCCCGTCCGTGACGACGCACAGCGCGCCGACCGCGAGGATCACCGCGCCGCCCAGCACGATCTCGCGTCCCGATCCCCACCGGGGCAGCGCGTACACCAGCACGAGCACGACCGCGTTGGTGTACAGGCCGACGGGCTCGCGCGGTGCGGCGACGAGCGAGGCCACCGGAAGCAGGATCACCGAGCCGAACGCCAGCGTCACCATCGCCAGCGGGCGGGTCCGGCGCCACAGGGGCAGCAGGCACAGCCACGCGGCGAACACCACCGCCACCGGCCGCCACACGACGTTCTCGCGCAGGGTGGCCTCCAGCGCCACACCGGTAAGGCCCGCGGCGAGCAGCGCCCAGTCCCGACGCACCCGGGCCGGCGCGTCGGGCGGCCGGGGTTCGGTCCACAGGGTTCGCAGGTCGTCTCGGAGCACGGTTACCAGCCTAGGGACCGTGGCGTGCCGCGCATCGGCCGAAAGGACGGGTCGTCACTCCGCCCCGGGGCCGACGGATCCGCGGCCCGCGGGCCGATGCCGTTGGAGCGCCGTGGCGACGAGCCTCGGCATCGGCGGCCGTACAAGGACGGCCGCCGAGGTGGTTGGAGGAACCGATGCTCTCGAAAGCCCTGACGAGCCTGGGCGCAAGCGCCGCCCGCCATCCCTGGCGGGTGATCGCGGCATGGCTGGTCGCCGCCACGCTCGCCGTCCTCGCCGCCGTCGCCTTCGGCGGGCGGACCGCGGACTCGATGACCGCTCCGGGACTGGACTCCGAGCGGGCCGCGGAACTGATCGAGCGGGCCGGCACCGGCCAGGAGGGGATGACCGCCCAAGTGGTCGTGACCCCCCGCGACGGCGGTGCGACGTTCTTCGACGACGACGGCGCTCGCACCGCTCTCGCCCGGCTGCGGACCGAGGTGGGGCGGCTGCCGCACGTGCTCGGCACGAGCGACCCGGCGGGGGCGCTCGGCGCGGGCGGGGACACCGCCGTGCGCGGCGGCCTCGTCTCGGCCGACGGGCGGATCGCGGTCGTCCGGGTGCAGTACCCCGACCAGAGCCGGCTGTCGGCCGAAGACCTCGGCGCCCTCGTCGACCTCGGCGACCGGCTGCGCGCCGAACTGCCCCTGCGCATCGAGATGGGCGGGAGCCTCTTCTATGCCTTCTCCGACCCCGACGGCGGCGCGAGCGAGCTGATCGGCCTCCTCGCCGCGGCCGCCATCCTGTTCCTGGCGTTCGGTTCGCTCGTCGCCGCCGCGCTGCCGATCGGCATGGCGGTCTTCGGACTCACCGTCGGGGTCGCCACGATGACGGTACTGGCGGGGGTGACGGACGTCCCGGCCTTCGCCCCCGTCCTGGGCAGCATGGTCGGGCTCGGAGTGGGCATCGACTACGCGCTGTTCGTGCTCGCCAGGCACCGGGAGTACCTCGCGCGCGGGCTCGATCCCCGCGAGGCGGCGGGGCTGGCGGTGGCCACGGCGGGGCGGCCCGTGGTCTTCGCCGGCGGCACCGTCGTCGTATCGATCCTCGGCCTGGCGGTCGCGAACGTACCGTTCATGACGGTGGGCGGGCTCGCCGTCTCGATCGTCGTTCTGATCATGGTGGTCGCGTCGGTGACGCTGCTGCCGGCCTTCCTCGGCGCCGCCGGCCCACGCCTGGCCCGGGCCGGCCGGATCGGCCGGGCTCTGCAGGCCAGGAAGCCGGGCCGACTCGCACGGCGGCGGGACCCGGCGGCAGGCGCCGCCCACGCCGCCGGGTGGCGTCGCTGGATCGGGCACGTCGGCCGGCACCCGGTGCCGTACGCGGTCGGCGCGGCTGGGCTGCTGCTGACCGCGACGCTGCCCGTGCTCGGCCTGCGCGTCGGCCTGCCCGACGACGGCTCACTGCCCCACAGCCGTACCGAGCGCCGGGCCTACGACCTCGTCGCCGAGGGGTTCGGTCCGGGCACCAACGGTCCCCTCGTCATCGCCGCGGACCCCGCCGGCGATCCGGGAGTGCTGGACCGACTCGTCGCGACGGTCGCGGCGGATCCGGGCATCGCCTCCGTCGCGCCGGCGCACATCGACCGGGCCACCGGCATCGCGACCCTGGTGGTGTTCCCGACCACCAGTCCTCAGGACAAGGCCACGGCCGACACCATCGCCCGGCTGCGCACCGGCGTGCTGCCCGCGGCGATCGGGCACGGCCCGGCCAGGGCCCACGTCGGCGGCGCCGCCGCGAGCCTGTCCGATGTGGGGCGACGCACCAGCCAACGCCTGCCGGTGTTCGTCGCCGCCGTGCTCGCGATGTCGTTCCTGCTGCTGATGCTGGTCTTCCGCTCGGTACTCGTACCGCTCAAGGCGGTACTGCTGAACCTGCTGAGCATCGGCGCGTCCTACGGCATCATGGTCGCGGTCTTCCAGTGGGGCTGGGGAGGCGCACTCATCGGGCTGGAAGCGACGGTTCCGATCGTGTCGTTCATCCCGATGTTCCTCTTCGCCATCCTCTTCGGCCTGTCGATGGACTACGAGGTGTTCCTCCTCTCCCGGGTACGCGAGGAGTACCTGCGCACCGGCGACAACGGCACGGCGATCGTCGAGGGTGTCTCGGGCGCCGCCCGGGTCATCACCTCGGCCGCCCTCATCATGGTGGCGGTCTTCCTGTCCTTCGCCGTCGCCGAGGACCCCTCCGCCAAGATGTTCGGGCTCGGCCTGGCCACCGCGATCTTCATCGACTCCACGGTCGTCCGCATGGTGCTGGTACCGGCGACCATGACACTCCTCGGCCGGACCAACTGGTGGCTGCCGAAGTGGCTGGACCGGATGCTTCCCCGCGGCCCGGTCGGCACCGACGACACCGACGCGGAACCCACGGGTGAGGCCCCGCGCCCACGGCTGGTCGACCGTTGACCCGACCCCTGCCCACCCTTGGCGTTCGGCACCTCGGCACGTCACCGAAGGGCACATCGAGTCGTGATCACCGCGTGGTCCTCGTGGGGGCCCGCACATGGATCACGGCTCGATACGCGCCCGGTCGTTCGGCCGCCGCGCGTGCCGCGCCTCGTGCGAGCCCCGGACGGGCGGGTGTCAGCGCACCGGGCGGTCGAGGCGGACGCGGACGAGCCGCGTCTCGACGCCGCTGTCGACGAGCCGGCCGTTCACGTCGAACGCGCCGCTGCCGTCGGTCATCCCGAAGTCGTTGTCGTTGAGCAGCACCAGGGTCCGGGAGCCCTCGACCGCCACGCCCTCGATCTTGCCCGGGACGCCCTCGACCCTGCCCAGGTCGACCACGAGACGCTTGGCCGCCAACGGGACCGCCGCGCCCGCGGGGTCCGCCAGCTGCTCCAGAGACGGGCTCGTGGCGGCGGAGTCCCAGGCCGAGCCCAGGATGTCCGAGCCGCGTCGCAGCCGGATCTCGTAGAGGCGGGCGGCCTTGTCGGTGCGCTCCTGTACGAGGAGGCGGTCGCCGCCCAGCGCGACCAGCGCGGAGATCTTCAGCTCCGAGGTCCTGGTCTGGCCCGGCTCGACCTCGCCGACCGGGTCGAAGCGGTACGCGTACTCGGCGGTGACCGCTTCCCTGCGGGGCGAGAAGCGCAGCAGGCGGGTGGTGCGGGACTCCTCGCCGCTGTTCTTGTCGGGGTTCGGCAGCGGGCTCTGCAGCGCCATCACCAGATCGCCGTTCGGCAGCAGGGCGAGACCCTCGAAGCCGCGGTTGATCTTCCGCTGGCGGAAGATCGCCGGCAGCGACTCGATCACCGGGTAGTCGGCTCCCTCGAGGCCGAGCCCCTTGGGCACGTGCCGTTCGAGCACCCGGCCGCGCGGCGAGACGTGCACGAGCGAGGGCCCGTACTCGTCCACCAGCCAGAAGCTGCCGTCGCGGTCGCGCACCAGGCCCTCGGTGTCCAGGCCGTTCGGGTCGTAGGCCAGCGGTGTGGCGGCGTCGTAGGTGTACGGGGCCTCGTCGTGGCCGGGCTGGTTCGGCAGGCCGGTCACCGGCCTGCCGGACGAGGTGGTGAGCGGGAAGGCCTTGAGCACCTCGACGGTGTCGCCGACGGCCCGGATCTTCACGATCGCCGGGTCGAAGCCCGGTACGGGGAAGGTGCGCCGCTTCTCCTTGCCCACCGCTGTCTGGCCGTTGGGGCCGCGGTCGGTGACGGTCCAGTACTCGCCGGGCCGCTCGGCCGGGTACAGGTCGCTGCCGATGCCGCCCAGGTCGATCCCGCGGTCGTCCGCGACGCTGCCCGGCAGCAGCCGGTTGCTGAACGCCGCCAGCGGGAGGTCGGGCAGCGTCGAGGTGGACACCACCCGGGCGCCCGAGCCGGCCGGCTCGGCGGCGGTGCCGCCGTGCGGCGTGGACGCCCCCTGGGCCGGCCACGCGGCGGCGGTCAGGGCGAGCGCGGCGGACAGAGGGAGGACGACGGCGGCCGGGCGCCGGAGGACGCGCGGATGCAGGGCGGCGGACGCGGCGCGGAGCACGCGCGAGGCGGAGGTCATGGCCGGGATGGTGATCGCCCCGGGTGAGGTCCGTATGGCGCCCGGGGGTTGGCCGGGTGAACCGGGGGTGGCGGGTCGAGCGGAAGGGGGGAGGGGACGAAGGAAACTCGTGCGGTGGAGGCGTTAGCGGGACGGCAGTGGAACGACAAGGGGCTGCCGCAGCCTGGGCCCCCACCCATCCGCCTGACCGCCTCGGGGGCACCATGCGACGACGTACCTTCCTCACCGGCACCCTGCTCGGCACGGCCATCGCCGCCGTCCCGGCCCTCGCCTCGGCGAAATCCGCGCGCATCGCCGCCGCCGAGGCGGCCACCGTGACCGTCGGCTCCCTCGCCGAGCTCCAGAAGGCGATCGACCGGGCCGTGCCCGGCGACCGGATCGTCCTCGCCGACGGCACATACACCGTGCCCTCCGCCGGCATCGCCGTCTCCGGCCGCAACGGCACCACCAGCGCGCCCATCACCATCGTCGCCGAGTCGCGCGGCGGGGTGGTCCTCCAGGGCGCGCGCAGCTTCGTGTTCGCGGACTCCAGCAACATCGTCATCAGCGGCTTCGCCCTGCGGCAGAGCACCACCCTGGAGATCCCGGCGAGCTGCCCGCGCATCCGGCTGACCCGTAACGACCTCCGGTTCGCCGACGTCACGGGACTCGACTGGGTGCTCGTGCGCGGCGACGACGCCAAGATCGACCGGAACCACTTCCACGACAAGACCACGCAGGGCATCTTCCTGGTCGTCGACGGCCCCGGAGCGACCGCGATGGCCCAGCGGCTCACCGTCCTCCGCAACCACTTCTCCGACCACGGCTACGGAGGCGAGAACGGCGGCGAACCGATTCGACTCGGGGTCAGCGCCCGCGCCCTCTCCAGCGCGAACGCCGTGGTCGAGTACAACCTGTTCGAGCGGTGCGACGGCGACCCCGAGACGGTCTCGGTGAAGTCCTCCGACAACACCGTCCGCTACAACACCGTCCGCGACAGCCGCGGCGGCATCGTGCTGCGCCACGGCAACCGGACCACCGTCGCGGGCAACCACCTGCTCGGCGGCGGTGAGGGCGTCCGCCTCTACGGCAACGACCACCTCGTCGTGAACAACTACTTCGGCGCCCTGACCGGCCGCGCCCTCGTCGTCGGCAGCGGCACCACCCGCGACCACCACACCGGCGAGACGACCGACGAGCGGCGCGGCAACGACGCCTGCGACCGTGCGGTCATCGCCCACAACACCTTCGTCGGCAACGCCCGGACGCTCTCGGGAGAGAGCCGTACGTACGCGCCGAGCGACGTGGTCGTCGCCGACAACATCCTGGTCGCCGCGAGTGGAACCCTGGTCGACCTCCTGCAGGGCACCGGCTTCCTCTGGCAGGGCAACATCCTGTGGGGCGCCGCCGCCGACGGCACCCTCCCGAACGCCGGCTACCGCCGGATCGACCCGAAGCTCCGTCCGGACACCGACGGGGTGCAGCGGCTGACGGCGGGCAGCCCCGCGATCGACACGGCGACGCTGACCTCTCCGGCCGTCACCGAGGACCTCGACGGGCACGTGCGCACGGGCGCCCGTGACGTCGGCGCGGACGAGTACTCCACCGCGGCCCCGGTCCGCCGGCCGCTCACGCCGGCGGACGTGGGCCCGAACGCCGCCTGAGGCCGTCGATTACCGGTGGCACGGCGACGGCCGCACCCCACGGGGTGCGGCCGTCGCCGTGCCGCTGTCCCGGGAGCCGTGCCGCTGTTCCGGGAGCCGTGCTGCTGTTCGGGGAGCCGTGCCGCTACCCGGCGTCCGTGCCGCTACACGGGGTGCGTCCCGCTACCCCGGGTCCCGGCCGGGGGCACCGGCGAGGACCCGGGGTGCGACGCGTCAGTGCCGCTCGGGCAGGTCCCGCTCGGCCGGGCGGTCGGTCGCGCCCGGAGCCGTGAGGGAACGGGCCGCCGGGGACTTCGCGGCCGGGGCCGGCTTCTTGCCGCAGAACGCGGCCTCCAGCGTCCCGCCGAGCGCCGTGTTCGCCGCACCGTGGTTCGAGGTGTTGGCGACCGCCGACAGGCTGCGCCTGCCGTCCCGGGTCGTGAAGGCGTACGTGTAGAAGCCCTGCACGGTGCCGGTGTGGCCGAAGATCTGCGTGCCGCACGACAGGTCGTACCGGCGCAGCCCGAGCCCGTAGAACCGGGTGTTCGTGGCGTCCGTCGGCGTCACCGTCGTCATGGCGTCCAGCATCGCCGGGGAGAGCAGCCGGCCGCGCAGCAGCGCGCTCATGAAGGTGTTCAGGTCCGCCGGGGTGGAGATGACCGCGCCCGCCGACTGCGCCCACGACACCGTCTGCTCGGTGGAGTCCACGAGCGGCGCGCCGGCCTCGTCCGGGTGCAGGTAGCCGCGTACGTGCAGGCCCTTGATGCGCGTGTCGGGGTGCACGTACGACGTGCCGCTCAGCTTCAGCGGCTTGAAGATGCGGTTCTTGTACGAGTCCGCCACCGGCCGGCCGGTCAGCTTCTCGATCAGCATGCCGACCACGACGAAGTTGGCGTTGGAGTACTTGTACGAGACGCCGGGCTCGGTGGTACGGGGCAGCGCCAGGGACAGGTCGACGAGTTCCCGGTAGGTGAAGACCCGGTTCCGCACGGACTCGAAGCCCGGCACCGTCTTCTCGAACATGGCGTCGGTGTAGTCGGCCAACCCGCTGCGGTGGGTGAGGAGGTGACGGACCGTGATGCGATCGTCGGGCAGCAGGCCGGGAAGGTAGCGGTTCACCGGCGCGTCGAGCTCGAGCCGGCCCTCCTGCACCAACTGGAGCAGCACCACCGTGGAGAACGTCTTGCTGACGCTGCCGATCCGGAAGCGCGCGTGGATGTCCATCGACGCGCCCGACGCGCGGTCACGGACGCCGGCGGTCCGGTACGTGACCCCGTCGGGACCGGCGAACCGGGCCATGGCCCCCGGGGCGCCGTTCGCCATGGCGGCGTCGAGTGCGGCGGCCACGCCCTCCATGTCGGGCGCGACGGTGGCCGCGGGGGTGGGGGCCGTCGTGGACGGGCTGACGGGGACGGGCGCGGCGGACGCGCCGGCGGCCGGGGCGAGAGCCCCGGCGAGTGCGGCGATCAGAGTGGCGCCCACGGCCAGGCGGCGTCGGTGCGGCGAACGGAGCACAGGTTTCCTCGGCTTCTTCCTCGACTGGGTCGTTCACCGATCATGAGTGCCGTGGAGCGCGGCGGGTTCCCGGCGGGAAAGGCGTGTTTCGGCCAAGTCCGGGCCACGGGCCGCCGGTCCGGCGGCACGGCCCTTACGGGTTCGCTCCAAGCAGGGGTACGGGCCATACGGTTCGCTTCTGTGACGCGGAAACACATGGAACGTTTCCGCCGGAGGCGCTCGCCCGGAGCCGCTATGGGCTGCGCGCCCACTTCCACGGTGTGCTCAGGCCCCGCTGGTGCTGGCCCCAGAGCCGCTTCCTGATCATCGGCATGGCCGCCGTCGCCGTCCCCGACGGAACCCGCGTCGCCTCACCGGCGGCGTCCGCGTCCCGGGGCGCCCGGCCCTCGTCCCCTTCGGCACGCGAACCGAACTGATCCGAGCCCTCCACCGCCTCGAAGCCCGCGTCACCAGCCCATGACCCCGCCGCCTCCGTGCGCTCGCGTTCGCCCCCTCCGTCCGGGCCGTCCGGGCCGTCCGGGCCGTCGTCCGGTGGGCCAAGGGCCACCGGACGGCGTTCGTGGGAGGGCGGGTCCACGGGACGTCAGCCACCCGCCGGGCCCAAGCTCCCCGCCCGCCCGCACGCATACGCGCCTGTACGCCGCACGCACGCCGCCCCCACGGGCGCCGCGCCGAGCCCCCGCCCCGACCGGGGCCCGTGGGCGTCGGCGCGGGTGCCCGGCCCCGTCCGGACGTAGACTCCGAAGAGTACGAGCGCCCGCTCCGGAGGTCGTCTTGGCCGGTTCCGAAGGCCCCGAGGGAAGCCCCCCGGGGATGTCCGACGGCTCGGCGGAGAACGGGTTCGCGGGGCTCGTGGCCGAGAACCGGCGGCTGCGCGCAGAACTCGCCCGACGGCATCTGCTGGACCTCGCGACCGGCGTGCTCGCGGCCCAGCTGGGCCTGTCCACCGCCGACGCGGGGGAGCATCTGACGGCCCTCGCGGCGGCCACCGGACTGACGGCGGAGGATCTCGCGGCGGACGTCGTGAACGCGGTCGCCGGCCCCGGGGACGTGCTGCCCGCCCCGGACGCGCCCTCACCCCTGCCGGCCCGGCGCCTGCGCCGTACCGCGGCCGCGGCCGAGGTCGCGCCCGGGGTCGGCGAGGCGGCCAGGACGCTGCTGGAGGGGGGACTGGCGCCGCTCGGCGCGGACAGCCTGTGGCTGTGGCGGTGCGCCGACGCCGGGAGTCTGCGGCTCGCCGGCCACGCCGGGGTGGGCGCCGTGGAGGCCGCTGCCTGGCGGTCGATCCCGCCCGCGGCTCCGGCGGCCCTCCGCGCCGCCCTCGACGGCAACGCCCCCGTGTGGCTGGACGGGGACGCCGGGCTGCCGGGCGCCGGGCCCGGTGCGGCCCGGGCCGTGCTGCCGCTGCGGCGGCGTGGCACGGTGGTCGGCGTGGCGCTCGTGGGCTGGCCGGGCCCGCTGGACTTCGAGCCGCCGCTGCGCCGGGCCGTCGCCGGGCTCATGGACGTGGCGGTGGCGATCCTGGACCGGCCCGACGCCGACGAGCCCGGCGCCCCCGTCCTGGCGGACGTCCTCGACGCGCTCGTGACACCGGCCGTCCTCCTGCGGACCGGCGGCCACACCGGGGCCCCGGTCCTGGAACACGCCAACGAGGCCGCAGCCGCGGCCCTCGGCGGCCCCCTCCCGGCCGACGACCGCTCCCTGCCGCGGGCGTTCCCGCACGTCCACGACGAACTCGCCCGGCTGGTGCTGCGGGCCCGCCTCACCCGCCATCCGCAGCACGCCGCCCGGCTCCCGACGACCGGGCGGGTACCGGGAGCGCCGCTCGGCCCGCTCCTCGACGTACGCGTCCTGTCGGCGGGGGCGGACCGGACGCTGGTCCTGTGGCACGCCGTCGGCGATCCCGGCATCGCCGCCGGCCGGGCCGTCGCGCGGCTCCAGAGCGTCGCCACCTTCCAGGACAGCCTCACCGGCGGCGACACGGTGTGGTCGGAGCAGGCCTACGCGATCTTCGGGATGACCCGGGACGAGGCGCCGCTGCCGCTGCTCGCCCTGCGCGGCCGGGTCCATCCGGAGGACGGCGAGGTCCTGACCGAGCTGCTCAGGACGCTCACCGAGGGGCACTCGGGCGGGCAGGCCGTGCTGCGCACCCTCTTGCCCGACAACTCCGTACGCCATGTGCGGGTGGCCGCCGAGCCGCTGCTCGAAGGGGACACGGTCACCGGCCTCGTCGGGGTCTACCAGGACGTCTCGGCGACCCGTCGTACCGAGGTCGCCCTCACCGCGACCTTCGACCACCTCAACGCCGTCCGCAGCCAGGCCGAGCTGCGCCACCAGCTCGCGCTCCAGCTCCAGCGCGCGATCGTGCCCGAGGTGACGGCGCTGCGCGAGCTGCCCGGTGACCTCAGCGTCGCCGCCCGCTACCGGCCCGCCGCCGAGGAGTACCAGGTGGGCGGCGACTGGTACGACGTGCTTCCGCTGCCCGGCGGCAAGGTCCTGGTGGCCGTCGGCGACATCGCCGGACACGGCATCGACAGCGTCACCGGCATGGTCGCCCTGCGCAACGCCCAGCGCGCCCTGGCCTTCACCGGCCGCCCGCCCGGGGAGCTGATGGGCTGGCTCAACGACGTCACCCTCCGGACCGGTGGTGGGTCCACCGCCACCGCCGTGTGCGCGCTGTACGACCCCGGGGACCACTCCCTCGTCTGGTCGAGCGCGGGCCACCTGCCGCTGCTGCTGATCCGGGACGGCCGCGCTCGGCTGCTCGAGCCGCCGCAGGACATCCTGCTCGGGGCCGTGCCGTCCTACACGTATGCGGAGCGCCGGACCGAACTGCGCCCCGGGGACACCCTGTTGCTCTACACGGACGGCCTGGTCGAGCGGCGCCACGAAGGCCTCGGGCCCGGTCTCGCCCGGCTGGTCACGACGGCCGAGCGGATCGCCGGCCAGGAGAGCCCGGAACTGCTCGTGGACGGCCTCCTCGGCACCGCGCTCGGCGACACGGACGACGACACGAGTCTGGTCGCCGTACGGGTGAGGCGGCCCGGCGAGGGCCGGTTGCCGGAGGTCAACCCCGCAGCTGGTGCCTGATCTTGGCCATCAGCTCCGCCTCGTCCACCGGTTTCGCGAGGTAGTCGTCGGCGCCCGCCTCCAGTGCGTGCACCCGGTCGTCCGGCATCGCCTTCGCCGTGACGACGACGATCGGCAGTTCGCTCCGGCCCGGCAGCCGCCGGATCTCCTCGATGGCCTGGTAGCCGTCCATGCCCGCCATCATCACGTCCATCAGGACCAGCCGGACGTCCGCGTTCCCCGCGAGCAGTTCGACCGCCCGGCGGCCGCCGTCCGCCGTCAGGACCCGCAGTCCGTTCGCCTCCAGCACCTCGGTGAGCGCGAAGACGTTGCGGACGTCGTCGTCGACGACGAGGACGGTGGTGCCGGTCTTCTCGGGGGCCGGGCTGTCGGCCACCGCCGGCGGCTCGGTGCGCAGGGTGTCGAGGGCGGTCGCGGCGCCCTCCGGAGCGGTCCGGTCCTCCGGCGCGCCGGCCGTCCCGGGCGCACGTGCCGCCGGCTGCTCCGGGATGTGGAACGTGAAGCGGCTGCCCTCGCCCGGCGTGCTCTCGACCTCGATCGTGCCGCCGAGCAGGGCGGCCACCTCCCGGCTGATGGACAGGCCGAGGCCGGTTCCGCCGTACTCGCGCGCCGTCGTCCCGTCGCCCTGCTGGAACGCGTCGAAGATGTGCCGGAGGCGGTCGCCCGGGATGCCCACCCCCGTGTCCGCGACCCGGAAGGCCAGCACCGGCCGCCGGTCGCGCAGAGCGGCGGGGATCTCGTCGGGCGGTGTGTGCTCGATGGTCAGCGAGACGCCGCCCTCGTCGGTGAACTTCAGCGCGTTGGACAGGAGGTTGCGCAGCACCTGGCGCAGTCGCCCCTCGTCGGTCGTCAGATGGACCGGAACGTCCGGGGCGACGGTCACGGTGAAGTCGAGTCCCTGCTCGTCGGCGACCGGGCCGAAGGTCGCCTCCAGGTACTCCAGGAGTTGCGAGAGGGCGAACGGCTCGCGCCGCACCTCCATCTTGCCCGCCTCCACCTTGGACAGGTCGAGGATGTCGTTGATCAGCTGCAGCAGGTCGGACCCCGCCGAGTGGATGACCTCCGCGTAGTCGACCTGCTTCTCCGTCAGATTGCCCTCGGAGTTCTGGGAGAGCAGCCGGGCCAGGATGAGCAGGCTGTTCAGCGGGGTGCGTAGCTCGTGGCTCATGTTGGCGAGGAACTCGGACTTGTACATCGAGGTCCGGGACAGCTGCTGGGCCCGGGCCTCCAGCTCCTGCCGGGCCTGCTCGATGACCCGGTTCTTGGACTCGATGTCCTTGTTGCGTTCGGCGAGCAGCGCCGCCTGCTCCTGCAGTTCGGCGTTGGACAGCTGGAGTTCGCGCTGTCGGGCCTGCAACTCCAGTGTGCGGGTGCGCAGTTCGTCGGCGAGGTTCCGGGACTGGGCCAGCAGTTCGTCGGTGCGCAGATTGGCCACCAGGGAGCTGAGCACGGCGCCGGCGCTGGTGACGAAGCGGTCGAGGAAGTCGCGTTGGAGCGCGCCGAAGGAGCGGAGCGAGGCGAGCTCGACGGCGCCGAGCACCTGGTCCTCGACCACGATCGGCAGCACGACCAGCGCGGCGGGGGTGCCCGTGCCGATTCCCGACGAGACGGTCGCGTACCCCTCCGGCAGCGGGTCGACGACCAGCGTGCGCCGGTCGCGTGCCGACTGTCCCACGAGTCCCTCGCCCAGGCGGAAGCGGAGCGGCCGGTCACCGGCGTCGGGCAGTCCGTACGACGCGGCCAGGACCAGGAAGGGACCTTCCTCGTCCTCCTCGACGAGGAAGAACGCCCCGTACTGGGCGGAGACCGTGGGCGGTACCTCCTCCATGATCAGCTCGGCGATCTGCGGCAGTCTGCGGGTGCCCTGGAGCAGCGCGGTGATGCGGGCCAGGTTGGTCTGCAGCCAGTCCTGCTCCTCGTTCGCCCGGGTGGTGGCCCGCAGCGACTCGACCATCGCGTTGATGTTGTCGCGCAGGTCGCCGACCTCGCCCGGGGCGTCGACGGTGATGGAGCGGGTGAGGTCGCCCTCCGCGACCGCGCTCGTCACCTCGGCGATCGCCCGCACCTGGCGGGTCAGGTTCCCGGCCAGCTCGTTGACGTTCTCGGTGAGCCGCATCCAGGTGCCCGAGACGCCCTCGACCTCCGCCTGGCCGCCGAGCTTGCCCTCGGTCCCGACCTCGCGGGCCACCCGGGTCACCTCGGCCGCGAACGACGACAGCTGGTCGACCATCGTGTTGATGGTGGTCTTGAGCTGCAGGATCTCGCCCCGCGCCGCCACGTCGATCCGGCTGGTGAGATCGCCTTGGGCGACGGCGGTGGTGACCTGGGCGATGTTGCGGACCTGGTTGGTCAGGTTGTCGGCCATCGAGTTGACGTTGTCGGTGAGGTCCTTCCAGGTGCCGGACACCCCGCCCACCGTGGCCTGGCCGCCGAGCTTGCCCTCGGTGCCGACCTCGCGGGCCACCCGGGTCACCTCCTCCGCGAACGAGGAGAGCCGGTCGACCATGGTGTTGATGGTCTCCTTCAGCTCCAGGATCTCCCCGCGCGCGTCCACCCGGATCTTCTGCGTGAGGTCGCCGCGGGCCACGGCCGTCGCGACCTGCGCGATCGACCGCACCTGCGAGGTGAGGTTGTCGGCCATCGTGTTCACGCCGGTGGTGAGCTCCCGCCACACCCCGCGGGCCCGCGGCTCGCGCACCCGACCGCCGAGCAGCCCCTGCCCGCCGACCTCGCCGGCGACGCGGGTGACCTCGGAGGTGAGCAGGGACAGGCGGTCGACCATGTCGTTGTAGACGGTCGCGATCTCGCCCAGGACGCCGTCGGACCCCTCGGAGAGGCGTACGGACAGATCGCCGTCCCGGACGGCGGTGAGCCCGGCGAGCAGGCGCCGCAGCGCGTCCTCGCCGTCCGCCGTGTCCGGGCCGCCTCCGGGTGCTGGTCTGCGCTGTGCCATGAAGGACCTCGCGGGCGGGGTCGGACGCCCCGCCCATCCACTCTAGGCCGGACGGTGGCGGGGAGCCTCCGGGAGCACCACCACCTGGAACCACACCGTCTTGCCCGTGTCTCCCCGCGGGATCGAGCCCCAGCGTGCCGCCAGCCGCTGCAGCAGGTAGAGCCCGTGCCCCGAGCAGCGCGCGGCGCGGTGCGGGCCCCGCGGACGAGGCCGCTCCGCGCTGGCGTCGCTGACCTGCACCCACAGCGCCCGGTCGGTGCCGTCGAGCCGCAGTTCGTACGGGCCGCCGCCGTGCGTACGGGCGTTGGTGACGACCTCCGAGACGAGCAGCAGGGCGTCGGCCGCCGGCTCCCGCTCGGGAGCTCCCGCGGGCCCGAACCAGGCGCGCAGCGCCTGTCGCGTCAGCGCGCGGCACCGCGCCACGACTCCGGGTCCCTCCGCCAGTTCGTACCGCAGGGAGCGGTCGGTGACCGGTGTCTGCTCTCCTGTGGTCATACAGGGCGACTTTCCGTCCGGGGCGGGCGTAAACGGGAGCCGGCGCCGATCACTCGCCGCCCGGCCGCACCCACGGCGGGCGCGAGGGCCGGCCGACCTCCAGCCACACCACCTTGCCCGGTCCGCCGTCGGCCTTCGCGGCCGTGCCCCAGGCGCCTGCCAGCCGGTCGAGCACCATCAGTCCGTGCCCCCCGGGCAGGGCGGGGGAACGCGGAGTGCGGGCCCGCGGGTGCACGGGGTTCGCGTCGGACACCTCGACCCGGAGGAGCCCGTCGGAGTGACGCAGCACCAGTTCCTCGGGCCCGTCGGCGTGCAGACACGCGTTGGTGACGACCTCGGAGACCAGCAGCAGCACGTCGTCCGCCCGCTCCTGGTCCTCCGGCGTCACCGCGGGAGTCCAGCCCCAGTCGGCGAGGGCCGCCACCGTGAAGTCGCGACACCGCGTCACAGCGCCGTCCGGCCGGTGCAGCACCAGTCGCCTGACCTGGACCGGGGGCCCTTCCTGAGCCCGGGCCCGGGGCTCGGCGAGGCCCTCCGGGGAATTGCGGCCGGCCTCGGCATCGCCACGCATCATGGTCCCTCCGCCGCCGGGCCGTCCCCGTCCGCGAGCGCGGCGGCGGCGTCCTCGTACACCTGGAACACCGTCCGCGCCCCGGTGATCTCGAACATCCGGTCCACCGGGGGCCGCAGCCCGGCCAGATCCAGCCGACCACCGCCGTCCAGCATCCGCAGCCGCGCCCTCAGGAGCACGTTGAGCCCCGTCGAGTCGCAGAACCGCAGCCCCGAGCAGTCGACCACGACCCGTCCGCCGTCGTCCTGCGCCTCCAGGGCCTCCTTGAGCGGTGCGGCCGTGTCGTGGTCCAGCTCGCCCGCCACCGCCAGGACCACGGTCCCCGGCCGCTGCCCGGGCACGATGTCGACATCGAGCCGTCCCACGAAATCCTCTGCCGTCTCCGCAGCTCCCATGAGGGCGCCCTCCTTCCGTACCCCACCGGCTAGCACCATGATCAGGCGATGCCCAGGTCCGCGCGATCCTTGACGATGGTGAAGAGTCGCAGCATCCCGGTCATCCCGAACAGCTGACGCAGTTGTCGGGGTACCGGACCGGCCAGGACCAGCCCGGGGCCGGCGAAGTGCGCGGTCACCAGCTCGTGCAGGAACGAGGAGTCCCCGAAACCGACCTGGGAGACGTCGAGGACGGTCCGCCGGTTCCCCTCGTGCCGGGCGTCGGCGAGCGCGCGGCGCAGACAGCCCGCCGTGGCGACGTCGAATTCCCCGGTGGCCGACAGCAGCACGGTCCCGGGCGCCGGTGACGACTCCCGCACGACCCACGCCGTGCCCGCCGCCGTCCGATACGTGCACGGCCCGCGCCCCCCGCCCGGGGACTCCTGCTGTTCCCGATCGAACTGCGCGGCGATCATGTCCCCACCTCCGTGGTGGCGAGTGCCCCGATCCGGGCCGCCTATGCGCGTCCGAAGGGGGGAGCCGAGCCGGACACCGCCAGGGGGTGCCCCGGCGATCGGGCCGGATCGACCGGACCCCATAGGCCCTGACGACGAACTCCCGTCTGCCCCGCGACGCCATGTACGCGCTCTCGCCGCACCGGGCACAAGCCTCGCGTACGTCCAGTACGAGGCCTCGCGCCCGGCACACCGAGAGCACGCACCTGACGCCGCGGGGCCGCCCTCCGGGCGAGCCGGGAGTTTGACGACAGGACCTAGCGCAGCGGCTCGCTGAGCTCGATCGCGCGGAGCGCGGCGGCCACGGAGAGGTCGTCGGGGAAGTCGAGGGCGGTGTCGGTCAGCTTGACGACGTGCTCGTCGCCGTGGGCGAGGGCACGCTCGAAGACCTCCTCGGGGGTGACGGCGCCCGGCGACGACGGCACGACCGGCTCGGCGGGCGCGTACATGGCGGTGACGGCGGCGGAGGCGGTCCAGGCGGCCCGCAGGCTGGGCACCCACAGGACGCGGGGGAGGGCGGGCAGGACGCGCCGGACGGCGTTGGGCGCCGTGGCGGCGTGGACCAGCATGGTCTCCTCGCCGTGGCCGTGGGTGGCGTAACGGTGGGTGGCCGCGCGGACGAGCTCGGCGAGCCGCTCGCGGGCCGTGTCCGGGTCGGTGACCCCCGCCGCCCAGACCGGCAGCCGGGACACCCGTGCGAGCCGGTCGGGGAAGGAGCCCTCCTGGTCGGCGACGGGCGGCACCGCGTCGAGGGCGGCGGCCGCGGCGTCCGCACCGGGCAGCGGGACCGGGTCCGCGACCGGGCGGTGGCGGGCGGCCCAGTAGCCGAGGCCGTGCGCGAGCTCGGTCAGCCGCGGCCCGGTCACCTCACCGGCGAGCAGGGTGCGCACCGCGTGCCCCACCCGGATCACCGGGTGCGTCGACCCGCCGTACATCCCGGGCAGCAGCCGCGGCCACCACGTCGCGAGGACGTCGCGCCAGGGGCGCTCGGCGAGCTCGCGGCCGAAGTACGCGATCCAGTCGGCCGCCCGTCGCGGTTCGCCGAGCGCCTCCCGCCAGTTCGCGCCGGTGACCTGCGCGAGCCCGGCCGGGAACTCCTCCAGCTTCGGCGCGTACCGGTCGAGCCAGCGGTGCACCGCATGTGCCTGCCCGTGCGAGGCGAGCGCCTCCACGGCCATCGGAGCGTGATTGGTCAGCCGCCCGAGCCGCTCCGGCCCGGAGGCGTGCAGCCGCTGAAGGGCCTCGTCGAGGGCGCCCGTGGGGTCCGTGCCTGTCGCGTCGATGCTCATGACGGCGACGTTAGGCGCGGCGCCGCGGCGCCGGAACGGGCGAAGGACCGAGGACCGGACCTACGGCCGACCTACGGCCGGAGGCGGGGGCGACGGTCCCGGGCCGGGAACCGGTCGGTGCTCCCGGCCGACTGCCTGTCCGTGACGACGTTCGGTCACGCACGTCCCACCCGGAACAGGAGCCCCTCGTGAACCTCCGTGCCTCCACCGCCCTCGGCACCACCGGCGCCCTCGCCGGGGCCGCGTCCGCCGCGCGTGCCGACGCGCCGCCCCCCGCGCGCCCGACGCGACCCCTCCGCGTCCACATCGTGCTCTTCGACGGGGTGGAGGAACTCGACTTCGCGGCGCCGTACGAGGTGTTCTCCGCGGCCGGGTTCTTCACGCCCCGCCCCGTCGAGGTCCGGTACGTGTCCGCCACCGGCGCCCGCACGGTGACCGGCGCCTACGGCACGGGCGTCCGGGGCGTGCGCCCCTGGGCGCCCGAGGAGGCGGATCTGCTCGTCGTGCCCGGGGGCGGCTACGCCCGGCGCGACAGCCCGGGCGTGTGGGCCGAGATCGACCGCGGCACGCTGCCCCGCGCCCTCGCCGCCGCGCCCCGCCCGGGGCTCACCGTCGCCGCGCTCTGCACCGGCGTCATGCTGCTCTCCGCCGCCGGCCTCACCCGCGGCCGCCCCTGCACCACGCACCACAAGGCGAAGCCCGACCTGGAAGGGCAGAGCGGCCTGGTGCAGGGCGCCCGAGTGGTCGACGACGGCGACCTGGTCACGGCCGCCGGCGTCACCTCGGGCCTGGAGCTCGCCCTCTGGCTCGTCCGCCGCGAGCTGGGCTCCCGGGCCGCGACCGACCTGGAGGCCATGCTCGAGTACGAGGCCCGCGGGACCGTGTGGGCGTCGGCGTCCGCGTGACTCCTGGCGGTGCCGGCACGGTCAGTCGCGCCGGCCGAAGAACTCGACCTCCCCCACCGCGAGATGGCGCCCGCGCTCCGCGCCGTACGAGGTCTCCGGCGTGATCCGGACCCGCGTCACGTGCGAGCCCCGCAGGTCGAAGGTCTGCCGGCCCGGCTGGTCCTTGAGGATGAGCAGCCGGGTCGACGAGTCCCCGTCGGCCGAGAGCAGCTCCACCCTGAGCCGCGCGGGGCGGCCTGGGCGAGGAACTCGCCCTGCTTCGCCGACGCGCCCGCGAGGACCACCCGTTCGGTCACCCGCACCCCCGGGCCTCTCGAAGTCCGCCTGCAGTGTCGTGAACCGCCCGCTCCGTCCGGGCCCGCCCCGGGCCTCTCGAAGTCCGCCTCCAGCGTCGTGACCCGCCGTGCCCCGTCCAGGCACCGCCCCGGGCCGCCGGGGCAGGGAGGGCTGGCCCCTTCGCGCAGCGGCGGCGCGCGGAGATTCCCCCGTGCGGGTGGAGTGGGCATCGAACAGGCCCGAAACAGCGCGCGCGGTCTGTTCCGGTGGCGATCATGCGCAGGTGATCTCTTTCCAAGCCAACCAGGAGTCCGCCGCGCGCACTTCGCGCGCCCAGGGCACGAAGCGGGCCGCGCGCCTGCGCCCCGCCGCGACCGGGGTCGCCGTGCTGGCCGCCCTCTGCCTGCTCCCGACCGCGGCCGTCGCCGCACCGTCGGCCGCCCCCGCCGCGCCGCCCGCGCCGGCCGGGCCCGCCGCCGCGCACCGGCCGCCCCTCACGCCGGGCGAGGTCCTGGCCTCGGCCCGCCTCGCCGCGCTCCGCGACGACCCGGCGGCGCTCCGCGCCTTCTTCCGCGCCCTGCCGAAGGGCGGAGAGCTGCACAACCACCTCTCCGGCGCGGTCAGCACCGAGTACCTGATCGAGCTGGCCGCCGAGGACGGGCTCTGCATCGACACCGCCACGACGACGGCCGTCGTGCCGCCCTGCGGTCCGGGTACCCGCCCCGCGGCCGACGCCCGCACCGACAGCGCCTTCCACGACACGATCGTCCGCGAGTGGTCCATGGAGGACTTCCCGCCGGACGGCGACGGACACGACCACTTCTTCGACACCTTCGGCAAGTTCGGCGAGGTGACGTGGCGCCACCGCGGCAAGCTCCTGGCCGAGTTCGCCGACAGCGTGGCCGCGCAGAACCAGTTCTACCTGGAGACCATGGTCTCCCCGGCCTCGGAGGAGGCGAAGAAGCTCGCCGCCGAGGTCGGCTGGGACGCCGACCTCGCGCGTCTGCACGGCAAGCTTGTCTCGGGCGGCAAGCTCGACGCGGTCGTCGACGCGGCAGTCAAGGAGGCCGACGCCGGCGACGCCGAGTTCCGCACCGAGTCCCGCTGCGGCACCCCGCAGGCCCGCCCCGGCTGCGACCTCGCCGTGCGCTGGATCTCCCAGGTGTCCCGCGGCAGTTCCCACGAGCGGGTCTTCACCCAGATGGCGCTGGGCATGCGCCTGGCCGAGCGCGACCCCCGCTTCGTCGCGGTCAACCTCGTCCAGCCCGAGGACTGGGACAGCTCCCTCGCCAACTACCGTCTCCAGATGCGCATGCTGGAGTACCTGCGCGGCGTCTACCCCCGGGCCCACGTCACCCTGCACGCCGGCGAGCTGTGGCCCGGCCTGGTCAAGCCCGAGGACCTCGCCTTCCACATCGCCGAGGCCGTGGACGTCGCGGGCGCCGAGCGCATCGGCCACGGGGTCGACCTGCGCCACGAGGACGCCTGGCGGCGGACCGCCGCCACGATGGGCGCTCGCGAGATCGCCGTCGAGGTGCCGTTCACGAGCAACGCGCAGATCCTCGGCGTCAAGGGCGCCGACCACCCCTTCGAGACCTACCGCGCCTTCGGCGTCCCGGTCGTCCTCGCCACCGACGACCCCGGCGTCTCGCGGATCGACATCACCCACGAGTACCAGTACGCCAGCAAGACCTACGGCCTCGGCTACCGCGACCTGAAGGACCTGGCCCGGGCCTCCCTGGAGTACGCCTTCCTACCGGGTACGAGCCTGTGGCAGGGCAACCCGACCCGCGACGGCTACCGCCTCGGCGGCCCGTGCCGCGGCGAGCGGCCCGGCACGGCCGTCCCCGGGCCGGCCTGCCGCCGTCTCCTCGACGCCAGCCCCAAGGCGACGGCGGAGTGGCGCCAGGAGGCCGCCTTCGCCGCCTTCGAGCGCCGGCTTCCGGCCCGCCGGACCACCGGCTGACATCCCCGCGGTACCCCGACGGCGTCCGGTGGCCTTCCCGCCGGACGCCGTCGGCCCGTTCCGTCCTCACCCGGCCCGACCGGAACGGGCCGATCCGGCCGGCCGGGCCGCCCCGTCCGGCCGCGGCACGCGGGCCAGCGCCCGCAGGGCCAGACCCGTACCGACGAGCCCGAGCAGCGCGGCCACGACACCTCCGCCGAGGCCGTTGCCGGTGCCGAGGCCTCCGTCGGCGGTGACCACGACCACCGTGCCGAGTGCCGCCCCGACCGGACTCGCGACCAGGGCGGCCAGCGCTCCGGTCCGTGCGTTCCCGCCGCGCAGCCGCCCGGCTACCCGGGCCAGTGCCATGGAGGCCGCGACGAGACCGGCGAGCGCGAGGAGCGCGGCGACGACGGCGGCCAACCGCCCGGCCGAGAGGTCGTAGGCACCGACGGCGTACGGAAGTTCCATGGGTGTACTCCTTCTTCTGAGGGCGCGGCGCGCCCTGTCACGGCATCGGAACAGGCATCGCCACGGGCCGGGGAAGCGGCGACCGCGTGCCGTTCGAGCATCCCCGCCGCACCCGCCCTCCGGCGTCCGGCGGACGTGGACACCCGCCCTGCCGCGTCCGCGGCAGGAGCGGCCCGACTACCGCGCCCGCGGTAGCGGGCGGCTCGTCCCCGGGAGGGACTCGTCCGGCGGCGGCGCCCGGTTAGGGTGCGCGCATGCGTACGGGTGAGTCGGGGGTCCGGACCCTCGTCATGGACGGGGCGATCGCCGTCGGAGTGGCCGCGGCCCTCCTGATCACGGGCGTGTCCCGGGCGTCCGGCGACGGCCCCGTCACGGGTCGCGAGCTGCTCGGCTACGCGCTCCTGGCGACCGGCGGCCTCGCGCTGGCCGCCCGCCGCCGCGCCCCCGTCCCGGTCCTGGCGGTCACCGGGCTGTGCGCCCTCGGCCACCAGGCCTGCGGCTTCGACGTGCCTGCGGTGGCCTATCTGTTCGGGGTGTACGCGGCCGTACGGGCGGGCCACCGCATCGCCACGGCGGCGGCCAGCCTCGGCCTGCTGGCCGTGCTCCCGCTCGCCGCGCTGGCCTCGGGACCGTACGACACGGGCGAGGCCTTCGCCCGCGCCCGGGGAGCGCTCGAACTGGCCTGGCTGATCGCGGCCGCCGCCGCGGGAGAGGCGCTGCGGCAGGCCGAGCGACGGGCGGACGAGGCCGAGCGCACCAGGGAGGAGACCGCGCGGCGCCGCGCCGACGAGGAGCGGCTGCACATCGCGCGCGAACTGCACGACTCCCTCACCCACCAGATCTCCGTCATCAAGGTGCAGGCGGAGGTCGCCGTGCACGTGGCGCGCCGCCGCGGCGAGCAGGTGCCGGAGGCGCTGCTCGCGATCCAGACGGCCGGCCGCGAGGCGAGCCGCGAGCTGCGGGCCACCCTGGAGGCGCTGCGCGACGACGGCACGGCACCGCCGCGCGGCCTCGACGACGTGCCCGAACTCGTGGCGAGAGCGCGGGACATGGGCCTGGACGCGAGTCTGACGATCGAGGGGGGAGAGCACGACGTCCCGGCCGCGGTCGACCGCACCGTCTACCGGATCGTGCAGGAGTCCCTCACCAACATCGCCCGCCACGCCGACGCCGCCACGGCCTCCGTCCGGATCGACTGTCGTCCCGACGCCGTCGCGGTCCGGGTCGACGACGACGGCCGGGCCGCTCCGCACAGCGCACCGACGCCCGGCGTGGGCCTGCTCGGCATGCGGGAACGTGTCACCGCGCTCGGCGGCAGCCTGCGCGCCGCCCCGCGCGCGACCGGCGGCTTCTCCGTCCATGCCGAACTGCCCGTGGAGCAGACGCCGTGATCCGTGTCCTCCTGGTCGACGACCAGCCCCTGATCCGCAGCGGTTTCCGCGCCCTCCTCGACCTGGAGGACGACATCGAGGTCGTGGCCGAGGCCGCCGACGGGCTGCACGCGCTCGCCCTCGCGCGACGGCACCTGCCCGATGTCGCGCTCGTCGACATCCGGATGCCGCACGTCGACGGCATCGAGACGACCCGGCGCATCGCCGCGGACCCCGCGCTCGCCGGAGTGCACGTCGTCATCCTCACCAACTACGGCCTGGACGAGTACGTGTTCCACGCGCTGCGCGCCGGCGCCGCCGGGTTCCTGGTGAAGGACGTCGTCCCCGACGACTTCCTGCACGCCGTCCGCGTCGCGGCCCGCGGTGACGCCCTGCTCGCCCCGTCGATCACCCGCCGGCTCATCCACCGCTACGTCTCCGGGCCGCCCGCCGTCCCGGGCGCCACGCGGACGGCCCTCGCCGGGCTGACCAACCGCGAACGCGAGGCCGTCACCCTCGTCGCGCGCGGCCTGTCGAACGACGAGATCGCCGGCCGCATGGTGATCAGCCCCATGACCGCGAAGACGCATGTCAACCGTGCCATGACCAAGCTGGACGCCCGAGATCGCGCCCAACTCGTGGTCCTCGCCTACGAGTCGGGCCTGGTCGCCCCGGGCCACGAAGCGCCGCCGGGGTGACCGGTACGGCCGCTCCCTAGGTGAGGACGACGAGCCGGCGGGTCGCCCGGGTCATCGCCACGTAGCGGTCGACGGCCCCGACGACGCCCGTACCGAACCGCTCCGGGTGGACGAGGACGACGAGGTCGAACTCGAGTCCCTTCGACAGCTCCGGCGTCAGCGACCGGACCCGCGAGGTCTCTCCGGCGCCCGCGCCGAAGGTCTCCGCGTATCCGTCCTCGAAGGTGGGGTCGCCGATGACGCAGGCCACCCCCTCGGCGTTCTCCGCGAGCCAGCTCTCCAGGATCGCGTCCCGGTCCGCGACGGAACCGTGCACGACCGGAAGTCCCGAGGCCCGCACGGAGGTCGGCACGTTGGCGTCCGGCAGCGCGGCCCGGATCGCCGGCTCGGCCTCCGCCATCACCTCTTCCGGGGTGCGGTAGTTGATGCTCAGGGACGTCATCTCGACCCGGTCCAGGCCGACCCGCTCCAGGCGCTCCCGCCACGACTCGGTGAACCCGTGCCTGGCTTGCGCCCGGTCGCCGACGATCGTGAAGCTCCGCGACGGGCAGCGCAGCAGCAGCATCTGCCACTCCGCGTCGGTCAGTTCCTGCGCCTCGTCGACGACGATGTGCGCGAAGGGTCCGGCCAGCGCGTCGTGCTCGGCCTCGGGCAGCTCGGACTCGTCGACCAGGTTGCGCTGGAAGTCCGCACGGCGCAGCTGCGTCATGAGGCCCTCGCCGTCGTGATCGGCCGCGATCAGGTTGTCGACCACCCGCGCCATGCGCTCCCGCTGGGCGGCGAGGGCCGCCTCCTGGCGGCGCTTGCGCAGCGACGCCTTCGGGTCGCCGAGCCGCTGCCGCGCCGCGTCCAGGAGCGGCAGGTCGGACACCGTCCACGCCTGGGCGTCCGCCCGCTGCAGCCGCCGGACCTCGTCCGCCCCGAGCCAGGGTGCGCACAGCCGCAGGTACGCGGGCACGGACCACAGGTCGCCGACGAGGTCGGTCGGTTCGAGCATCGGCCACGCGCGGTCGAGGGTGTCGACGAGCTCCTTGTCGTGCCGCAACGCACGCCGGAACAGGTCCTCGGGGACCTCCTCGACCTGGCGGTCCATCAGGAAGGTGACCAGCTCCTCCCAGATCAGCTCGCGGGCCTCGTTGTGCGGGGTCCCCTCCGCGGCCTCGAAGGCCTCGGCCCAGTCGTCGGCGCTCAGCCGGACGTCGGACCACTGGGTCGAGACGGTCAGCGCCTCGGTCGGCGGCTCCTCGTAGAAGCGGACCGCCGCTTCGATCGACCGCACCATCTCCGCGGTCGCCTTCAGCCGGGCCACCGCCGGATCGGCCTCCGGCCCCACCCCGGCCCCCTGGGGGACCAGGTCGCGCACGGTGCAGGTCCGCACCCCCTCCTCGCCGAGGCTCGGCAGCACGTCGGCGACGTAGTTCAGGTACGGCTGGTGCGGACCGACGAACAGCACGCCGCCGCGCCGGTGCCCGAGCCGTGGGTCGGAGTACAGCAGGTGGGCCGTGCGGTGCAGGGCCACCACGGTCTTGCCCGTACCAGGGCCGCCGTCCACGACGAGCGCGCCGCGGGACCCCGCCCGGATGATGGCGTCCTGGTCGGCCTGGATGGTGGAGAGCACGTCCCGCATCTTCGACGAGCGGTTGCCGCCCAGGCTGGCGATGAACGCGGACTGGTCGTCCAGCGCGGCGTGCCCCTCGAGCCCGTCCGCGTCGAACACCTCGTCCCAGTAGTCGCCGACCCGGCCGTCGGACCAGCGGTACCTGCGGCGGCTCGCCAGCCCCATCGGCGCGGCGTGCGTCGCCGCGAAGAAGGGCTCGGCGGCCGGCGAGCGCCAGTCGAGCAGCAGCCGCCGCCCGGTGCTGTCGGTGAGCCCGAGCCGGCCGATGTACACCGGCTCGCCGTCGTCCGCGCCCACGATGCGCCCCAGACACAGGTCGAGCCCGAAGCGGCGCAGGGTCCGCAGCCGCGCCGTCAGCCGGTGGATCTCCGCGTCCCGCTCCATGGCCTCCCGGCCGGCCCCGCCCGGGGCCAGGCGCGCGGCGTCGAGCTGTGCGGACAGCTCGGCGATCGTCTGCTCCAGGCTCTCCGCGACGGCGGTGAAGTGCTGCTCGTCGGCGGCGATCAGCTTCGGGTCGGCCTTGGCGGAGAGACGGTCGGGCAGGTCGAACGCACTGGTGTTCAGATGGGCAGGTGACAGGGGTGCAGGCACTGGGTGTATCTCCGTTTTCCGCAGCAGACGGCCTCGGCCAGCGATTGTGCGCCACCAGGGGGGCCTTGCCGCAAGGCCCCCCATGCGCTATACGTTAAGAGTGGCGAGGAGTGGGAAACACTCCGCGCCCTTTCTTTTTGCCCCCTCGTCGGGTGGTTGACGGGCGTCGTCGGGCTTGGGGAGCCCTCGGCGAACGGTCCTGGTGTCCCGCGTGGCGAAGCGCCGGTCCTCAGGCGGAGCGCTCCAGAGCGGCGCGCCACACGGGGCTGTCGACGTAGTGGTTGTCGAACCGCTCCGAGGACGCGGCGATCTCCTTCGGGTCCGTCTCGCCGCGCATCACGCTGCCGAGCAGGCGCAGGTAGTCGAACCTTCCCATACCGGGGGTGAAGACGAACAGGACGTCCGCCTCGCAGCCCGGGGCCGCGGCGAAGGCGTGCGGGGTGTGGGGCGGCACGGCGAGGAAGTCGCCCGCCTTGAGGACGGTGACCTCTTCGCCGACCAGCACCTGCAGCTCTCCGCTGATCACGAAGAACAGCTCGGTCGCCCGGGTGTGGAAGTGGGCCGGGGCGCCCACCGCGCCCTTCGCGAAGGTGGAGCGGTAGCTCGTGCAGCCGTCGGTGTCGGCCAGGAGGGTCATCACGCTGCTGGGGTCGGCACAGGTCTCGGCCTCGCAGTGGCGGGTCAGGACGACGGCGGGCGCGGACGGGGTGGTGGACACGGTGGGGGAGGCTTCCTTGTTCATGATCCTGATCCTTCGCGGTGTGTGTTGAGCGGTCTGTGGTGAGCGGTGTGTGGTGAGCGGTCTGGGGTGGGTGGTGCCGGGTGCGTCGTGCGGTGAGCGTGCGTGGTCAGTGATGGCCAGGCGTGGTCAGGGGTGGTCAGGGGTGCTCGTACGAAAGGGACGGTCGGCGCTCAGGCGCCCAGGGTGATCAGGGCCGCGACGGCCGGTCCGAAGGCGCCGCCGAGCTGGTAGCCGAGGGTGAAGAGACCGATGGCCGTCGCGCGCTGGGCGGGCGGAGCGGACCGCGTGGCGTAGACCGACAGCGTGGCCTGGCCCGCGCTCGTCGCGAGGACGGCCAGCGTCGCGACCGGCAGCAGCAGGGCCGGCCAGGGGGTCAGGAGGGCGGTGAGCGGGGCGAGTGCTCCCACCGTGAGCAGGATCGTGAGGATCCGCGGGCGGCCCAGCCGGCCCGCGCCGGCGGCGAGCAGCATGGAGAGCGCCGAGCCCACGAGCAGGGCGGTCATCTGGCCGGTGCCGATGGTGGAGGCCGACCAGTCGGTGCGGTCGCGCAGGAGCTGCGGAACGGTGAAGAGCAGGGTGAAGTACGAGGTCGCGAGGGTGCAGGCGAGCGCGGTGGACAGGAGGAACGTCCGGGTGCGCAGCAGGGCGGCGGGGACGAAACCGGTGGGGCGGGCCCTGACGTGCAGGGCGAGGAGCGCGGCGGTCACCAGGGAGGCGGCCACCGCCGGGAGCGGGTAGCGCGGGACGAGCACCAGGGCCGTCGCCGTCAGGACCAGCAGGGTGGCGCCACGCCCGTCGAAGGGGGTGTCCTGCGGCGGGGCGGAGAGGTCGGCGCGGCGCATGACCGCCGGGAGGGCGAGGAGCGCGACCGCGCCGACGCCAAGGCTCACGCGCCAGGAGGCCACGTCCGCGATCGCCGAGCCGAGCAGGGGGCCGACCGCGCCGAGCGTTCCGAAGCCCGCCGTGATCACGCCCATCCGGCGGACCGTGCCGGCCAGGCTCATCGCCGCGGTCACCAGGCCCGCGCCGCCGACCGCCTGCGCGGCCCGCCCGGCCATGGCCGGCGGCAGCGAGGGGGCCACGGCGACGACCACGGTGCCGACCGCGATCAGGGCGGCACTCGGCCGCAGTACCCCGGCGAGGCCACGGCGTCGCATCAGGCCCGCCATCAGGGGCGTTCCGACGCCCATGGCCCAGGCGAAGGCCGTGACCAGCCAGGTGGCCGTCGCGGTGGGGACGCCGAGCGAAGAGGCCATGTCGGGGAGGATCAGGACCGGGCCGTTCGCGGCGGCGGCGAGCGGGGTGGCCAGCAGTGCCAGCCACAGCGCGGGAACCCGGCGCGGCGCGGGGACGGCGGCGCGGGCCGTGCCCGGGGTGGTGCGGGGGAATCCGGTGCGGTCGAGCAGGGACATCGCGCGCTCCCGTCGTTCAGCCTTGATAATCTCAACGTTGAGATAAAAACAGGGCTGGTCCTTCAATGTCAAGTATCTCAACGTTGAGAAGATGAAGGTAGAGAGGAGTGCGGCGATGAGTGATGTCGTGGACGCGATCATCGGGCAGTGGGCCAAGGAGCGCCCCGACGTGGTGGAGGAGCTCTGGCCGGTGGAACTCTTCGGGCGGATCCAGCGCCTCGCCCGCGTGATCGACAAGTCCGCCAAGGCCTCGGCGGCCGCCCACGGCGTGGAGCACGGCGAGTTCGACGTCCTCACCACCCTGCAGCGCTCCGGGCCGCCCTACGCCCTCACCGCCGGCGCCTTCCTGAAGGCGTCCATGGTGACGTCGGGCGCGATCACCAACCGCATCGACAGGATGGAGGCGAAGGGCCTGGTCGAACGGGTCCGCGACAGCGACGACCGCCGGACCGTGAGGATCCGCCTGACCGAGCACGGTCACGAGGTCACCCGCGCCGCCTTCGCCGACCACCTGGCCGCCTACGCGAGCCTGCTCGCCGACGTGGACCGCGAGACGGTGAAGGACACCGCCGACGGTCTGCGGAAGATCCTGGAGGCCTTCGGCGACACCAGCATCGAGTGAACGGCCGGACGGTGAGCGGGCCAGCGAGTGTCCCTCGGGGGGCGGTCCCCCGGGTGAGGGGCGGTCACCCTGCCGCGGTCGCCACCGCCAGTCCGAAGCCGATGAGCACGACCCCTGTCACCCGCCCGAGCCCGCGCTGCACCCCGGGGCGCCGGAGTGCCGGCCCGGCCTTGGCCAGCAGCAGGACGTAGCTTCCCAGCCAGGCGCCGGTGAGGGCGACGTGGAGGAGGACGAGGAGGCCCATACCCCAGGCGGCGGGCAATCCGGGCGGGGCCAGGGTCGGGAGCAGCCCGGTGTAGAAGACGCCGATCTTCGGGTTGAGGAGATTGGCGACGAGCCCGGTCCGCCACGCACTGCCGGGAGCGGCAGACCGGGCGGGGGCGGACGGGGGCGCCGGGGCGGACGGGGCGGGCGTGGTCCCGGGGGCGGACTGACCGGCTGGGGCGGGCGGGGTGGCGTCCGCAACAGTGTCCGCGGCAGCGTCCGCGACGGCCTCCGCGACGGCGCCCGCGGCGGGGAGGGGTGCGGTCCGGTGGGCCTGCCACAGCGCCTGCGCGCCCAGGAGGACCAGATAGCCGGCGCCGAGCAGTTCCACGATCCTGTACGCGGTGGGGGAGGCGGCCAGCACGGCCGCGAGGCCCGCCGCCGCCAGCGCACCCCAGACCAGAAGTCCGGTCGCGATCCCGCCCGCGGTGCGCAGCGCGTCACGGGCCCCGGCCGCGACGGTGCGCCGCGTCACCACCGCCATGTCCGGTCCGGGCGTGACGGTCAGCAGGGCCAGGACCCCGGTGGCGGTCGCGAGGTGGGTCGGCATGCGACGGGCCTTCCTCTTGTGGGGCACGGACGGCGTCGCCGCCCGGCGGCGGGCAACGGCGGCCCGGCAGCGTCGGTGGTGACGGGCCGACGGTCAGTGATCAGGGGCCCGTCAGGGGCGGCGGGCGGGGGTGCGCGTCCAGGTTCGGGCACGGTCGAGTCATCGGTCCAGCACATGTTTCCGACCTATACTCATCGGCGGAACCGACCGTTTCCCCTACGCCCCCGCCCGCCGGCCGCGGGCAGCGAGGGAGTGCTCCCGGACCATGTACGACCTGCACCGACTGCGCCTGCTGCGGGAGCTCAAGCACCGCGGCACCCTGGCGGCGGTCGCCGCCGCGCTTTCGTACGCGCCCTCCTCGGTCTCCCAACAACTCGCGCAGCTGGAGACGGAGGTGGGCGTCGCGCTCCTGGAGCCGGTCGGACGGCGGGTGCGCCTGACCGAACAGGCGGAGATCCTCGTCGCCCACACGGAGGCCGTCCTCGAACGCCTGGAGCGGGCCGAGGCCGACATCGCCGCGTCGCTGACCGAGCTGGCCGGCACCCTGCGCGTCGCCTCGTTCCAGACGGCCGCCCTGGCCCTGGTCCCCGCCGCCCTCGACCTCCTGCGCGAGCGGCACCCGAAGCTGCGCGTCCACGTCACCCAGCGGGAGCCCGAGCGGACGCTGCCCGCCCTGCAGGCACGCGACTTCGACCTCGTTCTCGCCGAGGAGTACCCCGACCACCCCGGCCCGCGGCGCCCCGAACTCGAACAGGAGGCCCTGCTCGACGACCCCCTGCGCCTCGCGCTCCCGCCGTCACGCGCCGCCGCCTGCCCCGACGGCCCGTCGGCGGCCCTGCGCTCGCTGGCGGACCACCCGTGGGTGATGGAACCCGAGGGCACGCCCGCGCGGCACTGGGCCGTGACCCTGTGCCGTACGGCCGGATTCGAGCCCGACGTCCGCTTCGAGACCACCGACCTGCTGCTGCACCGGCGCCTCGTCGAGCAGGGTCACGCCGCCGCCTTCCTGCCCGATCTCGTCTGGAGCGGGCAGCCGCAGACGGTCGCCCTGCGCCGCCTGCCGCGCGGCAGGCACATCCGCCGCGTCCTCACCGTCACGCGCCGCGGCGGCAGCGGCCACCCCGCCGTGGTCGCCTGCCGCGAGGCCCTCCACCGCGCGGCCGGACTCCCCGAGCCCCCGGCCCCGCCCGCCTGATCTCCGTGCGTCTTCGGCGGCGGCCGGCGGGTGAGGTCACCGCACGGCCGGACGGGCCTCCGGCGGGGCGACGGGCGCCCGGACGGACATCGCCGGGAGGGCGAGGAGGACGAGGAGGACGAAGGCCACGGCCGCGGTCAGGGTGCGGGCGTCGTTGAACAGCTCCCAGCGGCGCAGGACCTGGGCGTACCCCTCCGGGGGCTCCGTCGCGGCCCACTGCTTGATACGGGCGTTGATCGGGACGTTCCCGAAGCGCGTGATCAGGAACGACGCGACCACCAGGAGCCCGGCCGCCCCGGCGAGGACCCGGGCCCGGCCGCGCTCCGCGACGGCCAGGGCGAGGCAGCTCACCGCCGAGACCGCCATCGTGCCCTGCATGGTGATGCCGTTCATCGCCATGAGGGCGGTGTGGAAGTCGAGCCGCATGGCGATCGGCACCGTGCGGAACGTCGGTACGAGATTGGCGGCGCCGTAGCCGAAGGCGCCGGCGAGGAGGCCGGTGGCGAACAGCGGGACGGCGCGCAGGAGTCGGAGCGACACGGCGGTCACCGGCCCGTGAAGCGGCTGCTCGGCCCGCCGTGGAGGCGCCCGGGAGGCAGCCTGCGGCCGAAGGTGACCAGCAGCAGGTCCTGCGCCGAGCCGCGCACCTCGGCCCCGGAACCGTACGACCAGTCCAGGTCCTCGGCGCACAGCCGCACGCCGCGGAGGTCCACGCCAAAGAACCTCAGGCCGCTCGGCCCGGTCGCGTCGAGCAGGACGCGCAGCCGGTCCGCCGGAACGCGCCGGTCGAGGCCGAGGGGGACGGTGACGTCGAGGCCGTGCACCACGTCGTGACCGAGGGCCGCCACGTGGCCGCCGACCGGTGGCGTCCAGCGGTGGTCCGCGTTGTCCCGGAGGAAGGCACAGAGTTCGCCGACGGAGTGGGCGGCCGCGTCCCGGCGGGCGACCCGGTCGGTCATCCGGTGCAGACTCCCGCGGGCCCTGATCAGTTCGCCCAGCGTGGCGGGCAGGGAGAGCCGGAAGCCGGTCGACATATGGGCGACGACCTCGCGGACCCGCCAACCCGCGCACAGGGTCGGCGCGTTCCACTGGTCGTCCCCCAGCCCCTCGAAGAGGTCCGCCAGCTCCCGGCGTTCCGCCGCGATGAACGCCCGGACGGATTCCCGACTGGAGTCCTGGTCGGAGTCCCGGCCGGAGCTGCGGCTGGAGTCGCGGCCGGAGTCCCGGTCGGAGTCGCGGCTGGAGTCCCGGTCGGAGCTGAGGCCGGAGTCCCGGTCGGAGTCGCGGACGAGATGCCGCCCGGAGTCGCGGCCGGATTCCCGGCCGGATTCCCGGCCGGAGTCCCGGCCGGAGTCCCGGTCGGACACCTCGTCGCCGTCCCGCCCGGCCCCGGCGTCGACTGCCGTCGCCGCCTGTCGTGTCCGCCCTGCATGCCCTGCCTGCCCTGCATGCCTTGTTCGGCCCGTCGTGTTCCCCATGGATCCAGCGTGCGGGCGGAGGATCCATATTTCCAATAGATGGTTCTGCTGCCCTCTAGCATGATCGGTTATGGAACTGCGTCAGCTGCGCTACTTCGTCACCGTCGTCGACGAAGGCGGCTTCACCCGCGCGGCCGCGCGTCTGCATCTGGCCCAGCCCGGCCTGAGCGCCCAGATACGCCAACTGGAGCGGGAGTTGGGGCAGCCCCTGCTCGACCGCTCACACCGGTCCGTGACGCTCACCGAGGCCGGGCGGGCGGTCCTGCCGTACGCCCGCGCCGCGCTGGCCGCCGCCGACGCGGTGCGGCAGACGGTCGACGCGTACACGGGACTGCTGCGCGGCCGCGTCTCGCTCGGCCTCGTCTCCGGGGCCACCGGGCACGCCTTCGACATCGCCGCCTTCCTCGCGGACTTCCACGACGCCCACCCCGCCCTGGAGATCGCCCTCACCGAGGACTCCTCGGAGCGGATGCAGAGCGCGCTGCTGGCCGGAGAGCTCGACCTCGCCCTGCTCGGCCCCACCGATGAAGTACCTCCGCCCGGCCTGACCTTCCGGACCGTCCTCGACGTCCCGCTGGCCGCGGCCGTCGCACCCGGGGACCCCCTGCTCGGCCGGGCCGACCGTGCCACCGTCCCGCTGGCCGAGCTGCGCGACCGGCCGCTGATCTGCCTACCGCGCGGCACCGGAGTGCGCGCGGCGCTCGAACGGGCCTGCGCCCAGGCGGGTTTCCGGCCCCGCGTCGCCTTCGAGGCGACGGCGCCCGCCGTGCTCGCCCAGCTCGCCGCCCGGGGACTGGGCGTCGCCGTGCTCCCGGCGGGCGAGGACGGCTCCGCCCCGGACGGGCCCCTGCGGACGCTGACCCTCGTCGCCCCCGGGGCCCGTGCCCGCGTCGCCCTGGCCTGGCGGGCCACCGGCCCCGCGAGCCCCGCGGCCCGCGCGCTGCTCGACAGCCTCTGCACGGTCCTGCCCGGCCCCCTGTGACGGCGCCGGGCGGACCGCGAGCGGGACGGCCGTGCTACCGATCCGCGTCAGGAGAGCGTGAGGGCACGGCGCTCGGGCGCAAGATCGCGCCAGGAAGGCGCCCGGTACGACGGTGGCCCTCCTGACCGTCCGAGCGTCGCCCGCTCGGGCGGCCGATCAGCGCGTACGTACGGGACTTCGCGGCCGCCCGTCCCCGACCGGCTCGAAGGGAAGCCGGACTCGTGCCTGTGGACGGAGGCCGTCGTACCGGAAACGTGCTCTCGCTCGTCCGGTCATGGCTGTACGCGTTCGGGAAACACCTGTGCGGCCCGCAGTTCACCTGCTCGTCGCCCGCGCCTGATCGTCTGGACGTGCCGGTCGTCGCACCGGCACGCCAGTCGCAACAAGGAGCGAAACCCATGCCCAAGCCCACCCGCCGTCACCTCGCCGTCGCCACCGCCCTGGTCGCCGCGACCGCCGCGGCCGCGGCCGTGACCGTCACGTCGAGCGCCGGTGCGTCCGACAGCGCCCATCAGGCGAAGGCGGCGATCAAGGGAGGCAAGGCCAAGAACGTCATCCTGCTCATAGGCGACGGCATGGGCGACTCGGAGATCACCCTCGCCCGCGACTACACGGTCGGTGCCAACGGGCGCCTGGCCATGGACAAGTTCCCGCTGACCGGCTCGTACACCACGTACGCGGTGCACGAGGACGGCACCCCCGACTACGTCACCGACTCCGCGGCCAGCGGCAGCGGCTGGGCCACCGGCGTGAAGACGGTCAACGGCCGCATCTCCAAGACGCCCGGCACCGACAAGGCCGTCCCCACCCTCCTGGAACTCGCCCAGAAGAAGGGGTACGCCACCGGCAGCGTCACCACCGCCGAGCTGACCGACGCCACCCCGGCCGTCCTCGCCTCCCACGCCACCGACCGCTCCTGCCAGGGACCGGCCGACATGGCCAAGTGCCCCACCGACACCCTCGCGGCCGGCGGCCCCGGATCCATCGCCGAGCAGTCGGTCAACCACAAGGTCGACGTCCTGTTCGGCGGCGGCAGGAAGCGCTTCGACCAGAAGGTCACCGACGGCGCCTACAAGGGCCTCACCGTCACCGAGCAGGCACAGAAGCTCGGCTACCGGGTCGTCACCGACGAGGCCGGCCTGCAGACCGTGAAGCCCGGTCAGCGCGTGCTCGGCCTCTTCGCGCCCGGCAACGTGCCGGTCGAGTGGACCGGGAAGTCCGCCGCGGTCGGCGGCACCGACCCGCAGCGCTGCGTCACCACCAACCCGAACCGCCCGGCCGGCACCCCGAGCCTCGTGGACTCCGCCGCCAAGGCGATCCAGCTCCTGGAGGCCAAGCAGAAGCACTCCGAGCAGGGCTTCTTCCTCCAGATCGAGGGAGCCTCGATCGACAAGCAGGACCACGCCGCCGACCCCTGCGGCCAGATCGGCGAGACGGCCGCCTTCGACCGCGCCGTGAAGCTCGCCCGCGACTACGCGGCCAAGCACCCCGACACCCTCGTCGTCACCACCGCCGACCACGGCCACACCAGCCAGATCGTCCCGCTGGAGGCCACCCCGCCCGGCCTGTCCTCCACCCTGGTCACCGACGAGGGCCAGAAGCTGAAGGTCAACTACTCGACCAACACCCCGGGCCAGTCCCAGGAGCACACCGGCACGCAGGTCCGCATCGCCGCGCAGGGCCCGCAGGCGTACCGCGTCCTGGGTGTCACCAACCAGACCGACCTCTTCACGACCATCAGCGAGGCGCTCCGCCTGCGCTGAGCCACGGTCGGCACACGGGTCGGCGCGCGGGTCGCGCCGACCCTGGGGGAGGGGGAGTCCGGTCGCCGGACTCCCCCTCCGCTCGTACGGTCAGCCGCGTCGCCGGCGCACCATCTCAACGATCCAGACCGGGGCGAACGGCGAGGTGCAGCCCGGCGACGTCGGATAGTCCTTGAGCACCTCCAGGCGCTCCGACGAATCCGGACACGAGTCGTACTCGCTGTACCCGCCGGACTCACCGGACCAGCCGTGGAGCGGGCATATCCAGGCCGGATGCCGGACCGGAGCCCGGCCGGGCCGAGGCCGGACGCCGGGCCGAGGACGGATGCGAGGCCGGACCGAGGCCGGATGCCGGGCCGAGGCCGGATGCCGGACCGGACCGGAGGCAGGATCGGTACGCGTTCCGGCGGGGGCTCAGGCCAGGTCGGTGAGTTCCTCCGCGTAGACCTGGGACAGCGGCTGAGGGCCCACGTACTGCTGGCAGTTGCACTCGCCCGCCTCGTACCGCAGCGGCTTCTTGTTCTCGTCCCACGCGACCGGCACCTCGACGCGCTCGTGGCACCGGCCCTTCCTGTCGTGCTTGGCCAGGTGGTGGGTGCAGCCGCAGACCGGCTCCGGCGTCCTGTTCGCCGCCTCGACCGCGAGGCGCTCCTGCTTGGCCGCCTCCAGGACCTCCATCTTGCGTTCGTGGCGATGCCGCAGCGCGGTGCGTATGTTGTCGGCCGCCCAGGCGAAGCCGCCCGTCCAGAACAGGATGAGGATCACCCAGATCCAGTTCACGTGTCTTCCTTTCCCCCGGAAACGCTGTGCGAGCAGTCTAGGGACGCCGACCGGCCCCGGACCCGTGGAGACGGCGTCCGGACGTGATTCCCGACTCTTGACCGGAAGTCATGCCCCTGACAGCAGTGGGGCACTGCACACTGCACGAGTCCCACGAACCGCACCACATCAACAGGGGGATCAGCGCATGACCAAGCCCGAGAACGCGGGAGCCGAGTACGACGTCGTCATCAGCGGCGGCGCCCTGGCCGGCAGCGCCGCGGCGATCCTGCTCGCGCGCCGGGGGGCCCGCGTCGCCCTGCTGGAGCGACGCTCGGACCCCGAGGCCTACAAGGTGCTGTGCTCCCACTCCCTCCAGGCCTGCGCCTACCCGGTCCTCGACGAGCTCGGGCTCGTGCCCGCTCTGGAGAAGGCGGGCGCCGTCCCCAACAAGGCGCGCTGGTGGACCCGTTGGGGATGGATCGAGCCGCGGTCCGCGCCGGGCGGGCCCGAGCTGCCGTACGCGTACAACGTCCGGCGCAGCACCCTCGACCCGCTGATCAGGTCCCGTGCGGCGGAGACGCCCGGGGTCGACCTGCTCCTCGGCCACCAGGTGACCGGGCTGGTGCGCGAGGGGGAGCGGACGGTGGGCGTGCGCGTGTCGACGCGCGAGGGGGAGCGGGAGATACGGGCCCGGCTGGTCGTCGGCGCCGACGGCAAGGACTCGGCCGTCGCGAAGCTCGCCGGGGTGCGCGCCCGGGTGCACGAGAACGCGCGCTTCGGCTATCTCGCGCACTTCCGCGGCCTCCCGCTGCGTGACGGGATCAGTCACGCCTGGTTCCTGGAGCCCGACATGGCGTACGCGTTCCCGAACGACGACGGCGTGACGGTGGTCGCGGTGCTCCCGGGCAAGAAGCGGCTGCCGGCCTTCCGGGAGGACCTGGAGGGCAGCTTCCTCGACCTCGTCCGTGCCCTGCCCGAGGCGCCGCCCATCGACTCCGCCGAGCGCGTCTCGAAGATCATCGGCACGGTCGACTACCCGCTGGTGACCCGGGAGGCGACCGCGCCGGGCCTCGCCCTGATCGGCGACGCCGCCCTGACCGGCGATCCCCTGTGGGGCGTGGGCTGCGGGTGGGCCCTGCAGTCGGCACAGTGGCTGGCCGAGGCCGTCGCCCCGGCCGTGACCGGGCAGGGCGACCTCGACGCGTCGCTCGCGGGGTACGCCCGCACGCACCGGCGCCGGCTGCGCGGTCACCAGTTCCTGTCGGTCGACTTCGCCAAGGCGGCCGTACCGTTCAATCCCGTGCAACGGCTGATGTTCTCGGCGGCGGCACGCGACGACGCGATGGCGCGGCACATGTACATGTTCGCCTCCCGCCTGATCGGCCCGCTGGGCTTCCTCCACCCCGTCGCGCTGATCAGGGCGTCGCTCGTCAACCTCAGGCATCGCGGGAGGGCGGCAGCGCCGGCGGGGTCGTGACCGACTGGGCAGTTCGTGCGCGCGAGCGGGCGGTCGGGGCGCGGTCGGGTGCGAGAGGCCGGGTGCGACGCGCGCGCATCGCCGCTCGCCCGGGCCGCGGGTGCCGGGGCGGTGTCGTGGCACAGTGGCAGTATGTGCGGCCGATACGCCTCCACCCGCGGTCCTCAGGACCTGACGCAGCTCTTCGAGGTCACCGAATGGCGCCCCGAGGAGACGCTGGCGCCCAGCTGGAACGTCGCGCCGACCGACGGGGTCTACGCGATCCTCGAACGCGCCGCGCGGGACGACGGGGACGAGGTGCGTCGTGAGCTGCGGGCGCTGAAGTGGGGCCTGGTGCCGTCGTGGGCCAAGGACCCGAAGATGGGCGCGCGGATGATCAACGCCCGGGTCGAGACGGTGCACGAGAAGCCCGCCTACCGCCGCGCCTTCGCGAAGCGCCGCTGCCTGCTGCCCGCCGACGGCTTCTACGAGTGGGACCCCGTCAAGGACGAGGCGACCGGCAGGACCCGCAAGCAGCCGTACTTCATCCACCCCGTCGACGACCAGGTGATGGCCATGGCGGGCCTGTACGAGTACTGGCGCAACCCCGACATCGCGGATGCCGACGATCCGGCCGCGTGGCTGGTGACCTGCACGATCATCACCACCGAGGCCACCGACGAGGCCGGCCGCGTCCACCCGCGGATGCCCCTGGCCCTGCCCCCCGACCACTACGACGCCTGGCTGGACCCCCACCACCAGAACACCGACGATCTCCGCGCCCTGCTCACCCGGCCGGCCGGCGGCCGCCTGGATGCCCGCCCCGTCTCCCCGGCCGTCAACAACGTCCGCAACAACGGCCCCCACCTCCTCGACCCGGCCACCTGACGTCGGCGCCCGGTGACGCCGGACGGGCGTTCAGGGACACTGCCGTTCGCGGCCGTGCCGCACCCCATGACCCCACCCGCCCCCGCTACAGCCAGTCCTTCCGCTTGAAGACCACGTACAGGCTCGTGCACACCGCCGCCATCAGAACCACCGCGAACGGATACCCGCCCGCCCAGTGCAGCTCGGGCATGTGGTCGAAGTTCATGCCGTAGATCGTGCCGACCAGGGTCGGGGCGAAGAGGATGGCGGCCCAGGAGGAGATCTTCTTGATCTCCTCGTTCTGTTCGAAGCCCGCTTCCGCCAACGCGCGCATTTCCGCGTTCTGTTGCTGGGTGACCAGGGTCGCGTTCACCGTCAGGATCTCGGTCAGGGCCTGGCGGAAGCCGTCGACGCGTTCGCTGGTGTGGGTGACGTGGTCCGCCACGTCGCGGAGGTAGCGCTGGAGCTCCTCGTCCGTGCCGTACTTGGCGAAGCCCGCCATCAGGCCGTGGAGCATGCCGACCAGGGGGCGGGTCGCGCGCTGGAACTCGACCATTTCGCGGGAGAGTTCGTAGATGCGGCGCGACACCGCGGGGTCTCCGCCGAAGACCTCGGTCTCGATCTCGTCGATGTCGTTCTGCACGCCCGCCACCACCGGCGCGTAACCGTCGACCACCGCGTCCAGGATCGCGTACAGCACCGCCTCCGGGCCGAGGGCGAGCAGGTCGGGGTCCTCCTCCATGCGGCGGCGTACCGCCGACAGGTCCGGCGCCGCGCCGTGCCGGACCGTGATCACGAAGTCCGGGCCCACGAAGACGTGCAACTCGCCGAAGTCCACCTCCTCCTGGGCGTCCAGGTAGCGCGCTGCGCGCAGGACGACGAAGAGGGTGTCGCCGTAGCGTTCGAGCTTCGGGCGCTGGTGTGCCTCCATCGCGTCCTCGACGGCCAGCTCGTGCAGGTCGAACTCGGCCGCCAGGGAGTGGAGTTCCTCCTCGGTCGGGCGTTGCAGGCCGATCCAGGCCATGCCGTCCGGGTGCCGGCGCAGCTGGCGGAAGGTTTCCGCCAGGGTGTCGGGGGAGGAGACGCGGCGGCCCTCGCGGTACAGGGTCGCCTGGACCACGCTCGGCCCGTCCCCGGCCGGCCGGGTGGGGGAGGCGGCTGCCGGTGGCTCCGGTACGCGGCGCCAGGCGGCGCGCGGGTGGCGGTCGGACATCGGGCGGGCTCCTCGGCGTCTTGCGTGGGCGCTGCGCTTTCCTGGGGCACCCTTCTCGGGCGTTCGGTCTTCGGGCGTTCCGGTCTTCGGGTGTTCCGGTGTGGGCGTCCTCTTTTGGGCGGCCTTCTCTTCGGGCCCTTTCGTTGTCGCATCGTCGGCGGCACCCAGAGGAGCCCTCCCGGGGCGGGTGGTGCTCCGGCGGGGCTCTCCGGTGCGTCCCTCCGGAACGCGGCGTGCCTGATGCAGGATATAGGGGATGAATCGGGCCTGGGGGCTGCGGTGCGCCGTCGTCCGGCCGCGGGTCGCCCGCCCTCGCTCCCGCCCCCTGGGCTTCCGTCTCGCCCCCCCGCCTGTCCCCACGTCCGGCCCCCGTCCCGCCTCTTTCCCTCATTGCGGACTCATCCTGTCCGCAACTCTCGCTAGCTTTTCCTCATGGCCCTCCAGACCCCGCCCCCGGTCCTCACCTCCCGCGCTCTCAACCGCGCCACCCTCGACCGGCAGCTTCTCCTCGACCGAGCCCCGCTCTCCGCCGAGGAGGCCGTTCGGCACCTCGTGGGGCTTCAGGCACAGAACACCAAGCCGCCGTACTACGCGCTCGCCGCCCGCCTCGACGGCTTCCGTCCCGAGGACCTGTCCGCCGTCATGGAGTCCCGCAGGGTAGGGCGGATGGTCTCGCTGCGCTCCACCGTGCACACCCACACCGCGGGCGACGGCCTTCCGCTGCGCCTGCTCGTCCAGTCGGGGGCCGTCGACCGGGAGCTCCGGATGTTCCGCAAGGGGCTCGACGGGGTCGACCTGGAGCGGCTCGTCGCGCTCACCGTCGCGTACGTCGAGGAGCGGGCCCGTACCCCCAAGGAGATCCGCGAGCACCTGCTGCTGGAGTGGCCCGAGGGCGACCCACAGGCGCTCACCATCGCCGCGCGCTGCCTGGTGCCCATGGTGCAGGTCACCCCGCGCGGGCTCTGGGGGAGGAGCGGGCAGGTCGCCCTCACCACCGCACGGAAGTGGTTCGGAGGGGTCGACGGGGCGGCCGGGACGGCTGAGGCGCTCACGGGAGGCGGCGCCGCAGGGGAGCGTGCGGGAGTCGGGGAGAACGGAGAGGGTGCGGGCAGCGGGCGCAGCGGGGGCCGCGGAGAGGGGGTGGACCGTGGCGCCGGGCGCGAGCTCGACGGGCCCGGTGCGGCCGGGCTCGACGCGACCGTGCTCCGGTACCTGCGCGCCTTCGGGCCCGCCTCCGTCCAGGACATGCAGACCTGGTGCGGGCTCACCCGGCTCCGGCCCGCCTTCGAGCGGCTCCGGCCCGAGCTGCTCGTCTTCCGTGACGAGAGCGGCACCGAGCTCTTCGACCTCCCCGACGCGCCCCGCCCCGACGAGGACACCCCCGCCCCGCCCCGCTTCCTGCCCGAGTTCGACAACCTGCTGCTCTCCCACGCCGACCGCACCCGCGTCGTGCCCGGCGAGCACCGCGCCCGCACCTGGACCGGGAACCAGGCCCACCGGGTGTTCCTGCTCGACGGCCTCCTCGCCGGGCTCTGGCACCTCGACGAAGGGCGCGAGCGGACCGTCATGACCATCGAGGCCTTCGCACGGCCCACCCGTGCCCAGCGCGCCGCCCTCACCGCCGAGGCGGAGCGGACGCTGCGGCTCCTGGGCCCCCAGGGCATCCCGTACGACATCGTCCTGGGCGAGCTCGACGAGTGACCGGCCGAGAGTGGGCGGGCCGGCCGGGCGTGATCACGGCAGCGCGCCCGCCCGCCGTGCCGCCACCACCGCCTCCAGACGCGTGTGCGCGCCCAGCTTGCGCATCGCCGAGCGCAGATAGCCCTTGACCGTCTCCGGACGCAGCCCCAGCCGCTGGGCCGCCGTCGCGTTCGTCGCACCCGAGGCCACCGCCGCCAGGACGTCCGTCTCGCGCGGGGTGAGGAGGACGGCGGGCGGCCGGCCCTCCGGGGCCGAGGTCGACTCGAAGCGGCCGCACACCGCGAGCAGCCGTTCCCGCAGCTCCGGGTCGGTCACCTTCGGGGCGAGTTCGCGCAGCTCCCCGTACGCCTGCCGCATCTCCTCCCGCTCGGCCGCGAGCCGGCGCACCTCGTCCCGTACGGCGAGCGCCTGCTCCACGTCCCGGGCCGCCGCCGCGGCCGCGTCGAAGACCCGCTCGCCGATCGGCAGGGCGTCGCGCAGCGCCCCGTACAGGACCCCGCGCACCCGGCGGCGTACGACGACCGGCACCGCGATCACCGAGCGCAGGCCCTCAGCCGAGACCGGGGCGTCGTACTCGTGCGTGATGTGCCGCGCCGACGGGTAGTCGGTGACCGCGCACGGCCGGGACAGGGCGAGGCACTTCCCGCCCAGGCCGGAGCCGGTCGAGATCGCCAGCCCGCGCAGCGCGGGCGTCACCGCCCCGTTCAGCTCCGCGATCCGCAGGGCGCGGCCCTCCTGGAGCAGCCCTCCGAACACCACCTGGAGTCCGGTGGTGCGGCGCAGCCGCAGCAGAGCGGCGCGCAGCTCCGCCGATTCGTCGTGCTCGGGCACGATGCGCCCCTCCTTCGACCCGCCTCCACCCGGTCCGACGTCGTCCGCCGTCCGCGCGGTCTCCCCCCGAACGGGGGTAGTGAGACCTGGGTCACTGATTACACGATGTGGGGGACGGGTCCCGCAACGAGGAGGACACATGACGGCAACGAGCGCGGCGGAGCCGACGGAGGCGACGGAGAGGTTCCGGGCCGCCCGCGACTTCCTGCTCCGGCACCGGTCGGACTACGACACGGCGTACGCGGGTTTCGCCTGGCCCCGCCCCGAACGGTTCAACTGGGCGCTCGAATGGTTCGACGTCATCGCCGCGGGCAACGACCGCACCGCCCTGCACATCGTCGAGGAGGACGGCAGCGAGACGCGGCTGAGCTTCGCCGAGATGTCCGACCGCTCCAACCGGGTGGCCAACTGGCTGCGCGCGCAGGGCGTCGGCGCCGGCGACCGGATGATCGTCATGCTCGGCAACCAGGTCGAGCTCTGGGAGACCATGCTCGCCGCGATGAAGCTGCGCGCCGTCGTCATTCCCGCGACCCCGCTGCTCGGCCCCGCCGACCTGCGCGACCGGGTGGAGCGCGGCCGGGCACGCCACGTGCTCGTCCGGGCGGAGGACACCGCCAAGTTCGCCGACGTCCCCGGCGCGTACACGCGGATCGCTGTCGGCGGTGACGCTGTCGGCGGTGACGGGTCCGACTGGCTCGGCTACGAGCAGGCGTACGCGGAGTCCCCGGACTTCACGCCCGACGGCGTCACCTTCGCCGACGACACCCTGATGCTCTACTTCACCTCCGGCACCACCGCCCGTCCCAAGCTGGTCGAGCACACCCACACCTCGTACCCCGTCGGGCACCTCGCGACGATGTACTGGATCGGCCTCGAGCCCGGCGACGTCCACCTCAACATCTCCTCGCCCGGCTGGGCCAAGCACGCCTGGTCCAACCTCTTCGCCCCGTGGAACGCCGAGGCGACCGTCTTCATCCACAACTACACGCGCTTCGACCCGGCCCGCCTCATGGCCGAGATGGACCGGCACGGTGTGACCAGCTTCTGCGCCCCGCCCACCGTCTGGCGCATGCTGATCCAGGCCGACCTCGGTCAGCTGGTCACCCCGCCCCGCGAGGTCGTGGCGGCCGGCGAACCGCTCAACCCCGAGGTCATCGAGACCGTCCGGCGCGCCTGGGGCGTCACCATCCGGGACGGCTTCGGCCAGACCGAGACCGCCGTCCAGGTCTCCAACAGCCCGGGTCAGCGCCTCAAGGAGGGCTCGATGGGGCGGCCGAGCCCCGGCTTCCGGGTCACCCTCGTCGATCCGGTCACCGGCACGCCCGACGTCGGCGAGGGCGAGATCTGCCTCGACCTCGCCGCCGCCCCCGTCGGCCTCATGACCGGCTACCACGGCGACCCGGAGCGTACGGCCGAGGCCATGGCCGGCGGCTACTACCGCACCGGCGACATCGGTGCGCGGGACGAGGAGGGCTACATCACGTACATCGGGCGCGCCGACGACGTGTTCAAGGCCAGCGATTACAAGATCTCGCCCTTCGAGCTGGAGAGCGCGCTCCTGGAGCACGAGGCGGTCGCCGAGGCCGCCGTCGTCCCGGCGCCCGATCCGCTGCGGCTCGCCGTCCCCAAGGCGTACGTCGTCCTCGCGGCGGGCTGGGAGCCGGACGCCGACACCGCGAAGGCGCTCTTCGCGCACTCGCGCGAGGTGCTCGCGCCGTACAAGCGGATCCGCCGGATCGAGTTCGCCGAGCTGCCGAAGACGGTCTCGGGCAAGATCCGGCGCGTGGAGCTGCGCAAGCTCACGGCCGAGGGCGAAACCGGCACGGAGTACACCGAGGGGGATCTCGCATGACCGACCCGACCGCGACGACGCCCGCGAGCGCCGCGACGACGGCGAACACGAGCAGCGCGACGTCAGTGCGGCAGACGTCGTCCTACGCGCACGGGGTGTCGGACACGGCTCTTCTCGGCGACACCATCGGCGCCAACCTCGACCGGGCCGTCGCCACCTGGCCCGAGCGCGAGGCACTCGTCGACGTGCCCACCGGACGCCGCTGGACCTACGCCCGGTTCGGCGCGGACGTCGCCCGGTTGGCGGACGCGCTGCTCGCCAGCGGAGTCGTCAAGGGCGACCGGGTCGGCATCTGGGCCGTCAACTGCGCCGAGTGGGTGCTCGTGCAGTACGCCACGGCCCGAATCGGCGCGATCATGGTGAACATCAACCCGGCTTATCGCGCCCATGAGTTGGAGTACGTCCTCAACCAGGCCGGTATCTCTCTGCTGTTCGCCACCTTGAGGCACAAGACCAGTGACTACCGGGCGATGGTCGAGCAAGTGCGGGGCTCCTGCCCGCGGTTGCGGGAGACGGTCTACTTCGGCGAGCCGAGCTGGGACGAGCTCTTCACGCGCCGGGCGCCGGAGGGTGTGGTGCCGGAGGGGCTGTCCTGCGACGAGCCGGTCAACATCCAGTACACGTCCGGGACGACGGGCTTCCCGAAGGGCGCCACTCTCTCCCACCACAACATCCTCAACAACGGTTACTTCGTCGGCGAGATGATCGCCTACAGCGAGCAGGACCGGATCTGCATCCCGGTGCCCTTCTACCACTGCTTCGGCATGGTGATGGGCAACCTCGCCGCCACCTCGCACGGTGCCTGCATGGTGATCCCGGCGCCGTCCTTCGACCCGGCCGCCACCCTGCGGGCGGTTCAGGAGGAGCGGTGCACGTCGTTGTACGGCGTGCCGACGATGTTCATCGCCGAGCTGAACCTCCCGGACTTCGCCTCCTACGACCTCTCCACGCTCCGCACCGGCATCATGGCCGGCTCGCCGTGCCCGGTGGAGGTCATGAAGCTGGTGGTCGCCGAGATGAACATGGCCGAGGTGTCCATCTGTTACGGCATGACCGAGACCTCGCCGGTCTCCACGCAGACCCGGCGCGACGACGACCTGGAACGGCGCACCGGCACCGTCGGCCGGGTCCTGCCGCACATCGAGGTCAAGATCGTCGACCCGGCGACCGGCCTGACGGTCGAACGCGGCGCGGCCGGCGAGCTGTGCACCCGCGGCTACAGCGTGATGCTCGGCTACTGGGACGAGCCCGGGAAGACCGCCGAGGCGATCGACGCGGGGCGCTGGATGCACACCGGGGACCTCGCGGTGATGCGGGAGGACGGCTACGTGCAGATCGTCGGCCGCATCAAGGACATGATCATCCGCGGCGGCGAGAACGTGTACCCGCGCGAGATCGAGGAGTTCCTGTACGCCCATCCCAAGATCGCGGACGTGCAGGTCGTCGGGGTCCCGGACGAGCGCTACGGCGAGGAAATCCTCGCCTGCGTCGTCCCGCGCGACCCGGCGGACCCTCCGACCCTGGACGACGTCACGGCGTTCTGCCGCGACCGCCTGGCCCACTACAAGATCCCGAGACGGGTGGAGGTCCTGGCGGAGTTCCCGATGACGGTCAGTGGCAAGGTGCGCAAGGTGGAGCTCCGGGAGCGGTTCGGCGCGGAGGGGGAGCCGGAGGGCGCGGGGAGCTAGGGCCGGTGGGCCGATGGGCCGATGGGCCGATGGGCCTGCGGGCCTGGGGGGATGGGCAGGTCGCTAGGGCGGCGGGCCGGTGGGCCGGGGGCCGGCGGGCCGGCAGGCCCGGGGACTGGGCAGGGACGCCGTGCGGGCATGGGCGCGGGGCCGGGCGCCGGGCCGCCCGGGCCGCCGCCCGTGCGCAGGACGTGGGCCGGGGGCGCCGGGCCGGGCGTGCGTAGGACGTGGGCCGGGGGCGCCGGGCGGGCGTGGACGTGGGCGGGGGCGGTCGCCCCTCTGGCTCGGGCGGTCTCCGCTCCCCGCCCGGCGTCCCGCGGCCGTCAGACCAGGGCCGACACCTCGCGGCGCATGCAGACGCGGGGCCAGGCGGCCAGCCCGTGGGCCGCTTCGGCCCGGCTGATCGCTCGCAGGCCCTCGGTGAGCGCGGGGTCGTCGTCGTCGAGGCGGCGGAAGCCGAGCCGCGTGTAGTACGGGGCGTTCCACGGCACCTCGGCGAAGGTCGTCAGGGTCAGTGCCGCCAGGCCCTGCTCGCGGGCGGCACCCGCCAGGTGCTCGATGAGGGCCCGCCCGACGCCCTGGCGGGCGGCGGCCGGGTGCACGGAGACCTGCTCGATGTGGGCGGCGCCGTCGACGGCGTCCATGAGGAGATACGCGACGGGGCGTCCGCCCTCGTCCACCGCCACCCAGGCCCGCCCGGCGCTGCGGTAGCCCTCCAGGACGTCCAGGGACAGGGGTTCGTCGTCGGCGATCTCTCCCATGCCCAGGGGGCGGAAGGCCTCGCCCGCGGCGCGTTCGATGTCCTGGAGCATGGGGAGTTCGGCCGCTGTGGCCACTCGGATGCGCATACGCCAGTATGGCGCGGCGTGGGCCGGGGCGGGGCCGGACCGGGGGTACGAGGGCCGCTCGACGCGGAGGTGCCGCGCTCGCCTTACGCCGCCCCGCGGGGCCCCGGCGACGCGCATCCGCACACCCCGGACCGGCCGGGGACGGCCCGGGACGGCCCGCCGGCCTCGGCTCCTCCCGGCTCGGGCTGCCCTGTCGGTGTGCCGGTCGAGTCCCGCCCTGCCCCGCGCCGCCGCGCCCTGCCCGGCCGTGCCATGGCCGGACCTGGCCCGTCGACCCGGCCCGTCGACTCTGGCCGTGGACCTTGGTACGTCGGCCCGGCCCGTCGACTCTGGTCCGTCGACCTTGAGCTGTCGTCCCGAGCCCGCCGACGCCTGCCTGCCGACCGTGGTCCGCCCTTCGTCGCCGGGCCGCGGTCGTGTCAGTCGGGCATGCCGCCCGTGCAGGCAGGGCCGTTGTCCGGGTTCCAGCCGCGCCCCGTGGCGTAGCCGTCCTCGCGGTTGGCGCGGCGGCCCAGGAGGCCGCCGTCACGGGAGAAGTGCGGCAGGAACATGGTGAGCGCCGGGTCGCCGTACAGGGCCACGTACAGCAGCACGTCACGGCCGTCCGTCACCTCGCGCCGGTGCGTCGGCAGCGGATGCCGGGCGCGCAGGTTCGCGAGGAGCCGCCGGGCCCCGCGCGTCGTGGGCGGGACGCACAGCATCGCCGCCGCGGCCAGCACCGGCACCGTACCGAGCGCGAGCGCGGGCCCCGAGAGGCCGGTCGCCAGCAGGCCGACGGCGACCGTCACCGGGACCAGGCCCAGAAGGAGCCGGGCCGCCTTCAGCCTGCCGGGCGGGCGGAGCAGCCCCGTCCTGCCCAGTTCCCCGCGCAGCGCGTCCAGCGCCTGCCGCGCCTTCGGGCGCGTGGCCAAGACCTTGAGCGCCAGCGCCCGTTGCAGCGACCGGTGCACGCCCAGCTGCAGCGGATCGCGCGTGCGCCCCGCCCCGCCGTTGGCGCGAATCGTCCCCCTGCGCCCCGCCGCCACCGCCCCGCGCTGGTGCAGCGCGACCAGGGCCACCGTCACCGCCGCCCGAGGGCCCCCGCGCAGCAGCGCGAGCGCCTGCGGGGGCAGTTCCGGCCGCTCCTGGCTGCGGGTACGCAACAACAGCCCCGCCAGCGCGAGTTGACCGAACGCCGCCCCCAGGAACCACCACATCCCCATCGTCATGGTGTTCACCCCCCGAGGGTGTTGTGCCCGGGGGAGAGGCGATCGTCACGTGTGAATGGCCGAAATACTTACGGCGCTCCGGTGCTGAGCAGCTCGCCGGCCGGGGCGTTGACGGGCTGCGGCGTGCCCGTGAGGTCCAGCACGAAGAGCGGGATGCCGAGGCCCTCGGCGCGCTCGTGCGCCTCAGGGGTGTAGCCCGCCAGCGAGAAGTAGACGCTCACCGCCGAGTTGCTGAGACCGTTCAGCCACAGGCACTCCACGGCCCGCAGTCCGGTCGGCCGCGTGCTCGGATCCACCTGCGCCACCAGTCCGGGCCCCCGGAGGTCCACGGCCGACGCCGACCGTTCCTCGGGCTGCACGACGTCCTTGAACCCCAGCCACCGCAGGTACCCGGCGGACGCCGCCACCGCGTCCCGCGCCGTCCGGATCGTCACCGGCCGGAACGCGGAGCGCGGGGCCGCCGGGCCGGGGGCCGGGCGGGCCGGCGCGGGTGCGGGCGGCGGCAGCGGAGAGGGGTGCCGGCGGGCGAAGGAGGCGGGGTACGCGTCCGGGGCGACCGCCTCCAGGTCGGGGCGTGCGTCGGGGCCGGGGCCGTGCCGCGGGTCGGGGCGGGATTCAGGTGCGAGGTACGGGTCGAGGTCGCCGTCCGGCCCGTGGCCGAGCCCGGACCCGAAGCCGTCGCCACGGCCTGCGACGTCGGTTCCGGTGCCGGTTCCGGCGGCGGCAGCGGAGGTCCCGGCGTCTCGGCCCGTGCCCGTACCCGTGCCCGTCTCAGACCCGTTCGCAGCGCCCGCGCCCCGGCCCGTACCCGTCTCGGACCCGTCCGCAGCGCCCGCGCCCCCGCCCGTACCGGCCGCGGACCCGTCGGCGGCCCCGGTGTCCCGGTCCCTACCCGCCGCGCGCCCGTCCGCGGCGCCGTCCCGCACGGCCCCCGCGTCCCAGCGCCCGCCCGGTCCCGTGGCCCAGGGCGGGGACGCGGCCCCCGCCCCTCCTGCGCCGGCATCCGGAGCAGCCCCCGGAGCCGTCTCCGGACCTTTCGGCCCTTCCGGCGCCTCTGGCCCGCCGGGCCCCTCCACCGGCACCCGCAGCACCGCGCCGCAGGGGCAGCCGACCTCCGGGTGGGGCCAGTCCGAGGCGCGGGTGCAGGCGGGGCAGTGGACGGTGACCCATTCGTCGGACCAGTTGCGGTGCGTGATGGGGGCGGCGACGGCACCCGCGATCACCGGGGGCGCGATCGGGCGGCCGCAGGAGCAGGGAAACGCGGGCGCCGCGTAGCGCAGTGTGCGGAGGCACTCCGGGCAGCGCACCTGTACCGACTCACCCACACCGAACCCCCTCTGCGTCGTGCGTCCCCATCGTCCACCAATCAGGCCGTTCGAGGGGACGACTTCGGCCATCCCGTACGCGCGGGCCCGCAGCCCCGCGCGCCCCGGTGCCGCCCACCCGTCGGGACTCTCTTGACGCCTCTCCGCCCCCCGACCTACATTGCTTCCGTATAGCAGAACAGTACTTCCGCATTATGGAAACTGCGCCGACAAGGCCCCGAAGAGGAGCACTCCCATGCCTCGTATGACCGCCGCCGCAGCGGCCGTTGAGATCCTCAAGCGCGAAGGCGTCACCAACGCGTTCGGCGTGCCCGGTGCGGCGATCAACCCCTTCTACCGCGAGCTCAAGAACGTCGGCGGGATCGGCCACACGCTGGCCCGCCACGTCGAAGGCGCCTCCCACATGGCCGAGGGCTACACCCGCGCCAAGGCCGGCAACATCGGCGTCTGCATCGGTACGTCCGGCCCGGCCGGCACCGACATGATCACCGGCCTGTACTCGGCGATCGCCGACTCGATCCCGATCCTGTGCATCACGGGTCAGGCCCCGGTCTCGAAGCTCCACAAGGAGGACTTCCAGGCCGTCGACATCGCCACGATCGCCAAGCCGGTCACCAAGGCCGCGACGACCGTCCTGGAGGCCGCGCAGGTCCCGGGCGTCTTCCAGCAGGCCTTCCACCTGATGCGCTCCGGTCGTCCCGGCCCGGTCCTCATCGACCTGCCGATCGACGTCCAGCTGACCGAGATCGAGTTCGACCCGGAGACCTACGAGCCGCTGCCGGTCTACAAGCCGTCCGCGACCCGCGCCCAGGCCGAGAAGGCGCTGAACTTCCTCCTGGAGTCCGAGCGCCCGCTGATCGTCGCCGGTGGCGGCATCATCAACGCCGACGCCTCCGACCTGCTCGTCGAGTTCGCCGAACTGACGAACATCCCGGTCATCTCCACCCTCATGGGCTGGGGCACCATCCCGGACGACCACGAGCTGGCCGCCGGCATGGTCGGTGTCCAGACCGCGCACCGCTACGGCAACGCGACCTTCCTGGAGTCGGACCTCGTCCTCGGCATCGGCAACCGCTGGGCCAACCGCCACACGGGCTACAACCTGGAGGCGTACACGAAGGGCCGGAAGTTCGTCCACGTCGACATCGAGCCCACCCAGCTCGGCAAGATCTTCGCCCCGGACTACGGCATCGCCTCCGACGCCAAGGTCGCCCTGGAGCTCTTCGTCGAGATCGCCAAGGAGCTCAAGGCCGCGGGCAAGCTGCCGGACTTCTCCGCCTGGGCCGCCTCCGCGCAGGAGCGCAAGGCCACCCTGCAGCGCCGTACGCACTTCGACAACATCCCCATGAAGCCGCAGCGCGTCTACGAGGAGATGAACAAGGCCTTCGGCCCGGAGACCCGCTACGTCACCACCATCGGTCTCTCCCAGATCGCGGCCGCGCAGTTCCTGCACGTCTACAAGCCGCGCCACTGGATCAACTGCGGCCAGGCCGGCCCGCTCGGCTGGACGATCCCGGCCGCCATCGGCGCCGCCACCGCGGACCCGGAGACCCCGGTCGTCGCCCTCTCCGGCGACTACGACTTCCAGTTCATGATCGAGGAGCTGGCGGTCGCCGCCCAGCACAAGGTCCCCTACGTCCACGTCCTCGTGAACAACGCCTACCTGGGTCTGATCCGGCAGGCGCAGGGCGGTCTCGGCATCAACTTCGAGGTCAACCTCGAGTTCGAGAACATCAACACCCCGGAGATCGGCGTCTACGGCGTCGACCACGTCAAGGTCGCCGAGGGTCTCGGCGTCAAGGCGATCCGGGTCGAGGACCCGAACAAGCTCGGCGAGGCCCTGGAGCAGGCCAAGAAGATGGCCGTCGAGTTCCGGGTCCCGGTCGTCGTCGAGGCGATCCTGGAGCGCATCACCAACATCGCGATGAGCAAGACGGTCGACATGAGCGACGTCACCGAGTTCGAGGACCTGGCCACCGAGCCGGGCCACGCGCCCACCGCGATCAAGGCCCTCCAGGTCTGATCCACCCCGGTCAGGACCTCCTGACCGGCTGACACGCAGCGGCCTCCGCCCCGTCGAGCACCGGGGAGGGGGCCGTTCGCGTACCTGCTCCGCCCGTCGGGCGTGCGCGCCATGGGGGCCGTTCGCGTACCCGCTCCGTCCGTCAGGCCTGCGCCTGCGGGGGCCGTCCGCGTCTCTGCTCCGGGCCCGCCAGACCTGCGCCCGAGGGGCCGTTCGCGTACCCGCTCCGCCCGTCAGGCCTGCGCGCGGACCAGCACCGCGCCCGCGTCCGTCCAGTCGTACAGCACCGACCGCCCGGCGCGCCTCCGCCGTACGAGTCCGGCGTCCAGGAGCACCTTCAGGTGCCGTCCCACCGAGCCGAGCCCCTGACCCGTCAGCGCCACCAACTGGCTCGTGGACTTGGGGGATCCGAGGCGTACGAGGACACCCGCGCGGGCCGTTCCGAGCAGGGTGCCCAGCGCCTCGGGGACCACCGGGCCGGTGACGTCCGCCAGGGCGCCATCGCACGGGTACACGATCGCGAACCGAGCCGAGCCCTCCCACGACACCCAGCCCTTCGCCGGCGTCACCGGCACGAACAGCAGCCGTCCGCCGTCCACCGAACGCGGCGGGTAGTCCCGGGTGTTGATCTGCAGCCGGCCCTCCCCGAGCCAGCGGGTCCGGCCCGGACACAGTTCGTCGAGCGCCGTCGCCCAGCCGTCGCGGGCGAGCCGTGCGGTGCGCGCCGCCACATCGGCCTCCATGACCCGGCGCCGCCGCGGCCAGTCGGGCAGCACGGTCTCCCGCCACACCCACTCCAGGACGCCCGCCATCCGGCACGGCAGATCGCGCCGAGGGCGCAGCGGCTCCGGTACGGGACCGCCCACCGCCACCTCCAACTGCGATACGGCGTCGCCCGGTTCGGCGTCGCGGACCGCCATGACCTCCTCCTCGAAGGACGGCTCGCCCTCGCCCAGGGGGGTCGGCGTCAGGAAGTCGGCGTTCCACGTGGGCCCGATGGCCGCCCGGACGAGCAGCGCGTCGAGCGGCTCGGCAGCCAGCCGCTCCCGGTACGCGGGCAGGTGCGCGGCCAGCCAGGCGCGCTCGCCCCGGTGGGCGCCGGCCGCCGCGTGCAGGGTCTTGAGCGCCGCGATCGTCTCGGCGAGCGGCGAGAGGGCGAAGCGGCTCCCGGCCAGGGAGTCCGTACCGATCTGCCACCATCCCACCGCGCCCCGCCCCCGTCCTTTCGCCCTGCCGCGAAACAATACCGACGCCGCCCCGCCCGCTCCGAGACTTCCGGCATGCCCCGCTACCGCGATCTCTTCCGCACCCCCGAGTTCACCCCGCTCTTCCTCGTCGGCGCGGCCCAGGTCGCCGCACAGACCGTCTCCGGTCTCGGACTCGCCACCCTGGTGTTCCGCGCGACGCACTCCCCGCTGCTCTCCGCGCTCGCGATGTTCGGCCCGGCCCTGGCCCAGCTCGTCGGGGCCACCACCCTGCTCTCGGCGGCGGACCGGCTGGCGCCCCGCGCCGCGCTCGCCGCCGTGGCCCTCGTCTTCACGGCCGGCACCGCGGCCCAGGCCGTTCCCGGCCTGCCGGTCGGCGCCGTCTTCGCGATCCTCTTCGTCCAGGGTCTCGTCGGCTCCGTCGGTGGCGGAGTGCGCTACGGGCTGCTCACCGAGATCCTGCCGCGCGAGCGCTATCTGATCGGCCGCTCGGTGTTCAACATGGCCGTCGGTGTCTGCCAGATCGCCGGCTTCGCCACCGGCGGGCTGCTGCTCGCGCTGCTCTCCCCGCGGGGCACCCTGCTGATCGGCGCCGCGCTCCACCTGGCCGCCGCTCTGCTCGCCCGCGGCGGTCTCTCCCGGCGGGCCCCGCGCACCGCGGGCCGGGCCTCGGCCGCCGAGACCTGGCGGACCAACGCCCGGCTGTGGTCCTCCCGCCCGCGACGGCTGGTCTATCTCGCGCTGTGGGTGCCCAACGGTCTGATCGTCGGCTGCGAGTCGCTCTTCGTCCCCTACGCCCCCGAGCGGGCCGGCGTGCTCTTCGCGTGCGCCGCGCTCGGGATGCTGGCGGGGGACATCGCGATCGGGCGGTTCGTACCGGCCCGGTGGCGGGGCCGGCTCGCCGCGCCCCTGCAGGCCCTGCTCGCGGCCCCGTACCTGGTCTTCGTCCTGGATCCCGGCCTGACGCTCGCGCTGGTGGCGATCACGGTGTCCGCGGTCGGCTACAGCGCGAGCCTGATCTACCAGGAGCGGCTGACCGCCCAGGTCCCCGACGAGCTCAGCGGCCACGCGCTCGGGCTCCACGCCTCGGGCATGCTCGCCCTCCAGGGCCTCAGCGCGGCCCTCGCCGGCGGTCTCGCCCAGCTCACCTCGCCCCGGACGGCCATGGCCCTGCTCGCGGTGGCCTCGCTGACCGTCACCCTCGCGCTCGCCGCCGCCGCGCGAGGGGACGGAGGAGTGAGGGGGACGAACACGGCGAGTGCGGAAGTCCGAACAGAAGCAAAAAGGACCAGGGCCTGACATTCTGTGCGAAAGTCAGACCCTGGTCTTCGGACGCGCCGTGCGGGACCGTAAACCGCACGACGCGACGTGGTGACCGCCCGACGGTGCGAGGCTGGCGCGACAGGACGTTCGCGCCGCCGGGCGGAGTTTGTGCCCCCTTCCGTGCGAGAAGGGGGGCGTTGGGACCGCGGTGGTACCGACGGACGCTCCGGCCGGTCCCCTTCCTTCAGGTCAAGAAGGGGGGCCGGAGGTCCTTACCACCGCACTGGCTCGGTGCCACCGCGGTCCTCACGCTGTCCGGATCGCCGACCACCCCTCATCCGGGCCGGTGATCCGGACTGCGTACGATCACTGACCTCCCGTCAGGTGCCGTACGCAGTCTGGGTGTTCGGAGGATCAGTCCTCGCGCAGGGCGCGGACGGCCTCCTCGACGCGCCGGCCGTACTCGGCGTCGGCGGCGGCGAAGTGGGCGATGTTCTTCTCGATGATGTCCTCGCGGGAGACCTGGGAGAGGCCACCGGCGATGTTGGCGATCAGGCGGGCCTTCTCGTCCTCGGACATCAGGCGGTAGAGCTCACCGGCCTGGAAGAAGTCGTCGTCCTTGGCGTGCTCCGGAGCCGCGTGGGCGCCGGTCCAGCCGTGGACGGCGAGCGGCGCGGCCAGCGGGGCGTCGGTCTGACGCGGACCGGAGTACGAGTTGGGCTCGTAGTTCTTGTCGTGGCGCGAGCCGTTGCGGGTGGCCATGAGGCCGTCACGGCCGTAGTTGTCGGCCGTGGTCGCCTTGGGGGCGTTGACCGGCAGCTGGGTGTGGTTCACGCCGAGGCGGTACCGGTGGGCGTCCGCGTAGGCGAAGAGACGGCCCTGGAGCATCTTGTCCGGCGAGGGGCCGATGCCCGGGACGAAGTTGTTCGGGGAGAACGCGGCCTGCTCGACCTCGGCGAAGACGTTTTCCGGGTTGCGGTCGAGGACCAGACGGCCCACGCGCTGCAGCGGGTAGTCGCCGTGCGGCCACACCTTGGTGAGGTCGAACGGGTTGAAGCGGTAGTCCACGGCCTCGGCGGCCGGCATGACCTGCACGTAGAGGGTCCAGGACGGGTTCACACCGCGCTCGATGGACTGCAGCAGGTCGGTCTGGTGCGAGTTGGCGTCCTTGCCGACGAGCTCGGCGGCCTGCTCGGCGGAGAGGGAGCGGATGCCCTGGTTCGTCTTGAAGTGGTACTTGACGAAGAAGGCCTCGCCCGCCTCGTTGGTCCACTGGTAGGTGTGCGAGCCGTAGCCGTTCATGTGCCGGTACGAGGCCGGGATGCCCCGGTCGCCCATGAGCCAGGTCACCTGGTGGGTCGCCTCGGGGGCGTGCGCCCAGAAGTCCCAGACGTTGTCCGGCTCCTGCTTGCCCGTGAACGGGTCACGCTTCTGGGAGTGGATGAAGTCGGGGAACTTGATCGGGTCCTTGATGAAGAACACCGGGGTGTTGTTGCCGACGAGGTCGTAGTTGCCCTCTTCGGTGTAGAACTTCAGCGCGAAGCCGCGCGGGTCGCGGACCGCGTCCGCGCCACCGAGCGAGTCGGCCACGGTGGAGAAGCGCAGGAAGGTCTCGGTCTTCTTGCCGACCTCGGAGAGGAACGCGGCCTTCGTGTAGGCCGTGACGTCGTCGGTCACCTCGAAGTAGCCGTACGCACCGGAGCCGCGGGCGTGCACCACGCGCTCCGGGATGCGCTCACGGTTGAAGCGCGCGAGCTTCTCCAGCAGGTGCTGGTCCTGCAGGAGGATGGGGCCACCGACGCCGGCGGTGGCGGAGTTCTGGTTGTCGGCGACCGGGGCGCCGGACTCGGTCGTAAGCACGCGCTTCGACATGGTGGACCTTCCTGAGCTGCACTGCCGAGTGTGGGAGTGCTCTGGAGCGTAGGTACGCCCCTCGAACATCGTCAACAGTTTGTTGAAAAAGAAGTGTGGTGTCCCGGACGGCGGCGACGCCTGGGCGCGACAGGACAGGTGTCAGCGCCACCGCCGTCCGGAAATCTGGGCCCCGTCGGGACGGGGAGCCGGGTCAGACCTGCTGGCCGGAGAGGCGCTCGACGGCGCGCAGCAGGGCCGAGTGGTCCAGGCCGCCGTCGCCCTGCGCGCGCAGGGAGGCGACGAGCTGGGCGACCACGGCGCCGACCGGGAGGGCCGCGCCGACGTTGCGGGCGGCGTCGGTGACGATGCCCATGTCCTTGTGGTGCAGGTCGATCCGGAAGCCGGGCTTGAAGTCCCGGTTCAGGAAGTTGTCCTTCTTGCGGGTCAGGACCGTGGAGCCGGCCAGACCGCCGTTGAGGACGTCCAGGGCGGCCTGGAGGTTCACGCCGGACTTCTCGAGGAAGACGACGGCCTCGGCGCAGGCCTGGATGTTGACCGCGACGATGAGCTGGTTGGCGGCCTTCACCGTCTGGCCGGAGCCGTGCGGGCCGCACAGGACGATGACCTTGCCGAGGGCCTCGAGGATCGGGAGGGCCTCGTCGAAGTCGGCCTGCTCGCCACCCACCATGATCGACAGGACGGCCTCGATGGCGCCGGCCTCGCCGCCGGAGACGGGGGCGTCGATGACGCGGATGCCCTTCTCCTTGGCGTTCTTCGCCAGGTCGACCGAGGTCTGCGGGGTGATCGACGACATGTCGATGACCAGGGCGCCCGGCTTGGCGTTCTCCAGGATGCCCTCGGGCCCGTAGGAGATGGCCTCGACCTGCGGGGAGGCGGGCACCATCGTGATGACCACGTCGGCGTCCTTGACGGCCTCGGCGATCGAGCCGGCCGCGGTGCCGCCGGCGGCGGCCAGGCGCTCCAGCTTGTCCTGCTCGAGGGTGAAGCCGGTGACGGAGTAGCCGGCCTTGATCAGGTTCTCGGACATGGGGGAGCCCATGATGCCGAGACCGATCCACGCGATCTTGGGGAGGTTGCTCATTGGGGAGGGTCCTTCTCTGAAGCTTCGTACGAAAAGGGCGGGGGTCGCCTGGCTGAACGCCCGGACTTACTTGGCGGCGCGCGCCTCGGCGGGCAACCATGCGAAGGACGCGGCGGCGTCGGCGGCCTTGTACTCCAGGCCCACCCAGCCGTCGTAGCCGGCCTTCTTCAGCTCGTCGAGCAGCTGCTCGAGCGGGAGCTCGCCGGTGCCCGGGGCGCCACGGCCCGGCATGTCGGCGATCTGGACGTGACCGGCCTTGTCGGCGTACTGCGCGATGACCTGGCTGACGTCCTCGCCGTTCATGGCCAGGTGGTAGATGTCGAGCAGGAACTTGGCGTTCCCGAGGCCCGTGGCCGCGTTGACCTTGTCGACGATCTCGATCGCGGAGGGGGCGCTCACCAGCGGGTAGAGCGGCGACTCCGGCTTGTTCAGGGTCTCGATCAGCAGGATCGCACCGACCCGGTCGGCCGCGCGGGCGGCCAGGACCAGGTTCTCCAGGGCGAGTTCGTCCTGGACGGCCGGGTCCACACCCTCGACGCGGTTGCCGTAGAGCGCGTTGAGCGCCTTGCAGCCGACCGAGGCGGCGAAGTCCGCCGCGATGTCGATGTTGGTGCGGAAGCGGTCCGACTCCTGGCCGGGCACGGAGACCGCGCCGCGGTCCGGGCCGGGGAGCCGGCCGGCGTAGAAGTTCAGCCCCACCAGCTGGGTGCCGGCGTCCTCGAGAGCCTTCTTGAGGGCGTCGAGCTCACTCTGGTCGGGGGTGGCGGTGTCGATCCAGGGCCACCACAGCTCGACCGCGGTGAAGCCCGCCGCGGCGGCGGCCGCGGGGCGCTCCAGGAGCGGGAGTTCCGTGAAGAGGATCGACAGGTTCACATCGAAGCGCTGGTCCGTGTATCCCATGAGGGGTAGGCGCTCCTTCCGTATTGCGGAAGTAAGTTTCTGTCTGACGGAATGTTGCAAGCAGAGCATCCGCCTTGTCAAGAGGACCCCGCAGGTCCAGGGCTCCCGCAGGCCGCGAACGGCCCGTAGCGTGGGGGGCATGGTGCGTTTGAGAGTGGAGTTCACGACCGAGCCGTTCGACCTCGACGAGGCGCCGGCGCACGCGGTCGTGGCTCGTGAGGTCATCCAGTCGGCCGCGCTGGACGCGGTCGACGTGGGGCCCTTCGGCAATACGGCGGAAGGCGGCGCCGACGCGGTGCTCACCGCGGTGGACGCGCTGCTGCGCAAGTCCCTCGCGGCCGGGGCCACCCGGGTGTCGCTGCAGGTGAACGTGATCGACGAGGCGAACGGTGATGCGAACCGTGAGGGGGAGAAGTGACGGAGCACCCCTTGGTCGCGGCGGTGAAGCCGCTGGTCGACGCCATGGGCGCCGAGATCCTGGTGCCGGAGCAGGCGGGGGCGGACGACGTGGTCCTGGCCTGGGAGGGCGAGGACGTGCTCGCCGTCCGGCTGCCGCAGCTGTCCGAATCGCTGGACCACATTCTGGCCGCGATGGAGCGACGGCACGGAATGCCGCTTTCCGCGCTCGACCGCAAGAGCAAGCAGGAGGTCGTGCGGATCCTGGAGGCACGCGGTGCCTTCTCGGTGCGCCATGGGGTGGAGACGGTGGCCGGTGCGCTGGGGGTCAGCCGCTTCACCGTGTACAACTACCTGAACAGGGAGACTGCTCTGAACAGGGAAAAGGCCCCCAAGGACGCGTAGTTGATCATGTGGGGCCACAAGCCGTCGTCCAGATGTCGGGACGACGGCTTTTGTATGGCCGAGTTTTCAACAAAGTGTTGACGTGGTGTTGCGGAGGGCGTTAGCTATCCGCAGCCCGTCCGACGCACAGCGAAAAACAGCCACGGAGGCTTCCCGTGACTTCAGGTACGACCTCGGGTCTGACCCGGTTCAACACCTCGGCGGACGGCGACGCCGTCGCCGCACTCCACGAGGTGTGCTCCAGCTCGGCGTGGGGGAGCAAGCTTCTCGCCCAGCGCCCGTTTGCCACCGCCGAAGCCCTCTTCCTCGCCAGTGACGCCGCCATGGCCGAGCTGACCACCGAGGACCTGGCCGACGCGATGGCGGGCCACCCGCCGATCGGTCGTCCGAAGGCAGGGGATCCGACCTCCTCCCGCGAGCAGAGCGGGATGGCCGACTCCTCCGCGGAACTCAAGGCCGAGATGCTCGAACTCAACCTGGCCTACCAGGACAAGTTCGGGCACGTCTTCCTCATCTGCGCCACCGGCAAGACCGGCGAGCAGATGCGCGACGCGATCCGCGCACGGATCGAGAACTCGCCCGAGCAGGAGCGGGAGATCGTCCGCACCGAACTGGGCAAGATCAACCGCATCCGTCTGACCCGTCTCGTCGAGACCGAGGAAGAGAACTGATGAGCACCGACACCTCGGCCCTGCCGAGCAGCTCCGTGTCCACCCACATCCTGGACACCAGCATCGGCCGTCCGGCCGAGGGCGTGGCCGTCACGCTCGCGGCCCGCGCCGGCTCCGACGCGGAGTGGGTCGCCCTGGGCGGCTCCGCCACCGACGCGGACGGGCGGTGCAAGGACCTGCCGGCCCTGCCGGAGGGCACCACCCACGTACGCCTCGACTTCCAGACCGAGACGTATTTCCTGAGCAAGCAGAACAAGCAAGCCGAGGCGCAGCAGGACGCCCCCGCGAATCGGGACAGTGGTACGACCGGAGCGTTCTTCCCGGAGGTGGCGATCACGTTCGCCGTCGCGCCGGGGGAGCACTACCACGTACCGCTGCTGCTCAACCCGTTCGGCTACTCCGTTTACCGAGGGAGCTAGCAGACATGCCCACGATTCTCGGCCAGAACCAGTACGGCAAAGCAGAGAACCGCGTCGTCAAGATCACGCGCGACGGCGGAACGCACCACATCAAGGACCTGAACGTCTCCGTCGCCCTCTCCGGTGACCTCGACGACGTCCACCTCACCGGCTCCAACGCCAACTGCCTCCCCACGGACACGACGAAGAACACCGTCTTCGCGTTCGCCAAGGAGTACGGCATCGAGTCCGCCGAGCAGTTCGGCATCCACCTCGCCCGTCACTTCGTGACCAGCCAGGAGCCGATCAAGCAGGCGCGGATCCGGATCGAGGAGTACTCCTGGGAGCGGATCGCCAGCTCCGACGCCAACTCCAAGTTCATCGGCGCGGACGAGGTCAACCACTCCTTCGTCCGCAAGGGCCAGGAGACCCGCACCACCCAGGTCACCTTCGACGGCGAGAAGTGGGAGGTCATCTCCGGCCTCAAGGACCTCGTCGTGATGAACTCCACCAACTCGGAGTTCTGGGGCTACATCAAGGACAAGTACACCACCCTCCGGGAGGCGTACGACCGCATCCTCGCCACCCAGGTGTCCGGCCAGTGGCGGTTCAACTGGACCGACGACGAGCAGCGGATGCCCAACTGGGAGCGGTCCTACGAGCAGACCAAGAAGCACATGCTCGAGGCCTTCGCGGAGACCTACTCGTACTCGCTGCAGCAGACGCTGTACCAGATGGCGACGCGGATCATCAACCACCGTTCGGAGATCGACGAGGTCCGCTTCTCGCTCCCGAACAAGCACCACTTCCTCGTCGACCTCGAGCCCTTCGGCCTGAAGAACGACAACGAGGTCTACTACGCCGCCGACCGCATGTACGGCCTGATCGAGGCCACCATCCTGCGGGACGGCGCCACGGCGCAGATCCCGGTCGACATGACCAACCTCTAAGCGGCACCGAGTGGTCGCCCCCGCCCGTCCCGCAGTCGGGCGGGGGCCCACGACCGGAGGGAAGTTCCATGGCACAGCCTGCAAAGGGGCCGGCGACAGCCGAAGGCCCGTGTTCCACCCCGGCGTCCACCCCCGCCTCGGCACCGGCCGAGTGCCACCCCGTGGACGAGAAGCTCCCCGCCTCGCGGCTCGTCCCCGCGGCACTCCAGCACATCGCCGCCATGTACGCGGGCGTCGTCACCCCTCCGCTCATCATCGGCCAGGCCGTCGGCCTGGACGCCGCCGGGATGACCCGGCTCATCGCCGCCAGCCTGCTCATCGCCGGCTGCGCCACCATCCTCCAGACCCTCGGTCTCGGTCGCTTCGCCGGAAACCGGCTGCCGTTCGTCAACGCCGCCTCGTCCGCCGGCATCGCGCCGATGCTCGCCATCGCCGAGACCAGCGCCCAGGGACACCAACTCCCCGCCATCTACGGCGCGGTGATGGTCGCCGGCGTCTTCTGCCTCGCCGTCGGTCCCTTCTTCGGACGGCTCCTGCGCTTCTTCCCGCCGCTCGTCACCGGCGTGGTGATCACCCTGATCGGCGTCACCCTGATGCCCGTCCCGGTGAGCTGGGCCCAGGGCGGCGACAAGAACGCCGCCGACTTCGGCGCCATGAAGTACCTGGCGCTCGCCGCCTTCACGCTGGTCGTCATCCTGCTCTTCCAGCGCTTCGGCAGGGGCTTCGTCAAGCAGATCGCCCTGCTGCTCGGCCTCTTCCTCGGCACACTCGCCGCGGTCCCCTTCGGCATGGCGGACCTCTCCGCCCTGAAGGAGGCGCCGGTCGCCGCGCTGCCCGCGCCCTTCGCCTTCGGCACCCCCGAGTTCCAGCCCGCCGCGATCCTCTCCCTGTGCATCGTGATGCTGGTCCTCATGACCGAGTCCAGCGCCGGCATGCTGGCCCTCGGCGAGATCTGCGAGCGGCGCAGCGACGGGAGGACCATCACCCGCGGCCTGCGTACCGACGGCATCGCCACCCTGCTCGGCCCGGTCTTCGGCGGCTTCCCCACCTCGGCCTTCGCCCAGAACGTCGGCGTCGTGTCCCTGACCCGGGTGCGCAGCCGGTACGTGGTCGCCGTCGCCGGCGGCGCCCTCCTCGTCCTCGGGGCCTTCCCGGTCCTCGGCGCGGTGGTCTCCCTCGTACCCATGCCGGTCCTCGGGGGAGCAGGCATCGTCCTCTTCGGGTCGATCGCCGTCAGCGGCATCCGGACCCTCTCGGAAGCGGGCCTCGACGACAGCTCCAACATCATCCTGGTGGCCGTCGCTCTCGGTGCGGGCATCATCCCGCTCGCCGCTCCCACCTTCTACGCCGGATTCCCCGCCTGGGCGCAGACCGTGCTCGGCTCCGGCATCAGCGCCGGCGCACTCGTCGCCGTCCTGCTGAACCTCTTCTTCCACCATCTCGGCACCCGGAGCGGCCAGACGGCTCCGGCACTCAAATCTTCCTAGGGTCCTGCCGTGCCCTCCCCCCACGACAGCCGTGTGGGGGGATTCCCACCCTCCCGGAATGAAGGAAGTACCGCCATGGCAGCGCCTTCGGCAGCCCCACGACGCATCGTCATCGAGAACGCGGCGATCGCGACCGTCGACGCGAACGACACCGAGTACGCCACCGGCCACCTCGTCGTCGCCGACAACAGGATCGAGTCCGTCGGAGCGGGCGACGCGCCCGTCGGTCTGGAGAACGTGGTCCGGCGGATCGACGCCACCGGCCACCTGATCACGCCGGGCCTGATCAACACCCACCACCACTTCTACCAGTGGATCACCCGTGGGCTGGCGACCGATCACAACCTCTTCGACTGGCTGGTCGCGCTGTACCCCACCTGGGCCCGCATCGACGAGCAGATGGTGCGCGTCGCCGCCCAGGGTTCGCTGGCCATGATGGCCCGCGGCGGTGTCACCACCGCCATGGACCACCACTACGTCTTCCCCCAGGGCTCCGGCGACCTGTCGGGCGCCATCATCGGCGCCGCCGCCGACATGGGCGTCCGCTTCACCCTCGCCCGCGGCTCCATGGACCGCAGCGAGAAGGACGGCGGCCTGCCGCCGGACTTCGCCGTCGAGACCACCGAGGGCGCGCTCGCCGCGACCGAGGAGACGGTGCGGAAGTACCACGACGCCTCCTTCGACGCGATGACCCAGGTCGCCGTCGCCCCCTGCTCGCCGTTCTCCATCTCCACCGAGCTGCTCCGCGAGGGTGCCGCCCTCGGCCGCCGGCTCGGCGTGCGGATGCACACCCACGGCTCGGAGACCGTGGAGGAGGAGAAGTTCTGTCACGAGCTGTTCGGCATGGGCCCGACGGACTACTTCGAGTCCACCGGCTTCCTCGGCGAGGACGTGTGGATGGCGCACTGCGTCCACATGAACGACTCGGACATCGAGGCCTTCGCCCGCACCAGGACCGGTGTGGCCCACTGCCCTTCGTCCAACGCGCGCCTCGCCGCCGGCATCGCCCGCGTACCCGACATGCTCAGGGCGGGCGTGCCGGTAGGCCTCGGCGTCGACGGCACCGCGTCCAACGAGTCGGGCGAACTCCACACCGAGCTGCGCAACGCGCTGCTGGTCAACCGCCTCGGCGCCCACCGGGAGTCCGCGCTCAACGCCCGCCAGGCCCTGCGCCTCGGCACCTTCGGCGGCGCGCAGGTCCTCGGCCGAGCCGACAGCGTCGGCTCCCTGGAGCCGGGCAAGCTGGCCGACTTCGTGCTCTGGAAGGTCGACGGCCTCGGGCACTCGTCGATCGCCGACCCGGTCACCGCCCTCGTCTTCGGGGCGGCCGCCCCGGTCACCGCGTCCTTCGTCAACGGCAAGCAGATCGTCGAGAACAACCGACTGCTCACCGCCGACGAGGAGCGGATCGCGCGCGACGCGCGCACGGAGGCGCAGCGCCTGGCCCGCATCGCGGCCCAGGGCTGACCCTCCCCAAGGAGTCCGACCGAGGGGGACGGCCCTCGGTCGGTCGCCGTGGACCCGAGCGGGGTCCACGGCAGCCGGGCCGGGGGGTGTACGTACGCAGAAGTCGTGCGGCACCCCCCGGAACGGTGAACGTGTGTCCGCACCCTCACCGGACGCTCCCGTCCCCGCGCCGCACCCCCTCCGCCAGCGCACCGCAGTACCTCCCGCACCACCCCCGCATCGAGCCGTACCTCCTGCACCCAGCACCGCATCGCACCACCTCCCTGAAACCACCGTCACCGCCGACGTGTCACCGACCGGAGGAACCGCCGTGGCCGCCAAGCCCCAGGTTCGCAATGCAACAGACGCAGGCACCGCCCCCGACGGCGCCGCCCCAGACGGCGACCGGACCAAGCATCCGGTCGACGAGACCCTGCCCCCAGTCAAGATGTTCACCAGCGGTCTGCAGCACGTGGCCGCCATGTACGCCGGGGTCGTCGCCCCGCCCCTGATCGTCGGAGCGGCCGTGGGCCTCTCCGGCACCGAACTGACGTTCCTCACCGGCGCCAGCCTCTTCACCGCCGGTCTCGCCACCTTCCTCCAGACCCTCGGCGTCTGGAAGATCGGTGCCCGGCTGCCGTTCGTCAACGGCGTCACCTTCGCCGGCGTCGCCCCGATGCTCGCCATCGTCGACACGACGAAGGACAAGGCCGACGCCCTTCCCGTGATCTTCGGCGCGATCATCGTCGCCGGACTCCTCGGCTTCATAGCCGCCCCCTGGTTCTCGCGCCTCGTGCGCTTCTTCCCGCCCGTCGTCACCGGCACGGTGATCACGCTCATCGGCGTCTCGTTGCTGCCGGTCGCCTTCGGCTGGGCCCAGGGGCCCAACCCCGCGGCCGACGACTACGGCGCGACGAACTACCTCACGCTCGCGGGCATCACGCTCGCCATCGTGCTGCTGCTGCGCCGCTTCACCCGCGGTTTCCTCAAGCAGGTCGCGGTGCTGGTCGGTCTGGTCCTGGGCACGCTCGTCGCCATCCCCTTCGGCGTCACCGACTTCAGCCCGGTGAAGGAAGCCGACATCGTCGGCTTCCCGACCCCCTTCCACTTCGGCGCCCCGCAGTTCGCGCTCGCCGCGATCATCTCCATGTGCGTGGTCATGCTGGTCTCCATGACGGAGTCCACCGCAGACATGCTGGCGCTCGGCGAGATCGTCGAGCGCCCCGCCGACGAGAAGACCATCGCGGCCGGACTGCGCGCCGACACCCTCGGCTCCGCGCTCAGCCCGCTCTTCAACGGCTTCATGTGCAGCGCCTTCGCCCAGAACATCGGCCTGGTCGCCATGACCCGCATCCGCAGCCGTTTCGTTGTCGCCTGCGGCGGTGGCTTCCTGGTCCTCATGGGTCTGTCGCCGGTGGCCGCCTCGCTGATCTCGGTCGTGCCGCGGCCGGTCCTCGGCGGCGCGGGTGTCGTCCTCTTCGGCTCGGTCGCCGCCAGCGGCATCCAGACGCTGGTCAAGGCCGGCCTGGAGAGGGACAACAACGTGCTGATCGTCGCCGTCTCGCTCGCGGTCGGCATCATCCCGATCACCGAGCCGGAGTTCTACCACGCCTTCCCCGAGACGGCGAAGATCATCCTGGACTCGGGCATCTCCACCGGCTGCGTCGCCGCCGTCGTGCTCAACCTGCTCTTCAACCACTTGGGCAAGCGCGGCGACGAGGACACCGTGACGGCACCGATGGAACCGGGCGAGGAGATCTCCGACACCCGCGCGGCGAAGGCGGCGCACGTCCACTGAGCTCCGTCCCCCCGCACCCGCCCGCCCCGGTCCCCGCCCACGCCGCGGGGCCCGGGGCGCCGGCCGTGGTGCTGGTCAACCCCAACACCTCCGCGGCGACGACCCGCATGATGACGGCCCTCGCCCGCCGTGCCCTGACGGGCACCGGCCTGCGCGTGCGCGGCGTGACGGCCGCCGACGGCCCGCCGATGCTGACCGACCCCCACGCCCTGGACGCCGCCGTCCCGTACGTCGTGGCGGCCGCGCACGCGGCCCTGGCCTCGGGCGACTGCGCCGCCCTGATCGTCGCGGCCTTCGGCGACCCCGGCGTGCCCGAACTACGGGGGTGCGGCCTGGGGCGCACGACGGGCGACACGACGGCGTACGACGCCGGGGTAGGGCCCGGCCCCCTCGGACCCCGCGCCGCCACGACTTCCGTGCCCGTGCCCGTGGTCGGTATCGGCGAGGCGGCCCTGGCCGAGGCGGCGGCGGACGGCCGGCGCTTCGGCATCGCCACGACCACCCCGCGTCTGGCCGGCTCGATCGCCGCCCACGTCGAACGCCTCGGCCTCGCCCCCTCGTACACCGGAGCGCGCTTCACCGCAGGCGCCCCCGAACGCCTCGCCGCCCGCCCCGAGTCGCTGCTCGCGGCTCTGGAGGCCGCGGTCCGCGCCTGCGTCGTACGGGACGGGGCCGAGGCGGTCGTCATCGGCGGCGGCCCGCTGGGAGAAGCCGCCGAGGTCCTGCGGTCGCGCCTCGCCGTTCCGGTCGTCGCGCCCGTCCCGGCCGCGTGCCGCCGGATCGCCCGAATGCTCGCCGCCCCCTCCTGACGCGCCCTCACCGCTCCACCTCCATCCGCCGCCTGCACTCGTGGGCCAGGTGCGGATAGACGGCCGCGATCGCCTCGTACACCCGTCGGCGCAGGAGGCGTTCGGCCTCGGCGCGGCCCGCGTCGCCGTACAGGCCGTCGAGGAGCGTGTCGTAGCGGGAGAGGGCGTGGCGGAGATAGCCGACCTGCCAGCGGACCATCGCGCCGGCCGTGACGCCGCCGGGGCCGCGGGCCCCCAGCAGGTGTCGGTGCCGCACCGCACGCCGTTCGAGTTCGGCGGCCGGCAGCCGGGGGACCGCGAGGGGTTCGGCGCGGATCGCGGCGAGGACCGCCCGGCGCCGGCGTTCGGCGCCCGCACCGGCCGCGGCCGAGCCGCGCCCCGCGACGGCGGCGCAGCCCAGGAACTCCGGTGTGCGCTCCACCGCCTCGACCCGTGCGAGGAGGTAGAGCCGCACCGGGGCGAGTGCCCAGCGCCGCGGGTCGCGTCCCTGCACGTCGGCCTGCCCGAGCAGCTCGCCGATCATCGCGTCGCTCCATCCGCGCCCGCGCAGCCCGGCCACCGTCACATACGTCGTACGGTCCGTCACGATTCCCCCTGATTCCGTTACGGAGAGTGATGGATCCAGTGAAGCGCACCCCACTGACAACGCCCTCCCGACAGCCCTCCCCGCCGCCCTCTTGCCCCCGTCCCCACCCCCGTGCCATACAGGTCCAGACCTTTACGGGACGGAGGTACCCCCCATGCAACGCCCCCTCACCGCAGTCCTGTCGACCCTGTCCACGCTCTCCCTCGCCGCCGCTCTCTCCGCCTGCTCCGGCACCGCGGAGGCGGCCCGGGACACCCGTGCCCCCACCGCGCCCACCGGCGTCACCGCCACCGCGGGCAGCGCGAGCACCGTGCACGTGATGTGGAGCGCGGCCGCGGACGACCGCGGCGTCACCGGTTACGCCGTCTACCGCCAGGGCCGGAAGATGAAGGACCTGTCCGCCGGCACCCTGATGACCGACGTCACCGGGCTCGCGCCCGCCACCCCTCACACCTTCACGGTCCGGGCCCGCGACGCGGCCGGAAACATCTCGCCGGACAGCCTCGCCGTCACGGCCACCACCCCCTCCGCCACGGCCGAGGACCGCACGCCCCCGTCCCGCCCCACCGCCCTGCGCGCCACCGCGGACGGCCCGGGCGCGGCCACCCTCGGCTGGCGGCCCGCCCGCGACGACACCCGGGTCACCGCGTACGACGTCTACCAGGGCGGCGCCCGCATCCACACGGTCCCCGGTACCGACACCACGGCCCGCCTCACCCAGCTGCGCCCCGCCACCGCCTACACCTTCACCGTGCGGGCCCGCGACGCCGCCGAGAACTCCTCCCCGGACAGCGCGTCCGCCGACCTCACCACCCCGGCCGCGCTCGGGGGCCGCCCCGCCACCGCCCCCACCGGCGTCACCGCGAAGGCGACCAGGGGCGCCATCACCCTCACCTGGACCCCGCCCCCCACCGGCGCCCCGGTCAAGGAGCACGAACTCCACCTGAACGGACGCTTCGCCACCACCGTCGTCTGGGGCGCCGAACCCCCGCCAGGGCCCGTGACGTACACCCTCACCGTCCCCGCCACGCCCGGCGTCCGCTACGCCCTCACCCTCCGCGCCAGGCTCCCCGACGGCACCTGGGGCGATTTCTCGGCCCCGTGCACCGTGGTGACGGTCTGACGCGCCCCGCTGACCCCGCGTCCGGGCCCGCCCCGAACTACGCTGGGAAACGTGGCCGAGATCGTTCTCACCAACACCGGGCTCGACGCGTTCCTGGCGGCGAGTCCCGAGTTCCGGGGTCCGGGATCCTTCAGGGCCGCGGACGCCGTGCTGAGTCTGCTCGCGCTGCGCGGAGCGGACCGGGGGGCCGGGGTGCCGGAGCCGACGCCCGCGCTCGTCAAACGGCTGCTCGTGGAGGACCTGCCCGCGTTCGTGGGCGCGTCGCCCGAGGAGCTGAGCCTCTACCCGGCCGTCCTGAGGGCGCTCGCCGGGCGGTTCGACGGGGCGCGACGCAAGCGGGTCGAGGAGGTGATCGGGGAGTCCGTGGGCGACTTCGAGCGCGCCATGGCCGACCCCGGGAACCTCACCTGGCCCCGCTGGTACGCCCAGCTCCTGCGGGCCGACGGCGCCGATCCCGACGACCCCGACGCCGTACGTGCCTGGCTGTCCCGGCTCGACGGGCCGCCGGTGCCGGACGGGGTGCGCCGGGCGGACCTGATGGGCCGTACCGCCGTCGCCGACGTCCTCCTCGCCGAGGCCCTGACCAGGGCCTACGTCCGCGACGCCGAGCAGTCGCCGGCCGCCGGCCCGCTCCTCTCCGACCACGACGTGGCCCAGGGGATCGGGACCGTCGCCGCCGCACTGCTCGACCGGTGGACAGCCGCCGGCCTCGTGGAGGGCCTCGCGGGGGAGTACGCCCACCTCGCGCCGGGACCGGACGACTTCCCCCATCTGGAGCTCGCCGACGCCCTCCTCGACGAGCACCTCGACTACTACGGCGACCCGTCCGTGCCCCTGCCCCCGCCGGAGCCCGGGACGGCCGGCACCGGCGAACCGGGCGGCCGTTCCCCGCTCCCCGCGGACACCCGGGAACTGGAGCGCGACGCCGACGCCCTCGCCGCCGCCGTCGCCGAGCTGGCCGAGGCGGAGGAGGGGCCCTACGGCGGAGAGGCCGCCCATCTGCTCTACACCCTCTACCAGCGCGGCTGCTCCGCCGAGTCCGTCGCCCGCAGGGCCGCCGAGTTCGAGGACTGGCCGGTGGACCCGGCCCTGGAGGACGCCCCCGTCCGCGTACCGCCGCCCGCCTCGGCCGCGTACACCACCCCTACGGCCGGCGAACTCGCCCGGCTGCTCGGGGCGCCCGGGATCAACGACACCGACCGGGCGCGACTCGACAAGCCGGCCCACGAACTCGCCGCGGTCGTCGACCGGCTCGGCGCGACCGGGCTCGTCTTCCGGCGGGGCGACGCCTTCGGGCTGACCCCGCACGGCGCCACCGTGGTCCGCTATCTGCTCGCGGTGCGCCGGGTCGCGGTGCCGGATGCCGACGAGGCGGCCGGGTGGGACGCCGCCGCACTCGTGGCCGCGGCCTCGGGCTGGCCGACGGCCGTCGCGAGCCGGGTCCTCGCCGACTGGCTGCGCGCGCACGGGGGCGGTGACGAGGCGTGGAACGCGCTGTTCGACGCCTTCGGCACCGTCGGCGTCGGCACCTCCGAAGCCGCCGCCACCCGTGCGCTGCTCGGCCTTCTCGACTGGACCGCCGCTCCCGGCGGGGTGCTGCGCGACGCCCTCGCCGGACCGGTGACCGGGGCGAGGGCGGAGGAGGCGCTGCGGGCCCGCGGGGAGCCGGTGGACCCGGTCCTGGTGCCGGCCGCCGCCCGGGCCCTGCGGGTGCTCGACGGGCTGCCCGGCAAGCGGGGCCCGCTGGAGTCGCGCCGCGCCGCCTTCGACGCGGCGGCCGCGCGCTGGCCCGGCGGATCGGCGGCGCTCATCCGGGCGATGACGGAGGCGGACCCGCACGAGACCGAGCGGGTCCTGGGCCCCCTCGGCGTCAGCCTGCCGTGAGGTACATCCCCGAGGCACCGGCGCCGGGGGTGTTGCGGCAGCTGACGTCGCCGCTCGGCCGGTCGTTGACGAGGGCGAGGCAGCGGCCGAGCGCGGCCTGGCCGTAGAAGTTGGGGTGCATGTTCTCCTGGAGCGGGCCCTGCGTCTGGTTCTGGTCGATCCAGCGCGCCCACTCGCTCGTGCTCGCCGAGGCCGGCACGGTCGACGTGACCTGCTTGCTGGCCTTCGCGCACACCTCGCGGCCCTGCATCATGTCGCGCAGGTCCATGAACTGGGCGCCCTTGGCGGCCGCGACGGCCTTGAGACGGTTGGCGATCTGCGGGACGAGGGAGTCGCGGGCCCAGTCGGAGTCCAGGTTCCAGAAGGGGCAGCCACCGGTGTTGGTCCGGCTCCAGCCGCTCTCGGCGTAGCGGTTCTCGGCGGCGCGGGGGATGGGGGAGGGGTACGACTGGAGCACGATCCGGTAGTCGGAGGCGGCGTAGCCGGCGCCGGTCATCACGGTTCTGATCTCGTCGATCGCCTTGCCGACGTTCGCCATGGTGCCGTCGATCTTCGAGTCGACCACCGCCTGCTGGTCGTCGTGGCAGTAGGAGTACCAGACGATGTAGTCGGTCGCGCAGGTGGTGATGATGTCGGCGAAGCCGAGGTCGTTGCCGCCGATCGACAGGGCGATCAGCTTCACGTCGTTCGCCGCGGCGACCGCCGCCAGCTGGTCGGCCTGCGGGGCCTCGCCCTTGTACGCGACACCGCCGTTGGCCGTGCGGAAGACGTTCTTCGTCGTGGCCCCGGAGCAGGCGAGGTTGATCAGCTGGGAGGCGATGGCGCCCGCGGTCCGGATCTCGGCGGAGTCGGAGCGGTGGCAGCCGTTGGCCTCGGAGGTCCCGTACACCCGGCTCGGGTCGTAGCCGCTGCCGGTCCAGGCGCGGTCGGTGCCGTTGCGGCTGCCGCTGGTGGTCAGGCTGTTGCCCTGCCAGCGGCCGGCCTCGCCGGAGATGTAGCTGTCGCCCATGGAGACGACGGCGGTGGGACCGGAGCCGGCCGAGGCCGCGGCGGGGGAGGGGGCCAGGGAGACGATTCCGGCGGCGACACACAGGGCGAGCAGTCCGCGCAGGACGCGGTGGGGGGACGAAGGCATGGCTGTGCTCCTGCGGTGTGCGGTACGCGAGGTACGCATCGACGTGGGGGACAGCCGCCGGCCGGTGGCATGGCGGAATCTGGCACGGCCCGGCTTGTTACCGCTAGGTAGCGGCGTATTGCGGTTACGTCACGTGACTTGTGAAACGCCATGGATCGAAAACCGCCACGCACCACGGCAAACAGCAAAAAGGCCCCGCCCCCGGTGCTGTGCGAGCACCGGGGGCGGGGCCTCGGCCAGGGGCCGGGCGGCTGCTGTGCGGTCAGCCGACCAGCTGGTCGTACGCGGGGAGGGTGAGGAAGTCCGCGTAGTCGGCGTCCAGGGAGACGTGCAGCAGGAGGTCGTGCGCCTGCTGCCACTTTCCGGCCGCGAAGGCCTCCTCGCCGATCTCGGCGCGGATCGCGGCGAGCTCCTGGGCGGCCACCTCGCGGGCGAGCTCCGGGGTGGCCTTCACGGTCTCGCCGGCGTGCTCGAACTCGACGCCCGCGTTGATCCACTGCCAGATCTGCGAGCGCGAGATCTCGGCCGTGGCGGCGTCCTCCATCAGATTGAAGATGGCGACGGCGCCGAGGCCGCGGAGCCAGGCCTCGATGTAGCGGATGCCGACCTGGACCGCGTTGCGCAGGCCCTCGTAGGTGGGGTGCGCGTCGAGGGAGGCGATGTCGATCAGCTCGGGGCCCGCGACGTGCACGTCCTCGCGCAGCCGGTCCTTCTGGTTCGGCTTGTCGCCGAGCACCGCGTCGAAGGAGGCCATGGCGATCGGCACCAGGTCGGGGTGGGCGACCCAGGAGCCGTCGAAGCCGTCGCCGGCCTCGCGGTCCTTGTCGGCCTTGACCTTCTCGAAGGCGACCTTGTTGACCTCGGCGTCCTTGCGGGACGGGATGAAGGCCGCCATGCCGCCGATCGCGTGCGCGCCGCGCTTGTGGCAGGTGCGGACGAGGAGTTCGGTGTACGCACGCATGAACGGGGCCGTCATCGTGACCGCGTTGCGGTCCGGCAGGACGAACTTGGCGCCGCCGTCACGGAAGTTCTTGACGATGGAGAAGAGGTAGTCCCAGCGGCCCGCGTTCAGACCGGCGGCGTGGTCGCGGAGTTCGTAGAGGATCTCCTCCATCTCGTACGCGGCCGTGATGGTCTCGATGAGGACCGTGGCGCGGACGGTGCCCTGCGGGATGCCGACGTAGTCCTGGGCGAAGACGAAGATCTCGTTCCAGAGGCGGGCCTCCAGGTGCGACTCGGTCTTCGGGAGGTAGAAGTACGGGCCCTTGCCGAGGTCGATCAGACGCTGGGCGTTGTGGAAGAAGTAGAGGCCGAAGTCGACGAGCGCGCCGGGGACCGGGCTTCCGTCGACGGTCAGGTGACGCTCCTCCAGATGCCAGCCGCGCGGACGCATGACGACCGTGGCGAGCTGGTCGGCCGGCTTCAGGGCGTACGACTTGCCCGACCTCGGGTCCGTGAAGTCGATGTTCCGGGTGTAGGCGTCGATCAGGTTGACCTGGCCGAGGACCACGTTCTCCCAGGTGGGCGCCGAGGCGTCCTCGAAGTCCGCGAGCCACACCCTGGCGCCCGAGTTCAGCGCGTTGATCGTCATCTTGCGGTCGGTCGGGCCGGTGATCTCCACGCGCCGGTCGTTCAGCGCCGCCGGGGCGGGCGCGACCTTCCAGGAGTCGTCGGCGCGGACCGCCGCCGTCTCCGGGAGGAAGTCCAGGGTGGACGTACGGGCGATCTCGGCGCGGCGCTCGGCACGGCGGGCGAGCAGCTCGTCCCGGCGCGGGGTGAACCGACGGTGCAGCTCGGCCACGAAGGCGAGGGCCGCGTCGGTGAGCACCTCCTCCTGGCGCGGCAGGGGCTCGGCTTCGACGACGACCAGGGAGGACGGCGCTGGTGCGGACATGAACTGTCACTTCCTTCAGCGGGCTTCACGGGCGGTGCCTGCCGGCCGCCGGGCGTCGTCATATGGCACGCCGTGCCACTGGCGCCGGGATACGGCCGGGAGCGCCGTCACGGGAGATCAGGCGCTTCTGAACAGTGGATACTAGTTTCCTCATGGTGGAAGTTCAATGGTTTGTTGATGTCGAGATTCTTTGGGTCGACACAACGTGGCGCTGGGTGCCACCACCTTCACTCCAGGTGCACCAGGTCCGCCTCGGTGTCGATGTCGTAGGGCTCGGCCACATCCGAACAGTCCACGAGCGTGATCGCATCCCGATGTGCCTCCAGGTACTCTCGCGCGCCCTGGTCCCCGACCGCGTCCGCCGCGACGCCCGCCCAGTGGTCCGCACCCAACAGCACGGGATGCCCGCGCCTCCCGCCGTACGAGGCGGCCGCGAGCGAGCCCTGCGAGCCGTACGCCCTGCGCACCCGGGCCACCGCCTCCCCGCCGATCCCCGGCTGGTCGACCAGTGACACCAGGGCCGCGTCCACCGGCAGGGCCTGCGCCCGCAGCGACGCGAGCCCGGCCCGCAGCGAGGAGCCCATGCCCTCGGCCCAGTCCGTGTTGTCCACCAGGACGCAGCCCGGCAGCCGTGCCTCCGCCCGCACCCGCCCGGCCGCCGCCCCCAGCACCACGTGCACCACCTCGCAGCCGCCCTCGCGCAGCACCCCCACCGCGTGCTCGACCAGCGGACTTCCGCGGTGGGAGAGCAGTGCCTTGGGGCGTCCGCCGAGCCGCCGCCCACCGCCCGCGGCCAGCAGCAGGCCCGCCACGAGGGGTTCTTCCGTCTCACGCGTCATGAGGACTGCATACCGCATCAGGGGCGCACCACACGGATGCCTGAAATAGCGTCCGCCTGCTGGCGCGCCGGGCGCACGAAGGAGTTAACTGACCCGCGACCCCGGACGCCTGACCACCGCCCGACGGGTCGGCACCAGGACGTGCGCGAGGGGGGCGGCAGCCCCCTGGGGGAGGACCATGTTGCGAAGCGTGGGGCAGAGGCGAGTGACCGCTGACGGCGTGGACCCGAGGGTGGTCGAGCTGCGCGCCGCCGTCGCCCGGCTCAGACGCGAACTTGCCGGGCACCGACGGGAGTTCGCCGACCGTGGGATCGCCGAGGACGAGCTCGCCGCACTCGACGCGATGGCGACGAGCGGCGCCCCCGAGGTCTGGCGGCTGCGCCGCTCCCTGCTCCTCGTCGCGGGTGCCGTCGGCTCCGTCAGCGCCCTGGCCGAAGGGCTCACGGGGGTCCGCCGCGCCGTCGAGCTCTTCGGGCCCGCGACGCCCGGGCAACCGGGCAGGGACGGGCACCCGAACGCCTGAGCGGCGGGACGGGAAGCGCGGTCCGAAAGACCCGAGGCGGGGCCGGAGGCGCGGCCCGAGGCACCGTCCGGGCCGGACCGGAGGTCCCGTCCGCAGCGCCCGAGCGGCGCCGGACCGGGAGCGGCGCTCGAATCCCTGAGCGCTCGCCCCCCGGGCGGCCGGACCGGGGAGCGGCGCTCGAATCTTTGAGCGCTCGCCCCCCGTGCGGCCGGACCGGGAGCGGTGCTCGAATCCCTGAGCGGCAGACCGGGAGCGGTGCTCGAATCTTTGAGCGCTCGCCTCCCCGGGCGGCCTGACCGGGAGCGGCGCTCGAATCCCTGAGCGGCAGACCGGGAGCGGTGCCCGAATCCCTGAGCGCTCGCCCCCCGGGCGGCCGGACCGGGTGCGGCGCTCGCCCTCCCCGAGCGGCCCCGACCGGGAGCGCCGTCCGAATCCCCGCGCGGCAGACAGGCAGCGCCGTCCGAATCCCGAGCGGCCCCGACCGGGAGCGCCCCCAGGACGCCTGACTGCCCGTGGGGACCGCCCGTGGGGACCTTCGGGTACCCGGGAGGGGTTCGGCGGTCCCCGGGCCGATCGGCGGGAATGCTGGGACACTGCTGTCTGAAAGCAGGACTGCCCCGGTTTCCGTTCGGAGGGTGGTGGCGAGCGTGGTGGCTGTGCGCGGTGACCCCCCGCAGAGACCGGTCGCTCCCGGCGTCGACCCGCTGGGAGACCCGTTCCTGCGGACCCGCTTCGCCCCGCCGGCGCTGCCCGGCACGTTCCTGCGGCGCGCACGGCTGGCCGAGCACCTCGGAGAGACGCCGCGGACCCCGCTGACGGTGGTCGAGGGCTGCGCCGGCGCCGGCAAGACGCTGCTCGTCGCGGACTGGGCCGCCCATCTCGACCCCCCGGTCGCGTGGCTCACCCTCGACCCGGCGATCCAGGGCCCCGGCATGTTCTGGGCCCACTTCCTCCAGGCCCTGCGGGCCGCCGGGGCGGCGATGCCCCCCTCGATCGGTTCACCCGCCCGGGCGAGCCAGGTCGACCACACCCTGCTGTCCCGGCTGGCCGCGGAACTCGCCGGGCGTGACCGGCCGGTGACCGTCGTGATCGACGAGTTCGACCGGATGACCGCGCCCGAGATCGCGCGCCAGCTGGAGTTCGTCCTGCACCACGGCGGTCCCGGCCTCCGCCTCGTCCTGGTCACCCGCACCGAACCGCTCCTCCCGCTGCACCGCTACCGGGTGGCCGACGAGATGACCGAGATCCGCGGCGCGGAGCTCGCCTTCACCGCCGAGGAGGCCGTCACGCTCCTGGAGCGGCACGGCCTCGACCTGTCCGTCGCGGCGGCGGGGGCGCTCGTCGAGCGCACCCGGGGATGGGCGGCGGGCCTCCGGCTCTGCGCCCTGGCCGCACGGCTCAGCCCCGACCCGGAGATCTACCTGAAGGAGTTCGAGGCGGGCCGCAGCACCATCGCCGACTTCCTGCTCGCCGAGGTGCTCGAACGGCAGCCCGCCCCGACCCAGGACCTGCTGCTCCGCGTCAGCGTGCTGGAACGTTTCCACCCCGAACTCGCGGACGCGCTGACCGGACGGCACGACGCAGCGCCGATCCTGGCCGCGCTGCTGCGCGACAACACCTTCGTGGAGGACTTCGGACACGGCTGGTACCGGCTCCATCCGCTGTTCCGGGAGATCCTCCGCACCCATCTGCGCCGGCGCTCGCCCGGCCTGGAACGCCGGCTGCACCGGCGGGCGGCCCACTGGCTGCGCCGCTCCGGGGCGCTGCCGGAGACGCTGGCGCACGGCGCCGCCGCGGAGGACTGGGAGTTCGTCGCCGGCGCCCTGGTCGACGACCTGGCGCTCGGGCAGCTGTTCACCGGCCCGCGCGCCGACGAACTGGCCGAGCTGATCGCCGGCCTCGAGACGCACGCGGAGGCGGAGCCGCCGAGCCCGGCCACGGACCTCGTCCGCGCCGCGCGCCACCTGTCCCGCCACGAGGTCGAGCGGGGCCTGGTCCACCTCCGCCATGCCGAGGAGCTGCTGACCGACCACGACGACGGCGCGGCGACCCGGCTCGGCTGCGCGCTGCTGGAGGCGCTGGCCGGTCGGCTGACCGGCTCCGCGGAGCAGGCCGAGAAGGCCGCCGCGGCCGCCACGGAACTGATCGGGTCGGTGCCCGCCCCCCTGCTCGACGAGCACCCCGAGCTCTTCGCCCTGCTCCGCACCCACGTCGGCTCCTCCCGGCTGTGGGCCGGACACTTCGACGAGGCCCGGGCCGCCCTCACCGAGGCGACCCGCGGTCCCGGCGACCCCGCCACCGCGCTGCCGCGCAGGGACTCCCTGGAGCACCTGGCCCTCCTCGACTACCTCGACGGGTGGCCGAGCGGCGCGGAGCGCAGGATCGACGCGGCGACGGCCGAGACGGAGCGCTTCGGCCTCCCGCTGCCGGCCGACACCGGACTGCGGCAGCCGGTCCTCGCCGCGGTCGCGATCGAGCGGGACGACATCGCCCGCGCCGAGGCCCTGCTCGCGGGAACGGCCGACGTGTCGGCGGCCGACCCGGTGGCCGCCGCGGGCCGGCGCCTGGCCACCGCCCGGCTGCTCCTGGCCCAGGGGCGCACCCGCGCCGCGCTGGCCGCCGTGGAGCAGGACATCCCCGCCGACGAGGGCTCCCCGTGGGTGCGGGGCCAGGCCGCCCTGGTCGCGTCCGCCGCGCACCTGGCGGAAGGGCGCCCGGAGGCCGCCGTCGAGGTCCTCCGCACGGTGACGGCGGAGCAGCCGATGTACCTCGTCGGCGCGGCGCGGGCCCACCTCGCCGCCGGCGACCGCGCCACGGCCCTCCGGCTGCTCGACGAGCTCCCCGGCCGCGCCCGCGTCGGGCCGGCGGTGACCGTACGCGCCGCGCTGGTACGGGCCCACGCCGCGAAACTGGACGGCGACCTCGGCGCCGTACACCGACTGCTCGACCGGGCGCTGCGGGACGCCAGGCCGGAGGATCTGCGGCGTCCCTTCCTGGAAGCCGGGCCCTGGCTCGGACCCTTCCTGACGGCGCCTCCGCTACGCGGGCCGGCCGCGGGCTGGCTCGTCCCCGCGGCCGGACCGCGTGACGCCGTGGCCGCTCCGGAGGCCGGGACCGAGCCCTTGCTGGAGACGCTGAGCGAACGGGAGCTCGACGTGCTGCGGCGGCTCGCCGGGATGATGTCGACCGAGGACATCGCCGCCGACCTGTACGTGTCGGTCAACACGGTGAAGACCCACCTCAAGAGCGTCTACCGCAAGCTCGCGGTGCACCGGCGCAACGACGCCGTGCGGCGGGCCCGCGACCTGGGCCTGCTCTGACCGCCCGCTCACCCCTGTCGGGTGAGGCGGTCGCCCCGCGACTCGGATGCGATGGCAGGAGCGGGGCGAACAGGTCGCCCTCGACGCGGCCCGGCCGCCGCCCCGCCCCCGATGGACCTGGCGAGGTGGACACGGTGAGACGGTGGAGTGCGCTGATCGTCCTGGGGACGGCCCAGTTCCTGATGGTGCTGGACACGGCCGTCATGAACGTCTCGATCAGTCAACTGGTGGAGGACTTCGACACCGAGGTGACCGCGATCCAGGCGGTCATCACCCTCTATGCCCTGGTCATGGCCGCGTTCATGATCATCGGCGGCCGGATCGGGGACATCCTCGGGCGGCGCCGCGTCTTCCTGATCGGCATGATCGTCTACGGTACGGGATCGGCCGTGACCGCCGTCTCGCCCACCCTGTGGGTCCTGGCGCTCGGCTGGTCGGTCGTCGAAGGGCTGGGCGCCGCCCTGGTGCTGCCGTCCATGGCGGCCCTCGTGGCCGAGTCGTACCGGGGCCGGGACCGCTCCGTCGCCTACGGCGTCATCGGCGGCCTCGCAGGCGCCGGCATCGCGGTGGGACCCCTGCTGGGCGGCTGGGTGACGACGTACCTCACCTGGCGGCTGGTCTTCGCGGGCGAGGTCGTGGTGGTGCTCGCCGTCCTGCTCTTCCGGCGGGCGATCACCGAACAGCCCCGGACGGACCGGCGCCCCGGTCTGGACGTCGTCGGCGCCGTCCTGTCCGCGGCAGGCCTGGGGCTGGGCGTCCTCGGGGTGCTGCAGAGCACCACCTGGGGGTGGGTGGAGCCCCGCGATCCCCCGTTCACGCTGCTCGGCTTCGCCCCCACCCTGTTCGTGGTCGCGGGCGGAGTGGCCCTCCTCTACGCCTTCCAGGCCTGGGAGCGGCGCCGGGAGGCGCGCGGCGAGGATCCGCTGGTCCACCTGGCCCTGCTCCGCAGACCCGTGCTGCGCTCGGGACTGATGACCCTGGTGAGCCAGAACCTCATCCTGCTGGGACTCTTCTTCACCATCCCGCTGTACCTGCAGGTCGTGCAGGGGTTCGACGCCTTCCAGACGGGACTCCGGCTGCTGCCCGTCTCCGTCGCCATGCTCGTCGCCTCCCTGGGCGGCGCCCGTCTCGGGCGCAGCATGGGCCCCCGCCGGGTGGTTCGGGTGGCGCTGGTCATGCTGGCGGCGTCGATCGTCTGGCTGCTCGCCACGATCGATCCCGTCATCGACGACGGGCAGTTCTTCGGGGCCATGGCGCTCCTCGGCCTCGGCATGGGGCTGCTCGCCTCGCAGCTCGGCAACGTCGTCCAGTCCACCGCCGGGGAGCAGGAGCGCAGCGAGGTCGGCGGCCTGCAGTTCACCGCCCAGAACCTGGGCTCCTCGCTGGGCACGGCCCTCATCGGGTCGATCCTGATCGGAGCCCTGGCCCAGGCCTTCACGACCCAGGTCGCGAAGAACCCGCGTCTGTCCGAAGAGGCACGGCAGCAGACCAGCGTCGCCCTGGAGTCCGGCATCAGCTTCGTCTCCACCGACCAGGTCCACGCGGCGGCCGAGCAGGCCGGACTGCCTCCGCACGAGGTGGACGCCGTCACGGAGTCCTACGCGACGGCCCAGCTCAACGGCCTGAAGGCGGCCGTCTTCGCGACCGGCGGCATCACGCTGGCGAGCTTCCTGGTGACGCGCCGGCTGCCCTCCCGGAGCCCGGGTACGGGCGAGGGCGCCGGCGCCGCCGAGGGCACCCCGCCGCCGGACCCCACCACCCCGCAGAACCCTGCCCACCCCGAGAGCCCGACCACCCCGCCGCCGGCCTCGCCGACGCGGCGGCCCCGCCACCCCAGGAGGTCGTGATGCCCGGAACCGGACGTGTCGGTCACCCCCGCAGGGTGAGGCCGGAGGAGGCCCCCGGGACGGACGATCGCAGCATGGAGTACGAGATCCGCGTCGACGGGCACATGTCGGAGACGCTGATCAGCGCCTTCCCTGAGCTGGAACACGTGGTGATATCCGGCCAGACGGTGCTGTACGGCCCCGTCGTGGACGAGGCGCACCTCTACGGGCTGCTGGCCCGCTTCCAGTCGCTCGGACTCCATGTGGTGGAGCTGCGCCGGCTCCCGGACTGACCGCGCCCGGAGGCCGTGACCGCACCCGTCCCGCGATCACAGTCACCCGCGGCGGGTGAGGCCCACCCCGTACGAGACCGCGCACATTGAAGACAGCCCGGAACGGCACCCGGGACCGCCCCGGAACGGAGCACACAGATGGGCACCTATCTCGCCTACGACTATCCGCTGCTGAGCGCCTTCTGGACCATGCTGTGGTTCTTCCTGTGGATCCTGTGGTTCATCCTGCTCTTCCGGATCATCTGGGACATCTTCCGCGACGACAGTCTGAGCGGCTGGGGCAAGGCCGGCTGGCTGCTGTTCGTGATCATCCTGCCCTTCCTCGGCGTGCTGATCTACGTCATCGCGCGGGGCAAGTCCATGGGCGAGCGGGAGATCAAGCACGCCCGCAGGCAGCAGGCCGAGTTCGACTCCTACATCCGCGAGACCGCGGGCGGCGGCGGGGGCAGCCACGCCGACGAACTCACCCGGCTCTCCGAGCTCCGGGCCCGCGGCGACATCACCGAAGAGGAGTTCCGCCGGGCCAAGGAGAAGGTCCTGGGCGGCAGCGGCCCCGCCGCGGCCGCCGGCACCGGCGCGACCCCCCATCAGTGACCGCGGGGGACACGGAAAGGAAAACCGAGATGACCGCCACACACATTCCCCGGATGCACTCGGCCAAGTCCGCCTGGGCCGAAGGGCTCACCGCCTTCGCAGCCGTCATGCTGGCCATCGGCGGACTGCTCGCCATCTTCCGCGGCATCATGGCGATCGCCGAGGACGAGGTCTTCGTCACCACGCCCAACTACGTCTTCAAGTGGGACCTGACCGGGTGGGGATGGGTCCACCTGGCGCTGGGCATCCTCGCCGTGCTCATCAGCTTCGGACTCTTCCGGACGGCGACCTGGGCACGGATCGCCGGCGTGGGCGTGGCCGCGCTCGTCATCCTCGCCAACTTCCTCTCGCTGCCGTACTACCCGGTGTGGTCCGTGATCATCATCGCGATCTCCGGATTCGTCATCTGGGCCCTGTGCGTCAGCAGGAGGGAAGGCACCGCGGGGTGAAGGCCGCACGGCCGGGCCCCGACCGGAGCCCGGCCCCGGACCCCGGTCAGTCTGCAGGAGGCAGCCGTGAAGGATCTGAAGTTCGAGCAGAAGCGCTCGCTGACCCGCGACGAGGCCGCGGACCTGCTGGCGGAGCTCGCGAAGGCGTTCCGGGAGGGTGGCGAGGCCGAGCTCGAGCTGGGCACGGGAGTGCTGAGCCTGCGGGTCCCGGAAAAGTTCCGCACCGAGGTGGAGTTCGAGGTCGGCGGCGGCGAGATCGAGCTGGAGATCGAGTTGAAGTGGCGGACCGACGGCGGCCGCGGCGCCTCAGCCGAAGCCGCCCCCGGACGGAAGGCCGGCGAACCCAGGGCCGCTGCCGAACCCGAGGCCGACGCCACGTCCGGAGCGGCCGAGTCGGACGAGGAGACCGGCGGCTCCGACGCGTCGGCCGCGCCCTCCGACACCCGGAGCCGGAAGTCCACCTCGTCCGCGCAGAAGCGAAGTCCCGCCAAGCGCTCCACCGCCAAGCGGACTCCTGCCAAGCGGACGTCGGCCAAGCGGAGCTCAGCCAAGCAGCCGTGAGGGTGCCCGGGGGCCGGTCCGGCCCCTAGGGCGGGTCCGGGCCCCAGGGCGGGTCCGGGCCCCAGGGCGGGTCCTTCGGATCGGGCCGGATCCGAAGGACCCGCCCTATCGCCGGATCAGCCGTCGGGCCGTGGCCGCCGCCACCGCCGCCGTGCGGGAGTCGACACCGAGCTTGGCGAAGATGTGCACCAGGTGCGACTTCACCGTCGCCTGGCTCAGGAACAGCGCCTTGCTGATCTGCTGGTTCGAGAGGCCTTCGCCCACCAGCTGGAGCACCTCCAGCTCCCGCTTGGTCAGCGCCTCCGCCGGAGTGCGCATTCGGTCCATCAGGCGGTGCGCCACCGCGGGTGCGAGCGCCGACTGGCCGGCCGCCGCCGTGCGCACCGCTGCCGCGAGCTCCTCCGGTGGGGCGTCCTTCAGCAGATAGCCCGAGGCGCCGGCCTCCACGGCGGCGAGGATGTCCGCGTCCGTGTCGTACGTGGTCAGGACGAGCACGCGCGGCCCGCCCGCCACGGCGGTGATCGCGGCGGTCGCCTCCGAGCCGTGCATCCCGGCGCCGAACTGCAGGTCCATGAGGACCACGTCGACCTCCCCGGCGGCGGCCAGTTCGACGGCCCGCTCGGCCGTCGCCGCCTCGGCGACCACGGCGAAGTCCGGCTCCGTGTCGAGAACGGCCCGGAGCCCGGCCCGTACGACCGGGTGGTCGTCGGCGAGCAGCAGTCGGATGGTCATGCGTCGGACTCCAGCGGACGAGGCGAGGTCGGGGACGAAGGCGAGGTCGGGGACGAAGGCGTGGGCGAGCTCGCCGGCTTGGGCGAGGCCGAGGGCGCGGTCGAGGACGAAGGCGTGGCCGCGGTCGGGGACGAAGGCGTGGACGCGGTCGAGGTTGAAGGCGTGGGGGAGGGCGTGGGCGTCAGCGCGGGCGACAGCGGGAGGGGGAGGGCGACGGCCACGGCGGTGCCCTGGCCCGGCGCCGACTCGACGGTGAACGTGCCGCCCAGCGACTCGGCCCGCGAGCGCATCGCCGGCAACCCGAAACCGCCCACCGACGAGGGCCGTACGGCGCGGGGCTCGAAGCCCCTGCCGTCGTCCACCACGTCCAGGGTCACCGAGCCCCCCATGAACGACAGGGTGATCTCCGCGCGCGAGGCCGAGGCGTGCCGGACGGTGTTCGCGAGCGCCGACTGGGCGATCCGCAGCAGCGCCACCTCGTACGGGGTGGGCAGCTCGGCCGGCGTCCCGCTCACCGAGAACCGCACCCGCGGACCGTCCGGGCCCGCCGTCCCGCACAGCCGCTCCAGGGCCCCCGCGAGCGATCCGTGCTCCAGGTCGGGCGGGGCCAGGGCGCGGACGAAGCGCCGGGCCTCCGCCAGGTTGTCCTGCGCGGCCCGCCGGGCCGCGTCGATGTGCCCGGCGGCCGGCGAACCCTCGGGCAGCGCACGTTCGGCGGCCCGCAGCAGCAGCTGGATCGAGGAGAGCCCCTGGGCCAGGGTGTCGTGGATCTCCCGCGCGAGCCGCTCCCGCTCGGCCAGCGTCCCCGCGTGCCGTTCCGCCGCCGCGAGCTCCGCCCGCGTGGAGATCAGCTCCTCGATCAGCCGGCGGCGCCGCTCGCTCTCCCGGTACAGGGCCTGGTAGCCGAGCACGGTCGCCACCGCGACCGCCGCCCCGAGCAGCGGCCCGATGAAGACGCCCGGACTGAGCGCGGCGCCGTGCCGCACGTACGACAGGATCGCGGCGCAGGCCGTGAGCGCCACGGCCGGCAGCGACCAGCGCACCGGCAGCAGGTGCAGTTGCAGGAAGTACAGCGGGAAGGCGATCCACAGCCCGTCGGGCGTCACCCACAGCAGCACCAGCCAGGACAGGCACAGCGCCCCGAGCCACACGCCCGCCGCGCGCTGCGACTCCCTCACGGAGGGCAGCACCGACCCGGCCGCGTAGACCGCGCCGGTGACCACCGCCGCCGCGATCCCCGCCGCGCTGTGCGAGCGCAGCGCCGCCAGGACCAGCAGGCCCGCCATCAGGAGGTGCAGGCAGAGGCGCAGGGCGCGCAGGGCGGGGGTGAGCGAACGGGGATCCATGATGGATCCAGGGTAGGCGGGGCCCGGGGCCGGACCGGACAATCCGGACTCAACCGAAAGTTTGATTGCGGAGCCATCCGTGGCGCGATGCCGGCCGCCGCCCCTGCCGCGCAGTCTTGGAGCCATGTTCGTGGCATGGAGAGACCTCAGATTCGCCAAGGGGCGATTCACCTTGATGGGTACGGTGATCGTGCTGATCACCCTGCTCGTCGGACTGCTGTCGGGGCTGACCGCCGGGCTCGCCCGGGAGAACGTCTCCGCGATCACCGGCCTCCCGGCGGACCGGCTCGCCTTCGCCGCCCCGCCCGACGGGCAGTCGGTCTCCTTCACCAACTCGACCGTCACCGGGTCCGAGTGGCGCTCCTGGGCCGGCCGGCCGGGTGTGACGGGGGCCGAGCCGCTCGGCATCCGCACCCTCAACGCCACCGCGGGCGACCGCACCGCCGCGCTCTCCGCCTTCGGTACGGAGCCGGGCGCGGGCATCGCACCGGAGAGCGGCAGGCTCGGGCCGGGCAAGGCGGTGCTCTCGGAGTCGGCGGCGAAGGAGCTGGGGGTCTCCGCCGGGGACCCCGTGCGCCTCGGCACCCTGGAGGCCACGGTGGTCGCCGTCGCCGGGGACGCCTCGTACAGCCACACCCCCGTCGTCTGGACCTCGCTCGCCGACTGGCAGAAGTTCGGCCACAGCGGCACGACGCCCGAGGAGCAGGCGACCGTCATCGCCCTCTCCGGCTCCGGCGTGGACTGGGCGGCCGGCGACGAGGCGGCCGGCACCGCTGCGAAGACCGTCGACGAGGCGCTCGGCGCCATAGGGTCCTACCAGGCCGAGAACGGCTCCCTCCAGCTGATGCGCGGCTTCCTCTTCGTCATCTCCGCGCTCGTCATAGGAGCCTTCTTCACCGTCTGGACCATCCAGCGCAGTGCCGACGTCGCCGTCCTGAAGGCCCTCGGCGCGTCCACCCCGTACCTCCTGAAGGACGCCCTCGGGCAGGCCGTCGTGATGCTGGGGGCGGGCACCCTGCTCGGCACCGGGCTCGCCTCCGGCATCGGCGCGCTGATCAGCGGCGGTGACGTGCCCTTCGTCCTCCAGCCGCTGACCGTGCTCGGCCCGGCCGCCGTGATGATCGTGCTCGGTGTGCTCGGCGCGGCCCTGTCCATCCGGCGGATCACCGCCGTCGACCCCCTGACCGCGCTGGGGAGCGCCCGATGACCTCGACTACCGTGACGACCCCTCCGACCCCGACGAGATCGGCCGACCTCGTCCTCGACGACGTGACCCTCACCTATCCCGACGGCGACGGCCGGCTCACCGCACTCGACGCGGTCTCGCTCACCGTCCCGGCCGGCAGCCTCACGGCCGTCGTCGGCCCCTCCGGCTCCGGCAAGTCCAGCCTCCTGGCCGTGGCCGCGACCCTGGTCACCCCGGACAGCGGCCGGGTCGTGGTGGCCGGCACCGACACGGCGCCGCTGGCCCCGGCCGACAAGGCGCGGCTGCGGCGGGAGCGGATCGGCATCGTCTTCCAGCAGCCCAACCTGCTGCCCTCGCTCACCGCCCTCGAACAGCTCCAGGTGATGGCGCACCTGTCCGGGCTGAAGAGCCGGGAGGTCCGGGAGCGGGCGCGGGAGCTGCTCGACGCGGTCGGCCTGGCCGAGCAGGCCCACCGGCGCCCGCACCAGCTGTCCGGCGGTCAGCGGCAGCGGATCAACATCGCGCGGGCCCTGATGAACGAGCCGTCCGTCCTCCTGGTCGACGAGCCGACCAGCGCGCTGGACCACGAGCGCGGCGCCGCGGTCATGGAGCTGCTGTCCGGCCTGACGGCGGAACGGGGCACGGCGACTGTCCTGGTCACGCACGACCGCACGCATCTGGGACGGGCGGGACACGTGGTGACGGTCCGGGACGGCCGGCTCACCGAGGAGGCAGGGGGCGGGAAGTAGGGCCTGCGGAAGCGGAAGACGACGTGGGGCGTGTGGTGGCTTTCGCCGGCACACGCCCCACTCACGTCGCCGGGCCTTTCAGCCCTGGCCGTTGCCCGCCGTGTTGGCGAGGGCCGCCGACAGCTCCTCCGCGACCTGGTGGAGGATCGGGACGATCCGCTCGGTCGCCGCCTCGGTCACACGCCCCGCCGGGCCGGAGATCGAGATCGCCGCGGCGGTGGGGGAGTTCGGGACGGGGACCGCGAGGCAGCGGACTCCTATCTCCTGCTCGTTGTCGTCGACGGCGTAACCCGTCTCGCGCACCATCTCCAGCGCGTCCAGGAAGCCCTCGGGCGTGGTGATGGTCTTCTCGGTCGCGGCGGGCATCCCGGTACGGGCGAGCAGCGCGCGCACCTCCTCGGCGGGGGTATCGGCGAGCAGTGCCTTGCCGACGCCGGTCGAGTGCGGCAGCACCCGGCGGCCCACCTCGGTGAACATGCGCATCGAGTGCTTGGACGGCACCTGGGCGACGTACACGATCTCGTCGCCGTCGAGCAGTGCCATGTTCGCCGTCTCGCCGGTCTCCTCGACGAGCCGGGCCAGGTACGGCCGGGCCCAGGTGCCGAGCAGGCGGGAGGCGGACTCGCCGAGGCGGATCAGACGGGGGCCGAGCGCGTACCGGCGGTTGGGCTGCTGGCGGACGTAGCCGCAGGCCACCAGGGTGCGCATCAGGCGGTGGATGGTCGGCAGCGGCAGCCCGCTGCTGGCGGAGAGCTCGCTCAGACCGACTTCGCCGCCCGCGTCGGCCATCCGCTCCAGGAGGTCGAAGGCACGCTCGAGGGACTGAACGCCACCGCTCGCGGCGGCGGGCTTCGCGGCGTCGGTGGTGCTGGCGCTGGACGTCGGCACGGCAACGGTCCTTTCGGGGCAGGCGGGCAATGCTGCAGCCTACCGGGCTGTGGGGCCGGGCACACGGCCCAGGCCTCGGCGTCCGCGCCGGTCAGGGGGTGTTTGTCCGATGTCGGCGGCTGCCCGGAGCGGTCCTGGTCGGCCCTGCATGTGCAGAGCTACGTTCTACTGTACGAAATTCTCATTCCACTTCATGGAAACGTCCAACCGGCCCTCGCGCACTCCGGGCGAGTCGGGCGATCCTGAAAACGTGCCCTTGACGACATGTCGTCGCGGCCGCAGACTCCTTCAACAGTTCGTTGAATTTTTTGATTCGCCGAGAAGTTGTGGAAGAGAAGGGGTACGGGTGGACGTCAACCTGGTCCTGCGCTCGACGCGCGTCATCACCCCCGAGGGCACCCGCGCGGCGTCGATCGCCGTCTCCGGCGGGACGATCGCGGCCGTGCTGCCGTACGACGCCGAGGTGCCGGCCGGTGCCCGGCTGGAGGACGTCGGGGACGACGTCGTCCTGCCCGGACTCGTCGACACCCACGTGCACGTGAACGACCCCGGCCGCACCGAGTGGGAGGGCTTCTGGACGGCCACCCGCGCCGCGGCCGCCGGTGGCATCACGACCCTGATCGACATGCCGCTCAACTCGCTGCCGCCCACCACGACGGTCGAGAACCTGCGCGTGAAGCAGGACGTCGCCCGCGCCAAGGCGCACGTCGACACCGGCTTCTGGGGCGGCGCGCTCCCCGACAACGTCAAGGACCTGCGTCCGCTGCACGACGCCGGCGTCTTCGGTTTCAAGTGCTTCCTGTCACCCTCCGGCGTCGACGAGTTCCCGCAGCTCGACCAGGACCAGCTGGCCGCCTCGCTGGCCGAGATCGCCGGCTTCGACGGTCTGATGATCGTCCACGCCGAGGACCCGCACGAGCTGGCCGCGGCGCCGCAGATGCCCGACGGCGAGGCCGTCGCGTACGCGGCGTTCCTGGCCTCCCGGCCGCGCGTCGCCGAGAACACCGCCATCCAGAACCTGATCGACCAGGCCCGGCGGCTCCGTGCCCGCGTCCATGTGCTGCACCTGTCGTCCTCCGACGCGCTGCCGCTGATCGCCGCCGCCAAGGCGGACGGCGTGCAGATCACGGTCGAGTCCTGTCCGCACTTCCTCACCCTCACCTCCGAGGAGGTGCCGGACGGCGCGACCGAGTTCAAGTGCTGCCCGCCGATCCGTGAGGCCGCGAACCAGGACCTGCTCTGGCAGGGCCTCGCCGACGGCACCATCGACTGCATCGTGTCGGACCACTCGCCGTCCACCGCCGACCTCAAGACCCCGGACTTCGCGTCCGCCTGGGGCGGCATCTCCTCCCTCCAGCTCGGCCTGTCCGCCATCTGGACCGAGGCGCGCCGCCGGGGCTACGACCTCACCGACGTCGTCCGCTGGATGTCCGAGGGCCCCGCCCGCCTCGCGGGCCTCGCGCGGAAGGGCGCCATCGAGGCCGGCCGCGATGCAGACTTCGCCGTCGTCGACCCGGACGCCACCTTCACCGTCGACCCGGCCGAGCTCCAGCACCGCAACCGGGTCACCGCCTACGCGGGCAAGACCCTGTACGGCGTCGTCACCTCCACCTGGCTGCGCGGAGAGCGCATCGCCGACCGCGGCACCCTCGGCGAGCCCTCCGGCCGTCTCCTCGAAAGGAACAACTGACCCGTGACCGGCATACCCTCCTTCACCGGCGACGCCAGCCCCTTCGGCGGCGGTGACCCGTACGCCGACTACCGCACCGCGGACTTCCCCTTCACCCAGTACGCGGACCTCGCCGACCGGCGTCTGGGCGCCGGCGTCATCGCCGCCAACGACGAGTTCTTCGCCGAGCGCGAGAACCTGCTGAAGCCCGAGGCCGCCGAGTTCGACCCCGAGCACTTCGGCCACAAGGGCAAGATCATGGACGGCTGGGAGACCCGCCGCCGCCGCGGTGTCTCCGCCGCTGTGCCGCACCCCACCGAGGACGACCACGACTGGGCGCTCGTACGCCTCGGCGCCCCCGGCGTGATCCGCGGCATCGTCGTCGACACCGCCCACTTCCGCGGCAACTACCCGCAGGCCGTCTCCGTCGAGGCCACCTCCGTCGCCGGCTCTCCCTCGCCCGAGGAGCTGCTCGCCGACGACGTGAAGTGGACGACCCTCGTCCCGCGCACCGCCATCGGCGGGCACGCGGCCAACGGCTTCGCCGTCGACGTCGAGCAGCGCTTCACCCACCTCCGGGTCAACCAGCACCCCGACGGCGGCATCGCCCGGCTGCGCGTCCACGGCGAGGTCGCCCCCGACCCGCGGTGGCTCGGCGTGCTCGGCACCTTCGACCTCGCGGCCCTGGAGAACGGCGGCCAGGTCGAGGACGCCTCGGACCGCTTCTACTCCCCGGCCACCAACACCATCCAGCCCGGCCGCTCGCGCAAGATGGACGACGGCTGGGAGACCCGTCGCCGCCGCGACAAGGGCAACGACTGGATCCGCTACAGCCTCGCCGCCGAGTCCGAGATCCGCGCCGTCGAGATCGACACCGCGTACCTCAAGGGCAACAGCGCCGGCTGGGCCGCCCTCTCCGTGGCCGCCGAGGGCTCCGAGGACTGGACCGAGATCCTGCCCCGGACCCGCCTGCAGCCCGACACGAACCACCGCTTCGTGCTCGACACGCCGGCGGTCGGCTCCCGGGTCCGGATCGACATCTACCCCGACGGCGGCATCTCCCGCCTCCGTCTCTTCGGCTCGCTCACCGAGGCGGGCACGGCGCGGCTGACCGCCCGCCACCAGGAGCTGGGCGGCTGACGCCACCCACCGCCGTCCGGGTGGGCACGACACCCCACCCGGCGACGCACGAGGGCGCACCGACCCGACAGCACCGGTGCGCCCTCGTCCTTTTCCTCGTCGCGGCGCGGCCGCCGTTCACGGTGAACGAGATGGGGTGGCCCCGCCGTTCACGGTGAACGAGATGGGGTGGCCCCGCCGTTCACGGTGAACGAGATGGGGTGGCCCCGCCGTTCACGGTGAACGAGATGGGGTCCCCGCCGTTCACGGTGAACGAGACGGGGTGGCCGTCGTCCACGGTGCACCACGGGGGCCGGCCCCCTCCGCGGCGCGCGGGACAGCCGCCTCCACACCGGACTACGCGGCGTGGCCGCCGTCCACCGCGCACTACGCGGCGTGGCCGCCGTCCACCGCGCACTACGCGGCGTGGCCGCCGCCCACCGCGCACTACGCGGCGTGGCCGCCGTCCACCGCGAACTCGGCGCCCGTCACATAGGCCGCGCCCGGGCCGGCCAGGAAGGCGACCATCGAGGCGACCTCGTCGGCGCTGCCGAAACGGCCGAGGGCCGTCATCTGGGCCTGGCCGTCCGCGTACGGGCCGTCGGCCGGGTTCATGTCGGTGTCGGTCGGGCCCGGGTGGACGATGTTCGCGGTGATGCCGCGGCCGCCGAGCTCCCGGGCGAGGGCCTTGGTCAGGCCGATCAGCGCGGCCTTGCTCGTCGCGTACAGCGTGCCGCCCGGACCCGGCACCCGCTGGGTCATGCAGGTGCCGATGGTGATGATCCGGCCGCCCGTCCCCATCCGCGCGGCCGCCGCCTGCGAGGCCAGGAAGGCCGAGCGGACGTTCACCGCGAGCACCCGGTCCACCTCGGCGAGGGGGAGGGACTCCAGCGGGCCGAGGACGCCGACGCCGACGTTGTTGACCAGCACGTCGAGCCGGCCGAGGGCGTCGGCCGCCCAGTCCACGGCGCCGGCCGCGTCGCCCGCGTCCCCGGCGTCCGCCCGCAGCGCGAGCGCCTTGCCGCCGGCCGCCTCGATCCGTGAGGCGACCTCACGGGCCCGCTCCTCTCCCTGGACGTAGGTGAAGGCGACGTCCGCGCCCTCCTGGGCGAGACGGACGGCCGTCGCCGCGCCCACGCCCCGGCTGCCGCCGGTGACCAGAACCGCCTTGCCGCTCATGGTGGACATCTCGTGACTCCTCGTGCGTCGGTTGTCGTTGCGAGTTCAATCAAACGCGCGGAGCGATCCCGGCGCTGGCGGGAATCGGACGCCGAGTCGATCACCGACGCGAGGGCCGACGCGAGTGCCGACGCGAGCGCCGACGGGTTCCGCGGGACGGGGCGGGGGAGCGGCGTCCGGGCCGCTGCCCGGGGAGAAAGGTGTAGCCGCCACGGGCCGCTGCCGGTACGGTGATCACCCCCCGTGTGAGAGCCGCCGAAGTCTCCACCCCGCCGTATGAGTTGGAGACCGCTCGCCGATGACGTCCGCCGCCGTTCCCGTCCCCCTCGGCGCACCGCGCCGCGCCTGGCTCACCGACCTGCCCGTCCTGCTCGTCGCGGTGGTCTGGGGCGCCAGCTACCTCGCGGCGAAGGGCATCACCACCGCCCACACCGTGCTCGCCGTCCTGGTCCTGCGGTTCGCCGTGGTGCTGCCGGTGCTCGTCGCCGCCGGATGGCGCCGGCTGCGCGCGCTGGACGCCGCCCAGTGGCGCGGGGCCGGGCTGCTCGGTCTGATCCTCGCCGGGATCTTCCTCCTGGAGACGTACGGGGTCGTCCACACCTCCGCCACCAACGCGGGCCTGATCATCAGCCTCACGATGATCTTCACGCCGCTCGCCGAGGCCGCCGTCACCGGCGTCCGCCCCTCCCGTGCCTTCCTGGCCGCCGCCGCGCTCTCCGTGACGGGCGTGGTCCTGCTGACGCAGTCCGGCGGCTTCACCGCGCCGTCGTCCGGCGACCTGCTCATGCTGCTGGCGGCGCTCGCGCGGACCGTGCACGTCCTCGCGATGTCACGGATCAGGGCGGTCCGGAGCGCCGACTCGCTCTCCCTGACCACCGTCCAGCTCGGCTCCGCCGTCGCCGTCTTCGCCGTACTGGCCGCCGCCCCCGGCACCGGGGCCTCGCCCTGGGCCGTGGCGCTGGACTTCGGGCCGCGCGAGTGGGCCGGGCTCCTCTTCCTCTCCGTCTTCTGCACGCTCTTCGCCTTCTTCGTGCAGATGTGGGCCGTCCGCCGCACCTCCGCCTCCCGGGTCAGCCTGCTGCTCGGGACCGAGCCCCTCTGGGCCGCCGCCGCGGGCATCGCCCTGGCCGGCGACCGCCCCGGCGTCCTGGGCCTCGCGGGCGCGGCCCTCGTCCTGGCGGGCACCAGCTGGGGCCGCACGGCGGCCGACCGCGAGGCGCGGGACGGGTGAGCGTGTCCTGCCCCGCGGCCGGCGACGTCACCGAGCCCTGACGGAGACGGCGGACGGGTGACCGGTCCGTCGTCCGCGAGCCCTGGCGCCCGTCAGCTCCGCACCCGGTCCGACGCCACCATGATCACCAGCCCGAACGCCGCGATCACGATGTTCGCGAACAGCTCGTGGCCCTGGAGGAAGGGGACGCCCTCGGTCAGGAAACGGGTCACCCCCATCAGCTTGAACCAGCCGTCGGTCAGCTCGCGGATCACGCCGCAGACGCCGAAGACCATCACCAGAAAGCCCGTGACCTCAAGGAATCGCTTCATGGCCCGAGCATGATCCACCGGCCGACCGGCCCGCGTCGGCCGCCGGTATCCCTCGCCACCCGTCCGGTACGACCGAAGTATCGTCCCGCGCGACTTTGGTACAGGGCGGCCGCTGCGGCCCGGCGCCACGGTGCTCGCCTGCGTACATTTCCCGTATGACACGCACGGCCCGCCCGGAGCGGCACACCTGGCTGCTCCCCTCCCACCTCGTCGAGGCCGCCCGGACCGGCCACGACCGGCCGGAAGGGCGGCCGCGGCGCACCGTACGGGACTGGGTGGTCGACACCGTCCTCTTCCTGCTCGCCGCCTTCGTCGGCCTGCTCGCCGCCGAGACCAGCGCGAAGTACAACAGCGGGGCCATCGCCCTCGTCGACCAGGTCCTCGGCGGCCTCGCCGTCTGCTCCCTCTGGCTGCGCCGCCGCTGGCCCACCGGGCTCGCCGTCGTCCTCTCCGTGGTCAGCGTCGTCGCCCCCGCGGCGGGCGGCGCCCTCCTCGCCGCCCTCTTCAGCGTCGCCGTGCGCCGCCCCTTCCGTGAGGTCGCCTGGATCGGGCTGCTCGCCATCGCCGCCTCCACCGTCCAGGTGTTCGTCCGCCCCGACCCCGACACCGGCGTCCTGCTCGGCATCGCCCTCGGTGCCGTCCTGATCCTCCTCGTCACGACCTGGGGCATGCTCGTCCGCTCCCGCCGCCAGCTCGTCGAGGCGCTGCGCGACCGGGCCCTGCGTGCCGAGGCCGAGGCCGAGTTGCGTGTCGAGCAGGCGCAGCGCCTCGCGCGCGAGGCCATCGCCCGCGAGATGCACGACGTCCTGGCACACCGGCTCACCCTGCTCAGCGTGCACGCCGGTGCCCTGGAGTTCCGGCCCGACGCCCCGCCCGAGCAGGTCGCCCGTGCCGCCGGCGTCATCCGCGACAGCGCCCACGAGGCCCTCCAGGACCTACGGGAGATCATCGGCGTGCTGCGCTCCCCGGGGGAGGGGGCCGAGGACCGTCCCCAGCCCACTCTCGCGACCCTCGACACCCTGGTGTCGGAGGTCCGCGAGGCCGGGATGACGGTCGTCCTCGACTCCACCGTCACGGACCCGGAGGCCGTTCCCGCCTCCACCGGCCGCACCGTCTACCGGATCGCCCAGGAAGCCCTCACCAACGCCCGCAAGCACGCCCCCGGGGCCGAGGTCACCCTCACCCTGCGCGGCCGCCCCGGCGAGGGACTGTCCGTCGACGTGCGCAATCCCGCCCCCGCCGGGCCCGTGCCGCCCGTGCCCGGATCCGGGCAGGGTCTCATCGGGCTGACCGAACGCGCCACGCTCGCCGGTGGCCGGATGGAGCACGGTCCCGCCCCCGACGGCGGCTTCGCCCTCCACGCCTGGCTACCGTGGCCCGCATGACCATCCGGCTGATCGTCGTCGACGACGACCCCCTGGTCCGCGCGGGCCTCTTCCTCATGCTCGGCGGCGCCGAGGACATCGAGATCGTCGGCGAGGGCGCCGACGGCAGCGAGGTCCCCGAGCTCGTCGACCGGCACGCCCCCGACGTGGTCCTCATGGACATCCGCATGCCGAAGGTCGACGGCCTCACCGCCACCGAGCGGCTGCGGGCCCGGCCCGGCGCCCCCGAGGTCGTCGTCCTCACCACCTTCCACGCCGACGAACAGGTCCTGCGCGCCCTGCGGGCCGGGGCCGCCGGCTTCGTCCTCAAGGACACCCCGCCCGCGGAGATCGTCGCCGCCGTGCGCCGGGTGGCCGCCGGCGACCCCGTGCTCTCCCCGGCCGTCACCCGCCGGCTCATGACCCACGTCGCCGAGCAGGCCGGACCCCTCGGGCCCGCCGCCCCGCAGCCGCCGACCCGCCGCGCCGCCGCCGGCGCCCGGCTCGCCCAACTCGCCGACCGCGAGCGGGAGGTCGCCCTGGCCGTCGGCGAGGGCCGGTCCAACGCCGAGATCGCCGCCGCCCTCTACCTGAGCGTTCCGACCGTCAAGACCCATGTCTCGCGCATTCTGGCCAAACTCGACCTCAACAACCGTGTCCAGATCGCGCTCCTCGTCCACGACGCGGGCCTGCTCGACCTCCCCGGGGGAGAGGACGGCACGTAGCCTGGGCCGATGTCCGTCATCGATCTGGGGGAGTACGGCGCGGACTTCACCGCCGACCCGTACCCGTATTACGCGAAGCTCCGCGAGGCCGGTCCGGTGCACGAGGTCGTGACACCGGACGGCATGCCGGCCTGGCTGGTCGTCGGCTACGAGGAGGGCCGCGCGGCCCTCGCCGACCAGCGCCTGTCGAAGTCCTTCTCCGCCTTCGACCTGCCCCTGCCCGAAGAGGAGATCATCGGGCCCCACCTGCTCATCGTCGACCCGCCCGACCACACCCGGCTGCGCAAACTCGTCACGGGCGAGTTCACCGGCCGCCGGGTGGAGGCGCTCCGCCCGCGCGTCCAGCAGCTCACCGACGAACTCCTCGACGCGATGGCCCCGGCCGGCCGCGCCGATCTCGTCGACTCCTTCGCCTTCCCGCTGCCCGTCACCGTCATCTGCGAACTGCTCGGCGTCCCGGCTGCCGACCGCGACCGGTTCCGGGTCTGGTCCAACGAGCTGGTCGCGCCGACCGGTCCCGAGGCCGAACAGGAGGCCGCCGTGGTGGCCTTCGGCGCCTATCTCGACGAACTCATCGAGGACAAGCGGGCGTACGGCCCCGCCGACGACCTGCTCTCCGCCCTCATCGCGACCCGCGCCGAGGACGGCGACCGGCTCTCGCTGCCCGAACTGCGCGCCCTCGCCTATCTGCTGCTCATCGCGGGCCACGAGACGACCGTCAACCTGATCGCCAACACGGTCCGCGCCCTGCTCGACCACCCCGAGCAACTCGCCGCGCTCCGTGCCGACTTCGGGCTGATCGACGGCGCCATCGAGGAGGGCCTGCGCTACGACGGGCCGGTCGAGAACGCCACGCTCCGCTTCGCCAAGGAGGCGTTCGTGCTCGGCGGCACGGAGATCCCCGCGGGCGGGATCGTGCTCGTCGCCCTCGCCTCCGGGGCCCGCGACCCCGGCCGCTTCCCCGAACCCGACCGCTTCGACATCCGGCGCGACCCGCGCGGTCACCTCGCCTTCGGCCACGGCATCCACTACTGCCTGGGTGCGCCGCTGGCCCGCCTGGAGGGCAAGACGGCCATCGAGTCACTTCTCCGCCGCTTCCCGCGGCTGGAACTCGACCCCGAGGCAGGCCCCCAGGAGTGGCTCTCGGGCATGCTGATCCGGGGCACGAGGCGGCTTCCCGTCGTCTGGTGACCCCGCGCCCCGCGGTCCGGGCCTCTCGGGGGAGCCGGCCTCAGACCGCGGGGACCTCCGCGAGCCGCACGGGGCGCCGCTCGCGGCGCGACCACTCGCAGGCCTCGGCGATCCGCAGCGCCTCCAGCGCCTCGCCGCCGTCGCACGCGTTCTCCCGCTCGGCGCGCACCAGGCCGACGAAGGCGTCCAGCTCCGCCTCGTACGCCGGGCCGAAGCGCTCAAGGAAGCCGGGCCACGGCTTCCCGGGCGGCGGCGGACCCAGGGGCTCGACCGACTCCAGCGGGGTGCGCTCGTCCAGGCCGACGGCGAGCTGCGCGAGCTCCCCGGCCAGCTCCATCCGTACGTCGTACCCGGCGCCGTTGCAGCGGGTCGCGGTCGCGGTGACCAGGGTGCCGTCGTCCAGGGTCAGCAGGGCGGCGGCCGTGTCCACGTCACCGGCCTCCCGGAACATCGCGGGCCCCGCGTCCGAGCCCGTCGCGTACACCTCGACGACCTCGCGCCCGGTCACCCACCGCACGATGTCGAAGTCGTGCACCATGCAGTCCCGGAAGAGACCACCCGACAGCGGCAGGTACCCGGCGGGCGGCGGCGCCGGATCCGAACTCGCCGCCCGTACGGTGTGCAGCCGCCCGAGCCGGCCCTCCGCGACGGCCGCGCGCGCGGCCCGGTACCCGGCGTCGAACCGGCGCATGAACCCCAGCTGCAGCTCGGTCCCGGCCTCCGCCACGGCGTGCAGCGCCCCGAGGGTCCCCGGCAGGTCGAGCGCGATCGGCTTCTCGCAGAACGCCGGCAGCCCGGCCGCCGCGGCCCGCCCGATCAGCTCCGCGTGCGCGGCCGTCGCCGAGGCGATCACCACCGCGTCCAGGGCGTGCCCGAACAGCGCGTCGACCGTCGGTGCCGCCTCCGCGCCCAGCGCGCCCGCCACCCGGGCGGCCCGCGGCCCGTCGGCGTCCGCGAGGACCAGGGCCTCGACCTCCGGGTGCCGCGCGAGCGCCCCCGCGTGGAAGGCGCCGATCCGTCCCGTCCCGACCAGTCCGATCCGCATGGCCCCAAGGTGGTGCGGAACGGGTCGGGTGTCAAGGAATGTCAGGACGACAGGACGTCCCCGCTTCCCGTCTCCCGGCCCCGGGGCTACCCTCCCCACCGTGCCCGCGCAGGCCCCGCCCCCGCAGCCGCCGGTCCCCGAGCTGTCGGTGGACCGCCGCAGCCCCGTGCCGCTGTACTTCCAGCTGGCCCGGCAGCTGGAGGCGGCCATCGAGGACGGCGCCCTGCCGCCCGGGAGCCTGCTCGGCAACGAGATCGACCTCGCCACCCGCGTCGGACTCTCCCGTCCCACCGTGCGACAGGCCATCCGGTCGCTCGTCGACAAGGGGCTGCTCGTCCGGCGCCGGGGCGTGGGCACCCAGGTGGTGCACAGCAGGGTCCGGCGGCCGCTGGAGCTCAGCAGCCTCCACGACGACCTGGAGGCATCGGGACAGCGGCCGGCCACCCGGCTCCTCGTCGACCGGCTCGAACCGGCCGACGCCGAGGTCGCCACCGCCCTCGGACTGCCCGAGGGCAGCGAGGTGCGCTACCTGGAGCGGCTGCGTTCCGCACACGGCGAGCCCCTCGCGTACCTGCGCAACCACCTGCCCGCCGGACTGCTCGACGCGGACTCCGGGCGCCTGGAGACCACCGGCCTCTACCGGCTGCTGCGCGCCGCCGGCACCACCCTGCACAGCGCCCGCCAGACCGTCGGCGCCCGGGCCGCCGCCCCCGCCGAGGCGGCGGCCCTCGGCGAGCCCGCGGGGGCCCCGCTGCTGACGATGGAACGCACCACGTTCGACGCCCGGGGCCGGGCGGTGGAGCACGCCTCCCACCTCTACCGGGCCTCCCGCTACTCCTTCGAGTTCCAGTTGCTCGCCCGCGGGTAGGCCCCCACGGGCCCCGCTGAAGATCGGTGCCACCCCCATGACCGATACTGCAATGCACGCAGAAGGACACAAAGGAGGGCACGGCCTCGTGACCAGGGTTCCTACAGGAGGGCGCGCGGCCGTCGGCGCCGTGCTCGCGGTGGCGCTGACCGCCGCGCTCGCGGGATGCAGCAGCACCGGGGGCAAGCGCGCGGAGGACGCCCGCAAGGCGGCCGCGGCCCAGGGGCGGGCGGCGGTCGACACCCCCCGCTGGACCTTCGCCATGATCACCCACTCGGGTGACGGCGACACCTTCTGGGACATCGTCCAGAACGGCGCCAAGCAGGCCGCCGTCAAGGACAACATCAACTTCCTCTACGCCCACAGCGACGAGGCGCAGCAGCAGGCCCAGCTCATCGACTCGTACGTGGCCAAGAAGGTCGACGGCATCATCGTCACCCTCGCCAAGCCCGATGCGATGAAGACGGCCGTCGAGAAGGCCGTGAAGGCCGGCATCCCGGTGATCACGGTGAACTCCGGCGCCGACCAGTCCAAGGCCTTCGGTGCCCTCACCCACATCGGCCAGGACGAGACCGTCGCCGGCGAGGCCGTCGGTGAGGAGCTCGACAAGCGGGGCCGCAAGAAGGCCCTGTGCGTCCTGCACGAGCAGGGCAACGTCGGCCACGAGCAGCGCTGCGCCGGCGCGAAGAAGACCTTCGGCGGCGATCTGCAGAACCTGTACGTCGACGGCACCAACATGCCCGACGTCCAGGCCTCCATCCTCGCCAAGCTCCAGTCCGACCCGTCCGTCGACGCCGTCGTGACCCTCGGCGCGCCCTTCGCGGACGCCGCCGTCCAGGCGAAGAAGAGCGCCGGCAGCAAGGCCGAGGTCGACACCTTCGACCTCAACGCCAAGGTCGCCGGCGCGCTGGAGGCGGGCACCCTCGGCTTCGCCGTCGACCAGCAGCCCTACCTCCAGGGCTACGAGGCCGTCGACCTGCTCTGGCTGTACAAGTACAACGCCGACGTCCTCGGCGGCGGCAAGCCGGTCCTCACCGGCCCGCAGATCATCACCAAGGACCAGGCCGCCGCGCTGAAGGGCTACACGGAGCGGGGTACCCGATGAGTGCCGCCTCCCCACCGTCCGACGGCCTCGACCACGTCGACGAACGCCTGCTGCGCACGTCGCCGCTGAAGAAGCTGCTCGCCCGCCCCGAGCTCGGCTCGATCGTCGGCGCGGTCGCCGTCTTCCTCTTCTTCTCGGTGGTCGCCGACAGCTTCCTGCGCGCCTCCAGCCTCGGCACGGTCCTCTACGCGGCCTCCACCATCGGCATCATGGCCGTGCCGGTCGCGCTGCTGATGATCGGCGGCGAGTTCGACCTGTCGGCCGGCGTCATGGTCACCAGCTCCGCGCTGATCTCCGCGATGTTCAGCTACCAGATGACCGCGAACGTCTGGGTGGGCGTCGGCGTCTCGCTGCTCGCCACCCTCGCCATCGGCGCGTTCAACGGCTTCATGCTGACCCGCACCAAGCTGCCCAGCTTCATCATCACGCTCGGCACCTTCCTCATGCTGACCGGCCTGAACCTGGGCTTCACCAAGCTGATCAGCGGCACCGTGTCGACCAAGTCGATCGCCGACATGGAGGGCTTCCCCTCCGCCCACAAGCTCTTCGCCTCCACCTGGACCGTCGGTGGCGTCGAGCTCAAGGTCACCATCCTGTGGTGGTTCGGCCTCGTCGCCCTCGCGACCTGGATCCTGCTGCGCACCCGCTCCGGCAACTGGATCTTCGCGGTCGGCGGCGGCTCCGACGCCGCCCGCGCGGTCGGCGTCCCGGTCCACAGGACCAAGATCGGTCTCTACATGGGCGTGGCCTTCTGCGCCTGGATCTCCGGCCAGCACCTGCTCTTCTCGTTCGACGTCGTCCAGTCCGGCGAGGGCGTCGGCAACGAGCTGATCTACATCATCGCGGCCGTCATCGGCGGCTGCCTGATCACCGGCGGCTACGGCTCCGCCGTCGGCTCCGCCGTGGGCGCCTTCATCTTCGGCATGACCGGCAAGGGCATCGTCTACGCCGAGTGGAACCCCGACTGGTTCAAGTTCTTCCTCGGCGCGATGCTGCTGCTCGCCACGCTCCTGAACGCCTGGATCCGCAAGCGCGTGGAGGCCACCAAGTGACCACGGCGACGAAGACCGCGACCCCGCTCGTCGAGCTCGACGACGTCAGCAAGTACTACGGGAACATCCGAGCCCTCGAAGGGGTCTCCCTGAGGGTGGACGCCGGGGAGATCACCTGCGTCCTGGGCGACAACGGCGCCGGCAAGTCCACCCTCATCAAGATCGTCGCCGGTCTGCACCGGCACGACGCCGGCACCTTCAGCATCGAGGGCGAGGAGGTGAACCTCGCCAATCCGCGCGACGCCCTCGACCGGGGCATCGCCACCGTCTACCAGGACCTCGCCGTCGTCCCCCTGATGCCGGTGTGGCGGAACTTCTTCCTCGGCTCCGAGCCCACCCGCGGCAAGGGCCCCTTCAAGCGGCTCGACGTCGGCCTGATGCGCGAGACCACCCGGACCGCCCTGCTGCGCATGGGCATCGACCTGCGCGACGTCGACCAGCCGATCGGCACCCTGTCCGGCGGTGAGCGCCAGTGCGTGGCCATCGCCCGCGCCGTCCACTTCGGCGCCAAGGTCCTCGTCCTCGACGAGCCGACCGCCGCGCTCGGCGTGAAGCAGTCGGGCGTGGTCCTCAAGTACGTGGCAGCCGCACGTGACCAGGGCCTCGGAGTGGTCCTCATCACCCATAACCCGCACCACGCCTACCTCGTCGGTGATCGTTTCGTGCTGCTCAAGCGCGGTGTCATGGCTGGCAGCCACACCAAGGGATCCATCAGCCTGGACGAGTTGACCCGCCAGATGGCCGGTGGCAGCGAGCTGGAGGACCTGAGGCACGAGCTCGAACGAGAGCCGGGTCCGTAGGCGCTTTGGTCACGCGCCCCTCACGCCGCACCTGGCAGAATCGACACGATGAGTACCTACCGAGACCTCACGCTCGCCCGAGCTCTCCGAGCAGGGGGGACCCCCAGTGGCTCGGCTCGCGGTACGGTCCTGCGGACCGTCGGCACCCGGGAGCGGCGCTCGCACCTGACGGCGCCCCGGGTGCCGACCGTGGGCATCGACATCGGCGGTACGAAGGTGATGGCCGGCGTCGTCGACGCGGACGGCAACATCCTGGAGAAGGTCCGTACCGAGACCCCCGACAAGTCCAAGAGCCCCAAGGTCGTCGAGGACACCATCGTCGAACTGGTGCTGGACCTCTCCGACCGGCACGACGTGCACGCCGTCGGCATCGGCGCGGCCGGCTGGGTCGACGCCGACCGCGCCCGGGTGCTCTTCGCCCCCCACCTCGCCTGGCGCAACGAACCGCTGCGCGACGCCCTCCAGGACCGGCTCGCCGTCCCCGTCATGGTGGACAACGACGCCAACACCGCCGCCTGGGCCGAATGGCGCTTCGGCGCCGGACGCGGCGAGGACCACCTCGTGATGATCACCCTCGGCACCGGAATCGGCGGCGCCATCCTGGAGGACGGCCAGGTCAAGCGCGGCAAGTACGGGGTCGCCGGCGAGTTCGGCCATATGCAGGTCGTCCCCGGCGGGCACCGCTGCCCCTGCGGCAACCGCGGCTGCTGGGAGCAGTACAGCTCCGGCAACGCCCTCGTCCGCGAGGCCCGTGAGCTCGCCGCCGCCGACTCCCCGGTCGCCCACGCGATCATCGAGAGGGTCAAGGGCAACGTCCCGGAGATCACCGGCCCGCTCATCACCGAGCTCGCCCGCGAGGGCGACGCCATGTGCGTCGAGCTGCTGCAGGACATCGGCCAGTGGCTCGGTGTCGGCCTCGCCAACCTCGCCGCCGCCCTCGACCCCTCCTGCTTCGTCATCGGCGGCGGCGTCTCCGCCGCAGACGACCTGCTCATCGGGCCTGCCCGGGACGCCTTCCGCCGCCACCTCACCGGCCGCGGCTACCGCCCCGAGGCCCGCATCGCCCGCGCCCAGCTCGGCCCCGAGGCCGGCATGGTCGGCGCCGCAGACCTCTCCCGGCTGGTCGCCCGCCGCTTCCGCCGGGCCAACCGGCGCCGCGTCGAACGCTACGAGCGGTACGGGCGCTACGCCCAGGCGCTGCGCGGCGGCGCCGTCGACCGCAGCGCCCGCACCACCCCCCAGGAACCGACGTCATGACCACGCCCACCCTGCCCCGCCCCACCGGCTCCCCGGAGTACCCCGGCACCCCCGAGGGCAGGCTTCCCGAGGACCGGCGGCACATGCTGCGCCGCCGCTTCCTCACCCTGCTCACCATCGTGCTGCTCGTCGGCGTCCCCGCCGGCTATCTGGTGATCTCCGCGGGTCAGAGCCGTGACAGCGGCATCGACAAGGAGCGCGAGTCCTCGGCCAGCGGCCTGCAGGACAACTGGCCCTCCCAGATGAAGCGCCGGGTCTTCGAGATCCCGATCCCCTCGGACGCCTGGAACGTCTCCTACTACGAGACCAGCAACTGGAAGACCAGCCGGCTCTACGTGCAGTTCACGACCACGGCGGCCGGCCTGGACGCCTACCTCCACGACAGCGGCACCAGCCGGGCCGCCCTCACGCCCGGCGACCTCACCGTCGGCACGCGCGACGCCGAGATCGTCGGGTGGGACTTCCGCCCCGACCGCGGCTGGTCCGGCACCAGCGTCGACCGGGAGGAGCCCCGCCCCACCAGCGACATCACGGTCGACCTGACGGACCCGGCCTTCCCCCGCGTCTACGTCGTCTCCTCCACCTCCCCCTGACCGTGGGGCCCCGCCGACGCCGGAGCCGCCACCCCCGCGGCGCAGACCGGCGATGATCGGCGAAGATGGGGCGTCATCTGTTCCCGAGCTCGTGAGGAGCGACGGAGATGCCCAGTAACGGGGCCGGCTCCAGACCACCGACGATCGCCGACGTCGCGCGGGTCGCCGGAGTCTCGCGTACCACCGTGTCGCACGCCCTCAACGGGATCGGAAAGGTCGACCCCCGGACCCGGGAGCGCATCAAGCAGGTCGCCACCGAGCTGGGCTACCGGCCGAACCTGCGCGCCCAGCGGCTGCGGCGCGGCGAGGCCAAGGCCATCGCCCTCGCCTCGTCCATGCCCTTCGCGGTGGCCGCGGGGCCCTCCCGGCTCGGCTTCTACATGGAGATCGCGGCGGCCGCCGCCGAGAGTGCGCTGCTGCACGGGTACGCCCTCGTGCTCGTCCCTCCCGTGCGCTCCGGTTCGGGGCTGCACTCCGTCGACGTCGACGGAGCGATCGTGGTGGAGCCCGAGGTGAACGACGTGGCCGTGGCCCAGCTGAAGGACCGCGGCCTGCCGTACGTGGCGCTCGGCCGCCCCGTCTCCCCGGACGAGCCGGCGCCGTACGTCGACCTGCGCGGCGGGCTCGTCGCCGAGCTGCTGCTCGCCCACCTGCGCGAGCAGGGAGCCGAACGGCCGGCGCTGATCGTCGGATCAGGGGAGCGGCACGCGGCGGTCGACGCACGCGCCGCGTACGAGCGGGTCTGCGTGGAGCACGGCCTGCCGCCGATCGTGGTGACCGCCTTGGAGGAGGGCGGCGAAGAGGCCGGTTACACCGCCTGTGCGGAGCTGCTCGCCCGGCACCCCGGCGTCGACGCCGTGTGCGCGCTGGTGGACGCCTTCGCGGTGGGGGCGGTCCGGGCGATCAAGGACAGCGGACGGGCCATACCCGACGACGTCATGGTCGTCACCCGCTACGACGGACTGCGCGCCCGTACGTGCGAGCCGCCGCTCACGGCCGTCGACCTCCATCTCGACCGGGCCGCCTCCGACGCGGTCGAGCTGCTCCTGGGGCGGCTGCGCGACGGCGTGACCACCGACGCGGTGGTCACGTCGCCCGATCCCCAGGTGATCCCGCGGGCGTCCTCGCTGCGGGTCACGTCCCGAGCATGAGGACGAGACCGGAGAGCAGCGCGAACACCAGCACGAACACCCGCGTCCGTGACGCGTTCATCCGGTGGCGCACCAGGCGGCTCGCCCACGCGCCGGCCGCGATCGCCGGCAGCAGGGCCGCCGCACGTCCCAGGTCTTCCGGATGCCCCTTGCCGGTGGCGAACAGCAGTGCCAGTGAGGCGATCTCGCCGACGAGGAAGCAGACGGCGACGGTGGAGCGCAGCTCGGCCGGCGGCCGGTGCTGGTACACCAGGGCGAGCGGAGGTCCGCCGACACCGGTGGCCGTCTCGGTGAGCCCGGTGACGGCGCCCGCGCCCAGGTAGGCGGCCCGGCCGGGGGCGAACGCGGGCGAGACGAGGCTCACCACCGCCGCGAGAACGGTGGCGATGCCCACGAAGAGGCCGAGGCTGCGGTCCGGTATCAGCCAGAGCAGCGCGAGCCCGCCCGGCGTGGCGGCGAGCCGCGCGGCGGTGATCCAGCCGGCCCCGCGCAGATCGAGCGAGGCCCGCTCGCGCCAGGCGACGTACAGGTTCAGCGGGATCATCGCCGCCAGCACGAAGCCGGGCAGCAGACCCGGGTCCAGGATCCCCGCCACGGGCGCGACGATCAGGGCGAAGCCGAGTCCGCTGCTGCCCTGGACGAACGCGGCGACGGCCACGGTGAGGGCGAGGGCGGCCAGTGTCAGCGTGCTCACGGGGCGAGGCTCCGTTCGCGGGCCGCCGCGGACGTGGGGTGCGCGCGGGTGATCGGTGCGCGTGCCACGGAGGCGCGCGCCAGGTCGGCCGCCCGCCGGACCAGCGCCGGGCCGTCCCAGCCGGTGGGCAGGCCGCGCCACATGCGCATCCGGCCGTCGACGAACACGGCGGTGATCTGGTCCCGGTTGCCGCGCCGCACGAGCTCCCAGGGCAGGTCCCAGGAGAGCGCCAGTTCGGGGTTGGTGACGTCGACCAGGAGGAAGTCGGCCGCCAGGCCCTCGGCGACGGTCCCGGTCCGGGCACGCAGGCCGACGGCGTCGGCGCTCCCGCGGGTGCCGTGCTCCAGCCAGGTCCACCCGGCTCCGCACGAGGAGTCTCCGGTGGCCAGGCCGTACGCGATCCGCTGGGCGAACTCGGCGGCCTCGGCGAGGCGGAAGCCGTCCCCCCGGGTGCCGTCGGTGCCGAGGCCGAAGCGGATGCCGCGCTCGGCCATGGCGAGGGCGGGAGCGACGGCGTTGCCCTTCCAGGCGCTGGCCACCGGGTTGTAGCTGACGGCGCTTCCGGTGTCGGCGAGCAGCGTCAGTTCGCGCGGCGTCAGGAGGGTGGCGTGGGCGGCGAGCAGGTGCGGGCCCAACGCGCCGATGTGGTGCAGGTGTTCCAGGGGGCGCAGGCCGTGCCGGAGCAGGGAGCGCTCGACCCCGGCCAGGTGTTCGTTGACGTGGATCTGCACCGTGGCTCCCGCTTCCGCGGCGAGCCGGGCGACGCGCCGCAGGGTCGCGGAGCTCGCCGCCTCGGGAATGGAGACGGCGAGGGAGGGATGGACGAGCGGGTCGCCCGCGTACCGGGCGAGGTGCCGTTCCGCGCGGGCGAGGACGGCGCCGCCCGCTCCGCCGGAGGCGTCAGCGGCGTCCTGGCCGGGGTCGGCGTCGTTGCAGACGAGGCCGAGGACGCAGCGGATCCCCGCGTCACGTGCCGCCGCGGCGACGACGTCGACGTCCACGGCGGCGCGGGTGCCGGCGTCGGCGACGGTGGTGAAGCCGCCGCGCAGCGCTTCGAGGGCCGCCAACTTGGCCGCGATGTAGGCCGATTCCTCGTCGAGCGCGCCTTCGAGCGGTACCCAGACCCGCCGGAAGATCTCCGACGGCTCCCCGAAGGCGAGCGCGGAGCCGAAGCTCTGTGTGAGGTGGTGGTGGGCGTCGACGAAGCCGGGCATCAGCAGGTGACCGGACAGCCGCACGCCTGCCAGGTGCGGATGGGCGCGCCGGACCTCCTCCGCCGGGCCGACGGCCCGGAACGAGCCGTCGGCGACGACGACGGCGTACCCGTCGGCGGGACCCGTGGGCAGCAGGACGGCGTCCGGTTCGAGCAGGAAAGGGCCGGGGGAGTCGAGCAGTTCGCGGGTGAGCTGGTTCATCGGTCGCTTTCCGTACGGCTGGTGGCCAGGCGGGCGGCGACGCCCGGCCTCAGGTGGTGGAAGAGGATGTTGAGCACGGCGGCGACGAACGCGCCCACGGCGACGCCGCTTTCGAGGAGGATGCGGAGGTTGGGCGGGAAGCCCGCGTACACGCCCGGGACGAGGATGGGAAGGAGCCCGAGGGCGAGGGCGACGGCGCAGACGAACGTGTTGGTGTGCTTGTCGAGGTCGGAGCGCCCGAGCATCTGCACGCCGAGCACGGTGATGACCGCGAACACGACCATGGCGGTGCCGCCGATGACCGCCGACGGGACGACGCTGATCGCGCGGGTCACGGGGGCGAGGAAGCCGATGAGGACGAGGACCGCGCCGGCCGCCGCGGTGACGTAACGGCTGCGGACGCCGGTGACCCGGACGATGCCGATGTTCTCGCCGCTCGTGACCATCAGCGGCAGCCCGAGGAAGCCGCCGAAGAGGGAGGTGAGCGCGTCACCGCGGACGGTCGCCGGGACGGCGGTGCGCCGGTCGATCTCCTTGCCGACGGCCTCGGCGTTGACCACGGTCTGGCCGGTGGCCTCCGCCATCGAGGCGAGGCTGTAGAGCATCAGGGGCAGCGCGGCCAGGAGGTCGAATCGGGGCGAGCCGAAAGGCATCACCTGCGGCAGGCTGACCAGACCCCCCTCGGCCGCGCGGCCGAGGTCCAGGTGGCCGAGGACGGCGGCCAGCAGGGTGCCGGCGAGGAGCCCCAGCATGACGGCGAGTTGCCGCAGGACACCGGTGAACAGCAGGTAGAAGACCACGGTGAAGCCGATCGTCGCCAGGCCGAGGGCCAGGTTCGACGGTTCGGCGAAGCCGGGTGACCCCGGGCGTCCGGTCACGAGGACCGCACCGACCTTCACCAGGTTGACGCCGACGATGACGATCATCGTGCCGATCACCAGGGCCGGGAAGAACGCCAGCATCCGGGAGAAGAGCGGCAGCACGACGAAGGTGAGGACGGCGGTCAGGATCACCGCGCCGGCGGCGGTGCGCAGACCGTGCTGTTCGGCGATGGAGAGGAAGAGCACGAGCGGCGCGCCGCCGGGCAGCATCACGAAGGGCAGCCGGGGGCCGAACTTCCACGGGCCGAGCGACTGGATCAGGGAGCCGGCGCCGGAGAGGACGAAGGCCGCGGAGAGCAGCTTGACGGTCAGGTCGTGACCGAGGCCGAGGGTGGCGCTCATCAGGAAGACGGCCGAGATCGGTGTGGCGGCCATGACGAGCACGTGCTGGATCCCGAAGAGGAGGATGCGGCCCAGGGGGCGCCGCTCGTCGACGGGGTGGACGGGGGAGGGCGGGGCGGGCTCGGGTGCGGGTGGCTGGTGCGCAGCGGGAAGGGTGGGGCGAGGACTGGACACGTTCGAGCTCCGATCGGCGTTCGACACGTACGGGTTCAGCCGCGTTCCGGCCCTGGACGGGGAGCCAAAGCGAGTGGCCAAATCGATTTGGCCGTCAGTATGTGAGGCACCGCGATCGGCGTCAAGGCCCCGGGTGGTCGAGGTCGGGCGCGAATCGGGACCTGATGTTCCGTCAAGCGCGGCAACGAAATCCGCAGCAGGGATTCCGATCGACCATCGATTCGTAAGTTACCAAGGGGTTTTGCTTCAAGAAGTGCGGCACCAAGCCTTGCGGGAAGCACGGCCGGTCCGGAAGGATCTGTCACCGGCCCGGGCCGCTCGCCCAGGCCCCCTCATGCCTCCGTCCCCGGACACCCGGCAGCGCATCGGCAATCCCGTGCCCGCGCCGGTGGAACCGCCAGATCCGCGCGGTCACCCCGGACGAATCCCCGAGGCCCCCATGCGACCCGAAGCCCCGCTCCGTCGGCGTCCCGGCGTCGCGCTCCCTCTCATTCACCTACCCCCAAGGCAAGGCAGAGATGGCACCACTGTCCTCGCGCCGGCGAACCCCCACCACCGTGCACCCGGTGGACGAGGTCCTCCCGCTCCCCACCCTCGCGCTCTACGGATTCCAGCACGTCCTGGCCTTCTACGCGGGCGCGGTGCTCGTCCCCGTGATCCTCGGCAGCAGCCTCGGCCTCTCGCGGCAGGAGCTCGTCTACCTCGTCAACGCCGACCTGGTCACCGCCGGCATCGCCACCCTCATCCAGGCCTGGGGATTCTGGCGGATCGGAGCCCGGCTGCCGCTCGTCCAGGGCGCGACCTTCACGGCCGTCTCACCGATGATCGCCATCGGCCAGGGCGCGGGCGGAGGCACCGCCGGCCTGCTCGTCGTCTACGGCGCCGTCATCACCGGCGGAGTCGCCACCTTCCTCTTCGCCCCCTTCGCCGGCCGGCTGACCGCGTACTTCCCGCCGATCGTCACGGGCACCCTCCTCACGGTCATCGGCATCGTCCTCGTCCCGGTGGCGCTCCAGGACGTCGGCGGCGGCGCGGCGCTCATCGGCACCCCCGGCTACGGAGCCCCCGCCCCTCTCGCGTACGCGGGCGGCACCCTCCTGTTCATCCTGCTGGTGGTGCGGTTCGGGGGGCCCTTCCTGCGCAGCATCGCGGTCCTGCTCGGACTCGTCGGAGGCACCGCCGTGGCCTGGCTGCTCGGCGACGCGGAGTTCGGGACGGTCGACCAGGCCGACTGGCTGGGCGTCAGCACGCCCTTCCACTACGGGCTGCCGCACTTCTCCGCCCTCCCCATGCTGGCGATGGTCGTCGTCATGCTCATCACCATGGTGGAGACGACGGGCGACGTGTACGCCATGGGCGAGATCACCGGACGCCAGGTCGACGGCGACACCGTCAGCCGCGCGCTCCGGGCCGACGGCGTCGCCACCGTCCTCGGCGGGGTGCTCAACTCCTTCCCGTACGTGGCGTTCGCGGAGAACATCGGCCTGGTCCGCATCTCCCGTGTCACCAGCCGCTTCGTCGTGGTCGCCGCGGGCTTCTTCATGATCGGCGTCGGCCTCGTGCCCAAGGCCGGCGCGGTGGTCGCCTCCGTCCCCCACCCGGTGCTCGGTGCGGCGGCCGTCGCGATGTTCGGCATGGTCGCGACCGTCGGCATCCAGATCCTCGCCAAGGTCGACCTGAGGGAGGAACGCAACGCGATCATCCTCGCCGTCAGCCTGGGAGCCGCGATGCTCCCGACCGCCGTCGCGCCGTTCTTCGAGCGCCTGCCGACCGAGGCGAGGGCCGTCCTCGGCAGCGGGATCACCCTCGGCACGCTGTCGGCCGTCCTGCTGAACCTGTTCTTCCACGTCACGGCGAGCCGCCGTCAGCGGGAGGTCATCGACTGGGACGGACTGACCGCGCACGACGAGGGAGCGGGCCCCCGGACCGCCACGGCCCGCTGACCCCGCCCCGCTTCCCGGAGCCCGCCGCCCCCGAGGGCACCACCGAGGTGATCCGCACGTGTCCCACCCCCCGTTCTCTCCCGCCCAGGCCCGGGCCGCCCGTCTCCGCATCGGCCTGACCTCCGAACAAGTCGTCACCGCCATGGCGCAGTTGGGCGTGCGGTGCTCGACCGCGGCACTCGGTTGCTGGGAGACGGGGGCGGCGGTGCCCTCCGAGGCCGAACTCTTCGCGCTGTCCGACGCGCTGTGGTGCCCGGTCCCCGTCCTCATGGACCTCACGCCGAGGTCGCTGCGCGAGCACCGACTGGCCCGCCGGTTCACCGCCGAGCGCCTGGCCCGGCGGATCGGCCTGGACGTCCACGCGTACGTCCGTGCCGAGAACGAGCACCGCTGGCACGGCACCGACCGGCAGACCCTGGTCCTCGCGGACGCACTCGGCCTCCCACCGGACGAGCTGCTGCGCGTCATCGGCTGGGCCGGCGAGCTCGACGGCCTGCTCCGCGACGCCGTCGAAGGCCGCTGGAAGCAGCACGTCCCCTCACTCGCGCGCCTCGCCGACGCCCGCCGCCCGGACGTGACGCGGGCGCTGCGCACCCTGCACCAGGAGTACGCCCGGTTCAACGAGCGTTACATGGGCCATCTCGTCGCCCGCAGCGACGACGCGCGGCTGAAGGAGATCGCCACGGAACGCGCCGCCTGGCTGCACGGCCTGTCCGAGCGCTTCCTCCACCTCGTGGGCCGCGGCTCCGGACGGTGAAGAACCCGTACGGATGCGTACCCCGGCTCCAGGGGGCCCCACGAGGGATGAGAGGGTCTTGCGGGTGAGTGAGACAACGACGAACACCCTGCAATACCGCGTCGACGGGCGAGAAGACGCTCCGGTTCTCGTCCTCGGCCCCTCGCTCGGCACCACCTGGCACATGTGGGACCGCCAGATACCCGAGCTCATCCGCACCTGGCGGGTCGTCCGCTTCGACCTGCCGGGCCACGGCGGCGCCCCCGCCCACCCCGCCTCCTCCGTCGCCGAACTCGGCGACCGGCTGCTCGCCACCCTCGACGAGCTCGGCATCCAGCGCTTCGGCTACGCGGGCTGCGCCTTCGGCGGCGCCATCGGCCTCGACCTCGCGCTGCGCGCCCCCCACCGGGTCGCCTCGCTCGTCCTCGTGGCCACGTCGCCCCGCTTCGGCAGCGCCGACGAGTTCCGCCGGCGCGGCGTGATCGTGCGCACCAACGGCCTCGAACCGATCGCCCGCACCTCGCCGGAGCAGTGGTTCACCCCCACCTTCGCCGCCGCCCAGCCCGCCATCGTGGACTGGGCCGTACAGATGGTCCGCACCACCGATCCCGGCTGCTACATCGCCGCCTGCGAGGCGCTCGCCGTCTTCGACGTCCGCGAGGCGCTCGACCGGATCGGCGTGCCCGCCCTCGTCCTGGTCGGCTCCGAGGACGCGATCACCGGCCCCGCCGAGGCGCGCACCCTCGTCGCCGGCATAGCCGACGCCCGGCTCGCCGTGGTCCCCAGCGCCTCCCACCTCGCGCCCGTCGAGCAGCCCGCCGCCGTCACCGAGCTGCTCACCGGCCACTTCGCCCCCCTCGCCCAGGAGCCCTCGGGCACCCTGACCGTGCCGCCGATGCCACCGGTCTCGGCACCCGTCGTCCCCGTCGCCGAGATCGCCCCGGCGGCTCCCGCGGACGAGGAGGGGGCGCGCCCCGACCCGTACGAGAGCGGGCTGAAGCTGCGCCGGGAGGTCCTCGGCGACGCCCATGTCGACGAGGCCCTCGCCGACGAGTTCGGCACCGACCTCCAGGGCCTCGTCACCCGATTCGCCTGGGGCGAGGTGTGGGGCCGCGACGGCCTCGACCGGCGCACCCGCAGCGCGGTCACGCTGGCCGCGCTGATCGCCGGCGGCCACCACGACGCCCTCGCCGACCACACCCGGGCCGCCCTGCGCAGCGGCCTCACCCCGGACGAGCTCCGCGAGATCCTCCTCCAGACCGCCGTCTACTGCGGGCTCCCCGCCGCCGAGAGCGCACTGCGCGTGGTCAGCCGCGTGATCAAGGAGGACACCACTCCCCAGGCGTAGGCTGCCGCCCGTGAAGCTGACGAAGAACACCCACGCCTGCGTCCGCCTGGAGAAGGACGGCCGGACGCTCGTCATCGACCCGGGGATGTTCACCGAGGAGGGCGCCACGCGCGGCGCGGAGGCCCTCCTCGTCACCCACGAGCACCCCGACCACTTCGACGAGGGGCGACTGCGGGCGGCCCTGGAGGCCGACCCGGCCGTCGAGGTGTGGACGCTGCGGAGCGTCGCCGAGCAGCTCACGGCGGCGTTCCCCGGCCGGGTCCACACCGTCGGCCACGGCGACGGCTTCACCGCGGCCGGTTTCGACGTCCAGGTGCACGGCGAACTCCACGCCGTGATCCACCCGGACATCCCGCGCATCACCAACATCGGCTTTCTGATCGACGACACCGTCTTCCACCCGGGCGACGCCCTGACCGTGCCCGACCGGCCGGTGGAGACGCTCTTCCTGCCGGTCATGGCCCCGTGGAACAAGATCTCCGAGGTCATCGACTACGTGCGGGAGGTCCGGCCGGTGCGGGCGTACGACATCCACGACGCCCTGCTCACCGACCTGGCCCGGCCCATCTACGACCGCCAGATCGGCGCCCTCGGCGGCACCGACCACCGGCGTCTCACCCCGGGCGACTCGACCGAGCTCTGACCGCCCCGAGCCGGAGACCGCCGGCTGTCACACCCCGCCGTTAGGCTTGCGGTCATGCGCATCGCCACCTGGAACGTCAATTCGATCACCGCCCGGCTGCCCCGGATCCTGGCCTGGCTGGAGAGCAGCGGCACCGACGTGCTGTGCATCCAGGAGACCAAGTGCACGGCCGAGCAGTTCCCCACCGAGGAGCTCCGCGAGCTGGGGTACGAGTCGGTGGTCAACGCCACCGGCCGGTGGAACGGGGTCGCCCTGGTCTCCCGGGTCGGCCTGGAGGACGTCGTCACGGGCCTGCCCGGCGGCCCCGACTACGAGGGCCTGCAGGAGCCGCGGGCCATCGCCGCGACCTGCGGACCGGTCCGCGTCTGGTCGGTGTACGTGCCGAACGGCCGCGAGGTCGCCCACGAGCACTACGCGTACAAGCTGCGCTGGCTGGAGGCGCTGAAGGCCGCCGTCGCCGAGGACGCGGCGGGTGAGCGCCCCTTCGCCGTGCTCGGCGACTACAACATCGCGCCGACCGACGAGGACGTCTGGGACATCGCCGTCTTCGACGGCGCCACCCACGTCACCGAGCCGGAGCGGGCCGCGCTCGCCGGACTGCGCGAAACGGGCCTCGCCGACGTGGTGCCGCGCCCGCTGAAGTACGCCCACCCCTACACGTACTGGGACTACCGCCAGCTCTGCTTCCCGAAGAACAAGGGCATGCGGATCGACCTGGTGTACGGCAACAAGCCCTTCGCGGACGCGGTCAAGGACAGCTATGTCGACCGCGAGGAGCGCAAGGGCAAGGGCGCCTCGGACCACGCCCCGGTCGTCGTCGACCTCGACGTCTGACGCGTCCGGGGGATCGGGACGATCTCCGCGCGCCGGGTGGTGCCGGTGGGGGCAGGATGCGACGCTGGTCGGATGAACATCCCCTTCCTGGACATCTGGCGCAGGCGGCATGAAGCCGAACGTTCGCCTCTGGTCTCGGTCTTCGACCGGGACCCGGAGGGGGCGGCGGAACTGCTCGCCGAGTGCGAGCTGCTGCGCGCCCGCGCCCAGGAGGCCGGGGTGCGGCTCGACGACACCCCCCGCTCCCTCGCCGCGCTCGACCAGCTCCCGCCCCGCTGGCGGGACGACCCCGAGGAGCTGCCCTGGGTGGGCAACGACGCGGGGCTCTATCTGGGCACGGTCCTCGTGCGCACGGTGCCCCGTGCCGGCTGGCGGCTCCGGCCGGACGGCCAGCCGGTGGTCCGGCTGGGATCCGGGCGGGAGATCGACGTGGTCGCCGCGGGCCTCGACTGGGCCGCGACCGGCGCGCCCGAGCTCTCCCAGATCTACGCGGAGTCGGCCGAGTTCTGAACCCCGTCCGGCCGTGGCCCGGCTGTACACGGACCCCTCTGCAGTAAATACGGCTTATCCCGCTTCCATGCGTGTCGGGCGCGAAGTCCCTTTTTCCGGTGGATAGTTTGCGCTGACCTCGACATCGGCCGAGACACGCAGGGGCAGGGCACCACATGGCAGTGGTCGACGAACCGCTGATCGCACTGCGAGGCGTCCACACGCACGACGGCGCGTCGCATGTCCTCCGGGATATCCACCTCATCGCCGACTGCAGGGAGGTGGCCGTGGTCGTCGGACCGTCCGGACCCGGCACCGGGTCGTCGTCCCGCAAGGGAGGGGCTTCGCCCGCCCGGCCGCCGACCGCGGGGTCTTCACGGCCGACGGCCGGATCCTGACGCGCCGACCGGACCGGGGGCCGTGCGGCGAAGCCGTCGCAGGCCTGCCGGGCTCGTCCTGCCGCTCGCCGCCGCAGCGCCCGCGGGCGGTGCGGCCCGGTACCGGGCGCCGCCGCACCGGGGCAGTGGAGGTCGCTCGGGCCGAACCGGTCACGCTGCTGCCGGGTCAGGAGTAGCCTCATGTGCCCCTGAGAACCCGGCACGGGCCCTGCCCGCCCGGCAGCAGCCGGTGATCACTCCGTCCGCAGCGGTACCGACACATAACTCGGGTCGGCCGCGGGGGAGGAGAAGGTCAGCTGCGCGCCGGTCGGGTTGTGCTCGATGTACAGCGGGTCGACGGTGTCGACGACCAGGGCGAGCCGGTGACCGGCCGGCACGTCGTACGCCGTGGAGAACAGGTCCAGATCGACGGAGAAGGCCTTCCCCGGAGTCCTGCCGTGGAAGGTGTAGGGGGCATTGCTGATCAGCTTGCCGATGCCCAGCGGGCCGACGTCGTAGAGATACGCGACGAAGGTGCCGCTCTCCGCGGTCGGGGTCACCGTGGTGTGCAGCCGCGCCGTGCCGCGCACCCGCTGCGCGGTGCCGTACCGCTCGGACTGCCAGACGCCGGCGAAGGCCCGCGGGAGCAGGGGTATCGAGACGGTGGGCGGCGCCTTGAAGAACTGGTCCAGGAGGTTGGACAGCATGACGATGCCGCCGTCGGCGCCCGAGTCGACGTTCGCCCAGAGGTGCTCGGAGCCGGTGAGCGCGAACCTGCGCTGGTTCGCGTTGACCGACTTCCAGTCCGGATAGCCCTCGTAACCGGCGTCGGAGCGCGGCTTGAGCTGGACCGGCTGCTCGCGGTCGATGCCGTTGTCGGCGCCCTTCAGGTAGTGGTCGAACCAGCGGTGGGCGCTGGTCCAGGTGTCGTTGGGCAGTCCCAGCAGGCCGGTGGCCTCGGCGGTGGCGTGGTCGCCGGGCCGCAACTCCAGGCGCTTGGGGCCGCTCAGCTTCTCGTAGAAGCTCGCGAACTGGTTGGGCGGGAAGATGGTGTCGCCCCAGGCGTTGCCGAGCATGATCGCCGGGCGGTTGGCGTTGATCGCGTCGAGGTGGGTGGCGGCGGAGCGCTCGCGCCCCCAGGCGATCATCTCGTCCTCCTTGTCCAGGTCGGAGGAGAGGAAGTCGTCCAGGACCTGCTGGAGTTCGGGCCCGGGGCGGCCGGTGAGGTAGCCCGCGCCGCCGAGCAGGGCGGCGGCCTGGAGGTGCTGGGTGCGACCGCTGTAGATGGACTCGATGAGGTCGGCCCAGCCGCTGAGCGCGGCGACGGCCTTGACGCGCTTGTCGTGCGCGGCCGTGAGCAGGCTGATCCCGGCGCCGTACGACACCCCGGCCATGCCGACCTCGGCGGGGTCGGCCGGGGTGTTCGCGAGGGCCCAGTCGATCACCCGGGACGCGTCGGCGATGTCCTTGGGGCCGGCGGTCTCGATCTCGCCGCCGGACTGCCAGAAGCCGCGGGAGTTGTAACTCACCACCACATAGCCGGAGTCGGCGAGCTTCTTGGCCTGGGCGAGGTACTCGATCTGGGGTACGGCCCAGCTGGTGGGCAGCACGACGACGGGGAAGCGGGTGGTGCCGTCGGCGCCGGCCGGGGTGACGACGTTGGCCTTGAGGACGGTGCCGCCGTCCCCGGTGATGTCGACGAACCGGAGGGAGCCGGCGGTCTCGGCCGCGGAGTCGGCGGCGTGGGCTGCGGGGGCGAGCCCGAGGGCCGTACCGGCGACGAGGGCGGCCGAGACGGCGTAGGCCAGGGCTGTGCGCACGGGTCACTCCTCACTGGGTGTCACTGATGGGGGGCAGTGAAGTGACCCGACGGTAACGTCGGTGACTTACCGGGGGTAACCGGTCGGTAAGTTACGCGTGGGTAACGATTGGCGGAACAACGCCTTCAGCGCAGGGCGCTCTTCGCCTGCCAGTCGGCCCAGCTCAGGTTCCACTCCCCGTAGCCGTTGTTCAGCGCCTGGGTCCCCTTGGCATCGGAACCGGTGATCTCGAACGGGTCCCCGACCTGCACCAGGTCGTACACCGACCGGGCGTTCGCGTCGCTCATCCCGATGCAGCCCGAGCTCTTGTTGGCGTTGCCGAAATAGGCCGCGTTCCACGGCGCCGCGTGGGCGTACATGCCCGACCAGGTCAGCCGCATCGAGTAGTCGACCATCTTGTCGTAGGCGTCACCGAGCCCGACGGTCTCGGAGCGCATGTTGATGGTGCCCTCCTTGGACATCAGGACCGTCCTGCCCCGCCAGGACGCCTTCTCGCCGCCGGGCGTGCCGGCCGACATCGGCAGGTCCCGAACGACCGCGCCGTCCCGCAGCAGCCGGAGCCGGTGCGTGTCGAGGTCCACCTTCACGACCTGGCTCCGGCCCACCGTGAACGTGGTGCTGTAGTCGCGCACGAACCATCCGCCGGCGCCGGAGTCGACGCCGTTCAACTCGGCGTCGAGCCTGACCTTGGTGCCGGACTTCCAGTACTCCTTCGGGCGCCAGTCGACCCGGTCCTTGCCCGACCAGTCCTGCATCCAGCCCCAGGAACCCTCGGTGCGGTCCGAGGTGCTGACCTTCAGGCGCCGCTCCACCTCCGCCTTGTTCCGCACCGGGTGGTCGAACACGATCGACAGTGGCTGCGCGATGCCGACCGTGGTGTCCTTGCCCGGCGCCAGGGTCAGCTTGTTCACCTTGCCCGCCGCCGCCGTCGCGAAGCCCGCCTTCGCGCCGCCGCCCTCGCTGTCCCGTACGTCCACGGCGTACGCGGTCCCCGGCGCCGCCGGCCGCGCCGAGGTCCAGCTCCTCCCGTCGGCGGAGACCTTCCCGGCCAGTGTCCCGCCCTTGTCGTCCGTGACCGTCACCTGCCGGAGCCGCGGCCCCTCCGTGAGCGTGACGACCACCGGCGCGCCCGCCTTCGCCCGCTCCCCGGTCAGGTTGACCGCGATCCGCGTACGCGGCGCGTCCTCCGCGGACCCCTTGGCGTCACCCGCGCCCCCCGCCCCTCCGTCGCACGCGCCGAGGGTGACGGCGAGTGCGGTGGTGACGAACAGGGCGGCGGGCACGGGTATACGGCTCACGGGAACGACCTCCGGTGGTGATCTCTTACGAGGGGAGAGAGTCCCTGCGCCCGGAGACGGTTCCGTACATGTGGACTATTTCCGTGATGTCGGATGTGAGATGGGCGACGTCAGAAGCGGTCGAGGAGGTCGACGGCCTCCGCGAGGTCGGCGCGCGCCTCGGCGTGGTGCCGGGTCGCGACGAGGAACGCGGCCCGGTCGGTGAGGGCCTCGGGGAGCGCGCGGCGATCGCCGGGCAGACGGCGGGCAAGGGCGACGCCCTCGTCGAAGAGGGGTCGCAACGGCTCCTCGACCTGCCAGGTGCGGCTCTCCCAGCGCAGTGCCGCACGGCGGATCAGCCTGCGGTGCGCCGCGAGCAGTTCCGGAAGGCGCCCCTCGGCGCGCAGGGCCTCCGTCTCCTGTTCCAGGCCGGGAAGGGACGCGAGGTACGCCTCCCGCACGTCGGGCGACCAGCCGTGGACGTGGTAGGTGCCGAAGGACGGCATCGGGGCCCCCGGGGTCGCCACGGGCTCGGCCTGCCTTCCCGACAGCTGGAGCAGGACGAGCCAGGGGGCGAGGGTGCTCCCCCAGTTCTTGGCCTCACCCGTGCGCACCAGCCCGTCGAGCACCACGAGGGCCTCCCGCCGGGCCGCCCGGGCCGCCGCACCCCGTCCGGCGGCGTCGAGCAGGCCGGAGAGATGGAGCAGCTCGGTGGCGAGCGAGCCCAGCGGCATGTCCCCCGCCGCGGCGCTGCGGCGCGTCCCCGCCACGAGCTCCGCGAAGACCTCCACGGCCTCCTCCCGCCGCCCGGCGGCGTCCAGTTCGGCCGACCACTCGGCCAGGCTCCAGAACCGCGACCACGGCTCCACGGTGCGAGCGGCCCTCCCGCACAGCTCGGCCGCCTCCGCGTGGCGGCCCTCCTCGGCCAGGACGACCGCGAGCCGCCCGGGCGCCCCGGCCTCGGCCAACTCCTCGCACACGGCCTGGCCTTCCGCCCGGCGTCCGAGGGTGAACAGGCCCCGCTCGTAGGCGCCCAGCGTGCGGCGGAGCACCTCCGCCCGGTTCGGCTCCCCGGCGCCGATCCGTCGCGCGGCCGCCGCCGCCTCGGCGTGCAGCGCCGTGCGGACCTCCGGGCGGTCCCGGAGCTCGTCCGCGTAGCCCCACGAGACCAGCGCCTCGGCGAGCTTCGGCAGATACGCCCGCGGACTCACCTCCGCCAGCACGCGATACGCCCCGACCTCCTCGGTGAGGGTCCGCCGCCCCGACCCCAGCAGCAGCACCCGCGCCCGCAGCACCGCGTCCTGGTCGTACGTCCCCGTGTTCCCGCTGTTCCCCATGTGCCCCCTGTTCTCCGTGTGTTGCACGACGGAGATTCTGGGAGTCGGAGGACAGCCCGGACAAGGCTCGCGAACTGTGCGTTCCGTCCTACGAAAACCGCCTCTGACCTGTCATGATGGTGACGTCTTCACCCGAACGGGAGGGCCGGTGGGGAACACGGGCGACACACCCGACGTCTTCGACCCGCGGATCTACGCCGCAGGGATCCCGCACGACCGCTTCCGCGCCCTGCGCGACCACCGGCCGGTCGCCCGCCAGGAGGAGTACGAGGTCCTCGGCTGGCCCGCCGGACCCGGGTTCTGGGCCGTGACGCGGCACGCCGACGTCGTACGGGTGCTCAAGGACGCGGCCGGGTTCTCCTCGTACCTCGGCGCCACCCAGATCCGCGACCCCGACCCGGCCGACCTGCCGTTCATCCGGCGCATGATGCTGAACCAGGACCCGGCCCCGGGCCCGGCGAAGCCCTCGGGCCCGGGCGAGCCCCCGCACCACGGCCGGCTGCGGCGGGTCGTGAGCCGCGCCTTCACGCCCGGGCGGATCGAGCGGTTCGCCACGACCGCACGCGGACGGGCCCGTGAACTCCTGGCCGCGGCAAGGGAGTCGGGCGGCGAGGAGATCGATCTCGTCCGGACCGTCACCGACGACTACGCCCTGCTCAACCTCACCGACCTGCTCGGCGTGCCCGCGAGCGACCGCGGGCTGCTGCACGCCTGGACCGAGCGCGTCATCGCCTACCAGGACCCCGACGAGCCACCCGTCCTCGACGCCGCGGGACGTCCGGTCAACCCCCGCTCACCGGCGATGCTCGCCGACATGTTCGGCTACGCGCGGGAGCTCGCCGCGTACAAACGCGCGCACCCCGCCGACGACATCATGACCGTCCTCGCGGAGTCCGAACTCCTCGACGCCGAACTGGAGATGTTCTTCTTCCTGCTGACCGTCGCGGGCAACGACACCGTCCGCAGCGCCGCCCCCGGCGGGTTGCTGGCCCTCGCCGAACACCCCGACGAGCGGGGCCGGCTGTGGCGCGGCGAGGTCGGCACGGGTACGGCCGTGGACGAACTCCTGCGGGTCCACCCGCCGGTGCTCTCCTTCCGGCGCACCGCCGCCCGGGACACCGAGCTGGCCGGGGTGCGGATCGCGGCCGGCGACAAGGTCGTCGTCTTCCACGCCTCCGCCAACCACGACGAGCGGGTGTTCGCCGACCCGCACCGGATCGATCTCGCCCGCAGCCCCAACCCCCACGTCTCCTTCGGTGACGGCCCCCACGTCTGCCTCGGCGCGCACTTCGCCCGGCTCCAGCTCCGGCTCCTCTACGAGGAGACGCGGACGGCCTGCGCGGACCTGGAGCCCGCGGGAGCGCCCCGGAGACTGGTCTCCAACTTCATCAACGGGATCAAGACGCTTCCCGTGCGGGCTCACTGGCGGGCGTGACCACCGGCGTCCGCGCCTGCCGGGTCACGTCCGCCACCAGCTCGACCACATCGGGTCCGTAGGCCGCGGAGTTGATCACCTTGAGGAGCAGCACGAACGAACCGCCGCGGTAACGGCGGGCGAGCCGCTCGTGGTGCCGGGCCAGATAGCGGGTCGCCGCCTGGTTGTTGATGGCCCGCTGCCCGCAGAAAAGGAAGACCGGGCGGGCGCCCTCACCGGCGGTGAGCCGCGCGAGCAGCACGTACTCGGAGACGCCCGGCTCCATGCGGTACACGTCGTCGCCGATCCGTATCGCGCCATGCTCCTCGGCCGGCTCCCGGGCCACGCTCATCCGCAGCCCCGGCAGCAGACTGCCCAGATGGGCGCCCATGCGACGGTTCGCCCCCGGGCCGCCCACGCAGAACTCCGTGCGGTCGCCGAAGCCCTGCTGCGCCAGATCGTGCTGGACGATCTGCGCGTGCGCCCCGCAGTCCTTCACGAGCGCGGAGAGTTCGAGCAGCGCCGACACGTCGTAGCGGTGCACCGCACTGTCGCTGCCGGCCTCCCGATGGACCACCAGCAGGCACTCGGAGTGGTTCGGCAGCCCGAAGAAGGCCTGCTTCCGGCGCAGTTTGCGACGCCACAGGTAGGTGCGGGTCAACCAGCCGAGGGAACCGCTGAGCCCGGTGGCGAGTACGCCCAGGACGACGTTGCGCACGTCTTCGTTCATGGGCGCGCATGCTACTGGGCATCGGTCGGCCGTTCGAGAGGCGGTCCTGACGGGAGGCCGGGGCAGAAGTTACGCTGCGCGGACGGTCGTCGACTGGAGGTAGTGATGCAGTCTCGGTTGCGGCGTTCCGCCGTCCGTAACGGCTCGATCCTGGCTGTCGCCGCGACGGTGCTCTCGGTGGGCGCCGCCGCGCCGCCGCCCGCCGTGTCGGCCCACCCGGCTCCCGCGAAGGTGCCCGTCGCCACCGGCTGGGGCGGCGCCGTCGCCAGCGTCGACGCGGACGCCTCCGCCGCCGGCGTCGAGGTGCTGCGCAAGGGCGGCAACGCGGTCGACGCGGCCGTCGCCGTGGCCGCCGCCCTCGGGGTCACCGAGCCGTACTCGGCCGGCATCGGCGGAGGCGGCTACTTCGTCTACTACGACGCCAAGACCCGGACGGTCCACACCGTCGACGGCCGCGAGACCGCCCCCGGCTCCGCCGACGCGAACCTCTTCGTCGAGAACGGCAAGCCCATCCCCTTCGAGGAGGGCATGACCAGCGGGCGCGGTGTCGGCACCCCCGGCACCCCCGCCACCTGGGAGACCGCTCTCGACGCCTGGGGCAGCAAGCCGCTCCGCAAGCTCCTGGAGCCGGCCGAACGCCTCGCCCGCGACGGCTTCACCGTCGACGCCACCTTCCGGTCCCAGACCGCCGGCAACGAGGCCCGCTTCCGCGACTTCCCGGCCTCCGCCGAACTCTTCCTTCCCGGTGGACAGTTGCCGGTGGTCGGCGCGACCTTCAAGAACCCCGACCTGGCCCGCACGTACGAGCGGCTGGGCCGCGAGGGCGTCGACGCGCTCTACAAGGGGCCCCTCGCCCGCGACATCGTCAACACCGTCCGGCGCCCCCCGGTGCGCGAGGGCGCCACACGGGTGGTCCGCTCCGGTGACCTCACCGAGGACGACCTCGCCGGCTACGACACGATCCGGCGGCGGCCCACGAAGGTCTCCTACCGCGGCCTCGACGTCTACTCCATCGCCCCGTCCTCCTCCGGCGGCACCAGCGTCGGCGAGGCCCTCAACATCCTGGAGGGCACCGACCTCGCCCGCGCCTCCCAGGCCCGCTATCTGCACCGCTTCATCGAGGCCAGCCGGATCGCCTTCGCGGACCGCGGCCGCTGGGTCGGCGACCCGGCCTTCGAGGACGTGCCCACCCGCGAGCTGCTCTCCCAGCGGTACGCCGACTCCCGGGCCTGCCTGATCCGCGACGACGCCGCCCTGACCAGCCCCCTCGCACCCGGCGACCCGCGCGACCCGAAGGCCTGCGCGAGCGGCGGAACCGCGGCACCGACCACGTACGAGGGCGAGAACACCACTCACCTCACCGTGGCCGACAAGTGGGGCAACGTCGTCGCCTACACCCTCACCATCGAGTCCACCGGCGGCAGCGGCATCACCGTCCCCGGGCGCGGCTTCCTGCTCAACAACGAGCTGACCGACTTCTCCTTCGCCCCGGCGAGCCCGGCCGTGCACGACCCCAATCTGCCCGGCCCCGGCAAGCGCCCGCGCTCCTCGATCTCCCCGACGATCGTCCTCGACAAGGCCGGCCGACCCGTGCTCGCGCTCGGCTCCCCGGGCGGCGCCACCATCATCACCACCGTCCTGCAGACCCTCACCGGTGTCGTGGACCGCGGCCTGCCGCTCGTCGACGCCATCGCCGCGCCCCGCGCGAGCCAGCGCAACCAGACGACCACGGAACTCGAACCGGCCCTGTGGAACAGCCCGTTGAGGGCCGAGCTGGAGGCGATCGGGCACGGCTTCCGGCAGAACCCGGAGATCGGTGCCGCCACCGGCGTCCAGCGCCTGCCCGACGGACGCTGGCTGGCCGCCGCCGAGACCGTCCGCAGGGGCGGCGGTTCGGCGATGGTGGTGCGACCGGACGCGGGGTAGGGCCGAGGGTGACGGCCGCGCGCGAGTGGCGGTCGGCGGGCGGGCAGGTGCCGGGCGGCGGCCGGGCGGGCCGTCTGCACCGGTCGCCGCACGTGGGCCGAGCGAGGACCTAGAGGGCCGTCAGGATGCGCGGGCCGGCGTCCGTGATCGCCACCGTGTGTTCGGTGTGGGCCGCGCGCGAGCCGTCGAGCGTACGGATCGTCCAGCCGTCCCGCGCCGTGTAGTGGGCGTCGCGGCCGCCGCCGATCAGCATCGGCTCGATCGCGACCACCATGCCGTGTCGCAGCGGCATGCCCCGGCCCCGGCGTCCCTCGTTGGGGACGTCCGGTCCCTCGTGCATCGTGCGGCCCACGCCGTGCCCGCCGAGCCCGTCCGGGATGCCGTAGCCGGCCCGCCGGCAGACCCGGCCGACGGCGTGCGCGATGTCCCCGACGCAGTTGCCGACCACGGCCGCCGCGATCCCGGCCTCCAGGGCCTCGTACGCCGTCTCGATCAGCCGGGTGTCCTCCGGGCGCGCCCGGCCGACCGTGAAGCTCACGGCCGAGTCGCCGACCCAGCCGCCGAGCACGGCCCCGCAGTCCGCGCTCAGCAGGTCGCCGTCCGCGAGCCGGGTGTCGTCCGGGACGCCGTGCACGATCGCGTCGTTCACCGAGAGGCAGACCACCGCGGGGAAGGGCACCGGCGCCCAGTCCGGGTGGTAGTCGAGGAACGGCGAGCCGGCGCTCGCCGCCGTGAGCACCTCGCGCGCCGCCCGGTCGAGCTCGGCGAGCGTCACCCCGGGCGCCGCCTTCTCCCGTACGGCCGCCAGGGCCTGGGCCACCACCCGTCCCGCCTCGCGCATGAGCAACAGGTTCTCGTCCGACTTGATCTCCACCATGCCAATTACTATACCGGTATTAGAATGGGCCCCATGGTGCGCACCCCCCTGACCCCCGAAGAGCGCGAGCGCGGCGAACGGCTCGGCAGCCTCCTGCGCGAGGCCCGAGGCGACCGCTCGATGGCCGAGATCGCGGCCGCGGCCGGCCTGTCCGCGGAGACCCTCCGCAAGATCGAGACCGGCCGCGCCCCCACCCCCGCCTTCTTCACCGTGGCCGCCCTCGTGGCGGTCCTCGGGCTGTCGATGGACGAGCTGGTGACGCGGTGCGCCCTCGTCCCCGCGGCGGTGCCGTCGGAGGCCGCCTGAAGGCCGGACGGGGGGGGCGGGACGAGCGCGGGTGTCGCGCGGGGGAGGGCCGGCCGCGCGGGTCGGACCGACGCCGCCGCTCGCGCCCGGCCGGCCTGCCGGGGCCGGGCGTCGGATCCGGCGACTGCCCGCCGCCGCAGGCGCCCTGGCGCGGGGGACCCTCGGGCGCGCGGGCGGTCCGGCCGCTGCGTAAGCTCGGCGCTCGTGATGCCCGAAGAGCTGCGGCACGGCCGCTACGTCAGCCTGACCACCTTCCGGAAGAACGGCACCGGGGTCGCCACCCCCGTCTGGTACGCGGTCGAGGGCGAGGAGCTGTACGCCTGGACACGCACCGACTCCTGGAAGGTGAAGCGGCTGCGCAACGACCCGCGGGTCGTTGCGGCGGTCTGCGACATGCGGGGGAACATCGCGGAGGACGCCGTACGGGTGGAGGGCACGGCCCGGCTGGTCACGGGTGAGGAGCTGCGCCGGGTTCGCCGCCTCCTCTCCCGCAAGTACACCTGGCAGTACTGGGCGGTCGACTGGCCCGCCACCCTCTTCCGCCTCGGCAGGCGCCCCCACACGGGCATCGTCGTGAGCTTCACGGCACCCTGACCGAAAACTCTGTGTAGCCGTCCCGTAACACGCCTGCGGTCCAATGCCGGTCGGACCGAAAGGCAGTGGCATGACGGTGCACCAACTCCCGGCGGACGTGGCGGCGTTCACAGCCTGGCTGGGCGGCCTGGCCGGCCGCCTCGACCCGGACGCAGGCTGGTACGGAGTCTTCCTCACCCGCGACCCGCAGGGAATGCGGGCCTGCTTCGACGGCACCGACATCCTGCCCTGGGACGTCGTGGAGTCCCTCCTCCACGACCTGGCCGAACCACCCGACGGCCCCGGGGCCGCCCGGGGCCGCGCCCTGCACGAGGCCGCCTCGGCGGCCCACGACCGGGCCCCCGGCCGAGCCGCGGCCCTGAGGGAACGCCGCGAACTGATGCGGCACGAGGCCCGGTACGCGGAGACCCGGATCCGAGAACTGGGCGCGTCGCCGCACCTCGCCGACGAACTGGCCTGGGCCCGGGACGACCTGACCCGGGCCCGCGCCCGGGAGGCGGAGCTGACGGCGCGCCTGGCCCGTCTGGCCGCCGCCCCGCCGGCGTCCCGCCCCGCCGGTGCCGCGGCGCCGCCGGACCCGCCGCCCCGGCGCCGCCCGCGAGGGGCCCGGTACGCCTGGCTGGACGCCCCGGAACCCGCCCCGGCCCCCGAACCGCCCCTGGCCCCGGATCTTCCGCCCGCCCCGGCGGCGGCCCCGCGTGGCGCCCGCTTCGCGGCCCGGCCCGCCGCCCCGGCGACACCCCCCAGAGGCGCCCGCTTCCCGGTACCCCCGCCCGAGCCCGCCCCGGCGCCACCCGCCCCCTCCGCCGCCACCGCCGAGCAGGCCGTCCGCGCCGCCGGCAACGCCGTCCACGCGCTGCGCCGACTGCGCGCCCAGGGCCGCAGCGGCGAGGCACACGCCCTGCTCTGCCAAGCGCTCGCCGGGCCGCCCGCGTGGCTGTCGGCACTCGCCGCCGAACTGCACGCCGCCGGACTCGGCGCCGACTGGGCCACCCTGTTGTGGGAGGCGGCCTCGCTGCCGCCGGCCCGGCTCGCCGCCGTCGCGGGCGCCCTGGCCGACGCGGGCCGCCCGTACGACTGCGACCGACTGCTGCGCCAGGGCGTCGCGCGCCCGGTCGAGGAACTGGCCGGCGCCTGCGCGGCCCTGCACGCCGAGGGCCACCACGCCGAGGCGCAGGCCCTGCTCACCGCCTTTCTCCGCGCCCGCACACCCGAGGAGGCGGCCCACCTCGCCGCCACCGACCCGAACGCGCTCGGCCCCGCCCTCCTCGCCGCCGCGCGCACCGTCTCCCCGGCCTGCGAACGCGACCTGGTCCACGCCCTCAGGGTCTCCGGGCGGGGGTGAGGTGCCCCCTCACGACCAGGGGGTCCCGGACGCCGAGGCGCGCGGAACCGGTCCCGAGCGAGATCGGTACGCTCCCGGACGTGTCGGTACGTGTCCGACGTGGACCACTCGGGTATGAAACATGATCGACTCCGCTGCTTCACGGCAGTGGTCTTGCTCCGGGGTGTGACGGGGCTTACGTTCTCCTCCTACGCATCGCGTCTACGTGCGTAGAGGCTCTCTGACGCCGTGCCGAAGGAGCAGCTCATGACCGACGTCGTACGCGCCGCGCTCGTCCAGGCGACCTGGACCGGCGACACCGAATCCATGATCGCCAAGCATGAGGAGCACGCCCGCGAGGCGGCCCGGCTGGGGGCCAAGGTCATCGGGTTCCAGGAGGTGTTCAACGCCCCCTACTTCTGCCAGGTGCAGGAGCCCGAGCACTACCGCTGGGCCGAGCCCGTGCCCGACGGGCCCACGGTGCGCCGCATGCAGGAGCTCGCCCGGGAGACCGGGATGGTGATCGTCGTGCCCGTCTTCGAGGTCGAAGGCGCCGGCTTCTACTACAACACCGCCGCCGTCATCGACGCCGACGGCTCCTACCTCGGCAAGTACCGCAAGCACCACATCCCGCAGGTCAAGGGATTCTGGGAGAAGTACTACTTCCGCCCGGGCAACGCCGGCTGGCCCGTCTTCGACACCGCCGTCGGCAAGGTCGGCGTCTACATCTGCTACGACCGCCACTTCCCCGAGGGCTGGCGCCAGCTCGGGCTCAAGGGCGCCCAGTTGGTCTACAACCCCTCCGCCACGCACCGGGGTCTCTCCTCGTACCTGTGGCAGCTGGAACAGCCCGCCGCCGCCGTCGCCAACGAGTACTTCGTCGCCGCCATCAACCGCGTCGGCGTCGAGGAGTACGGCGACAACGACTTCTACGGCACCAGCTACTTCGTCGACCCGCGTGGCCGGTTCGTCGGCGACGTCGCCTCCGACAAGGAGGAGGAGCTCGTGGTCCGCGACCTCGACTTCGGGCTCATCGAGGAGGTCCGCCAGCAGTGGGCCTTCTACCGCGACCGCCGCCCCGACGCCTACGACGGGCTGGTGCAGCCGTGAGCAGCCTCCACGACCGCCACCGCGCCGTTATCCCCGACTGGGTCGCCCTCTACTACAAGGACCCCATCGAGCTCACCCACGGCGAGGGCCGCCACGTCTGGGACTCCGACGGCAACCGTTACCTCGACTTCTTCGGCGGCATCCTCACCACCATGACCGCCCACGCCCTCCCCGAGGTCACCAAGGCCGTCGCCGAGCAGGCCGGGCGGATCATCCACTCGTCCACGCTCTACCTCAACCGGCCGATGATCGAGCTCGCCGAGCGGATCGCCGCCCTCTCCGGCATCCCCGACGCCCGCGTCTTCTTCACCACCTCCGGCACCGAGGCCAACGACACCGCCCTCCTCCTCGCCACCGCCTACCGCCGCTCCAGCCAGATCCTGGCGATGCGCAACAGCTACCACGGACGCTCCTTCTCCACCGTCGGCATCACCGGCAACCGCGCCTGGTCGCCCACCGGCCTCTCCCCGCTCCAGACCCTGTACGTGCACGGCGGCGTCCGCACCCGCGGCCCCTACGCCCAGTACAGCGACGAGCGCTTCATCGACGCCTGCGTCGCCGACCTGGAGGACCTGCTCGGCCACACCCGCGACGTCGCCGCCCTCATCGCCGAACCCATCCAGGGCGTCGGCGGCTTCACCTCCCCGCCCGACGGCCTCTACGCGGCCTTCCGCCGCGTCCTCGACCGGCACGGCATCCTGTGGATCGCCGACGAGGTGCAGACCGGCTGGGGCCGCACCGGCGAGCACTTCTGGGGCTGGCAGGCGCACGGCCAGGCCGGCCCCCCGGACATGCTCACCTTCGCCAAGGGCATCGGCAACGGCATGTCCATCGGCGGCGTCGTCGCCCGCGCCGAGATCATGAACTGCCTCGACGCCAACTCCATCTCCACCTTCGGCGGCTCTCCCGTCACCATGGCCGCCGGGCTCGCCAACCTCTCCTATCTGCTGGAACACGACCTCCAGGGCAACGCCCGCCGGGTCGGCGGACTCCTCATCGAACGGCTCCGCGGCATCACCGCCGGCATCGACGCCGTACGCGAGGTCCGCGGCCGGGGGCTGATGATCGGTGTCGAGATCACCGAGCCCGGCACGGACCGCGCCGCCCCCGACGCCGCGGCCGCCGTCCTGGAGGCCACCCGCGCGAACGGCCTGCTCATCGGCAAGGGCGGCGGGCACAACACCAGTGCCCTGCGCATCGCGCCCCCCATGTCGCTCACCGTCGCCGAGGCCGAGGAAGGCGCCGCGATCCTGGAACAGGCCCTCCAGTCCCTCTAGTTCGCGTCCCTCCGGTTCGCGACCCCGTCAGCGATCCCCCTAGTTCGCAGGGAGAAGTCCCGTGAGCACCCGCACCCTCATCCGCGGCGGTCTCGTCGTCACCGCCGCCGACGAGATCCACGCCGACGTCCTCGTCGAGGACGGGCGGATCGCCGCCCTCGCCGCGCACGGCTCCGACATCGCCGCCGGCTGGACCGCCGGCCGCGTCATCGACGCCGCCGACCGCTACGTCATCCCCGGCGGTGTCGACGCCCACACCCACATGGAACTGCCCTTCGGCGGCACCTTCGCCTCCGACACCTTCGAGACCGGCACCCGCGCGGCCGCGTGGGGCGGCACCACCACGATCGTCGACTTCGCCGTGCAGAGCGTCGGCCACTCCCTGCGCGAGGGCCTCGACACCTGGTACGCCAAGGCTGACGGCAACTGCGCCGTCGACTACGGCTTCCACATGATCCTCTCCGACGTCAACGAGCACACGCTGAAGGAGATGGACCGTCTCGTCCAGGAGGGCGTCTCCTCGTTCAAGCTCTTCATGGCCTACCCGGGCGTCTTCTACAGCGACGACGGGCAGATCCTGCGCGCCATGCAGCGCGGCGCTGCCAACGGCGGCCTGATCATGATGCACGCCGAGAACGGCATCGCCATCGACGTCCTGGTCGAGCAGGCGCTCGCCCGCGGTGAGACCGACCCCCGCTACCACGGAGAGGTCCGCAAGGCACTCCTGGAGGCGGAGGCCACCCACCGCGCCATCCAGCTCTCCCGCGTCGCCGGCTCCCCGCTCTACGTCGTGCACGTCTCCGCCGAGGAGGCCGTCGCCGAACTCGCCGCCGCCCGCGACAAGGGACTGCCGGTCTTCGGCGAGACCTGCCCGCAGTACCTGTTCCTCTCCACGGACAACCTGGCCGAGCCAGGCTTCGAGGGCGCCAAGTACGTCTGCTCCACCCCGCTGCGGCCCCAGGAGCACCAGGCGGCGCTCTGGCGCGGGCTGCGCACCAACGACCTCCAGGTCGTCTCCACCGACCACTGCCCCTTCTGCTTCAAGGGTCAGAAGGACCTCGGCCTCGGGGACTTCTCCAAGATCCCCAACGGACTGCCGGGCGTCGAGAACCGCATGGACCTGCTCCACCAGGCCGTCGTCGACGGGCACATCTCGCGCCGCCGCTGGATCGAGATCGCCTGCGCGAGCCCGGCCCGGATGTTCGGCCTCTATCCGCAGAAGGGGACCATCGCGCCGGGCGCCGACGCCGACGTCGTCATCTACGACCCGCACACCACGCAGACCCTGTCCGCGGCCACCCACCACATGAACGTCGACTACTCCGCGTACGAGGGGAGGACCGTCACCGGCCAGGTCGAGACCGTCCTGTCCCGCGGCGAACCCGTCATCGAACAGCGGAAGTTCACCGGACGCGCCGGACACGGCAGCTTCGTCCCCCGCTCCACCTGCCAGTACCTGAACTAGGAGACCGCCCCTTGGACTTCGGACTCGTCCTGCAGACCGACCCGCCCGCCTCGGAGGTCGTCGGCCTGATGCGCCGGGCGGAACGCAACGGCTTCCGCTACGGCTGGACCTTCGACTCCGCCGTGCTCTGGCAGGAACCCTTCGTCATCTACAGCCGGATCCTCGAACACACCACCAAGCTGCACGTCGGCCCCATGGTCACCAACCCCGGCACCCGCACCTGGGAGGTCACCGCCTCCACCTTCGCCACCCTCAACGACATGTACGGCAACCGGACGGTCTGCGGCATCGGCCGCGGCGACTCCGCCATGCGCGTCGCCGGCCGCCGGCCCAACACCCTCGCCCGGCTCGGCGAGGCCATCGACGTCATCCGCGACCTCGCCGAAGGCCGCGAGGCCCTCGTCGACGGCAACCCGGTCCGGATTCCGTGGGTGCGCGAGGGCAAGCTGCCCGTATGGATGGCGGCGTACGGGCCGAAGGCCCTCGCCCTCGCCGGCCAGAAGGCCGACGGCTTCATCCTCCAGCTCGCCGACCCCTTCCTCACCGAGTGGATGGTCAAGGCCGTCCGCGCGGCGGCCCGGGACGCCGGCCGGGACCCCGACGCCCTCACCATCTGCGTCGCCGCCCCCGCGTACGTCACGGCCGACGACTCACCCGGGGCCCTGGCCCACGCCCGTGACCAGTGCCGCTGGTTCGGCGGCATGGTCGGCAACCACGTCGCCGACCTGGTGTCGAAGTACGGCGAACACTCCTCGATGGTCCCCGAGGAGCTGACGGCCTACATCAAGGACCGCCAGGGTTACGACTACTCCCACCACGGCCGCGCCGACAACCCGGACACCACCTTCGTCCCCGACGAGATCGTCGACCGCTTCTGCCTCCTGGGCACCGCCGAGGCCCACGTCGAGAAGCTCCGCCACCTGGAGAGCCTGGGCGTCGACCAGTTCGCCGTCTACGACATGCACGACAACCGCGAGGCCACCATCGACGCGTACGGCGCCGAGATCATCCCGGCGATCAACGCCTGACACGGATCGGCCGGCCTCCCCACGGCCGGCGCGACGTGGTGCCGGCCCACCGAAGAAGGAAGGCCCGCCGGCGCGACCTCGGAAGTCCTCTCGCGGACTTCCGAGGTCCTGCGTGTCGTGCCCGCGCGGTCGGTACCGCGTGAGCCGCGCGATCGCGTCCGGAGACGCTTGAAGCAGCGTCGGACGTTCTCCGGCCCTGCGCCTCGGCTTCGCCACCGGCATCAACGGGGATGACGTCCTGCCGGCCGCTCGCGGACGGGACCGAGGACCAGGCCTAGGGGCCTGATCCTCAGGGGTAGCAGCTGTTCACCGGTGGTGGCAGTCCCAGTGGCCCTTCACCCAGTAGTGCTCCCAGTGGGCGGGCACATAGACCCACTTGTAGGAGTGCTCGTGGCTCCAGTAGCCCCGGTGCCAGTCGCCGTGCCTGTCGTGATAGCCCGGGTGCCACGTCTTGTGGTGGGTCCACTTCTTCTCCCAGTGGCCCTTCACCCACTTCTTCTCCCAGTGCCCCTTCTTCCACTCGCACCGGTCGTGGTGGTCGTGACGGTCACCAGCCACGACGGTCGAGACGGATGTGGGCGCGGGTGCCGCGGTGGCCGTGCCGGACATGCCGAGCGCGGCGCCGCCGGCCAGCAGTCCCGCCGCCGCGGCGGTTGCCACCAGACGACGGGCGCGCATGGACGCGGTCATCGGACGCACCTCCCTCGATTGATCGACTGTCGGAGCACGTCGAGCACACGCCGTGCGGTTCGAACGGCTGCTTCGCCGTGCGGGGTCATGAGGGATTCGTAGCCGCCCCGCCGGCAGATGAAGGAGCGCCGGAAAACATCCTCATCAGGGTCGCCCCCCCATGACCGATCCGTCATCCGTGGTCGGAGCGGCTACGAATCCCTCACACAGGAACCCCTCGCCTCCAGGGAGCGGTCATGACCGTCACCGCACCACCCTTGACGCCCAGCGCCACGTGCCTTGTCGTGGCTCTTCCCTGGGGGCTGCAAAGCCCGGCTGCCGCCCGCCGTATCGCGGCCGGATGGCTGGAAGCGACCGAGTGCACCCGGACGGCCGACGCCGTCCTGATCGTGTCCGAGCTCGTCACCAACGCCGTCCGTCACACCCGCGGCCCGTGCCTCCTGACCCTGGCCGGGCACGGCGGTTTCCTGGACATCGCGGTCAGCGACCACAGCGAGGACATGCCCGACGTCCACCGTCCCGCGGGTGGCGCTCAGCGGGGCGGATTCGGCCTGGAGATCATGCGCTACCTGGGAGACTCCCTGAGGGTCGTTCCTCGTATCGGCGGCAAGACCGTGCACGTCGCCCTGCGGGTCCGCGCACCGGCACACGACCGCCGACGGCCCACGTGACGACCTCCGGCCCCGACCCCGGACTCACCCGGCCGGAGCGGCCACGCTGCACGACCCCGCCGAAGACGGCAGAGTCGAACGAGTCGCGCCGCCCGAGCAGGGCTACTCCGTCGCGCGGCCGGGCGACCGACCGACCGAGGCACGATGACGGGGGACGACCGTTGCCGCACCCATCCGAACCGAACCCCCCTCTCGACGCACTCCTGCTCCGGGCGGCCGACGGCGACCGGGAGGCGTTCGCCCACGTCTACGACGCACTGGCCCAGCCGGTGATGGGGCTTGCCTGCCGGATCCTGCGGGACGCCAGCCAGGCGGAAGAAGTCACGCAGGATGTCATGATCGAGGTATGGCGGACAGCAGACCGCTTCCGGCCCGACCTCGGAACGGCGAAGGCGTGGGTGCTCACCCTCACCCACCGGCGCGCCGTGGACCGGGTGCGTACCATCCAGGCGAGCAAGGACCGCGAAGTACGTGCCGGGATGCTGTCGCCCGACCGGGACTTCGACCAGGTCGTCGAGACCGTCGAAAGCAGCGACGAACGGCGCCGTGTCCACCAATGCCTGGCGGCCCTGGGACGCCTCCAGCGTGTGCCCCTGGTGCTCGCCTACTACCAGGGGATGACCTACCTCGAGGTGGCACGCTCCCTGTCCACCCCCGAGGGAACGGTGAAGTCCCGCATGCGTAAGGGCCTCGAACAGCTGCGTGCCTGCCTGGAGGCCGGATCATGACCACGCCGGAAGATCCCCACCTCGGCGCCGCGGCATACGTCCTGCACGCTCTGCCACCCGCGGAGGAAGCCGCCTTCGAGAATCATCTCGCCGGCTGCGAGAGCTGCCGCCAGGACGTCGCCGAGTTCGAAAGGACCACCGCCCGGCTCGCCTCCGCCGAGACCGCCCCGGTACCCGAGGGGCTGCGCGCGCGCATCATGGAGCAGGTCTCCCGTACGCCGCAGGACCGGCGCAGTCCCACCGCCCGGCCCGGTGGCAGCTCGCGCGGCCGGACCGGCCTGCGTCTCGCGCTCGCCGCGAGCATCGTGGCGGCGGCCACGCTCGGTGCCGTCGCCGCCCGGGAGCACGCGGACGCCGAACAGGCACGTGCCCAGGCGGCACGGGCCCAGGAGCAGGCCCGCACCGCGAGCAGCACCTTCGCGGACATCGTCACCGCCCCCGACGCCACCGTGCACGCCGGTGCACTCGCCGGCGGAGCCAAGGCAGCCGTCGTCGTCTCCCGCGAGCAGGCCCGGGCCGCGTTCACCGCCCGCGACCTCCCCACGCTGCCGAGAGACAGAGCGTACGAACTCTGGTACGCCGACAAGACCGGCGACCTGCGTCCCGCAGGCCTTCTGGACGACAACGACGACCAGGCGACACGTGTCCTCGACGGGCCCCTGGGCAACGCGGTCGCCGTCGGTATCACCGTCGAACCCGCCGACGGCTCCGCCCAGCCGACCACCGAACCCCTCGGCATCATCTCCATCAAGACCTGAGCCACGAGCGCACCGGGCACACCTCGCCCTGCGGGGAGGGGGGCGGGGGTTTCGTCCTCCCGGAGTGCGCGGGTGATCCGTCAGCAGTCGGGTCGTCCGGCACGGCGGACGGGAGTCAGAGACGGTTTCCAGGGCCGTCGGAGCGGGCGAACACTTCCGTGCTGTCCGTCGGGGCTCCGGGGAAGGGAGCGAGTCCGAGGAGAGCCGCCGCCGCTTCCGCTGTGAAGCGGTGCCACTGGCGGGCGTCACGCATCATGGCGTGGCCACCTCTGGGCATCGCGATGCCTGCGACGCGGGCCCCTGCCGTGCGGGCGCGGGTGAGGAAGGCCCAGGTATCCGCGGCGGACGTGACCCTGTCGGCCTCGTCGTGGAGCGCGACGACCGTACGGTCGTGCAGGTGTACCGCCGGCTCGCCCGGGGGACACCAGGGGGCGAGTGCGACGACTCCCCTGACGCCGGGGTCGGCCGCGGCGCGCAGCGCGGCCCGTCCTCCGAGAGAGTGGCCGACCAGGACGACGGGCACGGAGCCGGTGAGCGCCCGCAGTTCGTCCAGGGCCCTGCGCGTGTCGGCGACCGGATGAGCGTGAGGGCCGTTCCAGCCGCGGTAACGGTAGCGGACGTGGGCGACGAGGACTCCGTCGTGTGCCGTGGTGCGCGCGATCGCGCCGGCGAAGGGCCGCATCCGCCACGCGGGCAGGTTCACCGGCGGCAGTGGCCCCAGGTCGTCCGCCCGGCCGCCGTGCAGGACGAGGACCGCCGCCTTCGCCTGAGAAGGCGGCGGTCCGGTGAAGACGGGCACCAGAGCCGGTCGTGGTACCCGATGCGCGTTCGCTGCTGACGTGGGCACGTGCCACCTCCCAGGCCGTGGAGCGTACCGGCGGGCCGGTCGAGGAAGGAAGCCGCTGGTACGGGCGGCGTACGCGGTGTACACGGACCGTGGCCGGCGGAGAGTGTTCGGTGCGGGTATCCGGTCAGGCGGGAAGGGCCATCAGGAGCAGGGGGTCGGTGGTGGGCCGGGGCGAGCCTCCGGTGGGTTCGAGGGTGAGGCCGACGGCGCCCGCGTCGGCGGGGTTCCCGGCGAGGATCACGGTGCCGTCGTGGTCGATCAGTCCGGCCGGGCGCATGGTGCCGTCGTGGTCGAGCCACAGCTGGTAGGTCTTCCCGGCACCGGGCGCGGGCAGGTTGGCGGCGGTGAAGACGGCCTTGTCCTGCTGGTCGGAGGTCACGACGGTCGTCAGAGCCCCATTGGCGGCCTTGCCGTGAACGGTCCGGGCATCCGGCGCCGCCAGGACGGAACCGACCGCGTCGAGCTGCTGCCGGGCCTGTCGGGCCTGCTGTTCGAGCTCCTGTCCGTTCTGCGTCTGCCAGACCGCGACGCCTCCCAGCACGGCGGCGGCCACGCTGGCGGCGAGCGCCCAAGGCACCGCGCGTCGGCGGAGGAAGCCACCGAGCGCGGGCGTCACGCTGGGGGCGGGGACGCGCGGGGGCAGCTGGCGTACGCCGTCGATGGCAGCCATGACCTGTGTCTTGGCCGCGGCCGGGGGATTCTGGGAGACCGCCGCGGCGAGGCGGGCCGTGGTGGCCTCGAACTCGGCTGCTTCCTGCCGGCATGCCTCACACGTCCGGAGGTGGGCGTCGAAGTCCTTGCGCTCGTCGTCGTCGAGTGCGCCCAGGGCATAGGCGGCGACGAGGGTGTGGGCGTCGGTGGCGTGGTGGTTCATGTGGTCACCCCCATGCAGTCGCGGAGCCGGATGAGCCCGTCGCGCATGCGTGTCTTGATGGTGGGAAGAGGCGTGCGCAGGGCTTCGGCGACTTCACGGTAGGTCAGGCCCTGGTAGTAGGCCAGGGTCACGGCCTGGCGCTGGAGCTCGGTCAGGCCGCGCAGGCAGCGTCTCACCTGTTCGGACTCCAGCCGGGTTTCGACCTGTTCGGCGACCTCGTCGAAGGCGGTGGCGTGCTCGCGGGCGGCCTGGGCGTGCTCGCGGTCCGTGGCGGCCTGGGCGGAGCGGACCCGGTCGACGGCCCGGCGGTGGGCGATGGTTGCCGCCCACGTTCTGACGGAGCCGGCATCGGGCCGGTACCGGGCGGCCTGGCGCCAGAGATCGATCATGACCTCCTGGGCGACCTCCTCCGACTGTGCCCGGTCGCGAACGACTTTGAGCACGATGCCGAAGACCAGGGGGGCGAGGGCGTCGTAGAGGGCGGAGAACGCCTGCTTGTCGCCGTGGGCGACCCGCTGCATGACGTCGCTGAGGTCGTTGGCCTCGGCGGGACGGCCGGTGCCGAAGGGGATCGGTTGGTTCACCTTTGCCGCTCCGGTCGTGGGGAGAAGGCGAAGGGACGGCCTGGGGAGGCCGTCGGGGGGCGGGGCGTCCATCGCATGCCGCTCCTTGTGTGGTCGCTCGTGTGGTGCCGGACCGTCCCCGGAGACGGTCCGCTGTGGGGAATCTGTTCGTGTGTCGCCCGTTCTTCGTAGCGGACGGCCCTGCGGATGGGAGGGCTCTTCGTCACCGGCACCACCTTCGGGTAACCCGTTCGAGCGAAGTGGAGCGCCGGCGCCAAACCGGCGGGAGAACGGTCGCGAAGACCACGAGTGAGGGGCTCCCGAAGACGTTCGAGGGAGATCCTCACGGGCCGGGCGGGACTTCCGCACGGCCGTCATCCTCACGGAAGGTGCAAGACATGGTGCGTGTACGACGAGGTCTGGCCGTGGCACTGGCCGCCGGCGCGGTCGTGGTGGCCGGAGGCTCGGTGGCGTCCGCCGACGCGGGCGCGCAGGGCGTGGCCGCGTACTCGCCGGGGGTCGGCTCGGGCAACCTCATCCAGGTGCCCGTCCACATCCCGGTCAACGCCTGTGGCAACACCGTCAGCGTCATCGGCCTGCTGAACCCGTCCTTCGGCAACACCTGCGTCAACGCCTGACCGACCGCCGCGGGCAAGAGCCCCGGTCCGCCCCGCCAGGACGGGGCGGTGCGGACCGGTGACCCTCCGGCCCGACACGCGCTGAGCGTGTCCCCGGGCCGGGCGGGTCTGCTGCGGGTGGCCGTCGGCACAGCCACCCGCAGCACCGACGATTTCCAGCCGCCTTCCCGGTGACCGCCCCCGCGCCGGCCTGCCCCCGCGCCGGCCTGCCCCCGCACGCTCCGGACCCCGCACGCTCCGGACCCCGCACGCTCCGGACCCCGCACGCGCCGCTGCCGCGGCGACCTGACGGCAGCGCGAGCGCCCGGTTTCACTCTTTCGAAGGTCGTACCAATCCGCCGGGCGGGGGCTGCCGAACGCCAGGTGTGAGCAGCTTCCGCAGCAAACTCGTCCGCGCCGCCACCGGTGCCCTCGCCGGGCTTCTGGCCGCCTTCACGGCGCTGGCCTCTGCCGAACTGGTGGCCGGACTGGTGCGTCCTGCCGCAGGGCCGGTGACCGTCGTGGGCGGAGCGGTGATCGACCGCACACCGGCCCCGGTGAAGGATTTCGCGATCCGCACCTTCGGAGAGAACGACAAGACCGTCCTGCAGCTCGGGATCCTCTCGGTTCTCGCCCTCGTCGCCCTCGCCCTGGGCATCCTGGCCCTGTCACATCGGCGAGCAGGAGCCGCAGGCGTGCTGCTCTTCGGGGTCATCGGAGCGGTAGCCGCCCTCGGCCGCCCCGACTCCACCGGCATCGGCGACGTACTCCCCTCTGCCGCCGGAGCACTTGCCGGAGCACTCGCCCTCTACCTCCTTGCGGCGAAAGCCGCACGGGCCCCCGCCCCGTCCGGCGCCGGCGGGGAGAACGCCGCGGGCGGATGGAGCCGGCGTGGCTTCCTTACCGCGGCCGGCGTGACAGCCGTGGTGGCGACCTCGGCCGGGGCACTAGGCAGGTTCTTCACCGGCCGGCAAGGCCAGGGAGCCGTCGCCTCCCGCGAGAGCCTTGTTCTGCCCGAGCCTGCCTCTCCGGCGCCCGCCGTCCCGGTCGGCGTCCAGCTGAAGGTCCCCGGCATCACCGCCTTCACCACTCCGAACTCCGACTTCTACCGCGTCGACACCGCCCTGACCGTGCCCAAGGTCGACGCCGGAACCTGGCGGCTCCGTATCCACGGCAAAGGGGTCACCCGACCCCTCACCTACACCCTCGACCAGCTCTTGGCGCGCCCGCTCATCGAACGCGACATCACCCTGACCTGTGTCTCCAACGAGGTCGGCGGCCCGTACATCGGTTCCGCCCGCTGGCTGGGCGTCCCCCTCGCCGACCTGCTGAAGGATGCCGGCGTCATCCCGCCGTCACGCGGGGGGAAGGCCGATCAGCTGGTGGCCCGCTCCGTGGACGGCATGACCCTCGGTTCCCCGGTCGAGGACGTGATGGACGGCCGGGACGCGATGCTCGCGGTCGGCATGAACGGCGAACCGCTCCCCTTCGATCACGGCTTCCCCGTACGGATGCTCGTCCCCGGGCTGTACGGCTACGTGTCGGCCTGCAAGTGGATCACCGACATCGAGCTGACCACCTTCGATGCCTACGACCCGTACTGGGTGAAACGAAAGTGGGCCCGAAGGGCGCCGATCAAGACGCAGTCCCGCATCGACACCCCCAAGCCCTTCGCCCGCCCGCCCGCCGGCCCGGTCGTCATCGCCGGCGTCGCCTGGGCCCAGCACCGCGGCATCACACGCGTCCAGATCCGCGTGGACGACGGGCCGTGGCGGGACGCCGACCTCGCCGCACAGGCAGGCATCGACACGTGGCGCCAGTGGTCCTACCGCTGGAATTCCACCCCCGGCGGACACACCATCACGGTCCGCGCCACCGACGGCACCGGCCAGGTCCAGACCGAACAGCGCACCCGGACCATCCCCGACGGAGCGAGCGGCCGCCACAGCGTCTTCGTCACCGTCACATAGACCCCGGACACGCGTGCCCGGGCACTGAGCCATCCAGGTCAACTCCCCCGTAGAAAAAGCCCTTTGCAAGGAGCAATCGATCGTGAGCAGCATGAAGATCCGCCGCACCGCCATCGCCGTCGCAGCAGCAGCCCTGCTGCCCCTCTCCCTCGCGGCGTGCTCGGACTCCGACAGCGACACCAAGGGTGCACCCTCGAACGCGGCGGGCGACGAGGCACAGACCAGCGCGACGCCCACCGAGGAGGCCATGACCGGTGACCAGCCCTTCGGCCCGGCCTGCGCGGGCGTACCGAAGGAGGGCGCGGGCTCCTTCGACGGCATGGCCAAGGACCCCGTCGCCACCGCCGCGTCCCACAACCCCGCCCTGTCGACCCTGGTCACCGCGGTCAAGCAGGCCGGACTCGTGGACACCCTCAACAACGCCGAGAACATCACCGTGTTCGCGCCCACCAACGACGCCTTCGCGAAGATCCCGAAGGCGGACCTGGACAAGGTCCTCGCCGACAAGGCCACGCTCACCAAGATCCTCACCTACCACGTCGTCGGCCGGAAGCTCACCCCCAAGCAGCTGGAGAACGGCAGCTTCGAGACCCTCCAGAAGGGCATGATCACCACCAAGGGCTCCGGCGAGGACTACACCGTCAACGACACCTCCAAGGTCGTCTGCGGCAACGTCAGGACCGCCAACGCCAACGTCTACATCGTCGACACCGTCCTCATGCCGAAGTAACACCGCGCGCCCGCAGCGGCAACGGCCGCCGGCCCCGTTCCTCTTCCGTGAAGAGGGACGGGGCCGGCGGCATGGCCACAGTCCGCCCGCGCACGGCGCGGACGCGGGCCCGCGCGACGGTCCCCGGGCGCGGGCCCGGGCGCTCGAGGGCGGGCTACCTCTGGTTGACGGGCAGGGCCAGGTCGGTGACCTGGTACTTGGTGGGGAAGGCACCCTTGCCGACGGCCTTGCCCGTCAGTACGTCAACGGCGTACAGACGGTAGGAACCGCCGCTTCCGATGGCGGCGAAGCCGTGATTCATGCCGGTAGCGGCGTTGTAGTAGATGTCGAAGCCGGCGTCCAGGGCGGCGTCCACGCCGAGGCTGCCGGTGGGCGCGAGGGTGCCGGCGTTGGCGGGGGACTGCAGGGAGATTCGGTCGGCCACCGTGTCCAGGTCGAACAGGGTGGTCGCGGTCGCGGAGCTCAGGTCGTTGTTGGTGTAGGCGGCGCCGGTGACGCCCATGGCGGTCGACGGCGGCATCGTGGGGTTGGTGAGGGTGCCGTCGACGGTGGTGGTCAGCGGGGCGGCCGGGTCGTCGATGTTGTGGCGCAGGTTCTGTCCGGTGTCGGAGATGACCCGGAGCCGGTTGGCGGCGGGGTTGAAGTCCACGCCGAACGCGGTGCCCGCCGGCGCGACGGTCAGCTGGGAGACCTTCATGGCCCTGGCATTGGTGGTGTTCAGGGTGTAGACGCCGCCCTTGTCGCCGACGCCGTACAGCTTCTCGTTCTGGACGCGGAAGTCGATCCCGACGAGCCTGGTGTCGCCGGACAGCCCGGAGACCTCGCCCAGCGACCAGGTCCTGCCCGGCTTGTTCACGTCGAACTCGACGAGACGCTGGTCGCCGGTCAGGCCGATCGCGTGCAGGGCCCTGTGCTGCTTGGCGGGCAGCGTCTGCGGTGCGGCGCCGGACGCGGCCAGTGCGGGCGCCGCGCACAGGGCGGCCAGAACAGCCGCGGACACGGCGGTCAGCGTGCGGTTGCGCATGTTCACTCCTTCGTCGGGCCCCTGGACCGGGGTGGCCGAGGGCTCGTGAGGCCTTCGGCACCGCGGCTGCGGAGGACCGGTACTTCCGGCGGACGCCACCCGCATGGCGCAGCAGACGCCGCCCGGGCTGCGCCGGCCGGGTGCGGATACCGCGCGAGGAGCTGTCACGCCCCGCCGGATTCCGGCGGGAGTGGAGGAGGCTGACACCCGCACCAGGGCGCGGGCGCCCCCGCCGGAATCCGGCGGGGGCGCCCGGGTCTGCTCAGGACGTTCAGGACAGACGCGTGGACAGCACCAGACCGTCGCCGATGGGCAGCTCGACCGTGGCGTAGTCGGGACCGTTGACGTGCTCCAGGTACGGCTCCCACAGCCAGCGCGCGAGGTTCACGTCGTCGCCCAGCACCAGCGCGTTCGGGGCCAGCACCGGCTCCAGCATCTTCAGGACGGTGAGGTTGTCGTCCTTCCACGCGTCGAGGAGCAGCAGGTCGATGGGACCCTTGAGGTCGGCCAGCGTCTTCAGCGCGTCGCCCTCGCGGATCTCCACGTACTCGGTGAGCCCGGCCTCCGCGATGTTGCGGTTGGCGACCTCGATCTTGGACGGCATCACCTCGGTACCGATCACCTTGCCGCCGCCGTTGTCCTTCACACCGGCCGCCAGGTAGATCGTCGACACCGCGAACGAGGTGCCGAACTCGACCGCCGTACGCACGTTGCGGTTCCGGCACAGCAGGTACATCAGGTTGCCGATGTCCCGGTGGACCGGCAGATAGGCGTCCTCGAACATCTCGTTGAGGGCCTCGTGCCCGATCTGCTCCGGCGGCCGCCCGTCGGCGATCAGCTTCTGGATGGGGTCCGCGTCCTTGACCTTCTCGTCCTCGTAGAGGCGGTCGAGCAGTGCGCTGACGTTCTCGTTCTTCAGTGTCGTCATGCCACGCCTTTCGGGCGTTGAGGGAGCTGGCCGGCGTGGCCAGTCCGAGCGGAGATCGAATCGAGGAGAGCCCGTCCGGGCCCGGACCGGCTGCATCGCGGAGGCCTCGGTGACACATCCACCTGAGCACCGGGTTCGGCGACGAGGCTAGGGCCCCACGGCGCCGACAGGACCCCGGCCGGGGCGTCTTAGGGGGGCCGGTTCCACTGATCTGGGGTCCGGTCCGCTGGCGCCCCCGATCGGCCGGGTGGCTGAATGACCGAGGCCGGGACAGGTCCCTCCGCCCCGCGCCCCCGCGCCGGACTCGACCGGCGCCGCGGCCCCTCCGCCGACGATTGGACGAGCGAGTGGACGACCGAGTGGACGCACACGTGGACCGGCTGCGCGCGGGCCGGCTCTTCTTCGCCCACCACCATCTGACCGGATCGGCCTGGGGGCAGCCCGCCGTCCACCCCTTCCCCGAGCGGGCCGCCGCCGTCGCCGCCGCCGGTTCCACCGGCATCGGCTTCGACGCCCAGGAACTCACCCAGCTCGTCGCCGAGCACTCCGCCGACTGGGTCCGTGACGTCCTCGCCACCCACGGCCTGCGCATCGGCGAACTCGAGGTGCTGACCTGGTGGTGGGGCACCCGCGACGACGCCGACGCCTCCCGGCCGATGGCGGAGTCGATGTTCGCCCTGGCCGACGAGTTCGGCATCGGCCGGCTGAAGGCGTCCGCGGTGTTCCTGCAGGCGGGCGACCGGCCGCCGCTGGAGACGCTGGCCGAGCGGTTCGCCGTCCTGTGCGACCGTGCGGCCGAGCACGGCCTGCGCATCGCCCTCGAACCCGTCGCGGCCTTCCCGTACTTCGGCTACGCCGACGCGGCGCAGGTCGTCCTCGACGCCGACCGGCCCAACGGCGGCGTCGAGATCGACGCCTGGCACTTCTTCCGGGACCCGGACGGCTTCGCCGCCCTCGACCGGCTGGAAGGACGGCACATCACCGGACTCGAACTCTGCGACGGCGTCGCCGAACCGCAGGTGTCCCTCATGGAGGACTCCGCGGACGGCCGGCTGCTGCCCGGCACGGGCAGCTTCGACCTGCTGCGGCTGCTGGGCGAGGTCGAACGCAAGCGGCCCGACGTCGACCTGTCGGTGGAGGTCCTCTCCGCGCCGCTGCGGACCCTCTCCCCGGCCGAGAACACCAAGCAGACGGTGGCGGCGGTCGACGCCCTGCTCGACCGGCGCTGAAACGGCACCCCGCCCGCTCCCCAGCATCCCGTCAGTCAGTCATTCAGTCAGGACGGCTTCCATGACCCAGGCACCCCAGCCTCAGCAGGATGACAAGCTCCGTGACTACCTGAAGCGGGCGACCGCCGAACTGCAGACCACCCGGCGGCAGTTGAACTCGCTGAAGGACGCCGCACGCGAACCGGTCGCCATCGTCGGCATGTCCTGCCGCTTCCCCGGCGGGGTCGCCTCCCCGGAGGAGCTGTGGCGGCTCGTCGCCGAGGGCCGGGACGCCGTCTCCCCCTTCCCCACGAACCGGGGCTGGGACGTCGACGCGCTCTACGACCCCGAGCCGGGGGCCGAGGGCAAGACCTACACCCGGGCCGGCGGCTTCCTGCACGACGCGGACCGGTTCGACGCCGACTTCTTCTCGCTCAGTCCCCGGGAGGCCGTCGAGTCCGACGTCCAGCAGCGCATCCTCCTCGAACTCGCCTGGGAGGCCTTCGAGTCGGCGGGCATCGACCCCACCCTCGCCCACGGCAGCCGCACCGGTGTCTTCGCCGGGCTGGTCTACCACGACTACCCGGGCAACGCGAACATGGGCTCCATCGCCTCGGGCCGGGTCGCCTACACCTTCGGCTTCGAAGGCCCGGCGGTCACGGTCGACACCGCGTGCTCGTCGTCCCTCGTCGCCGTGCACCTGGCCGCCCAGGCCCTTCGCTCGGGCGAGTGCACCCTGGCGCTCGCCGGAGGCGTGAACGTCATGTCCGCCCCTGACGCCTTCGTCGAGTTCAGCCGGCAGCGCGGTCTGTCGCCGGACGGTCGGTGCAAGGCCTTCGCCGAGGCGGCGGACGGTACGGGGTGGGGTGAAGGTGCCGGGCTGCTGTTGCTGGAGCGCCTGTCGGACGCCCGCCGGCTGGGGCATCCGGTCCTTGCGGTGGTGCGGGGTTCGGCGGTCAACCAGGACGGTGCGTCGAACGGGCTGACCGCGCCGAACGGGCCGGCCCAGCAGCGCGTGATCCGGGCGGCGCTGGCCGGTGCGGGTCTGTCCGCCACCGATGTGGACGTCGTCGAGGGGCACGGTACGGGGACGCGCCTCGGCGACCCGATCGAGGCGCAGGCGCTGCTGGCCACGTACGGGCAGGGCCGGGAGGGCGGGGAACCCCTGTATCTGGGCTCGTTGAAGTCCAACCTGGGGCACACGCAGGCCGCCGCGGGCGTGGGCGGCGTCATCAAGCTGGTGGAGGCCATGCGGCACGGCGTCATGCCGCGGACCCTGCACGTGGACGCGCCGTCGTCCCAGGTCGACTGGTCGGCGGGGGCCGTGGAGCTGCTGACGGAGGCACGGGACTGGCCGGCGGCAGAGGACCGGCCGCGGCGGGCGGCGGTGTCGTCGTTCGGGGTCAGCGGGACCAACGCGCACCTGATCGTCGAACAGGCCCCCGAAGCACATGAGTCGGCTGCTCCCGAGGCCGGCGTCGGCGGACCGGTGCCGCTCGCCCTGTCCGCCCGGTCGCCGGAGGCGTTGACGGAGTCCGCCGCACGCCTGGCGTCCTGGTGGGCCGCTCGGGACGAGGTGGAAGTCCACGAAGTGGCCTCTGCGTTGGCGCACGGGCGGGCCACGCTGGAGCACCGGGCCGTCGTGCTCGCCGCCGGGCGGGACGAGGCGCTGGCCGGCCTGGCGGCGTTCGCGTCCGACGGGGCCGCCGCCGCCACCGGCCGGGCGACCGCGGGCGGGACGGGGTGGCTGTTCACGGGACAGGGGTCCCAGTGGCTCGGCATGGGCCGCGAACTGCACGCCGTGGACCCGGTGTTCGCGGCGTCCTTCGACGAGGCGTGCGAGGCCCTGGACCGGCATCTCGAACGGCCGATCCGTGAGGTGGTCTGGGGTGAGGATCCGTCGCTCGTGGACGCGACGGTGTTCACGCAGGCGGGCCTCTTCGCCGTGCAGGCCGGTCTGGTGGGGGTGCTGCGGCACTGGGGTGTGACTCCGGATGTGCTGGTGGGGCACTCGATCGGGGAGATCTCCGCCGCGTACGCGGCCGGGGTGTTCTCGTTGGAGGACGCGGCGCGTCTGGTGGTGGCGCGGGGGTCCTTGATGCAGGCGCTGCCCGAGGGCGGGGGCATGCTCGCGCTGGCCGCCGGTGTCGAGCGGGTCGAGGCCCTGATCGCCGGGCGGGACGTGGATGTCGCGGCCGTGAACGGGCCCGCGGCCGTCGTGGTCTCCGGCCCGGTGACGGAGCTGGAGCAGGTGGCTGCCGCGGCGGAGGAGACAGGGGTGCGGGCGACGCCGCTGGCGGTCTCGCATGCCTTCCACTCCCGCCTGATGGAGCCGATGCTGGAGGAATTCGCTCAGGTCGCCGCCACCGTCGCCTACGCGGAGCCCGGCACCCCCGTCATCTCGAACGTCACCGGTCAGGTCGTGTCGGCGGAGCTGACCGACCCGGGCTACTGGGTGCGCCACGTGCGCGAGGCGGTCCGCTTCGCCGACGGTCTGGCCACGGCCCGGGAACTCGGCGTGACACGGTTCGTGGAGGTGGGGCCGGAGGCCGTACTGACGGCCCTGGCGCGCCAGGGCCTCGACGGAGCCGCCGAGTCGACCTTCGCGCCGCTGATGCGGCGCCCGAAGGAGGACGGTCCCGGTGCTCAGTTCACGCTGCTGTCGGCCGCCGCCGCCCTGCAGGTGTCCGGTGCGGCCGTGGACTGGCACCTGCCCGCCCCCGCGCGCCGCCTCGACCTGCCCACCTACCCCTTCCAGCGCAGCCGCTACTGGGCCGACGCGCCGGTGACCGCACGGCATCCGGAGGACCGGGCCCGGCAGCAGCTGGATCAGTGGCGCTACGAGGTCGGCTGGGAGGCGCTGGAGGGGGACGGGTCCGCGGAGCTCACGGGGGACTGGTGGCTGCTCGTACCGGCCGGGAGCGACGACGTGGACGGCTGCCGGGTGTTCGGCGGCCTGACCCGCCGGGGAGCCCGGCTGACCGTCGTCGACGTACCGGAGTCCGACCGCGAGGACATCGCCGCGCTGCTCCGCGCCCGGCTGGCCGAAGGGCCCGCCCCGGCGGGGATCGTCTCCCTGCTCGGTGGTGAGCGGCGCCCGGGCGACTCGCCCGCCGCGTCGCACGGCCTGCTCGTCAGCGTCGCCACCGTCCAGGCCGTCGTGGACGTCGGGCTCGCCACGCGCCTGTGGTTCCTGACGACCGGCGCCGTCGCCGTCGCCGGCCCCGAGGAGCTGACCGCTCTCGACCAGGCGTCCCTGTGGGGCGTGGCCGTCGGCACCGCCCTCGACCACCCCGACGTCTGGGGCGGCATCGTCGACCTGCCCGTCGCGTTCGGCGAGGCCGACGTCGAGGCGCTCTGCCGTGTGCTCGCCGCGGGCACCGAGGACCAGGCCGCCGTCCGCGGCGGGACCGCCTACGGACGCCGACTGCGGCACGCCCTCGTCGCGGACCCGATCGCGGCGGCGTGGCGGCCGCGCGGGACCGTCCTGGTGACCGGAGGAACCGGTGGCGTGGGCGGCGAGGTCGCCCGCTGGCTCGCCGCGAACGGCGCCGAGCACATCGTGCTGGCGAGCCGCCGCGGGGGCGCCTCGCCCGAGGCCGCCGCGCTGGCCGAGGAGCTCACCGCGGCCGGCACCCCGGTCACGCTCGCCGCGTGCGACGCCACCGACGCCGACGCCCTGCGACGCCTCGTCGACGCCGTTCCCGCCGACCGGCCGCTGACCGCCGTGGTGCACGCCGCCGGCCAGTCGCAGCGGCTGGCTCCCCTGACCGAGCTGTCCACCGAGGAGTTCGTCGACGTGATCCGGGCCAAGGTGGCGGGCGCGTCGGCGCTCGACGAGGCCGTCGGTGACCGCCCCCTGGACGCGTTCGTCGTGTTCTCCTCCGGCGCCTCGGTGTGGGGCAGCGTCAACCAGACCGCGTACAGCACCGGAAACGCCTTCCTCGACGCCTTCGTCCAGGACCGGCGCCGACGCGGCAGACCGGCCACGGCGATGGCCTGGGGACCGCTCGACACCGGCATGCTCGACGCGGAGGCCGCGGACTACATGCGGCGGATCGGGGCGCCCCCGATGGTCACCGCCACGGCCCTGACGGCGCTGCGCCACGCCGGCGGTGCGGCGCCGGTCCACCAGGTGGTGGCCGCCTTCGACTGGGAGCGCTTCGCACCCACCTTCACGCTCGCCCGCCCCCGCCCGCTGCTCGACGCCCTGCCCGAGGTGCGCGCCGCGCTCAGCGGCGGCGAGGCCGGGGGAGAGGGCGGCGACTCCGAACTCGGGCACCGGCTGGCTTCGTTGCCGCCTGCCGGGCAGCTCAACGCGGTGCTGGACGTCGTCCGCACCCAGGTGGCGGCCGTCCTCGCCTACGCGGATCCCTCGACGCTCAGTCTCGACCGCCCCTTCGCCGACCTCGGTTTCGACTCGCTCGCCGCGGTCGAGCTGCGCGGCGGCCTCGGCAAGGTCACGGGGCTCGACCTGCCCAGCACCCTGGCCTTCGACTTCGCCAGCCCCGCCACCCTGGCCGAGCATCTCCGCTCACGGCTCTGCCCCGATCCGGCGGAGCAGGCCGCCGCGCTGCTCGACGAGCACCTGGCAGGTCTGGAGCGGGCGATCGAGGCGATGGCGCCGGCCGACCTGGAGGCCTCCGGGGCGACGACGAGACTGCGGTCCCTGCTCACCCGGCTCGACCAAACCGCCGACGACGGTGCACTCACCGACCGGCTGGAGTCCGCCACCGCGGACGACGTCTTCGACTACATCGACAGCGAGCTCGGTCTCGGCGCGAGCAACTGACCCGAAGGAAGCGGCGGAACCGATGTCCACTGACGGCAAGCTCCTCGACTACCTCAAGCGGGTCACGGCCGACCTCGCACGGACCCGGCAGCGGCTCGCCGAAGCCGAGTCCCGGGACCAGGAGCCCATCGCCATCGTCGCGATGAGCTGCCGCTACCCCGGCTCGGTGAACTCGGCCGACGACCTGTGGCGCCTGGTCCGCGACGGCGTCGACGCCACCTCGGACTTCCCGGCCGACCGCGGCTGGCGGGTCGCGGCGGCACGGCCCGCGGGTGCGGCGGACGCCCTCCGGACCGCCGGGCCGGCCGGCCGTCCCGACGCGCCCGGCTCCGCGGACCCGGCCTCCGCCGGGGACCCTTCCCGTCCCGCCGGCGCGGACGAGGACACGGGGGAGACGACCGAGGTCACCCGGGGCGGGTTCGTCACGGACGCCGCCCTGTTCGAGCCGGGCTTCTTCGACATCTCGCCGCGCGAGGCGGTCGCGATGGACCCGCAGCAGCGGCTGGTCCTGGAGACGGCGTGGGAGGCCTTCGAACGGGCCGGGATCGACGCCCACACGCTCAAGGGCAAGCGGGTCGGCACCTTCATCGGCTCCGGTCTGCAGGACTACGGCTACCTGCTCGAAGGCGCGCCCGAACTCGCGCAGACCTACCAGGCGACCTCCACGGCCGCGTCCGTGCTGGCCGGCCGCGTCGCCTACACCTTCGGATTCGAGGGCCCGACGGTCACCGTGGACACGGCCTGCTCGTCCTCCCTGGTGGCGCTGCACCTCGCGGCACAGGCCCTGCGGGCCGGGGAGTGCTCCATGGCCCTGGCCGGTGGTGTCATGATCATGTCCACAGCCGGGGCGTTCGTCGGCTTCGGCAAGCAGGGGGGACTGGCCGCCGACGGGCGCTGCAAGCCGTTCGCGGAGGCGGCGGACGGGACGGCGTGGGGCGAGGGCGCCGGTCTGCTGCTCGTCGAGAAGCTGTCGGACGCGCGCCGGCTCGGGCATCCGGTGCTGGCCGTGGTGCGGGGTTCGGCGGTCAACCAGGACGGTGCGTCGAACGGCCTCACCGCGCCGAACGGGCCCTCCCAACAGCGCGTGATCCGGGCCGCGCTGGCCAACGCGGGCCTGTCCGCCACCGATGTGGACGTCGTCGAGGGCCACGGAACCGGGACACGTCTCGGGGATCCCATCGAGGCGCAGGCGCTGCTGGCCACGTACGGGCAGGGCCGGGAGGGCGGGGAACCCCTGTACCTGGGCTCGTTGAAGTCCAACCTGGGGCACACGCAGGCCGCCGCGGGCGTCGCGGGCGTGATCAAGCTCGTGGAGGCCATGCGGCACGGCGTGATGCCGCGGACCCTGCACGTGGACGCGCCGTCGTCCCAGGTCGACTGGTCGGCGGGGGCCGTGGAGCTGCTGACGGAGGCACGGGACTGGCCGGCGTCCGTGGACCGGCCGCGACGGGCGGCGGTGTCGTCGTTCGGCATCAGCGGCACGAACGCGCACGTGATTCTGGAGCAGGCTTCCGAGGTGCCCGAGGCCTTTGGGGTGTCAGAGGAACCCCGGACGCCTGAGGTGCTTGAGGCATCGGAGGCATCGGAGGTCTCGGAGGCATCGAAGGCATCGAAGCTCTCGGAGGTCTCGGAGGAGTCTGAAGCCTCCGACGAGGTCGAGACGGCCGACGCGGCGGCGTGGGAGCAGGCCGTGGGGGTCGACGGTCCGGTGGCGGTCACCCTGTCGGCACGGTCACCCGAGGCGTTGGCGGAGTCCGCCGCCCGGCTGGCGTCGTGGTGGGCTGCTCGTGCCGGCATCGACGTCGAGGCGATGGCCTCGGCGTTGGCGTACGGGCGCGCCTCTCTGGAGCATCGTGCGGTGATCCTCGCTGCCGACCGCGAGGAGGCGCTGGCGAGCCTGGCCGCGTTCGCCTCCGAGGGGACCCGTGCGGTCACGGGGCGGGTGTCCGCCGGCCGGACGGCGTGGCTGTTCACGGGACAGGGCTCGCAGTGGCTCGGCATGGGCCGTGAACTGCACGGCGCCGAGCCGGTGTTCGCCGCCGCCTTCGACGCGGCGAGCGAGGCGCTCGACCGGCATCTTGAGCGGCCGATCCGTGAGGTGATCTGGGGCGAGGACCCGTCCCTGGTCGACGCGACGGTGTTCACCCAGGCCGGCCTGTTCGCCGTGCAGGCCGGCCTGGTGGCCGTGCTGCGGCACTGGGGCCTGAGCCCGGACGTGCTTCTGGGGCACTCCATCGGGGAGATCTCCGCCGCGTACACAGCGGGCGTGTTCTCGTTGGAGGACGCGGCGCGTCTGGTGGTGGCGCGCGGTTCGCTGATGCAGGCGCTGCCCGCGGGTGGCGGCATGCTGGCGCTGGCCGCCGGTCCGGAGCGGGTCGACGAGCTGATCGCGGGTCTGGGCGTGGACGTCGCGGCCGTCAACGGGCCTGCGGCGACCGTGGTTTCGGGACCGCTCGTGGAGCTGGAGAAGGTGTCCGCCCGAGCGGACGAGGCCGGTGTACGGGCGACCCGGTTGTCGGTCTCGCACGCCTTCCACTCGCGGCTGATGGAGCCGATGCTGGAGGAGTTCTCCCAGGTCGCGGCGGCGCTGTCCTCCCGCGAGCCGAACGCCCCCGTCGTCTCGAACGTCACCGGCCAGGTCGTGTCGGCGGAGCTGACCGACCCGGCGTACTGGGTGCGCCACGTGCGGGAGGCCGTGCGCTTCGCCGACGGTCTGGCCAAGGCCCGGGAGCTCGGCGTGACGCGCTTCGTGGAGGTCGGGCCGGAGGCCGTGCTGACCGCGCTCGCGCGCCAGGGTCTCGACGACGCCGACGAGTCGACCTTCGCGCCGCTGATGCGCCGCCCGAAGAAGGACGGCCCCACCGCCCGCACCACGCTCCTCACCGCGGCCGCCGCCCTCCACACCTCCGGCGCGGCCGTCGACTGGCACCTGCCCGCCCGGACCCGCCACCTCGACCTCCCCACGTACCCCTTCCAACGCCGTCACTACTGGGTCGAGCCCACCGTCTCGGTCGCCGACGTCGGTGCGGCCGGGCTCGACGCCGCCCAGCACCCGCTGCTGGGCGCGGCGGTCGGCGTCGCGGACACGGGGGGCGCTCTGCTGACCGGGCGCCTGTCCGTCGAGACGCAACCGTGGCTGGCGGACCACCGGGTCGGGGACGCGGTGTTCTTCCCGGGGACGGGCATGCTGGAGCTCGTCGTCCGCGCCGGCGACCAGGTCGGCTGCCGCCGGGTCGAGGAACTGACCCTGCACGCGCCGCTGGTACTGCCCCGGACGGGAGCCGTCCAGGTCCAGGTGACGGTCGGACCGGCCGACGAGCAGGGGCTGCACGCGGTCGCCGTCCACGCCCGCCCGACGGGGCCGGACGCTCCCGAGCAGTGGGTCCGGCACGCCTCCGGATCGCTGTCCGCCGCCGCGTCGTCCGTGGCCTCGGCGTCGTCGGTGCCGTCCGCACCGATCGCGCCGGAGGCAGCCGTCGCCTGGCCGCCTTCGGGGGCGCAGCCCATCGACATCGAGGCCCTGTACTCCGACCTCGCGGCATCGGGGCTGCGCTACGGCCCGGTGTTCCAGGGTCTGCGCCGGGCCTGGCGGCTCGACGACGAGGTCTTCGCCGACGTCGCCCTCGCTGACGTACGGGACGGGGCCGGGTTCGGCCTGCACCCCGCGGTGCTCGACGCCGCCCTGCACGCCGTCGCGCTCTCCTCGGCGAACGAGGGCGCCGCGGCGCTGCCCTTCAGCTGGTCCGGCTTCGAACTGCACGGCAGCGGGGCCGGCGCGCTCCGGGTCCGGATCCGGCCCCTCGCCGCCAACGAGGTCGCGCTGACCGTCGCCGACCAGGCGGGCCACCCGGTGGCCACCGCCGACTCCCTCTCCCTGCGCCCGCTCGCGAGCATCGACCAGCGGCCCGACGCGCCGCCGCTCTACCAGCAGACCTGGTTCCCGGTCCCGGCGCCGGTCGAACCGGTCGCCGTCGAGGAATGGCGGACACTCGACCCGTCGGCCACGCCGACCGGGGTGGTGCTGCTGCGGACGTCCCGGGGGAGCGAGCGGGACGTCGTGGCCGACGTCCACGCCCGGACCGCCGAAGTCCTCGGCGTGGTACAGCAGTTCCTCACGGAGCCGCGACTGTCCGCGGCCACCCTGGTCGTGCTCACCGAGGGCGCCGTCTCCACCGCCGGAGAGCCGGTCGCCGATCTGGCGGGAGCCGCCGTCTGGGGTCTGGTCCGCTCGGCGCAGTCGGAGAACCCGGACCGCTTCGTGCTGGTCGACGCGGACGCCGACCGTGCGGGCCGGGCCGACGGCGGCGCCGACGAACGGGGGGCGACGGGTCTCGCCGTCGCCACCGGCGAGCCCCAACTCGCCCTGCGCGGGTCTCGCCTGCTCGCCCCACGACTGACCCCCCTGTCCGCCCCGGTCGAGCGGCCGCCCGTCTTCACCACGGACGGCACGACGCTCGTGACCGGTGGCTTCGGCGCGCTCGGCGGACGCCTGGCCCGGCATCTGGTGAACGCCCACGGAGTACGCCGCCTCCTGCTGGTCGGCCGCCGGGGCGCCGAGACCCCGGGCGCCGCCGCACTCCTCGACGAACTGGCGCGGTCGGGAGCACAGGTCACCGCTTCCGCCTGCGACCTCTCCGACCGCGACGCGGTCGCCGGCCTGCTGGCCGCGATCCCCGCCGACGCGCCGCTGACCGCGGTCGTCCACGCCGCCGGCGTCCTCGACGACGGCGTGATCCCCTCACTGACGCCCGAGCGACTCGACGCCGTGCTCGCCGCCAAGGCCGACGCCGCGCTCCACCTGCACGAACTCACCCGCGACGCCGACCTGTCGGCGTTCGTGCTGTTCTCCTCCGCCTCCGGCCTGCTCGGCGCACCCGGCCAGGGCAACTACGCGGCGGCCAACACGCTCCTCGACGCGCTGGCCGAGACCCGCCGCGCGCGGGGACTGCCCGGCCTGTCGCTCGCCTGGGGCATGTGGGCCGTCGCCGACGGCATGGCCGACAGCGACGAGCCGGCCGCATCCGGAGCGCTGCTCGGCCACACCGCGGAGCAGGGGCTCGCCATGCTGGACGCGGCCCTGCACTGCGCCCCTGCCCTCGTCGTGCCGCTCCGGCTGGACCTCGCCGGACTCCGCCGCGACCCGGAGTCGCTGCCCCCGATGTTCCGCGTGCTGGCGCCGGTCCGCCGGCGCCGGGCCGGGAGCGGCCGCGCCACCGACGCGTCCGGGCTCCGGCGACTGCTGCAGGACGTCCCCGAGACCGAGTGGGAGCGGAGCCTGCTGACCCTGGTCCAGCGCGAGGCCGCGGCCGTGCTGGAGTACCCGGACCCCGCCGCCATCGAGGCGACGAAGGCCTTCCGCGACATGGGCTTCGACTCGCTGGCCGGCGTGGAACTCCGTAACCGCCTCAACACCGCCACCGGCCTGCGGCTGCCCGCCACGCTGGTGTTCGACCATCCCGAACCGGCCGTGCTGGCCCGCTTCCTCCGGGAGGAGGCCGCCGGCCCGGCCGCCGGCGCCGCGACCCCGGCACGCCTGACCGGCGCCCTCCCGGACGCCGAACCCCTCGTCATCGTCTCGATGGCCTGCCGCTACCCGGGCGGCGTCACGTCCCCGGAGGACCTGTGGCGCCTGGTCGCCGAGGGCCGCGACGCGGTCTCCCCGTTCCCCGCCGACCGGGGCTGGGACCTCGCCCGGCTGGTGGACCCCAGCCGTACGGTGCCGGACACGTCGTACGTCGACCACGGCGGCTTCCTCCACGACGCCGATCTCTTCGACGGCGACTTCTTCGGCATCAGCCCCAACGAGGCGCTGATCATGGACCCGCAGCAGCGCCTGCTGCTGGAGACGTCCTGGGAGGTGTTCGAGCGGGCCGGCATCGACCCCGGCACGCTGAAGGGCAGCGACACCGGGGTCTTCACGGGCGTCATGTACCACGACTACCCCCACAACACGGCGACCGGCGCGATCGCCTCCGGCCGGGTGTCGTACGTCTTCGGCTTCGAAGGCCCGTCGATGACCATCGACACGGCCTGCTCGTCGTCGCTCGTGGCCCTGCACCTGGCCGCCCAGGCGCTGCGGTCGGGGGAGTGTTCGCTGGCCCTGGTCGGCGGGGTGACGGTGATGTCCACGCCGGAGACCTTCGTCGAGTTCAGCCGTCAGCGCGGACTCGCCGCCGACGGGCGGTGCAAGGCCTTCGCCGACGCGGCGGACGGTACGGGCTGGTCGGAAGGCGTCGGTCTGCTGCTCGTCGAGAAGCTGTCGGACGCGCGCAGGCTCGGACATCCGGTCCTCGCGGTGGTGAGAGGTTCGGCGGTCAACCAGGACGGTGCCTCGAACGGCCTCACGGCGCCGAACGGGCCCTCCCAGCAGCGCGTCATCCGGGCCGCTCTCGCCAACGCCGGCCTGTCCGTGAGCGATGTGGACCTGGTGGAGGGGCACGGCACCGGCACCCGCCTCGGCGACCCGATCGAGGCGCAGGCGCTCCTGGCGACCTACGGGCGCGACCGGGACGGCGGGCCGCTGTACCTGGGATCGCTGAAGTCGAACCTGGGCCACGCCCAGGCCGCGGCCGGGGTCGGCGGCGTCATCAAGCTCGTGGAGGCGATGCGGCACGGCATCATGCCGCGGACGCTCCACGTGGACGCACCCTCGCAGCAGGTCGACTGGACGGCCGGAGCGGTGGAGCTGCTGACCGAGGCGCGGGCGTGGCCGGCGGCGGACGCCGATCGCCCCCGCAGGGCGGCGGTGTCGTCCTTCGGCATCAGCGGCACCAACGCGCACGTGATCCTGGAACAGGCCCCCGAACAGGCCCCCGATCCGGTAGGTGCGCCCGAGGTCGAGGGACAATCCACGGGCGACACCGCGGTGGCGTTCACCCTGTCCGCGCGCTCGCCGCGGGCCCTGGGCGAGGCGGCCGGGCGGCTGGCGTCGTGGTGGTCGGCGCACACGGACGTCGCGGCCACCGAGGTGGCCGCCGCCCTCGTACGGAGGCGGGCCTCGCTCGACCACCGGGCGGTGGTGGTCGCCTCCTCGCGCGAGGAGGCGCTGACGCGGCTGGCCTCGTACGCCTCCGAGGGGACCGGCGCCGTGACGGGCCGGGCGGCGACCGGCCGGACCGGGTGGCTGTTCACCGGGCAGGGGTCGCAGTGGCTGGGGATGGGTCGTGAACTGTACGCGGTGGAGCCGGTGTTCGCGGCTGCGTTCGACGAGGCGTGTGAGGCGCTGGACCGGCATCTGGAGCGGCCGATTCGTGAGGTGATCTGGGGCGGGGACGCGTCGTTGGTGGATGCGACGGTGTTCACGCAGGCGGGTCTGTTCGCTGTGCAGGCGGGTTTGGTGGGGGTGCTGCGGCACTGGGGTGTGGTCCCGGATGTGTTGGTGGGGCATTCGATCGGTGAGATTTCCGCCGCGTATGCGGCGGGGGTGTTCGGGCTTGAGGACGCGGCGCGTCTGGTCGTGGCGCGGGGGTCGTTGATGCAGGCGCTGCCGGAAGGCGGCGGCATGTTGGCGCTGGCCGCGAGTCTCGAACGGGTCGGGGGGCTGATCGCCGGGCTGGGCGTGGACGTCGCGGCCGTCAACGGGCCCGCGGCGGTCGTGGTGTCCGGCCCGGTCGCGGAGCTGGAGAAGGTGGCCGGCGCGGCGGAGGAGGCCGGTGTCAGGGCGACGCGGTTGTCGGTCTCGCACGCCTTCCACTCGCGGCTGATGGAGCCGATGCTGGAGGAGTTCGCCGAGGTCGCCGCCACCCTGACCTACGCCGAGCCGAACGTGCCCGTCGTCTCCAACGTCACGGGGCAGGTTGTGTCGGCCGAACTGACCGACCCCGGCTACTGGGTGGGGCACGTGCGGAACGCCGTGCGCTTCGCCGACGGACTGGCCGAGGCCCGGGAGCTGGGGGTGACCCGGTTCGTGGAGGTGGGGCCGGAGGCCGTACTGACGGCCCTCGCGCGCCAGGGTCTCGACGGAGCGGACGAGCCGACCTTCGCGCCGCTGATGCGCCGCCCCAAGCCGGACGGCCCGACCGCCCGGGTCACGCTGCTGACCGCGGCCGCCGCCCTGCACGCCTCCGGTGTCGCCGTCGACTGGCACCTGCCGGAGCCCGTCCGCCACCTCGACCTGCCCACGTACGCCTTCCAGCGCAGCCGCTACTGGTTGACCGGGCCGACGCAGGCGTCCGTCGGCGTGGGGGCGGCGGGTCTGCGGGAGACCGGGCACGGGCTGCTGGCCGCCTCCGTCACGACCGCGGACGGCGCCGCGACGGTGCTCACCGGCCGGATCGGCGTGAACAGCCATGCCTGGCTGGCGGACCACGCGGTGGGCGGGGTGGTGCTCGTACCCGGTACGGCTCTGCTGGACATGGCGCTGTACGCCGCCGACGTGACCGGGTACGGCGAGGTCGGCGAGCTGGTCATCGGGCAGCCCCTCACGCTGCCGGCCCAGGGGGCCGCGGACGTCCAGGTCCAGGTGACCGCCGCCGGCGACCAGGCGGAACTCACCGTCCACTCCCGCCCGGCCGGTGACACGGAGACCCCGTGGACGCCACACGCCACGGGCACCCTCACCCTGAGCGCCGCACCGCCCCCGGCTCCCGCGGCACCGGACACATGGCCCCCGACCGAGGCCGTGTCCATCGACGTGTCCGACGGATACGCGGAGCTGCACGAGCTGGGGCTGCAGTACGGCCCGGCCTTCCAGGGCCTGCGCGCGGCCTGGCGGCACGGCGAGGACGTCTACGCGGAGGTCGTGCTGCCGGAGGGCGTCGACGTGGCGGGGCACACGGTGCACCCCGCGCTGCTCGACGCCGCCCTGCACGCCGTCGCCCTGCTCGACAGCGACGCCGGAGGGGGCACCGTACGGCTTCCGTTCGCCTGGTCCGGCATCGCCCTCCTGGCGGAACGGCCGAGCCACCTGCGGGTCCGCCTCACCCTCGACGGCGCCGGTGTACGACTGCGGGCGTGGGACCCGGGCGGGCAGCCGGTGCTCGCCGTCGACTCGCTGGCCCTGCGCGAACTGTCCGACGCGTCACCGGCCGCGCCGACCGCGGCCGTGGACGGCCTCTACGAACTGAGGTGGATCTCGCGCGGGCCGCTCGCGTCGCCCGGGAGGACGCCGACGAGCGGTCGGGTGCTGGACTTCACCGAGCTGTCCGCGGACGGGGAGGTGCCGGAACACGTCGTGCTGCGGACCGGCGGCGGAGATCCCCGTGAGGCCGTGCACACCGCCCTCGCGGCCCTGCAGGACTGGCTCGCCGACCCGCGGACGTCCGCGTCGACGCTCGTCGTCCTCACCCGCGGAGCCGTCTCGGTCGCGGGCGAGGACGTCCCGGACCTGGCCGGCGCCGCCGTCCGCGGACTGGTCCGCTCGGCACAGGCGGAGAACCCGGGCCGCATCCTCCTCGTCGATGTCGATGTCGATACAGATACAGATACGGATGCGGATGCGGATGCCGATGCCGACATCGACGTCGGTGCTGACCCGGATCGAGACACCGGCACCTACGGCGCCGACCTCCCCTTCGGTGTGCTGACGGGCCTCGACGAGTCCCAACTGGCAGTCCGTGACGGCCGGGTATTCGCCGCCCGACTGCTGCGCGCCACCGTGCCGCCCGCGTCGCCCGACCCGTTCGCGTCGCCCGCGTCGCCCGCGTCGCCCCACCCGTCCGCGAGCCCGGAGGCGCTCCCCGCCGTCGCCGGGTACGGCGACGGCACCGTGCTCGTCACCGGCGCGACCGGCAACCTGGGCCGGCTCTTCTCCCGGCACCTCGTCGCCGAACGCGGCGTACGCAGCCTGCTGTTGGTGGGACGCCGGGGAGCGGACGCGCCGGGGATGCCCGAGCTCGTCGAGGAGCTCACCGCACTGGGCGCCCACGTCAGCGTGGCCGCCTGCGACGTCGGCGACCGCGCGGCCCTCGCCCGCGTGCTGGCCGGTGTCTCCGAGGACGCCCCGATCACCGCGGTCGTCCACTCCGCCGGCGTGCTCGACGACGGCGTGATCGCGTCGCTGACGCCCGAACGCGTCGACACGGTCTTCCGGCCGAAGGCCGAGGCCGCGTTGCACCTGCACGAGCTGACCCGGGACATGGACCTGTCGGCCTTCGTCCTCTTCTCCTCGGCGGCAGGCGTGCTCGGCGCGCCGGGGCAGGGCAACTACGCCGCCGCCAACGCCCTGCTCGACGCCCTCGCCGGGCACCGCCGCGCCACCGGCCTGGCCGGCCAGTCGCTCGCCTGGGGGCTGTGGTCGCTCGACGGCGGCATGGCCGGCGAACTCGGCGAGGCCGACCTCCAGCGCCTCCGCCGGGCCGGCATCGAGCCGCTCTCCGAGAAGAGGGGCACCGAGCTCTTCGACCGCGCCGGCGACTCCGACCGGCCGCTGCTCGTACCCATGCTGCTCGACACCTCCGCGTCCGGCGAAGGCGAGGTGCCCGACCTGCTGCGCGCCCTGATCCGGCTCCCGGGACGGCGCCTGGTCGCCGCGGCCGCCGACCGGGGGGCCGCGCTGCGCGAGCGGCTGGCCGGCCTCGCTCCCGCCGACCGCCTCGACCGCATCTCCGACCTCGTGCGCGGACAGGCGGCGGCCCTCCTGGGCTACTCCGGCCCCGAGGCGATCGACGCACAACGCCCCTTCGGGGACATGGGATTCGACTCCCTGGCGGCCGTCGAGTTCCGCAACGGCCTCGGCACGGCCACCGGCCTGCGCCTGCCCGCGACACTCAGCTTCGACTACCCGACCCCGGCCGGCCTGGCCGCCCACCTCGCCGAACAGCTCTTCCCCGAGGGACGGTCCGACGCCACCGCGGAGCAGGACGTGCGGTCGGCCCTGCAGAGCATCCCGCTCGCCCGGCTGCGCGACGCCGGCCTGCTCGACACCCTGCTCCAGCTCGCCGGTCGCACCGGCATCGACTCCACCACCCCGTCCGCCGGCTCCGAGACCGACGACGCCGGCTCCGGCGCCGTGGACGTCGACGCCATGGACGCGGACGCCCTGATCAACCTGGCGCTCGAGGGCGCCGACTTCGACGACGTCGCCGAGGATGCGTGAGGCTGCGATGACCGGAACCGACGAGAAGCTCGTCCATGCGCTGCGCGCCTCCGTCAAGGAGACCGAGCGGCTGCGCGGACAGCTGCGACAGGTCACGGCGGACAGCCGCGAACCCGTCGCGATCGTGTCGATGGCCTGCCGCTACCCGGGCGGCGTCGCCTCCCCGGAGGACCTGTGGCGCCTGGTCGCCGAGGGCCGCGACGCGGTCTCGCCGTTCCCGGCCGACCGCGGGTGGGACGTCGACGGCCTGTACGACCCCGAGCCGGGCGTCGAGGGCAGGTCGTACACACGTGAGGGCGGCTTCCTCCACGAGGCGGCCGCCTTCGACCCGGCCTTCTTCAACATCAGTCCCAACGAGGCCCAGATCATGGACCCGCAGCAGCGCCTGCTGCTGGAGACGTCCTGGGAGGCCTTCGAGCGCGCCGGCATCGACCCGGGCACGCTGAAGGGCAGCCGCACGGGCGTCTTCGCGGGCGTCATGTACCACGACTACCCGTACAACTCCGCGACCGGCGCCATCGCCTCCGGCCGCATCTCCTACGTGTTCGGCCTCGAGGGACCGGCGGTGACGGTGGACACCGCGTGTTCGTCGTCGCTCGTGGCGCTGCACCTGGCGGTGCAGGCGCTGCGGTCGGGGGAGTGTTCGCTGGCCCTGGTCGGCGGGGTGACGGTGATGTCGACGCCGGAGACCTTCGTCGAGTTCAGCCGTCAGCGGGGACTGGCCGCGGACGGCCGCTGCAAGTCGTTCGCCGACGCGGCGGACGGTACGGGCTGGTCGGAAGGCGTCGGTCTGCTGCTCGTCGAGAAGCTGTCGGACGCGCGCAGGCTCGGACACCCGGTGCTGGCCGTGGTGAGAGGCTCGGCGGTCAACCAGGACGGTGCGTCGAACGGCCTCACGGCGCCGAACGGGCCCTCCCAGCAGCGCGTCATCCGGGCCGCTCTCGCCAACGCGCGGGTCGGCGCGGACCAGGTCGACCTGGTGGAGGGGCACGGCACGGGGACGCGGCTCGGCGACCCGATCGAGGCGCAGGCGCTGCTGGCCACGTACGGGCAGGGCCGTGAGGTCGGCGAGCCGCTCTATCTGGGGTCGGTGAAGTCGAACCTCGGGCACACGCAGGCGGCCGCCGGAGTCGCGGGCGTGATCAAACTGGTGCAGGCGATGCGGCACGGCGTGATGCCGCGGACCCTGCACGTGGATCAGCCGTCGTCACAGGTCGACTGGGCCGCCGGGGCGGTCGAGCTGCTGACGGAGGCGCGGGCCTGGCCGATGGTGGACGACCGCCCTCGCCGGGCCGCGGTCTCGTCCTTCGGCATCAGCGGCACCAACGCACACGTCATCGTCGAACAGGCGCCGGAGGAGGGGGAGTTCTCGGTCCCGAAGACCGGACGACCGGTGGCACTGACCTGGTCGGCACGCTCGCCGGAGGCGCTGACGGAGTCCGCCGCACGTCTGGCCTCCTGGTGGACCGGTCGCGAGGACGTGGAACCGGGCGAGGTCGCCTCGGCGCTGGCCCACGGACGCGCGGCGCTGGAGCACCGGTCCGCCCTGCTCGCCTCGTCCCGAGAAGAGGCGCTGACCGGCCTGGCCGCGTTCACCTCGGAAGCCCCCGGGGCCGCAGTCACCGGACGGGTGATATCGGGGCGGACGGGGTGGTTGTTCACCGGGCAGGGGTCGCAGTGGCTGGGGATGGGTCGGGAACTGTACGCGGCGGAGCCGGTGTTCGCGGCTGCGTTTGACGCGGCGTGTGAGGCGCTGGACCGGCATCTTGAGCGGCCGATCCGTGAGGTGATCTGGGGCGAGGACGCTTCGTTGGTGGATGCGACGGTGTTCACGCAGGCGGGTCTGTTCGCGGTGCAGGCGGGTCTGGTGGGGGTGCTGCGGCACTGGGGTGTGAGCCCGGACGTACTGGTCGGGCATTCGATCGGGGAGATCTCCGCCGCGTACGCCGCCGGGGTGTTCGGGCTTGCGGACGCGGCGCGCCTGGTGGTGGCGCGGGGGTCGTTGATGCAGGCGCTGCCGGGGGGTGGCGGCATGTTGGCGCTGGCTGCCGGCGTGGAGCGGGTCGAGGGGCTGATCGCGGGTCTGGGCGTGGACGTCGCGGCCGTGAACGGGCCGAGGGCCGTTGTGGTCTCCGGTCCGGTGGCGGAGCTCGAGCGGGTGGCCGGCGCGGCGGAGGGGGTGGGGGTGCGGGCGACGCGGTTGTCGGTCTCACACGCCTTCCATTCGCGTTTGATGGAGCCGATGTTGGAGGAGTTCGCCGAGGTCGCCGCCACCGTCACGTATGCCGAGCCGAGCATTCCGGTGGTTTCCAATGTCACCGGTCTGGTCGTGTCGGGGGAGCTGACGGACCCGGGCTACTGGGTGCGGCACGTGCGCGAGGCGGTCCGGTTCGCCGACGGTCTGGCCACGGCCCGGGAGCTCGGCGTGACGCGCTTCGTGGAGGTCGGTCCCGAGGCCGTACTGACCGCGCTGGCCCGCCAGAACCTGGACGACGTCGCGGAGTCGGTGTTCGTCCCGCTGATGCGGCGTCCGAAGGAGGACGGTCCCGGCGCCCAGGCCCTGCTGCAGTCGGCGGCTGCAGCCCTGCACGTGTCCGGCGTGGCCGTGGACTGGCACCTGCCGGTCCCCGGTCGCCACCTCGACCTGCCGACCTATCCCTTCCAGCACCGCCGCTTCTGGCAGGACTCGATGCCGGTCGGCGCCGATCCGCGGCAGGTGGGCCAGTCGCCGACCGGGCACCCGTTGCTGGGCGCGGCGGTGACGGTTGCCGAGACCGGGGGCGTCGTCCTCACCGGGCGGTTCTCGGCCGAGGCGCAGCCCTGGCTCGCCGACCACGACATCAACGGGACGATCATCTTCCCGGGGACCGGCTTCGTGGAGCTCGCGATCCGGGCGGGCGACGAGGTCGGGTGCACCGCCCTGGAGGAGCTGACCTTGCGGACCCCGCTCGTCATTCCGGCATCCGGCGGTGTCCAGGTGCAGGTGAGCGTGGGTGCGGCGGACGGCTCGGGACGGCATGCCCTGGGCATCCACTCGCGGCCCGACGACGGCGGAGACGCCGGGGGCGCCGGGGACTGGACCTGCCACGCGGAGGCGGTGCTGTCGACGGCCCACGTTGCGGCCGCCTTCGACCTCACGACGTGGCCGCCTGCCGGCGCCGAGCCGATTCCGGTCGAGGGCGGGTACGAGCGGCTGGCCGAGCGCGGCTACCGCTACGGCCCCGCGTTCCGGAACCTCCGCGCGGCCTGGCGACGGGGCACCGACGTCTTCGCCGAGGTCGTCCTGCCCGAATCCGCAGATGCCGAGAGCTACGGCCTGCACCCTGCGCTGCTCGACTCGGCCCTGCACATCGACCTGATCGCCGGGGACGAGGAGGCGGAGGGGCAGACCTTCCTGCCCTTCGCATGGACCGACGTCGCGCTGCACGCGTCCGGATCCCGGGCCCTGCGGGTGCGCATCGAGCGGCGTGAGGGTCAGGCCGCCTCGGCGGTGTTCGTCGCCGACCAGAGGGGACGGCCGGTGGCCACCGTCGGGTCGGTGGCCTCGCTGCCGATCGCACCCGACCACTTCTCTTCCCCCGATCCGACCGCCGACGCGCTCTTCGGCGTGGCCTGGAAGCCGGTGACGATCGGCACGGCCGAGGGTGCCGAACCGGTCCCGACCGTCACGCCCGAGGAACTGGGCGCCGCCGAGGGCCCGATCGTGGTGTGCGACTGCACGCCGGGTGACGGCCACGTTCCCGAGGCCACGGCAGCGGCGGCCGAGGCCGCGCTGGGCACCGTGCAGACCTGGCTCGCCGACGGGCGGCGGACCGACCGCACCCTGGTCGTGCTCACCCGCGGCGGCATGGGTCCGGACGGTCCGGCCGGCCCCGCGGCCGGCGCCGTCTGGGGCCTGGTGCGGGCGGCGCAGGCGGAGAACCCCGGGCGCTTCGTCCTGGCGGACGTCGACCGCCCCGCCGACCTCGACCCCGCCGTGTGGCCGGCCGTCGTGGCCTCCGGGGAGCCCGAACTCGCCCACCGCCAGGGCACCTGGCTCGTACCGCGCCTGGAGAAGGCGAACCCCGACGGTGCTGGGTCGGGGTGGGGTGGGGGGACGGTGTTGATCACGGGTGGTACGGGTGGTCTGGGTGCGGTGGTGGCGCGGCATCTGGTGGCGTCGGGGGTGTCGTCGTTGGTGTTGGTGAGTCGTCGGGGTGAGGGTGCTCCGGGGGTTCGGGAGTTGGTGGAGGAGTTGTCCGGTGCTGGTGCTGGTGCTGGTGCTGGTGCCGGTGCCGGTGCTGGTGACGCGACTGGTGCCGCGACTGGGTCTGGCTCTGGCTCTGGGTCTGGCTCTGGGTCTGGCTCTGGGTCTGGGTCTGGTGCTGGTGCTGTGCGGGTGCGGGTGGTGGCGTGTGATGTGTCGGATCGGGATGCGCTTGCCGTGGTGGTGGGTGGTATCGGGGATCTGACGGGTGTGGTGCATGCGGCTGGTGTGGCGGACAACGGCATGGTGACGGGGATGTCGGCGGAGCGGTTGGGTGCGGTGTTGGCGGCGAAGGCGGATGCGGCGTGGCATCTGCATGAGTTGACGGCGTCGTTGTCGTTGTCGGCGTTCGTGTTGTTCTCGTCGGTGGGTGGTTCGTTGTTGGCGGGTGGGCAGTCGGCCTATGCTGCGGCGAACGTGTTCCTGGACGCTCTGGCCGCACACCGGCACGCGCAGGGCCTCCCCGCCACCTCCCTCGCCTACGGCCTCTGGCTGAACGAGGGCATGGGCGGCGCGCTCGGCGCGTCGGACGTCCAGCGGCTCCGGCGCCTCGGACTGCCGCCGCTCGACGCGGAGACCGGCCTCGCGTTGTTCGACGCCGCCCTCCGTTGCGAGCGGCCCCATGTCCTGGCCACGCCCGTCGACCGGGCCGCGCTGCGTGCCCGTACCGACGAGATCCCCGCACTCCTGCGCGGCCTCGTGCCCGCCGGCCGCCGCAAGGCCTCCCGCGCGGCCGTCCCCGCCTCCTCCGGACTGGCCGCCGCACTGGCCGGTCTGGACCCGGAGGCCAGGGCCCGGCGCCTGCTGGACCTCGTGCGAGGCCATGTCGCCGCCCTCCTCGGGCACGCCGGCGCGGACGACGTCGAGCCGGACCGCCCCTTCTCGGAGCTGGGCTTCGACTCGCTCGCCGCCGTGGAACTGCGCAACCTGCTGACCGCCGCGACCGACCTGCGGCTGCCCGCCACCCTCGTCTTCGACCACCCGAACGCGTCCGCCGTCGCGGCCCTGCTGGACGAGCTGCTTGCCGGACCGAGGGCTGAGGAGGCCTCCGCAGCCGTCGTCGTCCGCACGACCGCCGACCAGGACGACCCGATCGTCATCGTGTCGATGGCCTGCCGCTACCCGGGCGGTGTCGCGTCCCCGGAGGACCTCTGGCGCCTGGTCGCCGACGGCGTCGACGCCGTCGGCTCCTTCCCGACCAACCGCGGTTGGGATCTGGACGACCTCTTCGACCCCGAGCCGGGAGCCGAGGGCAAGAGCTACACCGACCGCGGCGCCTTCCTCCACGACGCGGACCGGTTCGACCCGGTCTTCTTCGGCATCAGCCCCAACGAGGCGCTGACCATGGACCCGCAGCAGCGGATCTTCCTGGAGGCCGCCTGGGAGACCTTCGAGCGCGCCGGCATCGAACCGGCCTCCCTCAAGGGCAGCCGCACGGGCGTCTTCGCGGGAGTCATGTACCACGACTACGGCGACCTCAGCAGCGGCGGCAGCGTGGTCTCCGGCCGTGTCTCGTACTCCTTCGGCTTCGAAGGCCCCGCGGTGACCGTGGACACGGCGTGCTCGTCGTCACTCGTGGCCCTGCACCTGGCCGTGCAGGCGCTGCGCTCGGGGGAGTGCTCGCTGGCCGTCGCGGGCGGGGTGACGGTGATGGCCACTCCGGCCATGTTCGTGGAGTTCAGTCGGCAGCGAGGGCTGTCGGTCGACGGCCGCTGCCGCTCGTTCGCCGAGGCGGCGGACGGCACGGGCTGGTCCGAGGGCGTCGGTCTGCTGTTGCTGGAGCGCCTCTCGGACGCCCGCAGGCTCGGGCATCCGGTGCTGGCCGTGGTGCGGGGGTCGGCGGTCAACCAGGACGGTGCCTCGAACGGCCTCACGGCGCCCAACGGGCCGTCGCAGCAGCGCGTGATACGGGCCGCCCTCGCGAACGCCCGGCTCGCCGGCGCCGACGTCGACCTGGTCGAGGGCCACGGCACGGGGACGCGCCTCGGGGACCCGATCGAGGCGCAGGCGCTGCTGGCCACGTACGGACAGGGCCGCGACAACCAAGAGCCGCTGTACCTGGGCTCGTTGAAATCCAACCTCGGCCACGCCCAGGCGGCCGCCGGTGTGGGCGGCGTGATCAAGCTCGTGGAAGCGATCCGCCACGGAGTCATGCCCCGGACGCTGCACGTGGACGCGCCGTCCTCGCAGGTCGACTGGACGGAAGGAGCCGTTCAGCTGCTCACGGAGGAGCGTGCCTGGCCGGAGCTGGACCGCCCGCGACGGGCGGCGGTGTCGTCGTTCGGCATCAGCGGGACCAACGCGCACGTGATCGTCGAGCAGGCTCCGGACCCGATCGGAGCAGAGGCCCCCGATCCGGGCGTCGAGGGCCCGGTCGCGGTCCCCCTGTCGGCACGTTCGCCGGAGGCGCTCACGGCATCGGCTGCACGCCTGGCGGCTTGGTGGGCCGCGTGTGAAGACGTGCAAGTAACCGAAGTCGCCGCGACGTTGGCGCACCGACGGGCCGCGTTGGAGCATCGAGCGGTGGTGACCGCCTCCACACGAGAAGAGGCACTGCAGAGCCTCGCGTCGTTCGCCTCCGGCGATGCCGGCGCCGTGACGGGCCGGGCGATGTCGGGGCGGACGGGGTGGTTGTTCACGGGGCAGGGCTCGCAGTGGCTCGGGATGGGCCGTGAACTGCACCCGGTGGAGCCGGCGTTCGCGGCTGCGTTCGATGAGGCGTGTGAGGCGCTGGACCGGCATCTGGAGCGGCCGATTCGTGAGGTGATCTGGGGTGAGGACGCGTCGTTGGTGGATGCCACGGTGTTCACGCAGGCGGGTCTGTTCGCTGTGCAGGCGGGTTTGGTGGGGGTGTTGCGGCACTGGGGTGTGAGCCCGGATGTGTTGGTGGGGCATTCGATCGGGGAGATCTCCGCCGCGTATGCGGCGGGGGTGTTCGGGCTTGAGGATGCGGCGCGGTTGGTGGTGGCGCGGGGGTCGTTGATGCAGGCGCTGCCGGAGGGTGGCGGCATGTTGGCGCTGGCTGCCGGCGTGGAGCGGGTGGAGAAGCTGGTCGACGGTCTTGCGGTCGACATCGCGGCGGTCAACGGACCAGCGGCAGTCGTCGTTTCCGGTCTGGTCACGGATCTGGAGCGGTTGGCGGGCCGTGCGGCCGATGCGGACGTGCGGGCGACGCGGTTGTCGGTCTCGCATGCCTTCCATTCGCGTTTGATGGAGCCGATGTTGGAGGAGTTCGCTCGGGTTGCTGGCACCGTCACGTATGCCGAGCCGGGCATTCCGGTGGTTTCGAATGTCACCGGTCGGGTCGTGTCGGGGGAGCTGACGGACCCGGGCTACTGGGTGCGGCACGTGCGCGAGGCGGTCCGGTTCGCCGACGGTCTGGCCACGGCCAGGGAGCTCGGCGTGACACGCTTCGTGGAGGTCGGTCCCGAGGCCGTACTGACGGCGATGGCGCGCCAGAGTCTCGACGACGCGGACGGGTTGACCTTCGCCCCGCTGATGCGCCGCCCCAAGGAGGGCACCTCCGCTCAGGTCACTCTGCTCACGGCGGCCGCCACTCTGTACGCGTCCGGGGTGGCCGTGGACTGGCACCTGCCCGTTCCCGGACGTCATCTCGACCTGCCGACCTACCCCTTCCAGCGCCGCAGCTACTGGCTGTCCGGACCGGTACGGACGTCTGTGGGCGTGGGGGCGGCGGGGCTGCGGGAGACCGGGCACGCTCTGCTGGCCGCCTCGGTCACGACCGCGGACGGTCTCTCCACGGTGCTGACCGGCCGCATCGGTGTGAACAGCCACCCCTGGCTGGCCGACCACGCCGTGGCCGGCGTGGTCCTCGTACCGGGCACGGCCCTTCTCGACATGGCGTTGTACGCCGCCGAGGTCACCGGGTACGGCGAGGTCGCCGAACTCGTCATCGGACAGCCCCTCACCCTGCCCGCCCACGGCGGCACGGACATCCAGGTCCAGGTCACCACGGCCGGCGACCGGGCGGAACTCACCCTCCACTCCCGCCCCGCCGACGATACCGAGACGTCCTGGACCACCCACGCCACCGGCACCCTCGTCGGCGCACCCGCTGCCGCCCCGGCCGCAGCAGTTCCGGAGACCTGGCCCCCTACGGACGCGAAGCCCCTCGACACCGACGACCTCTACGTCGAACTGCTCGACCAGGGCTACGCGTACGGGCCTGCGTTCCAGGGGCTGCGCGCGGCCTGGCGGCACGGGGACGACGTGTACGCGGAGATCGTGCTGCCGGAGGACGTGACCGCCGAGCGGCACCCCGTCCACCCGGCGCTTCTGGACGCGGCCCTGCACGGCCTCCGCTTCGGTGTGCACGGTGACCGGACGCCCGGCTCGCGTCCGGTGCTGCCGTTCGTCTGGCAGGGCGTCCGGCTGTTCCGCACGGGCGCGCGCGAGCTCCGGGTGCGGCTCTCGGCCCGTGGAGCGGACGCCGTACACGTGGAGTTCGCGGACGCTGCCGGGCAGCCGGTCGGCGCCGTCGAATCCCTTGTCCTGCGGGAGGCCCCGGAGGCGGTCGCCAGGGTCTCGGACACGCTCTTCGAGGTGACATGGACGCCGGCCACGCCGGCGCCTCTCGCGGGCGCCGATCCCGTCCCGGTGGTCTCACCGGCCGAACTCGCCGGAGCGTACGGCTCCGTGGTCGTCGCCGACTGCGTACCGGGCGGTGGTCCCGTCCCGGCCGCCGCACTGGAGCTGGCCGTCACGGTGCTCGGCACCGTGCGCGACTGGCTGGCCGACCCGGCGCGCGCGGGTGCCACGCTGATCCTGGTCACCCGGGGCGCGGCCGGACCCGACGGCGCCACGCCGACCGAGGTGGCCGCGGCGCCGGTCTGGGGTCTCGTACGGGCCGCGCAGTCCGAACACCCGGGCCGCTTCGTCCTGGTGGACGCGGACGACCCTCGTACGGTCGATGCCGGGGCCTGGCGCAGTGTGGCCGCGTCCGGGGAGCCCGAGTGGGCGGTCCGTGACGGGCGTTGGTACCAGGCGAGGATCGGCCGGCTCGCCGCACCCGTCTCCACACCCCTTCCCGCCACGGGACCCGATGAAGAGGGTGCTGGGTCGGGGTGGGGCGGGGGGACGGTGTTGATCACGGGTGGTACGGGTGGTCTGGGTGCGGTGGTGGCGCGGCATCTGGTGGCGTCGGGGGTGTCGTCGTTGGTGTTGGTGAGTCGTCGGGGTGAGGGGGCTCCGGGGGTGCGGGAGTTGGTGGCGGAGTTGTCCGGTGCCGGTGCCGGTGCGGGTGCTGTGCGGGTGCGGGTGGTGGCGTGTGATGTGTCGGATCGGGATGCGCTTGCCGTGGTGGTGGGTGGTATCGGGGATCTGACGGGTGTGGTGCATGCGGCTGGTGTGGCGGACAACGGCATGGTGACGGGGATGTCGGCGGAGCGGTTGGGTGCGGTGTTGGCGGCGAAGGCGGATGCGGCGTGGCATCTGCATGAGTTGACGGCGTCGTTGTCGTTGTCGGCGTTCGTGTTGTTCTCGTCGGTGGGTGGTTCGTTGTTGGCGGGTGGGCAGTCGGCCTATGCTGCGGCGAACGTGTTCCTGGACGCTCTGGCCGCACACCGGCACGCGCAGGGCCTCCCCGCCACCTCCCTCGCCTACGCGCTGTGGCAGACCGAGACCGGTCTCAGCCAGTGGCTCAGCGAGATCGACCTGCAGCGCATGCGCCGTACGGGCATGCCGCCGCTGACCGAGCGGGAGGGCCTCGCCGACCTCGACGCCGCCGTGGCGGCCGGCCGGCCGGCGGTGCTGTCGATGCACCTGGACCTCCCGGCACTGCGCCGGCTGCCCGAACTCCCGCATCCGATGCTCCGTGCCCTCGTGCCGGCGCCGCGGGTGGTCCGGGCGGCGAGCGGTGGACCGGGGCGGGACGACGCGCTGCGCCGACGGCTGCACGAGCTGTCCGGGGCGGAGCAACTGGCCGAGCTGCGCCGTCTCGTCCTCGGACGGGTCGCGACGGTGCTCGGATTCGACGACGAGGCCGACGTCGATCCCCGACGGGACTTCCTGGAGTCCGGCTTCGACTCGCTGGCCGCGATCGAACTCCGCAACCAGCTCAACAAGGCCCTCGGGCTGCATCTCCCGGCCATGGCCGTCTTCGACGGACAGAACCCGGAGCAGCTCGCCGCGCTCGTCCAGGCCGAACTGGCTGCCGCCGGTGCCGATGCCGGCACCGCGCCCGTCCCCGATGCCGATGCCGGCCCCCGCCCCCACCCCGCCTCCCACCCCCACCCCGGTTCCGGCCACGACAGCGCCACCGTCCGCACGGGCACGGGCTCCGGCACGCCCCCCGAGGGCGGCGCCGTGCCGGTCGCCGCCCCGGAGCCCGGCGCCGGTGCCGACTCCCTCAGCGGCCTGTTCCGCGAGGCGGTGCTGGCGGGCAAGGTCGGCCAGGCGTTCGGCGTCCTGCGCGCCGTGGCCGAACTGCGCGACAGTTTCGACTCCGAGGGAATGACGACCCCCCTGGCGTCGGCCCGGCTGGGCGACGGGCCCGGCGGCCCCCGGATCGTCTGCGTCTCGACGCCGATGGCCGGTGGCGGTCTGCACCAGCACGCCAGGCTGGCGTCCCACCTGCGCGGAGCCCGGCCGGTCTCCGCCCTGGCCCTGCCGGGTTTCGCCGCCACGGAGCCCCTGCCCGCGTCGGCTGAGGCGGTCGTGCACGTCATGGCCGAGAACGTGCTGGCCGCCGCCGAGGGCCGGCCGTTCGTCCTGCTCGGGTACTCCTCCGGCGGGCTGATCGCCTACGCCACCGCGCACCACCTGGAGCGGGTGCACGGCGTGGTGCCGGCCGGCGTGGTCCTCCTGGACACCTACCGGGTGCAGGACGAGGCCATGGTGGTCGGCATGGACCGGCTGGCGCGGAGCCTGCTGGAGGTCGAGCGCACCGTCGGCCGCTACGACAGCACCCGGCTGTCCGCGATGAGCCGCTACTTCGACATCCTGCCGGACTTCACGCTGGACGCCGTGTCCGCGCCGGTGCTGTTCGTCACCGCGACCGGCGACTTCCTCGACCGTACGCAGTACGAGGGTGACCCCGGCGACCTCAAGGCCCGGCCCTGGGACCCGGACCACGTGCTGCGCACGGCACCGGGCAGCCACTTCACGCTCATCCAGGACGACGCCGCGAGCACGGCCGCCGTCGTCGAGGACTGGGTCGGGCAGCTGTAGGGGGAGCGCCGCCCCCTACAGGGGGCCGCAGCGGGTCCGCGGGCCCGTTCCCGTCACTACCGTCGCAACCGAATGCCGGACCTGACCCGCCGACCGCGCGCGCCGCGCCGGACCCCTCGGCCGCCGCCGGTCCGGCGCATCCGCGCGCCGCATCCGGCGTGGAAGGAGAAGTCGCATGGCGCTGCCACCGAGTGCCCGAGGGACCGTGGCCTTCGGCCCGTACCGGACCTGGTACCGGGTCACCGGGGACCGCAACGCCGCCCGGCCGACCGTGGTGCTGGTGCACGGCGGTCCGGGCAGTACGCACGACTACCTGCTGAGCCTCGCCGCGCTGGCCGAGCACGGCTGGCCGGTCGTGCACTACGACCAGATCGGCAACGGCGGTTCGACGCACCTCCCGCAGGCGGGCGCGGACTTCTGGACCGTGGACCTGTTCCTGGACGAGCTGGACAACCTCGTCCACGCCCTCGGGATCGCCGACGACTTCGTCCTCCTGGGGCAGTCCTGGGGCGGCATGCTCTCCTCCGCCTACGCCGCCCGGAGGCCGAAGGGCCTGCGGGGCCTCGTCGTCGCCGACTCGCCCGCCTCCTATCCGCTGTGGCGGAAGGAACTCCAGGCGCTCCGCGCTCAGTTGCCGCCCGGCGTGAACGAGACGCTGCTCGCGCACGAGGCCGCCGGCAGCACGGACAGCCCGGAGTACCTGGAGGCCATGAACGTCTTCTACGACCGCCACGTCTTCCGTCTGCCGGCGAAGCCGACCGAGCTGACCGCGTCGTTGATGGAGATCGCCAACGACCCGACCGTCTACTTCACGATGAACGGGCCGAGCGAGTTCCATGTCGTCGGCACCCTGCGCGACTGGTCCGTGACCGACCTCCTGCCGCGTATCGAGGTTCCCACGCTGCTCGTGTCCGGACGCCACGACGAGGTGACCGTCGGCGCGGTGCAGCCCTACTTCGACCTGATCCCCGACGTGCGCTGGGAGATCTTCGAGGAGTCGAGCCACGGCCCGCACCTCGAAGAGCCCGAGCTGTTCATGAAGGTGCTCGTCGAGTACCTGCGTTCGCTGGACTGAGCCGAGCACACGGTCCCGTGCCGCGGGCCGAGCGTGCGGCCGGGCCCACGGCCGAGCGCCCGCCCGCGCCGGGGCCGGGCACCTGGCCGAGCACTGAGCCGAGCACCCCGAGCAGAACACGAGGACCCGTGGACACCCAGGTTGACCAGCTGGTCGAGGCACTTCGCAACTCCCTGATCGAGAACGAGAAGCTGCGCGAGGCCCATGACGCGCACCTCGCCACGGCGCGGGAACCGATCGCGATCGTGTCGATGGCCTGCCGGTTCCCCGGCGGCGTCGGCACCCCCGAGGACCTGTGGCGACTGGTCGCCGACGGCCGCGACGCGGTCTCGGGGTTCCCCACGAACCGCGGCTGGGACCTCGACGGCCTCTACGACCCGGAGCCCGGCGTCGACGGCAAGTGCTACACGCGCGAAGGCGGCTTCCTCCACGACGCGGACCGCTTCGACCCTGGCTTCTTCCACATCAGTCCCGGTGAGGCCCTGGTCATGGACCCGCAGCAGCGCCTGCTGCTGGAGGTGGCCCACGAGGCCTTCGAACGCGCGGGCATCCCGCACAACAGCCTCAAGGGGAGCCGTACGGGAGTCTTCGCCGGCGTCATGTACCACGACTACGGCCTCGGCGACGACGACGGCAGCACCAGCGGCGGCAGTGTGGTGTCCGGGCGCGTCGCCTACACCTTCGGCCTGGAGGGCCCGGCGGTGACGGTGGACACGGCGTGCTCGTCGTCGCTGGTCGCCCTGCACCTGGCGGCGCAGGCGCTGCGTTCGGGGGAGTGCTCGCTGGCGCTGGCCGGCGGCGTCACGGTGATGGCCACACCGGAGACGTTCGTGGAGTTCAGCAAGCAGCGTGGTCTGTCGGTGGACGGCAGGTGCAAGGCGTTCGCCGAGGCGGCGGACGGTACGGGGTGGGGTGAGGGCGCGGGGCTGCTGTTGCTGGAGCGGCTGTCGGACGCGCGCAGGCTGGGGCATCCGGTGCTCGCCGTGGTGCGGGGTTCGGCGGTCAACCAGGACGGGGCGTCCAACGGCCTCACCGCGCCCAACGGGCCTTCGCAGCAGCGGGTGATACGCGCCGCGCTGGCGAACGCCGAGCTCTCCGCCGGTGACGTGGACCTGGTCGAGGCGCACGGCACGGGGACACGACTCGGGGACCCGATCGAGGCGCAGGCGCTGCTGGCCACGTACGGGCGGGACAGGAACGGCGCGGAGCCGCTGTACCTCGGGTCGGTGAAGTCGAACCTGGGGCACACGCAGGCCGCGGCGGGGGTCGCCGGCGTGATCAAGCTCGTGGAGGCGATGCGGAACGGGATCATGCCGCGGACGCTCCACGTGGACGCGCCCTCGTCGCAGGTGGACTGGTCGGCGGGTGCCGTGGAAGTGCTCGCCGAGGCCCGGGAGTGGCCCGCGACGGAGGACCGCCCGCGACGGGCGGCGGTGTCGTCCTTCGGGATCAGCGGCACCAACGCACACGTCATCATCGAAGCGGCCGTGGACGAGGCGGAGTTGTCCGATTCCGGCATGGGCCCTGACGGCCTCCCGGTGCTCGCGCTGTCGGCACGCTCGCCGGAGGCCTTGACCGAGGCGGCCGGGCGGCTGGCGTCGTGGTGGTCCGAGCGGGAGGACGTCGAAGTCGGGCAGCTGGCCTCGGCGTTGGTGTACGGGCGGGCTTCTCTGGAGCACCGGGCGGTGATCGTCGCCGCCGACCGTGCGGAGGCGCTGGCAAGCCTGGCCGCGTTCGCCTCCGAGGGCACCGGTGCGGTCACGGGACGGGTCGCGTCCGGGCGGACGGGTTGGCTGTTTACGGGGCAGGGGTCGCAGTGGCTGGGGATGGGTCGTGAACTGTACGCGGCGGAGCCGGTGTTCGCGGCTGCGTTCGACGTGGCGTGTGAGGCGCTGGACCGGCATCTTGAGCGGCCGATCCGTGAGGTGATCTGGGGCGAGGATCCGTCCCTCGTGGACGCGACGGTGTTCACGCAGGCAGGCCTGTTCGCCGTGCAGGCCGGTCTGGTGGGGGTGTTGCGGCACTGGGGTGTGAGCCCGGACCTGCTGGTCGGGCATTCGATCGGTGAGATCTCCGCCGCGTACGCCGCTGGGGTGTTCGGGCTTGAGGATGCGGCCCGTCTGGTGGTGGCGCGGGGGTCGTTGATGCAGGCGCTGCCGGAGGGTGGCGGCATGCTCGCGCTGGCCGCGGGTCTCGAACGGGTCGAGGGGCTGATCGCCGGGCTGGGCGTGGACGTCGCCGCCGTCAACGGACCTGCGGCGGTGGTGGTTTCGGGGCAGCTCGCGGAGCTGGACCAGGTGGCTGCCCGCGCGGCCCAGGCGGACGTGCGGGCGACGCGGTTGTCGGTCTCGCACGCGTTCCATTCGCGGCTGATGGAGCCGATGCTGGAGGAGTTCGCCGAGATAGCGGCGTCGCTGTCCTACCGCGAGCCGAGCATCCCGGTGGTTTCGAATGTCACCGGTCAGGTCGTGTCGGCGGAGCTGACCGACCCGGGCTACTGGGTGCGGCACGTGCGCGAGGCGGTCCGGTTCGCCGACGGTCTGGCCACGGCCCGCGGACTGGGCGTGACGCGCTTCGTGGAGGTCGGCCCCGAAGCCGTACTCACGGCGATGGCCGGCCAGAACCTGGACGACGCGGACGGGTCGACCTTCGCGCCGCTGATGCGCCGCCCGAAGCAGGACGGCCCCGGCGCCCGGACCACCCTCCTCATGGCGGCCGCCGCCCTCCACACCTCCGGCGCAGCCGTCGACTGGCACCTGCCCGCCCCGACCCGCCACCTCGACCTGCCCACCTACCCCTTCCAGCGGCGCAGCTACTGGCTGCCCGCGGCCGAGCGCGGGATGGACGCCGGCAGTCGCGGTCTCGTCGCCGTGGTCCACCCCCTGCTGGGGGCGGCGGTATCGGTCGCGGACACCGGCGGGACGATCCTCACCGGACGTCTCTCGATCGAGGCCCAGCCCTGGCTCGCCGACCACGCGGTCAACGGCACGGTGCTACTCCCGGGCACGGCGTTCGTCGAACTCGCGCTGCGGGTCGGCGACGAGGTGGGCTGCGACCGCGTCGACGAGATCGTCACGGTCGCCCCGCTGGTGCTCCCCGACCGGGGCGGTGTCCAGATCCAGGTCGCGGTCGGGGCGGCCGACGACGAGGGCCGCCGCGCACTGACCGTGCACTCCCGCCACGACGGCGAGGACTGGGTCTGCCACGCGCAGGGCGCCCTCTCCGCCGGGCCCGCGCGCCCGGCGGACTTCGACCTCTCCGCCTGGCCGCCCACCGGGGCCGAGAGGGTCGCGACGGGCGACGCGTACGCAGCCCTCGCCGCCGACGGCTACGACTACGGCCCCACGTTCCAGGGACTACGCGAGGTCTGGCGGCGAGGCGACGAACTGTTCGTGGACGTCGCGCTGCCCGAGGACGTCGACGGAGGCGCGTTCGGGCTGCACCCGGCCCTGCTCGACGCGGCACTGCAAGGGGTCCACCTCGGCCGCCCCGACCCGGAAGCCGGACCCGGTCTGCCGTTCTCCTGGCACGGTGTCACCCTGTGGGCGGCCGGTGCCTCCCGACTGCGCGTCGCCGTGGACGCGGGTGGCCGACTGCGGTTCGCGGACGCGGACGGGCGTCCGGTCGGCGTCGTGGACGAGCTGGTGGTGCGGCCCGTCACGGCCGCCGACCTCTCCGGTGCAGCGGGCCCTTCCGACGTGCTGCACCGGATCGAGTGGACACCGACCCGGCTGCCGGAACCCGTGGAGCCGGTCGAGGCGACGGGGTCGGGGCGACCGACGCCACCGGTCGTGGTCACGGCGGACTCCCCGGCCGGTTCGCGCGCCCCCGTGGTCGTGTTCCGCACCGCGGCCGGCGATCCCGTCGTGGCGGTCACCCGGGCACTGCAGGAGTGGCTCGCGGACGAGGACCGGCACGAGGCCGTCCTGGTCGTCGCCGCCGACGGCGCCACGACCGGCGGCCCCCTGCGAGCCGCCGTGGCGGGCCTGGTCAGAGCGGCCCAGGCCGAGCACCCGGGGCGCTTCGTCCTCACGGACGTGGACGACGTCGAGGCGGTCGAGCCCACGGCCTGGCACGCCCTCGCGACCTCCGGCGAACCCGAGTGGCGGCTGAGGGACGGCGCCTGGTCCGTGCCGCGCCTGGTCCGGGCGACAACCGCGTCCCGCGCGTCGACCACCGCCACCACCGCCGCGAGCGGCACCACACCCGCGGGCGACGGCACCTCGGTCGCCGCGACCCCTCCCGCCTGGGGTCCGGGTGCCGTGCTCGTCACCGGCGGTACGGGAGGGGTCGGGGCCGAGATCGCCCGGCACCTGGTCGTCGGGCACGGCGTGCGTGACGTCGTCCTGCTGTCCCGTTCCGGCCCCGGCGCCCCCGGCGCCGCCGCGTTGGTCGAGGAGCTGACCGCCGCCGGAGCCCGGGCGCGGGCCGTCGCCTGCGACGTCGGCGACCGTGCCGAACTGGCGGCCGTGTTGGAGACCGTCCGCGACCTCGGCGCCGTGGTGCACGCCGCGGGCGTCCTCGACGACGCCGTCCTGACCGAGCTCACGCCCCAGCGCCACGAGCGGGTCTGGCGTCCCAAGGCGACGGCCGCCGACCATCTGGCGGAGCTCACCGACGGGCGCGAGCTCTCCGCCCTCGTGCTGGTGTCCTCGATCGCCGGCGTGCTCGGCGCGGCGGGCCAGGCCAACTACGCCGCGGCCAACGCCTACCTCGACGGCCTGGCCGCGAGCCTCCGGCACGAGGGCCGGCGGGCCACGTCCATCGCCTTCGGGCTGTGGGGCGAGGCCGGCATGGGCGCGGCACTCGACGCGACGGAGCTGCGCCGTACCGAGCGGGCCGGGCTCCCCGCACTGACCACGTCAGAAGCCCTGGCGGCCTTCGACGAGGCGGTGTCGGGCGGGTACGACGCCGTCGTCGCCGGCAGGCTGCTTCCCCAGCTGGCACAGCACGCCGGACAGCGCGCACCCCTGCTCGCCGAGCTGTTCCGCGGGACCGGACGGCGGACCGCACGGACCGCGGCCGGCGACTCCCGCGCACTGGCCCGGCGACTCGCCGAGGTCGACCCCGCCGAGCGGTTCGGTGTCGTCCTCGAACTCGTCCGCACCCAGGCCGCCGCCGTCCTGGCGTACGACGACGCGTCCGCGATCGAGCCCGAACGCCCCTTCTCCGAGCTCGGGTTCGACTCCCTCAGCACCATCGAGATGCGCAACCGGCTCGGCGCCGCCACCGAACTCCGGCTGCCCGCCACGCTGCTCTTCGACTATCCGACCGCGCACGTCCTGACCCGGCACCTGCTCGACGAGATCGGAGGCCGGGCGGCCGTGCCCCCGACCGTGACCGCCCCGACGCCCGCCGCCCGGGACGACGACCCGATAGCGATCGTGTCGATGGCCTGCCGATACCCGGGCGGCGTCGCCTCCCCGGAGGACCTCTGGCGCCTGGTCGCCGAGGAGCGTGACACCGTGTCGGCGTTCCCGGCCGACCGGGGCTGGGACATCGACGCGCTCTACGACCCCGAGCCGGGCGTCGAGGGCAGGACCTACTCGCGGCACGGAGCCTTCCTGCACGACGCCGACCAGTTCGACCCGGCCTTCTTCAACATCAGCCCGACCGAGGCCCTGACGATGGACCCGCAGCAGCGCCTGCTGCTGGAGACGTCCTGGGAGGCCATCGAACGCGCCGGCATCGACCCCGTCGCCCTCAAGGGCAGTCGCACCGGCGTCTTCGCGGGCGTCATGTACCACGACTACGGGCCGGGCACGAGCAGCGGCGCGATCGTCTCCGGCCGGGTGTCGTACGTCTTCGGCTTCGAGGGCCCGGCGGTGACGGTGGACACGGCGTGCTCGTCGTCGCTGGTCGCCCTGCACCTGGCGGCGCAGGCGCTGCGGTCGGGGGAGTGCTCGCTGGCGCTGGCCGGCGGGGTGACGGTGATGTCGACTCCCGAGACGTTCGTGGAGTTCAGCAAGCAGCGTGGTCTGTCGGTGGACGGGCGGTGCAAGGCGTTCGCCGAGGCGGCGGACGGTACGGGGTGGGGCGAGGGCGCGGGGCTGCTGTTGCTGGAGCGGCTGTCGGACGCGCGCAGGCTGGGGCATCCGGTGCTCGCGGTGGTGCGGGGTTCGGCGGTCAACCAGGACGGTGCCTCGAACGGGCTGACCGCGCCGAACGGGCCCTCCCAGCAGCGGGTGATACGCGCGGCGCTGGCCAACGCGGGCCTGTCCGCCGCCGACGTCGATCTGGTGGAGGGCCACGGGACGGGGACACGGCTGGGAGACCCGATCGAGGCGCAGGCGCTGCTGGCCACGTACGGGCAGGACCGGAAGGGCAGGGAGCCGCTGTACCTGGGGTCCGTGAAGTCCAACGTGGGCCATACCCAGGCCGCTGCGGGTGTCGCGGGTGTGATCAAGCTGGTCGAGGCCATGCGGCACGGGACCATGCCCCGGACCCTGCACGTGGACGCCCCGTCGTCACAGGTGGACTGGGCCGCCGGAGCGGTGGAACTGCTGGCCGACGCCCGGGACTGGCCGGCGGCGGACGAACGCCCACGGCGGGCGGCGGTGTCGTCGTTCGGGATCAGCGGCACCAACGCGCACGTCATCGTCGAACAGGCCGCCGAACCCGAGGAGTCGCCCACGTCCGACGACGTTCCCGAAGGACCGGTGGCCCTGGTGCTGTCGGCCCGGTCGCCGGAGGCTTTGAGGGCGTCCGCCGCCCGTCTGGGGGCGTGGTGGTCCGAGCGGCGTGACGATCTCGAAGTCCACGAGGTGGCCTCGGCGTTGGCGCGGGGGCGGGCCGGGTTGGAGCATCGCGCCGTCGTCCTCGCCTCGTCGCGCGAGGAGGCGATCGGATCGCTGGCCTCGTTCGCGCACGAGGGGGTCGTGGCGGTCACCGGCAGGGTGTCTGCCGGCCGGACGGGTTGGCTGTTCACGGGGCAGGGGTCGCAGTGGCTGGGGATGGGGCGTGAACTGCACGTCACCGAGCCGGTGTTCGCGGCTGCGTTCGACGAGGCCTGTGATGCTCTGGACGCGTATCTGCCCACTCCCATTCGTGAGGTGATCTGGGGCGGGGACGCGTCGTTGGTGGATGCGACGGTGTTCACGCAGGCGGGTCTGTTCGCTGTGCAGGCGGGTTTGGTGGGGGTGTTGAGGCACTGGGGTGTGAGACCGGATGTGTTGGTGGGGCATTCGATCGGTGAGATCTCTGCCGCGTATGCGGCGGGGGTGTTCGGTCTTGAGGATGCGGCGCGGTTGGTGGTGGCGCGGGGGTCGTTGATGCAGGCGCTGCCGGAGGGCGGCGGCATGCTGGCGCTGGCTGCCGGCGTGGAGCGGGTGGAGAAGCTGGTCGACGGTCTTGAGGTCGACATCGCGGCGGTCAACGGACCTGCGGCGGTCGTCGTTTCCGGTCTGGCCACGGATCTGGACCGGTTGGCGGGCCGGGCCGCCGAGGCCGGTGTCAGGGCGACGCGGTTGTCGGTCTCGCACGCGTTCCATTCGCGGCTGATGGAGCCGATGTTGGAGGAGTTCGCCGAGGTCGCCGCCACCCTGACCTACGCCGAGCCGAGCGTGCCCGTCGTCTCCAACGTCACGGGGCAGGTCGTGTCGGGGGAGCTGACGGACCCTGGCTACTGGGTGCGGCACGTGCGCGAGGCGGTCCGGTTCGCCGACGGTCTGGCCACGGCCCGCGGACTGGCCGTGACTCGCTTCGTGGAGGTCGGTCCCGAGGCCGTACTGACGGCGCTCGCGCGCCAGAAGCTCGACGACGCGGACGAGTTGTTGACCTTCGCCCCGCTGATGCGCCGCCCGAAGCCGGACGGGCCGATCGCCCGGACAACCCTCCTCACCGCGGCCGCCGCCCTTCACGTCTCCGGCGTGGCCGTCGACTGGCAGCTGCCCGCCCCGACCCGTCACCTCGACCTGCCCACCTACCCCTTCCAGCGCAGCCGCTACTGGCAGGACTCGATGCCGGTCGGCGCCGATCCGCGGCAGGTGGGCCAGTCGCCGACCGGGCATCCGTTGCTGGGCGCGGCGGTGACGGTCGCCGAGACCGGGGGCGTCGTCCTCACCGGACGTCTGTCGACCGAGGCCCATCCCTGGCTGGCCGACCACGAGATCGACGGCGTCGCGCTCGTGCCCTCTTCCGTTCTCGTGGACCTCGTCCTGCGGGCCGCCGAGGAGGTGGACTGCGCGACCGTGGAGGAGTTGGACCTGGATGCGCCGGTCGTCCTGTCGGCGTCCGGGGGCACACCCGTGCAGGTGAGTGTCGGTGCGGCCGACCACGCGGGTCGACGGGGCGTCGGCGTGCACGTCCGGAACGGAGACCGGGGTCCGTGGGTCCGCTGTGCCTCCGGCACGTTGAGCGCTGCCCCTGCCGGTCCCGCCGCACCCCCGGCCGCCGCGCCGCGCGCGTGGCTCGCGCCGGAGGCCGTACCGCTGGACCTCGACACCCTCCACGAGGCACTCGCCCGTCGCGGGCACGCGTACGGGCCGGCGTTCCGTACGGTCCGGGCGGCGTGGCGGGACGGGGCCGACCTCTATGTCGAGGCGGCGCTTCCCGAGACGCCCGAAGCCAGGTCGACAGCGTCCTCGTTCGCGCTCCACCCCGCCCTGCTGGAGGCTGTCTGCCAAGTCGTCACGGCCATGGACTGCCTTGCGGTGGACGACTCCTCCGCCCCGGCCGACACCCCGATGCTCGCCACGTCCTGGCGCGGCATCACGGTGGTTCCGGGGGGTGCGGCGACGACCCTCCGGGCGGTGATCCGTGGTGGGCGGCTGTCGCTGCTCGGCGAGGAGGGAGCGGTGGTCGGCACGGTGGCGTCGCTCGTGCTGCGGCCGGTGACCCGCGCCGAGTTGAGCGCAGCCGGCGCCGCCGCCTCCTCTGTCCTGGACGGCCTTCACCGGGTGGGCTGGGTGGCTGCCCCGCTTCCTGAGCCCCGGGCGCTCGCCCCGGTCGCGGTCGTCGGGCCGGCGGAGGTGGCGGACGCCGATGCCGACGTCGTCGTCTGTGTGTGCCCGCTTCCGGTGGCCGCCGACGCGGAGTCGGCGCGTTCGCTGACGGCTGCGGTGCTCGCCGTGCTGCGCGCGTGGGTGGCCGACCCGACCAGGGAAGGCAGCACACTCGTGGTCGCCACGGCCGCGGGCGGTGACACGGCCGGTGCCTCGGTGCCCGCGGCCTCCGCCGTGGCCGGACTCGTCCGCGCCGCACAGGCGGAACACCCCGGGCGCTTCGTCCTGGTGGACCTGGACATCGCCGTGGCCCCGGACACCGACGGAGTCGTGAAGCGAGACGGAGCCGTAGCCCGGGACAGGGACACGGGCACGGACGCACACGCGCACACGGACACGGACAGAGACGGGGCCAGGGACGGGGCCAGGGACGGGGACGCAGAGGGGGATGTCGCCGTAGTCGGCCCGGCGGACAGGGCCGCCGCCCCCGCGACTCCTCTCGGCGCCCGGACCTGGCAGGCGCTGGCATCAGCGGAGGAGCCGGAGTGGCGCCTGCGGGACGGGAGCTGGCACGTGGCCCGCCTCCAGCGCCGCTCCCCGGCCGTGGGCGGTCCCGACTGGGGCGACGGCACGGTGCTGATCACCGGCGGTACGGGAGGCCTGGGCGCGCTGGTCGCCCGCCGCCTGGTGTCGCAGCACGGCGTACGGACCCTGGTCCTCGCGTCCCGCCGGGGCGACACTGCCCCGGGCGCGGCGGAACTCCTCTCCGAGCTGCGCGACGCGGGCGCCGACGTCAGGGCCGTGGCCTGCGACGTCGCCGACAGGGAGGCCCTCGCCGGCATGCTGTCGACGGTCGACGACCTGACCGGCGTCGTCCACGCGGCCGGTGTCCTGCACGACGGCGTGCTGAGCGAGCAGACCGAGGACCGCCTCGACGCCGTGTGGGAGCCGAAGGCCGCCGCGGCCTGGGCCCTGCACGACCTCACCCGGGATCTGCCGCTGCGCGCCTTCGTCCTGTTCTCCTCGGTCGCCGGTGTACTCGGCTCGGCCGGCCAGACGAACTACGCCGCCGCCAACGCCTTCCTCGACGGCCTGGCCGCACACCGCCGTGAACAGGGCCTGCCCGCGGTCTCGATCGCGTACGGGCTCTGGGAGGGCGGCGGCATGGGCGCGGCCCTCGACGCGGCGGAGCGGGAGCGCGGCGCGCGCGTCGGCCTGCCCGCCCTCTCGGTCGAGCAGGGCCTCGCCCTGTTCGACGTCGCGGTCACCGTGCGGGAGGCGTCGGTCGTCGCCACCCCGCTGCTGCCTGCCGTGGTCGACCACGCGGGGCAGCGGGCGCCGCTGCTGGCCGGACTGTTCCGGGCGGCGACCGCCCGTGCCGCCGCCCGGCGCGCGGCAGGCGGCCGGCTCGCCCGCCTGCTCGCGGCGGCACCGGAGGCGGCGCGGCACGGCATCGCGCTCCGGGCCGTCCAGGAGCAGGCCGCCCAGGTGCTCGGGCACCCGGAAGGGACGGCGCTGGAGTCCGACCGCCCCTTCTCGGAGTTCGGCTTCGACTCGCTCACCACGATCGAGATGCGCAACCGGCTCGGCGCGGAGACGGGTCTGCGGCTGCCCGCCGGTCTGCTGTTCGACCACCCGACCTTGCGCGCGCTCGCCCGCCACCTGGTAGAGGAGCTGTCCGGCACCGACTCCGCCGCGCACACGAACGCGACCGCGACGGCGGGTGCCCGCCGGGCCGCCGCGGCGGCGGCGGCCGACGAGCCGATCGCGATCGTGGCGATGGCCTGCCGCTTCCCGGGCGGGGTCACCTCGCCGGAGGATCTGTGGCGCCTGGTCGCCGACGGCGTCGACGCGGTCTCCGACTTCCCGGCCGACCGCGGCTGGGACCTGGACCGTCTCTACGACCCCGAGCCGGGCAAGCCCGGACACACCTACACGCGCAGCGGAGCGTTCCTGACCGACGTCGACCGCTTCGACCCGGCGTTCTTCAACATCAGCCCGGTCGAGGCGCTCGCCATGGACCCGCAGCAGCGCCTCTTCCTGGAGACGACCTGGGAGGCCCTCGAACGGGCCGGAATCGACCCCGTGACCCTGATCGGCAGCGACACCGGCGTCTTCACGGGCACCTCGTACCAGGACTACGGCTCCCGACTGCAGCAGATCCCCGACGAGGTCGCCGGCTACGTCGGCAACGGCACGCTCGGCAGCGTCCTGTCCGGCCGGGTGTCGTACGTCTTCGGTTTCGAGGGCCCGGCGATGACCGTGGACACGGCGTGCTCGTCGTCGCTGGTCGCCCTGCACCTGGCGGCCCACGCCCTGCGTTCGGGGGAGTGCTCGCTGGCGCTGGCCGGCGGCGCCACCGTCATGTCGACGCCGGAGACCTTCGTCGAGTTCAGCCGTCAGCGCGGTCTGTCGGTGGACGGCCGGTGCAAGGCCTTCGCGGACGCCGCGGACGGCACGGGCTGGGGCGAGGGCGTCGGTCTGCTGCTGGTCGAGAGGCTGTCGGACGCGCGCAGGCTGGGGCATCCGGTCCTTGCGGTGGTGCGGGGTTCGGCGGTCAACCAGGACGGTGCCTCGAACGGGCTGACCGCGCCGAACGGGCCCTCCCAGCAGCGGGTGATACGCGCGGCGCTGGCCAACGCGGGCCTGTCCGCCGCCGACGTCGACCTGGTGGAGGGCCACGGGACGGGGACACGGCTGGGAGACCCGATCGAGGCGCAGGCGCTGCTGGCCACCTACGGGACGGGCCGGGACGCGGACGCACCGCTGTACCTCGGGTCGGTGAAGTCCAACCTGGGGCACACGCAGGCCGCCGCGGGTGTCGCGGGCGTCATCAAGCTGGTGGAGGCGATGCGGTACGGAGTGATGCCGCGGACGCTTCATGTGGATGCTCCGTCGTCGCAGGTCGAGTGGCCGGCGGGGGCGGTGGAGCTGCTCACGGAGGAGCGGGCGTGGCCGGTGGCGGACGGCGATCGCCCGCGGCGGGCGGCGGTGTCGTCCTTCGGGATCAGCGGCACCAACGCCCACGTGATCCTCGAACAGGCCGGGGACGCGGGGAGGTTCGTGGCCCCGCAGATCGAGGGGCCGGTGCCGGTGACCCTGTCGGCGCGGTCGCCCGAGGCCTTGGCGGAGGCGGCCGAACGCCTGGCGGCGTGGTGGTCCGAGCGCGACGACGCCGAGGTCGGCGAAGTCGCTTCGGCGTTGGCGGGCGGGCGGGCTTCCCTGGAGCATCGCGCGGTGATCGTCGCCACCGACCGAGAGGAGGCGCGGGCGGCCCTGGCCTCGTTCGCGAACGAGGGGACCGTTGCGGTGACCGGCAGGGTGTCTGCCGGCCGGACGGGGTGGTTGTTCACGGGGCAGGGGTCGCAGTGGCTGGGGATGGGTCGTGAACTGCACGGTTCCGAGCCGGTGTTCGCGGCTGCGTTCGACGAGGCCTGTGATGCTCTGGACGCGTATTTGCCCACGCCGATTCGTGAGGTGATCTGGGGTGAGGACGCGTCGTTGGTGGATGCGACGGTGTTCACGCAGGCGGGTCTGTTCGCTGTGCAGGCGGGTTTGGTGGGGGTGCTGCGGCACTGGGGTGTGAGCCCGGACGTACTGGTCGGGCATTCGATCGGTGAGCTCTCCGCCGCGTATGCGGCGGGGGTGTTCGGGCTTGAGGATGCGGCGCGGTTGGTGGTGGCGCGGGGGTCGTTGATGCAGGCGCTGCCGGGGGGTGGCGGCATGTTGGCGCTGGCTGCGGGCGTGGAGCGGGTGGAGAAGCTGGTCGACGGTCTTGAGGTCGACATCGCGGCGGTGAATGGACCTGCGGCGGTCGTCGTTTCCGGTCTGGGCACGGATCTGGACCGGTTGGCTGGGCGTGCGGCCGAGGCGGATGTGCGGGCGACGCGGTTGTCGGTCTCGCACGCGTTCCATTCGCGTTTGATGGAGCCGATGTTGGAGGGGTTCGCCGGTGTCGCCGCCACCCTGACGTACGCCGAGCCGAACGTGCCCGTCGTCTCCAACGTCACGGGGCAGGTCGTGTCGGGGGAGCTGACCGACCCTGGCTACTGGGTGCGGCACGTGCGCGAGGCGGTCCGCTTCGCCGACGGCCTGGCCACGGCCCGCGGACTGGGCGTGACACACTTCGTGGAGGTCGGCCCCGAAGCCGTACTGACGGCGATGGCGCGCCAAAGTCTCGACGAGGCGGACGGGTTGACCTTCGCCCCGCTGATGCGCCGCCCGAAGCCGGACGGGCCCTCCGCCCGGGCCGCAATCCTCACCGCGGCCGCCGCCCTCCACGTCTCCGGCGTGGCCGTCGACTGGCAGCTGCCCGCCCCGACCCGCCACCTCGACCTGCCCACCTACCCCTTCCAGCGCAGCCGTTACTGGCTGTCCGCGGCCGGGCCGGAGCAGCAGTCCCCGGCCGGCGTGGGGGCGGCGGGGCTACGGGAGACCGGGCACGGCCTGCTGGCCGCCTCGGTCACGACCGCGGACGGTCTCTCCACGGTGCTGACCGGCCGCATCGGTGTGAACAGTCACCCCTGGCTGGCCGACCACGCCGTGGCCGGCGTGATCCTCGCCCCGGGCACGGCTCTCCTCGACATGGCGTTGTACGCCGCGGAGGTCACCGGGTACGGCGAGGTCGCCGAACTCGTCATCGGGCAGCCCCTCACGCTGCCCGCCCACGGAGCCGTGGACGTCCAGGTCCAGGTCACCACGGCCGGAGACCAGGCGGAACTCACCGTCCACTCCCGCCCCGCCGACGACACCGAGACGTCCTGGACCACCCACGCCACCGGCACCCTCACCCGCAGTGCCGCTCCGCCCGCCGCCGGACCGGACACCTGGCCCCCCACGGAGGCCACGCGTCTCGACGCCGACGAGCTGTACGCCCGCCTCACCGCCCGCGGCTTCCGCCTGGGCCCGCAGTTCCGGACCGTACGGGCGGCCTGGGCGGGCGAGGACACGCTCTACGTGGAGGCGGCGTTGCCCGACGACGTCGACACGGGTGCCCACCGGATCCATCCGGCGCTGCTCGACGCGCTGTGCCAACTGCTGGCAGTCGACGCCGAGACCGGGCCGGACGGAGTGCCGCTCGGTTCGACGTGGCGCGGCGTCCGGTGGGAGTCCGCCGCGCCGTTGTCGGCGGCCCCGGCCCTGCGCATGGCCTTCACCGGTGAGGGTCTCGCCGTGACGACCCCATCCGGGGCTCCCGTGGCGTCGGCCGCATCGGTGGGTCTGCACGCCGTGCCGCTCCCCGAGGGGGCGTCCGCAGGGGACTCGCTCCCGGACGCCGCGGAGTCCGACCGGGCCCGCACGGGGGACACGCGGCGCGGGTCCGCCCGCCGGGCCGACCCCGAGGCGTTCGTGCGCGAGCTGCGCGAGCAGGACGACGAGGCCCGCGCGCGGACCCTGCTGCGGTTGGTGCGCGAGCAGGTGGCGCACGTCCTCGGGCACGCCGGAGCCACGTCGGTGGACGCGGACAAGGCCTTCTCGGAGCTCGGTTTCGACTCGATGGCCGCCGTCGAGGTGCGCAACCGGCTGAGCCGGCACACCGGACTGGCGCTGCCGAGCACCCTGGTCTTCGACCACCCCACCGCGCGGCGCACCGCCGTGTGGCTGGACGCGGAGCTGCGGCCGCGGGCCGAGGACGGTGCCGAGGCGCTGCTGGGACGGATGAGCAGCCTCGAGACGCTGTTGTCGAGCGCGTCCCCGTCTCCCGAGGAGGGGGAGGCGATCCTGGCCGGGCTGGAGTCGCTGCTGCAGCGCTGGCGGTCGCGGACCGAGGGCGCCGTGACCGCGGGCGAGGAGGCGATCGTGCTCGACGACGCGAGCGACGACGAACTGTTCGCCGTGCTCGACGGGGAGCTTGGCGGCGGCTGAGCCGTACGGGCGAGGTGGCCACTCCCGTAAGGCGGCCATTCCCCGTGCCGGGGGTGCGGCCCGGCACGGGGAGTGGCCCCGACTCAGGGGGACGGTAGGGGTACTTCGGCGTCACGGGCCCGCCCTAGCGTGGGGCTCGCCCGCGCGGAACCGCGCACCCGTCCACGACGCGCGCCTGCTCCGACGCGCCGAGATGCCCTGGGAGATCCACGATGACGACCGAGCCGAGCACCGTGACGCCGGACGACGCGGTGATCGAACTGTTCAGCCCGCCGCAGCCGGCGGACCCGTTCCCCCTGTACGACGTGCTGATGGGGACCAACCGCGTGTACCGCAGCCCGTCGCTGGGGCTGTGGGCCGTGACGGGCTACGCCGAGTCCTCCGAGATCCTGCGCGCCAACTCGACCCGCAACGGCCCGCGTGCGGCGAGCACCATGCGTCCGGACTGGGAGGACCACGAGGCGCTGCGCATGTACCTCAACGCCCTGATCACCCTCGACCCGCCGGACCACAGCCGGGTCCGCGGGCTCGCGGGCAAGGTGTTCACCCCGGCCGCGGTACGCGCCCTGGGGCCGAGCATCGAGCGCCTGATGCGCCGTCATCTCGACGACATCGTCGAGCAGGCCGACGGTGGCTCCCCGGTGGATCTGATCAAGGCTCTGGCCAGCCCGTTCCCCGTCGCCGTCATCAGCGAGATGCTGGGCGTGCCGGACGAGGACGGCATGCACTTCTACCACGTGGCCAACAACTGGTCCCGGGTCTGGGCGGGCGGCTACTACTCGGAGGAGGACCTGACGCGCGCCGACGCGGCGGCGGTGGAGCTGCGCGAGTACTTCGACGGGATCCTCGACGAGCGCCGCAGGAGCCCGCGCGAGGACCTGCTGTCGACGCTGGTGCGTGAAGGCGACAACGCCCGGCTGTCCCCGGAGGAGACCATGTCGCTGGCGACCTTCCTCTTCGTCGCGGGCTTCGAGACCACCACGTCGCTCATCAGCGCGGGACTGATCTCGCTCCTGGAGCACCCGGACCAGATGGAGCTGTGGCGCAAGGACGCCTCGGTCACGCCGACGGCGGTCGAGGAGCTGCTGCGCTTCAACACGCCGATCACCGCCGCCAGCCGGGTCATGAAGGAGGACACCGCGCTGGGCGACCAGGTCGTCCCGGCGGGCAACCTCGTCGTCGCGCTGCTGGCCGCCGCCAACCGCGACCCGCGCCAGTTCACCGACCCGGGCAGGCTGGACCTGACCCGCAGCGAGGGCGCCAACCTGGCCTTCAGCGCGGGCCCGCACTTCTGCATGGGCGGAAACCTGGCCCGCCTGGAGGCCTCGGTGCTCTTCCCGGCCTTCCTGGAGCGCTTCGGCAGCATCGAGGTGGTGGGCACCCCGGCGCGCCGGGACGCCATCGGACTCAACGGCTACGAGGAGCTCCAGCTCGTCCTCGCCTGAGGCAGCCGGCCCGAAGCCGTTCCGGAAAGGGACAGAGGATCCAGATGTCATCCATCGACCCCGCCGCCTGGCTGCGGCGCTACCATCCCGTCGACGACAAGGCGCCGCGGCTGATCTGCTTCCCGCACGCCGGCGGGTCGGCGAGCTACTACTTCCCGTTCTCCCGCGCGGTGGCCGACTCCGGGGCCGCCGAGCTGAGCGTCGTGCAGTACCCCGGACGCCAGGACCGGCACCGGGAGGCGTGTCTGACGGATCTGCGGGAGCTGGCGCGGCTCGTCGTCGAGGCCGTGCTGGCCTCCGACGACGGCCGGCCGGTGTCGCTGTTCGGGCACAGCATGGGCGCCCTGCTCGCCTTCGAGGTGGCCCTGCAGCTCCAGGAGCGGGCCGGTCTCCGCGCGGACCGGCTCTTCGTCTCCGGCCGGCGTTCGCCCAGCAGCCCCAGGAGCGAGAGCGTGCACCTGCGCGACGAGCAGGGCCTGGTGCGGGAGGTCCGCGCGCTCGACGGCACCGGCTCGTCGATGCTGGACGACCCCGACGTACGGGCGATGATCCTGCCGCCGCTCCGGGCCGACTACCAGGCGCTGGAGACCTACCGGTACGCCCCGGAGCGGCGCCTGGCGATCCCGGTCGACGCCTTCGTCGGCGACAGCGACCCGCGTACCTCGGTCGACGACGCCGGACGGTGGGGCGAGGTCACGGCCGGGGACTTCGACCTGTGCGTGCTGCCCGGCGGGCACTTCTTCCTCGTCGACCAGTGGGCGACGCTGGCCGGCCTCGTGGGCGGCAAGCTCGCCGGCACCGGCCGGATCCCTCTCTGACCGGCGGCACCGCCACCCTGCACGACGCTCTCCGCCCCACCGCGCAGCGCTTTTCAGGACGCCGTCGGCCCCGCCCGTCCGCACGGACGCCCTCGTCCCCCGCCCGTCCGCACGGACGCCCTCGTCCCCCGCCCGTCCGCACGTACGCCCTCGGCCCCCGCTGTCGGCACGGACGCTCGCGGGGGCCGTCGGGCTGTCCCCGGGCCTGGCGACAGGCGGGCGAGGGCCCACGGGCTGTTCGCGGGGCCGGCCGACAGGCTCGCGCGCCCACTGGCGCCACCTCCGCGTGGCCTGCCGGCAGCGCCGGGGCCCTGCGGCACCTTCTCGCGGTCCTAGCGGATCCCGGTCATGGCGATGCAGGTCACGACGATGTCCCGGTCGACGAGCCAGCGCCCGTGGAAGCCGGTCAGCCGCTCACCGGTCGGGGCGAATCCCGGGATCAGGACGCGCACGGTGAACGTACCGTCCGGGGCGATGACGATGGAGGCCTCGTCGAAGTCGAGCCAGCTCCGGGTCACGGGGAACCAGGCCTTGTAGACGGATTCCTTCGCGCTGAACAGGAGCCGGTCCCAGGCGATGCCCCCGGCGGTCGGCAGCGCGGCCAGCGAGGTGTGCTCCTCGGGCCGGGCGATGGTGTCCAGGACACCCTCGGGCAGGGCGGCGTGCGGTTCGGCGTCGATGCCGAGCAGGGCGATCTCGTCGCTCGGGGCGACCACGGCCGCACGGTAGCCGGCGCAGTGCGTCATGCTGCCGACGACGCCGTCCGGCCAGACGGGCGCACCCCGCAGGCCCGGGAGCAGCGGTGCGGGCGGATGGCCCAGTGCGGCCAGGGCCTCCCTGGCGCAGGCGCGGACCGTGGCGAACTCGGCGCGGCGTTTCTCGACGGCCCGTTCCACGAGGGCGAGTTCCTCGGGGAACAGCGGGTCGTCGCGGTCGCCGAAGCTGTGCGACCAGCGCACCGCGGGCGGCAGGATGCGGCCGATCACGCGGACCCGCCTCCGGACCCGGCGCTGGTGAAGGGGAGCCGGGCGGCGGGCTGCGCGGGGAGGATCTGGCGGGCCAGGTCGGAGCGGAGTCCGAAGCGGCGCCACTCCCTGGGGTAGCCGAGCGAGACCTCGTGGAAGGGCACGCCGTCGTAGCCGGTGCTGCGGGGTATGTGCAGATGCCCGTAGACCACCGCCGCCGTGCCGAAGCGGAGGTGCCAGTCCGCGGTGTGCACCGTTCCGCACCACTGGACGAACTCCTGGTGCGTCATCACTTCCGTGGGGTGGCGTATCAGGGGCCAGTGGTTGACCAGGACGAGCGGGAGGTCGCCGGCCGCCTCCTCGAGCCGCCGCTCGGTCTCCGCCAGCCGCGCCGCGCACCATGCCTGCCGGCTCGGGTAGGGGTCGGGGTGGAGGAAGTACTCGTCGGTGCAGACGATCCCGGCCTCGCGCGCCGCGGCGAGCGACTGCTCCACGGTGCTCGTGCCGGGGGTGAGGAAGGAGTAGTCGTAGAGCAGGAAGAGCGGGGCGACGCGCACGGGGCCGCCCGGTCCCGTCCACGTCGGGTACGGGTCCTCCGGCGTGAGGACGCCCAGGCGGCGGCACAGGGCCACGAGTTGCTCGTAGCGTGCGACGCCGCGGAGCGCGCCCGGGTCCTCCGGGTGTGTCCACAGCTCGTGGTTGCCGGGTACCCAGACCACCTGGGCGAAGCGTTCGCTGAGCAGGGTGAGCGCCCAGGTGATGTCCTCCATGCGCTCCCCGACGTCGCCGGCGACGATCAGCCAGTCGTGCGGGGAGGAAGGCCGGAGTGCCTCGACGACCTCACGGTTGTCGGCGTAGCCGACGTGCAAGTCACTGATGGCTCGCAGAGCCCCCTGTGTCGACATGCTTGTCACCCTAGATCAGCGGGAGTCGGTGCTCGGTCCGGATCGGCAGACGCGAGGCCGTGAGGTCCAGTACGTCCTGGGTCAGACCGGCCGTCGAGCGGAGCGGGCCGGAGGCGGGAGGCCGACGCGGTCCCGAGACGCGCGCGACGAGGCGGCGGCACTGCTCCGGGATCGACTCGCCGACGGCGGCCGCCGGTTCGGGCAGGAGCACGACGGGGGCGGTGCGCTGCCGGCGGGCCACGCCCGCGGCGATCAGGTCCGCGTAGAGTGCGCCGGGGCCGAGTCCCAGGACGGCGCGGACCCGGAGGCCCCCGGCGGTCACGCCCTCGAGCCACGGCGTGAGACAGCGGTGCAGGTCCAGCCCGCGGGGCCGGTGTCCGGGCGGCGGCCCGAGGGCCTGCCATACGGTGTGTTCGGTGTCCAACAGCGGTGCCACGGGCCGGAGATCGGCGCCCGGCGGTCCGAGCAGCGGTCGGCCTATCGCGAGGATCAGTTCGGGCGACTGCCCGCGGTGCAGCTCCTCCCAGCAGCCGGGAGGGTGCCCGCGCTCGCCCCGTACGAGATGCATGGTCGGCCTCGCATGCGTACGCCGCCCGTCGGGGACGGGCGGGCGGGGAGCGGTGCGGAGAAAGGGGACGCGGAAACCGTGCGCTCCCGCTACGGGGGATGAAGAGGGGGTGTCGCACGGTTTCCGCGGGCCTGGTGGCACCTTCGGCGGGGCTCCGGGTCAGGCGCGCTGCCCGGTCACCGTCATCCGGCCGAAGCTGCCCGCGACGGTCGCGCCGGTCAGGTTGTCCTCGGCGACGATCAGGTCGAAGTCCATCTTCATGGGCATCGGGCGCGTCATGTTGATGGTGAACTGGGCACGGTCGCCGTCAAGGCGCCCGTTCTCGATGTCCACGGTGCTGCCCATCGCCGTCGCGGTGCCGGAGAGCGCGCCCCCGTTCCGGGTGACGTCGATGCTGCCCTCCTGCGGGCCGATGGGGGAGGCGATGGTGATGGACCACTTGCCGTCGATGGCGCTCATGGATTCTCCAAACTGGGTCGGTGGCCGAAAGGCCGGGTGGGCACGCGGTTCCCGCCAGGGCGGCTCAGCGCTGGATCTCTCGCTCCGCCAGGGCTCCGGCGTCGATCTTCAGCTGTACGCCGGTGAGGTACCGCGATTCGTCCGAGGCCAGGTAGACCACGGCGTGGGAGATGTCGATCGGATCCAGCAGCGGAACGCCCATGGCGTGGAAGTTCCTGAACAGCACCTCGGCGTCGGCCTCGGTGGGATGCTCGAGGTCGGGGCGGTAGGTGCGGTAGGTGGACTCGTTCTGCACCATGCGGGTCGCGACGTTGCCCGGGTGGACCGCGTTGACGCGGGTGCCCTTCGGGGCGAGCTGCACGGCGAGCCAGTTGACGTAGTCGACGAGCGTCTTCTTGGCGAAGCTGTAGCCGTATCCGCCCGGGCCGGCGACGGCGTTGCCCGCGAGCTCCGGCGCCAGGCCGGCGACCGAGCCCATCACGATGACCGAAGCGCCGTCGGCGAGATGCGGGAGTGCGGCGTGCACGGTGGAGATGGTGCCGAGCAGATTGACGTCGATGGTGTCGGTGAACGCGTTCAGCGGTCGGTCCATGCCGACCGGGCTGATGCCGGCGTTCGCGACGACCGCGTCGAGCCGGCCGAGTTCCCCGACCGTCTCCGCGAAGGCCCGGTCGAGCGCCGCACGGTCGCGGATGTCGACCTGCCGGACCACGGCGCGCCGTCCGGACTTCCTCACCAGCTCGGCGGTCTCGTCGAGTTCCGTGCCCGTCGACATGCCGTAGTCGGCGACGGGAATGTCCTGGCAGATGTCGAACGCGATGATGTCCGCGCCCTCCTCGGCAAGGCGCAGCGCGTGGCTGCGGCCCTGTCCGCGGGCGGCGCCGGTGATTGCGACGACCTTGCCATCGACCCGGCCCATGATTCGCCTCCGTAGGCACTGGAAGGGATTGCGCGTGCGCGGTGGTGCGGCGGCTTCGCGCGGGATGCCGGCGGGGTTTCGCCCGCCGCGCCCCGGGCCTCTTTATAGCCACGCGCGCCGAGGGCGGACGACCCCTAGATTGCTGCTCACCGCAGACCTAGGGGTGCCCCGTCCGCGGTGTTCCGCGGGGCGTTCCGGAGGTCAGTCGAGCACCCAGCCGTGGCCGCGGGCCACCCCCAGCAGCCGCTCGCGCAGCCGGGAGATCTGGGCCGCCGTCACCGACGGGGCACAGGAGATGATCACGTCGGTGAACTCCTGGAGGAGTTCGGCCGACGTCACCCTCCGGGTGGCTGACGCGGCCGCCGTGCCGGCGGCCGCGGGGTGCCGGCCGTCGGCCTCGGCGGCCGGCACCTGGGCGACGGGGCGGACGTTGACGGCCCGCAGACCCCGCTCGCTCTCGGTCTCCTCGAACTGGACGGGCACCCCGGGTGTGATGAGGTGCCGGTCGCAGAGGATGTCGTTCGCGTGCATGAAGGCGTCCTCGCCCGAGGGACGGCTGACGAAGCCGTAGCCGTGAACGCTGTCGAAGCTCACTACACGACCTACAGGCATGGGTTCCGCCTTTCTGGGTGGGGGGTCGGGACGCCGCGTGGGCGTCGGGGACGCCGTACGGTGCCGTCCTGATCAGCTGCCCGTGAGCCGCTCGGGGCCCGAGGGCACGTCCCCGGGCCGGCCGGCCGGGGCAGGGACCGTCGGGCTGTCGCCGTGGCCCGTGGTGGCGGCCTCCTCCGGGTGCTGGGCGAGGTATCCGCTCAGCCCGGGGAACTCCTCCTCGAAGTCCTCCGGGTACTCGGCCGGGGCGTTCCGCAGCGTGATCAGTGCCACGATCGCGACGACCCCGAGGATCACCACGTTGAGCAGCACGGCGCTGTGCAGACCGCGCATGAAGGCGGCGTCGGCCGCGTCGATGACGGCGGAGGCCACCTTCTCGGGCAGCGCCGCGGTGGCCTGCAGAGCTCCGCCGAGGGAGTCCTTGGCCGCGCTCGCCACCTCGGCCGGGGTGCCCTCGGGCAGCTTCAGGGTGTGGGTGTAGCGGTTGTTGAGGATGGTGCCGAGCACCGCCATGCCCAGCGCGCCACCGAGCTCGGCCGCCGTGGTGGCCAGGGCGGACGCGGCGCCGGAGCGCTCCTTGGGCGCGCTGTTGACGATGGTGTCCGAGGTGACGGTGAAGGTGGACACGGCGCCGATCGCCTGGAGGACGACCGGGATGACGACGATGGCGTAGCTCGTGTCGACCTCCAGGACGCTGTAGAAGGCCATCGCTCCCGCACCGACGGCGAGGCCGAAGGCGCACAGTTTCGCCCGCCCGATCTTCGGCACCAGCATGCCGATCATCGGGGCCACGATGATGGCCACACCGGCGGGCGGCAGCATCGCGAGACCCGACTTGAGCGGCGACCATCCGTGCACCAGCTGGAAGTACTGGCTGAGCAGCAGCGTCGTGCCGATGAAGGCGAACAGGGCGAAGGTGTTGGACGCGACGGCGCCGGAGAACGCCATGTTCCTGAAGAGCTTGACGTCGATCAGCGGGTGCTCCATGCGGGCCTGCTTGAGGCCGAAGAGCACGAGGGCGACGACGCCGACCACGGTGGCGATCAGCACCCGCTTGTCGGTGAAGCCGTCGTGCACCGACTCCTGGATGGCGTAGACGATGCCGACGACGCCGACGATCGACAGGACCACGCTGACCGGGTCGATCCGGCCGGGCAGCGGGCTGCGGGACTCGGGCACGACCACGACCGCCACCGAGAAGAGCAGTACCATGATGGGGACGTTGATCAAGAAGACCGACCCCCACCAGAAGTTGTTGAGCAGCGGGCCGGCGACGACGGGGCCGATCGCCATGCCACCGCTGATCATGGCGGCCCAGATGCCGACCGCCGTGGTGCGCTCCTTCGGGTCGGTGAAGATGTTGCGGATGATGGAGAGCGTGGTCGGGTAGACCGTCGCGCCGGCCACACCGAGCAGTGCCCGCCCCGCGATGAGCCACGCCGGCGAGTCCGCGTAGGCGCAGAGCACCGAGGCCGCGGCGAAGGAGAAGGAGCCCGCGAGGAGCAGCTTCTTGCGGCCGATCCGGTCGCCGAGGTTACCCATCGTGACCAGCAGGCCGGACAGGGCGAGCCCGTAGATGTCCGCGATCCAGAGCACCTGGCTGGACGTGGGCTCCAGGTCCTGGATGAGCGAAGGGATGGCCAGCTGCAGGACGGTAAGGTCAACGCTCAACAACAGTGCGGCCATGCAGATCACCACGAGCGCCACCCAGCGACGCCCCCCGAGTTCGGGCGGGGCGGCTAGGCGGGGAGCGGTTGGAGAGGTAACCATCAGAGGTCTCCGGTTCTACGCGGGATTCGACTACGCGTGACTCGACGAGCACGGTAACTGTGTATGCCGTACTCACTTGTGTAAGCTATACGCAGAAGTGCGGGGCGGTCAATCGCTCCGTGCTCGATGACTGGAGTGTCTGTGTCGAAACAGGACAGCGATGACTTCTCTCGGACCCTGGAGCTGCTTTGGGGCGGACGGGGGCCATCGGCCCGCGGGCCCAAGCCGGCGCTGACCGTCGAGCGCATCGTCGAGTGCGCCATCGACATCGCGGACCGGGAGGGCTTCTCGGCCGTCTCGATGCAGAGGGTGGCCAAGGAGCTCGGCCGCAGCACGATGTCCCTGTACCGCTATCTGCCAGGGAAGAACGATCTGGTCAGCCTCATGATCGACGCCGCGCTCGGCGATCCGCCGATCCTGGAGGACACGATCGGTGACTGGCGCGCCAAGCTCGAGGTGTGGGCGCACTGCTACCTCGTGGTCCTCAACGACCACCCCTGGGCGGTGCTCGCGGCGACCCTGGGCCGGGCCATGGGGCCCAACGAACTCGGGTGGCTGGAATCCGCCGTCTCCGCCCTCGGCGGTACGGCGCTCAGTGGCAGCGAGAAGACCGACGCGGTCGTCGCCGTCAACGGCCATGTCCGCAGCTGGGTGCAGTACGCGGGCAACGCCCCCGCCGGCCCGACGGCCGAGATCTCGAACGAGCACTGGGGCACGGCCATCGCCGGCCTGGTCCGCGATCACGGCGAGCGCTACCCGGCGCTGCTGGAGGCCATGGAGTCCGGCGCGTTCGACCCGACGGACGAGGGCGGCCCGGCGTTCGGTCTGCGGGTCGTGCTCGACGGCATCGGGGTGCGGATCGCCGAGCGCGAGGCGACGAGGAGCCGCGGCCGCCGGACCGCCCGTCAGTCCTGACCCGGTCCGGCGGCCCGCCGCCCTTTGGGCTCCGCCCGGCCTCCGGGCTTCGATCCGGTCCTGCCGGCTCCGACGCGGCTTCGCGGGCCTCGATACGGTCCCGTCGGCTCCGAGGGGGCTTCGCGGGCCTCGACCCGGTCCCGTCGGCTCCGATGCGGCCTCGGGACTTCGATGTGGTCCCGTCACCCCGGCCCGGCCTCGGGGGCTTCGACGTCCCGTCGGGCTCCGGCCCGCCCCGTCAGGCCTGGTCCGTGACCGGCCCCGTCAGGCCTGGTCCGTCACAGGCCCAGGCTCGCGATCCGTCACGTGCCCCGGCTCGCGGTCCGTCAAATGCCCCGGCGCGCGGTCCGTCACAGGCCCAGGCCGCGCGGTTCCGGCCGGATCCGGGCCCGGCCGGAAAGCGCCTTGCGGTCGATCTTCTTGTTCGAGTTCAGCGGGAACTCCACCAGGTGCCGGAACTCGCGCGGCAGCGCGCCGCCGGGCAGCAGGGGCCTGAGGTGCCGGACGAAGGCGGCCGGGGCGACCGGCTCGCCGGTGTAGAAAACCACCAACTCGAGCGAGTCGTCGGCCGGGCGGGCCACCGCCACCGCGTCGCTCACACCCGGGCAGGATCGCGCCGCGTCGTCGACCTCCGCGAGCTCCACCCGGAGACCCTTGATCTGTACCTGTGAGTCGAGCCGCCCCACATAGCTGAACTGGTCGGCCGTCCGCACCACCCGGTCGCCGGTGCGGTACCAGACGTCCCCGTCCGCGACGAAGAACCGCCCCGCGTCGTCCTCCGCGTCCAGGTAACCCTGCGTCAACTGCGGACCACTCACGCAGAGTTCCCCGCCCTCCTTGCTCTCCTCGCCGTCCGCGTCCAGCATCCGCGCCCGCAGCCCCTCGTGCAGGGCGCCGATCGGCACGATCCCGTTGACCGCGAGCTCGGTGGAGATCTGCGCCGACCAGCGGTGCGCGCTCACCGTGATCGTCAGCTCGGTCGGACCGTAGAGGTTCTCGATGACGCCGTGGTCGGCCGCCCGGTGCCAGTCCGCCGCGTCGGCGCACTTCAGTGCCTCACCCGCGAAGAAGCTCCAGCGCAGCCCCGGCATCGAGCCCGGGGCGAGGCCGCCGGTGCGCCGGACCAGGGCGATGGCGCTCGGCGTGGAGAACCACACGGTGATCCTCCGCTCCCGGACGAACCCCGGGAGGTCGAGATACGCGGTCGGCGGGACGGGGTGCACGCAGGAGCCCGCACCCCACGCGCAGAACAGGTCGAAGATCGCGCAGTCGAAGTTCAGCTCGACGGTCTGGGCGAAAGCGTCACCGACGCCGAAGTCGTAGCGCGCGTCGACCACGTCGAAGTAGTGCCGGAAGTTGGCGTGCGTCAGCGGCACCCCCTTGGGCCGCCCGGTGGAGCCCGAGGTGAACAGCACATAGGCGAGGTCGTCGGCGGCGACCCCGGCCGGCTCCACCAGCGTGTCACCCGGCTCCTCCCGCAGCAGCCCGGCGCCCGGCCCGCCGTCGGAGGGCAGGTCCGGGCACAGCACCGGCAGGTCCGGACCCGCCTCCCGCACCGTGACCAGACCGTCCGGATCGGCGATCACCGCCTCGACCTCCGCCGCCCGCAGCATCTGCCCGATCTGCCCGGCCGGCCACTGCACGTGCAGCGGCACGGCCGTCCCCCCGGAGTAGAGCGCGGCCAGGACGCCCGTGTAGCCGGTGCGGTTCTTGCCCGCGAGCACCGCGACCCGGCCCGGGCGACGCCCGAGACGGCGGGTGAGCGTGCCCGCCCAGCGCAACGCCGTGTCGTGCACCTCGCGGTACGAGTACTGCTCCTGCGCACCCAGCCACAGCGCGGGGCGGTCGGCGGCGACGCGCAGACCGCTGAGGAAACGGTGGTGCACCCCGGCGTCCGCTACCGGCTCGATCATCGTGGTCTCCTGCCAGGGTTAGGGGTTGTTGCCGGGTCGGGGGCGCCCGTAGGTTGGCGCCGAATTCGCCGAGGGGGAAGGGCCCGACCATGTGGGATTCCGAGTTCGAGCAACTGCTGCGCCGCCACACCCCGTTCATGGGCGCCGACGAGCCGCTCACCGAGGACCTGCCCCTGAGGGACCTGGGCCTCGACTCCATGGCGACCGTCGAACTGCTCGCCGAGCTCGAGGCCGCCTACGGGGTGCGCTTCAGCAACGACGCCATGAGCATGGAGCGCTTCGCCACCCCCGGACAGCTGTGGCGGACCCTCACCGAGGTGCGGACCGCGGCATGAGCCGCGCGCCGGCGGATCCACCGCCGGCGACCGCCCGCTCATCCGGTGCCCGCCGGCAGCCGGCGGGGCTGCGGCACCAGGGCGCGCCGGGGAGTCAGCGTGGTCACCGTGAAGTTGTCGGTGCTGGCGCGGACCCGGCCCCACAGACTGTCCTGGCCGGCGACGACCAGCTCGGTCACCCCGCGGGCCCGCAGCGCCTCCACGACGCCCGGCCAGCGCACCGGCGCCACGATGCCGTCCAGCACCATGTCCCGTACCTGCCGGGCCGTTCGGACCTCCGTGCCGTCGTGGTCGTCGACCAGCGGCAGCACCGGGTCGGTGAACTCCAGCCGCGAGAACACCTCGCGGTCCACCTCCTCGCGCAGTGGGGCGAAGGACGGCGAGTGCATGGGCGGACGCATCGTGGCGAGCGGCAGACCGCCGCGCGCCCGCATCTGCTCCACCAGCCACGGCAGCCGCGCCTCGCGCACCGAGACGATCACGAAGTCCGTGTCGACGTAGCAGGCCACGTCGTGCCACTCGTCCGCCGCCCGCAGCTGCGCGAGCACCGCCTCCAGTTCCGCCTCAGGAAACCGGGCGCAGGACTGCGAGACCGTGTCGGTGTGGTGCTCGGCGAAGTACCCGTCCACACAGGCGCTCCAGCCCGCGGTCATCCGTACCGCGTCGGCCAGGCCGACCGCGCCCGCGTACACCACGGCAGCCATCCCGCCGAAGCTCGGCCCGACGACGACGTCCGGCCGCAGCCCTGAGCGCAGTTCGGCGTCCCGGGCCAGCGCCAGACAGCTCACCAGGAAGGCCACCCGCGAACTCTCCGTGAACCGCCCGTCGTCGGCCTTGTACCGGTCCAGCAGGTGGTAGCCGAGCGTGTCGCTCGCCTCGGCGACCAGCGCGCGGGCCGACCTGCCGAGCATCAGGAACTTCGCGAGGTCGGCATAGGGCGTGGCGCTGATCCCGGGGAAGACCATCGCCGTACCCGTCGCTCTTCCGTTGTCCACGCGCCCTCCAGAGTGGCCGATCAACGGCGTGCGGGCGCCTCGTTCAGCCGTTCGCACGCCTCGTCGTGCCGAGTTTCCTGACGCCCGCAAGCGCACAGAACCCCTAGCGTCCCCTAAGCCCCGGGAGGCCGCTGCGAAGCAGTCCCGAAGGCGCTGCCGGCAGGCCCCGGACTCATTAGATTCGGCGCCCGGAAGGTGCCGCGGAACTCCCCGCGGGGCACCGCCGACCCCCTCTTCTCCGACAGGAGCACCCGTGACGCCGCAGCCCCCGCCCTCGGTCCGCTTCGCCTGTGCCACCGACGAGAACGACAACCTGCGCGGCTATCTTCTGGCCGCGGCCGCCACCACCCCCGACGCGCCCGCCCTGGTGGAACGCGCCCCCGGCGGAGGCCTGCGCACCTTCACCTACGCGCAACTGGAAGGCCTCGTCGACGAGTACGTCGCCGCCCTGGACCGGCTGGGACTGGACGTCGGCGAGCGCGTCGTCGTCCAGTCCCACCACTGCTCGTCGGCCGTCGCCGTGCTGCTGGCCTGCGCGACGCTCGGGCTGCCCTTCGTCCCCGTGGCGCCCGACATGCCCGACGAGCGCCTCGCCCTGATCGTCGACAGCGCCCGGCCCGCCCTCTTCCTGCAGTTCGGCGACGGCACGCGCGACACCCTGCCCGACACCGTAGGCACCGGCCGCTTCGGGGACGAGGGCCTGCGCATCGAGCGGGCCCCGCGCACCGGACCGCGCATCCGGGGAGGAGTGACACCCACCGACCCCGTCTACATCATCTTCACCTCCGGTACCACCGGCCGTCCCAAGGGCGTGGTGATGACCCACCGCGGAGTCCTGGCCTTCCTGCGCGGTGTGCGGCGGCTCGGCTTCGTCGCCCCCGGCGACCGGGTCGCCACCACGTCGCCGCTGCAGTTCGACTTCTCCCTCGTCGACACCGGCATGGCGCTGGGCTGCGGCGCCACCATCGTCCCCGTACCACGGGACGAACTCGGCTGGCCCCGCCGCTTCCTGGACTTCCTCGCGGAGGCCGAGGTCGGCCAGGTGCACGGCGTCCCCTCCATCTGGCGGCCCGTGCTGCGCACCGCACCGGCCGAACTGGGCGCGATGAGCTCCCTGCGCCGGATCGTCTACTCCGGCGAGGAGTTCCCGCTGCCGGAGATGCGCCGTCTGTCCGAGCTGCTGCCGCGGGCGCAGATCGTCAACGGCTACGGCGCCACCGAGTCGATGGCCGCCTCGCTCACCGCCGTACCCACGCCCCTCCCCGCCACCCTGGAGCGGCCGTCCATCGGCTGGGCGCACCCGGGCGCGGAGATGGCCCTGGTCGGCGCGGACGGCCGGGCGGTCACCGAACCCGGACGCACCGGCGAGATCTACCTGCGCAGCCCCGCCCTGTTCAGCGGCTACTGGAACGACCCCGAGGCCACCGCCGCCGCGCTCGTCCCCGACCCCTTCGACCCCGCCTCCGGCCAGATCGTCTTCCGCACCGGCGACCTCGCGTACCGCGGCCAGGAGGGCGAGCTGTACTTCTGCGGCCGCGTCGACTCGCAGGTGCAGGTGCGCGGCAACCGGGTGGAGCTCGGTGAGATCGAGCGCCGCCTGCAACAGCACGAGGGCGTCGCCTCGGCCGTGGTCGTCCTCGACGAACGGGGCGACACGGAGCCGGTGTTGAGCGCCTTCCTGGTACGCGAGGACGGCGCGCCCGGCCAGGGTGCGACGGCGGCCACGGTCCGCGCCTTCTGCGCGGCGGCCCTGCCGGCCTACATGCTCCCGCAGAGCGTCCACTTCGTCGGCGACATCCCGCTCACCAGCAACGGCAAGGCCGACCGGCGCGCCCTGCTGGCCGGCGTCCCCCGCTGAACACCTGCCGGCCCAGGGCCCCCATGGCCTCCAGCGCCCCATGGCCTCCAGGGCCCCAGGGCCCCCAGTGCCCCGAGGGCTTGCGGGGCCTCTTGGGCCTCCGGGGAATCCCGGCTCTCGGGGCGCCGGGCCGGTCACCGGGGCCCACCTCGTGGACGTGCGTGCGGCACCGGTCCCCGACCCGACCCGATCCGACCCGACCCGACCCGACCCGATCCGAGCGGGAGACACCCCTAGGGGGAGTCCTCCCAATCGCAGGGGTGGGGCGGATTCCCGCCGAAAGCTACCGTCGAGCCGCGAGACGCACCCGCTCTTCCCGTCGGAACCCGAGGTGTCGAGGTGACAGCACAGTGAACCCCGCCGATGACGCCGGCTCCCCCGTGGAGCGCGGTGCCACCACTCCGCAGCCGACCGCCCCGACGAGCGCGGAACTGACCCGGCTGTTGCGCGAGCAGCTGCACGAGATCCGGCTCCGCACCGACCCGGAGGCGGAGGGCGAGATCGACCCCGAGCGCCCGTTCCGCGACCTCGGGCTCGACTCGCTCGGCCTGGTCGAGCTGCACGCCCGGCTGGTCGCCCGGACGGGACTCGACCTGCCCGTCACGGTCGGCTTCGAGTACCCGCGGCCCGCCCTGCTCGTGCGCTACCTGCGGGCCCGTCTGCTCGGCACCCCGGACGAGGCGCCCGAGCCGGAGCCGCACCGGGCCCGCGACGACGAACCGATCGCGATCGTCGGCATCGGCTGCCGCTACCCCGGCGGGATCGGCTCGCCCGACGACCTGTGGCGGGTGGTGGCCGGCGGCGAACACGTCGTCGGCGACTTCCCCGAGGACCGCGGCTGGGACCTCGACACCCTCTTCGACCCCGACCCGGACGCGCCCCGCAGCAGCTACGTCCGCAAAGGCGGATTCCTGCCCGACGCGGGCGACTTCGACGCGGAGTTCTTCGGCATCGGGCCGAAGGAGGCCGTCGCCATGGACCCGCAGCAGCGTCTCGTCCTGGAGACCGCGTGGGAGGCGCTGGAGCACGCCCGCATCGACCCGACGACGCTGCGCGGCAGCCGCTCCGGCGTGTTCGTCGGCGTCGAACCGCACGAGTACGGCCCCCGCACCCACGAGGCCCCCGACGGTGTCGACGCCCACCTGCTCCTCGGCAACCTGCCCAGCGTCGTCTCCGGGCGCGTCGCCTACACCCTGGGCCTGGAAGGCCCGACCCTCACGGTCGACACCGCCTGCTCGGGATCCCTCACCGCCCTGCACCTCGCCGTGCAGGCGCTGCGCCGCGGCGAGTGCGGCCTGGCCCTGGCGGGCGGCGTCGCCGTCATCTCCAGCCCCGGCACGTTCACCACCTTCAGCAGACAGCGCGGCCTGGCCGCCGACGGCCGCTGCAAGGCCTTCGCCGCCGAGGCCGACGGCACCGCCTTCGCCGAGGGCTCCGGCATGCTCGTCCTGGAACGGCTCGACGACGCCGTCAAGGCGGGCCACCCCGTCCTCGCCGTGGTGCGCGGCACCGCCATCAACCAGGACGGCGCCAGCAACGGCCTCACCGCCCCCAGCGGCCAGGCGCAGAAGAAGGTCATCCGGCAGGCCCTCGCCGACGCCGGGCTCACCGGCGACCAGGTCGACACCGTCGAGGCGCACGGCACCGGCACCCGGCTCGGCGACCCCATCGAGGCCCGCGCGATCCTCGACACCTACGGACGCGACCACTCGGCCGAGGAACCCCTGTGGCTGGGCTCCGTGAAGTCCAACATCGGGCACACCGGCGCGGCCGCGGGCGTCGCGGGCGTGATCAAGACGGCGATGGCGATGCGGCACGGCGTGCTGCCCGCCACCCTGCACGCCGAGAACCCGACCCCGCACGTGGACTGGTCGGCCGGCACCGTACGGCTCACCACGACGTCCCGGCCGTGGGAGCCGCGCGAGGACCGCCCGCGCCGGGCCGGCGTGTCCTCCTTCGGCGCCAGCGGCACCAACGCGCACGTCGTCCTGGAGGAGCCGCCCGCCCAGCCGGCCCCGCCTGCGCACCCGGCCCCGCCCGCGCACCCGGGCGCCCCGCGCCCCACCCCCCTGCTGCTCAGCGCCCGCGGCGAGGCGGCGCTGCGCGCCCAGGCCGCCCGCCTCGCCGAGCGGCTCACCGGGCCGCACGCGGAGGACACCGACCTCCGCGACGTCGCCTACTCCCTCGCCACCACCCGCGCCGCCCACGACCACCGGGCGGTGGTGCTCGCCGACGACGCCGACCAGGCCCGCGTACGGCTCGCCGCGCTCGCCGCGGGGGAGCGGCCCACCGGCCGCGTCGCCGACGGCTCCCTCGCCGTCCTCTTCACCGGCCAGGGCTCCCAGCGCCTGGGCATGGGCCGTCGGCTCCACGAGCGCCACCCGCTGTTCGCCCACCACTTCGACGTCGTCGCCGACCACCTGGACCTGCTCCTCGACCGGCCGCTCGCCGACGTCGTGTTCGCGGCCGAGGGCACACCGGAGGCGGCACTCCTCGACACCACCGAGTACGCCCAGCCCGCCCTGTTCGCCCTGGAGGTCGCGCTCTACCGACTCGTCGAATCGTGGGGACTGCGCCCCGACTTCGTCGCCGGCCACTCCATCGGCGAACTGGCCGCCGCCCACGTCGCGGGAACGCTCTCGCTGCCCGACGCCGCGATGCTGGCCGTCGCGCGCGGCCGGCTGATGCAGGAACTCCCGGCCGGCGGAGCCATGAGCGCCGTGGCCGCGAGCGAGGACGAGGTGCTGCCGCTGCTCGGCGACACCGTGTCCGTCGCCGCCGTCAACGGACCGACGTCCGTCGTCGTCTCCGGCGCCGAGGACGAAGTGGACCGCATCGAACGCCACTTCACCGACCGGGGCCGCCGCACCCGGCGACTGCGCGTCTCGCACGCCTTCCACTCGCCCCTGATGGAGCCGATGCTCGACGAGTTCCGGCGCGTCGCCGAGGCGATGACCCACGCCGAGCCCGGCATCCCGCTCGTCTCCACCCTGACCGGCGCGCCGGCCGCCCCGGACGCCGACCACTGGGTACGGCACATCCGCGGCACCGTGCGCTTCGCCGACGCCGTGCGCCACCTCCACGACGCCGGCGCGACCACCTTCCTGGAGATCGGCCCCGACGCCGTCCTGACCGCGCTGACCCCCGGCTGCCTGCCCGACACCGCGGACGACGTCGCCGCCCTGGCCACCCTGCGCGCCGGACGCGACGAGGAGAGCGACCTGCTCGACGCGGTCGGCGCGGCCTGGGTGCGCGGCGCGACCGTCAGCGGCGCCGCCCTGTTCCCCGGCGCCCGGGCCGTCCCCCTGCCCACCTACGCCTTCCAGCGGCGCCGTTACTGGCTGGACCTCCCGACCACGCCCGACGTCGCCGGGGCCGGACTCACGCCGCTGCACCACCCGCTGCTCACCGCCGAGATCTCCCTCGCCGACGGCGACGGCACCCTGCTGACGGGCCTCCTCCCGGCACGCACCCAGCCGTGGCTGCGCGACCACGTCATCGCCGGGGACCGCATCCTGCCCAGCACCGGCTGGCTGGAGCTGGTGCTGCGGGCCGGACTCGCCGTCGACTGCCCGCGGGTCGACGAACTCCTCGTCCAGGCCCCGCTGACGCTGTCCGATGACGCGTCCGTACCGGTGCAGGTCCGGGTCGCCGCACCCGGCCCCGACGGGCGGCGCGAGGTCCGGGTCTCGTGCCTGGACCCCGCCGCCGGGAGCTGGGTGACCCATGCCCGCGCCACCGTCTCGGCCGGTCCGGGCGCGCCCGCGGCGAACGGCGCATCCGCGGCGAACGGCGCGCCCGCGGCGAACGGCGCGTCCGCGGCGAACGGCGCGTCCGCCGGGCCGCGTGTGCCGGACGGCACCTCCGAGGACTGGCCGCCGCCCGGTGCGGAACCCCTCGACCTCGACGCCTTCTACGCCGACCGCGCCGAGGCGGGTTACGGCTTCGGCCCGGCCTTCCGCAATCTGCGGGCCGCGTGGCGGCTGGGCGACCAGGTCCTCGCGGAGGTGGCGCTCGACGAGACCACGCGGGCCGGGGCCGAGCGGTTCCTCGTGCACCCCGCCCTGCTGGACTCGGCCTTCCACGCCGCCGACTTCCTGCCCGCCCCCGACGCGGGCGGCACCCGCATCCCCTTCTCCCTCGACGGCGTCACCGTCCACGCCCCCGGAGCCACCTCGCTGCGCGTCCGGCTGGAGCGCGCCTCCGGCGGCCTGCACGCCGAGCTGACCGACGCCGCCGGCGACCCCGTCGCCACGGTCGAGACCGTCGTGGAACGCCCGCTGGGCGCCGCCCGCCCCCAGCGCCCGCTCTACGAGGTGCGCTGGGAGCGGATCGCCGCCGGTACGGGCACGCCCCGGCTGGCGCTGCTCGGCTCCCCGGCCGTGCTCCTGCCCGGCGAGCCCCACACCGATCTCGCCGCGCTGCGGGCGGCCCTCGCCGAGGGGGCCGAGGCGCCCGACGCCGCCGTGGTGTTCGTCGGCACCGGTGAGGACGCCACCCCGACGGCCGCGCGCGCCGCCACCCTCGACGTGCTCGCCCTGCTGCAGGAGGCGCTCGACGCCGACCTGGGCCCGCTCCGGCTGGCCTTCGTCACCCAGAACGCCGTCGCCGCCGGCGCCGGCTCCGTGCGCGGACTGGCCGCCGCCCCCGTGTGGGGCCTGGTCCGCGCGGCCCAGGCCGAACACCCCGGACGGTTCCTCCTCCTGGACACCGAACCCGGCGCCGAACCGGCGCAGTTGCTCGCCGCGCTCGCCGCCGCACTCGATCCCGACCGGGGCGAGGACCAGCTGGCCGTCCGCGACGGGGAACCGCACGCGGCCCGGCTTACCCGCCTGGCCGATGCCGATGCCGATGCCGATGCCGACGCCGACGCCGATACCGCCGCCGCCGCCGCCGCCGACGCCGCCGCTGACGCTGACGCCGATACCGCCGCCGACGCCGCCGACGCCGCCGCCGCACCCTGGACCGACGGCACGGTGCTGATCACCGGCGGCACCGGCGGCCTCGGCCGCCGCGTGGCCCGCCACCTGGTCGCCCGGCACGGCGTCCGCTCCCTGATCCTGACCAGCCGCTCCGGCGAACGCGCCCCCGGCGCCGCCGAGTTCGCCGAGGAACTGCGTACGGCCGGAGCGGCCGTACGCGTCGAGGCCTGCGACGTCGGCGACCGCGAGGCCGTGGCCCGGCTGCTCGCCGGCATCGACCCGGGCCGGCCGCTGACCGGCGTCGTGCACACGGCCGGCGTCGTCGCCGACGGCGCCGTCACCACCCTCGGCGCCGCACAGGTGGACAGCGTCTTCGCGGCCAAGGTCGACGGCGCCTGGCACCTGCACGAACTCACCCGCGACTCCGACCTGGGCGCCTTCGTCCTGTTCTCCTCGGCCGCCGCCACCATGGACGCGGCCGGCCAGGCCAACTACGCGGCCGCCAACGCCTTCCTCGACCGGCTGGCCGAACACCGCCGGACCCTCGGCCTGCCCGCCACCTCCCTGGCCTGGGCCCTGTGGGACGGCGACGAGGGCATGGGCGGCCGCCTCGACGAGGTCACCCTGCGCCGCTCCCGGCGCTCCGGCGTGACCCCGCTCACCGCCGAGCAGAGCCTCGCCCTGTTCGACGACGCGCTCACCCGCGACGTGCCGGTGGTGCTGCCGGTCCAGCTCGACCTGCCCGCCCTGCGGGCCCGCACCGGCCCCCTGCCGTCCGTGCTCGGCACGCTCCTCCCGCGCCGTCCGCGTACGGCGGCCCGGGCGGCCGGCTCCGCGGACGGTGAACTCGCCCGCCGCCTCGCCGCCCTCACCGAGCGGGACCGCCGCCCCCTCGTCCTGGACCTGGTCACCCGGCACGCGGCCGCCGTCCTCGGACACGAGCACGGCGGCGCGATCGACCCCCGTCGTCCCTTCAGCGAGGTCGGCTTCGACTCGCTCGGCGCCATCGAACTGCGCAACGCCCTAGGCGCGTCCACCGGACTGCGCCTGCCGTCCTCCCTGATCTTCGACTACCCGACCCCGGCGGCCCTGGCCGACCACGTGCTCGCCCTGCTGGCCCCGACGGGCACCGAGGAGACCGCCGAGGAGACGTCCGCACCGCTCGACGACGACCCGATCGCCGTCGTCGGCATGGCCTGCCGCTACCCCGGCGGCGTGTCCACCCCCGAGGAGCTGTGGCAGCTCGTCGCCCACGGCGTCGACGGCATCTCGCCGTTCCCCGTCAACCGCGGCTGGAACACGGCCGACCTGTACGACCCCGAGGTCGGCCGCACCGGCAGGACCTACGTCCGGGAGGGCGGCTTCCTCCACGACGCCGCCGACTTCGACGCCGACTTCTTCGGCATCAGCCCCCGCGAGGCCGTCGCCGTCGACCCGCAGCAGCGGCTGCTCCTGGAGACCTCCTGGGAGGCCGTGGAGCGCGCCGGCATCGACCCCGGCAGCCTGCACGGAAGCCGCACCGGTGTCTTCGCCGGCGTCATGTACCACGACTGGGCCAGCCGGCTGCGGGACGTCCCCGACGACCTCGCCCCCTACCTGACCAACGGCAGCTCCGCCAGCGTCGCCTCCGGCCGGGTCTCCTACGTCCTCGGCCTCGAAGGGCCCGCCGTCTCCGTCGACACCGCCTGCTCCTCCTCCCTGGTCGCCCTGCACTGGGCGATACAGGCGCTGCGCCGCGGCGAGTGCACCCTCGCCCTGGCCGGCGGCGTCACCGTGATGGCGACCCCCGAGACCTTCACCGACTTCAGCCTCCAGCGCGGCCTCGCCGTCGACGGGCGCTGCAAGTCCTTCGCCGACGCCGCCGACGGCACCGGCTGGGGTGAGGGCGCGGGCATGCTCCTCCTGGAGCGCCTCTCCGACGCCCGCCGCAACAACCACCCGGTGCTGGCCGTCGTCCGCGGCTCCGCCGTCAACCAGGACGGCGCCTCCAACGGCCTCACCGCCCCCAACGGACCCTCCCAGCAGCGGGTCATCCAGCAGGCCCTGGCCGCCGCCGGACTCCGCCCCGCCGACGTCGACGCCGTCGAGGGCCACGGCACCGGCACCCGGCTCGGCGACCCCATCGAAGCCCAGGCGCTGCTCGCCACCTACGGCCAGGACCGCCCCGGCGACCCCCTCTACCTCGGCTCGATCAAGTCCAACATCGGGCACGCCCAGGCGGCCGCGGGCGTCGCCGGCGTCATGAAGATGATCCTCGCCATGCGCGCCGGCGTCTTGCCCGCCACCCTGCACGTCGACACCCCGTCGACCCAGGTCGACTGGACCGCCGGCAGCGTCGAACTGCTCACCACCTCCCGAAGCTGGCCGCGGGTCGGGCGCCCCCGCCGCGCCGCCGTGTCGTCCTTCGGCGTCAGCGGCACCAACGCCCACGTGATCCTGGAGGCCGCGGAGCCGCCGCCCGCACCGGCCACCGCCGACACCCCGGCCGCACCGGTCTGCTGGCCGCTGTCCGGACACAGCGAGCAGGCACTGCGCGACCAGGCCGCCCGGCTGCACGCCGCACTCGACGGCGACCCGGCCGTCGTGACGGGCGCGGTCGCCCGCAAACTCGCCCTCGGCCGCAACGCCCAGCCCCACCGTGCCGTCGCCGTCGGCACCACACCCGCCGAACTCCTCGCCGGAATAGCGGAGATCGCGGCCGGCCGGGCCGCCGTGACCGGCCGCAGCCGGACCGGACGGGTCGGCTGGCTGTTCACCGGCCAGGGCTCCCAGTGGGCCGGCATGGGCCGCGGGCTGCACGCCCACTGCCCGCCCTTCCGCGAGGCGTTCGACGCCGCCTGCGCCGCCCTCGACCGGCACCTCGAATCCCCGCTGCGCGACGTCCTGTGGGACACCGGCGGCAGCGGCGACCTGGACCGTACGGCATGGACGCAGCCCGCCCTGTTCGCCGTCCAGGCCGGCCTCGCCGGCGCGCTGCGGCACTGGGGGCTGCGCCCCGACGCCGTACTCGGGCACTCCGTCGGCGCCCTGGCCGCCGCCCACGTCGCCGGCGTCCTGGACCTCGACGCGGCGGCCCGCCTGGTCACGGCACGGGGGCGCCTCATGCAGGCACTGCCCGGCGGCGCCATGCTCGCCCTCAACACCACCGAGGAGCACGCCGCACGGCTGACGAAGGACCTCGGTCTGGACCTCGCCGCGGTCAACACGCCCACCTCCGTGGTCGTCTCCGGCCCCGGACCGGCCGTCCGCCAGGCCGCCGAACGGGCCGCCGAGGACGGCGTACGGCACAAGCGGCTCACCGTCTCCCACGCCTTCCACTCCCGGATGATGGAGCCGATGCTCGCCGACTTCGCCCAGGTGGCAGCGAGCGTCGACTACCGCGAACCCGAACTCACCGTCGTCTCCGACGTCACCGGCCGCCCGGCCGGCCCCGGCGAACTCACCGACCCCGCGTACTGGGTCGAGCACGTCCGGCGCGCCGTCCGCTTCGCCGACGGCGTCACCGCCCTCCACGACAGCGGCGTCACCCGTTTCGTCGAGATCGGCCCCGACGCCACCCTGACCGCACTGGCCCGCGAGACGCTCGCCGACGCCGAGGGCACGGCCTTCGTGCACCTGCAGCGTGCCGGCCGCGACGAGGCCGGCGAACTGGCCACCGGCCTCGCGCGCGCCTTCACCGCCGGGATCGAGCCCGACTGGGCCGCCGTCCTCGCCGACGCGCCCGACGACCCCGAACTCGTCCTGCCCACCTACGCCTTCCAGCGCCGCCGCTTCTGGATCGACGCCGGCACCGCGGCCCACGACGTCACCGGCGCCGGCCTGGACGCCCTCACCCACCCGCTGCTCACCGCCGCAGTGCCCGACCCCGGCACCGGCCGGACCGTCCTCACCGGCCGCCTCGGCGCCGGACAGCACCCCTGGCTCGCCGACCACGCCGTCCACGGCGTCACCCTCCTGCCCGGCACCGGTTTCGTCGAACTCGCCCTCGCCGCAGGCGAGGAGACGGGCGCGCCGACGGTCGAGGAACTGACCCTGGAAGCCCCGCTGATCGTGCCCGCCGACGGATCGGTCACCGTCCACGTCGTCGTCGGCGAACCCGACGCCGCGGGCTCCCGGACCGTGACCGTCCACTCCCGACCCGACGGGCGGACGACCTGGACCCGGCACGCCGGCGGCACCCTCGCCGCGGCGCCCGAGACCCCGGACGCGGCTCCGGCCGCCTGGCCGCCGCCGGGCGCCACGGCCCTCGACGTCACCGACGCCTACGCCCGCCTCGCCGCACAGGGCTACCACTACGGCCCGCTCTTCCAGGGCCTGCGCGCCGCCTGGTCCGACGGGGAGGACCTGTACGCCGAGGTGGCACTGCCGGAGGCCGCTGCCGACGCCGGACGCCACCGCCTCCACCCCGCCCTCCTCGACGCGGCCCTGCACGTCGAATCACTGGGCGACCGGCGGACCGGCGAGACCCTGATCCCCTTCGCCTGGGAAGGCGTCCACGTCCGCCGCCCCGGCAGCGCCGCGGTCCGCGCCCACCTCCACCGCCCCACCGGCGCCGAACACAGCTCGCTGCGCCTCTACGACACCGACGGCGCGCCCGTCGCCACCGTGCGGTCCGTACGCGGCCGCCCGGTCAGCGAACAGCAGCTCGCCGAGGCCCGGCGCAGCCCGCTGTACCGCGTGGACCACACGCGCCTGGACCTCCCCGCCGACGGCGGCGGATGGGCCGTGGTCGGCCCGCCCGAGGCCGGCTTCGGACTCGCCGTCCCCGCCACCCCCGACATCGCCTCGCTCACGGACGCCCCCGGCCCCCCGCCCGCACTGCTGCTGCTCGGCTGCCCGACGGACGACACCGACCTGCCGGAGTCCCTCCACGCCGTCACCGCCCGCGTGCTGGAGGAGGTCCAGCGGTTCCTCGCCGCGCCCTCCCTCACCGGCAGCCGACTGGTCGTCGTGACCGGCGGCCTCGCGGCCGGCCCCGTCGCCGGCCTGGTGCGCGCCGCCGAGGCCGAACACCCCGGACGTCTCGGCCTGATCGACGTCGACACCGACCCCGCCTCGTACGCCGCCGTGCCCGCGGCCGCCGCCTCCGGCGCGTTCGAGGTGCGCGTCCGCGGCGGCCGGTGCTCCGTGCCCCGGCTGGCCCCGGTGACCGACCCCGCGCCGGACCCGAAGCCGTTCGACCCCGAGGGCACGGTCCTGGTCACGGGTGGGACGGGTGGTCTCGGTGCGATGCTCGCCCGCCATCTCGTCACCCGGCACGGCGTCCGACACCTGCTCCTCGCCAGCCGCCGCGGCCCCGCAGCCGACGGAGCCGACAGCCTCACCACCGACCTCCAAGCCCTCGGCGCCACCGTCCGCATCGCCGCCGCCGACCTCGCGGACCGCGACACCACCGCCCACCTCCTCGACACCATCACCCCCGAACACCCCCTCACCGCCGTCTTCCACCTCGCCGGCACCCTCGACGACGCCCTCCTCACCGACCTCACCCCCGACCGCACCCACCCCGTCCTCCACGCCAAGGCCGACGCCGCCTGGCACCTCCACGACCTCACCCGCCACCACCCCCTCACCCACTTCGTCCTCTACTCATCCGCCAGCGGACTCGTGTCCGGAGCGGGCCAGGCCAACTACGCCGCGGCCAACACCTTCCTCGACGCGCTCGCCGCCCACCGGCAGGAGGCCGGGCTGCCCGGCCAGTCCCTCGCCTGGGGTCTGTGGGCGGAGGCGGACGGCATGGGCGGCGCCCTGTCCGCCGCCGATCTCATCCGACTCGAGCTCGCCGGCAGCGCCGCCCTGCCCACCGACGAGGGCCTGGCCATGCTCGACGACGCGCTGGCCCGGCCCGACGCGCTGCTCGTCCCGCTCCGGCTCAACCTCGCCGCCCTGCGGGCCGGATACGACCGGCTGCCGGCCCTGCTCAAGGACCTCGTCGCGCCGCCGGCCCGCCCCGGCGACGGCGCGGGCAGCCCCGCCCCGGCCCCGGCCGACGAACCGATCGCCCGGCGGCTCGCCGCCGCCGACCCCGAGCGGCGGCCGACCCTCGTCCTGGACCTCGTACGGCAGCACGTCGCGCACGTCCGGCACGACGACCCGGCGGCCATCGACCCCGACACGCCGTTCACCGCCTTCGGCATGGACTCCCTCGCCGCGATCGAACTGCGCAACGGCCTCAGCGCGGCCATCGGGACCCGGCTGCCCGCCACCATGACCTTCGACTACCCGACCCCCGCCGACCTCGCCGGCTTCCTGCTCGACGAACTCGCCCCGGACATCGAGGCCCTGGCCGCCGAGCACGCCGACGACGCCCTGCGAGCCGTGATCTCCGCCATCCCGCTGTCGGCCCTCCGCACCGCCGGACTCCTCGACGCCCTCCTCGCCCTGGGCCCCGGGAACGCCGGCACCCCGGAGACCGGCACGCCCGGGACCGGTGCGTCCGAAGCCGGGACTCCGGACGCCGGTACACCCGACGCGTCCGCCGCGGAGACCCGCACCCCCGCCGCCGCGCTGCAGACCATGAGCGTCGAGGAACTGCTGCTCGCCGCACAGCGCAACCGCAGCAGCTGACCGGCCCGATCCCGCCCGACCCCTCACCGTACGAGCTGGAGAAACGAGTCATGACGACCCTCCTGCCGCGACCCGCGGAGCGCGCCGACGGCCCCACGGCCCGCCGCCTGCCCACCGACGAAGCCCTGCTCCACCGGGTGCTCACCCCCTACCGGGCCAAGCGGTGCGAGTACCTCAAGACCGCCGACGTGATCGTCGACGGCAACCCGAACGACGGCGGCCGGCTCGCGGCCGAGTGCACCTTCGAGATCCCCGAGTCGTGCTACATCGACGACACCGGGCACTTCAACTCGGTCGAGTTCAACATCTGCTACAACCAGATGGCCTACTACCTCATCGCCAAGTCCGTCCAGGACGCCCTCACCGAACCGTTCAACCAGTGGGGCATGGACGACTTCTGGCACCGCCAGCTCGGCGACATCCTCATCACCGACTTCTCCAGCTCCTTCCGCGTGCCCATGCGCGGCCGGTTCTTCCAGGGCTCCATGGAGATCCTCGACATCGTCGCCTGGGACGCCAACGACATCCGCGACGCCCTCGTCGTCGTCAAGACCGCCTGCCGCTACTACGACGAGCACGGCGGCGACTCCAAGGGCAACGTCACCGCGGCGATCACCAACCCGCCGCCCCTGCAGGGCTGATCCCGGGCACCGCTCCGGCCCCGACTCGCACGGCACCCCCGGGTCCCCCATGCCACGAAGGAAGCCCATGACCGTCCTGGAACCCCGCCCCGGCGACACCGTCCCCGGCGGCACCGCCGCCACCGGCCACCGGTGCGCGCACCCCGGGCACGGCACCGAGCCCGCCGACGCCGCCCCCACCGCCGCACCGCGGCCCTGGCCGCCCGCCGACAGCGAACCCGTCGACATCCCCGACCTCTACGAGCGGCTCACCGCCCGCGGCATGGACTACGGCCCCGCCTTCCGCCTGCTCCGCGCCGCCTGGCGCCACGGCACCGAGGTGTACGCCGAGGTCCCGCTCGACGCCCCGGCCCCGCCCGCCACCGGCCTCCTCATGCATCCGGCGCTGCTCGACGCCGCACTCCACGCGGCGAGCATCCCCTTCCTCGACCGGGACGACGACGCCACCTACCTGCCCTTCGCCTGGCGGGGCGTCCGCGTGCACCGCCCCGGCGCCACCGCCCTGCGCATCCGCATCACCCCCACCGAGGGCGACGACCTCGCCCTGACCGCCACCGACACCGACGACCGGCCGGTCCTGTGCGCCCGCTCCCTCCTGGTGCGCCCCGTCAGCCGCGAACAACTGCGCGGCAACGGCGCCTCCGGCGTCCTCCTGCGCCCCGAATGGCGGCCCCTCGCCGAGCTGCCCGCCCGCCCCGCGGCCGACGAGCCCTGGGCCTTCCTCGGCACCGACCACCTCGGCATCACCGGCGAACTCAAGGCCACCGGAAAGCCCTTCGAGTACTACAGCTCGCTGCCCACCATGGACACGGCACTGCGCCGCGGCGCCCCCGTGCCCTCCGTCGTCCTCGTCAGCTGCGCCGACGGCACGGACGACGCCGACGACGCACGCGCCGAGGCCCAGCGCTGCCTCGCCCTGGTCCAGGAATGGCTCACCGACGACCGGCTCGCCGACTCCCGCCTCGTCTTCGTCACCCAGCAGGCCCAGTCCTGCGAACCGGGCGAGAACATCACCAGCCTCGCCGCCTCCGTCGTCTGGGGACTCGTCCGCAGCAGCCAGGCCGAACAGCCGGGCCGCTTCGCACTCGTCGACATCGACGAGGCCGACGGCTCACGCCGCGCCCTCGTGTCCGCCGTCTCCGCCCTCACCGGCCCCGACGCCGTCCACCCCCAACTGGCCGTCCGCCACGGCAGTCTGCTGAGCCTCCGGCTGCAACGCTCCCGACCCGACGACACCGCCCGCCCGCGCCGTACCGCACGCTCCCACGGCACCGTCGTCCTGACCGGCGGCACCGGCGCCCTCGGCAGCGTCCTCGCCCGCCACCTCGTCGAGCGTCACCACGTCGAACGCCTGCTGCTGCTCAGCCGCTCCGGCCCGGACGCCCCCGCCGCCCGCCGCCTCGTCGCGGAGCTCGGCGCCCTCGGCGCCCACGCCACCGTCGCGGCCTGCGACGTCGCCGACGCCTCCGCGCTCACCCAGGTGCTCGCCGGCCTCCCCGCCGAGCACCCCGTCACCACCCTGATCCACGCCGCGGGCGTCACCGACGACGGCGCCGTCGGCACCCTGACGCCGCACCGCCTCGCCCGGGTCATGCGCCCCAAGGTCGACGCCGCGCTCGCCCTGCACCAGGTCTGCCAGACCCTTCCCGACACCTGCGAACTCGTCCTCTTCTCCTCGGTGAGCGGCATCGTCGGCGGCGCCGGCCAGGCCAACTACGCGGCCGCCAACACCTTCGTCGACGCCCTCGCCCAGCACCGCCGCTCCCACGGCCTGCACGCCGTCTCCCTCGCCTGGGGGCTGTGGGACGAAGCCGGCATGGGCGAGCAGCTCGCCGCCGCCGACCTCAAGCGCATGGAACGCGCGGGCATCTCCGCCCTGCGGGTGTCCGACGGACTCGCCCTCTTCGACGCCGCCCTCGGCCGCGACGACGCCGTCCTCGTCCCCGTCCAGCTCCACGAACCGGCCCTGCGCGACCACTCCCCGCAGATCCCCGACGTCTTCCGCGACCTGTGCCCGCCCCGGCGCCACGACCCAGCGCGCCCCACCCGGCAGACCACCCGGGCCGACGCCACCGAACTGCGCCGTACCCTCGCCGGGCTCCCCGAGGCCGACCGCACCGAGGCCCTCCAGCAGCTCATCCGCACCGAGGTCGCCGGCGTCCTCGCCCTCACCGGCCCCGACGCCGTCGAACCCGGCGCCGAGTTCTCCGCCATCGGCTTCGACTCACTGACCACCGTGGACCTCAACCGCCGCCTGGCCGCCCTGACGGGACTGCGGCTGCCCGCCACGCTCCTGTTCGACCACCGCACCCCGGCCGCCCTGGCCACCCACCTGCTGCGGCTCACCCAGACCCGGCAGGACTGACCGCTCCGCCCGGCGGAGCAGACCGAGTGCTCCGCCGCGCGGCGCTCAGGGTTCCACCCTCCGCGCCCCGCGCGGAGCGGAGGAGGACCCATGCGCGTCATCATCGTCGGCGGCGGCGTCATCGGACTGGCGACCGCCTGGCGCTGCGCCCAACGCGGGACCGACGTCACCGTCATCGACCCCGAGCCCGGCACCAAGGCGTCGGGCGTCGCCGCCGGACTGCTCCCGCCCTCCGGGGACATGCTCCTCGGCCGGCCCGAGTTCGCCCGGCTCGTCCTGCACTCCCGCGCCCTCTACCCCTCGTTCGCCACCGAGCTCGCCCGGGCCGCCGGAACCCCCGTCGGATACCTGCGCAACGGCATCCTCGACGTCGCCTACGACGCCCGGGCCGCCGAGGGCCTCGACCGGCTGCGGAAGATGGCCGACGACGCCGGCGTCCGCTACGAGATGCTCACCCCGGACGACTGCCGCCGCCTCGAACCCCACCTCGCCGGCGAGGCCCACGTAGGCATGCTGTCGCCCGACGACGGCTCCGTCGACCCCCGCTCCCTCACCCGCGCCCTCACCGCGGCAATCCGGCACGCGGGCGGCCGCCTCGTCCGCGAACGCGCCACGGAGCTCCTCCTCGACACCGGCACCCCCGCGGTCCGGCTCGGCGACGGCACCGTCCTGCACGCCGACCGGCTCGTCCTCGCCGCGGGCCCCTGGACCCACCTGCTCCCCGGCCTCCCCGAGGGACTGGTCCCCGAGATCAAGCCCTACAAGGGCCAGGTGATACGCCTGCGCGGCGACACACCCGTCCACCACACCGTCCGCTGCGGCTACGAGGACCGCGCCGTCTACATCGCACCGCGGGCCGACGGCGAACTCGCCGTCGGCGCCACGTACGAGGATGCCGGATACGACGAGCAGGTACGTGCGGAAGGCGTGGCGGACCTCCTGGAACGCGTACGCCGGGTGCTGCCGGCCGCGTCCCGCATGCACTTCGCCGGCGCCGCCGCGGCCCTCCGCCCGGGATCACCGGACGGTCAGCCGATCCTCGGCCCCACCTCCCGCGAGGACGTCCTGCTGGCCACCGGCCACCACCGCGTGGGCGTCCAGCTGACCCCGGCCACCGCCGAGGCGATGGCCGAGGCCGTCGTCACGGGCCGCCTCCCCGACATCGCCCGCCCCTTCGGTGCGGACAGGTTCGCGGACACCGCGCCCACGCCGGTCTGACGCCCCGGTCGCCGAACGAGAGGCCCGGCCCCCTAGGGAGGCCGGGCCTCGGCGTTTCCGGCCGGTGTCAGACGCCGGCCAGGGTGCCGGTGGCGTTCCGGGTCCAGCCCTCGTCGTCCGCGTCCCGGCTGTAGATCGTGATCGGTCGGCGACCGGAGTCGTCGGCCGGACCGGCCAGCAGGTGCAGCACCTTCTCCCGGTCGCCGGAGAGCGCCACCGGTACCTGGAACAGCAGCTCCTCCACCTCCTCGCAACCCGTCCGCAGGCCGGCGTGGAGCGCCAGCTCCAGGAGGGCCGTACCAGGCAGGAGCACCGTCCCCGCGATGGTGTGGTCCGCGAGCCAGGGGTGGGCGCTCGTGCTCAGCGTGGTGGTGAACAGGTGCGTACCGTCGGGCAGTTCGGTGGCCGTGGCCAGGAGCGGGTGCTCGGTGCCACTGAGGCCGAGGTGCCGGGCCGACGCCTGGGGCTGGGGGGCGAGCCAGAGGGGAGTGCGGGTGAAGGGGTACGTGGGCAGCAGGACGGGGGGTGCGCCGGTGGCCGGGGCGGTGACCCGGGCCAGGCCGCGGGAGGTGGTGGTACGGAGGGTGGCCAGCGCGCCGCTGAAGGCTTCCGCCTGGCCCGCGCGCGGGTTCTGGGTGGCGATGCAGGTGACGGTGTCGTCCGTGTCGTCGGCCAGGGTGGTGCGGGTGAGGTGGGTGAGGGTGGTGTCGGGTCCTATTTCGAGGTAGGTGGTGACGCCGAGTTCGGTGAGGGTGGTGATGCCCTGGTGGTAGTGGACGGCGGTGCGGGCTTGGGTGGCCCAGTGGGTCGGGTCGGTGAGCTGCTCGGTGGTGGCGATCTGCCCGGTGGTGTTGGTGACGATCGGGATGGTCGGGGCGTGGTGGGTGAGGCGTCGGGCGGCTTGCGTCAGCTGGGGGAGGAGCGGGTCGAGGTGGCGTGAGTGGAACGCGCCGGAGACGGTGAGGGTGCGGTGGGTGATGCCTGCGGCGTCCAGGTCCTGGGCGAGTGCGGCGAGGGCGTGACGGGTGCCGGCGAGGGTGGTGTGCCGGGGTGAGTTGTGCCCGGCGACGTCGATCTCGGCGTGGCGGTCGAGGATGTCGCGGAGTTGGTCGATTCCGGCGGTGGCGCTGAGCATGCCGGTGTCGGTGGGGAGTTGTTGCATGAGGTGGGCGCGGGTGGTGACGAGGGTGACGGCGTCGTCGAGTGACAGCGTGCCGGCGACGTGGGCGGCGGTGATCTCGCCGATGGAGTGGCCCATGAGGTAGTCGGGAGCCAGACCGCGCTCGGAGAGATATGCGAAGAGGGCGGTCTCGAAAGCGAAGAGTGCCGGCTGGGTGTACTGGGTGTGGTCCAGCAGGGCGGCCAGGTCCGTGTCCGGTTCGGCCCACATCACGTCGGTCAGCGGGTGGTCGAGGTGGGTGTCGAAGCGGCCGGCGATGTCGGCGAGGAGTTCCCCGAAGCGGGGGTGTGCGGCGGCGAGCGCGCGTCCCATGCCCGGGTACTGCGCTCCCTGACCGGTGAAGAGGACGGCCAGCTTGCCGCCCGTGGTGTGACCGGTGGTGAGGCCCGGGTGGGTTCGGCGGGCGGCCAGGGCGCCGGCCTGGGCGAGGAGTTCGTCGCGCTCGGTGGCGTGCAGGACGGCCCGGTGGGGGTGGTGCCGACGCCGGGCGAGGGCGTCGCCGATGGCACTCGCCGTGAGTGCGGGGTGGGCGGTGGCGTGGTCGGCGAGGCGCCCGGCCGCGCGGGCCAGCTCTTCCTCCGTCCGCGCCGAGAGGAACCAGGTGACGCCGTCGGACGCGGGCTCGGGCTCGGGGTGGTCGCCGGTGGGGTGGGTGAGCGCGGGCGGCTCTTCGATGATGACGTGGGCGTTGGTGCCGCTGATGCCGAAGGAGGAGACGGCGGCGCGGCGGGGGGCGCCGGTTTCGGGCCAGGGCCGGGTGTGCGTGATCAGTGTGAGAGGCGTGCTGTCCCAGTCGATGTGCGGCGTCGGGTCATCGGCGTGGAGGGTGGCGGGCAGCTGCCGGTGGTGCAGTGCCTGGATCATCTTGATGATGCCGCCGACACCGGCCGCGGCCTGCGTGTGACCGATGTTGCTCTTGAGGCTGCCGAGCCAGAGGGGCCGGTCGCTGGGGCGGTGGGAGCCGTACGCCTGGTGCAGCGCCTGTGCCTCGATGGGGTCGCCGAGGGTGGTGCCGGTGCCGTGGGCTTCGATGATGTCGATGTGGTCGGGGGTGAGGCGGGCGTTGGTGAGGGCTTGGTGG
>NZ_JBIWOU010000012.1:0-161282 GCF_044767915.1 Streptomyces sp. NPDC101191
AGGGGGTGTCCGGACGTGGCGGCGACCTCCACGAGCGAAGCGAAGTGGAGCTCGCAGTCCGGACACCCCCTCCCCCGCGGAGCCGCCGGCCCCCGCTCGACGAGGGGTTTCCACGCGACGCCCCACAGGTCGGAGCACCCACCGCGGTGCCGGCGCCTGCGGCAGACAGCAGACGGCAGACGGCAGACGGCAGACGGCAGACGGCAGACGGGCGAGGGTAGCGCCCGGGCCGGGCCCGTCAGGAGAGGAGGCCGGCGGTGTCCAGGAGGTAGGCCGTCAGGGGTTCGTAGGAGCGGGGGTCCAGGACGTGGTCGTCGAGGGGGACCGTGACCTGCATCGTCCCCTCCGCCTCGGCGAGGAACAGCGCCGGGTCGTTGCAGTCCGCGTACCCCACCGAGTCCACGCCCCGCTGCGCCGCGCGCCCCGCCCATCCGTGGTCGGCGACCACGAGGTCCGGCGCGGGCTCGCCGAGCGCCTCCAGGCCGTCGAGGATCGCGTTCATCGGCTCCGGGGAGTGCGTGTGCCAGAGGCTGGCGCCCCGCTCGAAGACGGCGACGTCGGCGAACTGCACGACGTACCCCTCGTCGGCGGTGAGTCCGCCGGGGATCCGGACGATGTCGCAGCCGCGCGCCCGCAGCGCGCCGGCGACCCGGCCGTGCGCGTCGATGAGAGACCCGGGGTGACCGGTCGCGAACAGCACGCGCTCCTTCGCGGCCGCGGCCTTGGCGAGCCGGGCGGCCATGCGGTCGAGGGCGGCGACGGTGAGTTCGGGGTCGATGGTGTCCTGTCCCGTGCGGTGCGCCGGGTCGTCGACGACCCCGCACCGCTCGGCCATGACGGCGAGCACGTCCTGCTCGTCGGTCCACCGGTCGCCGAGCTCCAGGCCGAGCCAGTAGTGCCGGTCGCCGTTGGCGAGCTTCCGGTAGTGGCTGAGGTTGTTGTCGCGCGGTGTGGCGACGTCCCCGGCGATACGGGTCCGGACGAGGTGCTCGACGAGGGCGGCGCGGCTGAGTATCGGCATGGCGCCCATTCTGCCGGGCGCCGGGCCGGGCCTCCTAGGCGGCGCCCCCACCGCCGCCCAGCGAGCCGAAGGCCCCGTGGGCCAGGCCGCGCAGGAGGGTCTCCATCCGGGTGCGGCCCAGCGGGGCGCCGAGGTGGGGGGTGGAGTTGAGGAGTCCGAAGACCGCGTGGACGGCGGCGCGCACCTCGTACTCCCCGGCGGCCGGGTACAGGTCGCGGACGACGGCGACCCAGAGCTCGACGTACTGGCGCTGGAGCTGCCGGACCCGCTTGCGGTCCTCGTCCTTGAGGCGGTCGAGCTCGCGGTCGTGGAGCGTGATGAGCGGACGGTCGTCGAGGGCGAAGTCGATGTGGCCGTCGATGAGGGAGCGGAGGAGGGCGCGCGGGTCGCCGTCGGATTCGGCGACCCGCAGCCGGCCGCCGTCGAGCAGCCGCTCGCTGATGCCGACGAGCAGTTCGGCGAGCATCGCGTCCTTGCCGGGGAAGTGCCGGTAGAGCCCGGGGCCGCTGATGCCGACGGCGGCTCCTATCTCGTCGACGCCCACGCCGTGGAAGCCGCGCTCGGCGAAGAGACGCGCGGCCTCTTTGAGGATCTGCTCGCGTCGCGTCGGGGCGTCGGTCCGGCCGGTCGGGGTCGGCGTCGTGGTCATGGATTCGATTCTAGACAACGCGGTTAGCGCTCGTTAACCTGAGGCCATACGTTAACGCTCATTAACCCGAGTGGACCGACCGAGCAAGGGAGCTCGACGGATGCACCAGGCACCTGTGCTGACGAGCGCGGCGGATCCCGCCTCGGCGGCCTGGCAGGCCAACGAGGCGGCCCATCACGAGCTCGCCGCGACGCTGCGCGCCAAGCTCGCCGCGGCCGCCCTCGGCGGCGGCGAGCGGGCCCGCGCCCGGCACACCGCACGCGGCAAGCTGCTGCCGCGCGACCGTGTGGACACGCTGCTCGACCCCGGTTCGCCCTTCCTGGAGCTGGCCCCGCTGGCGGCCAACGGGATGTACGGCGACCAGGCCCCGGCGGCCGGCGTGATCGCGGGCATCGGCCGGGTCTCCGGCCGGGAGTGCGTGATCGTCGCCAATGACGCGACCGTCAAGGGCGGCACGTACTACCCGATGACGGTGAAGAAGCACCTCCGCGCCCAGGAGGTGGCGCTGGAGAACCGTCTCCCCTGTCTCTACCTGGTCGACTCCGGCGGCGCCTTCCTGCCGATGCAGGACGAGGTCTTCCCGGACCGCGAGCACTTCGGCCGGATCTTCTACAACCAGGCCCGCATGTCGGGCGCCGGCATCCCGCAGATCGCCGCGGTGCTCGGCTCCTGCACGGCCGGCGGCGCGTACGTCCCGGCGATGAGCGACGAGGCCGTGATCGTCCGGAACCAGGGCACGATCTTCCTCGGCGGCCCGCCGCTGGTGAAGGCGGCGACCGGTGAGGTCGTGACCGCGGAGGAGCTCGGCGGCGGCGAGGTCCACTCGCGGATCTCCGGCGTCACCGACCACCTGGCCGAGGACGACGCCCACGCCCTTCGGATCGTCCGGAACATCGTCGCCACGCTCCCCGAGCGCGGCCCGCTGCCCTGGTCGGTCGAGCCGGCCGAGGAGCCCAAGGTCGACCCGGCGGGCCTGTACGGCGCGGTGCCGGTCGACTCCCGCACCCCGTACGACGTGCGCGAGGTGATCGCGCGGATCGTCGACGCCTCCCGCTTCCAGGAGTTCAAGGCGGAGTACGGGCAGACGCTGATCACCGGCTTCGCCCGGATCCACGGCCACCCGGTCGGCATCGTCGCCAACAACGGCATCCTGTTCGCCGAGTCCGCCCAGAAGGGCGCGCACTTCATCGAGCTGTGCGACCAGCGCGGCATCCCGCTGCTGTTCCTGCAGAACATCACCGGCTTCATGGTCGGCAAGGCGTACGAGCACGGCGGCATCGCCAAGCACGGCGCCAAGATGGTGACGGCCGTGGCCACCACCCGCGTGCCGAAGCTGACGGTCGTCGTCGGCGGCTCGTACGGCGCGGGCAACTACTCGATGTGCGGCCGGGCCTACTCCCCCCGCTTCCTGTGGATGTGGCCGAACGCCAAGATCTCGGTCATGGGCGGCGAGCAGGCCGCGTCCGTCCTCGCCACGGTCAAGCGCGACCAGCTCGGCGACGCGTGGAGCGCCGAGGAGGAAGAGGCCTTCAAGGACCCGATCCGCGCGCAGTACGAGACGCAGGGCAGCGCCTACTACGCGACGGCCCGGCTGTGGGACGACGGGGTCATCGACCCGATGGAGACCCGGCAGGTGCTCGGTCTCGCCCTGACCGCCTGTGCCAACGCGCCCCTGGGTGACCCCCAGTTCGGCGTCTTCCGGATGTGAGGACCCAGAGGATGCAGCACATGTTCGACACCGTCCTGGTGGCCAACCGGGGCGAGATCGCCGTCCGGGTCATCCGCACCCTGCGGGAGATGGGCGTCCGCTCGGTGGCCGTGTACAGCGACGCGGACGCCGACGCCCGGCACGTGCGCGAGGCGGACACGGCGGTACGCATCGGGCCGCCGGCGGCCGCCGAGTCGTATCTCTCCGTCCCCGCGCTGCTCGACGCCGCCCGGCGCACCGGCGCGCAGGCCGTCCACCCGGGCTACGGCTTCCTCGCCGAGAACGCCGGCTTCGCACGGGCCTGCGCCGAGGCGGGCCTGGTCTTCATCGGGCCGTCCGCCGAGGCGATCTCGCTGATGGGCGACAAGATCCGGGCGAAGCAGACCGTGCAGGCGGCGGGCGTGCCCGTCGTCCCCGGCGCGGCCGACCCCGACATCGTCGACGCCGCCCGCGAGCTGGGCGCGCCCGTGCTGCTCAAGCCGAGCGCGGGCGGCGGCGGCAAGGGCATGCGCCTGGTGCGCGACCTGGCCGTCCTGGAGGAGGAGATCGCGGCGGCGCGGCGCGAGGCCCGCTCCTCGTTCGGCGACGACACGCTGCTCGTGGAGCGGTGGATCGACCGGCCGCGGCACATCGAGATCCAGGTCCTGGCGGACGCGCACGGGAACGTGGTGCACCTGGGCGAGCGCGAGTGCTCGCTGCAGCGCCGCCACCAGAAGATCATCGAGGAGGCGCCGAGCGTCCTGCTCACCCCGGAGATCCGGGCGGCGATGGGCGCGGCGGCGGCGGACGCGGCCCGCTCCTGTGGCTATGTCGGCGCGGGCACGGTCGAGTTCATCGTGCCGGGCGGCGACCCGTCCTCGTACTACTTCATGGAGATGAACACCCGCCTGCAGGTCGAGCACCCGGTGACGGAGCTGATCACCGGCCTGGACCTGGTGGAGTGGCAGCTGCGGGTCGCCGCGGGCGAGCCGCTGTCCTTCGCCCAGGAGGACGTCCGGCTGGACGGCTGGGCGATCGAGGCGCGGATCTGCGCGGAGGACCCGGCGCGCGGCTTCCTGCCGTCGGGCGGCACGGTCCTCGCGCTGGACGAGCCCCAGGGCGCCGGGGTCCGCACGGACTCGGGCCTCGCCGAGGGCACGGAGGTCTCGTCCCTCTACGACCCGATGCTGTCGAAGGTCATCGTCCACGCCCCCGACCGCCCGACGGCCCTGCGCAAGCTCCGCGCGGCCCTGGCCGGCACGGTCACCCTCGGCGTCCCCACCAACGCGGGCTTCCTGCGCCGTCTGCTGGCCCACCCGGACGTCGTCAGCGGCGAACTGGACACGGGGCTGGTGGAGCGGGACGCGGAGAGCCTGGTCGACGGTGCGGTCCCGCGGGAGGTGTACGCGGCGGCGGCGCTGCTGCGCCACTTCCCGGCGTCCGCGGCGGCGTCCGGCGGCGCCTGGTCGGACCCCTTCGACACCCGTACGGGCTGGCGCCTGGGCGGCACCCCCGCCTGGACGGCGCTGGACTTCCGGGTGCCGGGCCACGAGCCGGTGACGGTCCGCGTGCGCGGCGGGGCGGCGTCCGCCGAACTGCTGATCGGCGAGGCCGTTCCCGGCGACGAGGGCGGCGGCGTCTCCGCGGCGCTGGTCGGCGGGGCCGGCGGCTCCGCGCTGGTGGTCGCCGTCGACGGCGTCACGCACCGCTTCACCGTGGCCACCTCCCCGGAGGGGCTGTGGCTCGGCCGTGACGGCGACTCCTGGCACGTCCTGGACCACGACGCGGTGGCCGCCGCCCTCAGCGGCGCCCGGCACGGCGGGGCCGACACGCTGGCCGCGCCCATGCCCGGGACCGTGACGGTCGTGAAGGTGGCCGTCGGGGACGAGGTCGAGGCGGGACAGAGCCTGCTGGTCGTCGAGGCGATGAAGATGGAACACGTCATCTCCGCCCCGCACGCCGGCACCGTCACCGAGCTGGACGTCACGCCCGGCACGACCGTCGCCATGGACCAGATCCTGGCCGTGGTGACCCCGCGCGACGAGGAGGCGGCGGCATGAACGGCCTGCCGATGACCGTGTCCGACCCCACGCTCCCGACGCGGGTCCGGATCCACGAGGTGGGGCCCCGCGACGGGCTGCAGAACGAGAAGACCGCCGTCCCGACCGACGTGAAGGCCGAGTTCATCCGGCGGCTCGCCGCCGCCGGCCTGTCGACGGTCGAGGCGACCAGCTTCGTGCACCCCAAGTGGGTGCCCCAACTGGCCGACGCGGAGGAGCTGTTCCCCCGGGTCAGCGGACTGCCGGTGCGGCTTCCGGTCCTCGTGCCGAACGAGCGCGGGCTCGACCGGGCGCTCGATCTCGGCGCCCGCGAGGTCGCCGTCTTCGCCTCGGCCACCGAGTCCTTCGCCCGGGCCAACCTCAACCGGACCGTCGACGAGGCGCTCGCGATGTTCCGGCCGGTCGTCACCCGGGCCATAGAGGCGGGCCTCACCGTCCGCGGCTATCTGTCGATGTGCTTCGGCGACCCCTGGGAGGGCGCCGTCCCGATCGAGCAGGTCGTCCGGGTCACGAAGGCGCTCGCCGACATGGGCTGCGACGAGCTGAGCCTCGGCGACACCATCGGTGTCGCCACGCCGGGGCACGTCCAGGCGCTGCTCACGGCGCTCGGCGAGGCCGGGGTGCCCACCTCCCGGCTCGCCGTGCACTTCCACGACACCTACGGGCAGGCGCTGTCCAACACGCTCGCCGCACTCCGGCACGGCGTCACCACCGTCGACGCCTCCGCCGGCGGCCTCGGCGGCTGCCCGTACGCCAAGTCCGCCACCGGGAACCTCGCCACCGAGGACCTGGTGTGGATGCTTCAGGGCCTCGGCATCGAGACCGGGGTCGACCTGGCCGCCCTGACCGCCACGAGCGGCTGGATGGCCGACCAGCTGGGCCGCCCGAGCCCGTCCCGTACCGTTCGCGCGCTCTCCCACAAGGAGTCCTAGTCATGCCCCTCGATCACCGGCTCTCGGAAGAGCACGAGGAACTCCGCCGTACGGTGGAGGAGTTCGCCCACGACGTCGTGGCGCCCAAGATCGGCGACTACTACGAGCGGCACGAGTTCCCGTACGAGATCGTCCGCGAGATGGGCCGCATGGGCCTGTTCGGCCTGCCGTTCCCCGAGGAGTACGGCGGCATGGGCGGCGACTACCTGGCGCTCGGCATCGCGCTGGAGGAGCTGGCCCGGGTGGACTCCTCCGTCGCCATCACCCTGGAGGCCGGCGTCTCGCTCGGCGCGATGCCGGTCTACCGCTTCGGCACCGAGGAGCAGAAGCAGGAGTGGCTGCCGCGGCTGTGCTCGGGCGAGCTGCTCGGCGCCTTCGGCCTGACCGAGCCGGGCGCCGGCTCGGACGCGGGCGGCACCCGCACCACCGCCGTCCGCGACGGCGACCACTGGGTCATCAACGGCTCGAAGTGCTTCATCACCAACTCCGGTACGGACATCACCGGTCTGGTCACGGTCACCGCCGTCACCGGCCGCAAGGCGGACGGGCGCCCGCTGATCTCCTCGATCATCGTCCCCGCGGGCACCCCCGGCTTCACGGTCGCGGCGCCGTACTCGAAGGTCGGCTGGAACGCCTCGGACACCCGCGAGCTCTCCTTCGACGACGTGCGCGTCCCGGTGGAGAACCTGCTCGGCGAGGAGGGCCGCGGCTACGCGCAGTTCCTGCGCATCCTGGACGAGGGCCGGATCGCCATCTCGGCGCTGGCCACGGGCCTCGCGCAGGGCTGTGTGGACGAGTCGGTCAAGTACGCGAAGGAACGTCACGCCTTCGGGCGCCCGATCGGCGACAACCAGGCCATCCAGTTCAAGATCGCCGACATGGAGATGCGTGCCCACATGGCCCGCGTCGGCTGGCGCGACGCGGCCTCGCGGCTGGTGCTCGGCGAGCCGTTCAAGAAGGAGGCGGCGCTGGCGAAGCTGTACTCGTCCACGGTGGCCGTCGACAACGCGCGCGAGGCGACCCAGATCCACGGCGGCTACGGCTTCATGAACGAGTACCCGGTGGCCCGCATGTGGCGCGACTCCAAGATCCTGGAGATCGGCGAGGGCACGAGCGAGGTCCAGCGGATGCTGATCGCCCGGGAGTTGGGCCTGTCCGGCTGACCCCTCGGCCCCAGGCGCCGGAGCCCGTCACCCCGTCCCGGGGTGGCGGGCTCCGGCGTTCCCGGGCCGCCCCGCCCCTGTTGATCGGAATGAGGTTAGGCTAACCTACCTTCGACTTGCCCAGGCCGACCCCGGCACGTACCGAAAGCGACTTCGCCATGCCCAGCACCGCCCGAGCCACTTCCCTCACCCGTCGCGGTCTGCTCGCCGCGGGCGGCGCCCTCGGGCTCGGCGCCGCGCTCGCCGCCTGCGGCAGCGACACCAAGGGCGGCGGCGACTCGACCAAGGCCGGCGACAAGGGCGGCCCGTGGAAGTTCACCGACGACCGCGGCACCGCCGTCCAGGCCAAGTCCGTCCCGAAGAACATCGTCGCCTTCACCGGAACCGCCGCCGCCCTGAAGGACTTCGGCATCGAGGTCAAGGGCGTCTTCGGCCCGACCACGGTCAAGGACCCGAAGACCGGCGCGGAGACCGCCGACGTCCAGGCCGGTGACCTCGACGTCAAGAAGGTCGAGATCATCGGCAACGTCTGGGGCGAGTTCAAGATCGAGGAGTACCTCAAGCTCCAGCCGGAGCTCCTCATCACCGACATGTGGGAGAAGGGCGACCTCTGGTACGTCCCGGCCGAGCAGAAGGACAAGATCCTCAAGATCGCGCCGAGCGTCGCCCTGTGGGCCGCCGACAAGTCGATGCCGGCCGTCCTCCAGCGCCACGCCGACCTCGCCGCCTCGCTCGGCGCCGACGTGCAGACCGCGCGGATCAAGGCGGACAAGGCCCGCTTCGAGGCCGCCGCCGAGCGGGTCCGCAAGGCCGCGCAGGGCAAGAAGGACATCAAGGTCCTGATCGGCTCCGGCTCCCCGGACCTCTTCTACGTCTCCACCCCGGCCCGCCCGACCGACACGCTCTACTTCAAGGAGCTGGGCGTCAACGTCATCACGCCCGCCAAGCTCGACCAGGGCGGCTGGTTCGAGGGTCTGAGCTGGGAGAACGTCGGCAAGTACCAGGCCGACATCATCATGCTGGACAACCGCACCTCGGCCCTGCAGCCGGAGGCCCTGAAGGCCAAGCCCACCTGGGCCGCGCTGCCCGCCGTCAAGGCCGGCCAGGTCATCCCGCGCGTCACCGAGCCGATCTACTCGTACGCCAAGTGCGCCCCTCTGCTGGAGGACCTGGCCAAGGCCCTCGAGAACGCCAAGAAGGTGTCCTGACCCATGACGAACGCCGAGACCGCCCCGTTCCGGTTCTTCTCCCTCCAGGTCGACAGGACGCGGCGGCTCGGCCCGTCCCTGGTCCGCGTCACCTTCACCGGTGAGGACCTGAAGAACTTCGCCTCCGGCGGGCGCGACCAGTCGCTCTCGCTCTTCCTGCCGCACCCCGGCCAGGACGCCCCCGTGCTGCCCCCGCTGGACGACCCGGACATGTACGCGATCCTGGGCGCCTACCGGGCCATGCCGCACGAGGAGCGGGCCGTGATGCGCTCGTACACCGTCCGCGCGCAGCGCACCGAGCCGGTGGCCGAGGTCGACATCGACTTCGCCGTCCACCCGCCCTCCCCGGCCGCCGGTGCGGCGGGCGTCGGCCCCGCCTGCCGCTGGGCCCAGCACGCGAAGCAGGGCGACCGCGTGGTCGTCCTCGGCCCGGCCGTGGCCGACAACACGGGCGTGCGCTTCCGGCTCCCCGAGGACGCCGACTCCGTCCTCGTATGGGGCGACGAGACGGCCCTGCCGGCCGTGTCCGCGATCCTGGAGTGGCTGCCGGCCGACACCCGCGCGCACGTCTATCTCGAAGTCCCCCACTCCGGCGACCGCACCGAGCTGGCGACCGAGGCCGACGCGACCGTCACCTGGCTGGTCCGCGAGGAGGGCGCGCCGTCCGCCGTCGAGGCGATCGCGGCCGCCGAGCTGCCGGGCACCGACCCGTACGTCTGGATCGCGGGCGAGTCCGGTGTCGTGAAGGCGCTGCGCCGGCACTTCGTGCGCGAGCGCGGGCTCGACAGGCGCCGGGTCACCTTCGTGGGCTACTGGCGCAAGGGCCTGTCCGAGGACGCCCTGCGCGAGGTCCCGGACGAGACGCAGGAAGAGGCGTAACTCCCGCCTCCCCGGGGCTCGTCGAGCCCTCCCCCGAACCCCCCACAGGGCCGACGGCCCCTCAACCCTTCCGGGCTGAGGGGCCGTTGTTGTGTGCCAAGTTAGGTTAGGCTAACCTTACTTTTACCGAACTTGACCGACCGTGTCCCCACCCGGAAGGGCCCCCACATGCGCTCCCACCTGCTCAACGCCACGACGGCGGAGTCATATCGACGCTCCGTCACCGAAGGAGTCGAGCGGGTCGCGAGGAAACTCGCCACGACACGCGGCCCGTTCACCGGCGTCACCCCCGCCGGACTCGCCCCCGTCGTCGACGCCGTCGACCTCGACCGGCCGCTCGGGGACGCCTCCGCGGCCCTCGACGAGCTGGAGGACGTCTACCTCCGCGACGCGGTCTACTTCCACCACCCGCGCTACCTGGCCCACCTCAACTGCCCGGTGGTCATCCCCGCCGTCCTCGGCGAGGCCGTGCTCTCCGCCGTCAACTCCTCCCTCGACACCTGGGACCAGAGCGCCGGCGGCACCCTGATCGAGCGCAAGCTCGTCGACTGGACCGCCGGCCGGATCGGCCTCGGCCCGCTCGCCGACGGCGTGTTCACCAGCGGCGGCACCCAGTCCAACCTCCAGGCGCTGCTGCTCGCCCGCGAGGAGGCCGGCAGCACCGACCTGACGAAACTGCGGATCTTCTCCTCCGAGTGCAGCCACTTCAGCGTCCAGAAGTCGGCCACCCTCCTCGGACTCGGCCGCGACGCCGTCATCTCGATCCCGGTCGACCGCGACCGCCGGATGCAGTCCGTGGTCCTCGCCGCCGAGCTGGAGACCTGCCGCGCCGAGGGCCTGATCCCGATGGCGATCGTCGCCACCGCCGGCACCACCGACTTCGGTTCCATCGACCCGCTGCCCGAGATCGCCACCCTGGCCGCCGAGTACGGCGCCTGGATGCACGTGGACGCGGCCTACGGCTGCGGACTCCTCGCCTCGCCGACCCGCCGCCACCTCCTGGACGGCATCGAGCAGGCCGACTCGGTCACCGTCGACTACCACAAGTCCTTCTTCCAGCCGGTGAGTTCCTCGGCCGTCCTGGTACGCGACGGGTCCACCCTGCGGCACGCCACCTACCACGCGGACTACCTCAACCCGCTCCCCCAGGCTCTCGGCTCCGCTCGCGCAGGGGGGACCCCCACGACGACCGCCGAGCGGGTCCCGAACCAGGTCGACAAGTCCCTCCAGACCACCCGCCGCTTCGACGCCCTCAAACTGTGGATGACCCTGCGCGTCATGGGCGCCGACGGCGTCGGCGAGCTCTTCGACGAGGTCTGCGCCCTGGCCCGGGCGGGCTTCGAGCTGCTCGCCGCCGACCCGCGCTACGACGTGGTCGTCGCGCCGCAGCTGTCCACCCTCGTCTACCGCTACATCCCCGAGGCCGTGACCTCGCCCGCCGACATCGACCGCGCCAACCTCTACGCCCGCAAGGCCCTGTTCGCGTCCGGCGAGGCCGCGGTCGCCGGCACGAAGGTCGACGGCAAGCAGTACCTCAAGTTCACCTTGCTCAACCCCGAGACGACCGTGGCCGACATCGCCGCCGTCCTCGATCTGATCGCCGGCCACGCCGAGCAGTACCTGGGAGAGAACCTTGTCCACGCCTGAGACGACTCGGCCGCACGACTTCATCGGCATCGGGCTCGGTCCGTTCAACCTCGGCCTCGCCTGCCTGACCGAACCGATCACGGAGCTGAACGGCCTCTTCCTGGAGTCCAAGCCGGACTTCGAGTGGCACTCCGGCATGTTCCTGGAGGGCGCCCACCTCCAGACGCCGTTCATGTCGGACCTCGTCACCCTCGCCGACCCGACCTCGCCGTACTCCTTCCTCAACTACCTGAAGGAGCGCGGCCGGCTGTACTCGTTCTACATCCGCGAGAACTTCTACCCGCTGCGGACGGAGTACGACGACTACTGCCGCTGGGCCGCCGGGAAGCTCTCCTCGATCCGCTTCGGCACGACCGTCTCGGGCGTCTCGTACGACGCGGACACCGAGCTGTACGTGGTGTCCACCGAGGCCGGAGAAACGTTCCGGGCCCGCCGGATCGTGCTCGGCACCGGCACCCCGCCGTACGTCCCCGAGTCCTGCCAGGGCCTCGGCGGGGACCTCATCCACAACTCGCGCTACCTCCCGCACAAGGAGGAGCTCCAGAAGAAGAAGTCCATCACCCTGGTCGGCAGCGGCCAGAGCGCCGCCGAGATCTACTACGACCTCCTGAGCGAGATCGACGTCCACGGCTACCGGCTCAACTGGGTGACCCGCTCCCCGCGCTTCTTCCCGCTGGAGTACACCAAGCTCACCCTGGAGATGACCTCGCCGGAGTACGTGGACTACTTCCACGCCCTTCCCGAGCGGACCCGCTACCGCCTGGAGACCGAGCAGAAGGGCCTCTTCAAGGGCATCGACGGCGAGCTCATCGACGCGATCTTCGACCTGCTGTACCAGAAGAACCTGGCCGGCCCGGTCCCCACCCGGCTGCTCACCAACGCGGCGCTGACCTCGGCCGCGTACGACGAGGCGACCGGCAGCTACACGCTGGGCTTCCGCCAGGAGGAGCAGGAGAAGGACTTCCGGCTGGAGACCGAGGGCCTCATCCTCGCCACCGGCTACAAGTACGCCGTCCCCGCCTTCCTGGAGCCGGTCCGCGACCGCCTCCGCTGGGACTCCCAGGGCCGCTTCGACGTGGCCCGCAACTACTCCGTCGACACCACGGGCCGCGGGGTCTTCCTGCAGAACGCCGGTGTGCACACCCACTCGATCACCTCGCCCGACCTGGGCATGGGGGCGTACCGCAACGCCTACATCATCGGCGAGATGCTGGGGTCCGAGTACTACCCCGTCGAGAAGACCATCGCGTTCCAGGAGTTCGCCGTATGACCACCGTCCACATACGTCCGCTCGATCCGCTGAAGGACGCCGAGCTGATCCACCCCTGGGTCACCGACCCCAAGGCGACCTACTGGATGATGCAGGGCTTCAGGCTCCAGGACGTCGAGCGCGAGTACATGGCGATCGCCGCCAACCCGCACCACGACGCCTTCATCGGCCTCGTGGACGGCACGCCCGCCTTCCTGATGGAGCGCTACGACCCCGCACGGGCCGAGCTGGTCGGGTTGTACGAGGCGGAGCCGGGCGACGTCGGCATGCACTTCCTCGTCGCCCCCACCGAGACCCCCGTGCACGGCTTCACCCGCACCGTGATCACCGCGGTCATGCGCGAGCTGTTCGCCGACCCGGCCACCGCCCGCGTGGTCGTCGAGCCCGACGTCCGCAACACCGCCGTCCACGCGCTCAACGAGGCCGTCGGCTTCGTGCCCGAGCGGGAGATCCAGAAGCCCGAGAAGAAGGCGCTGCTGAGCTTCTGCACCCGCGCGCAGTTCGAGGCCGCCGTGGGAGCCGCCGTATGAGCACCTTCGCCGACCCCGTCGCCCACCTCACCCCCGAGCGCTGGGCCGACGCCAACCGGGCGCTGATCCGCAAGGGCCTCGCCGAGTTCACCCACGAGCGCCTGCTCGACCCTCGGGAGCTGGGCGAGGGCCGCTACCTGGTGCTGAGCGACGACGGGCGCACCGAGTACCGCTTCACCGCGGACCGCTTCGCCCTCGACCACTGGCAGGTCTACCCGGAGTCGATCAGCCGGCACCGCGGCAGCGAGCAGCTCCCGCTGGACGCCCTGCAGTTCATCACCGAGCTGCGCGGTGCGCTGGGCCTGAGCGACGAGATCCTGCCGGTCTACCTGGAGGAGATCTCCTCCACCCTGTCCGGCACGGCCTACAAGGCGACCAAGCCGCGCGTGACGGCCGCCGAACTGGCCCGCTCGGACTTCCAGGCCATCGAGACCGGGATGACCGAGGGCCACCCCTGCTTCGTCGCCAACAACGGGCGGCTCGGCTTCGGGGTCGACGAGTTCCGCGCCTACGCCCCGGAGGCGGCCGCCCCCGTGCACCTGGTGTGGCTGGCGGCGCACCGCGACCGCACCACCTTCACGGCCGGTGCCGGGATCGACTACGAGACCTTCGTCCGGGCCGAGCTCGGCGACGCGGCCGTGGACGGCTTCGCGGCGACCCTCGCCGCCCGCGGCCTGGACCTCGCCGACTACCTGCTCGTCCCGGTCCACCCCTGGCAGTGGTGGAACAAGCTGTCCGTCACCTTCGCCGCCGAGGTCGCCCAGCAGCGCCTGGTGTACCTGGGCGAAGGCGACGACGCCTACCTGGCGCAGCAGTCCATCCGGACCTTCTTCAACACCAGCGACCCGGCCAAGCACTACGTGAAGACGGCCCTGTCCGTCCTCAACATGGGCTTCATGCGGGGCCTGTCGGCCGCCTACATGGAGGCCACGCCGGCGATCAACGACTGGCTGGCCGGTCTCGTCGAGGCCGACCCCGTCCTGAAGGCGGCCCGGTTCTCGATCATCCGCGAGCGCGCGGCGGTCGGCTACCGGCACCTGGAGTACGAGGCCGCCACCGACCGCTACTCGCCCTACCGCAAGATGCTGGCCGCGCTGTGGCGGGAGTCCCCGGTGCCGTCCCTCGCCGAGGGCGAGCGGCTCGCCACGATGGCCTCGCTGCTGCACCTCGACCACGCGGGCGCGTCCTTCGCGGGCGCCCTGGTCAAGGAGTCGGGGCTCGCGCCGGCGGAGTGGCTGCGCCGCTACCTGGACGCGTACCTGCTGCCGGTGCTGCACTGCTTCTACGCCTACGACCTGGTCTACATGCCGCACGGCGAGAACGTGATCCTGGTCCTCGACGAGCACGGCGCGGTGTCCCGGGCGATCTTCAAGGACATCGCCGAGGAGATCTGCGTCATGGACCCGGACGCGGTGCTCCCTCCGGCCGTGGAGCGGATCCGCGCCGAGGTGCCCGAGGACATGAAGCTGCTGTCCGTCTTCACGGACGTCTTCGACTGCTTCCTGCGCTTCCTGGGCGCCACGCTGGCGGCCGAGGGCGTCGTCGGCGAGGACGACTTCTGGCGCGCGGTCGCGGAGTGCGTGCGGGGCTACCAGGACTCCAAGCCGGAGCTCGCGGACCGCTTCGCGCAGTACGACATGTTCGCGGAGACCTTCGCGCTGTCCGCGCTCAACCGCCTCCAGCTGCGCAACAACAGGCAGATGGTGGACCTGGCGGACCCGTCGGCGGCGCTCCAGCTCGTCGGCGACCTGGTGAACCCGATCGCCCGGTTCGCCTGACGGACCGGGGGCGGGCCCCGGCGGAGATACGGTCCTCCGCCGGGGTCCGCCTCCCCCCTCCGTTCAGGCGATCACCCTGTGTCACCCGACGGATCTCTTCGACTACCCACCGTGTCTGTGGGAGTTTGGCCGCGTGATGACGCGAATCGCCCGCGGCCTCGTCGGCGCGGCACTGGTCACGGCTCTGGCGATGACGGTCGGCTGCGGAGGCGGCGACGCAGACGAAGGGGACGGCTCGACCGAGACCCCGGACGCGCCGACGACCACGACCGAGCCCGAGCAGGGCGGCACACTGGGCAAGACCTTCCCGGGAAAGGGCGGGGGCGGCCAGGCCGCCCCGGTCCACGTACCGACGACGAAGGTCGGCGAGACGACGGGCGGGAAGGTGACGGTCCACAACGCCTCCCCCGCGCCCATGAACTTCGACGCTCCGCAGACGGACACCGACAACCCTGACATGGGGGACGGAGCGGCGGACCTCGGCACCTGCGACGGCACCCTGGCCCCCGGCGAGGAGTGCGAGATGAACCTCCAGTTCACGCCGTACCAGGCGGGAACCTACTCCGGAACCCTGAGCTTCGTGACCTCGCAGGGGGAGACGGTCACCGTGCCCTTCTCCGGGGAGGCGGTGAGCGACACGCCGACGGAGAGCGAGACGTCCGAGCCCACGCCCACCTCGGAGCCGACCGAGACCCCGGAGGAGACCGAGACCCCGGAGGAGACCTCGACCGATCTGTTGACGCCCTAGGGATGTCTCGTCGACCGGGCCGGATCACCGCGAGCCCGGCCTGATCGGCAGGACACCCCACGGCTCACTCGACGTCCGCGGACGTGAGCGCCACCCGCACCGTGTCGTCGTCGGGCAGCACGACCGTCATGTGGTCCGCGTACCGCGAGTGGTAGGAGACCAGGTAGAAGCGGGACGGAGACTTCGCGAGCAGGAGGAATCCGGTGTACCGGTGCCGGTACGGGCCCCTGGCCGTACCCACGTCCCGGTAGTCGATGTCCTTCGCCTCGTGCATGATCGGGATCCGCGAATAGACGACCACCGGCAGGCTCGCCCGGTTCCCGCCTTTGATGGCCACCCAGGCGTCGGATTTCCCCGCGTCGGCCACGTACCTGGACAGGCCGAAGAACAGGCTCATGGCAAGCAGCCCGATCAGCAGGGTGCCGCCCGCCGCCCACATCCGGTAGGCGGTCTCCTCCCGCCGGCCCGGACGCTCCACGCTCCACTGAAGACGCTGCTGCACGGAGAAGAACGCCAGGGTGGCTCCCAGAGCCACCACGAGGGTGGGGGCGAACCGGGTGCCCCACCAGCCCGCGGGGAGGAAGGTCGGGATGTGCAGCCCGAAGAAGACCGGAAATCCCAGCATCGCCATGAGCAGGCCCACGGCGAGGAACCACCAGCACACCGTGCGGCGTCGGCGCTCGTTCCCTGGGCGGCCCAGCACATGGCCGATGCGGCCGAGCACCAGCAGCACGACCAGCCCGCAGACCAGCAGGAACCACACCGGGCCGAAGACCGCCCTCGGACTCTTGGCCAGGTAGGCCTGGACCGAGAGCTGGAGGTCGGCCGGGGGCACACCGAAGGCCGCGTAGTACGCGTCGGTGTAGACGCTGCCGAAGTAGTACAGCAGGCCGATGACGGCGGTCCCCGGCGCCACCACGTAGGCCGCCTTGTCGATGAACGACACCTTCGGCGGCGCGGACCGCTCCGCCGGCGCGGGCTCCGGCTCGGGCCCCGGCGCGGACTTCTCCCCAGGCGGCACGTACATGCCGTCAGTCTCCGTACCGATGTCCGGCCGTGCACGCAGAGCACGCCACCTGGCCTAGCCCGTCTCTCCCGGATCTTGCCGGGCGCGCGGCCCGATCCGAAGGAGACGGCCTGTCCCGGGCCTGCCCAGCGTCTCGGCCCCCCACTTCCGACGGTCAAGGTGTAGACCAATTGGCCCATCCAGGGGTGTGATCAAGGCCTCTCTTGCCCGAAATCGGGCAGGATTCTTGCACTGACCCTCGGGTAGCCCTCAGTATTCACGGGTGCTCGATCGCCGCCCGTCGTACGACGACCTCATCGACCACCTGGTGCGCAGCACCGCGCTCCAGCGCGGGGAGGCCTCCCGGGTGGTCCTCGACGTCCTCGCGTACTTCGACGAGACGACCGAGGACTTCGTGCGCCGCCGCCACCGCGAACTGCAGGCCGGCGGTTCGGTGAACACGGAGATCTTCGAGCGCATCGCGGCCGAACTGCCGCACCGCGCCGTGGCGCCACCGGAGCTCTCGCTCCGGCAGCTGCGCCGCATCGTCTACGGCTGAGCACACTCACTGACTCGGAGGGTTGACACCTATATGTGCGGAATCGTCGGTTACATCGGCAAGCGCGACGTCGCTCCCCTGCTGCTCGAAGGGCTGCAGCGCCTGGAGTACCGGGGTTACGACTCGGCGGGCATCGTGATCACCAGCCCGAAGGCCGCCGGCCTGAAGATGGTGAAGGCCAAGGGCCGCGTCCGCGACCTGGAGGCCCGCGTCCCCAAGCGCTTCACCGGCACCACCGGCATCGCGCACACCCGCTGGGCCACCCACGGCGCCCCCAGCGACGTGAACTCGCACCCGCACCTCGACCCCGAGAACAAGGTCGCCGTCGTCCACAACGGCATCGTGGACAACGCCGCCGAGCTGCGGGTGAAGCTGGAGGCCGACGGCGTCGTCTTCGCCTCCGAGACCGACACCGAGGTCATCACCCACCTGATCGCCCGCTCCCAGGCCGCCACGCTGGAGGAGAAGGTCCGCGAGGCGCTCAAGGTCATCGAGGGCACGTACGGCATCGCCGTCATGCACGCCGACTTCAACGACCGCATCGTGGTGGCCCGCAACGGCTCCCCGGTCGTCCTCGGCATCGGCGAGAAGGAGATGTTCGTCGCCTCGGACGTCGCCGCCCTGATCGCCCACACCCGCCAGGTCGTGACCCTCGACGACGGCGAGATGGCCACCCTGAAGGCCGACGACTTCCGTACGTACACGACCTCCGGCGCGACCACCACCGCCACGCCCGAAACCGTGGAGTGGGAAGCCGCCTCCTACGACATGGGCGGCCACGACACCTACATGCACAAGGAGATCTCCGAGCAGCCCGACGCGGTCGACCGCGTGCTGCGCGGCCGGATCGACGACCGCTTCTCCACCGTGCACCTGGGCGGCCTCAACCTCGACGCGCGCGAGGCCCGCGGCATCCGCCGGATCAAGATCCTCGGCTGCGGCACCTCGTACCACGCCGGCCTCATCGGCGCCGGGCTGATCGAGTCCATGGCCCGCATCCCCGCCGACGCCGAGCCGGCCTCCGAGTTCCGCTACCGCAACCCGGTCGTCGACCCCGACACGCTCTACATCGCCGTCTCCCAGTCCGGCGAGACCTACGACGTGCTCGCCGCCGTCCAGGAGCTGAAGCGCAAGGGCGCCCGCGTCCTCGGCGTGGTCAACGTGGTCGGCTCCGCCATCGCCCGCGAGGCCGACGGCGGCGTCTACGTGCACGCCGGCCCCGAGGTCTGCGTCGTCTCCACCAAGTGCTTCACCAACACGGTGGTCGCCTTCGCACTGCTCGCCCTGCACCTCGGCCGCATCCGCGACCTGTCCGTCACCGACGGCAAGCGGATCATCGAGGGCCTGCGCAAGCTGCCCGGCCAGATCGAGGAGATCCTCAAGACCGAGGACGAGATCAAGAAGCTGGCCCAGGAGTACGCCGGCGCCCAGTCGATGATGTTCATCGGCCGCGTCCGGGGCTACCCGGTCGCCCTGGAGGCCTCCCTCAAGCTGAAGGAGATCTCCTACATCCACGCCGAGGCCTACCCGGCCTCCGAGCTGAAGCACGGCCCGCTCGCCCTCATCGAGCCGGCCCTGCCGACGGTCGCGATCGTCCCCGACGACGACCTGCTGGAGAAGAACCGCGCCGCCCTGGAGGAGATCAAGGCCCGCAGCGGCCGCATCCTCGCGGTCGCGCACCAGCCGCAGGAGAAGGCCGACCACACCATCGTCGTGCCGAAGAACGAGGACGAGCTCGACCCGATCCTGATGGGCATCCCGCTCCAGCTCCTCGCCTACCACACGGCGCTCGCCATGGGCCGCGACATCGACAAGCCGCGCAACCTGGCCAAGTCCGTCACGGTCGAGTAGGCGGCTCCTCGGGCCTGTCCCCCGAGGTCCCGCCCGCCGGGCCTGTCCCCCGGCGGTCGGCCGGACACCGGAGCGGCCCCTGTGCATCCCAGGTGCACAGGGGCCGCTCCTTCATGTGCGCGCCCTCGGGCGCGCGTGCCGTGGATCAGCTCGCGGCGGCCGCGCCGCGGCGCGAGCGGGCCACGGAGGTCGGCCAGCCCGCCACCGCGGCCGTCGCGCCGTACCAGGCCGCGAGACCGGCGACCGCGGCGATCCAGCCACCCGCCTTGCCGAGACCGGAGTTGTCCGCGAGGGCCCCGATGCCCATCAGCAGGAGGGCGACGAAGAGCAGCCCGTACACGCCCTGGCCGAAGAGGCCGCTGCCGCCGGACGCCATCGTCAGGGTGAGCGCCAGCAGCGCCCACAGCAGCAGGAACAGCCCCGCGGCCTCGGCCGAGCCGCTGTCGCCGACGCCCGTGCCCCAGGTGAACCAGAAGGCGCCGAGCGCCGAATAGGCGGTGCCCTCGGCGGAGTTGCCCGCGCGCAGCGCGAGCAGGCCGACGAGGAAGAGGGCCACGCCGCCGACCCAGGTCGCGAGCCCGGCGGCGTCGGCGCTGCCGACGTGGTCGATCACGCCTGTCGAGCCGAGGCCGAAGGCGAGCAGGGTCAGTCCGAGTGCGAGGTGTCCGAGGGTGGAGGTGGTGTTTCCCGCGGCGGCTTCGTTGGACACGGCGGGCTCCCTTCAGGTGTGCAGTTGTGCTGCTTGGGCCACTTTGTTCCGGTGACCTTTATCTACCCTTCACAAGCGCACAATTCACCTGACGAAGGCCGAAATTATGGCCAGATCAAGGGAGTTGGGGCGAAAGCCGCCGTTACGGGATGACGACCACGGGCCGCTGCGCGCGCTTCGCGAGCCGGCCGGCCACCGAGCCGAAGATCCGGCCCACGATGCCGTGCGTCGAACCGACCACGATCGCGTCGGCCGAGTACTCCCGGCCGACCTCCTCCAGCTCGTGACAGATGTCACCGCCGCGCTCGACGAGGATCCAGGGCACCTCGGAGAGATGCTCGGCGCAGGCCAGCTCCAGACCGAGCACCTCGGTGCGGTGGTCGGGCACGTCGACGAAGACCGGCGGCTCGCAGCCGGCCCACACGGTGGTGGGCAGCCGGTTGGCGACGTGCACGATGATCAGGCCGGAGCCGGAGCGGCGGGCCATGCCGATGGCGTAGGCGAGGGCGCGCTCGCTGGACATGGAGCCGTCGAAGCCGACGACGACACCGTGCCGGAAGGCCGGGTCGCAGGCGTGGCGTGGCTGTTCCACCGCGAGGGGGTCGACCGTGGAGTCGGCGACGCGCTTGCGGTCCGCGGGTTCGGGGAATTCGTGACCGGCCATCGGTGTCTCGGCGAAGAGGGTCCTCTTGAGAGGGACGGAAAGGACGGGGATCGGAACAACGGTTGGCGGCGGAGCTGTGTCCGGGAATCATCTTCCCAAGCCCATACCCCCAAGGGTACGGCGACACTCCTCCCGTGCCCAGAGGCGGCTGTGGCTCGTCGGGGCATCCGCCCGGCGTTCCAGGGAGCATGCACGAGCCCCGCGCCGATGCGCAATGCCGGATGTGCCCTACAGGTGTCCGTACGGGGGCCAAACGGACGGCACCCGCAGTGACCGGAACGTTCCGCTCCTCGTTGCCACAGGTCACGCCACCGTCGCAGGGAGTCCGCCCGTGCCCGCACCGTCCCCCGCAGACACCACCCGCCGCTCCGCCTCCGCCGTCTCCCCGTCCGCCGCCGCCCTCGCCTCCGCCGAGACCGTCACCGCGGTCGTCCTGCCGCCCGCCGCCGCCCCCGCGGCCCGGCCCCCGGGCGGACGCGGGCGCCGCAGGGCGCCGGAGCCGGCCGCCGGACCGGCCGGGCGCCGGGTGCCGGGCGACCCGGCTCCGGACCCGGTGAACGACCTGGTGCGCTGGGCGGTCTTCTGCTGCGTGCTCGTCCCGGTCGTACTGCTGGGCTACGGCGCCTCCGTGGGCGGGGCGGCCGGGACGGCGGCCGGTCTCGCCGCGGTGACGGCCGCCTGCCGGGTGCTGCTGCGGCGTTCCGAACGCGGGCTGCTCGCCGAGGCGCGTGCGGGCCGCAACCGGCCGCGCGCCCCCCGGGACCACTCGCGGAGTTGACAGGGTCGCACAGCCGATCCCGTATGTTTTCGGCCAAGTTCCCGTACCCGGCGAGTCCCCGTCCGAAGGCCGCTCAACCCGCGTAGGTCCAGGCATCGCCGCCCTGGACTGCACTTCACGATCGAACGCTTCACGCCAAGTGGCCATGTCGACAATGTGCCGGAAGGAGAACTTGTCACGCCGGCGCCACGGGACGCAGTAGATTCGATCATGGATACCGAAGACTGGGGTCTCGTGCAAAACCGAGGGGAAACGTGGCACAGCGACACGACCAGGGAGACGCCAACACCGAGGGGGGCTTAGCGTCATGAGCCAGGACTCCGCCGCACCGGAGGCGGCACGGAAGCTGTCCGGGCGCCGCCGTCGCGAAGTCGTCGCGGTACTGCTGTTCAGCGGTGGCCCCATCTTCGAGAGCTCCATCCCGCTCTCCGTTTTCGGCATCGACCGCCAGGACGCGGGGGTGCCGCGCTACCGGCTGCTGGTGTGCGCCGGCGAGGAAGGCCCCCTGCGGACCACAGGCGGGCTCGAACTCACCGCGCCGTACGGACTGGAAGCGATCAGCCGCGCCGGCACCGTCGTCGTGCCGGCCTGGCGCTCGATCACCTCGCCGCCGCCCCCGGAAGCGCTCGAAGCGCTCCGCCGGGCGCACGAGGAGGGCGCGCGCATCGTCGGCCTGTGCACCGGGGCGTTCGTCCTCGCCGCGGCGGGCCTGCTCGACGGGCGCCCGGCGACGACGCACTGGATGTACGCCCCGACGCTCGCCAAGCGCTATCCGTCGGTCCACGTGGACCCGCGGGAGCTCTTCGTCGACGACGGCGACGTGCTGACCTCCGCCGGCACGGCGGCCGGGATCGACCTCTGTCTGCACATCGTGCGGACCGACCACGGCACGGAGGCCGCGGGCGCCCTGGCGCGCCGGCTGGTCGTCCCGCCGCGGCGCAGCGGCGGTCAGGAGCGCTACCTCGACAGGTCTTTACCCGAGGAGATCGGCGCCGACCCGCTGGCCGAGGTCGTCGCCTGGGCGCTGGAGCACCTCCACGAGCAGTTCGACGTGGAGACCCTGGCGGCCCGCGCGTACATGTCACGGCGGACCTTCGACCGCCGCTTCCGCTCGCTGACCGGCTCCGCGCCGCTGCAGTGGCTGATCACCCAGCGGGTGCTGCAGGCACAGCGGCTCCTGGAGACCTCCGACTACTCCGTCGACGAGGTCGCGGGACGCTGTGGCTTCCGCTCGCCGGTGGCCCTGCGCGGGCACTTCCGGCGCCAGCTGGGGTCCTCGCCTGCCGCGTACCGGGCCGCCTACCGGGCCCGGCGACCGCAGGGCGAGAGCAGCACGGCCGTGCTCGACGCGATGGTCCCGGCCCAGTCCCAGGCCATGCCGCGGCGTCCCGGCCACCCGCTGGAGCCCGGCAAGCCGATGTCGGACGCCTTCGCCCCCGGCCGGCCGGCCCTCCCGGGCCAGCGCAGCGCCCCGTAGACCGCGCGAGCCACAAGCCGCGCACCGAGAAACCGAAGGGCCCCCGAGGACACCTCCCAGGGGGCCCTTCGGCCGTTCCCGCCCGCGCCCTTTCTGCGGCTGCGGCTTCCCTTCGGCCATAAGGTAGGACGCATGAACGATCGCATGGTGTGGATCGACTGCGAGATGACCGGGCTCTCGCTGACGGACGACGCACTCATCGAGGTGGCCGCGCTGGTCACCGACTCGGAACTGAACGTGCTCGGCGACGGTGTGGACATCGTGATCCGCCCGCCGGACGCGGCCCTGGAGACCATGCCGGAGATCGTGCGCCAGATGCACACGGCCTCCGGCCTGCTCGACGCGCTCGCCGAGGGGACCACCCTCGCCGACGCCGAGGCCCAGGTCCTCGCCTACATCCGCGAGCACGTGAAGGAGCCCGGAAAGGCTCCCCTGTGCGGGAACTCGGTCTCCACCGACCGCGGCTTCCTCGCCCGGGACATGCCGGCCCTGGAGAAGCACCTCCACTACCGGATCGTCGATGTCTCCTCGATCAAGGAACTGGCCCGCCGCTGGTACCCGAGGGCGTACTTCAACAGTCCGGAGAAGAACGGCAACCATCGGGCGCTCGCCGACATCCGCGAGTCCATCGCCGAGCTCCGCTACTACCGGGAGGCGGTCTTCGTGCCGCAGCCCGGCCCGGACTCCGAGACCGCCAGGCAGATCGCGGCCAAGCACGTCGTCACCGGGGACCAGCCGCTCTGAGGCACCGCGGCTCGCGCCCACGGAGCCCCTCGGGGAAACGTGTGCGCGAGCACCCCCTCGGACCCTGTAGACTTCTTCTCGGCCGGTCAGGGAAGCCCTCGGGCAGATGACCGGTCGTGGTGGGTATAGCTCAGCTGGTAGAGCACCTGGTTGTGGTCCAGGATGTCGCGGGTTCGAGTCCCGTTACTCACCCTGAAGATCAAGGCCCCGGTTCGAACGAACCGGGGCCTTGATCGTTTTCGTGCGGGCCGCCGCCGCGACCCGGTGGAGCCCATCGCTCCGGCGGCCGGACCGGCCGCCGGACTCCGCGGACGGAAAGGGGCGCGCCCCGGACGGCGGTGGGGGTGGTCCGTCCGGGGCGCGCGGTGTGGGGGGATCGGGTGGCCTCGCGGCGACGAGAGGCGGCCCGGCCGCCGGGGCCCGCCACGGTGGGCGGGACGGCGGCGGGCGGGTGTCCGGCTACTTGTAGGCGCCGAAGGCCTTGGTGAAGGCGAGCGGCTGCTGGAGGATCGAGGAGCAGGTGGGGTCCGCGTAGCCCACCGCGCCGGCCGCGCACTGCTTGTCGCGGGCGCCGGACCACATCGCCAGCCAGCCGATGCCCTTCGAGCGCGCGAAGTCGACGAGCTGGGTGGCGTCGTCGACCTTGAAGACCTCGGAGGAGACGTCGTTCACTCCGATCATCGGGGTGACCGCGACGGCCTTCCAGGCGGCCGCGTCCGACAGGCCGAGGACGCCCTTGATCTGGGCCTGGGTGGCGGTGGCGGCCGAGATGGCGTACTGGCCCATGTCGGCGCTGTAGGCCGGCCCGTAGTCCATCGCCATGATGTTCACGGCGTCCACGCGGACCCCGTTCCGCTTCGCGTCGGCGACCAGGTCGACGCCCGGCTGGGTCAGGCCCTCGGGCATGACCGGCAGGGTGAAGGAGACGTTCAGGCCCGGGTGGGACTTCTGGAGCTGGGCGATGGCCTGGGAGCGGCGGGTGTTGGCGGCCGTGTCCGGCAGGGCGGCGCCCTCGATGTCGAAGTCGACCTTGGTGAGCTTGTACTGGTCGATGACCTTGCCGTACGCGGCGGCGAGGGCGGTCGGGGTCGAGCAGTTGAGCGCCAGCTCGTGGCCGGCCGCGCCGCCGAAGGAGACCCGGACGTCGCCGCCCTTGGCCCGCAGGGCGCCTATCTGGGCGGCGACCTTGTCGGAGGCCAGGTCGGTGACGCCGCCCCACAGCGGGGCGCAGCTGCCGCCGGAGGTGATGAAGGCCAGGTTGAACTCCTTCACGCCGGTCTGGTCGGCGGTGGCCAGGAGGTCGTAGGCCGGGTAGAGGGAGGTGTCGACGTAGGGGGCGAAGCGCGCCGCACCGACCGGGGCGGTGGTGGTGGTCGGCGTCGGCGTGGGGGACGCGGTCGCGGTCTTCGTCGGGGTGGGCGTCGCGGTCCGGGTGGGGCTCGCGGTGGCGGTGGGGGTCGCGGTCGCGGTGGGCTGCCCGGTGGGGCGGCCGCTCGGGGTGGGGGTGGGTCCGCCGACGGAGCAACTGGCCTTGTTGATGAGGCAGTTGACGGGGTCGCCGGCCGCGCCGGAGGCGGAGGTCACGAAACCGACGGTGACGGACTGGCCGGGGGCGAGCTGCTTGTTCCAGCTCGCGGGCTTCACGGTGACGTGGCGGCCGGAGACGGTGTGCTCGCCGTTCCAGAGCGACCCGATGACGGTTCCCGCGGGGAGGTCGAACTCCAGGGTCCAGTCGGTCTGGGGTGCGGAGGTCTCGTTGGTGACGACGTACTGGCCGGTGTAGCCGCCGGTCCAGGAGCTGGTCCTGGTGTAGGCGGCGCCGACGGACGCGGCCTGGGCGGTGCCGGAGAGCGCGAAGGCCGCGCCGCCGATCACCGCGGCGGCGACGACCGCGCCGACGACCTTGGTCCTGCCGCTGGTCCTGCGCCGGTGCGAACTGGTGCCCATCGCGTTCCTGCCTCTACGTGCCGGGGGGGTGGGGGGTGCGGCAGCACGCTAGCGACAGGGAAACGGACAAATGGCCACGAGCAGGCCGGGGTTGAGGATTCTTAGGGTCCGCTTAAGGGAGGCATCGGAGCGATTAAAGGTTCACCGTGCACGACGCCGGCCGCGACGCCCGGCGGGGGTGCGGGCGCCCCGCTCGCCCAGGCCGATCCAGATGCGGACCTCGGTACCGCCGAGCACCGAGTGCCCGATCCGGACGTCGCCGCCGGTCGACTCCGCCATCCGCCGGACGATGTCCAGGCCGAGGCCCGTGGAGCCCGCCCGGCCGCTGCCGGCGCCGCGGGCGAGCGCCGCCGCGGGGTCGGGAATGCCGGCGCCCGCGTCGGAGACCAGGATGATCACCGCGTCGTCGCCGTTGTGGAGGTCGACCGAGAAGGCGGTGCCTTCCCGGGTGTGCCGGAAGACGTTGCCGAGCAGGGCGTCGAGCGCGGCGACGAGTTCGGGCCGCGCGACCGGGATGCGTACCGGCCGCTCGACCCCGGCGACGCGCACCTTGCGCCCCTCGTCCTCGGCGAGTGCCGACCAGAAGTCCATCCGCTCGCGCACCACTTCGGCCGCGTCGCAGCCGGCCACGGCGGCGGTGGCCTGGGTCTTCGGCTTGGCCTCGCGGGCGGTGCGGATGATCGTGTCGACCTCGCGCTCCAGCTGCTCGACGGCGGACCGGGTCTGGTCGGCAGCCGGTCCGGAGCCCAGCGAGGCCGCGTTGAGCCGGAGCACGGTGAGCGGGGTGCGCAGCCGGTGCGAGAGGTCGGCGGCCAGCTCCCGCTCGTTGGCGAGCAGCTGGACGACCTGGTCGGCCATCGAGTTGAAGGCGACGGCCGCCGACTTGAGCTCGGGCGGCCCCTCCTCGCGGACGCGGGCGCCCAGTTTGCCCTCGCCCAGTTCGTGGGCGGCGCGGGCGAGCCGCTGTGCGGGCTGGACCATGCGCAGGCCGAGCCGGTCGGCGACGGCGACGGAGCCGACGATCAGGGCGATGCCGACCGCGGCGAGGACCAGCCAGGCGGTGGCGACGCCGTTGCTGACCTCGCCCTCGGGGACGAAGAGTTCGACGACCGCGACCTGTCCGGAGCTGACCGCGGTGGGCTGCAGCAGCGCGGAGCCGCCCGGCACGTCGGCGATGGTGGCCCGGCCGAGCGACCGGGTGGTGGCCAGGTCCTCGTCGCTGGCCCGCCGGGTGCCGATCTCCTCGCCGCCGCTGCCGGGTTCGCCGGGCGACGGGAGGTGGACGGCGAGGCGGCCCTCGGCGCCGTCGTCGGTGGTGGCGACGGCCCGCTCCAGCTGTTCGCGGTCGGTGGTGATGGCGAGGACCGGGGCGAGACCGGCGGCGCGCCGCTCGGCGTTGGAGAACGCGCGGTCGCGGGCCATCTCCTTGACGACCAGACCGAGCGGCACGGCGAACGCGACGACGACCATCACGGTCACCGCGAGCGACACCTTGACCAGGGCCCATCTCACGGCCGGGACTCCCCCGCGCCGACGGGCGGCTCCAGCTTCACGCCCACCCCGCGCAGGGTGTGCAGATAGCGCGGCCGGGCGGCCGTCTCCCCCAGCTTCCGTCGCAGCCACGACAGATGGACGTCGATGGTCTGGTCGTCCCCGTACGCCTGCTGCCACACCTCGGCGAGCAGCTCCCTGCGGGACACGACCACGCCCGGCCGCCCGGCCAGGAAGGCCAGCAGGTCGAACTCACGCCGGGTCAGGTCGAGCGCGGTCCCGTCGAGGGCCGCCTGGCGGCGCAGCGGGTCGATGGCGAGCCCGCCGACCCGGAGCTCCCGGGAGGGCGGCGCCTCGCCCCCCGAGGCACGGGCCCGGCGCAGTACGGCCGCCATGCGGGCGGACAGGTGCTCCACGGAGAACGGCTTGGTGAGGTAGTCGTCCGCCCCGTCGTTGAGCAGCCGGACGATCTCCGCCTCGTCGTCGCGGGCGGTCGCGATGATCACCGGGACGTCGGTGATCCCGCGCAGCATCTTGAGCGCCTCGGCGCCGTCGAGATCGGGCAGTCCGAGGTCGAGGATGACCACGTCGAAACGGAGATGAGCGACCTCGCGCAGCGCCTCCAGGGCCGTGCCGACGCTTCTCACGGTGTGGGAGGCTTCGGTCAGGTGCCGGATGAGGGCGGAGCGCACGAACTGGTCGTCCTCGACCACGAGCACACTTGCCATGGGCGGCACCGTACGCCATCCGGGGGATGGCAGGATGAGCCGGATGCGAAGAGGACTGGTTCACGCGCTGGCGTGGTCGCTCGCCACGGGCGCCGCGGTCACGCTCTCCTGGTGGGGCGTGCACACCGTGCTGGCCGGGACGGTCTACGATCCGCCGCGGGCGCTGCCGATCCCGTCGGTCGCCGCCGGGGACGGCGCCGGCACGGACCCGCTGACCTCCTCGACCCACAGCCCCGAGTCGCCCTCCGCGACCCCGACGGCCACGCCGTCCTCGGCCCGGCCCACGACGACGGTGCCCACCGCCCCCGCCCACCGGCCCGCCGCCCCGAAGACCGCGTCGAGCGGCTCCGGCGAGGGCGCGGGGGACACCGGCAGCGTCAAGAGCTACGGCACGGACGGCGGCCGGGCCGTCTTCGACATGGGCCCGTCCTCGGCCGAGCTGGTCTCCGCCACCCCCGAGTCGGGCTGGCAGATGCAGGTGTGGAAGCAGCCCACCTGGATCCGGGTGACCTTCACCAAGGACGGGCGGGAGATCTCCGTCTTCTGCCTGTGGCACGACACCGCGCCCCGCGTGGAGATCGACGAGCGCTGAGCCGGCGCCGGGTCAGCGGAAGACGGACGCCGGCGGTACGGGCGAGGGCTTGGCGCTCGCGTCGGTGACCGGCGCCGCGCCGCCCGTGAAGTCGGTGAGCGCCCGCCCGTGCTCGACGCGCCCGGGGTGCGGGTCGGTCGCGACCCGCCGGGTCAGCTCGGCCACCGGCAGCTCCCGGTCCGAGGCGAGCAGCACGGCGTTGCCGAAGCGCCGCCCGCGCAGCACGGTCGGGTCCGCGACCAGGGCCAGCTCGGGGAAGACGGTGGCGGCGGTGGCGACCTGGCCGCGCAGATGGGTCAGTGGCGGGCCGTCGGCGAGGTTGGCCGCGTAGAAGCCGCCGGGCCGCAGCACCCGGCGCACCTCGGCCAGGAACTCCGTGCTGGTCAGGTGGGCGGGCGTACGGGCACCGCTGAACACGTCGGCGATGATCAGGTCCGCCCAGCCGTCCTGCACCTTGCCGAGCCCGTCACGGGCGTCGGTGGAGCGGACCCGGATGCGGGCGGTGGAGTCGAGCGGCAGCTCCCGGCGGACCAGCTGCACGAGGGGCCCGTCGAGCTCCACGATCTGCTGCGTGGAGCGGGGCCGGGTGGCCGCGACGTAGCGGGCCAGGGTGAAGGCGCCGCCGCCGAGGTGCACGACCTGGACCGGCTTGTTCGGCGGGGCGGCGAGGTCGGCGATGTGGCCGAGACGCCGCTGGTACTCGAAGGAGAGGTACGCGGGATCGTCGAGGTCGACGTGCGACTGCGGGGCGCCGTCGATGAGCAGCGTCCACCCGCGGGGGCGCTCCCGGTCGGGTATGAGTTCGGCGAGCCCGCCGTCGACGGTCTCGACGACCGCTACGGCTCCCGCCGCCCGTTCCCGCTGCTTGTTCCTTGCCACGTGGCCCATTATCGGTGCACTCGCGGGACCGGGCTCAGCGGCAGCCGTCGGCCGCCTCGATCAGCCGGGCCGCCTGCCCCAGGGCCGCGCGCAGCATGGCCGGGTCGGTGACCTCGCTGCTGTCGCCGGGCGGCAGCAGCCAGTCCGCCGGACGCGGCGTGGCGCCGTCCATGCCGGGCAGCTCGGGCAGCTCCGGCAGCCGCAGCCCGCGCCCGTCGGTCCGGGTACAGGCGCTGCCCGGCATGTCCCAGCCCGCCGCGGTGCCGGGCGGCACCAGGAAGCCGAGGGTGTCGCAGGCCCCGTCGTGCAGCACGGGGCCGACCGCCGGTGCGCCGCCCCGGCGCAGGATGTCCACGGCCTCCAGGCCCTGCCGGGCCGGCACGGTCACCAGGTCGCAGTCCCCCAGGCGCTCGGCCTCGCCCGAGCAGGGGGCACTCCCACCGTGCGACGCGAGGGACGCGCTCGCGTCCTGCGAAGGCATGTGCCGCTCGGTCGACTGCGACGCTTCGGTCTCCACCATGGGACCCCTCCTCGCTCAAGAGGAGACACGTTCCGTCTCTCCGCATGGTTCAACGCCCGTACGCGTCAACGGCTACGGCGGCACGCCGCCGCAAAGGATGGCAGTTCATGGCAGATCGCGTGCGAGATATCCGATTTGTTGCCAAACCCTGCGTACGCGGCCGGTCACAGCAGGTACGTTCTTGCCCCGCCGGAACACCGGCAGCACCAGGAGAGGGCTCGGCCATGGCGTTGTCACGGGCAGTTCCCAATCTCGCCTTCCGCAGACTCCGCGGACAGCGCTCGCCGGCGGAGTTCGCCGCGATCGTCCGCCGGGCCGCGCGGGAGATCGGCGAGCAGGTCGCATGCGACGCCCGCTACATCGGGCGCGTGGAGGCGGGCGAGATCCGCTGCCCGAACTACGCGTACGAGCGGGTCTTCCTGCACATGTTCCCCGGACTGAGCCTTGCGGACCTGGGGTTCTCGGCGCGGGAGGCCGTTCGCGGCCGGCGGCCGGCCGCCGTGGCGGCCGGGGCACCACCGCCCCTCGCCATCACCACCCGGAACGATGAGGAGAGCGACGTGCTGCGTCGCGCATTCATGACCGGCGGCACCGCCACTCTGGCGACCGCCTCGCTGGGCCTCGGCGGCGCCACCGCCGCAGCCGCCATTCCCGCCCCCCGTGGCGCCCACCGCGTCGGCGACGCCGAGGTCCGCGCCGTCGAGGACGCCGTACGGCAGATCCGTCTGCTCGACGACCGGCACGGCGCCGAGGGCCTCTACCAGCGGGCCACCCAGCCGCTGCGCACCGCCTACGCCCTGCTCGACGCGGGCGTGGCCGCCCGCCGTTCCACGGCCGACCGGCTGCACAACGGCGCCGGCGAGCTGGCCATCTCCGTCGGCTGGCTCGCCCACGACTCGGGGCGTCTCGACGACGCCCGCTCGCACTATGCGGAGGCCCTCGCCACCGCGCGCGTGGCCGGCGACGCCGCCCTGGAGGCGCACGCCTTCTGCAACACCTCGTTCCTGGCCCGGGACTGCGGCCGGTACCGGGAGGCGGTCCGGGCCGCGCAGGCCGGGCTGCGGGCGGCCCAGCCGCTCGCCTCGTCCCGGCTGCTCGCCCTGCTCAGCCTGCGGGAGGCCGGGGCATGGGCCGGGCTCGGCGACCGGTCCGCGTGCGCGCAGGCCCTCGGCCGGGCCCACCGGCACTTCGAGCGGGGCGCCGGCGAGGGCGACCCGGAGTGGATGTCCTTCTTCGGCGAGCCCGAGCTGGAGGCCCTGGAGGCCCAGTGCTGGTCGCTGCTGGGCGACTGGTCCCGAGCGGCCCGGCACGCCCAGCGCGCCACGGTCCTGCAGAACCCGCACTTCACCCGGAACCTCGCCCTCTACCGGGCCCAGCTCGCCGGCGACCTCGCCCACGCGGGCCGCCCCGACGAGGCCGAGGCGGAGGTGCGCCGGGTGGAGTCCTCCCTGAACGGCGTCGAGTCCGCCCGGATCCGCACGATGCTCGCGGAGACCCGGCGGGTCCTCGCCGCGTACTGAGCGGCCCGCCCGGCGGCGGCCCTACTCCAGGTGTCCGGTGTCGTTCCAGCGCTCGATCGCCGGATCGCCGTAGGCCCAGCCCAGGACCGACAGGCTCGTCGGGTCGAGGCGGATGCGGGCGGCGAAGGACACGTCCTCGCCGAGCCAGCGGGCGCCGATGGACCGCAGGATGTGCCCGTGCGCGAAGACCAGGACGTCACGGTCGGCCGAACGGGCCCACTCCACGACCCGGTCCGCCCGCGCCGACAGCTCGGCCAGGGCCTCCCCCTCGGACACGCCGTCCCGCCAGATGAACCAGCCGGGCTGAACGGCCTTGATCTCGTCCGGGGTCATGCCCTCGTAGGCACCGTAGTCCCACTCCATGAGCGCGTCCCAGTCCTCCGCGCGCTCGCCGAAGCCCGCCAGGTCACAGGTCTCCCGGGCGCGCACCAGCGGGCTGGTGCGCACCTCGACCCCGTCGAGGCCCGCCCACGGCTCCCGGGCCAGGCGCGCGCCGAGCAGCTTGGCGCCGCGGCGGCCCTCTTCGAGGAGGGGGATGTCCGTCCTGCCGGTGTGACGGCCGGACAGCGACCACTCGGTCTGGCCGTGCCGGGCGAGCAGGATGCGCGGTGCCATGAAGGCTCCCTGGTTCTTCAGCGGGGCGATGTGCGGACTTCCCCTCCATCATCGCCCACGTGAATTCCCGGTGACCTCCGGGCAACCTCGCACCACGCCGCGGCGTCCTCCCCCGGTCGGGGACGGGCCGGGGAAGGCGGGGGACTCGCATGCGCAGGCCACGGTGGTGGACGGAGCTCATACTGATCGCCGCGGTGTACGCGGCCTACTCCTGCGGGCGCCTGCTGGCCCGCGGGGACCGGACCGCCGCCGTCGACCACGGCCTGGCGGTCCTGCGTGCCGAGGAGACGCTGGGCCTCGACCTGGAGCACGCGCTCAACCGCCTGTTCACGGCGACGCCCGCGCTCGGGATCCCCGCCGACTTCGCGTACGCCTCCCTGCACTACCTGGTCACGCCGGCCGTCCTGGTCTGGCTGTTCCGCCGCCGGCCCGCCGCGTACCGGGCCGCGCGCACCTGGCTGATGCTCTCCACCCTGCTCGGACTCGCCGGCTTCACCCTGCTGCCGACCTGCCCGCCCCGGCTGCTGGACCCGGCCCACGGCTTCGTCGACACGATGGCTCAGTTCAGTGCGTACGGCTGGTGGGGCGGGGAGGCGAGCGCGCCGCGCGGACTGGGCGGGCTCACCAACCAGTACGCGGCGATGCCCAGCCTGCACGTGGGCTGGGCGCTGTGGTGCGGCGTGATGCTGTGGCGGTACGGGCGTTCGCCGCTGGTCAAGTCGCTCGGCGTGGCCTATCCGCTGCTCACCGCCCTCGTCGTCATGGGCACGGCGAACCACTACTTCCTGGACGCGGTCGCGGGGGTGGCCGTAATGGGGGCGGGACTGCTGCTCGCGCCGTACGCGATGCGTCTGACGGACCGGGTGATCACGGGCGGATCCCGGCAAAGCGCCCCACTTGTCAGTGGCGGATGGGAGACTTCCGCGGGTGAGCGCATCCCTGGGCAGCGGTCCGCACCGGCCGCCGCAGACGACACTCCGGCATCAGCTCGCTGAGCTGCGCGGACCGGCCTCCGTGCCGCGTCCGCTGGACGCGCGGGCGCTGGCCGCCCTGGCCGCCAATCCAGGCTGCCGGCGGCGGGCGATCCTCGACGGCGCGGGGATCGACAAGACGGCGCTCGCCGCGAAGCTCGGCGCCCCCTCGGGCTTCGGCCAGTCGCAGTTCGCCATCGCCCGGGGCAACGCGTTCGAGGCCAGGGTGAAGGCGGACGGCGGGCGGGAACTGCTGCGGCTGCTCGGCATCGAGGACCCGTCGGACGTGGACCTGCCGGAGCTCGCGGCGGCCGGGCCCGAGGGCCGGGCGGCCCGGACCGCGCTCGCGCTGCGCGAGGCGACGGCGGCCGGCCGCTGGGCGCTGCTGGACCACCCCATGCTGGCCCTCGAGGTGGCCGGCTCCCCCGTCTACCTGGAGCCCGACGCGGTCGTGGTCCACCCCGACGGGCGGTGGACGGTCGTGGAGATCAAGTCCTTCCCGATGGTCGACGGTTCGGCCGACGCGCCGAAGGTGGGCGCGGCGGCCCGGCAGGCCGCGGTGTACGTGCTGGCCCTGGAGCGGGTCGCCGGCGTCACGGAGGGCGCGGAGGTGGCGCACACCGTGCTGCTCGTCTGCCCCAAGGACTTCTCCAACCTGCCGACGGCCTCGGCGGTGGACGTGCGCAGGCAACTGTCGGTGACGCGCCGCCAACTGGCCCGGCTGACCCGCCTCGACGAGATCGTCGACGCGCTGCCGGAGGGCGTCACCTTCGACGTGGCGGCGTGTTCGGCCGAGGAGCTCGCCTCGGCGGTGGAGTGCGTGCCGCACGCGTACGCGCCGGAGTGCCTGGCCGCCTGCGAGCTGGCCTTCCACTGCCGCGAGCGGGCTCGGGCCGCGGACGCCGTGACGACGCTCGGCCGGTCCGTACGGGGCGAGCTGGGCGGCCTGACGACGATCGGCGCGGTCCTGGCCGCGGCGCGCGGCGAGGCCGGCGATCCGGACGACCCGGCGGTCGCGGCCCTGCGCCGGGCCCGCGCGCTGCGGAGCGAGGCGCTCACGGGGGTGACCGCATGTCGCTGATCTCCGCCCTCGCCCGGATGGAGGCCGTCGAGGCGGGCCGGGCGCAGCCGCTGACCACGGTCCGGCACCGGCATCTGTCCGAACGGCCGCTCGTCCTGGTGCCGTTGACCACCGCGGGCGAGGCGGGCGCGCCGCTCGGGGCGCTGCTGGGCACGGACGCGGAGGAGCCGCGGCTGCTCGTCGTGCCGCAGCCGCGCGACCGCGACCTGCGGTTCGCGTTCCTCGCCGAGCTGGCCGACGGGATCCTGCCGTACGTCGACTCCTTCGCGTCGGTGGTCGAGGCGGCGGAGCGCAACGAGACCGACCCGGAGACCGGCAAGAAGGTCAAGGTCGAGGTCGAACTGTGCGCGGACGCCCCGCAGCTGGTGGTGCCGAGCCGGGCCGCCGTCGAGTACGTCCGCCTGCTCGGGCGCTCCACGCGCTTCCGGCGGACCGCGGAGCAGGACCCGGAGACGCCGTTCCCGGCGCCGCCGCGGGTGCCGCTGCTCGGCCGCTGGCTGACCCACTTCGGGGAGCGGGCCCGGGTGCCGGGCTCCTCGCTGCTGGTCGCCGCGACCGACCTGCTGAACCGGCACTGGGCCACCGGCCAGTCCTCCCTGGAGGACCAGCACCTGGGGGCGCTGCTCGCCTGGATCGACCCCCCGGAGGGGGAGTCCGGGGCCGAGGCGGCGCTGCGCGCGGAGCTCGGGCGGGACGCCGGGGGACAGTTGCTGTGGCCGCCGGCCGGCCCGGCGACCGACCCGGCCTTCGACAACAAGCTGCTCGCACCCGCGATCGAACGCTACGACCGGGCCCGGCAGGCGCTCGGCGCGGCCGAGGACGGCGGCGCCGCGGAGGACGGACTGGCCGAACTGCACCGTGCCGAGCGGGAGATCCGCCGACTGGTCGCCTCCCAGCTGAAGCCCACCTGGGACGCGGTGTGGCGGGCGCTCGACCTGCTGCGCGAGCTGCCGGAGGGGGCCCGGGTGCCCGATCGCTGGACCCGTGACCGCTGGTCGTTCACCGGCCAGCGGGACCGGATCGCGGCGGGCGAGCCGCCGCAGCCGCGCCGGGACGACGCCGTGACCGCCGCGCAGAAGCTTGCCGCGCGCGAGCAGGCGCAGGGCCAGCTGGAGGCGCAGGAGGCGCTCGACGACCCGCTGGTGCTGGCGGGCCGGCGGCTCGCGGGCGAGGCGTTCGTCGCGGAGGTCGTCGAGGTGACGATGGCGCGCACGGAGAAGAACCGACCCCGCCCGCAGCTCACGGTCCGCACGGACGACCGGCCGCATCTGGGCGCGGGCGTGAAGGTGTACCGCTCGCTGGACGGCAAGCCGCAGTCCGCCGAGTTCGTGGGGCAGGAGGAGGACGGGGCGCTGGTGCTGCGGATCCTCGACCGGATGGGCCGCGCGAAGGAGCCGGCGGAGGGCTCGGTCCCGGAGAAGGGCGAGCGGATCTCCTGGACGCTCTTCGAGCACGACCAGCGGGTGGGCGCGAAGCTGCCCGACCCGGAGGAGACCCCGTGGACACACGGCGGTCCCCCGCGCTCCGACGTCGCCGAACTGCCCGACGCCATCACCCGCGAGGACATCCTGTGAGCCACCGGCCGCTGACCTTCGACCCGTCCGCGGAGGCCACGCGGGCGACGGACGCCATCCTGGAGAGCACCCTGCACGGGAGCGCCCGGGGTGTGGTCGTCGACTCCCCGCCGGGTGCCGGCAAGTCGACCCTCGTCGTGCGGGCCGCGCTCGAACTGGCCGACGCGGGCCGCCCGCTGATGGTCGTCGCACAGACCAACGCGCAGGTCGACGACCTGGTGCTGCGGATCGCGGAGAAGCGGCCCGAACTCCCGGTGGGCCGGCTGCACTCGAACGACTCCGACCCGTACGACCGGGCGCTGAACGAGCTGGAGCAGGTGCGGAAGTCGGCGAAGGCCGGCGATCTGACGGGGCTTCCGGTGGTCGTGTCGACGGCCGCGAAGTGGGCGCACGTGAAGAACGTGGAGCCGTGGGCGCACGCGATCGTGGACGAGGCGTACCAGATGCGCTCGGACGCGCTGCTCGCGGTGGCGGGCCTGTTCGAGCGGGCGCTGTTCGTGGGCGACCCGGGACAGCTGGACCCCTTCTCGGTGGTGGGCGCGGAGCAGTGGGCGGGCCTGTCCTACGACCCGTCGGCCTCCGCCGTCTCCACGCTCCTGGCGCACAATCCGGAGCTGCCGCAGCACCGGCTCCCGGTGTCCTGGCGCCTCCCGGCCTCCGCGGCCCCGCTGGTGTCCGACGCCTTCTACCCGTACACGCCCTTCCGCAGCGGCACGGACCACGGGGACCGGAAGCTGTCCTTCGGGGTGCCCTCGGACGGCTCGGGCCCGGACCGGGTCCTCGACGAGGCGGCGGAGTCCGGCTGGGGCCTGCTGGAGCTGCCCGCCCGGCACACCCCGCGCACGGACCCGGAGGCGGTCCACGCGGTCGCCCTCGTCGTGCGCCGCCTCCTGGACCGCGGCGGCGCGGCGGTCAGCGAGCGGTCCTCCGAGCCCGTGCCCCTGACCGCGGACCGGATCGCCGTGGGCACCGCCCACCGCGACCAGGCGGCGGCGGTGCGGGCGGCGCTCGCGGAGCTCGGCGTCTCCGGGGTGACGGTCGACACGGCGAACCGGCTCCAGGGCCGCGAGTACGACGTGACGGTGGTCCTGCACCCACTGTCCGGCCGCCCGGACGCGACCGCCTTCCACCTGGAGACCGGCCGCCTGTGCGTCCTGGCCTCCCGGCACCGGCACGCCTGCATCGTGGTCTGCCGCGCGGGCGTCGCGGAACTCCTGGACGAGCATCCGTCGACGGAGCCGGTCCAGCTCGGCGTCACGGTGAAGTTCCCGGACGGCTGGGAGGCGAACCACGCGGTGCTGTCCCACCTGGCGGAGCACCGGGTCAGCTGGTCGGCATGACGTCCGACGACGGCGGGAAGTCGTCCGGAGCCCCCGCACACGACGGACAGCCGACGACGTCGGGAATGGGTCCGGGCCCGGAGCCCCGCACCCGACGACGGCGGGGAGGGGTCCGGTGACTCCGCGGGGGTGGGGGTGTCCGGACGTGGCGGCGACCTTCCCGAGCGAAGCGAAGGGAAGCTCGCAGTCCGGACACCCCCACCCCCGCGGAGGCGCCGGACCCCGCGGACCCACGGGTCTCGCGCAGCACCCCGTCGGACGTGACGCGCCGGGCGGGCGGACCCACGGGTCTCGGGCAGCACCCCGTAGGACGTGACGCACCCCCGTAAGGCGTGACGCGCCGGGCGGGCGTACCCACGGGTCTCGCGCCGCACCCCGCCAGGGAAAAGGCGGAGTCCGCCGAGGCCCTCTTGCCAGGCGCGGGAGAATGGAAAGTGGCCCGGGTGTCCGGGCCGCGTGTGTGCGAGGAGGAGAAGGACCATGGCGGAATCCGCGGAACGGAGCGGACAGCGGCGGGTCAGGCCGGCGCCGCTGATCTTCGAGCCTGCCGAGGCGACCGCCGACCCGGAGCACTTCTTCGACCTGGAGTCGATCGAGGACCCGCGGGAGCTGCTGGCCCGGGCGACCGAGCTGACGCTGGCGTTCCGCGCGGCGACGGACCGGGCGATCGAGTTCCAGGCGATCGCGGCGGCCCAGCTGGCGGACCCGCGCCGGTTCGACCGGCTGACGCCGGCGGACGTGGCCGAGCGGGCGGCGTGGACCGAGGACTACGCGCGCAAGATGATCGAGTTCGGGCAGGGCCTGATCCGGACGGGCGGCCCCGACCGGGAGGAGTGAGCCCCCGGTCTACTCGCGCCGACCAGCGCCCTGGCATATGCCGGGGCGCAAGATACCCCTCCCGACCCCACGCTGTCCGGGTTTCCGACAACTCGCCGCAACGGATCCGTCACGCCCGGTACACCTACCGGTATGACCACCTGGCTGCGCGACGAGACCGCCCCGTACGACATCCTCCGACTTCTGGCGGACCCCGAGGAGGAGCGGCACCAGCCCGCGCGGGTGACCGAGGACGGCGCCGCTTGGCTCGCGTCCGCGACCGCGGACGCGTGGGCCACGCTCGACCGCTGGGAGGCACGGCCCGTCGCCCCGGCCCTGCTGCCCTGCGGCGGGGTCTTCGACGTGGTGAACGTGGAGCCGATCTTCGGGCGCCGGATGCTGGACCGGCTCTGGGCCGAGGGTCCCGGCTCCGGACCCGTCGCCGTGCACCGGGGCCGGATGCTGCTCTTCGCCGCCCCCGGCACCGCCCAGCGCTTACCGTCCCTGCTCGACTGGGAGGAGTGGGGGAGCTCCGTGCCCCGGCCGCTCTGCCACGGCACCGGGGACGCGGTGACCATCCCGCCGCTCGCCCCGCAGGACAGCTCGGGCCCGCGCTGGCTGGTGGCGCCGGACACCCGCAAGCCCTGGCTGCCGGGACCCGAGGTGCTGCTGTGGGCCTGTGTCCGAGCGGCCCGGGCGGTTTCGACGGCCGACGTGCGGGTATCGATTTTTCCTTCGGCGGATCCGGATGCTAATGTCTACGACGTCAGCAGGCGCCGCTAGCTCAGTTGGTTAGAGCAGCTGACTCTTAATCAGCGGGTCCGGGGTTCGAGTCCCTGGCGGCGCACAGACGGAAGAAGCCCCTCGCGAAAGCGGGGGGCTTCTTCGTGTGCGCGGCGCCTCAGGACAGCGCGTCCACGCTCGGACCCGTGACGCGGACCGCCCACACGCCGGCGCGGGTCCGCTCGTCGACCTCCACCCGTACGCCGGTGCCGGGCACGGTGAAGGACTCGCCCTCCCGCAGGGGCGCGTCGGCGAGCGGCGGGTAGACCGAGCTCTCCCAGCACGCCTCGGTCCTCGGGTGGGTGTCGACGACCTCGACCGGGCCCTCTCCCGACGCCGCCTCGTTGCGGACCCGGTAGATGAGCACGCCCTCGGCGCAGGTGTCGCGGTCGTTCCCGGTCGCCGAGCGCGCCTCGATCGCGAGCACGCTGTCCTCGCCCGTACGGACGACGGCGAGCCGGGTGCCGAGGGTGCCGCCGGCCACCGGGGCGGCGGCGACCGGCTCCAGGCTGATGACGTGGGTGCCGGGCCCGCGGACGCAGGTCACCTGGGAGCGGTCGAGCCAGCCCAGCTTCCACTTGTGCCATGCGAAGAGGTCCGGGGCGAGCCCGAACTGGCTGCCCATGACGTCCCAGTCACCCACGTGGGTGTCCCAGTCGCCCTTGCCGTCCGTGGGCCGGTGATAGAGGTCGGGCAGGTCGAAGACGTGCCCGGTCTCGTGGGCGAGGACGTTGCGGTCGGGCGGGTGGCGCTCGAAGACCGTGACGACCCGCTTGAGCTCCGTGCCGTCGGCCTCCAGCGGGTGCTCCAGGTTGACCACCTTGGTGGCGTCGGAGTCCACACCGGGGGCGTCGGGATCGGCGACCAGATAGACGATGTCGTAGCGGGAGAAGTCGACGGAGTCGTCGGCGGCCCGGATCGCGTCGCGCAGGTAGGCCGCTCGGTGCTCGGCGCTCCAGTCGCGCCTTATGGCGTAGGCGGCGGAGTCCCGCGGCATCCGGGCCCAGGTGGCCTGGGGGTGCACCCGCAGGCTGAACCGCCCGTAGGAGGCGCGCGCGAAGAACTCGGACGTGCTGGGGAAGTGGTCGGCGGCCAGCTCGGCGGGAGTGGTCAGGGGGGTGGCGTCCGGGAAGGACAGGAAGATCATGACCGCGTCGAGGGGGCGGGTGGGCCTTGGATAGGACGTGTTCCAGGTGTCGAGGCCGAGCGAGTGGTGGGCGGCGGTACGGGGCAGGGCGCAGGGTCCCGCGGAGGGCACGGCGACGGCGGGCCCCGCGACCAGCCCGGTCGCGGCGAGCGCGGCGAGGGAGGTGAAGGCCGCCGCACCGGCACGCAGGCGCGAGCGTTGCACTCCCCCGGGTGGCTGCTGACCCCTCACGTGGACCTCCGGCTCCGGAAAGCGTGACACCCCACCCACCTTGTGTCGGTTTGGGGGGTTTCGCACCTTTCCACTGCCCCGGTCGGGTGAGCGGGACCCGCCGGGTCGACGCGACACGGACCCGCATCAGCTCACGGAAAGTCACATTCGGTCAGAGCGTCGTCGACCCGTGTCATACCCGCGCAGAAACGATCGGCCGGTCCTCCGGGTGGGCAGCCTCACAGCTCCCACGGACCCGGCGCCGGGTCCCGAAGCTGGAACGGCCCCCGGGCCAGCCTCTATGATCGGCACACTTTCCTTGGCCGACCATTCCGACCACATCTGTACGGCCCGAACGCACTACGGGAGCGAGCGGTGAGCGGAACCTCCGAAGAACCGGTGCACCCGTCGGCTGAGCCGATGCTCACGGAGCGTCACGGAACCGATCCCGATCACGAACTCCCGCCGCCGGAGTCCCGGGAGAGCGAACTGCGCGACTACCGCGCCGCCTTCCGGGCCGCCCGGCTCGCCATGGCCGTGGTCGACCGGAACGGCGTCGTCGTCGCGGCCAACGAGTCGCTGGCCGCCCTCCTCGGCACCGAGACCGCCGCGCTGCACGAGCAGGCCGCCGCCGACCTCGTCGACCTGGCCGCCGACGGACGCACCTGGCACGCCTACCGCGAGGTGCTGCGCGGCCGCCGCTCCCGCTTCCGCTGCACCCGCCGACTCAAGCACCCCGACGGACGCTCCCTGTGGGCCGAGGTGACCGTCTCCCCCGTTCCCGACAGCCCGCGCGTGCTGCTCACCGTCGCCGACATCAGCGACCGGCGCGAGCTCCAGGCCCGGCTGCGCCACCTCCAGATGCACGACCCGGTCACCCGCCTGCCCAACCGCACCCTCTTCTTCGAGCGCCTCACCGCCGCCCTGGAGAGCGCCGTCGCCGAGAGCCCGGCGGACGAGGACCCCCGGGACCGGTCGTACGAGTCGTACGAGTCGTACGGGCATGGCAGAACAGGGCGGATCGGCATCTGCTACCTCGACCTCGACGGTTTCAAGGCCGTCAACGACACCCTCGGCCACCGGGTCGGCGACCGGCTGCTCGCGGCCGTCGCGAGCCGGCTCACCGAGTGCGCCGACGGCTACGGCTACACGCGCAACGGCGGGCACCTCGTGGCCCGGCTCGGCGGCGACGAGTTCGCGATCCTGGTCGAGGACTCGACCGGCACCGAGCAGCTGGCCGATCTTGCGCAGTCGGTCCTCACCGCGCTCCAGGAGCCCTTCGACCTGTCCGGGCAGCGGCTCTCGGTCTCCGCTTCCATCGGCGTGGTCGAGCGGCGGGCGCACGGCTCCTCGGCGACCTGTCTCATGCAGGCCGCCGACACCACGCTCTACTGGGCGAAGGCCGACGGAAAGGCCCGCTGGACGCTCTTCGACCCGGAGCGCAACGCGCACCGGATGACCAGGCAGGCGCTCTCCTCCACCCTTCGCCCGGCCGTGGAGCGCGGCGAGTTCGCGCTGGAGTACCAGCCGCTGGTGGACCTCGCGAACAGCGCGGTGCGCGGGGTGGAGGCGCTGGTGCGCTGGAACCATCCACAGTTCGGCACGCTGACGCCGAATCGGTTCGTCGGGATCGCCGAGGAGGACGGCTCGATCGTCGAGCTCGGGCGCTGGGTGCTGCAGACGGCCTGCCGCCAGGCCCGGCAGTGGCAGAAGGACCACCCGGGCGACCGGCCGATCTTCGTCAGTGTCAACGTGGCGGTGCGCCAGGTCTGGGACTCCGACCTGGTGGCCGATGTCGCGGGCATCCTCGCCGAGACCGGGCTCGCGCCGCATCTGCTCCAGCTGGAGCTGACCGAGTCCGCGGTGATGGGCTCGGCGGGCCGCCCGCTCCAGGCGCTCCAGGCGCTCAGCGACATGGGCGTGCGGATCGCCATCGACGACTTCGGCACCGGCTACTCGAACCTCGCCTACCTGAGCCGGCTCCCGGTCTCGGTCCTCAAGCTGGACGGATCGTTCGTCCGCGGCTTCCAGGACGAGGAGCACGCGAACCCGGCCGACGAGCTGATCGTCGAGGCGCTGGTCCAGCTGGCCCACCGGCTCGGGCTCACGGTCACCGCCGAGTGCGTGGAGACCGCGGGCCAGGCCGCCCGGCTGCGCCGCATCGGCTGCGACACCGGCCAGGGCTGGCTCTACTCACGGGCGGTGCCCCCGGAGAACATCGCGGACCTCATCGGCGTCGCGCCGCTTCCCGTCTGACCGGGCGCCGGGGGCCGCCTCCCGTCTGACCGGGCGCCGGGGGCCGCCTCCCGTGTGACCGGGCGCCGGGGACCGGGCTCGTAGGCGTCGCCCGCGCCCGTGTCGGCCCCGCCCTGGCCTGTCACGCCCCGGCTCCGCTCCGGCCGCCCCCGCGTCCGGGCATGGAACTGCCCCCGGCCGGAGGGACATTCCGGGCGGGGGCAGTGGTTCATGCGGTGCTACGAGGGATCAGCGGGCGGTCAGCAGGCGCCGAGGTCCTGCCAGACGCCCCACTCGCCGGTCGTGCCCGGCTCCTCGTTCTGGGTCCACCACTTGGCCTTCCAGTTGTGACCCTTGTGGGAGACCGTCTGGCCGCCGGTGTAGACCTGGCCGGCCACGTACGCCGGGCCGGTGCAGCCGGTGGGCGGCGTCGTCGGCGGGGTCGTGGGCGGAGTGGTCGGCGGGGTGGTGGGCGGCGTCGTCGGCGGGGTGGTCGGCGGCGTCGTGGTGGGCGGGGTGGTCGGGTTGGTCGGGGACGAACCGACGGCGGTCACGATCTGGTTGAGGAGCGTGGTGTTGGCGTCCAGGCCGAGCAGCGAGTACATCATCGCGCCGGCGAGACCGCGCTGGTGGGCGTAGTCGGCGCGGGCCTGGATGGTGCGCTGGTCGAGACCGGTGAAGAACTCGCCGTCCTTGTAGAAGTACGCGGACTTGGCCTGGTCGTCCCAGAAGGTGGTGGCCGCGTTGTCGACGATGCCGCCCAGCTCCTTGTAGTGGGCGATGCCGGGCTGCTGGCTCAGCGGGCGGGCGCCGGAGGGGCCGGTGGCGGGCTGGGCGAGGCCGTTGGCGGTCCCGGCCGGGACGCCCTTCCAGCCGCGGTAGTAGAACTCGTAGCCGAGGGTCAGCTTGTTCGCGGGGAAGCCGCCGGTGATGCCGTAGGCGGGCTTGCCGTCGATCCAGGAGTCGATGGCGTTGTCGATCGAGTACTTCTCGGTGCCCGGCTTGATGGGGTCGGTCGGGTCGTTGGTGCCCGAGTAGAGCGGGGACTGGTGGTACGTCGGCCCGTCGCCGTCCCAGGCGCCGTGCATGTCGTACGTCATAATGTTCGCGTAGTCGAGGTACGCGCCGATCTTGTCCGTCTCGATGTTCTTGATCTTGTCCTGGCCGGCCGGCAGTGCGGCGGTCAGCAGGTACTTCTTGCCGCCGTGGGCGGCGCCGTACTCGTCGAGCTGCTTGCGGAACTCGGCGAGCAGGAGGGTGAAGTTCTGCTTGTCCTCGGGGGCGTAGTGGTTGCCGAGGTGCCCGTCGGGCGAGCCGGGGTACTCCCAGTCGATGTCGATGCCGTCGAAGATCCCGGCCGCGGTGCCGGGGCCGCCGAAGCCGCCCTCGACCGGGAGGTCGCCCTGGATGTACTGCTTGATGCAGGAGGCGACCAGCTTCTTGCGGCTGGCGTCGGTCTTGGCCGCGTCCGAGAAGTACTTGGAGTAGGTCCAGCCACCCAGCGAGATGTTGATCTTCAGTTTGGGGTGCTTCGCCTTCAGCTCCTTGAACTGGTTGAAGACGCCCACGATCGGCTGGTCCCACTTGTCGGCCACGCCGTCGACGCTGTCCGCGGCCGAGAAGGACTTCTGGTAGTCGGCGTACGAGTCGCCCGCGCCGTCACCGGCGCTGGGGTTGTTGTCGTCGCCCGCGGCCTTGTTGGCCTCGAAACAGGTGAGGTCGGTCGGGTGGATGTTCCCGAACGAGTAGTTGATGACGTCCAGTTTGGCCGCGATGCCCCGCTCGTCGAGGTGCTTCGGGTAGAAGGCGTTCCCGTACACGCTCCACTGGTCGTAGTAGGCGATCTTGACGCCGCCGGTGGACGGGGCGGTGGCGGTGTCGGCGGCCTGGGCGGAGCCGAGGCCGACGGTCGTGGCGATCGCGCCGGCGGCGAGTGCCGAACTCAGCAGGGCGGCGATCAGTGGTCTGCGGGGGTGCACGTGCGGCCTCCGGGAGGGGTGGCGGTACGGAAGTTGGAGCAGTGATATCCGCCGCGTGAACATCACGTCAATGGTCTGAACCAGATTGAGGACTAGACCAATTGGCGAGAAAAAGCCCTCGTCAGAGGCGTGCAGCACAAAAGAGAACCGCCCGCCACCACGCGTGACGAGCGGTTTAAGGCTCACTTAGGCTTCCCGCGCCCGCCGGTTCGAGGACGAACCAACGGGCGGGGAAATTCCGCTTATCCGAGCTCCGCGGGGGCCTCCGGCGCGAGCTCCGGCAACTCGTAGGCGTCGGCGATCAGCTCGTAACTGCGCAGCCGGGCCTCCCCGCTGTGCGCGTTGGCCGTGATCATCAGCTCGTCGGCGCCGGTCCGCTTCTGGAGCCCGTCCAGGCCCTCGCGCACCTCGTCGGGCGTGCCGTGGACGATGTTCGCGAGCCAGCCGTCGACGAACTCCCGCTCGGCGGGACTGAAGGCGTACGCCTCCGCCTCCTCCGGCGTCGGGACCAGACCGGGCCGGCCGGTACGCAGCCGCAGCATCGACAGGGCACCGGTCAGCACCTGGCGACGGGCCTCCTTCGCCTCGTCGGCGGCGAGCGCGGCGACACCGATCAGCGCGTACGGCGCGTCGAGCACCGCCGAGGGCCGGAAGGACTCCCGGTAGAGGTCGAGCGCGGGGACGGTGTTGCGCGCCGAGAAGTGGTGGGCGAAGGCGAAGGGCAGCCCGAGCAGGCCGGCGAGCCGCGCGCTGAAGCCGGAGGAGCCGAGCAGCCAGATCGGCGGCCGCCCCTTCGGCCCCTGCACCGGGCCGGGCACGGCGTGGATCCGCGCGTACGGGTGCCCGTCCGGGAAGTCGTCGTCGAGGAAGCGGGTCAGTTCGGCCAGCTGCTGCGGGAACTCGTCGGCGCCCTCGTCGAGGGTCTCGGTGCGGCGCAACGCGGCGGCGGTCGCCCCGTCGGTGCCGGGCGCGCGGCCCAGACCGAGGTCGACCCGGCCCGGGGCGAGCGCCTCCAGGGTGCCGAACTGCTCGGCGATCACCAGCGGCGCGTGGTTGGGCAGCATCACACCGCCCGAGCCGAGCCGGATGCGGCTGGTGTGGGCGGCGAGGTGGGCCAGGATCACGGCGGGCGAGGAGGAGGCGACGCCGGGCATGGAGTGGTGCTCGGCCACCCAGTGCCGGTGGTAGCCGCGCCGCTCGGCGAGCCGGCTGATGCCGACGCTGGTGGCGAGCGCCTGGCTCGCGGTGCGCCCGCTGCCGACGGTCACCAGGTCCAGTACGGACAGCGGTACGGGCGCGGTGCCGCGCACCTCTCCTCGAATCGCGTCTCGAATCGCGTCGCTCACCGTGGACGGCCTTCCTGCGCTGTGACGAACGGGGGTGGGGGTGTGTGGGGGCGTGTGGGATCTTCCGGAAGATCCTCAAGACCTAACAGGAGGGTGTCTCCGGTTATTCCGGCGAAAGAATCTTCACGTCCGGAGGCGGCCCGAACGCCCGTACGGAAGGCCTCCCCCACGGCCCTGACCTCAGCCTCTCGTGCAAGGCTGTGACCATGGCATATGCCAGAGTGGCGCGCCGCAGCCCACGGCCCGTGGGCACCGCATCAATCTCGCCAACAGCCGCCCCGTAACGGGTGCTTGGCGGCTATCGTGGTACGGAAGCTTGCGGTCACAACCTGGTAGGGGGAAACCGTGGCGCTGAAGCCCGAGCCCACCGCGCCGTTCCACTCGGTGCAATACGCCCTGCGCGTGCTGGAGACGGTCTCACGGCACGGCGGTGGCGTGACGGACGTGCAGATCGCACGGGAGACCGGCCTGCCGACCGCCCATCTGACGTCCCTGCTCCTGATGCTCCGCCGCGAGGGCTATGTGGAGCAGGTCTCCGACGGCGCCTATGTCATCGGCGACTCCCTGGTCCTCCTCGGCTCCGGCAGCACCCGGCGCGAGGCCCTGGAGCTCAAGCTCCAGGAAACCCTGACCGAGCTGCGCGACTCGGTCGGCGCCGCGGTCTACATCAGCCGCTACATCGACGGCGAGGTGAAGATCACCCAGTTCGCCGACGGCCCGCGCACCCCCAAGGTCAACGAGTGGGTGGACTTCCGCTCGGCCGCCCACGCCAGCGCGGTCGGCAAGTGCCTGCTGACCCAGCTGGACCTGAACGGACGCCGGGACCACCTGGCGCGCCACAAGATCGCCCGGCTGACCTCCCGGACGATCACCAACGAGAAGGTGCTGTTCTCCAAGCTGGACAGCCAGCCGCCGACCGTCCCGGTGCTCGACCTCCAGGAGTACGCGGTGGGCACGGTCTGCGCCGCGGTGCCGCTGACGGCCGGCTCGGCCGTGGGCTGCCTGGCCCTTTCGCTGCCGCTGGAGCACGCGCACCGGCTCCGCTCGGCGGCCGACATGCTGAACCGGCGGGCGGCCCCGGTGGTGCTCTCGCTGGCGATCTGAGTCCTCCCCGGTCACCCCGCCTCGGGGTGACCACCGGGGTGGTCACGAGCACCCCTCGGGACCGGGTAGTATTTTCTCTGTCAGCAGGCGCCGCTAGCTCAGTTGGTTAGAGCAGCTGACTCTTAATCAGCGGGTCCGGGGTTCGAGTCCCTGGCGGCGCACAGACAGGAAGGCCCCTCGCGAGAGCGAGGGGCCTTCTGCTTTGCCGCGTCCCGTCAGGCCTGGAGGTAGGCGAGGACGGCCAGCACCCGCCGGTGGGTGTCCTCGGCGGGCGGCAGGTCGAGTTTGGCCAGGATGTTGCCGATGTGCTTGCCGATCGCCGCCTCCGTCACGACCAGCCGGCGGGCGATCGCCGCGTTCGAGTGCCCCTCCGCGACCAGCCCCAGCACCTCCCGCTCGCGCGGGGTCAGCGCCCGCAGGGGGTCCCGGTGGCGGCGCAGCAGCTGCCGTACGACCTCGGGGTCGACGACCGTGCCGCCGTCCGCCACCCGGGCCAGGGCGTCCAGGAACTCCTCGACCTGGCCGATCCGGTCCTTGAGGAGATAGCCGACGCCGGTGCCGTCGCCCGCGTCCAGGAGATCGGCGGCGTACGAGCGCTGCACGTACTGGCTGAGCACCAGGATCGGCAGCGCCGGCCGCTCGGCGCGCAGTGCGACCGCCGCGCGCAGCCCCTCGTCCTGGAAGCCGGGCGGCATCCTCACGTCCGTGACGACGACGTCCGGTTCGTGCGCGGCGACGGCGTCGCGCAGGGCGTCGGCGTCACCGACCGCGGCGGCCACCTCGTGGCCGAAACGCGCCAGCAGGCCGATCAGTCCCTCGCGGAGGAGGACGCTGTCCTCGGCGAGGACGATTCGCAGAGGGCGCTGCACGGGATCTCCGCTCGTAGCAGGGTCGGCCCGCCGGGCGGGCTCGTGATCGTCAGTGTGCCATCGAGGACGGCGAGCCGGTCGGCCAGTCCGGTGATGCCGGTGCCCCGGGCGGAGTCGGCCCCGCCGCGCCCGTCGTCCTCGACGGTGACGACCAGCGTTCCGTCACGGTGCCGGGCGGTGAGCCGGGCGCGGGCGGCGCCGCTGTGCCGGTCGACGTTGGCGAGCGCCTCGCGGCCCACGAAGTAGCCGGCGCTCTCGACGGGGGCGGGCAGCCGGGGCAGCTCGACCTCCGTGTCCACGGGGGTGGAGGCGCGGTCGGCGGCGTCGGCGAGGGCGGCGCCGAGCCCGTAGTCGGCGAGCACCTGGGGGTGGATGCCGTGGATCAGCTCGCGCAGCTCGGTGAGCACCTGTCCGGCCTCCGCGTGCGCCCTGGCGAGCTGGTCGGCGAGCGGCCCGGGCGGGGCGTCGTAACGGGCGAGGCCGAGGGTCATGGTGAGCGCGACCAGGCGTTGCTGGGCACCGTCGTGGAGATCGCGCTCGATCCGGCGCCGCTCCCCCTCGAAGGCGGCGGCGAGCCGGGCCCGCGAGGCGGTGACCTCCCCGATCCGGTCCCGCAGCTCCGCCTCGCGCGGGGCGAGCAGTGCCCGTGCGAGAGCGGCCCGGGCACCGGCGAGCGCGGTCAGCGGAAGGAGCAGCAGGGGCAGCAGCACGAGCCCGAGCAGCGCGGCCCCGCAGGCCTGGGGGTACGAGGTGACGAGATACGCCTTGACGACCTTCGCCTCCTGTCCGTCGAGCGCGAACTGGATCGGGGCGCTCATCAGCGCCGCGGGCAGCCCGATCCCGACGGCGAGGACCACGAGATCCAGCGGCCACAGCACGGTGGCGTGGAGCAGCGCGTACCCGAACTCGCGCCACGTCGCCTGCTCCCGTACCCGCAGGCCCACCCAGGCTCCGAGCCCCGGCGCCTCGGGCACCCGGTGCGGGTCGACCGCCGGCTCGCCGTCGACCAGCCGGAGCCGCCACCGCTCGACCCCGCCGAGCGCGACCCCGGCCAGCGGCAGCAGGGGCAGCCCCACGAGCAGCACGGAGAAGCCGAGGAGCACCAGCAGCACGGCGAGTGCGACGGCTCCGCCGACGACGCCGGACGCGAGATAGCCGACGGCCCGCCAGGGCCAGGCGGTGCGGAGGAACACGTGTGGCCGGGCGAGGGCCTGCCAGACGGTACGGGGGCTACGGGGCTGCATGGCGATCACGCTATGCGCGGGGAGCCGGGCCGGGCCATGGGCGCAGTGGGTGGGCCGGTGGCGGGTCTGGCCCCACCCTCGCGGCGGAGGGTCCGCCCGGGCGGCGGGTGGGACCCGTCCGGACGGGGGTGGGACCTACCCCCGCGGCGGGGGGAGCTGTCCGGGGAAGGGCCGGTTCTGCCGTTCGTACCGCCGCCGCACCCGTTCCCGGCTCTCGGGGGTGAGCGGCTCGTACGGCGCGGTCGGTGCCGGGCGCCACCAGAGGGGATCGGGGGTGGTGAGGCCGGCGCGACGGAGGGCCACGCGGTGGATCTTGTTCGTGGCGGTGAGGGGGAGTTCGGACATGACCCGGACGTAGGTGGGGGGCATCTTGGTGCCCAGGTCGCTCTGGGCTTCGAGGAAGGCGGCGAAGGCGGTCGGGTCGAAGGCGGCGCCGGGGCGCAGCGCGAGCGCGGCCATGACCTGGTCGCCGGAGACCGGGTCGGGGATCGCGTAGACGGCGACGCCGGCGGCGCGGTCCCAGCGGGCGAGGATGTTCTCGATCATCGCGGCGGCGAGGTTCTCGCTGTCGACGCGCAGACGGTCGTCGGTGCGGCCCGCGAAGTAGAGGAAGCCGTCGGCGTCGCGGTAGAAGAGGTCGCCGGTCCAGTACCAGCCCGCGCGGAGCCGGGCGGCGTCGGCCTCGGGGTTGCGCCAGTAGCCCTCGAAGGGGCTGCGGCCGCGGTTGACCAGCTCGCCGACGGCCTCGTCGGCGTTGAGGAGGAGGCCGGTGGCCGAGAAGCGGGCGGGCGGGCACTCGCGGCGGGTCTCCGGGTCGACCACGGCGAGGTCGTCGCCGGGCGCGGCGCGTCCGATGGCTCCGGCCGGGGTGTCGGCGGTCCGCTGGATCGCGGCGCCGCCCTCGGAGGAGCCGTACCCCTCCACGAGCCGCGCCCCGAACCGGGCCTCGAAGCGGGCCGCGTCCACCGCACCGGCCTCGGTACCGAAGCCGAGCCGGAGGCGGTGGTCGCGGTCGTCGGGGCTCTCGGGGGTGGCCAGCAGGTACTGGACGGCGCGGCCGACGTACGTGAAGTACGTGGCGCCGAAGTGGCGTACGTCGGGGAGGAAGCGGGAGGCCGAGAAGCGGGCGCGGAGCGCGATGCCGGCGCCGGCGGCGAGGGCGGGCGCCCAGTCGGCGATGACGGCGTTGCCGTGGAACATCGGCATGCAGATGTAGTGCGTGTCGTCGGGCGTGACGCCGAAGTGGGAGACGAGCGAGGCCCCGGCGGCGGCGAGCCGCCCCTGGGAGCAGACGGCCGCCTTCGGGGCGCCGGTGGAGCCGGAGGTGAAGTACAGCAGCAGCCGGCTGTCGGGGCGGGCGGGCCGGAGGAAGGCGTCGTCGGGCGTGGCCGTGGCATAGGGCGCCAGGAGGGCGGCGTAGGCGTCGGTGTCCGTGACGAGGACGCGCAGCCCGGGCAGCGGCAGGCCGTCGAGGAGCGGCAGGTGGGCGCGCTGGGTGACCAGGACCCGGCAGCCGGTGTGCCGGATGTCCCGGGCGAGTTCGGCGCCGCGCCGGGTGGGGTTGATCCCGGCCACGGCGGCCCCCGCGAGGGCCGCCGCGCCGAGCCAGAGCGGGTACTCCGGTGTGTTGTCGAGCAGGAGGCCGAGGTGCGGCTCGCTCCCCGGCCGGTCGGGCATCAGCTCCGTGAGCAGGGCGGCGCGCGCGGCGGCGCCGGCGGCGACCTGGTGGTGGGTGAGGGTGGTGCGCTCGTCCCTCAGTCCGGTCCGGTGGTCGCCCCATTGGCGTCGTACGAGTTCCGCGACGGTCCCCATGCGGCGGGATGGTAGCTGACGCTCTGTCAGAACTGAACGTCCGAGCACGCGTAGAAGGCGTTCCCGGTGTCCGCGACGGTCCACACCGCCAGGATCAGATGGCGGCCGGTCTTGCCCGCCGGGACGGTCCCGGAGTGCGAGAGGGTCGAGGGCGGTTGCTGGTTGTTGTAGGGGACGACCAGGAAGGGCTGGGAGTCGAGGTCGGCCCTGGTCAGGGCCTTGGTCCCGGTCCAGCCGTTCTTGGTGATGTAGTAGCGGAAGTCCGTGGTCGCGTGGCGGGCCGTGAACTGCCAGCGGAAGGTGTAGCTCTGGCCCGCGGTGACCCTGGTGGTGGGCCAGGCGCCGTTGCGGGGGGCGTCGAGCTGTGCGAAGCGGGAGTTCCCGCCGGCGCAGATCTTCCCGTCGGCGGGGCCCGCGGCCGGGAAGCCCTTGAGCCCCTCGACCGACTGCGGCTCCCACTGGATGTCGCCGCAGTTGGTCACGGTGCCGTTGGCGCAGAGCTTCTGACGGCTGATCGGCGAGTCGGTGTAGCCGTGGCTGCTCGCACTGGTGGTCGCGAAGAGGGAGGCCGCGGCGACGCCGAGCGCCACGGCCGCCACTCCTGTCTTTTTGCGCATGCTGTCGCTCCAGGAGAACGTGGGGGAGTTCTGTGGGCTGTGCTGCACGCGTGCGGGAGGGATGGTTCCGGTCTAGACCAAGTACCAAGGTAGGGACGAAACTTGAACATGTCCATACCAAAGGAGGGGGCGGGGGCGAGCGGCCGGAGCGGGGCGGGCCCGGGGACGGCGCGCGGCGGGAGCGGGGACCGGCCGGCACACGGATGTCCCCGCGGAAAAGCTCCGCGGGGACATCGGCCGGCGGGACGCGCCCCTTGCTACGCGCCCTCCACCGGAGCCGTACGACCGGTGTAGAACGCCACCGTCAGATCCTTCACCAGCGCCTTCCGCTCGTAGTCGTCCAGCTCCACCAGACCACGAGAGGTCAGCCGGTGGACCACGTCGTCCACCGCGTCCACCACCGAGGTCAGCACGCTGTCCCGGTGCTTCGCGTCGATCGCCGCGATCCGGCGGCGCTGCATGGCCGCCGCGACCGCGGGGGCGTACTCGATCCGGGTCGGCTGCACCGAGAACACGTCGATGCCGACCGGCGCGCACTCCGCCGACAGCAGCCGGGTCAGCGCCTCGCCCACCGCCTCCGAGTCGCGCAGCGTCGGCGCGTCCTCGTGGAACGCGTCGGCCGGCAGCTGCGACAGCACGCGGGCCATCGCCGCCTCCACCTGCTCGCGCAGGTACTCCTCGTGCCGGTCGACCCCGAGCACGGCGCGCACGGTGTCCCGGATCCGCCACACGACGAGGACGACCACGTCCAGCGCCGTGCCCTTGGCGTCGACGGCGGGCAGCGGCTCGCTCCGCCAGTGCCGCAGGCGTACGTCGACGCGGCGGCGGAGGAGAAGCGGGCTCACCCAGAGGAGTCCGGTACGGCGGACGGTGCCGCGGTAGTCCCCGAAGAGCGTCAGGACCAGGGCGTACCCCACCCGCCCGCGGCCGAGCCCGCCGAGGAAGAAGAGGGTCAGCGTCACCCCGGACGCCAGCAGGGCCCACTGCCAGAGATGGATCCCGTGGTACGGCCGCGAGGGCACGTGCAGCATCCGCGTCACCTCGGCGGGCACGGCGCCGGTCCACCACACCAGGGCAGCGCACGCGGCGAGCGCGAGCACTCCCCCGGCCACCCCGACCCACCCGGGCAGCACCGGCCCCGACCGCTCGACCAGCTTCGGATCGGCGGTCGGCGCGGGGCGGGCGGGCGCGGCGGCATGGCGGGCGGGCCCGGGCAGGGACGCCTTGCCCTTCCCCTTTCGCGGCGCGGCCTTGGACCCGCCCGGCGTCCTGGACAGCTTGGGCACGGGCACGGTGGCCGGTCCCCCGTCGTCCGCGCCGCCCGGCTCGTCCCGGAACAGCAGGTGCACGGGGATGGACCCGGTGGTCTCGGCCCCGATCACGTTCCGCCGCCGGGCGCTGCCGTTGCTGATGTTGTTGCTGGGGTTGTTGTTGCGGTTGTTGCTGGGGTTGTTGCCGGGTTTCCCGTTGTTGCTCGTGTTGCCGTCGGCGTGGCTGGTGCCCCCGCGCGGAACGACCTCGACGGAGGCGGCGACGGGCACGGCGACGGTCCTGACCCGACCACCGGCGGTCAAGCGGGGGTCGACCGCCCTCTCCCGCCCGGGCTCGGCCGCCGTGGTCCGCGCACCGGCCGCCGAACCCGCGGGAACGGCGCCCTTCGTGGCCGGGTCGTCGAGCGTGACGGCACCGGGCGAGGCAGCGCCCGGCCCGGCGGCAGCGCCGGCGGGCACCGCCGTACGGGCGCCCTGGCCGGCAGCGGGACCCTCGCCGGTCGCGCGTGGTGCGCCCGAGCCGACGGGCCGCGCGGTGGCGGGACCGCCCGCGGCCGGGCCGGACCCCGCCGAGGGGGTGGTGGACGCGGTGTGCGGGGCGGGCGTGCCCGGTGCCGCCGCGGGCCGGGCCGGGCCGGGTGACGTGGCGCGCGGACCGGACTGCGGTGCGGCACCTGAAGGAGCGGGGCCACCGGAGGCCGCCCCCGCGCGGGTCAGTCCGGGCGCCGCGGGGCGCAGGCCCGGCCGGGCCTGCTGCGGCGAGCCGCCCGACCCCGCGGTGGCGGGCGCGGACGCGCCGGTGGCGGCGGACTTGGCTGCGGGCGCTTCTCCGGCCGCGTCGGGGATGCTGCCGGCCCCGCCCTTGGCGGCGTCCGGGCTGCCGGGTCGAGGCGAGGCGGCGGGCGCGCCGGCGCCGGAGGAAGGCATGCGCGAGGTGGCGGCGCCGCCCGGCGCCTCGCCCGGCCGGGCGAGGCCTGGCGCCGCGCCGTGCGAGCCGGGCCGCGGCGCGGCACCCGAACCGGCGGCGGCTGCCCCGGAGTCGGCCCGCGGACCGAGGTCCCGCGCCGCCCCGCCCCCGGAGGCGAGGCCGGGCGACACGGCAGGTGAACCGGCGGCCGGCGCGGCGGGGGCATCGGCGGCGGCGACCTGCGAAGGAGCGGAGCCGCCCGGGCCCCCGACCGGGCCGGCGCCGGGGCGCGTCTCCCCGACACGCGGACCCGGCTGCGGGCCGTCGCTCGGGGCGGCACCCGGGCCGGCGCCCGGGCGCGTCTCCCCGGCACGCGGACCCGGCTGCGGGCCGGCGCTCGGGCCGGTCGGACCGGTTAGCCCGGCACGCGGACCCGGCTGCGGGCCGGCGCTCGGGGCGGCACCCGGGACGGCGCTCGGGGCAGTGCCCGGGGCGGCGCCCAGGGCATCGCTCCGTCCGGCGGAGACGGCCTCGGAGGAAGCGGCCCGCGAGGAAGCGGAGTTCTCCGCAGCGCCGTCCGAGCCGGCCAGGCCCGGCGCACCGGCGGGCGCGCCCTGCCGGGGCCCGGCACCCGAACCGGCCGCGGGCGCCGCCGTGGTGGCGCCTCCGTGGACCGGGCCGGGCGTCGCCGAAGGCGGACCGGCGGCGGAGACCGCGGAGGGGACCTGTGGGGCGGACACCGCCGAGGGGACCTGCGGGGTGGCGGCGGGGCCGGACACGGTCCGGAGGGCCTGCTGCGGTGCGGCGGGCGCGGCGCCCTGCGCCTCGGCGACGCCGGAAGCGGCGCCGGGCGATGCCGTCGAGGCGCTGTGCCCGAGGCTGTGCCCGAGGACCGGGTCGCCGGCCGGACGCGCGTGCACCGCGCTGCCGGGCGTCGCCGCACCGTCCGGTGCCGCCGTGTGCGGGGCGGGCTCGACCGGACCGGGCCCCGCCTGCGGCGCGGCCGGGCCCGGGCCCGACACCGGACGTGCCGCCCCTGACGCATCGACGCGCGCCGCCGGACCGACTCCCGTGCCCGGACCACCCGCGACGCCCACCGGCGGGACGACGCCGCCCGCGACGGCACCCGGGGACCCGGCCCCCGGCGCACCCACCGCCGCGCGGTCGGCGGCACCGAGCACGGCCGGGCCGGCCCCGACGGCACCGGACGCCACCGAGGCACCGGGCGCGGCTCCCCCGGCCGGGGCTCCCCCGCCAGGCGCAACGCTCGCCGTGTCCACGCCGCCCACCGCCGGCGGCACCGGCGTCGGGGCGACCGGACCCGTCCCTGCTCCCGGGCCAACCGCGGCGGCGCCGCCCCCCGCGGCCTGTGCCGCGCCGGGCAGCGGGCCGACGCCCGCCGCCTCGGCCACGCCCGAACCCGTACCCGCGGACGAGCCCCCGCCCGCGGACGAAGCCGGCGCGGAGCCACTCTCGGCAGGCGAGGCGCCGCCCCCGGTCGCCCCCGCGCCGCCCTCGGGCGAACCCCCGGCGGCAGGCGAACCCGCCCCGCCCGGAGGCCCGGTCGGCCGTAGGCGGCCGTCGGTCAGACGGCGGGCCGTGCGGGCCGCGTCTCGGGTGGCGGCCGGGCCGGAGTCCGGGGGGTTCGGGGTCGATGCCGTCATTCGGTCCACCTCATGTTCTCGGGGTCATCGGAACAAGCGCCGCCAGGTCTCCGGACCCGGGTAGCCGTCGGCCGCGCCGCCGCGCCAGCCCTGGGCCTGCTGGAAGGCCTGGACGTTGCGGCGGTCCGCCTCCGTCCACCGCGGACCGGGGCCCGACACGTAGTGCTTGCCGTAGCCCCGCTTCACCAGTTGTTTGCCCAGCTTCTCCACATATGCGTTGGATTGGCCCAGACGGAAGTAGCCACGCCCGGGGAACCCGTTCGCAGTTGCGCTCGACCCGCCCGAACCACTCGAACCGCCGATGCCCCGGCCCTGGCCGGAGACGAGCAGCGCCCAGCTCTGCGGGCCGGGCAGGCCGTCGGCCTCGCCGCCCTTCCAGCCCTGGGCCTGCTGGAAGGCCTGGGTCGCGCGGCGGTCCGCCTCGCCCCAGCGCGGCCCGGGACCCTGGGTGTAGAACTTCTCGCCACCCCGGGCGACCAGCAGCTTCCCGAGCTGCGTGACGTACGCGTTGTTCGCGCCGGGCCCGAACATCGCCGCTCCCGGATACGGCGTCGCCGTCGTACCCGCCGAGCCGCCTCCCGTGCCGCCGCTGACCACGCCCTTGTAGCGGTAGGCGACGTATCGGTCGGAGTTCTCCCAGTACGCGAGCGGGGTGGCCTGCTTCCGTGCGCGCGGCTTCGTCTGTTCGTAGGCGATGTACGAGGCGTGGGTGTAGTCCGTCCACCCCCCGAAGACCGTCACGTGCGAGCCGCGCGTCGGGTTGGCCGGGTTGTGGAAGAGCAGGATGTCGCCGGGCTGCAGGTCGGCCCGGTCGATCCGGTCGGCGAAGCGGTCGAGGCTGCCGGTCCACTCGTTGCCGGGGAGGTTCCAGGCCATCGAGATGTAGCCGGAGCAGTCCTGGCGGTAGCCGTCGCTCCAGTACCGCTCCATCGAGTACGGGACACCCGCCGTGACCCAGGTCTTCGCCCGGTTGACGATCTCGGTCCGGGTCGTCTTCCGCAGGGACGGGAGCGAGATCTGACTGGTCGTCGGGGTGGCGCCCGGGGACGGCGCCGAGGCCGGGCCGGGTGCGCCGCCGTGCAGCGGGCCCCGGTCGCCCTGCGGGGTGTCCGCGCCCGGACCCGTGAGGGTTCCGCCGCCGTCCGTGACCCCCGCCGCGTCCTCCGCCCCCGCCGTCCGCGCGCCGGCGGCGGCACCCGCGCCCCCGCCCAGGACCACCCCCGCCGCCGTCACCAGGACCAGCGCCCGGCGGGCGCCGTGTGCCGACGGGTGACCTCCCGCGCGCACGGGGAGGCCCAGCGCGAGGTCGCGCCGCTGCTGGGCGCAGCCCGCGCAGCCGCAGTCGGCCGCGGGCTCGATTTCTTCGAAGACCGGCACAGTCATGCGTTCCCCTCCACACTCGTCAAGATCTTCTGGCGCTCGGGTACGGGCCCCACTGTCTCAACTGTCTGGACAAATCGCATTTTGACGGATCGAAGGCACAATACGACCATCCGACAGGCCGGGCGGACCGTAAATGGTCAAGAGCATGGTCAGACGTCCTGTAGAGTTATCTCTGTCAGCAGGCGCCGCTAGCTCAGTTGGTTAGAGCAGCTGACTCTTAATCAGCGGGTCCGGGGTTCGAGTCCCTGGCGGCGCACGCGAAGACCGAGGCCCTTCACCGGATGGTGAAGGGCCTCGGTCGTTCTCCCGTTCTCCTCTACAGTGAGCGGCACCCGACCTCCCGCGGCGGCTCCGGGCTCCTCCCGCGGCCCGTGAGCCCGCGGTCGAGGACCGGACCGGCCGGCGGCCGGCGCCTTCCGCCCCGCCGGCCGGACCCCGGTCGCGGCAGTTCCCACCGGTCCCGCGCCCCCGCCGGGGTCAGCCCCGCGTCCCCGTCAGATACGCCGACACCACCACGTTCGCCGAGTACGCCCCGCTCTCCCGGTCGAACGTGCCCCCGCACGTGATCAGACGCAGCTCCGCCCGGTCCGGGACGTGCGGGCCGTAGGCCCTGCGGGCGTCGAAGTCGGCCCTCGGGTGCACCTGGACGTCGTCGATCGTGAATTCCGCGACGCTTCCGTCCGATCGGGTCACGGCGACCGTCGCGCCGGGGCGGGCCGCGCTCAGTCCGTAGAACACGGCGGGGCGGGTCTCGGTGTCGACATGGCCGACCAGCAGGGCGGGCCCCGGGGCGCCCGGCCGGACGCCGGCGCCGTACCAGCCGACGGTGTGCGGCATCTCGTACGGGGGCGGTTCGATCGCCCCGTCGGCGTCCAGGCCGCGGGCCACGACGGGCGCGGAGATCCCCAGCGAGGGGATCTCCACGCGGCGCGGTTCGAGCGGGGCCAGCGGGGTGCGCGCCGGGGGCAGCGGCGCGCCGGGCGGGCGGCCGACGGCGGCGATGTCGCCGGTGGTCGGGGCCGAGCCGCCGACCGGACCCTCGACGGCGTCGCGGCCCCAGAGCCACAGGCCGAGGATCAGGACCGCCCAGGCCGTCCCGGTCAGCGCCCGGCCGGACGTCACCCGGGTCAGTCCGTGCCCGTACCGCGGCGGCGGGCGCTGCGGAAGGCGACGGCCACCGCGGCGACCGCGGCCAGGCCGAGTCCCAGGAGGGTGTACGGGGTGCCGAGGCCCGCCGCGTCGGTCGTCTGCGCCACGCCGGGCGCCGCCGGGGCGGCGAAGGCGGCCGCGCCGCCGCCGCCCGCGTGGACGGGGGCGATCGGGGACGGGTGGTGGGTGGGCCGGTGGGTCGGCTCCTCATGGCGCCTGACCTGGACGCTGCCCGCGTCGTGATGGTCGTGCCCGTCACAGGTCACGGTGACCTTGTACGTGCCGTCCTCGAGACCGTGCTTGACCCTCGCGCCGCCGGACAGCGCGTTCTTCCCGCCCCGTCCGGTGAGCTCGGCGTCCGCGACGAACGCCTGCGACCTGGCGGCGCCGGTGGTGCCCTTGCAGCCGGTGACACGGATGTCGACGTCGGCGCCGGGCGCGGTGGTGGACGGGTCGACGGTGGCCCGCACTCCGTCATGGGCGAGGGCGGTGCCCGCCGTGGGCGCGAGCACCAGCACCAAGGCCGCTCCCGCGGCACGGAGAGCGATGGAACCTGAACGCATGGTGACCTCCTGGTACTGGCAGGTTCACCCGATTCGGTCCCGTTCGCATCCCCAGAGGGCCGACCGGGGCCCTCACCTGCGCCGATTAGACGCGGTCGACGAGGTCCGCGATCGACTTCACGATCTTCGACGGGCGGAACGGGAAGCGGTCGATCTCCGCCTGCGTGGTCAGACCGGTGAGCACCAGGAAGGTCTGCATGCCCGCCTCCAGACCGGCCAGGATGTCGGTGTCCATCCGGTCGCCGATCATGGCGCTGGACTCGGAGTGGGCGCCGATCGCGTTCAGGCCGGTGCGCATCATCAGCGGGTTCGGCTTGCCGGCGAAGTACGGCTCCTTGCCGGTCGCCTTGGTGATCAGCGCGGCGACCGACCCGGTGGCGGGCAGCGGACCCTCCAGCGAGGGGCCGGTCTCGTCCGGGTTGGTGCAGATGAAGCGGGCGCCGGCGTTGATGAGCCGGACCGCCTTGGTCATGGCCTCGAAGGAGTAGGTGCGGGTCTCGCCGAGGACCACGTAGTCGGGGTCGTGGTCGGTGAGGACGTAGCCGATGTCGTGCAGCGCGGTGGTGAGGCCGGCCTCGCCGATGACGTACGCGGTGCCGCCGGGGCGCTGGTCGTCGAGGAACTTGGCGGTGGCGAGCGCCGAGGTCCAGATGTTCTCGACGGGGACCTGGAGGCCCATGCGGGCCAGCCGGGCGTGCAGGTCGCGCGCGGTGTAGATCGAGTTGTTGGTGAGGACCAGGAACGGCTTCCCGGTGTCCCGCAGCTTCGTGATGAAGGCGTCGGCCCCGGGGATCGGCACGCCCTCGTGGATGAGGACGCCGTCCATGTCGGTGAGCCAGGATTCGATCGGCTTGCGCTCTGCCATGGGTGCGGGACTCCTGCCGTGCAAGTGCCGTGCGTGTACGACTGCCGTACACGACGTGCGGTGTGCTGGGGGCGACGCGACAGCGCTGTGGCGACGCCCCCAGCCTAGTCAGGAAGTACTGACCCTGACCCCGTCGATCACCCAGTACCAGTTGTTGGATCCGGTGTAACGGAAGCGGAAGCTGACGTTCGAGGCCCCGGCCGGCACGGGGACCGTGACGGACTGGGGCTGCGAGACGACGTCCGCCGTGTAGCTCCTGACCACGGTCGGCGTGCCGCCGTTGAACGAGGCGAGGATCTGGGCGCTCTGGGCGCCCTCCTGGCGGTAGAGGGTCGTGAAGTCCAGGGTGACCCGGGCCGCGCCGGTGACCGCGTACGCCGGGCTGACGAGCGTGGAGTCGTACGTCCCCGAGAAGCTCTTGTCGGCCCACTCGTCGGAGTCGGCGACGGCGAAGACGCCGCGGGCGCGCACGTTGAGCTCGCGCCACTGGTCGCGCTGGGAGCGGGACCAGAACTCGTCGGTGGCGAAGGCCCAGCCGCGCCACTCGGTCATACCGCCGGTGCCCATGGCGTTGTTGACGACGGACCAGCCGCTGGGCGCGGTGTGGGTGAAGCCGAGGACGCCGGCGGGGATGCCGGTCTCGTCGACGCGGCCGCCCAGGGAGGGGTGGAGGGTGTCGAAGGGGTCGGTGGAGCGGTCCTGGATCGGCTCGCCGTCGAGGCCCCAGGCGGGGTCGGGGGTGATGCCGAGCTGGCGGAAGACGGTGGCGGCGACGTCGACGAGCCGGGTGTCGACGGGTCGGGCACCGGCGGCGATGCCGGGGCCCTGGGCGAGCACGAAGGTGCGGCGCTCCTCGATGCTGGAGCCGCCGTGGCCGCCGGCGTCGGTGTGGCCGTGGTCGGTGGCGACGATGACGGTCCAGCGCTCGGTGGCGTAGGACGGGCGGGCCTGGATCGCCGCGAGGAGGCGGCCGAGGTAGGCGTCCTGGACGTCGATGGCGTCGGTGTACCTGGGGCTGGCGGCGCCGTAGGTGTGGCCGATCTCGTCGGTCTCGCCGAAGTAGACGAAGAGGACGTCGGGGTTCTGGTCGCGCAGGACCTCCTCGGTGATCCGGGTGATCGTGAGGTCGTTGACGGCGTAATCGTTGTCGTAGACGAGCTTGGCGTCGGCTCCGGGGGTGACCGTGCCGTAGGTGTCGAGCTCGGGCCAGTCGACGGCGGCGAAGAGGGAGAGCTCCGGGCGCACCTGGTGGAGGCGGGCGAGGAAGCCGGGGTAGGTGCCGTAGTCGCGGCCGGCGAAGGTGTTGTCCTTGACGCCGTGCTTGTCGGGCCAGACGCCGGTGGAGATGGTCGACCAGCCGGGGCCGGACGAGGTGGCGGCCATGGGGTTGGCGTAGAGCAGGGAGCGGCCGTAGGTGCCGTTCGCCATGAGCGACTTGAGGGTGGGCGCCTTGGCGGCGTCGATGCGGTCGTGGCGCAGGCCGTCCATGCCGACGACGAGCACCTTGTCCTTGCTGGTGCCCTGGGGGAGCGTCGGGGCCGCGGTGGCCGCCCGGGCGGTGGGAGCGGCGGCGAGTCCGGTGGCGGCGACGGCCGCGGTGGCACCGGCGGCGGCGAGCACGGTGCGGCGGGATATGCCGGTGAGCGACATCTCGGGGGTCCTCCGTAACGGGGGGATCGGGGGCCGGGGCACGCCAACGCCCCTGATTCCTCAGGGGCGTTGAGCTTTGGTCCGCACCCGTTATCCTTCCGCTACATTTCCGGGCGGCGAAAGGGTCGTGCGGTGAACTTTCAGCTGCCGGTCGCGGACTTCCACGCGTCCACGTAGGCCGTCAGGTTCGTGTCGATGTCCGACCAGTCCGGCTCGAAGACCTCGACGCCGGTCATCAGCTTGCCGAGCTCGACGGCGTTGGCGTCGGTGGGCTTGACGTCCTTGCGGACGGAGAAGCCGCCGCCGACCGAGCTGACCTCGCGCTGCGCCTGCTCGCCGAGCATGAAGTCGAGCAGCTTCTTGCCGTTCTCCCCGTGCGGGGCGTTGTTCACCAGGCCGGCGGCGTAGGGCAGGGCGAAGGTGGTGGGCCTGGCGCCCGCCTTCGCGGGGAACCAGATGGCGAGGTTCGGCATGGACCGGGCCTGCGCGAAGTTCATCTGGACGTCGCCGTTGGCGACGAGGATCTCCCCCTTGTCGACCTTGGGGGCCAGCTTGGAGGTGGAGGAGGACGGGCCGACGTTGTTGGCCTGGAGCTTCTTCAGGTACTCCATCGCCGGCTCCTTGCCGCCGAAGTCGTGCATGGCCTTGATGAGGACGGCGGTGCCGTCGCCCGCGACGCCGGGGGTGGAGTACTGCAGCTTGTCCTTGAACGTGCCGTCGAGCAGCTGCTCCCACGTGGTGGGCGCGGTCGGCAGCTCCTTCTTGTTGTGGACGAAGCCGAAGTAGTTGTTGACGACGGAGATCCACTTGCCGTTGTCGGCCTTGTCGGCACCGCTGACCATGGCGGCGTCCTTCGGCGTGTACGCCTGGAGCAGCCCCTTGGAGTCGGCCTGCTGGATGAACGGCGGCAGGGTGACGAGCAGGTCGGCCTGGGTGTTGCTCTTCTCGCGGGCGGCGCGCTGCACCATCTCTCCGGAGCCGCCCTCGACGTACTCGACCCTGATGCCGGTCTGCTTCTCGAAGTCCTCGAAGACCTTGTCGTACCAGCCGTCGCCCGCCTCGCCCTTGAGGCCGTCGGCGCTGTAGACGGTGACGACCTTCTCCTCGGAGGCGGCCGTGGAGCCGCCGCAGGCGGTGAGGGTGGCGGCGAGGGCGAGGCTGCCGGTGACGGCGGCGATCGGCTTGAGGTGACGGGGCTTGATGCGCATGACGTCGTTCTCTCCTGACGGTACGGGGGTGCTAGCGGTACGAGGCTTTGGTGCGGACACGGGAGACGGCGAGCAGGACGAGCAGTGTCGCCGCCATGAGGACCACGGCCAGGGCCGAGCCCGTGAAGAGCGAACCGCGGTCGGTGGCCGTGAAGACGAGCACGGGCAGCGGCAGCCAGTCCGGCGGGTAGAGCATCATCGTGGCGCTCAGCTCGCCCATGGACAGGGCGAAGCAGAGCCCCGCCGCCGCGTTCAGCGACGGCAGCAGGAGCGGCAGCCGCACCCGGAGCAGGACGTACGAGGGGCGGGCGCCGAGGCTCGCCGCCGCCTGCTCGTACATCGGGTCGAGACGCAGGACGGCGGCCGAGACCGACTGGTAGGCGAACGCCGTGACAAGGATGGTGTGCGCGAGGATCACGATCCAGCGCGTGCCGTTCAGGAGCAGCGGGGGCTGCGAGTAGGCGACCAGGACGGCGAGTCCGACGACCACCGACGGCACCGCCACCGGCAGCACGAACAGTCCGTCGATGACCTTGCGTGCGATGCTCCGCGCGCGCATCGCCGCGGCGGCGAGCGCGGCCCAGGTCCCGACGGTCAGCGCGAGCACGCTCGCGGTGAGCGCGGTGAGCAGGCTCGTCGTCAGCGCCCGCAGCGACTCGCCGCGCACGGCGGCGGCGTAGTGGGCGGTGGTCGGCCCGGAGGGGAAGGCGCCGGACCAGTGGGTGGAGAACGAGGCGGTGAGGATGACGAGGAGCGGCAGGGCGAAGAGCGGGACGAAGAGAACCGCGAACAGGGCCCAGGCGCAGCGGCGTCCGGCCCGGCTATGCACCAGCACGACGGCTCCCTTCCCGGGCCGCCCCGGCGCCGCCGGACCGGGCCACGAGCGTCCGGTAGAGGCCGTAGAGCCCCACGGAGATCAGCACGTTGACGACGGCGACGACGCAGGCCGCCGCGTAGTCGGACTCGAGGACGGCCTTGCCGTAGACGAGCATCGGCAGGGTCGTGACGCCCTTGGCACCGGTGAAGAGCACGATCCCGAACTCGTTCAGGCACATGACCAGGACGAGACCGCCGCCGGCGGCGAGCGCGGGCAGCGCCTCGGGCAGGATCACCCGGCGCACGATCCGCAGCGGCCGGGCGCCCAGCGAGGAGGCCACCTCCAGCTGTGCGGTGTCCAGCTGGGAGAAGGCGGCGAGCAGGGGCCGCATCACGAACGGGGTGAAGTACGTGATCTCGGCGAGCAGGACGCCCCAGGGGGTGGTGAGGAACCGGAAGGGTCCGCTGTCCGCGCCGGTGACGTCCGTCCACAGCCCGTTGGCCATGCCGACCGTCCCGTACAGGAACAGCAGGGCGAGCGTGATCAGGAAGGACGGGAAGGACAGGAACACGTCGATGGACTTCGACACCGCCCGGCCGCCGGGGAACGGCACGAACGCGACGACGAGCGCGAGCACGAAGCCGAGGACGAGACATCCGGCGGTGGCCGCGGCGGCCAGCCACACGGTGGTGACGAGCGCGTCGCGGAACGAGGCGGAAGCGAAGACCTGCGCGTACGCGCCGGGGGCGAGGGACTCCCGGACGACGAGGGCGAGGGGGTAGAGGAAGACGACGGCGAGGGCGAGGACGGGGGGCGCGGCCCAGAGCCGGCCGCGGAGGCCCCGCTCCCTCGCCGCCGCCGCGGGCGGGCGGGAGGGCGTGCTCCCGGGTGCCCCGCCGCCGGAGGGAGCCGCGGCGGGGCCGGGAACGGCTCTCCGTCCGGGCCGGGCCGTGACCAGGCCGCGGCTAGCCATCGTTCACCCCCGCGGCCAGCAGCACCGCGTCCTCCCGGGCGAAGTGCAGGGTGACCCGGTCCCCCAGGGCCGGCGTCTCGCGCAGCTCGCGGACGTCCGCCTTCACGCGGTGCCCGGAGCCGACGTCGACGTACAGCCGGTGCGTGGCGCCGCGCCACTGGACCTCGGCGATCCGGCCGGTGAGGGCGTTGGGGCCGGGGCCGAGGCCCACGAGGTGGGGGCGTAAGCACAGGGTGGCGCCGGCACCGGGTACCGCACCGTCGGCGACCGGCACGTCGAGGGCGACGCCGTCGAGGCTGACCCCGCCGGCGCCGACCGTCACCGGCAGCAGGTTGGCGTTGCCGACGAAGGAGGCGGTGAACTCGGTGCGCGGCCGCCGGTACAGCTCCTGCGGGGTGCCACAGTCCTGGAGGCGGGCCCGGTCCATGACCGCGATCCGGTCGGCGAGGGTGAGCGCCTCGACCTGGTCGTGGGTGACGTACAGCAGGGAGACGTCCGGCAACTCGCGGTGCAGGCGGGCGAGTTCGGCGAGCATCTCGGACCGCAGCCGGGCGTCGAGCGCGGACAGCGGCTCGTCCAGCAGGAGGACGTTCGGGCGGATGGCGAGCGCGCGGGCGATGGCGACGCGCTGCTGCTGACCGCCGGAGAGCTCACGGGGGTAGCGCTTGGCGTAGGCCGCCATCCCGGTCATCTCCAGGGCCTCGGCGACGCGCCCGGGGATCTCGGCCTTCGGCACCTTCTGCGCCTTGAGCCCGAAGGCCACGTTGCCCTCGACCGGCATGTGCGGAAAGAGGGCGTACTGCTGGACGACCATGCCGATCCCCCGCTTGTACGGGGGGAGTTCGGTGACATCGCGGTCGCCGATGAACACCCGGCCGGCGGCCGGGCGGACGAATCCGGCGACGGCCCGCAGAGCGGTGGTCTTGCCGGAGCCCGAGGGCCCGAGCAGGGCCATGACCTCCCCGGGCTCGACGGTCAGGTCGAGGGAATCGAGGACGGTGGTGCCGTCGTAGGCGACGGAGACGCCGTCGAAGCGGATGCCCCCGAGCGCGCCGCTCATCCCTCGCGCTCCTCGCACTCCCGCACGAGGGCGGGGAGTTCGGCGACCGAGGACAGCACGTGGGTGGCGCCGTGCTCCGTGAGCGCGGGCGCGGCGTGGGCACCGGTCAGGACGCCGGCCACGATCCCGGCGCCGGAACGGAGGCCGCTGAGCATGTCGTACGAGGTGTCACCGGCGACCACGGTCCGGCGGACGTCGTCGACGGCGCCGGTGCGCAGGAAGGCGGCGAGCACCATGTCGGGGTACGGGCGGCCGCGGCCGCCCGCGTCGGCCGGGCAGAGGGTGAGCTCGACGAGCTCGCGCCAGCCGAGGGCGTCGAGGATGGCGTCCTGGGTGATCCGGGCGAAGCCGGTGGTGAGGACGACCGTCCGGCCCTGGGCCGTCAGCTCGGCGATGGCCTCGGCGGCGCCGGGGACGGCGGCGATCCTGCCGTCGGCGACCAGCTCGCCGTAGGCCGCCTCGAAGGCCTGGTTGGCCTGCCGGGCACGGGCCTCGTCGCCGCCGAAGAGGTGCCGGAAGACGGAGATCTTGGACTCGCCCATGGTGGCGCGGACGTAGTCGATCATCGTCGACGGGTCCTCGCCGAGGCGCTCGGCGGCCGCGGTGAAGGCCTGCTCGACGAGACCGCCGTCGGCGACGGTGGTGCCGGCCATGTCCAGGACGATCAGGTTGTTCCGCTGCTTGCTCATGCCGTCACCAGCCCAGTTCGTTCGCGGTGGTCTCGGCCACGGCGGGCGAACAGGTCATGCCGCGTCCGCCGGGTCCGGTCACCAGCCACACGCCGTCCCGCACCTGCTGGCGGTGGACGACGCGGGTGGTGTCGGTGCACTGCGCGTACACGCCGGCCCAGCGGCGGCGGACGCGCGGCAGCGGGCGGCCGAGGAAGGACTCGACCACGCGCGTGAGGTGCTCGTAGGGGTCTTCGACGGTGTCGAAGGGGAAGGGGTGCTCGTACTCGTGGGTGTCGCCGATGGTCAGCCCGCCGTCCAGGCGCTGCACCATGAGGAGCTGCATCTTGTGGGCGGCGGCGGTCGGGTCCTGCGCCTGCCCGGCGTCGAGGGCGTCGAGGGCGGGCGACCGGTAGGCCGGGTAGTAGCGGAAGGAGTCGGCGTCGGCGACGGAGGTGGTGAGGGCTTCGCCGAGCGGGTCGGTCTGCATCATCTGGAGCCGGACCCGGCGGACCGGGACCTCGCCGGCGACCTCACGGACCAGCCCGGAGAGCCAGGCGCCGGTGCACAGGACGACCGCGTCGCCGGTGTGGATGTCACCGTGGTCGTCCCGGACGGCGTTCTCCCCCACGACCTCGCGCACCTCCCGCTGCGGCAGGAAGGTGTAGCGACCTGAGGCCAGAAGGGCCTCGCGCAGGGCGAGTTGGGCGGTACGGGGCTCGACGGCGGCGTCGCGCTCGCACCACAGAGCGGCGTCGAACGCGCCGCGCAGGGCCGGGTTGACCGCCCGGGCCTCGGTGGGCGTGAGCAGCTTGTAGCCGCGGGCGGCCGCGTCGGGACGGGCCAGGGCCGCCTCGGCGACGCCGAGTTCGAGCGGGCCGCGCACCGGGGTGAGCGACCCGATGGCCCGGAAGCCGAGCTTCGGGACGCGGGCGCCGATGCCCTCCCAGAGTTCGCGGGCGCGCAGGGCGGTGTCGAGCTCCTCCCCGCCCGCGCGTCCGCTGACCCATATCTGACCGAAGTTGCGGAGCGATGCCCCGCGCGCCTCGGCCTCGCGCTCGATGTGGACGACCTCATGGCCGCGTTCGACTGCCTGCCAGGCGTGCATGGTTCCCACCACGCCGGCTCCTACGACGATCACCTTCATGCCGTTCACGGTCGGGGCGACGGGTGACCCGGGCCGGTCGGAACGGCGACGGGAGGGTGAACGGACCGACAAGGTTGGACTAGACCCGTTATTTGTTTGTGATGTTCAGTGCAGGGGTGAGGGTGGGGCGGGGAGGGAGGGCGGGCGGGCGCTGAGGGTGAGTTGGTGGTCAGGGCGGGTGGGCGGTGGCCGGGGGGCGCGGGGAGCAAGGCCGGGGACCGGAGGGGCGCGGGGAGCAAGGCCGGGGACCGGAGGGCACGGGGAGCAGGGTGCGGGAGGTCAGTCCTGTGGTCCCAGGTGCGCGGTGAAGCTGAACCGGTCGCCGCGGTAGAGGGTGCGGACGCGCTCCAGGGGCCGGCCCGCTGTGTCCCGCGAGACACGGTGGATCAGCAGCATGGGCAGTGCGGGCGGGGTGCCGATGAGCAGCGCCTCGCGCGGGGTCGCGAGCACGGTCTCGATCCGCTCGTCGGCGTCGCCGAAGGAGATGCCGAGCCGGTCGTGGAGGTACGCGTAGAAGGACGAGTCCGGGTCGAAGTCGGCGTCCAGGCGCGGGGCGCGCGCCTCGGAGACGTACGTGCTCTCCAGGCCGACGCGCTCGTCGTCGGCGAGCAGCACGCGCTCCATGTGCCAGACGGGCGCGCCGCGTTCGACGCCGACCTCGGGCGCGAGGGCCTCCGGGCATGGGAAGCGGTCGAGCGAGATGAGCGCACGGCCGGGCCGGAGGCCCTGGCGCCGCACGCCCTCGGTGTAGCTGGCGAGCGAGAGCGGCTGCTCCAGCTTGGGCCCGGCGACAACGGTCCCCCGGCCCTGGCGCCGCAGCCGGCCCTCCAGGAGCAGCTCGCGCAGCGCCTGCCGGACGGTCTCCCGCGAGACCTCGTAACGGACGGCCAGATCCCGCTCGGTGGGCAGCAGACCGCCCTCGCCCAGCTCGTCGACGAGCGTGGCGACCTTCGCCTTCACGGCGTAGTACTTCGGGATGCGCCCGTGCTCGGGGATCCCGGAGCGGATCGGGGCGCCGGGCCCGTCGGGACCGCTCTGTCGGGGACTGCTGTGTCTCTCCACGTTCTGCACGCGTCGATCGTCGCAGAGCCGGGTGAACGGGAAGGTGTACGGAGCGTGGCCCGCGGGTTGTCCGGCGGACCAGGGGCGGACGGAACGTAGCTGCGCGCTGCTCCGCTGCGGGACGGGGCGGGGAGTGCGTTGGGCGGCGGCTCGCTTCGGTGCCGTGATCCGCGGGGGCGGGGTGGGGTGGGACGGGGTGGGACGGGGTGGGGTGGGACGGGGTGGGGTGGGACGGGGTGGGGTTGGGTGCAGGGCCGGGGACGGGTGTCGTGGTGCGCCGGCCTAGGCGGGCCGGCGGCGGCGACGGGCCCGGAAGCGGAGGACGAGGACGACGCCGGTCGTGAGCAGCGCCGCGGCGGTGGCGGCGTAACGGAGGGCGGAGTCCTGCCCCGTACGCGCGAGTTCGGGGAAGACGGGGGTGGGCGCCGTGCCGGGGACGGTGGGGCGGGCCGGGACGGAGAGGCGCGGACTCGGGCCCACGGGGTCGGGGGAGGGGTCCGGGTCGGCGTCCGGGTCGGCGGGGACGATCGTCAGGCGGTAGTCGCCGGACTCGCCGATCCAGTCTCCGTCGTCGCCCCTGCGCTGGACCACGGCGGCGTTGACGACGACCTCGTCGGGCGTGGCGTCGGCTCGGAAGGCGAGCCGCACCGGAACGGTGAGCGTCCCGCCGGCGGGAACGGCGAAGCCGGGGAAGTCGGGGACGGGAGGCGACGTGACGTCGGGGACGGTGGTGAGACCGGGGGTGGGGGTGGGGTCGAGGCGATCCTTGATTCCGGTGGTGCTGGTGGGACTGGGAGGGCTGGCAGGGCGGGCAGGGCTGGAGGGAACGGCCGGCCTGACAGGTCTCGTGGGGCTCACCGGGCTCGCCGGGCTCACGGGACTCAGGGATCCACTGGCGAACACGCCCACGCTCTCGGCCTGGTCCGTGCCCTCGAAGACGACCGGCCGCCAGACCCGCGCGGCGGCGTCGTAGAACTCGGCCCGGATCTGCGCGGGGCTCAGCACCCGCTCGCGGTCGGTGAAGACGAGAACCGGATGGATGTCCCGGCACGGCTCGGTGGTGGTGTTGACGAGGTCGAGCTGCCAGGTTCGGAAGCCCCCGCCGGCCGGGTACTCGACGGGGCCGCCGTGGATCCGGGTCGCAAGGGGGAAGGCGGGCGCGCCGACGGCACCGCAGGCGGGTGCGGGAGCCTGGGCAGGCGCTGCCGCCTGGGCCGCCGGGGCTGCGTCGGGAACCACGGGCACGGTGGTCGTCGCGGCCGTGACGAGGGCGGCGAGGGCGAGGGCGTTGCGCGGTCGCATAGGGGCGGGTGCCTTTGCTGCTCGCGGGCGTACGGGGCGCCCGCGACGTTGCCAGGCGAGGCGGGGCGGGCCCGGGAGCGACGCGGCCGGGCGGCCGAACGCGCCGCACGTTCCGCCCGATCAGCCTATTTTCCGAAGATCGGAGCGAGGATCAGCTGGGCCGCGCCCTCGGTGACGGCGTAGGGCGCCACGGCGACCCCGACGTCCGCCGACAGTCCGAGGCCGGCCAGGACCTCGCGGGCCCCGCGCGCGTACGCCTCCGGGTCGGCGAGCACGGCCCGGCCGCCCAGCAGCACACGGTCGATGTCGAGCAGGCGCACCAGGTTCGCCGCGCCGGTGCCGAGGATCCGGGCGGCCTCCGCGCGGTCGCCGTGCGCGAGGGCCGTCAGGCACAGCACCTCCAGGCAGCCGCGGCCGCCGCAGTCGCAGGGCGGCCCGTCCAGCTGCACGGTCTGGTGCCCGAGTTCTCCGGCCCCCGTCCTGCCGCCGCGCAGCACCGCGCCGCCTAGGACGAGGCCGGCGCCCAGGCCCGTACCGAGGTGGACGTAGGCGAAGGAGTCCGGCGCGTCGGGGCGCAGGGCGAGGCCGAGGGCTGCGGCGTTGGTGTCCTTGTCGAGCACGACCGGCAGCCCGAGCCGCCGCGCCAGCTCCTCGCGCAGCGGGAACCCGTCCCACTCGGGGAAGCCCGTGACCCGGCCGGGCGTCCCGGTCCGGTGGTCCAGCGGCCCGGGCATGGCCACACCGACACCGAGCACGGCGCCGGGGACGGAGGCGGAGGCGGGGTCGGCAGCTGGGGCGGAGGCGGGGCCGACGGCTGGGGCGGAAACAGAGACGGAGGCGGGGGCAGCCTCAGAGGTCGCCGCGGAAGCAGCGATGGAGGCGGGGGCAGCTACGGAGGCGGGGGAAGCGGCAGCGATAGAGGCGGGGGCAGCTACGGAGGCGGGGGAAGCGGCAGCGATAGAGGCGGGGGCAGCGTCGGAGGCGGAAGCAGGCGCGGAAGTGGAGGCACGGGGCGAGGCCGGGGCGGGGTACGCGCCGGTCGGCGCCCCCCGGCCCGTCGTCAGGGTCGTCATGGCCGTCAGGGCCGTCAGGGCCGCCACCTCCTCCGCCACCACCGCGAGGACCGCGTCCGCGCCCGCGCCCAGGTCCAGCGGGACGCGGTGGGCGGCCACCCGGGTGCCGGCGAGGTCGAGGAGGACGGCGGTGAGTTCGTCGCGGTCGAGGTGGAGGCCGATCGCGTGCGCGGCCGCCGGGACGAGCCGGAGGACGGTCGCCGGCTTGCCGCCCGTGGAGGCGCGCCGGCCCGCCTCGGCGGCCAGGCCCTCGGCCCGCAGCCGCGCGGTGATCTTGCTGACCGCCTGCGGGGTGAGGCCGGTGCGCTCAGCCAGTTCGAGGCGGCTGATCCCGCCCTCCCCCGCCGTGCGCAGCAGGTCGAGCACCAGTGCCGCGTTGTGGCTGCGCAGCGCCGGCAGGTTGGCCCCGCTCGCGACTCCTCCGTTGTCCCTGTTCACCCACCTATTGTGCCCGTCGCTTGCGCTTTGGCAACAGCGTTGCCAAAGTGGTGAGCATGAGCTCCTCCACCTCCCCGCTCCGCGTCGGGCTCGTCGGCTACGGCCTCGCCGGCTCCGTCTTCCACGCCCCGCTGATCGCCGCCTCCCCCGACCTCGTCCTCGACACGGTCTCCACCGGCAACCCCGAGCGCGCCGCGCAGGCCCGCGCCGAGCACCCCGGGGTACGCGTGGCCGCCTCCCCTGAGGAACTGCTCGCGCGGGCCGACGAGCTCGACCTGGTCGTGATCGCCTCGCCCAACAAGACCCACGTCCCGGTCGCCACCGCCGCCCTGCGGGCCGGCCTCCCCGTCGTCGTCGACAAGCCGCTGGCTGGCACCGCCGCCGAGGCCCGGGCGCTCGCCGCCCTCGCCGCCGAGCGCGGCCTGCTGCTCTCCGTCTTCCAGAACCGCCGCTGGGACAACGACTTCCGCACCCTCCGCGCCCTCGTCGCCGAAGGCGCCCTCGGCGAGGTCCAGCGCTTCGAGTCCCGCTTCGAGCGCTGGCGCCCGCAGCTCAAGGGCGGCTGGCGCGAGTCCGGCGCGCCCGAGGAGATCGGCGGCCTCCTCTACGACCTCGGGAGCCACGTCGTCGACCAGGCCCTGGTCCTCTTCGGCCCGGCCGTCCGCGTGTACGCCGAGTCCGACGTGCGCCGCCCGGGCGCCGAGGCCGACGACGACACCTTCGTCGCGATCACCCACGCCGGCGGCGTGCGCTCCCACCTCTGGATGAGCGCCACCACCGCCCAGCTCGGCCCCCGCTTCCGGGTCCTGGGACAGCGCGCGGGGTACGTGAAGTACGGCCTCGACCCCCAGGAGGCCGCGCTCCGCGAGGGCCTGCGACCGGAGTCCGGCACCGTCTGGGGCGTCGAGCCCGAGGAGCTGTGGGGCCGGCTCGGCGCCGGCGAGTCCCCGCTCACCGGCGGCGGAACCCCCGTGGAGACCCTTCCGGGCGCCTACCCCGCCTACTACGCGGCCGTCGCCGCCGCCCTCCGGGGCACCGGCGAGAACCCGGTGACCGCGCTCGAGGCGGCCGCGGCGCTCGACGTCCTGGAGGCGGCGAAGAAGTCCGCCCGCGAGGGCGTGGTGGTGACGCTGTGAGCACCACGAATTCCGCGAGCGCGGCCCCTTCCGCCGGGTCCGCGCCTTCCGCCGGGTCCGCGCCTTCCGCCGGGTCCGCGTCCTCCGCCGGGCCCGCGCCTTCCGCCGGGCCCGCGTCCTTCGCCGCCGGTTCCGTCGAGGAGCTGACGGCCCAGGAGGCGCGCCTGGTGCTGCCTCGCTTCACCTACGAGGACGCCTGGACGCTCGGCACGATCCTCGTCGGACTCGCGCGCGAGCGGCGGGCCCCCGTCGCGATCGACGTCCGGCGCGGCGCCCAGCAGCTGTTCCACTGCGCCCTGCCCGGGTCGAGCGCGGACAACGACGCCTGGATCGACCGGAAGCGGCGGGTGGTGGAGCGGTACGGCGTGAGCTCCTTCCTGGTCGGCGCCCGCTGCCGGGCCAAGGCCACGACCTTCGAGGCCTCCTCGCGCCTCGACCCTGACGTCTTCGCCGCGCACGGCGGCGCGTTCCCGATCGCGGTCGAGGGCGCCGGGGTCATCGGCTCGGTCACCGTCTCGGGCCTCCCCCAGGCCGAGGACCACGCGCTGGTCGTCCTCGGCCTGGAGCGCCTGCTCGACTCGTACGCGCCGGGCTCGCCCGCGTAGGGGCCGGGGCCGAGGCGCGCAGTGGTCGGGGCGAGGCGCGCAGGGCTCCGGCTGTACGCGTCTCGGTCCCGCCCGTACGCACCTCGGCCCCGCCCGTACGCACCTCGGCCCCGCCCGTACGCACCTCGGCCCCGCCCGTACGCACCTCGGTACGACCCCTACGCGCAGGAGCCCGGCCCGTACGCGAGGAGCCCGGCTCCTACGCGAGGAGCCCGGCTCGTACGCGAACGGGCCCCGGACGCGCTGTCGGCACATCAGCGGCCCGTCCGGCGTCAGCGGCCCCTACGGCGCGCGACCGCCACGAGAACGGCGCCGGCGGCGGTGAGGGCGAGGGCCAGGGCGCCCATCACGGCCTTGGTAGTTGCGGATCCGGATCCAGTGTCGGGGAGTTCGCCGCCGCCGGTGGTGTCACCGCCGGTGGTCTCGCCGGTGGTCTCGCCGGTGATGGCGCCGCCCCCGGCGTCGCGGCCACCGGAGTCTCCGCCACCGGCCGTCGCGCCACCGACCGTCGCACCACCTTCGGTCGCGCTTCCGTCGGTGAGCCCACCGTCCGCGCTCCCCCCGCCGCCCGCACCGCCCTCGGTACCGCCCTCGGTGGCGCCGTTGGTGGCGCCTCCGTCGGAGTGGCCGCCGGTCGTCGTCGCCGACTTCCCGTCGCTCCCCCTGTCCATCGGGCTCGGCGTCGGGGTGCGTCTGGGTGCGGGCGCCGGGCCGGACCCGTCCTCGTCGCATTCGGGCAGGTCTCCGTCGAACGGGTAGCTGTGGATCTCCTGCCCGCCGCCCCCGCCCACCGCCGATCCGTGGGTGAGCGAACCGCTCGTGTAGAAACGCCCGTTCATGCCGGGCATCGCCACCTCGGCCGTGCTCTCCGGGTCGGCGACGAGCACGCTGCCCTCGAACTGTGCGCCGCCTTCGAAGAGCACGTCCGTCGCGTCCGGGAAGTTCCACAGCAGGCGCTCGCGCAGCCCGCCCCGGAAGCCGTTGACGTACGTGTCGACGGTCCGCTTCGCGCCGACGACGTTGACGAGGACGGTCGCGTCGGCCGGAACGCCGACGAACCTCAGGCCCTGCGCGCCGCCGTTCGCCGACTCCAGGTCGAAGTCGACCGTGAACACCTGGAGCGCCGACTTCCCGTCGCCGGTGAACACGGTCTCGTAGCCGCGGTTCACGGCCGTGCCGGTCGCCTCGCGCGGCCTGCCCTGCGGATAGGCGTAGCAGCGGCCGGCGGCGGTCAGCTTCTCCCGCAGGCCCTTGAACGGCTCGGCCGCCCTGGTGTCGGCCACGCCCGCCGGGCTCACGCTGCCACCGAGCGTGCCTCCGTACCGAACGGCCCCGTGGACGGCCCCCTCCTCGGCGAGCAGGCGCCGGCCGTCGGCGACGGTGACGTTCCCGCCGACGGTGAGGAAGTCGGAGCCGCTGTCGGGCGGGACGCGCGAACCGACGCCCGCGACGCCGACGTGGTAGACCTGCGCGGCGCCCACGGGCTTGCTCATGTCGACGTTCCCGAGGACCACGACCTTGCCCTCGGCCTCGGAGGCCGCCTCGCGCACGAGGAGGTCGCCGCCGACGAAGACGTTGACGTTGTTGTCGCGTCCGGCGGCGGAGCTGGTGTGGACGTCGGGGTACGGGGACGGGCAACTGCCCGGCAGGCAGGGACCGAGACCGCCGGGGAGCGGGGCGGCGAAGGCGGAGGTGGCGAGGGCGCCGACGAGGACGGCGGCACCGGCGGCACCGCCGGCCACCACCCCGACGCCCGTCCGATGGTGATGATTCCTTACATGTGCGCGCATATGCGGCAATATGCAGAACGCCAGTCCTCAAGGCGACGCCCCACGCGCGAGGGCACGTGGGGCGTCGCCCGAACGACTCACGTCAGGGCCTGGTCGCGTGTCGAAGCCCGTGGATCACGTACGTGATCGGCTCACGCAGCGGACCGGCTCACGGACGCGACCGGCTCACCGACCCGAGCGCCCGGTTCGCCGACCCGCGCGCCCGGCTCACGCGCTCTTGAGCTCCTGGCGCTGGCGGCCCAGGCCTTCGACCTCCAGCTCGACGACGTCGCCCGGGCGCAGGTACGGCTTGGGCTCCGGCTGCCCCATGGCAACGCCCGCGGGCGTGCCGGTGTTGATGACGTCGCCGGGGTAGAGCGTCATGAACCGGCTGACGTACCGGACGACCTCCGCGACCTTGAAGATCTGGTCGGAGGTGTGGCCGTCCTGCTTCAGCTCGCCGTTGACCCACAGCTTCAGGCCGAGGTCCTGCGGGTCCGGCACCTCGTCGGCGGTGACGAGCCACGGGCCCAGCGGGTTGAAGGTCTCGCAGTTCTTGCCCTTGTCCCAGGTGCCGCCGCGCTCGATCTGGAACTCGCGCTCGGAGACGTCGTGGGCGAGGGCGTAGCCGGCGACGTGGGCGAGGGCCTGCTCGTCGGTCTCCAGGTAACGGGCGGTGCGGCCGATGACGATGGCGAGCTCGACCTCCCAGTCGGTCTTCACGGAGCCGCGGGGGACGAGCACGGTGTCGTCAGGGCCGATGACGGTGTCGGCGGCCTTGAGGAAGACGACGGGCTCCTCCGGGATCGCCGCTCCGACCTCGGCGGCGTGGCCGTGGTAGTTCAGCCCGATGCACACGACCTTGCCGATCCGGCCGACGGGCGGGCCGATCCGCAGCCCGGCCGGGTCGAGCGCGGGCAGCACGCCCGCGCCGAGCGCGGCGCGTACGCGGTCGAGCGCGGCACCGTCGGCGAGCAGGGCGCCGTCGATGTCGTCGACCACGGCGGACAGGTCGCGCAGGGTTCCGTCCTCGTCGAGGAGGGCAGGCCGCTCGGCCCCCGCCGGGCCGACACGCAGCAGCTTCATGGTCTTCTCCTAGTGGTCGAGGTGGCCCGGGAGCGGGCCGTGACGAGCCCCGGCCGATGGAGTGCGGCCATCGGAGGATTGGTCGATCCTCCAAGAGAACGGGTCACTCTGCAAGACCCCGTTCACACCCTGGACCCTTACGCCCGGGTAACAAGCCGGGCGCCGCACCACCCGGCGGCCGGGGGGCGCCGTAGCGCCGTAGCCCCGTAGCGCCGGATCCCCAGACCGCTCTAGACGCTCGGCGCAAGGGCTCCGGCGGCGGGCATGTCCCGGTAGAGGAAGGCGCGCTCGACGGCGCTCCAGGTGGTGCTGGTGACGATGTAGAGCGCGGCGGCCAGCGGCACGACGGCGACCGAGATCAGGGTCGCGAAGGAGAGCAGCGGGAGGTAGCGGGCCATGCCCGCGGCGAGCGCGGCGCCCGGCTGACCCGGGTCGGCGGCCGGGGTCAGGGCCTGCTGCCGCTTCGCGCGGACGAAGTTGTACGTGGCGACGGCGGCGACGATCGCGAAGAGCGCGAGGTAGACCAGGCCGGCGGGGCCGAGGACGCCGCCGTGGGAGAGGGCGTCGGCGTAGTGGTCACCGAGGGGCGCGGCGAAGAGGCTGTGCCCGGCCATCCGCCCGCTGGAGAAGAGGTGGAACATCAGGAAGAACGCGGGCGCCTGGAGCAGGCTGGGCAGGCAGCCGGCGAACGGCGAGACCTTCTCCTCCGCGTGCAGCTCCATGACCGCCTTCTGCAGCCGCTCCGGGTTCTTGGCGTGCTTCTTGCGCAGCTCGGCGAGCTGGGGAGCGAGCCGCGTGCGGGCCTTCTGACCACGGGCGGCGGCGCGGGAGAGGGGGTGGACCGCGAGCCGTACGCCCATCGTGAAGAGGACGATCGCGGCGGCGGTGGAGGCGGTGGCGAAGAGCGGGTGGAGCAGGTCGGCGAGCTGCTCGACCAGGGACGCGAAGACGGACATGGGAGCCCTCCGTGGGGTCTCGTCGTGCCGGAAAAATGGGGATGTCGGCAGGACGGAACCGCGCAGGGGCGAGCGGATACGTGCTCGTACGGCGGGCTTCGCGCGCGCTGTCGCGGCGAGTCGGCGAGATACCCCACGACGAGCAGGTGCGCGCCGGTACGGCGAGCTGGTGCGTGCCCCTACGCGGCCGTCAGGAGGAGACGGCCGGGCGCTCGCGGCCTGCGGCGACCCGGGGCGTCGGGGTCGCGTTGCGGCAGGAAGGCGGTACGTCGGGCGCGGTCGCGCAGGGCGGTGCGCACGCGGGTGGGCGGCACGGGCGGGGCCGTACGGGCGCCGATGAGGGCGCAGAAGACGCCGGCCGCGGCGACGGCGAAGGCGGCGGAGAGACCGGCGCCGCTCGAACCGTCGGAGAGCAGCAGATCGGCGAGGGCGAGGAGGACGAGCAGCGGCGCGAGGACGCGCAGCACCAGGTCCTTGACCATCTCATCCTCCTTTCACGGATCTCATCCGTTATACACGACGGCATTCGGGCGGAAGGAGTTCCGTATCCGGCCGGAACAGTTCCGCGTTCGGTCGAAACAGGTCCGCGTCCGGTCCCGCGTCCGGTCGGAGCAGGTCCGCGTTTCGGTCGGAAGCAGTTCCGCGTTCGTCGTTCACTTGGTCAAGAGAGGTCCAGGGGCACGAGGAGTCGGCGCGGGGCGAGCAGGGCGCGGCTGACCGGGTCGGCGGGGGCCGGGTCGAGCCCGGCGCCGGGCCGCATCTCGATGTCGGCGGGGTGCACGGCGATCCGGCAGGCCGGGCACTCGCCGTACGGGCCGACCTCGGTGCCGCAGTCGACGTGGTGGAAGTGGCGCATCGGTACGGCCCCGGGCAGGGCCTCGCGCCCCCACAGCCCGAGCGAGCGCAGGACGGGCCACAGGCCGATGCCGCGCTCGGTGAGCACGTACTCGTCGCGCGGCGGTGATTCCTGGTAGCGCCGCTTGTCGAGGACCCCGATGCCGACGAGGGCCTGGAGGCGGGCCGCGAGCACGGCGCGGGGGGCGCCGAGGTGGGCGAGGAAGTCGCTGTAGCGGCGCACGCCGTAGAAGGCGTCGCGCACGACGAGAAGGGTCCAGCGCTCGCCGACGACCTCGAGCGCGCGGGCGATGGAGCACTGCTGGGTGGCGTAGTCCTTGCCGAGGGCCATGGGACGAGTATAGCGAACAAGGTTCAATGAATGAACCTAGGGTGCTACGGTGGGGATCGAAGCAGAAGGTTCATTCACCGAACCCACCCAGAGGACGTGTCATGTCCGAACCCACTCCCCGAGGACCTGCCGTGTCCGAAGCCACCCGCCAAGGACCGGCCACGTCCGCGGCCGAACCCACCCGAAGAGGACCTGCCGTGTCCGAACCCACCGCCACAACTCTTGGCACCACTGGCGCTGGCACCGGCGCAGGCCCCGGCACCGACACCGGCACCGGCACCGGCACCGGCACCGGCACCAGCACCAGGGTTGCCGCCACCACCGTCCCCACGAGCGCAGGCACAGCCGCCACCAGGGCCGACGCCGAGTCCCCGCCCCCCGGCCTCTCCGGCGGGAGCCGCCGCCCTCGCCCCGGCGCCACGCTCGCCGTCACCAGCGCCGCCACCGCGCTCACGCTGATGAACTACACGGCCCCGATGCTCACCCTGCCCGCGACGGCCGCCGCCTTCGGGACGGCGCCGTCCGCGCAGGCCTGGCTGCTGAACGGCACCCCGCTGGGCCTCGCCGTCGTCCTCCTGGTGGCCGGCAGCCTCGCCGACCAGCACGGGCGACGGCGGGTCTTCCTCCTCGGCGCCCTGGGTCTCGGACTCACCACCGCCCTCGGCGGCCTCGCGACCACCACCCTCACGTTCACGCTCGCCCGGGTCGCGCAGGGCGCCGCGAGCGCCGCCGTGCTCGCCGCGAGCCTCGGGCTGCTGGCCCACGCGTACCCGACCGGTGCCGCGCGGATCCGGGCGACCGGGGTGTGGGGCGCGTTCGTCACGGCGGGCATCGCACTCGGCCCACTGCTCGCGGGCACGCTCAGCGGATCGGCCGGCTGGCGGTGGACGTACGAGGTCCTCGGGGCGGCCACCCTGCTCGTGGCCGCGCTCGGCACCCGTCCCCTCGCCGAGTCCCGCGCGCCGCGCGAGGGCCGCCCGGACATCGCCGGCGCGCTCGCGCTCGGCCTGGCCCTGGCCGCTCTGCTCACGGCGCTGACCTTGGGCAGGGACGGCTGGCTGCGTCCTCCGGTGGGCCTGCTGCTGCTCGCCGCGGTGGTGCTGGCGGCGGCGTTCGTACGGATCGAGCGGCGCAGCCGTACGCCGATGATCGACCTGGCGCTGTTCCGGCGCCCGGCCTTCCGGGCGGCCACGGCGGGGGCGCTCTTCACGGGCCTGGCCGTGATCGGCTTCTTCAGCGTGCTGCCGGCGCTGCTGCAGCGGGGCGCCGGGATGGCCCCGCTGAGCACGGCGTGGCTGTTCCTGCTGTGGTCGGGCACGGCGTTCGTGGTGGCGCTGCAGACCCGCCGCCTGGCGGGCCGGCTCGCGGCCCCGTACCAACTGGCGGTCGGCTTCGCGCTGTCGACGGCGGGAGTGCTGGCCCTGTTCGGCGCCCTGGGCGGCGGCGGGCACGGACCCCAGTGGCCCCGCCTCCTGCCGGGCCTGCTGGTGGCGGGCGCGGGCAGCGGCCTGCTGAACGCGGCGCTGCCGCGCCTGGCCGTGGACTCCGTACCACCGGAGCGGGTGGCGATGGGCTCGGGCGCGAACAACACCGCCCGCTACATCGGCTCCTCGGCGGGCGTGGCGCTCGCCCTGGCCGTCGCGACGGCTGGTCCGGACGCGGCGGTGGTGGCGTCGGCGGCCCTGGGCGCTGTGGGAGCGGCGGTCACGCTCGCGGCGGCACGGCGACGGTGACGACGGCCGCGGCTCCCTCGAATGCGAACTAGCCCGAGACGAGCTTGGCCCAGACGACGAGCCGGTAGCGCGAGGTGAACTCGGGCGTACAGGTGGTGAGGGTGAGATAGGCGCCGGGCCGGTCGTACCCGTAGGACGGGTGGACGAGGGAGCGGGGGACGGGCTGGACGACCCCGGTGTCGCGGGCGGAGGTCTGCGGCAGGACGCGGTCGACGCGATAGGTGAAGGTCCCGTCGCGGGTCCGGACGGTGAGGGTGTCACCGGGCTGCAGCCGGTTGATGTAGCGGAAGGGCTCGCCGTGGGTGTTGCGGTGCCCGGCGAGGGCGAAGTTCCCGGTGCGGCCGGGCGCGGCGGTCCCGGGGTAGTGCCCGACGTAGCCGCGGTCGAGGACGGTGCGCTTGCCGACACCGGCGGCGACGGGCACGGTGAGCCCGATCCGGGGGATACGGAGAACGGCATAGGCGGAGCCGGCCCCAGGCAGGGCTGCACGTGAGGTTCCGTCCCGGTCCCCTCCCCCGCCGCCCTGACCGCCACCGCCCTGCCCCGTACTGGAGGACGCCCCGACAGGCACCTCGCCGGCACCGGGCACACCGGGCGTCTCAGGCATCTCGTTCGTCTCGTTCGTCTCGGAAGGTGACACGACGGGAGGTGAGGCGTCCCACTCCCGCTCGAGTGCGCGTACCGAGCGGCCGGCCTCGGCGCGGGCCTGTTCGTTGGTCCACCACAGCTGGTGGGCGACGAGGAGCACGAGGAGAACGCCGCAGGTGACAAGCCCTTCGGCACAGGAGAACAGCGCGCGCCCGACGGGCCCGCGCCCCCTGCGGGCCGGGCCGCGCGCCTGCACGACAACCGGAATTCGTCCTCGCACGGCGGGCACGATAAGTGCTGAGGCGCCAACTCTCCAGGGCCGTACAGCAGTACGGTGGTCGACATGCGCCCCGACACGCCTGCCGACGACACCACCGAAGCCGAGCGCCTGCTCCGCACCGCGGGGCAGTACCCGGAGGACCGGGAACCGCTGCTGCTGCGCGCGGCGGCCCACCTGGAACTGGCAGGCGAGCGCGAGCGAGCCACCCTCTTGTACGACGACCTGCTCGCGTCCTCCCCGGCCGACCCGCTCCTGATCAGGTCCCTCAAGGCGGCCAACCTGTGGGAGTACGGCCACGAGGCCGAGGCGCGGGCGATCATCGACGGTGTCCGCACGGCCCGCCCGGAGCAGCCGGCACCGTGGCAGATCATCGCGGAGACGCTGGAGGCGCACGACGAGCTGGAGAACGCGGAGGCGACGCTGACGGAAGCGGCGCGTCTGCTCGCCCCCGCGGAGGCGGAGGACATCTCGTACGCCCTCCAGTCCCTCCTGACCGCCCGGCACCGGGTCCGCCGCCTGCTGGCCCTCCCCCACGACGCGCCCGACACCCTGGCGGACGGCCTGCACACGGCGGACGTACCGCTGGACGAGCTGCACGACCCGAAGCGCCTGTGGGCCCTGGGCTCGTCGGACCCGGCGGAGCTCCAGGCCGAGATCGTCCGCCTGCGCTCGGAACTCGGCTCCTACCGCACCGCCCTGTCCCGCCCCTTCCCGGTGGCGGTCCTGCACTGGCCGGAGCGGGAACTGGACGAGCTCCTGGCGGCGTACCCGGAACTGGAGGCCGAGTACCCGACGTACCGGGCCCACCTCACGGACATCGAGGCCTCGCTCCGCGAGCTCGCCCAGTCCGGCACCCCGAACCTGGGCATCGTCCCGGCCACGGTCCCCTCCTACGAAGCCTTCGCCGCCTCGGAATCCTCCACCCCGGCCAACCCGGACCTCCTCCCCCAGTACGCCACCACCCTGGCCGCCCGCGGCCGAGCGACGACCTGGCCGCCGCTCCGGGGGGCGGCTTGCTGGTGCGGGTCGGGACGGGCTTACGGGGAGTGCCACGGGGGCGAAGAAGCCTGAGTCAGCGCTAAGAGGTCATGCCCCACTCCTGCGCCCTGGCGGAGCCGCCCCACCCGGAACCGTCGCGCCAGACCGAGGCGATTCCTTGGTCTTCCAAGTACGGCGCGTAGGCGCCGATCTCCTCCGAAAAGAGCCCTATCAGGAAGGGATCAGGTCGCTTCAGGTAGAGGAAGTGGCGGTATTCGTAGAGCTGTCCGATCGCCTCGCGAACCGCCTGAGTGGGGTTCCCATTGCGGACGACCTTCGCCTCAACCAGCCACTCCTCGCTCGACTCCTCAGAGGCGCCCTGAGGGCGTAGCACAAGGTCCTTGGGGTGCTGAAGGTCTGTGATGGGGACGTAGCCACGCTCGCATATATGGAGACCAAAGTCCCCGATCAGAGTTTCGTGGCTCCGCCGCTTGACCTGCTGCCGAGCGCGGATCTGCGCCACGTAATCACTACTGTCCTTCGGCCGGAAGTTGGCGAGCGGATTGGCGACCGGCTGGGGGGCGTGATGGCCCGGTTCGTAGGACATCTCCAACGCCTCAGGGGCATCGCTCCCCCACCACACGCGGTCAGCCTCTTCAGCAAGCCGCAGAGACTCGATCCCAAGCAGCAGGTCTTCCATGAGCGTGACATCAGTGGGCAGAGCGGCCGTGTCGTACGTCTTGGCAATGACACTGGCCGCCTCGTACGCCCGGGGTCGCGCCGCCCCGTCCCGCAGCCGCGGCTCGTCAACCCAACCGTGGCGTTCCTGCCGTCGCACGGCTCGGCGAAGTCGAGCCGCGTGGCGTCGGAGGTGGTCTTCGCGTGCCTGTCCTCTGCCGAGTCGGTCTTCCAGCCAGGTGATCCCCTGCTGCAAGGTCAACGACACGTCCGCCAGATCCTGACTGAAGATGTAGGCCAGGTACAGCCCCTTCTTGGGATCACGCTGGCCGCTCTCCTCGAAGACACCGATCCAGGGGGTCGCGGCTGGCGTTGTCTGCCCTCCGTGACCCTTCGCCTTGAAACCAGGCGGAAGGGCGAGGTCAGTACGCCCTGCCACCTTCCGCAGGACCTGCTGCCCCTTCACATCGCGCCCCGAACCGGCAGTACGGTCGTAAGTGCTGGCGACCTCGCTGAGCAAGTCTCGAATCCCCATGAGGGGAATCTAGATCAGAGGGTCCCGCGATACACCGGAGTTCGTTTCACCTCGTCAGGTACGGGCTCATCACAGGCCAGCCTCGAATCGAGTCTGCGCCATATCCAGCACGTCATCGACGTCATAGCCATGGGCCCCCATCCAATGCAAGAGGTCCACCATCACGTCGATCGCGGCATCCTTGGCCACTGCGGCACTCAGCCGACTCGCGTTGACCGCGCGTGGGGAAGCCACGGCGCCATAGAGCGAGATCATGGCCTCGGCACGCGTGACGCGCACCCCGCCCCCATGACCGTTCGGACTGATGAGGTCAGTCGTGATCTCGCACCACGTCACCTTTCGGTCCGACCCGAGCAGTACACCCCAGCGGTCAGCCACCGCGTCCACAAGCACCAGCCCTCGACCCGCCTCGGTGTCCGGACTCGTGGCAAGTAACGTCGGCAGCGCCCGGCAATCCGGGTCACTGACTTCGATCCGAAGATGCGTTCCGTTCATAGACAGCCGTAGTGACGTCGGCGTCCCCGGACCCACGTGCCGAATCACGTTCGCGACGAGTTCACTCACGCAGAGTTGAGCCGCCCCTGTCTGCCGTTGCAGGCCCCAAGCCTTGAGGTGTAGCCGCACGATGCGCCGAAGCGCGGCCACTTCCCGCGCCTCAGCAAGGAACGGGAGTTCCCAGGGCTTCCTCTGCATGCACCCGTCATCATTCATTCCTTCTCCCCTTCAGTGGCGGAACGTGATGGGTGACTAGCATTGCGTTGCACATCCCAGCATGCAATGTGCACGGCGGGATTCCCACCTTCGAGTGATTGGCCGGCGGTCCCTCTGGTGCGCAAACTGAACATCCGCTAGAAGAGAGGGGATTGAGATGGCCGGTTCACCCACCGCTCGCCGCCGACGCCTGTCGATCGAACTAAAGAAGCTCCGCGAGTCGAGAAGGATGACGTGCGCACAGGTCGGCGCGGCCCTCGACTGGAGCGGTTCCAAGGTGAACCGCATGGAAACGGGCACGGGAAGAGTCCAGCCGTCTGACGTCGAAGCGCTCTGCCGCTTCTACGAGGTGGATGACGAGCTACGCGAGTTCCTCAAATCGCTGGCGCGGCAGGCGAAGACGAAGGGCTGGTGGCAGGCCCACGGTAACGGCGTTCCCACATGGTTTTCGATCTACATCGGCCTGGAACAGGACGCTTCCACGTTCCGCCAGTACCAGAACGAGTTCGTGCCCGGTCTCATGCAGACCCCCGCGTATGCCGCCGAACTGCATCGGGCGACCAATCAGATGGCCGATGAGGACATCAACCGCGCGGTGAGCGTCCGGATGGAACGCCAGGCGCGCCTCCAATCACCCGGCGCGCCAGACACTTGGTTCGTGGTGCACGAGAGCGCTCTACGGTCCGTCATCGGCGACCAGACCGTCATGCGTGAGCAGCTTGAGAAGGTACTGGAGACGTCCGAACTGCCCAGCGTCACCCTGCAAGTCCTGACTTTCGACGCTGGCCCGTACCCCGCCACAGGCACCTTCAGCATGCTGGGCTTCCCCGATCCCGAGGATCCAGACATCGTGTACCGGGACGGCATCACAGATGCCGTCTACCTGGAAGGAGCTGACGAGGTACGTGCGTACACCAGGGCCTTCGACAATCTGCGCGCGGCTGCGGCAAGCCCCCACCGCTCGACCCACATCATCACCACGCTACTGAAGGACTACACGATATGAGCAGCTCCACACCGGCAACGCACGACCGCGGCGAGTGGTTCAAGTCCACCTACAGCAACGGCTCTGGGGGTGAGTGCGTCGAGTGCTACCGCACCAAGGACAGGACCTTGATACGGGATTCAAAGCAACTGGGTGGGCCCGTGCTGGCCGTACGTGGGGACGCCTGGAGCGCCTTCATCGAAGCAGTCTCCTCGCCTCGGGAGACAGAGGCGGCTGCGCCATAAGGCCCTCAGATGGCACAAAACCCATAGTACGATCAACGATCGTTGAAACTGAGCACTCATCAGCTTCTCGGGAGACGCGACCGTGTCCACTGCCGCCTCAAGCCGCACCTGGCTCTTCGCGCCACGCCTCGGAGCCGCGCGTTCGTCGCGTGCCTCCCTCCGCGACTGACACCGCCCGGAACTCGAAGACCACGAAAGCAGGTTGGGCATGCCCTCGGTCAACCACACCGTTACCTACGGCGTCCGGATACCGGTGGAGAATCTGTTTGTTGACCACGATGTGCAGCGCGAACCCGACAAGGCGCGCGCGAAGAAGATGGCTGACGCCTTCGACGAGAACAAGCTCGGCTCCATCATTGTCTCCGACCGAGGTAATGGCACCTTCCACATCATCGACGGGCAGCACCGGTGGCTCGCCGCGAGGGAAGCTCAGCACCTGTATCTGCATGCGGACGTGCACACCGGTTTGGCACGAGCTCAGGAAGCCGACATGTTCCTGGCTAAGAACCGGGACAGCAAGAAGCCCAGCGCTTTCGATGAGCACAAGAATGGGGTCGCCGCTGGGCACAGCCCCTATGTCGAGGTCGAAGCCGTTCTGAAGAAGCACCACCTGACTGCTGGCAGCAGCTCCGCCAACCAGTTCGGCGCGATCACCAAGGCGCACGCACTGGTCAAGCAGTTCGGAGCGGACGCTCTCGACCGTGCCCTGACCGTGGCCGAGAACGCCTGGGGACGCTCTCGGTTCACCTGGGAAGGGGTCATCATCCACGGCCTTGGACTCATCATCGGACGTCACCCTGAGCTGATCGATGACAAGCGGATGGCCCAGCGGCTCGCCTCCACGAGCACCGCGGAAGGCATGAAGGGCAGGATCACTACAGCGGCCACCGGGGGCGGCACCCGACATGACGGCACGGGCGGGCGAGCGAAGGCCGCCTACTGGGTCATGGTCGGCATTTGGGACACGGGCCTCCCGAAGAACTCCGCGAAGCGGATTCGCAAGGCTGACGAATCCTGGTAGACGCGGCAGCCGGAACAGCTCGTGGCAAATGAGCCCCTCGGCCCCGAGTAGCTGACCATTAGGCTCGATGCCGTAGCTCCCACGTGCGACCGAAAGGCCCCGTCATGCCCCGCATCCCCTCCCCCGTCATCGCCGCCGCCGGACTCGTCGGTGGTTACGCCGTGGCCCGGTGGACCAAGAAGCGGCCGCTGGGTGGGGTCGTGCTCGCGGTAGCCGGTGGAGTGGCGGCGCGGGAGTGGCAGCAGGTGGGTGGGGCGAAGGTGGCCGGCGGGCTGACGGCCGCCTACGTCGCCGCCTTCGCCGGGTCGCATCCGCTCGCCAAGAAGATCGGCGCCTGGCCCTCCGTGTTCTCCGTGGCCGGGGCCATGGCCGCCACCTCGTACGCCGTCACCCGCAAGGCAGGCTGACCGCAGCCGGTCGTCCGTCACGCGCCGCGGCGCTGCCCCCGCCGCCCGGCGCCGCCGGTCGCCGGGCGCCGGTGACCGAGGCTGAGCCGCGCGGCGGGGCGCGGCGGGCCGAGGCGAGGCGGGTGTCAGCCGCCCAGCGCGTGGCTGATCGTGTAGATCACGAGGCCCGCCAGCGCACCGACCACCGTGCCGTTGATGCGGATGAACTGGAGGTCGCGGCCGATGTTGGCCTCGATCTTTCTGGAGGTCTGGGTGGCGTCCCAGCCCGCCACCGTGTCCGTGATCAGGGACGTGATCTCGGTGCGGTAGGTCGTCACCACGTACGCCGCCGCGTCCTCGGCCCAGCCTTCGACCTTGGCCTGCAGGCGGGTGTCCGAGGCCAGGCGCTTGCCCAGGGCGATCAGGGAGGCGCGGGCGCGGCGGCGCAGCTGGCTCTGGTCGTCCTCCGCCGCGGCCAGGAGCAGGGCGCGGACCGATGACCACGCCGAGGCGATGATGTCCTGGACCTCCGGGCGGGCCAGGATGTCGGACTTCAGGCGCTCGACGCGCGCCCTCGTGTCCGTGTCGGCCTGGAGGTCCGCCGCGAAGTCCGTGAGGAAGCGGTCGATGGAGGCGCGCGCCGGGTGGCCCGGCATGTCCCGCATCTCCGTCACGAAGCGGAGCAGCTCGCGGTAGACGCGGTCGCCCACCTTGCGGTCCACGAAGCGCGGCGTCCAGCCCGGGGCGCCGCCCTCGATCGCCTCCATCACCGAGCCCCGGTGCGTCACCAGCCAGTCGTGGCCCCGCGCGCAGATCAGGTCCACCGCCCTGTGGTGGGCGCCGTCCGCCACCATCTTGCCCAGGGTCTTGCCCAGCGGCGGGCCCACCTCCGCGGCCTCCGCCCTCCGCGTGATCGCCTCCCCGACCACCGCCTGTACGTCCGCGTCCCGCAGCACCGTCAGCGCCCCGCGCAGGGCCGCGGCCAGTTCCGAGGTGACGCGGTCCGCGTGCGCCGGGTCGGCCAGCCAGGTGCCCAGGCGGCTCGCGATGGCGAAGCCGCGCAGCCTGCCCCGTACGACGTCCGCGGACAGGAAGTTCTCCCCCACGAACGACCCCAGCGACGCGCCCAGCTGGTCCTTCTTCGTCGGGATGATCGCCGTGTGCGGGATCGGCAGCCCCAGCGGGCGCCGGAACAGCGCCGTCACCGCGAACCAGTCCGCCAGCGCGCCGACCATGCCGGCCTCCGCCGCGGCCGCCACATAGCCCGCCCAGGCGCCCGCGTCCGAGGCCTTCGCCCACGTGGCCAGGGCGTAGATCCCCGCGACCAGCGCGAGCAGGCCCGTCGCCAGGGCCTTCATGCGGCGGACTCCTCGGCTCTTCTCCGCGTCCGCCGCCGTGTACGTGAAGCTGACCATCACCTCACCTCCCTATCTCAGGGACTCCTCAGCCGCATCCGGAGTTCCCCGCACCGCCGCCGCCCCGCCCCCGTACATCTTCGCGATCACCGCCTCGATGTCCGGTTCCCGCACCGAGAGGTCGACGAGCGGGTACGCCGCGGCCACCGCCGCCACGACCGGGGCGGCCGACGCGGAGGCCGGCAGGGACAGCCACTGCCGTGGCCCCTCGGCGCGGACGAAGCGGGCGCCCGGTACGTCGATCGGGGGCGTCTCGCGCGCCAGGTCGACCACCAGCAGGCGCTCGCTCTCCCCGACCGCGTGGAGGCCCGCCAGCTCCCCGTCGTACATCAGGCGCCCGTGGTCGATGACCATCACCCGCCGGCACAGCTGCTCGATGTCGGTCAGGTCGTGCGTCGTCAGCAGGACCGTGGTGCCGCGGGTCGCGTTCAGTTCCCTCAGGAACTCCCGCACCTTCGCCTTGGACACCACGTCCAGGCCGATCGTCGGCTCGTCCAGGTACAGCACCTCCGGGTCGTGCAGCAGCGCCGCCGCGATGTCCCCGCGCATGCGCTGGCCGAGGGACAGCTGCCGTACGGGGACGTCGAGGAGCTCGCCCAGCTCCAGGAGGTCCACACAGCGCGCCAGGTTCTCCCGGAACCGGGCGTCCGGGATCCGGTACATGCGGTGGACGAGTGCGTACGAGTCCCGGAGCGGAAGGTCCCACCACAGGGTCGTGCGCTGGCCGAAGACCACCCCGATCCGCTCGGCCAGCCTCGTCCGCTCCCGCGACGGGTCGATGCCGGCCACCCGCAGCCGGCCGCCGCTCGGGGTGAGGATGCCCGTGAGCATCTTGATGGTGGTGGACTTCCCGGCGCCGTTCGGGCCGATGTAGCCGACCATCTCCCCCCGCTCCACGGTGAAGGAGATGCCGTCGACCGCTCTGACCTCCCGTTTCTCGCGGCGCAGCAGGCCCGCCCGCCGCCGTACCGTGAAGGTCTTCTCCAGGCCGTCGAGTTCGATGAAGGACATCTCAGCTTCCCGTCGATCGGTATGCCCGCAGGCCCGTCCGCCACGCCCATCCCGCCACCGCACAGCACGCGACCGCCACCAGCGGTGACGCGAACGCCGTCCACCCCGGCACCCCGGCCGGCGCCGGCCGCCCGAGGACGTACAGGGCGGGCAGCCAGTTCACGAACGCGAGCGGTACGACGTACACGACGCCCCGCACGAGGTCCTGCGCGAAGATCGTCGGCGGGTACTGGAGCATGGTGTTGCCGCCGTACGTGAACGAATTGGTCACCTCCGCGGCGTCCTGCAGCCAGAACAGCGCGGACGCCCCGACCACCATCAGCGCCGCGAAGATCAGCGCTCCACTCAGCAGCATCACCGGTACCAGCAGCACCTTCAGCGGTGTCCAGGCCACGCCGTCGAGCAGGACCAGGCCCCAGATCAGGACCAGCAGGCCCTGTGTCACCCGTCCCAGTCTCCGCAGCGCGAAACGGTCGGCCGCGACCTGCGCCAGGACCGGCGCCGGCCGCAGCAGGAACGTGTCCAGGGAGCCGTCCCGTACCCGCTTGCCCATCCTCGGCAGCGAGCCCGCCACCAGGTCCGCGAGGCCGAAGGACACCCCCGTCGTCCCGTACAGGAAGGCGACCTCGGCGAAGGAGAAGCCGCCGAGGCCTTCGACCTGACCGAACATCAGGAGGATGACGACGAAGTCGAAGATGGTGACCGTGAAGGAGGAGAGGACGGTCAGGGCGAAGGAGGAGCGGTACGTCATCGTCGAGCGGATCCACATCGCCGCGATCATCCGGTACGTCCGCCACGACTCGGCCGCCGCCCGGACCAGCGGCACCTGCGCCGCACGCGCGTCCCCGGCCGTCCGGGCCGCCGGCACCCGCCCGGAGCGCACGTCCCCCGCCGCCCCGGCCGCGGACGCCTCGGCGGTCCGCGCGTCCCCGGCCGCCCGGCCCCCGGACACCCCGGCCCCGGGCACCCCGGCCCCGGGCACGTCTCCCGCCCGGGCACCCCCCGTCGCCCCGGCCGCCGGCACCTGCGCGGAGCCCGCGTCCCCGGCCTTCCCCGTCCCGGACACCTCCGCGGATCGCTCAGCCACCCTGCACCACCACCTTCCGCGTCGCCGCCGCCTGTGCCGCCCGGCCCGCCGCCAGCAGTGCCACCGCCCAGCCGCCCTGGAACGCGTACGCCCGCACCAGGCCCCAGCCCTCGTACCGCTCCAGGTAGACGTCCGCCGGCACCTGGAGCATCGACGCCCAGGGGAGCGTCCGGGCCACCTCGCCCAGGGCGCCCGGGAAGACGCCGAGCGGGAGCAGCATGCCGGAGAAGAACAGGCCGCCGAGCCAGGCGACCTGGGCCACGCCCTGTCCGTCGAGCAGCCAGAACGCGCTCATCGCGACCAGGTACCAGATGGCGAAGCTGACGATCGAGCCGAGCGTCACGGCGAGCAGGAAGGCGGGCCAGGTCCAGGGGCTCGACGGCAGGGTGATGCCGAAGACGAGGGCGCCGAAGACCATCGGCAGGACGCCGCGGCCGAGGAGCTGGTAGGCGGAGCGGCCCAGGTTGGCCGAGAACCACCAGGTCTGGAGGTCGGCGGGCCGGTAGAGGTCGACCGCGATGTCGCCGGTGCGGATCCGCTCCATCAGCTCGTCCTCGAAGCCGCCGCCCATGAGTCCGCACACGGTGAGGAGCCCCTGGCCGATCCACACATAGGCGAGCGCGTCCTCCATGGCGTATCCGCCGAGCGAGGGACGCGCGTTCCAGAGGGCGATATAGGTGTACGACAGGATGAAGCCGAAGACGGTGTTGGTGAACACGCCTGCCGCGGTGGCCACCCGGTAGGTGGCATGGCGTCGGAAGCCACCCGCGGCCACCGTGGCATAGAGCCGGAGCATGCTTCCGATCCCTTCTTTTCGGCACGATCGGTGCCGTCCGCGCCAAAGCGCCCGACCTTAGTGGGATTTCCCGTGTCGTCGCGAGCGGATTTCCGGCCCAGCGGCCCCTCACGGGGGCAGGATGTATGGCTATGTCCCCTTCATCCGGTATGCCGTCAGGTGCGGCGCGCGAGGTCCTCCCACCCGAACCGCCCGATGCCGACTTCGTCTGGGACCCGCGGGACCCCACCGTCCCCGCCCCACCGCCGAAGCGCCCGGGCCACCGCACCCGCCGCCCCCGCAGCCGCCCGCGCCGCATCCTCCGGCGGCTGCTCGGCCTCGTCGTGTTCGGCGCCCTGCTGCTGCTCGGCGCCTTCGTCGCCGGCTACCTGCTCGTGGACATCCCGCCGGCCAACGCCACCGCGGTCGCCCAGTCCAACCTCTTCCTCTACCGCGACGGCACCCAACTCGCCCGCGACGGGGAGGTCGACCGCGAGAACGTGAGCCTGGAGCGCATCCCGGTCGCCGTCCAGCACGCCGTCCTCGCCGCCGAGGACCGCGACTTCCACACCTCGCAGGCCGTCGACCCGCGCGCGATGGTCCGCGCCACCTGGAACACCCTCACCGGCAAGGGCCGCCAGTCCGGCTCCACCATCACCCAGCAGTACGTCAAGAACTACTACCTGGGCCAGGAGCAGACCCTCACCCGCAAGGCGAAGGAGTTCTTCATCGCGCTCAAGCTCGGCCGCGAGAAGAGCAAGGAGGAGATCCTCGAGGGCTACCTGAACACCAGCTACTTCGGCCGCAACGCCTACGGCGTGCAGGCCGCCGCCCGCGCCTACTACGGCAAGGACGCCAAGGACCTCGACACCGCCGAGGGCGCGTACCTCGCCTCCCTGCTCAACGCCCCCAACGCGTACGACGTCGCCACCCACCCGGAGAACCGGGACCGGGCCCTCGCCCGCTGGTACTACGTCCTCGACGGCATGGTCAAGGAGGGCTGGCTCTCCCCCGCCGCCCGCACCGCCGCCGTCTTCCCCGCCCCGCAGCCGATGCACGCCTCGTCCGGGCTCTCCGGGCAGCGCGGCTATCTCGTGCAGGCCGTCGAGCAGTACCTGACGGAGCACGGCATCGTCGACGAGAAGACCCTGGCCGCCGGAGGCTTCCGGATCACCACCACCCTGGAACGGGGCAAGCAGGACGCCTTCGTGAAGGCCGTCGAGGAGAACGTGACCTCGAAGCTCGACCCGGAACGCCACCCCGCCGACCGCTGGGTGCGGGTCGGCGGCGCGGCCGTCGACCCGGCGAGCGGCAAGGTCGTCGCCCTCTACGGCGGCATCGACTACACCCGCCAGTTCGTCAACAACGCGACCCGCCGCGACTACCAGGTCGGCTCCACCTTCAAGCCCTTCGTCCTCGCCGCCGCGTTCCAGCACGGCGCCCAGACGCAGGACGGCGAGCGGATCACCCCGAACACCTTCTACGACGGCGACAACCGGCGCCCCGTGCAGGGCTGGAGCGGCGCGCCGTACGACCCGGCCAACGAGGACGACACCAGCTACGGCTCCCTCACCGTGCGGTCCGCCACCGACTACTCGGTGAACGCCGTCTACGCCCAGATGGCGGTCGACGTCGGCCCGGCCCGGGTCCGCGACACCGCCGTCGCGCTCGGCCTGCCGCGCCGGACGCCCGACCTCACCGCCTCGCCCTCCATCGCGCTCGGCCCGGCCACCGCCAGCGTCCTGGACCTCGCCCAGGCCTACGCGACGCTGGCGAACCACGGCCGGCACGGCTCGTACACCCTGGTCGAGAAGGTCGTCAGGGACGGCGAGGAGTTCGCGCTGCCGGGCACCGGCGACCGCCAGGTCATCGGGCGCGAGGCCGCCGACACCACGACCTCCGTGCTCAGGAGCGTGGTCGAGGGCGGCACGGGCACGGCGGCGCTCGCGGCCGGGCGGCCGGCCGTGGGCAAGACGGGCACGGCGGAGGACGACAAGGCGGCCTGGTTCGCCGGCTACACCCCCGAACTCGCCACCGTGGTCGCCATGATGGGCCAGGACCCGGACACGGGCCGGCAGCTCTCTCTGTACGGGGCGCTCGGACTGCCCCGGATGAACGGCGGCGGGGCACCGGCCGAGATCTGGGCCCAGTTCACCCGCGACGCGCTCGCGGGAGTGCCCGCGAAGGACTTCGACCTCCGACTGATGGAGGGCGCCGAGGAACATCCCCTGGCGCCCCTGCCCGACTTCCCCGGAGCGGCGGAGGGCTACGAGGGCCCCGGCGCGAACCACCGCCCCGCCCGCCCCCGCCCCGCGGCCCCCAAGGCGTCCGCACGGCAGGACGCGGTACGGGAGGGGGCCGGCGGCGTACGGGTGCCGCCGGGTCCGGAGGCCGGACCTGCCGAGCCCCGGCGGCCGGAACCGGCCCAGGACCTCGTACGGATGCCGCAATCGGCCCCGGGCGCCGGCGCCGACCCGGCGGGGGTCCCCGCCCTGGCGGAGGAGGCCCCCCAGCCGGACCGGGCCGCGCCGGCCCCGCCGACCGGACCGCAGGTCAGTGGCCCGATGTCGCCTTGAGGCCGACCACGGCCACGAGCAGCAGACAGACGAAGAAGATGCGGGCGGCGGTCGCCGGCTCACCCAGCACCACCATGCCGAGCACCGCCGCACCGGCCGCACCGATGCCGACCCACACGCCGTAGGCGGTACCGATCGGCAGGGTCTTGGCGGCCTGCGAGAGCAGCATCATCGAGGCGACGATCCCGGCGGCGGTGAAGACGCTGGGCCAGAGACGGGTGAAGCCCTCGGTGTACTTCATGCCGATCGACCAGCCGACTTCCAGCAGGCCGGCGACGAGGAGAAGAACCCAGGCCATGACGACGAACACCTCCGCGAGACGGATCAACAGGGGTGCGTCGTCTTGTCGTGAAACCCGGTACGGCGCGTCTCGTCGGGTACCTCGAGCGTAGCAAGAAACAGACAAAGGGCCTGGTGACACCGGTCACCAGACCCTTCGCCGACAGCCTGCGCAGCCGTGACCCGAACCGATCCGGAACCTTCGCCCGAACGGCTCCGGGCCCTTCACCCGACCGGATCAGAAGCCCTCGCCCGACCTGATCCGAGGTCTCGGCCCGACCGGGTCCAGAGCTCCCGACCGCGGATCTAGAGGTAAAGGCCCGTCGAGTCGGTCGCGCCCTGGAAACGGTCCGCGGCGACCGCGTGCAGGTCGCGCTCGCGCATCAGGACGTACGCCACGCCCCGCACCTCGACCTCGGCGCGGTCCTCGGGGTCGTACAGGACCCGGTCGCCGATCTCGACCGTACGGACGTTCTGCCCGACGGCGACGACCTCGGCCCAGGCGAGGCGGCGGCCGACGGCCGCGGTCGCCGGGATCAGGATGCCGCCGCCCGAGCGGCGCTCCCCCTCGGGAGAGTCGGTCCGTACCAGGACGCGGTCGTGGAGCATCCGGATGGGCAGCTTGTCGTGCGTGTTGTCGCTCACGGTTCGAACCTACCTGCCCGGGCGTGTCGCCCGTACCCGGGACGGGCGACGAGCGGGCGGGGAAGGGTCACCCCTTGTCCCGGCGGGACGACGCGGCGATCAGCCCGATCACGGCCACGACGACCAGGGCCGCAGGCACCACGCGCTCCAGCCGCGGCGCGCCGTCGTCGTGCGTGAACCGGGCCTTCACGTCGGAGACCAACCGGTTCACGGCGACGAACGCCCGCCCGGCGGTGTGGTCGACCTGGGCCGCCACCTTCGCCTTGGCGTCCCCGATGATCGTCTTCGGGTGCACCCGAATGCCGATCTCGTCGAGAGTGACGGCGAGCTGCTCGCGCCGGCGGACGATGTCCGCCTCGATCTGCGCAGGGGTCCTGGCGTCCGACACCGCTGCCTCCGTGGTCGTGTTCCGGTCGTTGTGGACAGTCTGTCAGCTCATGACGGCAAGGGTTGGCACAGACCCCCATTAGGCTGGGTCGGCGTACGCGTACGACCCCGAGGAGAGCCATGAGCGAGCGACTGCAGCCCGGCGACACCGCCCCCGCCTTCACCCTTCCCGACGCGGACGGCAACGAGGTCTCCCTCGCGGACCACAAGGGCCGCAAGGTCATCGTCTACTTCTACCCGGCCGCCCTGACCCCCGGCTGCACGAAGCAGGCCTGCGACTTCACGGACAACCTGGACCTGCTGGCCGGCGCCGGGTACGACGTCATCGGCGTGTCCCCGGACAAGCCGGAGAAGCTCGCGAAGTTCCGCGAGCAGGAGCACCTGAAGGTCACGCTGGTCGGCGACCCGGACAAGAAGGTCCTGGAGGCGTACGGCGCCTTCGGCGAGAAGAAGCTGTACGGCAAGACGGTGACGGGCGTGATCCGCTCGACCGTCGTCGTCGACGAAGAGGGCAGGATCGAGCGCGCCCTCTACAACGTGAAGGCCACCGGCCACGTCGCCAAGATCCTCAAGGACCTGAAGATCGAGGCGTGACCTGGGTCGCATAACCGGCCGGAATCGGTTTGCGGACGGCATGACCGAACAGACGCCCTTCCTGGAGTGCCCCCAGCGAAAGGACGTACGGCCATGCCGGCCCCCGACCTCGACACCTCCGCCGATCCCGGAGCCCTGAGGCGCCACCCGCGCCTCTTCCGGGCCGTCACCCGACGGCAGCAGCCCCGGCTGCGCCGGACGGACATCACGGTGACCGACGAGGCGGCGGTCAGGCGGGCCGTGAAGGCCGCCTCGCTCGGCAATGCCATGGAGTGGTTCGACTTCGGCATCTACGCCTATCTGGCCGTGACCCTCGGCCACGTCTTCTTCCCCCCGGGGAACGACACCGTCCAGCTGCTCTCGTCGTTCGCGACCTTCGCGGTGGCCTTCCTGGTCCGCCCGCTGGGCGGCCTGGTGTTCGGCCCGATGGGTGACCGGCTGGGCCGCAAGAGGGTCCTCGCGCTGACCATGATCCTCATGGCGGTCGGCACCTTCGCGATCGGCCTGATCCCCTCGTACGCCTCCATCGGCTTCTGGGCGCCGGTCCTGCTGGTCTTCTTCCGCATGCTGCAGGGCTTCTCGACCGGCGGCGAGTACGGCGGCGCGTCCACCTTCATCGCCGAGTACGCGCCCGACCGCCGGCGCGGCTACTTCGGCAGCTTCCTGGAGTTCGGCACCCTCGCGGGCTACGTCGGCGCGGCGGGCCTCGTCACGGCGCTCGGCGCGTGGCTGGGCACCGACACGATGGAGGCCTGGGGCTGGCGCGTGCCGTTCCTGGTGGCCGGTCCGCTCGGCCTGGTCGGCCTCTACCTGCGGATGCGACTCGACGAGACGCCCGCCTTCCGGAAGCTGGAGTCGGACTCCGCGCACGCCTCGGAGGCCGCCGACACGGTGGAGACCACGACCAAGGGCGACCTGGGCAGGATCTTCCGGGAGCAGTGGCCGACGCTGATCCTGTGCATCGCGCTGGTCGGCGCGTACAACATCTGCGACTACATGCTGCTCTCGTACATGCCGACGTACCTGTCCGACGAGCTCGGCTACAGCGAGACGCACGGCCTGCTGATCCTGCTGCTCGTGATGGTGCTGCTGATGCTGGTCATCGCCCGGGTCGGCCGGCTCAACGACCGGTACGGGCGCAAGCCGGTGCTGATGGCGGGCATGCTGGGCTTCCTCTTCCTGTCGCTGCCGTCGTTCCTGCTGATCGGCCAGGGCGGGGTGCCGGCGATCACCGCCGGCATGCTGATGCTCGGCCTGTCGCTGGTCTGCCTGCTCGGCACGATGTCGGCGGCCCTGCCGGCCCTCTTCCCGACCCAGGTGCGCTACGGCTCCCTGTCGGTGGGCTACAACCTCTCGGCATCCCTGTTCGGCGGGACGACCCCGCTGGTGATCACGGCCTTGATCGGCGCGACCGGCAGCAACCTGATGCCCGCGTACTACGCGATGGGCGCGGCGCTGGTCGGCGTCGTCGCGGTCGCCTGCATGAAGGAGACGGCGCAGCGTCCCCTGGACGGCTCCCCGCCGGCGGTGGAGACCCCGGAGGAGGCGGCGGAGATGGTGATGTCCCGGGCCCCCGAACCGAAGTTCTGACGCCCGCCGCCCCTGACGCCCCGCCACCCCTCTGCCGCTCCAGCCCTGAACGGCCCGCACCGGCCCCCGTCGGCGCGGGCCGTTCGGCGCGCCCGCCGATGGCGCCATGGATACGCGCCATCGGTCGGTTCGGTTACACCTGCCCCGAGCTGCCGCTCGCCCGCTACGATGTCAGGCGACCAGCGGCCTTGGCGGAACGGCAGACGCCTCGCGTTTAGGTCGCGATGGGAGAAATCCCGTGAGGGTTCGAATCCCTCAGGCCGCACCAGCCGGTACACCGAAGGCCTCACCCAAGACTTCTCCGGGTGAGGCCTTCGCTGCATCCTCAGCCCAACAGCTCCCGCACCACCGGCACCAGTGCCCGGAACGCCTTCCCCCGGTGGCTGATCGCGTTCTTCTCGGCCGGGGTGAGCTGGGCGCAGGTGACCTCGTAGCCCTCCGGCTGGAGGATCGGGTCGTAGCCGAAACCGTTGGTGCCGACCGGCTCGTGGCGCAGGGTGCCGGGCATGTGGCCCTCGACCACGCGTTCCGTGCCGTCGGGCAGGGCGAGGGCGGCCGCGCAGGCGAAGTGGGCGCCGCGGTGGGCCGCGTCGATGTCGGAGAGCTGGGCGAGCAGCAGGTTCAGGTTGGCCTTGTCGTCGCCGTGGGTGCCGGCCCAGCGGGCGGAGAAGATGCCGGGGGCGCCGTTCAGGACGTCGACGCAGAGGCCGGAGTCGTCGGCGACGGCGGGGAGGCCGGTGGCCCGGGCGAGCGCGTGGGCCTTGAGCAGGGCGTTCTCGGCGAAGGTGACGCCGGTTTCCTTGACGTCGGGGATCTCGGGGTACGCGTCCGCGCCGACGAGTTCGAGGTCGAGGCCTGCGTCGGCGAGGATCGCGTGGAGTTCGGTGATCTTGCCCGCGTTGCGGGTGGCGAGGATCAGACGGGTCATGCCCCGATTATCCGAGTCCGGGTGGGCGGGTCGGTACGGCTGGGGGCTGTCGGGTCGTGATCCGCCGGCGGGCGCTCACCGTCTAGCCCGGGGTGCAGACCTTGCCGACCTCGGCAGCCGCGTCGGTGATGGGCTTGATGTCCGGCGTGGTGTCGCCGTTCTTCACCGCGGTGCGGACGGAGTCGACGCCCTTGTTGAGGTCGTCGACGGCCTTGGCGAGGTCCGCGTTGTCGGTGGTGTTCTTGAGGTTGCCCAGCTCGGTGTCGATGCTGTTGAGGGCTTCCTCGATCTGGGTGGGGTCGTTGGACGCGTTGCTGACGGCCTGCGAGAGCTTGTCGACCGAGGTGGCTATGGCGTCGGCGGTCTTGACGCAGTCCATGGCCTTGTCGAGCGCCCCGCAGCCGGTCAGGCCGGTGACGGTGACGGCGGCCGTGGCGACGGCGAGTGCTATGGAACGGCGGCGCTTCAAGGGTCGGGTCCTCCCCCTCGTATGACGGACTCGTGGACGGGGCGCACGGTTCGACCCGTGCGCCCGTATGCCGAAAGACGCCGCAGTCTGTCAGAGAGTTCCCTCGAGCGCCTTGCGCTGGATCTCGGCGAGGTCGGCGCAGCCGCCGGAGGCGAGGTCGAGGAGGGCGTTGAGCTCCTTGCGGTCGAAGGGCTCGGCCTCGGCGGTGCCCTGGACCTCGACGAAGCGTCCGTCACCGGTGCAGACGACGTTCATGTCGGTGTCGGCGCGCACGTCCTCCTCGTAGCAGAGGTCGAGGAGGGGGGTGCCGTCGACGATGCCGACGGAGACGGCGGCGACGGTGCCGGTGAGGGGCTTGCGGCCGGCCTTGACGAGCTTCTTGTTCTGGGCCCAGGCGACGGCGTCGGCGAGGGCGACGTAGGCGCCGGTGATGGCGGCGGTGCGGGTGCCGCCGTCGGCCTGGAGGACGTCGCAGTCGAGGACGATGGTGTTCTCGCCGAGGGCCTTGTAGTCGATGACGGCGCGCAGGGAGCGTCCGATGAGGCGGGAGATCTCGTGGGTGCGGCCGCCGATCTTGCCGCGGACGGATTCGCGGTCGCCGCGGGTGTTGGTGGAGCGGGGCAGCATGGAGTACTCGCCGGTGACCCAGCCCTCGCCGCTGCCCTTGCGCCAGCGCGGGACGCCTTCGGTGACGGAGGCGGTGCAGAAGACCTTGGTGTCGCCGAAGGAGATGAGGACGGAGCCCTCGGCGTGCTTGCTCCAGCCGCGTTCGATGGTGACGGGGCGGAGCTGTTCGGGGGTACGGCCGTCGATTCGAGACATGTCACGAGCGTAGCCGTATGACGGAGGGGCCCGTTCCCCTGCCGGAACGGGCCCCTCGTGGCTGGTGTCAGCCGCTCACATCATGTCTTCGATCTCGGCGGCGATGGGGTCGGCGTCGGTGCCGATGACGACCTGGATCGCGGTGCCCATCTTGACGACGCCGTGGGCGCCGGCGGCCTTGAGCGCGGCCTCGTCGACCAGGGCGGCGTCGTTGACCTCGGTGCGGAGGCGGGTGATGCAGCCCTCGACCTCTTCGATGTTGTCGATGCCACCGAGCCCGGCGACGATCTTCTCAGCCTTGCTGGCCATGTGTTTCTCCCTGTCCGTTCCGTCCGAAGACGCGTGAAGAACGTGAGTCGCGGCGCACCGATGGTCCGCTTTGTCACGGTAGCCCACGGTTGGCCCAACCTCGCGAGCGAATGCCGCCGTTCTGTCGAATGATGACGATCACCGGCGGCCTGCCCCGAGCGACCTCCGGGAGCCTATCTCAACTGGTCTACACCAGTATGCATCCGCAGTACCCAGGGAGGACGCCGATGAGTGACGCGAGCGCCGCAGCCGCGGCCCCACCGAAGAAGTCGCCCTGGGGGACCTTCTTCCAGGGGCTGCAGAAGATGGGCCGCAGCCTCCAGTTGCCCATCGCCGTCCTGCCCGCGGCGGGCATCATCGGCCGGCTCGGCCAGCCGGACGTGTTCGGCGCCGACGGGCTGGGGTGGGACACCGTCGCGAAGGTGATGGCGGCGGCGGGAGGCGCGCTGCTCGACGGCAGTCTCGGTCTGCCGCTGCTGTTCTGCATCGGCGTGTCGATCGGCATGGCGAAGAAGGCGGACGGTTCGACGGCGCTGGCCGCGGTGGCCGGCTTCCTCGTCTACTACACGGTGCTGCGCGCGTTCCCCAAGCCCTGCCCGGCCGGCACCAAGGACATCGGCGGCGGCTGCCTGGGCACGGACGACTCCTTCGCCGGGTACACGTACCAAAACCCGGGCGTCTTCGGCGGCATCATCATGGGTCTGCTGGCGGCGTACCTGTGGCAGCGCTTCCACCGCACGAAGCTGGTGGACTGGCTGGGCTTCTTCAACGGACGCCGGCTGGTGCCGATCATCATGGCGTTCGTCGGCATCCTCTTCGCCTCGTTGTGCCTGTGGGTCTGGCCGCCCATCGGTGACGCCCTGGAGAGCTTCAGCGACTGGCTGGTGGGGCTCGGCTCGTGGGGCTCGGGCATCTTCGGGGTCGCGAACCGTGCGCTGCTGGTGGTCGGCCTGCACCAGTTCCTGAACGTGCCGGTCTGGTTCCAGTTCGGCTCGTACACGAAGCCGGACGGCTCGGTGGTGCACGGCGACATCAGCATGTTCCTCGCGGGCGACCCGAACGCCGGTCAGTTCCTCACCGGCTTCTTCCCGATCATGATGTTCGCCCTGCCGGCGGCGGCCCTGGCGATGACCCACTGCGCGCACCCGCACCGGCGCAAGGAGGTCGGCGGCCTGATGCTCTCGGTCGCGCTGACCTCGTTCGTCACGGGCATCACCGAGCCGCTGGAGTACTCGTTCCTGTTCATCGCGCCCGCGCTGTACGCGGTCCACGCCGTGCTGACCGGGGTGTCGATGGCGGTCTCGTGGGCACTCGGCGTGAAGGACGGCTTCAGCTTCTCGGCCGGGCTGATCGACTACGTGATCAACTGGAACCTGGCGACCAAACCATGGCTGATCATTCCGATCGGCCTCGCGTTCGCCCTCGTCTATTACGTGATCTTCCGCTTCGCGATCACCAAGTTCGATCTTCCGACCCCCGGGCGCGAGCCGGAGGAGCTGGAGAAGGAGATGGAGGGGGACGTCACCAAGGCGTAGGCCCCGCCCGCGAAGGCCCTCGGACCCCCCGGTCCGGGGGCCTTTTGTCGTCCCCTGTCCGGCTATGGCTCAGCGCACAGAATTCACAGGTTCCTTATCTAAGTCTCACGTGCTACAACAGGTCTACACCACTCATTGGTGTAGACCACGCGGTCCAGACCACCGCGTTCCCCCGAGACGTCGCCGTCACCCCCTTTCACTGTCCTCTGGCGGCGCCTTGTCCAACTGGAGGAAGTTGATGAGTACGGCCACCGCCCAGGCCGCCGCTCCCGCGAAGAAGCGCGGATCCGGCCTGTTCCAGGGCCTGCAGAAGGTCGGTCGCAGCCTGCAGCTGCCGATCGCCGTGCTGCCGGCCGCGGGTATCTTGCTCCGTCTCGGCCAGCCCGACGTGTTCGGTGCCGACGGCCTCGGATGGGACAAGGTCGCCTCCGTGTTCGCCACCGCCGGTGGCGCCGTCTTCGACAACCTGCCGCTGCTCTTCTGCATCGGCGTGGCCATCGGCTTCGCCAAGAAGTCCGACGGCTCCACGGCCCTCGCCGCCCTCGTCGGCTTCCTGGTCTACAGCAACGTGCTGAAGGCCTTCCCGGTCACCGAGGCCGTCGTCAACACGACCGCCAACAAGGGCGTCGACGTCGCCGCGACGTACAACAACCCGGGCGTCCTCGGCGGCATCCTGATGGGTCTGCTCTCCGCGGTCCTGTGGCAGAAGTTCCACCGCACCAAGCTGGTCGACTGGCTCGGCTTCTTCAACGGCCGCCGTCTCGTCCCGATCATCATGGCCTTCGTCGGCACCGCTGTCGGTGTCTTCTTCGGCCTGGTCTGGGAGCCGATCGGTGAGGGCATCTCCAGCTTCGGCGAGTGGATGACCGGCCTCGGCGCTGGTGGCGCCGGCCTCTTCGGTCTGATCAACCGCGCGCTGATCCCCGTCGGCATGCACCAGTTCGTGAACTCCGTCGCCTGGTTCCAGATCGGCGACTTCACCAACGCCGCCGGCGACGTCGTCCACGGTGACCTCAGCCGCTTCTTCGCCGGTGACGCGACCGCCGGCCAGTTCATGTCGGGCTTCTTCCCCATCATGATGTTCGGCCTCCCGGCCGCCGCCCTGGCCATCGCGCACGCCGCCCGCCCCGAGCGCCGCAAGGCCGTCCTCGGCATGATGCTCTCGCTCGCGCTGACTTCCTTCGTCACCGGTATCACCGAGCCGATCGAGTTCACCTTCATGTTCATCGCGCCGGTCCTCTACGCGATCCACGCGGTGCTGACCGCCGTGTCGATGGCCGTCACCTGGGCGCTCGGTGTCCACGCCGGCTTCACCTTCTCCGCCGGCGGCATCGACTACCTGCTCAACTGGAACCTGGCGACGAAGCCGTGGCTGATCATCCCGCTCGGCCTGGTGTTCGCGGCGATCTACTACGTGGTCTTCCGCTTCGCGATCGTCAAGTTCGACCTCCCGACGCCGGGCCGCGAGCCCGACGAGGAGATCGAGGACCTCACCAAGGCGTGAGCCTCACCCCGCACGCACCGGGGGCCCGGAACCGTACGGTTCCGGGCCCCCGGCCGTTCGCCCGGTCCGCCGTGCGGACGGCCCTTCCCGGGGTGGCGCTCGGCCGGGCCCGTGCCCGGTCCGGCGCTCAGACCTCGTAGACCGCGCCGGCCCGCGCCAGCTCCGCCGGGCCCCGGAACACCTCGCGGGCGTCGGCCAGGTTCCGCTCGCCGTCCGTCCACGGCGGGATGTGGGTCAGCACGAGACGCCCCACCCCGGCCCGGGCGGCGTGCGCGCCGGCCTCGCGGCCGTTGAGGTGGAGGGCCGGGATGTCCTCCTTGCCGTGGGTGAAGGAGGCCTCGCACAGGAACAGGTCGGCCCCCCGCGCCAGCTCGTGGAGCGAGTCGCAGACGCCGGTGTCGCCCGAATAGGTCAGGGTGCGGCCGCCGTGCTCGATCCGGATGGCGTACGCCTCGACCGGGTGGCACACCTTCTCCGTGCGGACGGTGAAGGGGCCCACCTCGAAGGTCCCGGACGACAGCGTCTGGAAGCCGAAGACCTCGCCCATCGCAGTCGCCGACGGCGTGTCCGCGTACGCCGTGGTCAGCCGCTGCTCGGCGCCCTCCGGGGCGAAGACCGGGATCGCGTCGCAGCGGCCGCCCTCGTGGCGGTAGTAGCGGGCGACGAAGTAGCCGCACATGTCGATGCAGTGGTCGGCGTGCAGATGGCTGAGGAAGATCGCGTCGAGGTCGTACAGACCGATGTGGCGCTGCAGCTCGCCGAGGGCGCCGTTGCCCATGTCGAGGAGCAGCCGGAAGCCGTCGGCCTCTACGAGGTAGCTCGAGCAGGCCGATTCCGCGGACGGGAACGACCCTGAGCAGCCGACGACGGTGAGCTTCATGGAGCGTGAACCTCCGAAGACGGGTGCGGAAAGCGCGGCGAGAGGGGAGGTCGTGCGATCTGTCGAGCGTACGGCGCGTCGCCGTCCGTCGCTCCTCCGTGGCGGCCCGTTGTGGGCGAACTCACGGGCTCTGTCACCGGTTCGGATGGATGGCGGGCCCTCGCGGCACGGTCGCGGGCGCGCGGGTACCTTCTTGAGGTATGGACACGTCGTCGGACACCTCGTGGTGGCCCGCGCTCGTCGCGGTCGTGCTGATCGCGCTCGTCGTGGCGGTCGCCGACGGACGGCGGCGGTCGGCCCGCCGCCCCGCCGGCCGGACCCGGCCGCCCGCCCGGCCGGCCCCGCGCGGCAAGGCGCCGGAGCGGTTGCCGAGGGCCGGCGAGATCTGGTGGGCGGACGTGCCGTACGAGGACGGGCCGGGCTCGAAGGACCGCCCGTGTCTGGTGCTGGCGCTGCGAGGTGACAGCGCGCTGGTCGCCAAGATCACCAGCAAGTACCACGACGAGCGGCCGGGGGTGATCGCCCTGCCGCCGGGTTCGGTGGGCGACGCACAGGGCCGGCCGAGCTTCCTGGAGACGGACGAGCTGCGGGACGTGCCGGTATGGGAGTTCCGCCGCAGAGTGGGAACGGCGGACCCGGTGGTCTGGGACCAGGTCCGCCATCTGGCGCACTGACGATCGGGAACTCCGGGCCTTGGGGGCGCGCGGCCCTTCGGGGCACGCGGCCCTTCAGGACGGCCCTTCGGAGCTCGGGCCGGAGCGGGTCCCGCGAGGTGCGGGAGCTCAGGCCCGCAGCCGGTCCCGCGAGGTGCGGGAGCTCGGGCCCGGAGCGGGTCCCGCGAGGTGCGGGGGCTCAGAGCCCGGAGCCGGTGCCGCGGGTGCGGGGGCTCAGGCCCAGAGCTGGTCCTGCAGGGTCGCGATCGCCTCTTCCGTGGTGGCCGCCGTGTAGACGCCCGTCGACAGGTACTTCCAGCCGCCGTCCGCGACGAGGAAGACGATGTCGGCGCTCTCGCCGGCCTTGACCGCCTTCTTGCCGACGCCGATGGCCGCGTGCAGGGACGCGCCCGTGGAGACGCCGGCGAAGATGCCCTCCTGCTGGAGGAGTTCGCGGGTGCGGGTGACCGCGTCGGCGGAGCCGACGGAGAAGCGGGTGGTGAGGACGGAGGCGTCGTACAGCTCGGGGACGAAGCCCTCGTCCAGGTTGCGCAGGCCGTAGACCAGGTCGTCGTAGCGGGGCTCCGCGGCGACGATCTGGACGTCGGGCTTGTGCTCGCGCAGATAGCGCCCGACGCCCATGAGGGTGCCGGTGGTGCCGAGGCCCGCCACGAAGTGCGTGACGGAGGGCAGGTCGGCGAGGATCTCGGGCCCGGTGGTGGCGTAGTGGGCGCCGGCGTTGTCCGGGTTGCCGTACTGGTAGAGCATCACCCAGTCGGGGTTCTGCTCGGAGAGCTCCTTGGCGACGCGTACGGCCGTGTTCGAGCCGCCGGCGGCCGGCGAGGAGATGATCTCCGCGCCCCACATGGCGAGCAGCTGGCGGCGCTCGTCGCTGGTGTTCTCGGGCATGACGCACACGATGCGGTAGCCCTTGAGGCGGGCCGCCATGGCGAGCGAGATGCCGGTGTTGCCGCTGGTCGGCTCCAGGATGGTGCAGCCGGGGGTGAGCCGGCCGCCCTTCTCGGCCTGCTCGATCATGTGGAGCGCGGGGCGGTCCTTGACCGAGCCGGTGGGGTTGCGGTCCTCCAGCTTGGCCCAGATGCGGACGTCGTCCGACGGGGAGAGCCGGGGCAGTCGGACCAGCGGCGTGTTGCCGACCGCCGCGAGCGGGGAGTCGTAACGCATGGGGACCGGTCCGCTCAGACCATGCCGCCGGCGACGGCCGGCAGGATGGTGACGTTGTCGCCGTCGGCGAGCTTGGTCTCGATGCCGTCGAGGAAGCGCACGTCCTCGTCGTTCAGGTAGACGTTGACGAAGCGGCGCAGCTTGCCGCCGTCGACGATGCGGGCCTCGATCCCGGTGTGGCGGGACTCCAGGTCGGCGAAGAGCTCGGCGAGGGTCTCGCCCTTGCCCTCGACGGCCTTGGCGCCGTCGGTGTAGGTGCGGAGGATGGTCGGGATGCGGACCTCGATGGCCATGACGTGGGCTCCTGTCGGAAGGGACGGAATGGGCGCGCGGCTCTCTGGCCCCCGCGCGAGGGGGGTCGTGCTGGGAATGCGCTCGGGCCGGTGGTTCAGAGCGCAGCGCGCGGCGGACACATCGCGCTGGCGAGGCGGCACAGGTCGACGTGCAGGCGCGCCGTGAGCAGGGGTGTGCCCGGCGTCTCTTCGCTCACGTCGTGGGAAACCATGCGGTCATCGTATCGATTCCCGGTCCGGGTTCCGGAATGTGATCTCACATGACGGACAGATCGCGTTCGACTGCCGGACGGGGTGCCGGAGGGGTGAGGTAGACGACGAGCGGACTGCCGGTCCGCGGATGCGGGATGACCTCGGCTTCGACCCCGTAGACCTCGTGCAGCAGGGCCGGGGTCAGCACCTCGGCCGGTGTGCCCTCGGCGAGGATCCGGCCGCCCTTGAGGACGTAGAGGCGGTCGCAGTAGGCGCCGGCGAGGGTGAGGTCGTGCAGCGCGAGGAGGTTGCCGGTGCCCAAGTGGCGCACGAGGGAGAGGATTTCCAGCTGGTAGCGGATGTCCAGGTGGTTGGTGGGCTCGTCGAGGACGAGCAGCTCGGGTTCCTGGACGAGGGCGCGGGCGACCAGGGCGCGCTGCCGTTCGCCGCCGGAGAGCCCGGGGTACGGGCGCTCGGCGAGGTCCGCGATGCCGACCCGGGTCAGCGCCGCGTCGGCCCGGGCGAGGTCCGCCGCGCTGTCGCCCTCCCAGAAGCGCTTGTGCGGGGAGCGGCCGAGGGCGACCAGCTCGCGGACGGTCAGCTCGAACTCGGCGGAGCTCTCCTGTGGCACGGTCGCCACCCGGCGGGCCCGCTCCCGCGGCCCCATCGCGCGCAGGTCGGCGCCGTCGAGGAGGGCGTGGCCGCCGGTGGGCGCGAGGGTGCCGTAGACGCAGCGCAGCAGGGTGGTCTTGCCGCTGCCGTTGGGGCCGACGAGGCCGACGGTCTCGCCGGGGCGGACGACCAGGTCGGCGGCGTGCAGCCGGTCCTCGTACGACATCCCCCGCACGCGCAGTCCGGTCATGCGGGCACTCCTTCCGCGCGGCGGCGCATCAGCCAGAGGAAGAACGGGCCGCCGGTGAGGGCGGTGAGGACGCCGACGGGGATGTCCTGGGGCGCGGCGAGGGTACGGGCGGCGAGGTCGGCGAGGACCAGGGCGACGGCCCCGCCGAGGGCGGCGACCGGCAGGAGCCGGCGGTGCGGTGCGCCGACGGCCAGCCGGGCGGCGTGCGGGACCATCAGGCCGACGAAGCCGACGGCGCCGCTGGCCGCGACCATGACGGCGGTGACCAGGGAGGCGAGGACGAAGACGGCGGCGCGGAAGCGGGCGGTGTCCAGGCCGAGGACGGTGGCGCCCTCCTCGCCGACGAGCAGCAGGTCGAGCGGCCGGGCGAGGGTGAGCAGGAGGCCGATGCCGACGGCGAGGACGGCGGCGGGCAGCACGAGGCTGTCCCAGCGGGCGCTGCCGAGGCCGCCGAGGGACCAGAACAGCGCCTCCTGGAACTGTTCGGGCCGGCCCGCGACGACCAGGAGCAGGGTGGTGAGCGCGGACAGGATGTAGGAGACGGCCACGCCCGCGAGCACGAGCCGGGCGCCGGTGAGGGTGCCGCCGCGCCGGGCGAGGGCGTAGACGAGGACGAGCGAGAGCAGGGCGCCGGCGAAGGCCCCGGCGGGCAGGGCGACGCTCGTGGTGAGGCCGCCGGCCACGCCGAGGACGAGGACGCCCACGGCGCCCGCGGAGGCTCCGGAGGAGATCCCGAGCAGGAAGGGGTCGGCGAGCCGGTTGCGGACGAGGGCCTGGAGGACGGCACCGACGACGGCGAGTCCGGCGCCCACGATCGCGCCGAGCAGCACCCGGGGCAGGCGTACGTCGAGCACGATCGTGCGGTACGGGGAGGGCCCGGCCCGCCCGGTCAGGGCGTCGAGCACCTGGCCGGGCGGGACGCGGACGGAGCCGAGCGCGAGCGAGGCGACGACGGCCGCGGCGAGCGCCACGAGCAGCCCGGCGACGACGGCCGGGTACCGCTGCGCGGGGCTCATCGGGCGGGGTGCAGCTGGGCGGCGAGCTTGTCGACGGCGGCGGGGGCCCGCACGCCGAGGACCGTGTCGGAGAGCGGCATGACGGCGAAGCGGCGGTTCCTGATCGCGGGGACCTCACGCAGGGCGGGGTCGTCGAGCAGGCGCTTCTTCTTCTGCTCGACGGTGGTGGTCCCGTAGTCGTAGATGACGACGACCTCGGGCCGGCGGGCCACGACCTGTTCCCAGGTGGCGTCGCCGAAGGTCTTGTCGAGGTCGGCGAAGACGTTGCGGCCGCCGGCACGGGTGATGATCTCGTTGCCGATGCCCTTGCCGCCGGCGGTGAACGCGGTCTTGTCGCCGCTGTCGTAGACGAAGACGGAGACGGGGGCGACTCCCCCGAGGCGCTTCTCGGCGCCGGCGACGGTGTCCTTCGCCGTGCGGACCCAGGCCTCGGCCCGGTCGGCGGCGCCGAAGGTGCGTCCGACCTCGTCGACCTCGCGGTAGAGGTCGGCGAAGGAGCTCCTGCCGGTCGGGCAGGACTCGGTGTTGAGGCGGGTGGCGATCCCGGAGCGCTCCAGGTCGGGGCGGGCGCGGCCGGCGGTGGCGTCGAAGGCGGAGGCGTACCCCCCGTAGACGAAGTCCGGGTCCGCGGCGAGCAGCGCCTCCTTGGAGGGGTACTCCTTCGCGAGCACGGGGACGGAGTCGTAGGCCTTCCGGTAGGCCGGGAGGACCGCGTCGTCGAGGTAGGCGGTGCCGGCCAGGGACTTCTCCAGGCCGAGGGCGAGCATGACCTCGGTGACGTGCTGGTTCATGGTCACCGCGCGGTGCGGCGGCGCCTGGTAGGTGGTCGTCACACCGCAGTTGGTGACGGTGTACGGGAAGCCGGGCGCGGGCCGGGCCGAGGGCGTGCCGGCGGGGGCCGAGCAGGCGGCGAGAAGGGATATCAGCGCGGCGGCGGGCAGCAGCGGCGTACGGCGCCAGGACATGACGGAACGGGCCTCCTGACGGGGATCTCCGCGTCCCCGGTCGGTGGTGGGAAGGCGGCAGGTCAGTTCCTGGCTTCCACCCCGGGAGGGTGGTCACAGTGGCGGGACCGTGCCGGATTCGCACCGGCTTCCTGGTTCCTGCCGCCCGTTGGTCGCGCTCAGTCTCGCATGATCATCGGGCGGTCACCCGTACGCCTCGACGACCTTGACCTCTTCCTCCGTCACGACGCCGTCGACGATCGTGTAGGAGCGGAACTGGAAGGGGCCCGCGCCGTCGGTGTCGGCCGTGGAGACGAGGACGTAGTGGGCGTTCGGCTCGTTGGCGTAGGAGATGTCCGTGCGCGACGGGTAGGCCTCGGTCGCGGTGTGCGAGTGGTAGACGATCACGGGCTCCTCGTCCCGGTCGTCCATGTCGCGGTAGAGCTTCAGCAGGTCCCCGGAGTCGAACTCGTAGAAGGTGGGCGAGCGCGCGGCGTTCAGCATGGGGATGAAGCGCTCGGGGCGGCCGCTGCCGACCGGACCCGCGACCACGCCGCAGGCCTCGTCGGGGTGGTCCGCACGGGAGTGTTCCACGATCTGGTCGAACAGGGCTCGGGTGATGGTCAGCATGCCGACAGGATAAGCAGACGGGCCGCCCCGTACCGAGGAGTGGTACGAGACGGCCCGAATGCCGAGACGATGCAGGTCAGGACCGCTTGGCGAAGGCGACGCCCTCGGGGTTGCGGGCCTTGAGCACCAGGTAGGAGACGGCCAGGAGCAGACCCCAGACCGGCGCGCCGTACAGCGCGACCCGGTTGTCCTGGTCCATGCCCATGGTGACGATGACCATGCCGATGAAGGCGAGCGAGAAGACGCTGAACCAGATGCCGCCCGGCGCCTTGAACGAGGACTGCGGCAGCTCGCCCCGGTCGGCCTTGAGCCGGTAGCGGATCTGGCAGATCAGGATGACGATCCAGGCCCACATGCCGGAGATGGTGGCGAAGGAGACGACGTAGTTGAACGCCTCGCCGGGCCACTGGTAGTTGATCCAGACGCCGACCATCATCAGCGCGGCCGAGACGGTGGTGCCGACCAGCGGGGTGCCGGACTTCGTGAGCTTCGTGAAGACCTTCGGGCCCTGGCCGTTGAGCGCGAGGTCGCGCAGCATGCGGCCGGTCGAGTACATGCCCGAGTTGCAGGAGGACAGGGCCGCCGTCAGGACGACGAAGTTGACGATCGCGGCGCCGATGCCGAGGCCCATCTTCTCGAAGGCCGCGACGAACGGGCTGACGCCCGGCTTGAACGCGGTCCACGGGACGACGGAGAGGATCATGATCAGCGCGCCGACGTAGAAGACGGCGATGCGCCACGGCACGGTGTTGATGGCCTTCGGCAGGACCGTCTTCGGGTCCTTCGACTCGCCCGCGGTGACGCCGACCAGCTCGACGGCGAGGAAGGCGAACATGACCATCTGAAGGGTCATCAGGGTCGAGAAGATGCCGTCCTTGCCGGCGAAGAAGCCGCCGTCGTTCCACAGGTGGGTGACCGAGGCGGTGTCGCCGGCGTCGGAGAAGCCGAGGGTGAGGATGCCGGCACAGATGAGGATCATGCCGACGATCGCGGTGACCTTGACCATCGAGAACCAGAACTCCAGCTCACCGAAGAGCTTCACGGAGATCAGGTTGGCGCCGTAGAGGATCACGGTGAAGACGAGGGCGGACAGCCACTGCGGGATGTCCCACCAGTACGTCATATAGGTGGCGGCGGCGGTGACTTCGGTGATGCCGGTGACGACCCAGAAGAGCCAGTAGGTCCAGCCGGTCACGAAGCCCGCGAAGGGGCCGATGAACTCTCGCGCGTACTCCGAGAAGGAGCCCGACACGGGGCGGTACATGAGGAGTTCACCGAGCGCCCGCATGATGAAGAAGATGACGAGGCCCGCGATGGCGTACGCGAGGATCAGGCTCGGTCCCGCGATCGAGATGCCCTTGCCCGCGCCGAGGAAGAGGCCGGTGCCGATGGCGCCGCCGATCGCGATCATCTGGATCTGACGTGCACCGAGTGCCCGGTGGTAGCCCTCGCCCGCCGCGGTGTCCGCGGCCCCGTTGCCGTCGTGCTGCTGGTCGACCTGCGCAGAGGTCATGGTGGTGCGCCTTTCTCCATGCTGATCCGCGCACCGGCCGGCTCGGCCGTCTGTGCTGCGGACCAGGTCCTGATCCCCCCGGATGTGGAATGGAGTGCCACCGGCGGTCAGCCGGTCGAAGCGCCCCCGGGAACAGGGGTGGCGTCCCCGGGTGGTCGTGAAGATTTATCACGCGCTTAACCGTGATCGAGGACCCCATACGTGAGCTGCGCCACACGAAAAGAGGGTGGAAAGGGACTCAACGGAGCAAAGCGGGGCTCTTTGATAACGCATTCGTTATCCGGATTTGAGCGTCCGCTGAGCGAACACCCTCCGTGGGCGGGTGTCCAGCCGTGCCGGTGTCCGCCCGCGCGACCGGGGTCGCGCCTTCCGGACCAGGCCGGGCCGGGCACCGTGGGCCCGGCCCGATCCCGGAGGACACGCGCTACGGCATCAGCGTCTCGACGAGCGACTCCTGGAGCCCGCCGAGCCACAGGTACGCCATCACCATCGGCTTGCGCGGATCGGAGTCGGGCAGCCGGTACAACTGCTCGCTCTCGTCGTCCTCGGTGACGTCCAGGCGGGTGCCGATGGTCAGCCGCAGGTCGTTGAGCGCGCCGAGCCACGCACGGGACTCGTCGGGGGTGAGCTTGAGGACCCCGCCGCCCTCGCCGGCCGCCGCGGAGGCGAGCGCGTCGAGACTGCGGACCACCATGAGCGCGTCCTGGCGCTTGCGCGCCCGCAGGTCGTTCTCGGTGAAGCGGCGGAAGTCGGCCGCCGCCTGGCGCAGCTCGTCGGTGTCGTCCCCGTACGCGTCGGGGAAGAGCCGGCGCAGCGCGGGGTCGGCGGGCGGCTCGCTCGGGCCCTCGGCGAAGAGAGCGGCCAGCGGGTCCTCGCCCTCGACGGGCTCGTCCCCGGGGCCGATCAGCTCCATGAGCTGGACGGCGAGGGAGCGCAGGATGGAGATCTCGACCTCGTCGAGCGCGACGGCCGCGCCGCCGCCCGGGAGGGACTCGAAGTGGCCCGCCATCAGCCGCGGTCCTGGGAGAGGGTCGCCCACAGCCCGTAACCGTGCATCGCCTGCACGTCCCGTTCCATCTCCTCGCGGGTGCCGCTGGAGACCACCGCGCGGCCCTTGTTGTGCACGTCGAGCATCAGCTTGTGCGCCTTGTCCTTGGAGTAGCCGAAGTACGCCTGGAAGACGTAGGTGACATAGCTCATCAGGTTGACCGGGTCGTTGTGCACGAGGGTCACCCAGGGCACGTCGGGTTCGACGACGGCGGAGACCTCCTCGGCCGATTCGGTCCGTTCGATCTCGATAGGCGCAACGCTCACTTACCCCATGCTGCCACCCCGACCCACAGGTCGCACAAACGGGTCACCCTTGGCACGCCGCACGTTTCCCCAGTATTCGTCAGAGTGACGAATAGTGCGGTAGCATCCTCACATGAACGCTGCGGACCTTGGGCTGCCGGTGGACGTGCCGTCGACCGCGCTCTTCACCGACCAGTACGAGCTGACCATGCTCCAGGCGGCCCTCAGGGCCGGCACGGCGGACCGCCGGTCCGTCTTCGAGGTCTTCACCCGCCGACTGCCCGAGGGGCGGCGCTACGGCGTGGTGGCGGGCGTCGGACGGGTCCTGGACGCCGTCGAGAACTTCCGCTTCGACGCGGACGTGCTCGGCTTCCTGCGCGAGCGGGGCATCGTCGACGAGCCGACCCTGGAATGGCTCGCGCGCTACCGCTTCTCCGGCGACATCTGGGGCTACCCCGAGGGCGAGGTGTACTTCCCCGGCTCGCCGATCCTGCGGGTCGAGGGCTCCTTCGCCGAGTGCGTGCTCCTGGAGACCGTCGTCCTGTCGATCCTCAACCACGACTCCGCCATCGCGGCCGCCGCCTCGCGCATGTCCTCGGCCGCCGGCGGCCGGCGGCTCATCGAGATGGGCGCACGGCGCACCCACGAGCTGGCCGCCGTCGCCTCCTCCCGCGCCGCCTACGTGGGCGGTTTCGACTCCACCTCCGACCTGGCGGCCGGTTTCCGCTACGGCATCCCGACCGTCGGCACCTCCGCCCACGCCTTCACCCTGCTGCACGACACCGAGCGCGACGCCTTCCGGGCCCAGGTCGACTCGCTGGGCGCCGGCACCACCCTGCTCGTCGACACCTACGACGTCGCCGAGGCCGTCCGTACCGCCGTCGAGGTGGCCGGGACCGGGCTCGGGGCCGTCCGCATCGACTCCGGCGACCTGCTGCTCGTCGCCCACCGGGTGCGCGCACAGCTCGACGAGCTGGGCGCCACCGACACCAAGATCGTGGTCACCTCCGACCTGGACGAGTACGCCATCGCCTCGCTCGCGGCCGCGCCCGTGGACGCGTACGGCGTGGGCACCCAGCTCGTCACCGGCAGCGGCCACCCGACCTGCTCCATGGTCTACAAGCTGGTCGCCCGGGCCGGCTCGGGCGACCGGAAGGCCCCGCTGACCCCGGTCGCGAAGAAGTCGGTGGCCGGCAAGGCCTCCGTCGGCGGCCGCAAGTGGGCCGCCCGCCGGACCGACGCCGCCGGTGTCGCCGAGGCAGAGGTCATCGGCACCGGCCCCGTCCCGCCGGAGCTCGTCGAGCGGCAGCTGCTCGTCGAGCTCGTCAAGGGCGGCGACGTGGTGGCCCGCGAGCCCCTGGAGGCCGCCCGGGCCCGGCACATCGCGGCCCGCGCCGGGCTGCCGCTGTCGGCGACCCAGCTCTCGCGGGGCGAGCCGGTCCTGCCGACCGAGTACGTGTGAGCGCGCGCGCCCGACGGAGTACGTGACGGAGTACGCCTCCGCCTTGAGCGCCCCCTCCCGAAGGGAGGGGGAAGTCTCTAGGCTCGAATCCGTCCGAGAACCGACGCCCGATCCGCCTCCCGATCCGACCGCTAAGGACCTGTCATGCACCGCGCATTGATCGTTGTGGACGTTCAGAACGACTTCTGCGAGGGCGGCAGCCTCGCGGTGGCCGGGGGCGCGGACGTCGCCGCCGCCATCACCGACCTCATCGGCGAGACGGCGGGCTCCGTCTACCGGCACGTGGTCGCCACCCGCGACCACCACGTCGACCCGGGCGAGCACTTCGCGCCGGAGGGCGAGGCCCCGAACTACGTGACGAACTGGCCGCGGCACTGCGTGGCGGGCACCGAGGGCGTCGGCTTCCACCCGAACTTCGCGCCCGCGGTCACCGCCGGCGCGATCGACGCCGTCTTCGACAAGGGTGCCTACGAGGCCGCGTACAGCGGTTTCGAGGGCCGCGACGAGAACGGCGAGGCGCTCACGGAGTGGCTGCGGGCCCGCGAGGTCACCGAGGTCGACGTGGTCGGCATCGCCACCGACCACTGCGTACGGGCGACCGCCCTGGACGCGGCCCGTGACGGCTTCCGCACCCACGTCCTGCTCGAGCTGACGGCGGGCGTGGCGAAGGAGACCACGGACCGGGCCCTGGAGGAGCTGCGCGAGGCGGGCGTGGAGCTGACCGGCAAGCCGGTCGTCGGCCCGTAGCGCGGCGCCGGCGGGACCCGGGGCGCCGGCTCAGGCGGCCGGGGCGCCGGCTAGGCGGCCGGGGCCTTCGGGAGGGACCGTATGGGGTGCCAGAGCTCCTGGGCGGTGGTCCGCCACAGGAGGCCCTCCGGGTGGTGCAGGACGGCCGTGATCTCGTCCGGGGTGGGCGGTTCGGTGTTGCCACGGAGGTAGACCGCCCGCAGGCCGAGGTTCCGCAGCCGGGTCAGGGCGCGGGCTCGGTTCGCGGCGTGCACCAGGAAGCGGACGGTGGCCCCGTCGCCGGCCGGACTGGGCAGTCCGATGGCGACGACGACACTGCCTCCCGGCAGTCTGCTGAACCCTCCGTTGGGCATGCGGAACCACTCCCCCGTGGAACGACTGTCAATAAGGTCGGGCGGCCGAGGCCGTAAGACGCACCTAAACACGATCGGCCGTCGCCCGCTAGGGGGCGACGGCCGATCATACTTTGACCTGCGACGACTCAGAAAATCTCGTCGTTACTTGGTCGAGGGACCCACCTGGACCGTGATCGTGGAGCCGTCCTTGGCCTCCTTGACGACCTGGATCTTGGTGTTGGTGTCAGTTACCTGGACACCGGAGCGCTCGGTCTCCTTGAACCAGTAGACGCCCTTGCGGTCGTCGAAGGTCGGGTTGCCGGCCTGGGACGGGACCCAGGTGCCGACGCCGGCCTTGTGCAGCTGGAAGCCGTCCGTGCGGGAGATGCTGAACGGGGAGTCGTAGGCCTGGATGCGGCCGCGCATCAGCGTGCCGTCGCCCCACTTCAGCGGGCTCGGGTGGGCGTCGATCGGGAGGATGCGGCCCACACCCGGGTGCTGAGAGGTGTTGTTGTCCTTCTGGGACAGGTCCCACTTCCAGATCATCAGGCCGTTCTGGTACGCGTAGTGCTCGACCCAGCTCGCCTGGTCACCGGTGAAGCCGAAGTTGTACGGGCCGACCTTGAGGGTCTTGTCGTACGAGACGTACTGGCGGTTCTCCGCGATGTAGTACTGCTCGTACTCCTTCGCGAAGCCCTTGCCGATGCGGGAGAAGCCCTTGGCGACCCAGCCGTTGTCACCGTTCTCGGCGTTGTCCGAGAAGACGGGGGCACCGTCGGCCGTCAGCGTGATGGCGTCGGCGGTGAAGCCCTTGCCGCCCGCGCCGCCGTCCGTCTGGTAGCGGAAGCGCAGGTCGACCTTCTTGCCCGCGTACGCGCCCAGGTTGTAGACGAGCTTCTGGTGCGTGTTCGAGGCGCCGGTCAGGGCCGGGGCGCCGGACGCGTCCTTCTGCAGCGGCTTGCCGTCGGCGGTGCCGTCGAGGGCGGTCCAGTTGGCGCCGCCGTCGGTGGAGACCTCGGCGTACAGGTAGTCGTAGTCCTGCTCGATGTCGTACCAGCCCTGGAGCTCCAGGGAGGCGGCCGACTTGCCGGTCAGGTCGACGGAGCGGGTCAGGGTGTTCTTGAGGTCGTCACCCATGTCGCTCCACCACTGCGTGGCGCCCTCGGCGGGAGCCACGACGTCGGTGGTGACCTTCTTCTTCGGCAGCTCGACGACGAGCGCCTGCGGGTTCTTGGTGTTGTACTCCGAGACGCCCAGCTTGTGGGTGGTCTTGGTGCCACGCTGCCAGTCGTTGACCTTGGCGTAGTTCAGCCAGCCGAGCTGGAGCTTGTCCCAGGCGTTCATGTCGCCGGGCAGGTCACCGATGGAGTCCTTGCCGGTGCCGAGCCACGAACCGGAGGACATGAGGGTCCAGAAGCCGGTCGAGTTCTCGCCGCCGGAGGTGTCGTAGTGGTCCGGCAGACCGAGGTCGTGGCCGTACTCGTGGGCGAAGACGCCGAGGCCGCCGTTCTCCGGCTGCATCGTGTAGTCGCCGACCCAGATGCCCGAGGTGCCGATCTGGGTACCGCCGGACTTGTTGTTCGCCGGACCGGTCTTGCCCGCGTCGGTGCCGTAGGCGTACCAGCGGTGGGCCCACAGGGCGTTGGTGCCCTCGGCGCCGCCGCCGGCCGACTCGTCCTCGCCCGCGTGGACGATCTGGAAGTGGTCGATGTAGCCGTCGGGCTCGTTGAAGTTGCCGTCGCCGTCGAAGTCGTAGCGGTCCCACTGGTCGTACTGCGCCAGCGTCGCCTTGATCTCGGCGTCGGTCTTGCCCTTGGCCTTCTGGTCGGCGTTCCAGGCCACGAGGCCGTCGCGCACGGTGTCCCACACGTTGGCGCAGTTGGTCTGGCCGCAGTAGTTGGAGCCGTAGCGGGCCTCGTTGTACGGGACCTTGACCCAGTCGGAGACGGCGCCGTCGACCGAGTAGCGGCCGGACGAGGTCTTCTCGTAGTAGGTCTTCAGGGACTCCTTCGGCTGGCCCTTCTTGTCCTTGCCGGTGCCGAAGTACAGGTCCTGGAAGTGCTGCTGGTTGTAGTCCGCCTGCCAGGCCGTGGAGTTGTCGTGCTTGCGGTCCGGCTTGGCTATCGCGTTGTGCAGCGGACCGGGCGTGCCGCCGAACTTCGGCTTCAGCTCGTCCGTGTCGTCGTCCTTGCGGTCGACCAGGGTGGTGTTGTCCACCTGGTCGCCGAACTCGACGAGGATGGTGAAGATCTTGTCGGTCTTCTCACGGCCGAGCTCGACGTACTTCTTGCTGTCGAGCTTGACGACCTTGGAGCCGTTGCGGCTCTCGACCTTGGTCTCGCCGGTGAGCACCTGCTCGATGGCGGCCTTGCGCTGCTGCTCCTGCTGCTTGCTGTACGGACCGTCGAGGTCGTGGTCGACCGCGAGCTTGTCGACGGCCTGCGCGGTGCCGGCCACCGGCGCGCTGCCGTGGTCGTCGGCCCATGCCGTGCTGAAGGTCGAAGCGGTGGCGGCCGTGGCCGCGAGGGCCACGACGATCGCGGACGCTCTGATGGCGCGTCGCTTGTTGGTCACTTGGATCTGTCCTCCCCGGCGCTCCTCGCCCGCGGACCGGGTGGTGGGGTGTCCGCCCGGGCGGGGTAGCGCGTCACAAGTGACGACATTGGACCGGAGTTGAAGCAGAAAAGACAGATCTTGACTTGGACAGGCCAACTGCACTATGCGGGATCTGATTTCCGATAGTCGAACTTCGAACGAACATCCGGCGAGTGCGTGCGCCCCTGCGCCCCCCGTGCACCAGCCGTGGGTAAGGCGACGCTTACCAACGGTTCGCTCCGGGCATCCACCGTCGTAGAGTCGACCCGTCGGAGAGCCACCCGTCGCCGGGTCACCCGATCGCCCAACCGCCACGTGCCCGAGGGACGGTATCCGTCATGCAGCGACCGAACGCCGCACACTACGCCTACGGTTCGGCCACCGTCGTCTTCTCCACCGTCGCCCTGCTGCTGCTCTCCGGCACGACCACGGCGCTCGGCATCGCGGCGATCTGCGTCGCGGGGCTGATGCTCGGAGTGCTGGTGGCGGTGACGATGCCGGTCCGGCCGGGGCACGTCAAGCCCCTGGGCACGAATCCCGGACCGGCGGGGAGCGCCGAGAACACCGGGCACGCGCGTGATGCCGCCCACACGGAGATCCGGGTGCCGGCCGCGCCCGTGGGCGCGGGGGCGGACACCCGGACCGTTTCGTAACACCGGGCCCCTTGGGCGCGGTTGTTCCCTTTTGTCACTGCGACACGGACACCACGACCGTCTTGGCGGCCTTGTCGTGAAGGCCCTGCTTGTACGGCTTGTCCACGAGGATCAGGATCAGCAGGAGCAGCGGCCACAGACAGGCGCAGCAGATCAGCGCGGGCAGCCAGAGCACGAGCGCGCGGACGAGGGAGGCGTTCATCGGCGGCGTGGAGCCGTCGTTGAGCATCGCGACCCGCAGCTTCAGCCACTTCTTGCCGAGGGTCTGCCCCTTCTTGGCGTGCATCACGGTGTCGTACGCGACGTACGCGACGATCGTGATGAGCTGGAAGACCAGCTGGCCGCCGCCGTTGAGGCTGTTGACCGTGTCGTCGAAGCTGTCGTTGTCGGTGGCCCGCTCGTAGACCTTGAACGGGATGCCGATGATCGCGAGCGGCACGGCGATGATCAGCCAGTCGATGATCCGCGCGGCGATGCGCTTCCCCGAATCGGCGAGCGGGGGCATCCCGGAGAGCGGATCGGCACCGCCGTACCCCCCGCCGTAGCCGCCGTAGGGCGGGGGCGGCGGAGGCGCGCTGTCGTAGGGGTTCCCGGGCGGCGGAGGTCCGCCGGGGGGTGGCCCACCGGGCGGCGGGCCGCCGGGAGGTGGACCGCCCGGAGGCGGACCGCCGGGAGGTGGACCGCCGGGAGGTGGACCGCCGGGAGGTGGACCGCCGGGTGGCTCACCCCAGGACGGCCCGCCGGGCGGCTGCCCACTCCGGGGCGGCTCCTGCGGGGGCCTCTTGCTGAACGGATCGTCCTCGGGCGGCTGGCCCGGGGACGGCGGCGGCTGATCGTTGCTCATGGGGGCAGTGCATCCCGGACACCCGGCCCCCGCAAGGAATCGCCCGCCGTTCGAGGGACGACCCGCGGCATCCGGTCGGGGGAGGATGCCGGGCGGGTGACGCCGGCGTGTGTCGTACGCGGGCGGGGCCGACGACCGCGGGTCCGTCACGTTCACCGGTGCGGCCGGCGGGCCGACGACCTCGGGTGAGGCCGGCGGCGGCGGGTCGGTCGTCCGACGGTGCGGGCGGGGTCGGCGGGGCGGCGTCGGGGGGGGCCGGGTCGGCGTCGGGGGGCCGGGCCGGGGTCGAGTCGGCGGGTCGGCGTCGGGGTGCCGGGTCGCGTCGGGTGCCGGGCCGGCGTCGGGTCGGCGAGCCGGCGGCCGATGTCGGGGTGCCGGCCCGGCGGGCCGGTTCAGCTGCCCGGCTCGGCGGGCCGGTTCAGCGGGCGACGAAGGTGCGGGCCGCCTTGTCGTGCCAGCACTGTCGCCAGGGCCGGTCGACGAGGCACCACAGCACGTTGAGCAGTCCGATCCCGAGCAGCCCGAGCACCCCGTAGACCAGCCAGCGGCGCAGCGCGGCACCGAAGGTCGGCGGCTCGTGCGCCTCGATGTCCCGCACCTCGATCCCGCACAGCTTCTTCCCGAGCGTCCGGCCCCACTTGGCGGTGGGCAGCGCCTCGTAGAGCGCGCCGAGCACGAGGAAGGCGGCGAGAACGATCCCGAACTGCACCGAGGTCGTCGAGTCGACCAGCCACACCTGGACCGTGACGCCGGACTGCTTGGCGGCCTCGATCTTCTCGTCGATGTGCGTGACGGCGGCGGTGAGGAAGGGGAACGACGCGGCGCCGACCAGCGCGCCGAGCACGACGCCGTCGACGAGCCGGGCCATCAGCCGCCGCCCGAGCCCGGCCGGCCGCGCGGCGGCCTGTGCCCGCGCCGCCGCCATGAACACGTCCTCGACGGGCGGCTTCCAGGGGATGACGGGCTGGGCCTCGGCCGCCTGGGGCTGCTGGGCAGAGGCGGTCGCTGGGGTGGAGCCCGGAAGGGGGGCGGGAGTCGGGGCGGGCTGGGGGCCGGGCTGGGGGCCGGGGGTCCCGGGAGTCCGGAGGCCGGGGTGCGGCGCAGCCTGCTGGGCAGGGGGCTGAGCGGCGGTCTGCGGGGTCGGGGCCTGGGCGGTCTGCGGGGTCCAGGAGGCTGCCGCGGGCGCGGGGGTGACGGGCATCCCGCCGAGCCGCGCGGAGCCGGTGGCCGCGCCGGGCCGCTGACCCGGCAGTCCGGCCGAGGCGTCACCCTGCGGGCGCGCGTCCCGCTCGTCGGCCTGTCCTGCGGCGGGCCACACGGGCGCCGCCGTACCGGCGTGTGCCTGAGCGGAGGCCGCGCCGGGCCCCTGGGCGGGCACCGCGCCCGGGCCGCCGGCCGTACCGGCGGGCGCGGGCGCCGCCGTGTCGGCCGCCGGGGCCGGAGCGGGCGCAGCGGTCCCCTGGACCGCCACCGCGCCCCTGCCGTCGGCCGCCTGGCGGGCGGGCCCGGCGGACGGCTCGGCGGAGGCCGGGGCGGTGCCGGACTGCCCGGCGGCCGCGGGCCAGGCGGGCGCCTCCGCGGCGGAGTTCGGCCGGTCGGATGCCGGGCCGCCGCCCGGAAGGGCCGCACGCGCGTCGTTCGGGCCGCTCGCGTCAGCCGTGTCCGCCGCGCCGCCGGGCTCGGCCGTCGGCCAGGCCGCGCGCGGGTCGCGGGGGTCGGGGGTACTGCCCCAGGAGACCCGCTGGTCGCGTTCGCCGCCGAAGCCGGTCTGGCGGTCGGTGCTCGCCTGCCAGGCGGAGGCCGGCTCCTGCCGGGCGGAGGCGGGCTCCTGCCGGGCGGCGGGTGCGGAGGCGGGGTCCTCGTCCAGGAAGACGGGACCGGTCTCCTCGACCGCCGGCACGGCGGGCACCGACGGCGCGGGAGCCGGGCTCGGGGCCAGTTGGGGAGCGACGGAGACCGGCGGGGCCGGGAGCGCCTCGCCCTCCTTGGGCGCGGGGCGGCTCGTTCCGGGAACCCACGCACCGCCGTTCCAGAACCGGATGTACCCGGGAATCGACGGATCCGGGTAGTAGCCCGCCTGCGGTACCTCTCCGCCACCTCCAGGTGGAGTAGCCACTGCCCCGACTCCGTTCAGTCACAACGTCTTTGATCCGCCCGGCCGCGCCCCGTTTCGCGCACCCTCCGCGCCACGTCCAGGGAGGACAGTAACGAAGAACTCACCCGCAGGGACATGGTGCCCGCCAGAAAGGCCGCCTTCGGGGGACTACTCCGCGATTTCGTCACTCAGGGTGATCCTCGGGCCCCTACCCCGGGCGCCGAAAAAAATTCTCCGGAAAGTTTCGCGAAGTCGCGTCATGGATCCGCCTGACCCCTCTCTCTCCCGGTGAAGGCCCACCGCGGGCCTCACCGAGAGAGAGGCAGCACGCCATGCAGAACACCGAGAACAACGTCGTCGAGCGCGAGCTCGAGCTGCAGCTCGTCCTCTCCCCCGAGCGCTCGATCCCGGTCCCGGCCCGCCTCGCCTACCGCGTGGACGACCCCTACGCCGTCCACGTCACCTTCCACGTCGGTACCGAGCACCCCGTCCACTGGACCTTCGCCCGCGAACTCCTCGTGGAGGGCGTCTTCCGCCCCTGCGGCCACGGCGACGTGCGCATCTGGCCGACGAAGGTGGACGCCCGCAGCGTGATCCTCATGGCCCTGTCCTCCCCCGACGGCGACGCCCTTCTGGAGGCCCCGTCGCCGCAGGTGTCCGCCTGGCTGGAGCGGACCCTGCGCGCGGTCCCGCCGGGCACGGAGACCGGTCAGCTCGGCATCGACGACGGGCTCGCCGAACTGCTCGCCACCACCGTCGTGGCCGACGACCTGTGGCTGAACGACCCGTGGCCGTCGGACGAGTCCGCGGACGGTGACGTGTGAGGGCACGGACGGCCCGGGGGTCAGAAGAGCTTGCCCGGGTTCAGCAGGCCCAGGGGGTCGAAGGTCTTCTTGATGCCGTGCTGCAGCTCCACCCCCACCGGCCCCAACTCCCTCGCCAGCCACTCCTTCTTCAGCACGCCCACCCCGTGCTCCCCGGTGATCGTGCCGCCGAGTTCCAGGCCGAGCGCCATGATCTCGTCGAAGGACTCCCGCGCCCGCCGCGACTCGTCCTCGTCGGCGTGGTCGAAGCAGACCACGGGATGCGTGTTGCCGTCGCCGGCGTGGGCGCAGACCCCGATGGTCAGCCCGTACTTCTCGGCGATCGCGGACGTGCCCGCGAGCATCGCGGCGAGCCGGGTGCGCGGCACGCACACGTCGTCGATCATCGTGGCCGTCTTGATCGTCTCCAGGGCGGTCAGCGACAGCCGGCGTGCCTGCAGGAGCAGTTCGGACTCGGCGGCGGAGTCCGCCGGGACGACCTCGGTCGCGCCCGCGGCCCGGCAGAGCTCCCCCACCGCGGCCAGGTCGGCGGCCGGATCCGGGGTGTCGAAGGCGCACAGCAGCAGGGCCTCGGTGGTGTCGGGCAGCCCCATGTGGGCGAGCTTGTTGACGGCCCGGACGGTGGTGCCGTCCATCAGCTCCAGCAAGGACGGCGTATGCCCGCGCTCCATGATCGTGCAGACGGCCGCACAGGCCGCCTCCGCGGAGGGGAACTCGGCGGCGAGCGCGAGCTGTACCGGCGGCTGCGGTTTGAGCGCGAGGACCGCACCGACAACGATGCCGAGGCTGCCCTCGGAGCCGACGAAGAGCCGGGTGAGGTCGTATCCGGCGACGCCCTTCGCGGTGCGCCGGCCGGTCCGCAGCAGCCGGCCGTCGGCGAGGACGACGTCCAGACCCAGCACGTACTCGGCGGTGACCCCGTACTTCACGCAGCACAGCCCGCCCGACGCGGTGCCGATGTTGCCGCCGATGGTGCACTGCTCCCAGCTGGAGGGATCCGGCGGGTAGCAGAGACCGTGTTCGGCGACGGCGCGGGACAGGACGGCGTTGACCACGCCCGGCTCGACGACTGCGATCCGGTCGACCGGGCTGATCTCCAGGATGCGGTCCATCTTGACCAGGGACAGCACGATGCAGCCGTCGGTGGCGTTCGCCGCCCCCGACAGTCCCGTGCGGGCGCCCTGCGGCACGACCGGGACGCGCAGTTCGGTCGCCGTGCGCATGACGTGCTGGACCTGCTCGACGGTGCGCGGCAGTACGACGACGGCGGGGGTGCCGGCCGTACAGAAGCTCGCCATGTCGCGGGCGTAGGAGACGGTGACGTCCGGATCGGTGAGCACCGCGTCGTCGGGGAGTCCGGCACGCAGCCGCTCCACGAGGTCGTTCCGCTGAAGATCGTCCATACGTCCAGCGTGGCACCCGGGGCCATCGGTGTGAACCCGCCGGAGCAGCCGCTCGTGTGCTCTTCGTACAGCGGCGGCCGGGCGCACAGTGAGCGCCATGAAGACCGAGAACGTGTCGAGGACGGTCCTCGCCGGCGGAGTGGCCGCGGTGCTCGCGGCGACGGCGCTGCTGTACGTGCCCGAGCTGGTCGGCCGGACGCCGGCGGCGGCGCCGGGGCCCGCCGAACGGGCGGCCGACGCCGCGAACGCGGGGGCGCAGGCGGCCCTGCCGGATCTGGTGGCGCTGATCGGGGACCGTGAGGAGTGGCTGAAGGACCATCCCGGTGACGAGGCGTCATGGGCTGTGCTCGGCGCGGCCTATACCGAGCGCGGGCTGCGGCGCGCGGACGCGGCCGACTTCCCGCGCGCGGAGAGCGCCCTGAAGCGCTCCCTCGCGGTGCTGCCCGCCGCGAAGGGCAATCCGGACGCCCAGCTGGGCCTGGCGGCCCTGGCGAACGCGCGCGGCGACTGGAAGTCGGCGAAGGAGTGGGCCGAGCGGGTACGCGCGGCGCAGCCGAAGCGCTGGTCGGCGTACCCCGTGCTCATCGACGCGTACAACGGCCTGGGCGACTACAAAGCGGCCGAGAAGGCGACCGAGACCCTGACCGAGCTGCACTCCGGGGCGGTGGTCGCCGCACGCTCGGCGCAGCTGAACCGCAACCGCGGCTACCGCGAGGACGCGGGCGCCGCGGCCCTGGACGCGGTGGCGCTCGCCGAGACGCGCGCGGACAAGGCGGCGGCCCTGGCGCGGCTCGGGGACCTCGCGTGGGAGCGGGGCGAGCCGGCGGAGGCGCTGGCGCAGTACGGCACGGCGCTGGAGCTCGTACGGGACCACGGACCGTCGCTCGCGGGCCGGGCGCGGGCGCTGGCGGCCCTCGGCCGGCCGCAGGAGGCGGTGCGGGACTGGCAGGCGGCCCTGCGGGTGCTGCCGCTGCCGGAGTACGTCCTGGAGGCGGCCGAGCTCGACGAGTCGCTCGGTCTGAGCGGGGACGCGCGGACCTTGTACGACCGCCTGCGGAACGGCTCGTGGGTGCGGGCGGAGGTGGTCCTCGGCCTGTTCGAGGCGGACCACGGCGAGCCGGCGGAGGCGGTGCGGCGGCTGCGGGCGGAATGGGCGCGGGGGCACCGGTCGGTGCAGGTCGCGGACGCGCTGGGCTGGGCGCTGTACCGGTCGGGCGAGCCGAAGGAGGCGCTGGAGTACGCCAGGAAGGCCACCGACGAGGGGCTGCGCAGCGCGCTCTTCGCCTACCACCGCGGGGAGATCGAGCGGGCCCTCGCCGACCTCGGACCGGCCCGGCGTCACCTGGCGGAGGCCCTGCGGCTCAACCCGGACTTCTCGCCGCTCCTCGCGGCCCGCGCGAAGGAGGCGGTCGCGGCCCTCGGCGAACCCCCGAACGACCTTCCCCCGGACGTCCGCCCGGACTTGTCGGGGCCCCCGGCCTCTACCTCGACCTCGGCCCCGGCCTCTACCTCGACCTCGGCCTCGGCCTCGGCCTCGACGCCAACGCCCACGCCGGCAGTCCGCCCGTCCGCCTGAGTGTGGGGCGATCGTCCCGCTGGGGTGAGGGTCCCCCCGGACGGGGGTCCGGGGGTGGTTGGCACGCGGGACGCAAGGCCTGCCGGGCCCGGGCTCCCTGTTCGGACGCTCGCCCTACGGGTGCTCGCGGATCGACGCCCGCCCCGTGGGGTGCTGCGCGAGACCCGTGGGCCTGCGGGGTCCGGTGCCTCCGCGGGGGTGGGGGTGTCCGGACTGCGAGCTTCCCTTCGCTTCGCTCGGGAAGGTCGCCGCCACGTCCGGACACCCCCACCCCCGCTCCGGCACCGGACCCCTTCCCGCCTTCGTCGGCATCCCGCTCCGGGCACTTCCCCGCCGTCGTCGACTGTCCGTCGTGTGCGGAGGCACCGGACCCTTCCCGCCGTCCTCGGCTGTCCGTCGGGTGCGGGGGCCCCGGACCCTTCCCGCCGTCGTCGGCCGTCCGTCGGGTGCGGAGGCGCACCGGACAGCTTCCCGCCGTTGCCGGCTGTCCGGCCAGTTCGGAGGCCCCGGGCGAGCCCCCCGTACTCGCCCGGGGCGTGGAAGGGGCCCGGCCCCGGGGTGTCCACCCGGGCCGGGCCCCTCCGTTCTCGGGAGTCGCGGCTAGAGGTTGCCGCGCTTCTCCTGCTCGCGCTCGATCGCCTCGAACAGCGCCTTGAAGTTGCCCTTGCCGAAGCCCATGGAGCCGTGCCGCTCGATCATCTCGAAGAAGACGGTCGGACGGTCCTGCACCGGCTTGGTGAAGATCTGCAGCAGGTAGCCGTCCTCGTCGCGGTCGACGAGGATCTTCAGCTCGCGCAGGGTCTCGACGGGCACGCGGGTCTCGCCGGCCCACTCGCCGAGGGTGTCGTAGTACGAGTCGGGGGTGTCGAGGAAGGAGACACCGGCGGCCCGCATCGCGCGCACGGTGGCGACGATGTCGTTGGTGGCGAGGGCGATGTGCTGGACGCCGGCGCCGCCGTAGAACTCCAGGTACTCGTCGATCTGCGACTTCTTCTTCGCGATCGCGGGCTCGTTGATCGGGAACTTCACCTTGAGGGTGCCGTCCGCGACGACCTTCGACATGAGGGCGGAGTACTCGGTGGCGATGTCGTCGCCCACGAACTCCTTCATGTTCGTGAAGCCCATGACCTTGTTGTAGAAGCCGACCCAGTCGTTCATCTTGCCGAGCTCGACGTTGCCGACGCAGTGGTCGATGGCCTGGAAGGTGCGCTTGGCCGGCGGCTCGACGATCGGGTTGGCGCTGACGAAGCCCGGCAGGTAGGGGCCGTCGTAGCCGGAACGCTCGACGAGGGTGTGGCGGGTCTTGCCGTACGTGGCGATGGCCGCGAGGACGACGGTGCCGTGCTCGTCCTTGAGCTCGTACGGCTCGGTGAGACCGGTGGCGCCGTGCTCGACGGCGTAGGCGTACGCGGCGCGGGCGTCCGGCACCTCGATGGCCAGGTCGACGACGCCGTCGCCGTGCTCGGCGACGTGGTCGGCGAGGAAGCGGCCGTGGTCGGTGGCGACCTTGATGACGGAGGTGAACACGAAACGGGCGGCGCCGTTCGTGAGCACGTAGCTGGCGGTCTCGCGGCTGCCGTTCTCCGGTCCGGAGTAGGCGACGAGCTTCATGCCGAAGGCCGTGGAGTAGTAGTGCGCGGCCTGCTTGGCGTTGCCGACGGCGAAGACGACCGCGTCCATTCCCTTCACCGGGAAGGGATCGGCCTCACGCGCGGTGCTCGGGGTGTGGTCAATGGTCTCAGTCATGGCAGCAGAGTCCCGCCGTCCGGCAAGCTGCGCAATAGTTTCTTGTTCGACTGGTCAATCTGCCCAGCGACCGACGAGTATGAGCGTGCGACTTGTACATGATGACCATTGGGAGGCCGCCATGGCGATCGATCATCTGGACGGACGGCTGATCGTGCTCCTCGCGGAGGAGCCGCGGATCGGGGTCCTGGAGGCCTCGCGCCGGCTCGGGGTGGCGCGCGGCACGGTGCAGGCCAGGCTCGACCGGCTGCAGTCGAACGGGGTCGTCCGCGGCTTCGGCCCCCAGGTCGATCCCGCCGCCCTCGGCTACCCGGTGACGGCCTTCGCGACCCTGGAGATCAAGCAGGGCCAGGGCGCCGACGTACGGGGGCACCTGGCGACCGTTCCGGAGGTCCTGGAACTGCACACGACCACCGGGCACGGGGACATGCTGTGCCGGCTCGTGGCCCGGTCCAACGCCGATCTCCAGCGGGTGATCGACCGGGTCGTCGGCTTCGAAGGGATCGTGCGGGCCTCCACGGCGATCGTCATGGAGAACCCGGTCCCGCTGCGGATCATCCCGCTGGTGGAGCAGGCCGCGACGGAGGGGTGACCGGACCCGGACGAGGAGCCCCGACGAGTTGCAAAGAAGTCTCTGCAAAAAACCCTTGCAGAGACTTCTTTGCAACTCTACTGTGGAGCCATGCCCGAGAAGCCCGCACCCGACGAGAAGCCTGAGCAGGCCGTCGAGAAGCCCGCACCCCGCGTGCTCGACCCGCGTTCCCTGCGCGGGCTCGCCCACCCCCTGCGCATCCAGATCCTGCGCGCCCTGCGCCACCACGGCCCCGCCACCGCCTCCCAGCTGGGCGAGCGGCTCGGCGAGTCCAGCGGCGCCACGAGCTACCACCTGCGCCAGCTCGCCGCCCACGGCTTCGTCCAGGACGACCCGACGCGGGGCAAGGGGCGGGAGCGGTGGTGGAAGGCGGCACAGGAGGGCACGGCCGTCGACGAGGCGCTGTTCAAGAACCCGGACCCGGAGGTCCAGGGCGCCGTCGAGGTCTTCCTCTACGAGATCGCCAACATCCACACCCAGGAGCTCAACACCTACCTGGGCACGCGGCACCAGTTCCCCGACGCGTGGAGCGGCGCCTCCGACATCAGCGACTTCACGCTCCATCTGACCGCCGAGCGGCAGCGCGAGCTCAACGAGAAGATCCACCGGCTGATCGACGAGTACACGGCCCTCGCCGAGCAGGACGCCGCCGACACCCAGCGCGTCCGGATGCACCTGCACGCCTTCCCCCAGCACGGCGCCAACTGACCGCTCCACCGACCGGAAAGGCCACGCCCATGCACGCCGACATCCACCTCACGCTGCACCGCCTGACCGCCGCCGAACTCCAGGAGGCGGCCGCCGTCGCCGCCCCCACCACCCCCGTACGGGTCCGACTCGGCTGGAGGCTCGTCGAGTGCGGCCTCCGGCTCGCCGTCCCGCGGCCCGCCGCCGCCCGCACCGCGATCCACGCCGCCGTCTGACCCAGCCGACCGAACCGCGAACGAATCCGGGGGGATATCCGCCGTGCGCTCCCGCACACCACTGGCCACCGTCCTGGCCGCCAACGCCATCTCCATCAGCGGCAATTCACTCACCCTCATCGGCGTCCCATGGTTCGCCCTGGAGACCACGGGAAGCCCCGGCAAGGCCGGCCTCGTCGCCTTCTTCGCCGCCGTCCCGGTCGTCGTGTCCGCCATCGTCGGCGGCCCGGTCATCGACCGGATCGGCCGCCGCCGCATCTCCGTCGCCTCCGACCTCGTCTGCGCCCTCGCGCTCGCCTCGATCCCCCTGCTCAACCAGGCCGGCGTCCTGCGCTTCTGGATGCTGTGCGCGCTGATGGCCGTGACCGGCCTCTTCCACGCGCCCGGCGAGACCGCACGGCACGTCCTCATCCCCGACCTCGCGAAGCGCGCCGACACCCCGCTCACCCGCGCCGCCAGCCTCTACGACGCCGTCTCACGCGGCGCCCGCATGACCGGAGCGGCCGTCGCCGGCATCCTGGTCGCGTTCATCGGCGCCGACACCGTGCTGTACGTCGACGCCGCCACGTTCGGCGTCTCCGCCCTGCTCGTACTCGCGGGCCTGCGGGGCGTACCGTCCGCCGAGCCGCTGCGCGGAGCGCCGCCGCTGTCGCTCGCCGCCTACCGGGCCGACCTGCGCGAGGGGTACTCCTTCATGCTGCGCTCCCGGCTGCTGCTCGGCGTCAACCTGATGGTGATGATCACCAACGGCCTGGGGCAGAGCTGGAACTCGGTGCTCCTGCCGGTCCACGCCCGCGAGGACCTGGGCGGCTCGGCCGCGCTCGGCCTGCTCGTGGCCGTGTTCGGCGGCTGCGCCCTGGCCGGAGCACTGCTCTACGGGGCCTTCGGCCACCGGTTCCCGCGCCGCCCGGTGTTCGCGGTCGGCTTCCTGCTCGTCGGCACCCCGCCGTACCTGGTCGCCGCCTTCACGGACACCACCATGCCGCTGCTCGTGGTGATGGCCCTGGGCGGCCTCGGGGCCGGGGTGCTCAACCCGATCCTCGCCACCGTCTTCTACGAGATCGTCCCGGACGAGCTGCGCACCCGCGTCGGCGGCGCCAGCACCGCCAGCGTGCTGCTGACCACCCCGCTCGGCGGGCTCGCGGCGGGCTATCTGGTCGAACGGGCGGGCCTCACCACGACGTTGGTCATCTGCGCCACGATCTTCTTCCTCGCCACGCTCGCGCCGCTGGTGTTCCCGTCCTGGAAGGGACTGGACGCCCCCGCCCGGGCGGCGGGGGACGGCGACGGATCCGTCAGCAGCTCGGCACCTTCGACTCCTGCCCCTGCTCCAGGGCCCGCAGCGACGACACCGCGTCGCTGAGCGCGGTCACCGGCACCAGGCGGAGCCCCTTCGGCTGCTCCGCCCGGGCCTGGGAGCACTCGTCCTTCGGCACCAGGAAGACGGTGGCCCCGTCACGGGCGGCGGCCTGCGTCTTCAGGGAGACCCCGCCGACGGCGCCGACCGTGCCGTCCGGCTCGATCGTGCCCGTACCGGCGACGGTCCGGCCGCCGGTGAGGTCGCCGCCGTCACCGTCCCCGTCGATCTTGTCGACGATGCCCAGGGAGAACAGCAGGCCGGCGCTGGGCCCGCCGATGTCGGCGAGGTGGAGCTGCACCTTGACCTTGGCCGGGTCCAGCTTCAGATAGCCGAGGGCGGCCAGGGTCGCCGCGTCCTGCGACTCCTTCATCTGGCCGAGGTTGTGCTGCTCGATCTCCTCGTCGGATTTGCCCGCAGGGTAGACCGAGGACTTCGGCAGAACCGCCCGGTCCGCGCGGAACCAGGCGTCGGCCACCTCACCGAGGTCGATCGACTCCGACGGACCGGTCGCCAGGATCGTCGTCATCCGCAGCTGCCCGTCGGTCGGGCGGACCGGGGCGCCGGAGATGGTGATCACCTCGCGCCCCTGGTCCTTGCCGAGCACGTCGGCGGTCGTGCCGGGCTGTGCGATCGAGAACGGCAGCGGCGCCAGCCCGGCGACCGCGAACAGCGCGGCGACGGGCAGGGCGCAGAGCGCGAGGGCACGGTTGCGCGGGAGACCAGCGAGACGGGAGAGCACGCACCCAATCTACTGGGCGGCTTCGGGGCATCTACTGGGCGGCTGTGGGGGCGCCCAGGTCGTGTCTTTCGCATCAGGCCGGATCGGGGGACGCCGGATCGGGGGACGCCGGATCGGGGGATGCCGGATCGGGGGATGCCGGATCGGGGGACGGATCGTCTCGGGACCCGGCCTGGCCCCCTCGGGCCCCGCACTGCCCCCTCGGGCCCGGCCCGACCCGCGGCCCCGGGCTGCCGCCGGGCTGCCCCTCGGCCCTGGCCTGCACCCTCGGGCCCGGCCTGCGCCCCTCGGGCCCTTGCCTGCCCGCTCGGCCCGGCCTGCCCCCCTCGCCCCGGCCTGCCCACCTCGGGCCCGGCCCGACCCGTGAGCCCAGGCTGACCCGTGAGCCCGGGCTGACCCGTGAGTCCGGGCCGGGGTGTCCGTGCGCCGAGCGGGCGGGCCGGGCCCGGCGGGGTGCTAGGCCGGTCGGCGGCTGAAGAAGGCACCCAGGCGCCGCCGCACCGCCGCCGTCGTCCGGGCCGGGTCGCCGGTGCCGACCAGGGCGGCCCGCGTCGCGCCCGTCACCAGCCCGGCGGCCTGGAGCCGTGGGACGAGCGCCGCGTAGTCGGTGAAGGCCCAGTGGGCGGCGTCCGCGAGCCGCGCGCGCCGGGCGGGCAGGCCGGACCAGGAGCGTTCGATCCGGGCGGCGTCCTCGAAGCCGTCGGTGCGGAAGAGCAGCAGGGGCCGGTCGAAGCCGTCGAGGGGATCGAGGTCGAGATAGCCCTCCAGGTTCGCCACGGCACGGATCCGGGCGTCGGCACGGGCCGCGTACACCGCCGCGGTGCCGCCGGCGGAGTGCCCGTAGGCGCCGATCCGGTCCGGGTCCATGACGGGGGCGAGGGAGAGGCCGCCCAGCCGGTCCAGGACGCACCGCAGGTCCGCGACCCGGGTGTCGATCATCGTCCGGAAGGTCGCCGGGTCCGGCGGGCCGTACAGGACGGTGGTCCGCATCCCGCCGGGGAGCTCCACCTGGCTCGCGTCGCCGGGATGGTCGACGAGGACGACCACCCGGCCATGACTGGCCAGGTCCTCGGCGAGGCTCGTGCCGAGGGTGCGCGAGTCCCCGCCGCCCGGGCTGTACAGCAGCACCGGGCGGCGCCCCGGCAGCGGCGGCGCGTCCACGTGCCCGTGGGTGAGGACGGCGCCCCAGTCCACCGCCCCCTCCTCGGGAAGCCCCGGGTGGACGTGCGGGGCGTACGCGGCGAAGACGCGCGCGGCGGCGGGCGTGAGCTGCGGGGCGCGCGGGCAGCCTCGGACGCTGCGGGCCGGGTACAGGACGGTGAGCATCAGCTCCCGTGCCCCGCCCACCCACGGGTCGGTACGGGACGGGTCGGTCAGATGGACGGTGCGCAGACCCACGGGGTGGGGCCCGGTCGGCGCGGGCAGCCGCAGCCGCGGCGGCGGGGCGAGGGCGGCGGCCCGGGCGTTGGAGGCGGTGGCGGCAGGCGCGGCGGCCGCGGAGAACAGCACGCCGGCGGCGGCCAGCAGCGCTCCCCTGGCCACGGTCCGGCGGCCGAGGACGGAGGCGGCGACGGAGGCGGTGTCGGGGACGGAGGCGGGGACGGAGGCGGTGTCGGGTGTCATACCGGCATCCTTGGGGCGGGGCGGGGGCCCGGGCCAAGGTTCAGGCCCTGCCCGAAAGGCAGGCGGAAGACGAGGAGTTGTGCGGGTGCTGCGCATCCATTTCACGGGGGACGACCTCGCCGGGGTCCGCTTCGCGCCGCGCCCCGCGCCGCTCCAGGAGCTGCACGCGGCGCTCACGACGGCCGTACGGCCCGGCCCCGCGCCCCTGCTCGGCCCCTGGCGCGGCCGGATCCTGCGTGCCCTGCCCACCGCCGCCGGCCCGCTCGCCGACCTGGTCCCGGCGGGCCGCCCGCCGGTCTTCCTCGACGTCCTCGGCGACACCCTGGCCGAGAGCCTCGACCACATCCGCGCCACGCGGCCGGAGCTCGTCCGCACCGAGCTGGAGCGCGTCTACGGGCCGATGCCGGCGCCCCGCTGGATCCGGGGCCTGCACGCGGGCGAGGGGCCGTCCTGGCGCACCGTGGGCCGGGCCCAGCGGGCCGCGTACGAGGCGGTCCTGGCGCCCGTCTGGTCCGCGGTGCAGGACCTGCACCGCGACGCCTTCGCCCGGTACGCGCTGACGGCCGCGGAACACGGCGTCGCCGCCGCGCTGACGGCCCTGGCCCCGGGCAGCACGCTCCGCGACGGTGTGTGGGAGTGGCCGGGCGCCGCGGCCCGCGACGTCCGCCTCGGCGGCAGGGGCATGGTCCTGCTCCCGACCTTCCACCACCCGGCGGGCCCGCTCCTGCAGGACCTCCCGGGCCGGCCGGTGGTCCTCACGTATCCGGCGGGCCCCGGCCTGCCGCCCGTGCCGGACGGCGCGGGCGACCCGGGTGACCCCGACGAGGCGCTCGCGGCGACGCTGGGCCGCACCCGCGCCGAAGCCCTCCGGCTGCTCGCCGAACCGCGGACGACGACGTCCCTGGCCCGCGCGCTCCGGGTCAGCAACGCGACGGCGTCGGCGCACGCGGCGGCACTGAGAGCGGCGGGTCTGGTGACCACACGGCGCACCGGAAGATCGGTGAGCCATGAACGGACGGCGCTGGGGACGCTGCTCGTCCTGCCGAACGGCGTGACGCCCTGACCGGACGGCTCCGGACAGCCGGGCGGGGTACCCCTGCCGGTACCGATGCCGGTGTCGGATCCGATGCCGGTGTCGGCTCAGGTGTCGGTGCCGGTCGATGCCGCAGGCGATGCCGGTACCGGTTCTGGTGTCGATGCCGCTACCGGTTCCGGTGCCGGGCGCCGGAAGGAACTCCTGTCCGGTGTCACGGCCCCGGGGAAGGGAAGCTCCGTAGGACCGCCGGACGCAGCCCTGGCGCCCCTTGCGCCTCCGGCGACCCCGGCGACCCCCTGCGGCCCCCGGCAGCCCCCTGAGGCCGCGCGTCCTAGCGCAGGGCGTCGGCGACCTCCCGGGCGGCGTCGACGACGCGGGGGCCGACGCGCTCCGGCACGGCGTCCGCGAGCATCACGACACCCACGCTGCCCTCTATGCCGGTCACGCCGACCAGCGGCGCGGCGGCTCCGCTGGCGCCCGCCTCCAGCTCCCCGTGGGTGAGCGTGAAGCCCGGTTCGGTGAGCTCGCCCAGCCGGGCGGCGAGGATGGCGCGGCCGGCCGCCCCGCGGTCCAGCGGGTGGCGGAAGCCGGCCCGGTAGGCCACGTGGTAGTCGGTCCAGGTCGGTTCGACGACGGCGACCGCGAGGGCCTCCGCGCCATCCACGAGGGTCAGGTGCGCGGTCGCGCCTATGTCCTCGGCGAGCGAGCGCAGCGCGGGCAGCGCGGCCTCGCGGACCAGGGGGTGGACCTGGCGGCCGAGGCGCAGCACGCCGAGCCCGACCCGGGCGCGGCCGCCGAGGTCACGGCGTACGAGGGCGTGCTGTTCGAGCGTGGCGAGCAGTCGGTAGACGACTGTCCGGTTCACACCGAGTCGGTTGGACAACTCGGTGACGGTCAGGCCGTGGTCGGTGTCGGCGAGCAGTTTGAGGACTCTGAGTCCCCGGTCGAGCGTCTGGGAGGTCTCCGCGGTCACGACGCCCTCTCCTTCGGAGTGAGTGACAGCGGACTCGTACGAAAGCTGCGACACCGGTCCCATCGGCGACGCACGTCAGAGGCCGCCGGCAGGACGGGGCACACCGGCTGCGCTCCGCGGCGGCGCTGCCACGGGGCGTTTGCTTGAGGCGGGACAGTAGCGACCGTCTCCGCTCAGCGGAAGACCTCGTCCAGAATCCGGGCGCGCACGACCGGATACGGGCGGTTCGGGACCTAAGTCGGCCGAACGCGGGACTTTGGCTGACAAGACGGGCCGGTGGGGACCCCTGACATGGAGGATGCGGGGTCCGACCGCGGGGGCCGGTCGGCGTCGCCGCGCCCGGCCTCCCGGGACGGCTGAGGTCCGACCTCACGGTCGCGGACGGCAGTCGCGTAAGGGGTCGCATAAGGCAGTCGCGTACGGGCCTCGACCCGCGGGAACTCGTTTGCGGCCCGTCACGGCGTTGCAGCCGCACCGAGGGGCGCCGGCCTCGCCGCCGACGGGGGCGGGGCCTGCGAGGGCGCGGCCCGCGACGGGCGCAAGGCCGGCGACGGGGGCCGGGCCGCCGGTGGGGGCGGGGCCGGCGCGGGCAGGGCCGGCGGGGGCGGGTCTCGGTGGCCGAATCACGGCCCTCGGATCGCCGCCGGCAGGACACCGTGGCCGGATCACCACCCCCGGGTCACGACCGGCGGTCACCGGGGCGGGACGCCCTGCCCGGGTCACGACCGGCGGTCACCGGGGCGGGACGCCCTGCCCGGGTCACGACCGGCGGTCGCCGGTGGCGGGGCGCCCTGCCTGGGGCGCAGGGGCGGGGCGGGTCACCGCATGCGGGTGGCCCACTCCTGCACCTTCTTGATCCGCTCGCGGATCTGTCCGGCGGTCGCCTCGGCGCTCGGCGGCCCGCCGCAGACGCGACGCAGCTCGGTGTGGATCACACCGTGCGGCTTGCCGCTCTGGTGGACGTACGCACCGACCATCGTGTTGAGCTGTTTCCTCAGCTCAAGCAGCTCCTTGTGGGAAACCACGGGCCGCCGTTCCGCCGGAAGCTCCAGCAGATCGGCCTCGGTGTCCGGCTTCTTGCGGCTGTGCGCGATCTGCCGGGCCTGCCGCTTCTGCAGGAGGAGCTGCACCTGGTCGGGTTCGAGGAGGCCGGGGATGCCGAGGTAGTCCTGCTCCTCCTCGCTGCCGGGGTGGGCCTGCATGCCGAACTCGGCCGCGTTGTAGAGCACCCGGTCGAAGACGGCGTCGGATTCCAGCGCCTCGAAGGGCAGCATGTCCTGCTCGCCGGTGTCCTCGTCCTGCTGCTTCTCGGCCTCCGCCAGTTCCTTCTCGGACTCCGCGTACGGGTCCTCCTCCCCCTCCTTCTTCGGCCGGTCGAGGACGTGGTCGCGCTCGACCTCCATCTCGCTGGCGAAGCCGAGGAGGCTGGGGATGGTGGGAAGGAACACGGACGCGGTCTCGCCGCGCCTGCGGGATCGCACGAAGCGCCCGACGGCCTGGGCGAAGAACAGCGGCGTCGAGATCGTCGTCGCGTACACGCCCACGGCGAGGCGGGGCACGTCGACGCCTTCGGACACCATCCGGACCGCGACCATCCATCGGGCGGTGTTCTCGCTGAACTCGTCGATACGGCCGGAGGCCCCGGCGTCGTCGGAGAGGACGACGGTGGCCTTCGTGCCGGTGATCTCGCGGATCAGCTTCGCGTACGCGCGCGCGGAGTCCTGGTCGGAGGCGATGACCAGCCCGCCGGCGTCCGGGATGGACTTGCGGACCTCGGTCAGGCGCTGGTCGGCCGCCCGCAGCACGTTCGGCATCCAGTCGCCGCGCGGGTCGAGGGCGGTGCGCCAGGCCTGCGAGACCGCGTCCTTGGTCATCGGCTCGCCGAGCCGCGCGGCGATCTCGTCGCCGGCCTTGGTGCGCCAGCGCATGTTGCCGCTGTAGGAGAGGAAGATGACCGGCCGGACGACGCCGTCGCCGAGCGCGTTCCCGTAGCCGTAGGTGTAGTCGGCCGAGGAACGCCGGATGCCGTCGTTCCCCTCCTCGTACGTGACGAAGGGGATGGGGTTGGTGTCGGACCGGAAGGGCGTACCGGTCAGGGCCAGCCGGCGGGTCGCGGGCTCGAAGGCCTCCAGACAGGCCTCGCCCCAGGACTTGGAGTCTCCGGCGTGGTGGATCTCGTCGAGGATGACGAGGGTCTTGCGCTGTTCGCTGCGGTTGCGGTGGAGCATGGGCCGCACGCCGACACCGGCGTACGTGATGGCGATCCCGTCGTACTCCTTGCTGAGCGGCCCGGCGCTGTAGTCCGGGTCCAGCTTGATCCCTATCCGCGCCGCGGCCGCCGCCCACTGCTTCTTGAGGTGCTCGGTGGGGGCGACGACCGTGATCTGCTGCACCACGTGGTGGTGCAGCAGCCAGGACGCGAGGGTCAGCGCGAAGGTGGTCTTGCCGGCGCCGGGCGTGGCGACCGCGAGGAAGTCACGAGGCTGCTCCTGGATGTACTTCTCCATCGCGCCCTGCTGCCAGGCTCGCAGCTTGTTGGCGGTACCCCAGGGGGCACGGCCGGGGAAGGCGGGAGAGAGGTGATGAGAGGAGGTGGCGGTAGTAGTCACGATCTCCGGTTCGACGCTCGTCCAGATATGACAACCGGGCCACCTTACCGGTGCGGCCGGCTCGAACCCGAAGGAACGAGCCCGCGCCGCCCCTCCTTGAGACGGTCCTCACAGCTCCCGCAGTCGCCCGGCGATGCCCGGAATGTCCGCGAGCTCCCCGGCCGCCACCGCGACGACCAGGTCGTATGCGCGATCGAGGTCGACGTCGGCGAGATCGACCCCGTTGACACCGAGGAAGACGGCGGCGGACAGCCAGGCGGCCCGCTTGTTGCCGTCGACGAAGGGATGGTTCGAGGCGATCGCGTGCAGCAGCACGGCGGCCTGCTCGTGCACGTCCCGGTACGCACTCTCACCGAACATGCGCGCCCGCGGCCGGTGCACGGCCGACTCCAGCAGCCCGGGCGCGCGCAGTTCGGGCAGACCGTCCCCGGTGAAGGCGATGCGCGCGATCTCCGTGACCTCGGCGACGGTCAGGAAGCGGCTCCCGCTCGTTGCCGCCATTCGCGCCGTTCCCGCCGTTCCCGTCGTTCCTGCCGTTCCTGTCATTCCCCGAGCCTCCTCAGCAGCGCCTGGTGCCGGACGGCGAGCCGCCGCGCCTCGCCCCGTACGGGGTCGGCCTCGCCTTCCACGTAGCGCCGCACGGCCTCGGCCACGAGCTCGTCGACGGGAACGCCGCGCGCATCGGCGAGATCGGCGACGGCATCGCCGAGGGAGGGCGTGAGGGTGGTGTGCTGGGACATGGGGGGACGGTAGCGGGGCGGGGCCGGTGAGGCGAGCGGATAAGGAGCGGACGGGTAAGGAGCGGACGGACCGGCCTGCGGGCGGGCCTGGGCCGGCCCCCCGCGTGCTGCCGGCCAATCCCGACCGCCTCGCCCTGGCCGTAGCCCTGCCCGTGCCCCTGCCCCTGCCCCTGCCCCTAACTCTTCCTAACCCTCACCTGCCCTGGTCCTGACCCTGGCCCTGGCTCCCGTGGCCGAGCCGGGTGGCCACCCACGCGCCGACCGCTGCGACGCCCGCCATGGGAAGGAAGACGGCGGCGAAGGCGGCGGGGTGGGAGCCGGTCGAGGGGTCGGCCGAGACCGCGTGGCCGACCGCTCCCCCGCCCAGGGTGGCGAAGGCGGCACCGCCGGCGGCGAGGAGCAGGACGTTGGACAGGCCGTCCGAGATCTGGAGGGCGGCGGAGTTCGCGCCGGCCTCCTCGGGGGCGGAGAGCTTGAGCAGCAGCACGCTGGTCGAGGTGATCACCATGCCCATGCCGAAACAGCCGAAGGCCCAGGCCACCGCCACGATCCACACGGGCACGGCGTTGATCAGGACGCTCGGGGCGGTCGCGATGGCGGCGGCGACGAGGACCATTCCGACCACGGCGAGCCGCTCCCGGTACGGCTCGGTACGCGGTCGGGACTGGAACCAGGAGCCGAGCGCCCAGGTGGCCCCGCCGACGGCGAGGGAGAGCCCGGCGAGGGTGGGGCTGAGGCCCCGCTGGGTGACCAGCATGAGCGGCACGAAGGACTCGGCGGCGATGAAGGAGCCGGCGGCTATGCCGCGCAGCAGGACGACGGACGGCAGCCCGCGGGCCGCGCGGTAGGTACCGCGCGGCAGCAGCCCCCGTACGGCAGGAACGAGCAGCGCGGCGCCGGCGAGGGCGGGCAGGACGGAGAGCCAGCGCAGCTCCTGTCCGGCGTACTGGAGCAGGCCGGCGCCGAGGGAGATGCCGAAGGCGAGTCGGATGCGCCGGCGGTCCCAGGGGGCGACCGGGGCGTCGGGGTCGGCGGGACCGGAGGCGGTGCGCCGGATCGCGGGCAGGGCGAGGGCGAGCGGGAGGACGACGAGGACGGGGATGGCGAGGAAGACCCACCGCCACCCGAGGTGCTCGGTGATCGTGCCGGCGGCGAGCGGGCCGACGACGGAGGGGACGACCCAGCCGGCGGCGAAGGCCGCCATCATCGCGGGCCGGAGGTGCTCCTCGTAGGCGCGGCTGATCACCACGTAGAGCGAGACGATCACCAGGCCTCCGCCGAGCCCCTGGACGGCCCGCCCGAGGATGAACAGCCACATGTCCCCGGCCGTGCCGGAGAGCACCAGTCCGGCGGCGAAGGCGCTCATGCCGCCGGCGAGCGGACCGAGCGGGCCGCTGCGGTCGGACCACTGCCCGGAGAGGACCATGCCGAGGAGGCTGGTGGTGAAGTAGGCGGAGAAGGCGAAGGCGTAGACCGAGACGCCGTTCAGCTCGCGGGCGGCCACCGGCATGGCGGTGCCGACGGCGGTCGCCTCGAAGGCGACGACGAGGACGACGGAGACGACGCCGATGCTGAGCGCCCGGTGGGCCCGGTCCAGCACGGATCCGCCGCCGACCGGGACGGGCGGTGCGGCGGCGGGCTTCGGCGCGACGTCGGCGTCGCGCGGTTCGAGGACGCTCATACGCCCCAGAGTAAGGGCCGTATCCGGTTTTGGCCCCTGTCGAGAGTCGTATCCTCCCGGCCCGAAGGTCGTACGACCGAAGGCCCACCGTGAACGCGGTGTGGCAGTCGTGTTGCAGCCCCACCGAAACCGTTGAACCCCCTCCGGGCCCCGCCTAACGTCTTCCTCATCACCACCACGACCGTGTGCCCGAGTGGTTGAGGGGCTCGCCTGCAAAGCGAGTTACGTGGGTTCAATTCCCGCCACGGTCTCCAGCGCCTCGACCAGGCGAAAGAAAAGGGCGGCACCCCACCGGGGGTGCCGCCCTTTCTCGCGCGCCCGTACCGACCCCTGCCTCAGCCGACCTTCAGGCCTCTCTGCCGCGTCCGAAGATCACGTCAGTCGCGCCGAACGATGCTGACGACACGGCGCGCTTGGAGCACACTGACTTACCGTCACTCGTGCGCCCTTCGGCTTTCACGGCTTGGGCTTGAAGACGGGCTCGTCGGAGAGGCCGGCGTTATCGACGCAGCCGAGCTTCTTGACGACGGCGAGGGTGACGGAGTGGAGGACGGTGAGGTTCGCTTCGCGGGTGGCGGGGGTGTCGGGGAGCGGGAATCCACGGGATTCGAGAACCCCCCGGATACGGGCGGCCCGCTCATGGGTCCCATCGAGCTGCGGGCTCACACACCGGACGAACAGGTACGCCTTCTGCCTTCCAGACTGCGCTTCTTGCCCCAGGTCGTACGCGTGAAGACCATCAGGGTGGATGTCCCCGAAGAGCTCACCATCCCCGTAGAGGCCGAAAGTGATGTCGATCCGGTCCGTATTGTCGCCATCTCCGATGCGGCACATCGGCGGATGAAGGGACGATCGCTTCCGCTTCGCGTAGTCCCCGGTCAACTGCTCCGCGCTCCGGCCCAAACCACCCAGCGGAGCAGCATCGAATTCCCTGGTCCCCAAGAGCCTCTCAAGAGCATGACTTGCCTCAGAGGATAGTGTCCCGTCGCACTGCTGCGCGGCGGTAGTGCGCTCCTCCGGCTCCTCGTTACCGCCGCAGGCGGTAACGAGGAGACCCACGATCACTCCCGAGGCGACCGATTTGAGCCGCAAGGTTACCTTCCATCGCATGATCAGTCCGTCTCCGGAGCATTGCCGATTTGCCCCGCAAACAGGTTGCCGTCCCTGTATCCGATGATCACCGAATCGATGAGATCCTGCTTGAGATTTCCGCTCACCTGGGAACGGTGCTCTTTAACGAAGTGCTCCATCGGCGATTCCGCGCTGTACCTACCCGCGAGGTACACAGCTCTTCTGTCGTCGTGGATCTTGGCTTCCGTGGAGTCCTTGTGATCCTCGACAGACTTTTCGGACCAGTCCCCGATGACCTGCCCTGCGAGCTGCTCCATAGCACCTGAGCCCGTGTCCACCGCGAGCGGTACCAAGACCGCCGCGGCACCCGCGGCGGCTGCGGTGGCCGGCAGGAAGGCGACACCGGCTGCGATGGCGGCAGTGGTGCCAAATTCCACCCAGGCGGCCTTCTTTTCCTGTGCTTTCTCATAGTCCTCGTGCAGCTTCATTCCCTCGGCCTCGACCTGTGTTGCACGAGATTGGTCCAACTGCCCCTGGAAAACACCTCCGACTCGCACGGCCTCGCGGGCGCCATCGCCATCGATCCGACCATCTGCGCCGACCTGAGCCTCCAACACGCTGGCGGTGTAAAGGCGCTCCGCCGTGGTCATCGTCGCGTATGCATCCGGGTGCTGCCCCAGTGTGGTGAGGAAGCTGATTGCCTTCTCTTGACCGAACGCCGGGTGCAGCGCCTTATCTTCGGCGCCCGGAGCGTATACGGAGTCCGGATCGCTCTTGGTGAGAGCCCAGTTGAGGTCGTCGACGTAGCCAGCGCCCATGTTGGCCAGGCTGTCCGCCATGGCTGACTGATGCTTCTTTACCAGCTCAGCGTCGCCGCCGTACTTCGTGACCACATCGGCCATGATCCCCGCTGTCGTCGCATCCCGCTTGAGCTCCGGCTTCGGGTCGTCCCACGCATGCCCCAGCGTCGCTGCCTCCAGCGCGTGCCCCAAGGCATCCGGCATGTAGTCCCCCGCCTTCTTCGCATCGTCGGGGTTGTGCCCCTCGACGTCGGGGAAGAACTCGTATTTCTCGTTGGCGAAGAAATCGAGGTAACCCTCGATCTTCGCGCCGTCCTTGTTCTTGCCCAGGTCCAGCGTCCCGCCCACGCTCCCGTCCATCTCGTACGCCGTCGGCTTCCCCGAGAAGAAGTCCTTCGCCGCCTCCGGGCTGTGTCCCAGCGCCTCCAGCATCGGGATCATCGGGTCGAAGCCGGCCCCGTTCACGCCCGACGGGTTGAACGGGTGCTCCAGCCAGCCACTGGTCACCGGCCGGCTGTAGCCGAAGAAGTGCGGGTCCTTGGCGTGGAGCTGGGTGACGTGTTCGGCGATCGGGACGAGGAACTTCGGGTCGTAGTCGCCGTAGCGCATGACGCCGCCGAGCAACTGGTAACCGAACGGCGGGTTGCTGTCGTACTTGGTGAGCGGGATGCGTTCGGTGCCGAGCCGGCGCATCTCCGTGGACCAGTGTTCCGTCCACGCGTCGCCACCCTGCGTGGCGGTGGCGAGGTTGAGGCCCAGGTTTCGCTGGAGGGCCTGGACGTCGGCCAGGCGCTGTTCGTTCACGTCCGGGTACGCGTACGTGTCGGTGGACAGCCGGCCGAAGAACTCCAGCGCGCCCTTGGCGCCCAGGCCGTCGTAGAAGGCGCGGGAGAAGGTCTTCGAGCCCTTGTTGTCGGCCAGGAGTTCGTTGAGCCGGACGAGCTCCTCGTGGGAGAGGTCCCGGCCCTTGCCGGCCAGGTCGATCGCGCGCTGCGCCTCCTCCGCGTCCAGGCTCGTGTACCTCGGCGCGCTGAAGTTGTGCTTGTCGCCGGTGATGTCGGCCCGGAGCGCGTTCGCGCAGGCCACGTCGGCGTCGTCGCAGGTCTCGACGATGGCGTCGATGCGCCGCTGCAGCGCGGCGATCGCCTCGCGTTCCTTGCGGTCGAAGGCGGGGGACTCGGGGTCGGCGGGGGCGACCGCGTCCTTCCGCAGCGAGAACGCGGCTTCGACGACGCCGTTGCTCTTCACCACGAGCCCCTGATGGGGCGCGTCCGTCTCGACGATCCTCGTCAGGTCGTCCTTCGCCTTCCGGAAGGTCCGGTAGCCGTCCTGGAGGACCTTGTGGATGCCGTCGGCCGCCTTCGCCGCGTCCTCGAATTCCTTGGCGGTCTTGTCGATGAAGGGCTTGGTGACCTCGGCGTTCACGCCGCGCCAGGCGTCGGCCTTCGCCTTCGCGGCCATCGTCCTGCGGGCGTCGTCGGCGAGGGTGTCCAGCTTGCGCCGTATCTCGGACCAGCGGTCCGCGGCGTCCTTCATCCTGTCCAGCGGTGCGTGACGCACGTTGTCGAAGGTCAACACGGCTGTTTTCCCGCCTACTTGAAGTACTCGCTGATCTTCGACACGGAGAGGGCCGTTCTGATCTCCTCGTCGTCCTTCGCGTGGGCGCGCGCGCTGTGGTCGAGGTGGTTGGAGATGTGTGCGCAGGCGGAGAGAAGGGTGCCGAGCTGGGAGGCCCAGGTCTCCTGGACGGTCGCCATGGCCGAGCCGGTGCGGAAGCCGTTCCCGGACAGGCCGGCGGCCGCCTCCGACGTGTCCGTACGCGCGTGGTTGCCGTCCTTCAGCAGCCGGCCGTGCAGCTGGAAGGCGGCGTGCCCGATGGCGCCGAGATGGCTCCGGTCCACCCACAGGTCGGCGCCCCCGTTGCCGCTGCCGGGGCCGGGAGACAGCTGGTTGAGCCTCATGCCCACCCGGTGCGCGGCCGCGCTCCGTTCCGCGGCCCATTCCTCTTCGAAGGACACGACTCCCCCAACGGTCACCCGCACGACGCGGCGGCGTCTTCGCCGCCGGAGCGCCAGAGGCTACTCAGGTGAACGGCCGCGCGGCGGGGTCCGCGTCAACACCGATCCGGCGGCAGAACGCACTCCCTGAAAGGCCACCGGCCGTCGCGCCGGGCGGAGCCACTCTTTCGGGGACGGCGAGTCCGTCATGTCTCCGGCGTCACCGGCATCGACGGTGGCCGACACGACCTCGACCAGCGTGGCGAGAACCCGTCGGCGCCCGCTCAGGAGGTGCCAGGCGAGGCGGGCACCGGGGCCGGCACTCCGGGTGCCAGACGGTCGTCGGCACAGCCGAGGTCCTTGGAGACCTGCCGGGCGGCGGCGTTGGCGAGCGTGATCAGCTGGCTCCGCCGGCGCAGATCGCCTTTCTCGGAACCGGGGAACGCGCGGGCGTCCGTGGCGATGACGGTCCCCTTCGCGGGAGGCTCGGGACGACAGAGGAAGAACACTTCGGCGTGGCCGGCGGTCGCGAAGGCCTGCTCCCCCGTCGTGAACCAGGTGGTCGTGTGCGCGAGCCTCTCGTCCCTCCCAGGTGCCTCGTCCACGCCGTTCACGACGACCTGGACGTCCTGCTCCTCCTGACCGGCGGGCCGGAGACGACAGTAGGTGTAGCCCTGGGGGCGGTTCGGATTCTCCTGGCCCGACCGGACGGCGTCGCGGAGCCCCGTCAGGGCCTTGTCGCGGTCGGAGAGACCTTCGCCGAAGCGGTCCGCCCCTGTCACCGCCTTCAGCGCCGCCGTCGTGGCGGCCTCTCTGGCGAACCCTCCGCACACCTCGGCGGCGGCCTTGCCCTTCGGCTCCTCGGGCTCCGCGCCGCCGTTCGAACAGCCGGCGAGCACGATCACCGCCGCCACGGCCGTGCCGGTCCTCGTGACGACCGTCCGCATGCCGGTCCTCGTGATGACCGTCCGCATGCCGGTCCTCGTGATGACCGTCCGCATGCCGGTCCTTCTCGTCCCGCGCACCTGGCGCCACTCTTCGTCGAACGACATCTTTCCCCCGGAAGGCTTCACTTCAGCAAGCGTGGTGGACTACGGGTGGGCACAACTTCCGGGCGGTCACGTACAGATGACACCTGGAGACAAGGCCGACCCCCCTCTTCCGCAATCTTCGCAGGAGCTCACCATCGGTTCCACTCGTAAACCGGCCGGTACCCTCGCAGTGCCCGGCGCGACCACCGCCGCCCGACCCGACCACCCGGGTCGGACCCCGCCGCCCCTTGAGTAGGCTCTCCCTCCTCAGGGGGAACGACAGGGGGATTCGCACATGGAACGGCCGTACCGTCTCGTCACGCGCCTCGACCCGCCCGAGTCGGCGTCGACCGCCGCGTCCCCCACGACTCCGTACCGCCGCTTCGTCGCCAGGTCCGCGGAGGGTGACCGTACGGTGCTGTTCAGCGCCCCGCACCCCGGCGCCGACCCGGACCTCTTCCGCGCCGAGGCCGAGGCGGCCCAGCGGGTGACGGCGCCCTGGACCCTGCCGGTCCAGGCGGTCGGCGGCGCCGACGGTGCCGGCGGCTCCTGGTTCACCCAGCCCTACTCCCCCGCCCTCCCGCTCCCCGTCGCCCTGGCCGTGCACGGCGGGCCGTTGCCCGAGGGAACGGTCCGGGTGATCGGGGCGGCGATCGCCGAGGCGATCGCGGCGCTGCACGCGCAGGGTGTGACGCATGCGGGGGTGGCGCCGGCCGCCGTGCTGCTGACGGCGGACGGGCCGCGACTGACGGGCTTCGGAACGGCACGGGCCACGGACCGGGTGGACCGGGAGGCGCAGGCCCCGGAGGAGGCGGCGGCCGGCGCGGTGCCGGGGACGCCGGGAGACGTGTACGGGCTGGGCGCGGTGCTCGCGTACGCGGCGACGGGGCACACCGTCCCGGAGCGCTCCGAACTGCCGGACTCCCTGCGGTCGGTGGTCTCCGCGTGTCTGACCCGCGACCCGGCGCAGCGCCCGGCCGCCGCCGCCCTGCTGACCGCTCTCGCCCCGCCGGCCCCGCACGGCACGGTGCTCGGCTCTGCGGCCTCGCTGCTGACGCCGGGCTGGCTGCCCGCCCGGGTGGTGGCGGCGCTGGCCCACCAGTCGGCGTCGCTCCTCGCGGCCGATCTGCCCGCCACCAGCGGCTCTTGACCACCCATGGAACCGGGAACCGACTGACCGATGCTCTCGCCCCTCACCCACGACGACCCGTCGGCCATCGCCGCGTACCGCCTGCTCGCCCGGCTCGGCTCGGGCGGCATGGGCACGGTCTACCTGGCGCGCTCGCCGGGCGGCCGCACGGTCGCCCTGAAGACGGTGCACGCCCGGCTGGCCGCCGACCCCGCGTTCCGTAGCCGCTTCCGCCTGGAGACGGACGCGGCCCGCATCATCGGCGACCGGCACGGCGCGGCCGTGTTCGACGCGGACCCGCTGGCCGAGACCCCGTGGCTGGCCACCGAGTACGTGCTCGGCCCGCCGCTCGACGAGGCGGTCGCCCTCGCGGGCCCGCTCCCCGAGCCGACGGTCCGAGCCGTGGGCGCCGCGCTCGCCGGGGCGCTGCGTCAGCTGCACTCCTCCGACGTGGTGCACCGGGACCTGAAGCCCTCCAACATCCTCGTCACCGCCCACGGCCCGAAGGTGATCGACTTCGGCATCGCCCGCGCCGCCGGCGACGAGCGGCTCACCTCCACGGGCGCGGCGGCCGGCACCCCGGCGTACATGTCCCCGGAGCAGGCCTCCGGCCAGGAACACACCGCGGCGGGCGACGTGTTCGCGCTCGCCGGAGTCCTGGTGTTCGCGGCGACCGGGCGTCCTCCCTTCGGCACGGGCGCCGCCGCGGACCTCCTCTACCGCGTCCGCTACGCCGATCCCGACCCGGAGGCCCTGTCCGCCCTCCCGCCGTCCCTTCTCCCCCTCCTGACCGCCTGCCTCGCCAAGGACCCCGCGGCGCGCCCGGCCACGGACACCCTGATCGCCGAACTCCACGACGGTCACGGCGAGTTCGCCGACCACCTGCCCCCGGCCGTACTGACGGCCGTCGCCCGCCGCGCCACCGACGTCTGGCACCCCCACCCGCCCCGGCTGGCGACCCCGGAGGGTGATCCATACGCCACCCTGCCACCCCGGCCCTCGGGGACCTCCAGGCGCCGTCTGCTCACGCTCGGCGGCGGCGCCGTGCTGGGCTCGGCGGCCGTCGCCGGGGGTGCCTGGAGCTTGCTGTCGTCCGACGACGAGGCGCCCGGCGGCGGTGCTTCCGGTCCCTCCTCTGGACCGTCGGCACCCGTGACGACGCCCACCGCCTCGGACGGCGCACCGGCACCGCTGTGGCGCACGGACGCCTCGGACCGCGACCAGATCGTCACGCCCTTCCTCGCCACGGGTCCGGGCGGAGACGTGGCCGGATTCGTGGAGACCGCGATGTTCCGGGTCCGGGACGTGAAGACCGGCAAGGAGCTGTGGCAGACCAACTCGGTGGCGCGCCCCCGGCAGGTGACCTCGGACGGCACGCGCTTCTACATCTCGCAGGGCGGCGTCGAGGGACCCAGCGTCCTGCAGATCGAGACCTACGCTGCCCGCGAGCCCAAGCAGGCGGTCCGGCGCATCGACGTCCCGGGCTTCGACGGATCGACCCTGTACACGCACCTGCTCACCGCCTCCGACGGCATGCTGTACGCCGCCTCGCAGCGGGGCGGCCGCGACGACTCCGTGGACGAGAAGGAGAAGGGCTGGCACCTGCTGGCCGTCGACCTGCGGACGGGCAAGGAGGCCTGGCGCGTCGCGGACGACGACGCCGACAGGATCCAGCTCGCGGTGGTCCGCTCCGGCCGGCTGATCACGATCACCAGCAAGGTCTTCCCCGACGCGTACGTCGTCGAGGCGCGCAACGCCCGCACCGGCGCCCGGCTGTGGCGGCGGAGCGTCCCGATGCCGGAGAACAGCGGGGAGCGGATGCCGTACCCCGGGGAGCTGGCCACCGACGCCACCCATGTCTACCTGGGCGGCAGCCGGCTGCGCGCTGTGCGGCTCAGCGACGGCGGCGTCGCCTGGGAGCACCGTGAGGGCCGCCTCTTCTACGGCCTGCCCGTGGTCGCCGGTGGTCTGGTGTACGCCACGGAGGGCGACCGCGGCCTGATCGCGGTCAGCGCCGACAAGGGCGCCCGCCGCTGGCAGGAGGCCCCGGCGGCCCGCGCGCTGACACCGCTCCTCGCGGTCGTGCCGGTGGTGGGCGAGAAGTACGTCTACGCTCCCGTGCGGGGTGGGCTGAGCGCGGTGGACCTCCAGACCCGCCGCTCGGCCTGGGTGTTCTCCACGGACGCCACCCGGTACGTGGTGGACCGGAGCGGCAAACGGATCATCGGCGCCGGGGAGACCACGGCGGTGGCGATCCCCTTGGCGTGACACCCGTGCCCGCCGCGCTGTTGCCGGTCTCCTCCCCGGCCGCTCCCGTCCGTTCCCGCTCCCGTCCGCTCCCGTCCGCTCCCCTCCGTTCCTGCCGCTCCCGTCCGTTCCTGCCCGGCGCCGCCGTCAGCTCCTGCCCACTCCCGCCTGCACCGGCGCCGCCATCCGCTCTCGTCGGCCCGTCCGCTCCCGCCGATCCCATCGCCTCTCGTCCGCCGGTCTGCTCCCGCCGATCCCGTCCGCTCTCGTCCGCCCGTCCGCCCGTCCGCCCGTCCGCACAGCCGATCCGTCCGCTCTCGTCCGCCCGCCCGCTCCGCCGATCCGTCCGGCGCCCCGTGCCCGTCCACCGACGAGACCACCGACCGTCCATCGCCCCGTCCATCGCCCCGTCCCCCGGCCCGCCCGCCGATCCCGGAAGGCATCGCAGTGACCATGCAGCCCCTCGCCACCGGCGATCCGCTCCGCCTCGGCCCGTACCGTCTCCTCGGCGTCCTCGGCGAGGGCGGCATGGGCAAGGTCTACCTCGGTCAGGACGACTCCGGTCGCCCCGCCGCCGTGAAGGTCCTCCGCCCCGAACTCGCCCACGACCAGGGGCTCGCCCAGCGCTTCGTCCGCGAGGCGGAGATGGCGCGCGCCGTCACCAGCAAGGGCGTGGCGCGGGTCCTGGGCGCCCGGACGGAGGGCGGTCGGCCCTGGATCGCGGCCGAGTTCCTCGCCGGACCGACGCTGGACGAGGCCGTTGAGGCGTACGGGCCGATGGACGAGCCCACCGTCCGCGCCCTGGGCCACTTCCTCGCCCGTACGCTCCACGACATCCACGCGGCCGGTCTGGTCCACCGCGACCTCAAGCCGGCGAACATCGTGCTGACCTCGTCCGGTCCGAGGGTCATCGACTTCGGCATCGCCCGCCCCGAGCACGGCCTGACGCTGACGACCACCGGCCAGATCCCGGTGACACCGGGCTACGGGGCGCCGGAGCAGGTCCTGGGCCGACGGGTCGGTCCGGCCTCGGACGTCTTCTCGCTCGGCGCGGTGCTCGTCTTCGCGGCGAGCGGCCGACGCGCCTTCGACGCGTCGAACATCGCGGCCGTCCAGTACGAAGTCGTCCACGGGAACCCGGACATGAGCCAGGTCCCGCCCGCCCTGCAACAACTCGTCGCCCCGTGCCTGGCCAAGGACCCGGCGCTGCGCCCCTCCACCGCCCAGATCACGGCGGCCGTCACGGCGCCCAAGGGCGCCGAGCGTGCGTGGCGCAAGGGGCCGCTCGCCGAGGACATCGGCCGGCGTGAGGCGGCGGTCAAGGACCTGGCCGCCGCGTCCACCGCCACCGTCCCCTCGGCCGCGGTGCCCCGGGCGACGTCCCGGCGGCGCTTCCTCGCCGTCGGTGCGGGCGTCCTCGTGGCCGGTGCCGGCACCGGAGCCTGGTGGCTGACCAGGGGCGGGGGCGAGCCCACGAACTACGACGCCGAGGTGCCCGCCGCAGCGGCAACCCCTGCGGCGCCGTTCATCTCGCTCATCGACACCAAGGCGGGCGAGGCGCCGAAGCCGCTGTGGGGCCCGCTCGACGTGACGGATCCCGAGGGCCGCGCGCCGCTGCCGGTCCGTGACGTGCTGGTCGTCCACGCCAAGGCGGGCGGGCTCGCGGCCCTCGCGGTCGCGGACGGCAAGCAGCGCTGGCAGGCCCCGGACATGGAGGCGCGGGCCGGCTTCGTGTCCGTCGCGGGCCGCCTCGTCGTCGGTGTCGACAAAGCCGGCGTCCTCCATGCCTTCGTCGCCTCGACGGGCCGGCCCGTGTGGCGGACGGAGGCGTCCGCCGCCCATCTGCTCGCCGCGGACGCCCGGCACGTCTACCTGGTGACCACGGAGAACGAACTCCGCGCCGTCGACGCCTGGACGCTCGCCACCACGTGGACGGTCCCCCTCGCGTCCCCCAGCACCGCCGGAAGCCCCGCCACGGCCGCCGTCGGCGCGAACCGGCTCGTGGTGAACGGGCTCGACGGACGCGTCGTCGCCGTCGACACCCGCACCGGCAAGACCGCCTGGAAGGACCAGGGGCAGGGCACCAACGGGGCGACGCCTGCCGTCGACGGCGCCGTCGTCTACCTCTCCGGCAGCCACCTGACGGCCCGCAGGCTCGACAACGGCACCGTCCTCTGGAGCGAGGAGGCCGCGAGCGCCAGTGTCCTGGGCTGGGGCAGCCCCACCGCCGAGGAAGGCGTCGTCTACGCCGTCAACGGCTACAACGCCTACCGCTACCGCACGATGCCCGACGTCGACTTCGCCGTCTCGGACTGGTACGAGGTGCTCGACGAGATCGGCGGCAGCCTCACCGCCCCGGCCGTCGAGGGCGCCACGGTCTGGCTCGTGGCGCCCGACGACAGCCATCTGCGGGTCATCGACAAGAAGACACACCGTTTCTACTTCGACGTCGAGATGAAACGCTCCGGCACCTACCGGCTCGCGAGCGACGCCCACCGCGTCTTCGCCACCCGTGGCGGGCGGGTGGTGGCGATGCCGGTGTTCGGGAGCTGAGCCGACCGCGCTCCCCGGACCGGATCAGCCGCGCCGCGAGCGCAGCACCGGCACCGCGACGGCCGCCCCGAGCAGCACGGCCGCCCCGATGCCGAGCCCGATCCACAGCCCGGTCCCGCTCCCGTCCGCGGCCTCGTCCGCCTGTGGGGCCGCGGGCGCGGGGCTCGTCGTGATCGGTGCGGTCGAGGGCGAGGCGCTTGTCGCCGCCGGCAGGTCCGGAAGGGGGCGCACCCCGGCGGGACCGGGATCGCCGGGGGTCTTCAGGGCGCGCAGGGGCCGGATGGCGCCGTAGCCGATGTAGTCGTTGCGGCCGCCCCCGTCATCGGGCGCGGCGACGGTGTTGAGCATGACCTTGAGGACCTGGTTGTTGGTCCAGTCGGGGTGCTCGGCCCAGACGAGCGCAGCAGCGGCGGAGGCCAGGGCGGTGGCGTCACTGGTGCCGGTCGACTTGCACAGACCGGTTCCGCCGCCACAGGCGTGCACGGTGTCCTTGCCGGGGGCCACGAGATCGACCTGGGGGCCGTACTGCGAGTTCTTGACCCGGGTCAGCTTCCGGTCGATGGCGCCGACGCCGACGACTCCGGGGGTCGCGGCGGGGTACTCCGGCTTGTTCAGTTTGTCGCCGCTGTTGCCCACCGCGGCGAAGACCAGCGCTCCCTTGTCGTGCGCGTACTTCACCGCTTCCGCGAGTTCCTGCGAACCCGTGCCGACGCCCAGGGAGATGTTGACGACCTTCGCCCCGGAGTCGGCGGCGAACCGGATCGCCGGCGGCACGTTGCGGTTGAACTGCTCGTCGCCGTCCTGCTGGCTGAGCTCGCCTGCGTCGAGCCCGGTGACCCGGATCGGCAGGATCCGGGCGCCCGGCGCCAGCCCGAAGGCTCCGTTCCCGCCCTCGCGCCTCCCGGTTCCTGCGATGAGGCCGGCCATGCCGGTCCCATGCCCCGTGTAGTCGGTGAACTCGTCACCCGGTCGATCCGTCGCGAAGTCCTTCCCTTCGAGGACTTGGCCCCTGAGGTCGGGATTGTCCCTGTCGACGCCGGAGTCGATCACGGCGACCGTGACGCCCTCCCCCTTGCTGATCTGCCAGATCTCTTCCGCATGCATGATGTCCAGCTGCCACTGCTGGGCACGGATCGACTCCGCGTGCGCGGGAACGGAAGCGATGCCCACCAGCAGCATGCCCAGGCCGGCCGAGGCGATGTTCCTGGCCCGGCTCCGTCGAATACCGCTGGTACGCATCTGCTTCCTCGCGCCGATCAGTCGATGACGGGCGGCGCCACGCGGCGGCCGCCCTGCTGCCAGGTCTCTTCGTCCTCGACAAGGTAGTCGGGGCGCTCGCCCCGCTCCTCCTCGCGTTCGGCGGCCGGTACGGAACCGCCTCGGCCCAGGGGAACGGCGCCCTGCCCGCCCTCGCGTACGAGCCCCGAACCGCCGGGCGTGAACGGCCTGGCGTTCGGCGTGCCGGGCCGCTGGGCCCGCCCGCCGACCACACCGCCCGGCTCGGAGGCGAGGCGACGCCCGCCGCTGATACCGCTCTGGCCACCGCCGGGACCGCCCATGCCGGGACCGCCCATGGGGCCGCGGCCGGGAGCGGTGCCGGTGCGCCCGGAGGCCGGCTCACTTCCGATCACCGTGCTGCGCGGAAGTCCGGTGGGGGTGCGGCCGGGGGTGTTCGGCACGGGCCGACCGCCGGTGATGCCCTCGCGGGGCATCCCCGGCAGCGGGGCGGTCGGACCGGGGCCGCCCCGCATGCCCGGGAGCGGAGGCGTCTTCGTGGTGCCGCTGACCGGCGGACCGGGGAGCGGGCCCGTCCTGCCCGTCGTGGGCGGCAGGTTCACCGGCCCCGGCGGGGCGATGAACGGCGGCGTCACCGTGGTGCTCGGCGGCTGACCGGTGGTGGGAGGCGTGCCGGTGGTCGGCGGCGTGCCGGTCGTGGGCGGAGGCAGCGTGTTCACGCTGTCGATGCCCAGATCGGCGGGCAGGTCGGGCCGGACGACCTGGGTGGGCCCGCCGGTGTCACGCGTCGGCGGCACAACGTTGGCGTCGGGCAGCGACCGGGTCTCCGACTGCGTGTGCCCCGTGGTCGTGCCGGTGTCCGTTCCCGTGGACCGGCTCTCGCTCCGGGTCGTGGATCCGATGAAGGAGGAGTCGTCCCGGGCATCGGCGCCCTTCGGCACGAACGCCTCCGGCGGCGGCTGGAACGACGGCATCTGAAAGCTCTTCATCTGCAGGCTCGACCACTGGTACGTGCCCGAGAGCCGCTCCATCTCCGCGGCGGCCGCCTGCCTGTTGGCCTCTTCCTTCGCCTTGATCGCGGCCGCGTCGGCGCCCTCCGGCGCCATCTGGGAGCGTGCGTTGCGCGCGATCGTCTGGGAGTCGGGGTCATTGTGGTACTTCCGCGCCGCCTCCAGGTTCTCCTTGGCCTGGGCGACCGAGGTGTAGCGCGGGATGGCGCTCTGGGCGGCGGCGATCGCGTCGGCGGCCTGGGTGAGCCAGGTCGCCGAGTGGGTGCTGTAGTCGGCGAGGCTGTGGGTGGTGCTGGCCAGGCTGGTCGTCCACTCCAGGAACGCCGTCTCGGCCGCTCCCTCCCACTGGACGCCGCCGGGCCGCTTCTTCAGTTCGTCCGCGATCTCCCGCATCTTCTTCGCGGCCCGCGTCAGGCGGTCGCTCGCGTCGCGCACGTAGAAGCTGCTGGCCTCGTCCAGCCAGTCGATCATCTGCTGGTGCGGCATGGAGCGGAAGTCTGTCCCGCTGCCGCCCCCGCTGTTGTCGTTCTGCTCCATCGAGAGTCACCCCTTCCCCGTGTCCCCGTGTCCCCGAGCCCCTGCGCCCGTCAGCCGAGGTCGGCGTCGCCGCCGGCCGTCTCGGTGGGCTTCGGCCCGCCGGCGGAAACCGGCGGCGGCTGCGGCACAGTGGTGTCCGTCCCCTCCGGCTTGCCGGAGGGCGTCGTGTCGTAGCCGGCCTTCTTGTCGGCCTCGGACTTGGCATCCGTCGTGCGCCGGCTGATGGCCAGCATCTTGCTCCGGATGTCCGCGTCGGTCTCCTCCATGCCGTTCTTGGAGATGCCGACGGCGATGCCCATGCCCTCCAGGCAGTCGGACAGGAGCCCGGAAAGCCTCGTCAGCTCCGCGAGCACGTCCTTGTACGACGAGAAGATCTCGTTCGCCTCGATCCAGGCGGCGCCGCCCCCGCCGAACTGGCTGCGGGCCACCTGGTCGGATCCCATGGTCTTGGGAGCCGCCGGGGAGGCCAGGAGGTCGACGATCATCTCGTCGACGCCCTTCTTGAACTCCATCATGGACTCGGAGTTGTAGAGCAGCGCCTCCCTGCTCATGCCACGCATGGCGTAGGCGCCCCCCGCACCGTCCACATAAGCTTCCACGCCTGGTGCTCCTCCCCCGTGAACCGACGAGCCGAGCCGAAGTCCGTACGTCACTGTAGTCAGGACGACGGACAACGCGCATCACCCGGTTGCACGCCCAACAGCCCTTTCGCTGTTACGACTTGGCCACACGCGCCGGGTTCTCCGCAAGGGTGCGGAACCGCCCCTCAGCCCGTCACCACCGCCGCCTGCGGCCGGATCGGGAGGCGGTTGACGGGGCGGCCGGTGGCGGCGCGGACCGCGGAGGCGACCGCGGCGGGGGAGGTGACGACGGGGACCGCGCTGGCCGGTTTGGCGCCGAACGGGGCGACGACGTCCCGTTCCTCGACGAGCTTCACGATGCGGATGTCGGGGGCGTCCAGGGAGGTCGGGAGGGCGTAGCCGGTCAGGTCGGGGTGGCGGACCAGGCCGCGGGCGGTGCGCAGGTTCTCGGTGAGGGCGGCGCCGACGCCCTGGGTGACGCCCGCCTCGATGCGGGTGGCGAGCTGGGCCGGGTTGAGGATGCGGCCGACGTCCTGGGCGACGGCCATCTCGACGACCCGGATCGCGCCCAGTTCGACGTCGACGTCCACCACCGCGCGGATCGCGCAGAAGGCGAGGCCGACGAAGGCGTCGCCCTGTCCGGATTCGTCGAGGGGCTCGGTGGGGTGCGGGCGGCACTGGGCGGTGGCCCAGAGTTCCTTGCCCTGCATGGCCTCCATGACCGTGGTGGACAGGACGCCGTCGTACGAGGTGATCTTGCCGTCGCTGATCTGGAGGAGCTCGGTCGACATGCCGAACTTGTGGGCCAGCGGCTGCAGCAGCTGGGTGCGGACCATCTTCGCCGCGCGCTCGACCGCGCCGCCGGAGACCCAGGTGTGCCGGCCGTGGGTGGCGGCGCCCGCCGGGGGCTGGTCGGTGTCGACGGGGGCCACGTGGACCTCGTCGACGCCCAGGGTCTCCTGGACGATCTGGCGGGCCAGGGTCGAGAAGCCGGAGCCGGTGTCGACGGCCGCGCAGATGACGGTCGCCACGCCGTCCAGCACCCGGACGGTCGCCGTGGAGACCTCGTCGGTGCCCTCGGCGCCCAGCATGTGCACCATGCCGAGCGCGTAGCCGACGCCGCGCCGGACGGCGCCGGGCTCGCCCGCGCCGTCCGGGCCGCCGGGCAGCAGCCAGTCCTCCTCCGGGGCGTCCATGGGCAGCTGCGGCAGCGGGAAGTCCCGTACGGCCGCGAGGAGTTCCGCCACCGGCGCCGGGCAGGTCACGGTCTGGCCGGTCGGCAGGATGTCGCCCGTGGCCAGCACGTTGCGCATGCGCAGTTCCGCCGCGTCCAGGCCCAGTTTGGCGGCGAGCTTGTCCATCTGCGCCTCGTACGCCGCGCACACCTGCATCGCGCCCTCGCCGCGGACGTGCCCCGACGGCGGGTTGTTCGTCCGGACGGCCCAGCCCTCGACGAAGGCGTGCGGGACGACGTACGGACCGCAGGCGAACGACACCGCGGCGGCGAGCGACTCGGCCGACGAGTCGGCGTACGCGCCCGCGTCCAGCAGGATCTGTGCCTCCACCTTCACCAGCCGGCCCTCGGCGTCCGCGTGGTGGCGGTAGCGCAGCAGGGTGGGGTGGCGGTGGGCGTGGCCGAGGAAGGACTCCTCGCGGGTGGCGGTGAGCTTGACCGGGCATCCGGTGCGCAGCGCGAGCAGGCCCAGCGGGATCTGGAAGCCCGGGTCCTCGCGGTCGCCGGTCGCGCCGGGGACACCGGTCACGACCACCTTGACCTGCTCGGGCGGCAGGCCGAAGCAGGCCGCGGCGAGGTCGCGGTCGGTGTGCGGGTCGGTCGACGCGGTGTAGAGCTCGACGCCGCCGTCGGGGCGCGGCACGGCCAGCGCGGCCTCCGCGCCCACCGGGGCGGTGTCCTGGCGGCCCACCCGGTACAGGCCTTCGACCACGATCTCGCCGGCGGCCTCCGGGTCGCCGAAGCTCAGCGGGATGTGCCTGATCAGGTTGCCGTCGGGGTGCAGCGGCTCCGCGGCGAAGGCCTTCTCGGGGTCGGTGACGGGGTCGAGGATCTCGTACTCGACCGCGATGGCGGCCGCCGCGAGGCGGGCCGTGTCCGGGTGGTCGGCGGCGACGGCGGCGATGGCCTCGCCGTGGTGGCGGACCAGGTCGGAGGCGAAGACCGGGCGGTCGGCGACCTGGCGGCCGTACGTGGCGGCGCCGGGCACGTCGGCGTGGGTCACCACGGCCCGTACCCCCGGCATCTCGGCCGCGGCCGTCGTGTCGATGGACACGATGCGGGCGTGCGGGTGCGGGGAGCGCAGGATCGCGGCCCACAGCAGGCCCTCGGCCCACAGGTCGGAGGCGTACGGGAAGGTGCCCTCGGTCTTCGCCCGCGCGTCGGCCTGCCGAAGCGAGACGCCGAGACCGAGGCCGGGACCGGCGCCGGGACCGAGGTCCGCCGGTTCCGTGGTCGTCGTGTCGCTGGTCACGCCGTGCCTCCGTCGTGCGGGTGGGGGATCTGGTGCGGGATGCGGGCCTCGTCGCCGGCCTCGGCCTCGCGCCCGGCGACGACCTCCTTGACGGCGTCGAGGACGCCCCGGTAGCCGGAGCAGCGGCACAGGTTGCCGCACAGCGCCTGGCGGGTCTCCAGCTCGGTCGGAGCGTGGTTGCCCTCCAGGAGGTCGTGCACGGTCATGGCCATGCCCGGGATGCAGAAGCCGCACTGCACCCCGCACTTGGCCAGCGCCCGCTGCACGTCGGACGGCTCGCCGTTCACGGCGAGGCCCTCGACGGTCCGTACCTCGCACCCGGCGGCGGTCGCCGCGGGCACCAGGCAGGAGGCCACGAGCCGGCCGTCGACCTGCACGTTGCACGCGCCGCACTCGCCCTGCGAGCAGCCGTCCTTGGCTCCGGCGAGGCCGAGCCGCTCCCGCAGGACGTAGAGCAGCGACTCGCCGATCCAGGAGTCGGTGACGGGCCGGTCGGCGCCGTTCACGCGGAGGGTGTACGAGGTGTGGGGGTGCTCGTCGCTGTCGATCGACATGTCGACGGGAACCGGGACGACCGCGTCGAGGGCGGCGTGGTCGATCGCCTCGAAGGGGTCGACGGGGGCGTGCTCGACCGGGTCCAGATGGTCGACGGGGGCGTGCTCGACCGGGTCCAGATGGTCGGCAGGAGCGTGGTCGGCCGGGTCGAGGTGGTCGACGGGGGCGTGGTCGGCCGGGGCGGACGGGACGGTCTCGGGCTCCCACCCCTCCGGCCCGGGCTCCGGGTCGGCCGCGTGGTCGGCCGGGGCGGGGTGATCGGGCACGGCCGTGTGGTCGGGCTCGCTCTCCCCCTCGGGCGCGGCCGCCTGCTCCGGCTCCGACAGGTGCTGCGGAGCGGAGTCCCCGGCGGCCTCCGGCGCCGGCACCGCCCACGGCGCCGGGGCGCCGCCCGGCAGCGTCGCGGGCGCGCTGCTCGCGTACTGCGCCAGCCGCGAGGTCGTGTACTCGCCCGAGTCCTCCAGGGCCTCGGCGTCGCCCTCGACGGTCGGGATGGTCCACTGCCCCGTCTGCTCCTGGACGGAGAGATCGTGGACTGAGTGATCCTGGACGGCGTGATCCTGGACGGCGTGATCGTGGGCCGGGAGGTCGTGGGCCGGGAGGCCGTGCGCCGTGTGATCGTGCGCCGAGTGGTCCTGGGTGAAGGCCCCGTGGCCGGACGTCTCCTGGGGGTAGGCCCCGTGACCGGACGTCTCCTGGGTGAAGGCCTCGTGGCCGGACGTCTCCTGGGTGAAGGCCTCGTGGCCGGACGTCTCCTGGGAGTAGGCCCCGTGACCGGAGGTCTCGTGGCCGGCGGCCTGCGGGGCGCTCCCGCCCGTCATCGGCTGCTGCACGGCCCAGGTGCCCGTCGCCGACGGGTCGGCGGCCGACGGGTCCGCCGACAGCGGCGTCAGCGGGACGATCATCGGCGGCACGTAGCCGTGGCCGGGGGCCTCCAGCGGTGTGCCCTCCAGCATGAACTCGGGCGGCAGCTGCACGAACGCCGTCGCGTCGCCGTCGTAGCCCTCGCTCTGCGGGATCGGCTCCCAGCCGCCCTGACCCTTGTGTGCGTCGCTCACGACAGCGCCCTCCCCAGTGCCCGTCGGGCCAGCGCGGCGACGGTGCGCCGCAGGTGCAGTACGGCCGGGGGCAACTGCTCGTCGCCCTGCGGGTCCGGAATGCACGCGGCGGCGACGTACTCGCCGAACGCCGCCAGCGCCTCCGGGGCCAGTCCCCGCTCCGCGTCCCAGTCCACCAGCGAGGCGATCCACTGCTCGGCCTCCAGCGGCCGCAGCGGCATCGGCGCGATCGCGCCGACCGCGCAGCGCACCCCGCGACGTGCCGGGTCGAGGACGACGGCGACCGAGGCGGAGGCGCGGGCCGGGCCGGTGCGGCCGGTGGCCTTGAGGAAGACCTGCGGGGCGTGCAGGAGGGGGACGCGTACGAAGGCGACCAGCTCGCCGGGGGCCAGCAGGTCGCGCCCGGCCAGCAGGTGGCTGACCGGCAGCTCGCGGGTGCCGAGCGGGCCGACGACGACGAGCTCGGCCTCCAGGGCGGCCAGCACCGGCAGCGAGTCCCCGGTGGGCGCGGCGGAGACGATGTTGCCGCCGAGGGTGCCGGCGTTGCGGATCTGCGGCGGTCCCGCGACGCGCGAGGCGGCGGCCAGGGCGGGGATGAGGGCCGCGAAGTCGGGGCGGCCCATCCGGGCGTGGGTGAGGCCGGCGCCGAGGAGGGCGTGGCCGTCCTGGTACTGCCAGCCGCGGATCTCGTTGATCCGGCTCAGGCCGACCAGGCCGGCGGGGCGCAGCTGACCTCGGTTGACGGCGGCCATCAGGTCGGTGCCGCCGGCCACGGGGACGGCGGCCGGCATGGCCGTGAGCGCCGCCACGGCCTCGTCCAGCGAGGTGGGCAGCGTCACGGACCGCGCCGCCTGTGATGCCGTCTGTGGTGCGTGCGTGGTCAACCCGCTGCCCCTTCCCGGTGTCCCGGTGATCCCCGACCGTCCCCGGCTGTCACGCCTGTGTGGGCGTACCGTACGTGCTCACAGCCTGGACGTGGCAACTCTGGCACATCTTCCGCGCCGTACGTCGCGAGGGTCCGCGAAGGACGGTGACGCCCAGGACGTGCCGGGCCGCCCCACGAGTGACAGTAACTTCCGTTTTGCCACTCTTGGGTGAGGCCGGAGGGATAGCTGCCTCACACCGGGGAGGCCGGTGGTCTCACACGTTCGGGGGTGCCCCCTCCAGGGGACGGCCCCGGACGCCGGGGCGGCGCTGCCAGGGGTGCGGGCCGCCGGGCGGCCGGTAGTCCACGCCGAGGGCGTCGAGGCGCTCGTAGTGGGTGGTCATGCGGCGCTCGAAGTCGGCGAGATCGCGTTCCTCCGGGGCGGGCAGCCGGGACCAGGCGACCTCGGCGAAGGCGGCCAGGCGGGGGTAGGTCTGGTAGTCGACGCGGGCCCGGTTCTCCATGACCTCCGTCCACACGTTGGCCTGCGTTCCCAGGATGTGGGCGGCGGCCTCGGGCGCGAGTCCCGGCGGCACGGGCTCGAAGCGGTACACGTCGGCCAGGGTCCGTACGTAGCCGATCGGCATCGGCTCGTCCTCGCCGGCGGCCTGACGGTGGTCCAGGTAGACCTGCTGCTCGGGGCACATCACCACGTCGTGGCCGGCCTCGGCGGCGGTGACCCCGCCCGCGTAGCCGCGCCAGGACGACACGGCGGCGCCCTCGGCGAGTCCGCCCTCCAGGATCTCGTCCCACCCGATGAGCCGCCGCCCGCGGTCGGCGAGCCAGCGGTCGAAGTGCCGGACGAACCAGGACTGCAGCCCGTCCTCGTCGCCGACGCCGAGCTCCGCGATCCGGGCCTGGGCGGTCGCCGAGGCCTTCCACTGGTCCTTGGGGCACTCGTCGCCGCCGATGTGCACGAAGGGCGAGGTCTCCGCCGGGAAGAGGTCGAGCACCTCCTCGAAGACGCCCTCGTAGAAGCGCAGCACGGCCTCCGTCGGGGCGAGGACGTTCGGGTTGACCCCCCAGGTGTCCCAGACGGAGAGGGCGGTGGTGTCGACGACGTCGGTGTTGCCGAGTTCGGGGTACGCGGCGATCGCGGCCTGCGAGTGGCCGGGGACGTCGATCTCGGGCACGACCGAGATGTGCCGGTCGGCGGCGTAGGCGACGATCTCGCGGATGTCGTCGTGCGTGTAGAAGCCGCCGTGCGGCGTCTCGTTCCACAGCGGCGACGCCCGGTGCCCCCACTTGGTGCGCGCCCGCCAGGCGCCGACCTCGGTGAGCCGCGGGTGGCGCTTGATCTCGATGCGCCAGCCCTGGTCGTCGGTGAGGTGCAGGTGGAGCACGTTGAGCTTGTGCGCGGCCATCAGGTCGAGCTGCCGCAGCACGTCGTCCTTGGGCATGAAGTGCCGGGCGACGTCGAGCATGAGGCCGCGCCAGGGGAAGCGGGGCTCGTCCTCGATGGTCCGCGCCACCAGGAGGGTCTGCGACCCCGCCCTGACCGGCGCCCTGCGGAAGGCGTCCGGGCCCAGCAGCTGCCGGAGGGTCTGCGCGCCCCAGAACACCCCGGCCGGGCTCCCGCCGACGATCTCGACGACGTGGTCGCTCAGGACGTGGAGCCGGTACGCCTCGGGGGCGAGGCCGGGGTCGATGCGCAGCCGGATGCTGTTCGTCGCGTCCTCGTCCGCCGCGTCGCGCAGCGGCAGCCCGTAGGCGGCGCCGAGTACGGCGCGCAGCCACCGCTCGGTCGTCTCGGTGCCGGGGGCGGCGCTCAGGGTGGTCCCCCGGTCCAGCGGGAAGCCGGAGCGGTACGGTCCGGCGACGCGTACGGGAGCGGGGACCAGGTCGTGTGCGGGGGTGTCACGGGTCATCGCGTCAGTCCTTCACCGCACCGCCCAGTCCGGAGACCAGGCGGCGCTGTACGAGTACGAAGAAGACGAGCACCGGGACCGTCATCACGGTCGACCCGGCCATGATTCCTCCCCAGTCGTTCTCGTCGGGCTTGAAGAAGACGAGCAGTGCCATCGGCAGGGTGGACTGCGAGGTGTCGCTGATGAGGAAGGACTTGGCGAAGAGGAAGTCGTTCCAGGTCGAGATGAAGGAGAAGACGCTCGTCGCGACGAGGCCGGGGAAGACGAGCGGGAAGAGGATCTGCCAGAGGAAGCGGGTGCGGCTCGCCCCGTCGATGGCGGCCTGTTCCGCGAGCGCCTCCGGCACGGCCTTGACGAAGCCGCGCAGCATCCAGATCGCGAAGGGCAGCGAGAAGGCGATGTGCGGCAGGATCAGCGAGCCGAGGGTGTTGAGCTGGCCGAAGTCCCGCATGAGGAAGAACAGCGGGATGGTCAGGGCCTCGACGGGGACCATCTGCGCGACGAGGAACATCACGAGCAGGGTGGTCCGGAAGCGGAAGCGGAAGCGGGTGACGGCGGTCGCCGCGAGGAAGGCGATGACGGCGGAGGCGAGCACGACCGAGCCCGCGACGATCAGGGAGTTGAGGAGGTAGCGGCCGAAATCCTGCTGTTCGAAGACGCGCCGGAAGGAGTCGAGGGACGGGGACAGGGTCCACGGCCGGGGTGTCGTCGACTGGATCTCGCCGGCCGGCTTCAGGGCGGAGAGGACCATCCAGTAGAGCGGGAACGCCACGGCGGCGGCGACGAGGAGGGCGGCGGCCTCGGCGGCGAGGCGGCCGGGACGGCGGATCCGGAATCCGGTGGGGGTCACAGCTCTTCTCCCTGGCGGCGCAGCAGCCGGAGGTAGACCAGGGTCACCGCCAGCAGGATCAGCAGCATCACGACGCCGATGGCGGAGCCGAGGCTGTACTGGGACGAGGCGAACGCCTTCTGGTAGGCGTACACGTTGAGGACCAGGTTCTGGCCGGCGATGCCGCCGCCTCCGGTCATCACGTAGATCTGGGTGAAGACCTTGAAGTCCCAGATGATCGACTGGATCGTGACGACGACGAGGATCGGCCGGAGCAGGGGGGCCGTGACGGAGCGCCAGATGCGCCACTGCGAGGCGCCGTCGAGGGCGGCGGCCTCCAGGACCTCGGCCGGGACGGCCTTGATGCCCGCGTAGACGGTGACCATCACGAAGGGGAAGGAACACCAGACGACTTCCGTCAGGACCAGGGCGAACGCGCTGTAGCGCCCGTAGGTCCAGGAGAAGTCGCCGAGCCCGAGGACCCGGTTGACCGGGCCGTGGTCGGGGTCGAAGAGGAAGACCCAGACGGTGGAGCCGGTGACGGCGGGCGTGGCCCAGGCGCCGAGCGCGGCCAGCATGAGGGCGAGCCGGGGCAGGGCGCGGACGCGGGTGAGGAGCACGGCGAGCGCGCAGCCGACGGCGAGGGTGACCAGCACGCAGGCGGCGGCGAAGAGGACGGTGGCGAGGAGGACCTGCCAGAACTGGGGGTCCGAGAAGAGCGCGCTGTAGTTGCCGAGCCCCTTGAAGGAGGTCGGCCTTCCGCCGCTGACCTGGGCCTGGGTGTACTCCAGGAAGGAGATCAGGCCGAGTTGGTAGATGGGGTAGACGAGGAGCGCGCCGAGGACGGCGAGCGCGGGGAGCAGGTAGAGCCAGGGGGTCCAGGCGGAGCCGGAGCGGCGGCGGGCGGCGGCCCGCCGGGCCTCGGGTCCGGCGGCTCCGGCGGGTCCCTCCGCGGGCACCGTGGGCGTGCGGGGGGATGCGGTGGTGGTCATCGTGGGCGTCCCGGGCTCAGCGTGCCGCCGCGAAGGCCGCGTCCATCTTCCCGGCGGCGGCGTCCGAGGCGGCGTTCACGTCCTTCCGGCCGCTGACGACCTCCTGGAACATCGTCGGGAGCACGAGCGAGGCGTCGATCTGGCCCCACCCGGGCGAGGCGGGGACGAACCTGGCACCGGCGCCGAGGGTGTCGATGAAGGGCTTCACGAAGGGCTGCTTGCGCGCCGCCTGCTGCCGGACGTCGGTGTACGTGGGCAGGAAGCCCATCGCGTCGAAGAGCCGGCCCTGGGTGTCCTTGCCCGCGAGCTGCTTCATCAGGTCGACGGCGAGGCTGCGGTGGGAGGTGCTCCTGAGGACGCCGAGGTTGTTGCCGCCGGCGAAGGCGGGGGCGATGGAGCCGGGGGTGGTGCCGGGCAGCGGGACGACGGCGTACTTGCCCTTGACGGCCCCGGCCTCGACGGCGGCGTGGCTGAAGTCGCCGCCGATGGCCATGGCGGCCTTGCCGGAGGCGAAGGCGGTGACGGTCGCGTTGCCGCCCATCTGGGCGCACTTGGCGGCGGGGCAGTTGTCGTCGCCGAAGAGGGAGGTGTAGGCGGCGATGCCCTTGCGGGCGGCCGCGCTGTTGACGGCCGCCTTGTACGACGTCCCCTCGACGGTGGCGAGTTCGCCGCCGTGGGCCCAGATGAAGGGCATGGCGCCGTAGGTGTAGGCGCCGCCCACGGCGAGCCCGTAGAGCTCCGGCTTCGCCTTGCGGACCTTCTTGGCGGTGGCGATGAGCTCGTCCTGGCTCTTGGGCGCGGTGAGCCCGAGCTCCTTGAAGACGTCGGTGCGGTAGTAGAGCGCGCGGACGCCGACGAAGAGCGGGGCGCCGTAGACCTTGCCGTCGACGGTGACGGAGGCGCGGGCGGTGGGGTCGGTGTCCTTGGCGTCGGCCCAGGCGCCGAACTCGGCGGTGACGTCGGCGAGTCCGCCGTCCTTGACGTAGCCGGCGGTGTCGGTGTTGCCGTACTCGATGAGGTCGGGCGCGGACTTCGGGTCGTTGAAGGCGGCCTTGACGCGTTGGGCGCGGGTGTCGACGGGGATGTACTCGACCTCGACCTTCGTCCCCGCGTGCCGCTGCTCGAAGGCGGCGACGGCCTGCTCGACGACCTTCTCCTTGGGCTTGTTGTCGACCTCCTGGAAGAGCCAGACGCGCAGGGTGCCGCTCTTGTCGTCGGTCGTGGCGGTGCCGCCGGAGGTCTGCGGGGCGCAGGCGGCGAGGGTCAGCAGGGCGATGGGTACGGCGATGCGGGCAGGAAGCTTCACGGCGGGTCCCCTCCGAGCGAGTGTTGCAACATACGCAACGGGCGTTTCGTGCTGCACAACACGCGTGAGGTTAGGGGCGGACCACCACCGCGACAAGTGGTCTCAACCACTCTGTGACCGCCGGAAGCACCCCGTGCAACGAGAACGGCCCCCGGCGTGGGGGGGGCGGCCGGGGGGGGGGCGCCGGGGGGGGGGGGGGGGCCCCGGCGCGCGCGGGGGGGGGGGGGGGGCGGGCACCGCGGAGAGAGGACGGGACACAGCGCACGCCAC
>NZ_JBIWOU010000012.1:161292-225693 GCF_044767915.1 Streptomyces sp. NPDC101191
GCGGGTATCAAAACTACTCCGCGTCCCCCCCCGGGGGGCCCCGGGCCCCCCCCGGCCCGGGGGGGCCCCCCCCCCCGCCCCCCCCGCGGCCCGGGCCCCGCGGGGCCCCCCCCCCCCCGGGCCCCCCCCCACGCCGGGGGCCGTCCCCGACCGCCGGGAGGACCGGCGGCTACTTGCCCTTGCCGCCCTTGTCCTTGTCCTTGTCTCCGCCGGAGCCCATGGACTCGTAGATCTCCTTGCACATCGGGCACACGGGGTACTTCTTGGGGTCGCGCCCCGGTACCCAGACCTTGCCGCAGAGTGCCACCACGGGAGTGCCGTCGAGGGCGCTCGCCATGATCTTGTCCTTCTGGACGTAGTGGGCGTAGCGCTCGTGGTCGCCGTCACCGTGGGACACCTGCGGCGTCGGCTCGACGAGGGTTCCCGTACCTGCCCCGCGCTCGGGCTCGAGAGTGCTCATGCGCTCCAGGGTACTGAAAGACCCGGGGCCCGGGCGCCGCCCGGCCCGGCTCAGTTCAGCGAGGGATCGTCCGGGTACGTGGCGACCATGGCCAGGTCGCCGCGCTGGCGGCGGAGGACCTGGCGCCAGAGGGTCTCGGGGCGGGGGGAGGAGACGTCGCCGGGCTCGGACTCCACGACGTACCAGGCTCCGTCGCCGAGCTCGGTCTCCAGCTGGCCCGGGCCCCAGCCCGCGTAGCCGGCGAAGATACGCAGGGCCCCGATGGCCGGCCCGAGGAGTTCCGGCGGGGTCTCCAGGTCGACCAGCCCGATCGCCCCGTACACCCGGCGCCAGCCCAGTGGACCCTCGTCGCCGGGGATCACGGCGAGGCCGAGGGCCGCGTCGAGGGAGACCGGACCGCCCTGGAAGACGACGCCGGGTTCCCCCGCGAGGTCGGCCCAGGGCGCGAGGATGTCGCCGACGGTCACGGGGGTCGGCCGGTTCAGGACCACGCCGAGGGAGCCCTCGTCGTCGTGGTCGAGCAGGAGGACGACCGCGCGGTCGAAGTTCGGGTCCGCCAGCGCGGGCGTGGCGACCAGCAGTCGCCCTGTGAGCGAGGACACCTCGGTCATGCGACACATGATCCCGCATCTTCGGCGATTAGGGGGGTTCTCCGGCCGGGTCCGGGGTAGGCGTGCGCCACCGCAGGTCAGCCGCGGCTCCCGGAGGGCGGTCGGAAACAAGTGGACGGTGACGCTCCGCAAGATCACGGGAACGGAGGGTGTTGTGCCGAATTCATTACGTTCGCGGGGCACCCTCAGCCATACAAGTGGGGTCTCCTTGACCCTTACCCTTTTCTCTGGCCACCCGACCGACGACCCGGAACGCGAGATTCATGACCGGCACAGACAGCCATGATGTACTGCTTGTCCACGGCGGTACCCCGCTGGAGGGCGAGATCCGCGTCCGCGGCGCGAAGAACCTCGTGCCCAAGGCGATGGTCGCCGCACTGCTCGGCAGCGAGCCGAGCCGCCTGCGCAACGTGCCCGACATCCGTGACGTCCGCGTGGTCCGCGGACTGCTCCAGCTGCACGGTGTGACGGTCCGCCCCGGCGAGGAGCCGGGTGAGCTGATCATGGACCCGACGCACGTCGAGTCCGCCAACGTGGCCGACATCGACGCCCACGCCGGCTCGTCCCGCATCCCGATCCTCTTCTGCGGCCCGCTGCTGCACCGTCTCGGGCACGCCTTCATCCCGGGCCTGGGCGGCTGCGACATCGGCGGCCGGCCGATCGACTTCCACTTCGACGTGCTGCGCAAGTTCGGCGCGACGATCGAGAAGCGGGCGGACGGGCAGTACCTGGAGGCCCCGCAGCGCCTGCGCGGCACCAAGATCGCCCTCCCGTACCCCTCCGTCGGCGCGACCGAGCAGGTACTGCTCACCGCCGTCCTGGCCGAGGGCGTCACCGAGCTGTCCAACGCGGCCGTGGAGCCGGAGATCGAGGACCTCATCTGCGTTCTGCAGAAGATGGGCGCGATCATCGCCATGGACACCGACCGGACCATCCGGATCACCGGCGTCGACAAGCTCGGCGGCTACAACCACCACGCGCTCTCCGACCGCCTGGAGGCGGCCTCCTGGGCGTCCGCGGCGCTCGCCACCGAGGGCGACATCTACGTGCGCGGCGCCCAGCAGCGCTCGATGATGACCTTCCTCAACACGTACCGGAAGGTCGGCGGCGCCTTCGAGATCGACGACGAGGGCATCCGCTTCTGGCACCCGGGCGGCTCGCTCAACGCGATCGCCCTGGAGACGGACGTGCACCCCGGCTTCCAGACCGACTGGCAGCAGCCGCTGGTCGTCGCGCTGACCCAGGCCGCGGGCCTGTCCATCGTGCACGAGACGGTGTACGAGTCGCGGCTCGGCTTCACGTCCGCGCTGAACCAGATGGGTGCCCACATCCAGCTGTACCGCGAGTGCCTGGGCGGCTCGGACTGCCGCTTCGGGCAGCGCAACTTCCTGCACTCGGCGGTCGTCAGCGGCCCGACCAAGCTGCAGGGCGCCGACCTGGTCATCCCGGACCTCCGCGGCGGCTTCTCGTATCTGATCGCCGCCCTCGCGGCCCAGGGCACGAGCCGGGTCCACGGCATCGAGCTGATCAACCGCGGCTACGAGAACTTCATGGAGAAGCTCGTCGAGCTGGGCGCCAAGGTCGAGCTCCCGGGCAGCGCGCTCGTCTGACCGGACTGCGAGGCGCGGCCCCCGTCCCCGTCAGGGGGCCGGGGGCCGCGCCTCGCAGCGCGTCCGTCCGGCGCTCCCACCGGCCCCCTGAGGGCATACGAGAGGGCGGCCACCCCCTGACAGGGTGGCCGCCCTCTCCGCTTGCCTCAGGCCGCCTGAGCGGCCTCAGCGCGCTGCCTGCAGGCCCTTACTTGCCCTTGGCGGCTTCCTTGAGCTTCGAGCCCGCGGAGACCTTCACGCTGTAGCCGGCCGGGATGTTGATCGGGTCGCCGGTCTGCGGGTTGCGGGCGGTGCGAGCGGCACGGTGGGTGCGCTCGAAGGTCAGGAAGCCGGGGATGGTGACCTTCTCGTCACCCTTGGCGACGACCTCGCCGACGGTCTCGGCGAGCGCGGCCAGAACGGCGTCGGCGTCCTTGCGGGTCACCTCGGCACGGTCGGCCAGGGCGGCCACCAGCTCACTGCGGTTCATTTCGTTACTCCCGTGTTTCTTCTTGCCTGTGAGGCGGGTTGCCTGTGAGGCGGGCCACGCGGCGGGGCCGCATGATGGGCACTGCGAAGCCGATGCTGCCAGGGCCCTCGGACAGTGCCCGGACCCGGGTCTGGTGCCAGACCCTCGCGCCCAGACCGCATCCTGCCCCCACCAGCGGCGGGAACGCCAATCCGGCACCCTCTGGGGTCACACGAAAAGCGCCAGTGCCCCTTGGTGGTGACGTAGCGTCGACTCCTCACGAACCGTGCGGAGCCGGACTACCACCCTAAAGGCGGGTTTCGGGTGCGGCGACCCGCGACACGCGCCGCGGGCCGCCTCCCCGCCCGTCAGACCAGCGTGGAGGAACCGTGGTTGGCGCCCGCGCCGGCGGCCTTCGCCGCGGTGCGGACGGCGCCGGCGACGGCTCCCGCGACCTTGTCGTTGAAGACCGACGGGATGATGTAGTTCGGGTTGAGCTCGTCCTCGGTGACGACGTCGGCGAGGGCGCTCGCGGCGGCCAGCATCATCTCGGTGTTCACGGTGCGCGACTGGGCGTCCAGCAGACCGCGGAAGACGCCCGGGAAGACCAGCACGTTGTTGATCTGGTTCGGGAAGTCGGAGCGGCCGGTGGCGACCACGGCGGCCGTCTGGCGGGCGATCGCCGGGTCGACCTCGGGGTCGGGGTTCGCGAGCGCGAAGACGATCGCGCCCTCCGCCATGGCGGCCACGTCCTCGGCGCCCAGCACGTTCGGGGCGGAGACGCCGATGAAGACGTCGGCGTCGACGACGGCCTGCTTGAGGGTGCCGGTGACGCCCTCCGGGTTGGTGTTGTCGGCGATCCAGCGCAGCGGCGAGTCGGGCGTGGCGTCGACCAGGTCCTCGCGGCCCGCGTGGACCACGCCGTGGATGTCGGCGACGACGGCGTGCTTGACGCCGGCCGCGATCAGCAGCTTGAGGATGGCCGTACCGGCGGCGCCGGCACCGGACATGACGACCCGTACGTCGCCGATGCCCTTGCCGACCACGCGCAGGGCGTTGGTGAGGGAGGCGAGCACGACGATGGCGGTGCCGTGCTGGTCGTCGTGGAAGACCGGGATGTCGAGGGCCTCGCGCAGCCGGGCCTCGATCTCGAAGCAGCGGGGCGCGGAGATGTCCTCCAGGTTGATGCCCGCGAAGCCGGGGGCGATGGCCTTGACGATCTCGACGATGGCGTCGGTGTCCTGGGTGTCGAGGCAGATCGGCCAGGCGTCGATGCCGGCGAAGCGCTTGAAGAGGGCGGCCTTGCCCTCCATGACCGGCAGGGCGGCCTTCGGGCCGATGTTGCCGAGGCCGAGGACGGCGGAGCCGTCGGTCACGACCGCCACGGAGTTGCGCTTGATGGTGAGGCGGCGGGCGTCCTCGGGGTTCTCGGCGATCGCCATGCACACGCGGGCGACGCCCGGGGTGTAGACCATGGACAGGTCGTCACGGTTGCGGATGGGGTGCTTCGACGCCATCTCGATCTTGCCGCCGAGGTGCATCAGGAACGTACGGTCGGAGACCTTGCCGACGACGACGCCCTCGATGGTCCTGAGCTGCTGGACGATCTCGTCCGCGTGCGCCGTGGAGGTCGCGGCGATGGTGACGTCGATACGGAGCTTCTCGTGGCCGGAGGCGGTCACGTCGAGGCCCGTGACGGAGCCGCCGTGGGTCTCGACGGCCGTGGTGAGCTGGGAGACCGCGGTGCCGCTCGCGGGCACCTCCAGGCGGACCGTCATCGAGTACGAGACGCTGGGCGCCGTTGCCATGGCCGTGTTCCTCTTTCCCTAGCTGCGTTGCTACGCCGGCCCGGCTGGTTGCCCGGCGGCGCCCTCCGATCGTCGCACCTACCCGCCGGTAGCAGGTAATACGGTCGTTTCGTTTTCGGAAAGTAGTTTCCACCATACGAGAGACGGTGGGGAAACAGAAGAGGCCCCCGTCACCCGAAGGTGACGAGGGCCTCCACACGTGAGCGGCACCGACCCGCCATGCTCGCCTCGCGGCAAGTGGTCCCTCTGAGGGACGAAGGTTGGGCCCGGGGGCTTGGATCGAGCCGGTGCCACGACCAGGCTAACAAACCACCCCGGCAAGTGATTCCTCCGGCGCGGGATGACTCGAAATCAGTCCCGCAGCAGGTCCGGTACCCCGTCGGCGTCCGGCAGGTCGCGGTCGCCCGCGACCACCGTGAGGGCCTGCGTGGAGCGGGTCAGCGCCACGTAGAGCACCCGCAGACCGGCCGGCGACTCGTCCGCGATCTCCGCGGGCGAGACCACCACCGTGGCGTCGTACTCCAGGCCCTTCGCCTCCAGGGAGCCCAGCGCCACCACCCGGTCGCCGAGCCCGGCGAGCCAGCGGGCGGCCTGGGCGCGCCGGTCCATGGCGACGACGACGCCGACCGTGCCGTCCACCTCGGAGAGCAGCCGCTCCGCCTCCGACCGCACGGTTTCGGCCAGCCGGCTCTTGTCCTCCACGGAGACGAAGCGGGGCTTGACGCCCGTCGAGCGGACCGCCTTCGGGGACTCCTTGCCGGGCATCGCGAGCGCGAGGACCTTGGCGGCGAGCTCGGCGATCTCGGCCGGGTTGCGGTAGTTCACGGTGAGCTCGAAGCGGCGGCGCGGGCGGGTGCCCAGGGCCTCGTCGCGGGCCGCCGCGGCCTCGTCCGGGTCGGACCAGGAGGACTGCGCCGGGTCGCCGACGACCGTCCAGGTGGCGTGCCGGCCGCGGCGGCCGACCATGCGCCACTGCATGGGCGTGAGGTCCTGCGCCTCGTCGACGATGACGTGGGCGTACTCGGTGCGCTCGGCGGCGAGCCGCTCGGCCCGTTCGCGCTGGGTCTCCTCGCGCACCGGCATCAGCTCCTCCAGGCCGGAGAGCTGGTCCAGCGGGTCGTACTCGCGCTTCTTGCGGGGCCGGGCCGGCGTGCCGAGGAGCGTGGCCAGCTCGTCGAGCAGGGCCACGTCGTGCACCGAGAGGCCGGGGCGGCGCAGCGAGCGGGCGAGCCGGCGCACCTCGCCGGGGTTGAGGATCCGGCGGGCCCAGCGCCCGAGGCGCTTCTCGTCGCCCATGGCCTCCAGGACCCCGCGCGGGGTGAGCTCGGGCCACCAGGCGTCCAGGAAGGCGAGGAAGGAGTCCTCGGTGGACACGTCCTCGTCGAAGGAGGAGCGCAGTTCGGCGGCGAGCTCGGGATCGCTGTGCCGGCCGGCGGCGCCGGACCTGGCGTACAGCGCGTCGAGCAGCAGCCGGCGGGCGCGGGGGCGGAGCAGGTTGACGGGGGCGGTGCCGCCGAGAACGTTGTGACGGATGCGCCGGAGCTCGTCGGCGCCGAGCTCCAGGCGGCGCCCGAAGGCGACGACGCGCAGCAGGGTCGGGGTACCGGCCGGGGCGCGGGGGGCCTCGTCCTCGTCCGACTCGCCCAGTGCGAGCTGTCCGCCGTCGGCGGCGGGTCGGGGCGCGGGCGTCTCCAGGGCGCCGCGGGCGGCCTTGCGCAGGACGGCGACCATCCGGGAGGAGCCCTTGACCCGCGAGACGGCGGGCTCGTCGTACGCGTCGGCCTCGGCACCGTCGACCAGCGAGCCGAGGGCCCGGATGGCGACCTGGCCCTCCTCGCCCAGCGAGGGGAGCACGCCCTCGGTGTACGAGACCAGCAGCGGGGTCGGGGAGACGATCAGGATGCCGCCGGAGTAGCGCCGCCGGTCCTGGTAGAGCAGGTACGCGGCACGGTGCAGCGCCACGGCGGTCTTGCCGGTGCCCGGCCCGCCCTCGACGTACGTCACGGAGGCGGCGGGGGCACGGATGACCAGGTCCTGCTCGGCCTGGATCGAGGCGACGATGTCGCGCATGGTGTGGCCGCGGGCCTGGCCCAGCGCGGCCATGAGGGCGCCGTCGCCGATGACGGGCAGCGCCTCGCCGTCGAGGGTGGCCGTCAGCTCGGGACGCATCAGGTCGTCCTCGACGCCGAGGACCTGGCGGCCCTTGGAGCGGATGACGCGGCGGCGCACGACCCGGCCGGGGTCGACCGGCGTGGAGCGGTAGAAGGGTGCGGCGGCGGGGGCGCGCCAGTCGATGACGAGCGGGGCGTAGTCGGCGTCGAGGACGCCGATGCGGCCGATGTGCAGGGTCTCGCCGATCTCGGCGTACTGGCCGGTGCCGTCGGTCCGCACGGCGTCCTCGGCGGGCTCGACGGAGGTGTAGGCGCCGTCGGGCCCCTTCTTGCCGTCCTTGCCGAAGAGCAGGTCGATCCGTCCGAAGAGGAAGTCCTCGAACTCGTTGTTGAGCCGGTTGAGGTGGATCCCGGCCCGGAAGACCTGGGCGTCGCGCTCGGCGAGGGCGCCGGGCGTGCCGACCTGGCCCCGCTGGGCGGCGTCGTTCATCAGGAACTCGGCCTCGTGGATCTTCTCCTCGAGACGCTGGTAGACCCGATCCAGATGTTCCTGTTCGACACCGATCTCGCGGTCTCTGACCGTGTCGACGGCTTCCTGCGCGGCCACCTGGCCCCCTTCTCACGTGCACTGAGCAGCCTTCGAGGCTACGCCACCGGGGGGTGCCGTGTCAGGCCTGGTGGCGGGCGGGCCGGGGGTGGGCGGCACGGTGCCGGGCGACGCGGGCCCGGTTGCCGCAGACCTCGCTGGAGCACCAGCGTCTGCGGCGGCCGCGGGAGGTGTCGAGGTAGCACCGCCGGCAGCCCGGTCCTTCGCAGCGGCGGAGCAGGGCGCGGGCGGCCGGATCGGTGAGCAGGTCGACCGCGTCGCGGGCGACGGCGGCGAGCAGGGCACGGCAGTCGGGCTCCCCGCTGAGGGCGCGCACGAGAACACCGGATCGAGTGCGTACGGCGCGGGGCGCGGGGGGCGCGGAGGCGGCGGCGAGGGCGTTGAGGAGCTCCAGGGCCGCGGGCCGGGCGGGCCGGCCCTCGACCTGGTCGCCGACGAGTTCGGCGACGCAGTCGCGCAGCTCGCGGAAGGCGGCGAGCCAGCGCGTGTCGAGGGCGCGCAGCCGGGTGCCGGGCGGGACCAGGCCGGTGGTGCGCAGGAAGCGGACGAGGGCCTCGGGGCGGTCGAGGGGTTCGTCGGCGAGGTCGAGGCAGACGCGTCCGGAGTCGAACCGCACTGTCATGCTCCTGCCACCCCCTGGCCCGGGAACGTCCCGACCAGAGTGCCCACGGACGGGGCGGGTGGCTAGGTCGCGGCCCTCGGATCAGACCGGATCAGGCTGGATCAGGGCGGGCGGCCGGCGCGAGAGGCGGGCGACGGCATGGGGACACAGGTCGGCCCGGGCGTACGGGGGAGCCGCCCGGGCCGACCGGTAACCGGACCGCTCGGGGGAGGGCTGTCCGGTTGTCCGGGTGCGTCCGTGCAGGTCAGCACGGGGCACCCACAGCATTAACGTTCAACTGTTTATTATCTACGGACTGTTTTTCCTACCAATTCACACACGGACTTATCGGGGGGTGCGGTGAACAGGACGGCGCTACGGGCCCTCCTCAAGGAACGCCGGGAGCTGATCGCCCCCGAGGCGCGCGGGCTGTCCCGGCCGACCGGCCGCGGCCGCCGGGCCCGCGGGCTGTCCCAGCACCAGGTCGACGAGCTCACCTGCCGTGCGGTCGACACGTACAACCGCCTGGAGACCGGCCGCTACCCGAACCCGCCCGCCGACTACCTGCGGCAGGTCGCGCACCTCTTCGGCCTCACCGAGCAGGAGTGGGTCCTGCTCTGCCGCTACGCGGGCATCGGCGACCCGCCCGGACCGCTGCACGCCTCCTCCGGCCTGGAGATCCCCGGCGTGTGGCAGGAGGCCGTCGACGGCATCGGCCACATGGCGTACGTGACCGACGCCTCCTGGAACCTGATCGCGCACAACCGGCACTTCGCCGACCTGTACCCGGGCGGCCGGGCCCCCGCGAACACGATGCGCTGGATGCTCCTGGACAAACAGGCCCGCGAGACCACGATCATCGACTGGCGCCGGGTGTGGGCACCGCTGATCCTCCCCCAGCTGCGCGCCGCCCTGGCCGTGCGCGGCGAGGACGAGACCCTGCGCGGCATCGAGCGGGAGGTCCGCGCCGACCCCGACCTCGGCCCGCTGTGGGCGGCCGGCGGCGTCACCGTCCACCCCGACGGCGACGAACGCCCGCTCCACCACGCCCTCCTGGGCCCGGGCCACGTCAGCATCTGCGCCGCCCAGCCCCTCACCGCCCCCGGCGCCCGCCTGATCATCATGATCTTCCGCACGGGCCTGCAGAAGTCCCACCCCCGGGCCCCGATGCTGCGGGCCCGGTGACCGCGCGGATCACTGCTCGGCGGTGACCCTCCAGCGGACCGCCGAGGGCGCGGTGATCACGCCGGGCGCCGCCGGCGCGGTGGTACGCCGGGGGCGGGGGCGCCGCCGTGGGGTGTAGACGCCCGCGTATGCCGGTGCGACGCAGAACGATGTCCTCCGGTCGACTCCGGCCCTTGAATGAGGACATGACACAGAGCAGCAGGGACGGAAAGGGCGCCGGAGCGGTCCTCGGCGCGGCGACGGTGGCGACCGGACTGGTCGCGGGGATCTGGTTCGCGTACGGGTGCTCGGTGATGCCGGCCCTCGCACGCAGCGACGACCGGGTCTACGTCGAGGTGATGCGGAACATCAACGACGTGATCCAGAACCCGGTGTTCTTCACGCCGTTCTTCGGAGCGCTGCTCCTCACGGCGGTGGCCGCCTGGCAGCACCGCGCCGGCCGCGCCCGCGGCTGGACCTGGGCCGCGCTCGCGCTCTACGCGGCCGTCTTCGTCGTCACGTCCGCGGCGAACGTCCCCCTCAACGACGCCCTCGCCGCGGCCACGGACCCGGTCCGGGCCCGCGCAGACTTCGAGGGCCCGTGGGTGGCCTGGAACCTCGTCCGCGCGGTCCTGACCGTCGCCGGATTCGTCTGCCTCCTGCGCGCCTCGGCCGTCCGCGGCCGCGGACGGCGGGACGGCCACGACACCGCGTACGACGGGACCCGCCGCGGGACGACGACGCCCGTCTAGACGGTCCCCGGACCTCGCCGGTCAGGTGGGGTCGGCAAGCCCCTGACCCCCGCCCCGCTCATCGTCCCGACTCCCGCCCCCGCCCCACTCATCGTCCCGACTCGTCCTCGGCGCCGTACTTGGTCTCCGACACCGGGTCCAGCGCCAGCCGGTAACCCCGCTTCACCACCGTCTGGATCAGCTTCGGGGTGCCGAGGGCCGTCCGCAGCCGCGCCATCGCCGTCTCCACGGCGTGCTCGTCGCGGCCCGCGCCCGGGAGGGCGCGGAGGAGCTCGGGACGGGCGACGACCCAGCCGGGCCGCCGGGCGAGCAGGCCCAGGAGGGCCATGCCGGCCGGCGGGACCGGGCGCAGGGCGCCGTCGACGAGGACCGCGTGGCCGCGGATCTCGATCCGGTGCCCCGCGACCGGCAACACCCGGGCCCGGGCGGGCAGTTCCCGGCAGAGCAGCTGCACGAGCGGACCGAGCCGGAAGCGCTCGGGCTGATGGGTGTCGACGGCGAGGGCCTGCAGCGGCAGTGCCGTGACCGGGCCCACGCACACCGCGAGCACGTCGTGGCGCAGGGCCGCCGACAGCTCGTCGAGCAACCCGCGTTCCCGCGCCCGGTCGATGAGCGAGGCGGCGGCCGGGGCGCTGGTGAAGGTCACCGCGTCCAGCGCGCGGGACACGGTCGCGTCCAGCAGCCGGTCGAGCGGGCCGAGGTCCTCGGGCGGCATCCAGCGGTAGACCGGGACGGGCACGACCTCCGCCCCGCCGGCCGTGAGCGTCTCCACGAAACCGGGCAGCGGCTCCCCGTGCAGCTGGAGGGCGATCCGCCGCCCGGCGACGCCCTCGTCGAGGAGCCGGTCGAGGACCTCCGCCATCGACTCCGACGACGGCGACCAGTGCTCCGTGAGCCCGGCCGCCCGCACCGCGCCCTTCACCTTGGGCCCGCGGGCGAGGAGTTCGACCCCCCGGAGCCGGTCGAGCAGCTGCTCGCCGTGGCCCCAGCCGTCGGCCGCCTCGACCCAGCCCCGGAAACCGATCGCCGTGGTGGCGACGACCACGTCCGGGGCGTGGTCGATCAGGTCCTTGGTGGCGGCGAGCAGTTCGGTGTCGTCGGCGAGCGGCACGATCCGCAGCGCGGGACCGTGGACGACACCCGCGCCCCGGCGGCGCAGCAGCGCGATCAGCTCGTCCGCGCGCCGTGCCGCCGTGACCCCGACCGTGAAGCCCGCCAGGGGGCCCTGCTCCTGCTGCTCGTCCATCTCGCGCTCGCCCCTGTCGTCCTCGTCCCTGTCGGCCGAGAGTGCCGGGGCCGCGTGTCGGTCTCGGTTCACGCGCATTTCCTGGTCGTTACGGCCGTGCGGGGCCACTGTGACTCACACCTCGGCGGCTTCGCGCGCGCCGGACGCGCTCGGCTCGACGCCCGCGGCGGTGTCGGGAACGGGGGCCACGGCGGCGGGCCGGCGAAGGTATACCGCCCAGGTGACCAGCATGCACACCCCGTAGAAGGCGAGGAAGGCGACGAAGGCGCCCGTACCGGAGCCGACCGAGAGGAAGGACTGCCGGAAGGCGAGGTTGATGCCGAGCCCGCCGAGCGCGCCGACCGCGCCGATGAGGCCCATGGAGGCGCCGGAGAGCCGCCGCCCGTACGCCTCCGCCGCCTCGCCCGACAGGCCCTTGCGGTGCCCCTGGGTGAGGAAGATCGCCGGGATCATCTTGTACGTGGAGCCGTTGCCGAGGCCGCTGAGCGCGAAGAGCGCGATGAAGCCGACCAGGAAGATGCCCAGGGACGCGACGACGGACGCGTAGAGGACGACTCCGGCGGCGGCACTCATCGCGGCGAAGGTGGCCAGGGTGATGCGGGCCCCGCCCACCCGGTCGGCGAGCGCGCCGCCGACCGGCCGGACGACCGAGCCGAGCAAAGGGCCGACGAAGGTGAGCGAGGCGGCCTGCAGCGGGGTGCGCCCGAACTGGGTCTGCAGGACCAGGCCGAAGGCGAAGCTGTAGCCGATGAAGGAGCCGAAGGTGCCGATGTAGAGGAAGGCCATGATCCAGGTGTGGCGGGAGCTCACCGCCTCCTTCACGGCGCCGGTGTCGTTCCTGACCGGAGCCAGGTTGTCCATGAACAGGGCGGCGCACACGGCGGCGACGACGATCAGCGGCAGGTAGACGCCGAGGACGATCCTGGGGTGCAGGGCCCCCGCGGTGCCGATGACCAGCAGGCCGACCAGCTGCACGACGGGGACGCCGATGTTGCCGCCGCCCGCGTTCAGGCCGAGCGCCCAGCCCTTCTTCCGCAGCGGGAAGAAGGCGTTGATGTTGGTCATCGAGGACGCGAAGTTGCCGCCGCCGACCCCGGTGAGCGCGGCGACCAGCACGAACGTCCCGTACGAGGTGCCCGGCTCCATCACCGCGAAGGCGAGGCCCGTCGGCAGCAGGAGGAGCAGCGCGCTGATGACGGTCCAGTTGCGCCCGCCGAAGCGGGCGACCGCGAAGGTGTACGGGACCCGGATGAAGGCGCCCACCAGGGTGGCGGTCGCGATCAGGAAGAACTTGCCCGCCGGGTCGACCCCGTACTGCGGCCCCATGAAGAGCACCATGACGGACCACAGGGTCCAGATGGAGAACCCGATGTGCTCGGCGAGCACCGAGAACCACAGGTTCCGGCGCGCGACGCGCTCTCCCCCCTCACGCCAGAAGGTCTCGTCCTCCGGCTCCCACCGTTCGATCCACCGGCCGCCCATGTCGTACCTCCACGGTGTCGTTTCGCTTTCCGGTGACGCTAGAAAGGCCGCGTTTCAGGGCGGTGCCGGGAGGTGACGGGAGCGGAACCTTGCTCTCACCCGGCGCTCGGGACCGCTGTGAGCGCCCCCAGGACCTCTCCGTCCGGCAGCCAGGAACCGGCCGGGCGCTCGTACCAGCCCTCCTGGGCGGAGAGCTCGGCGGCAGCTTGGCGCAGCGCGTCGAGGCCGGGGTGCCGCAGCCCCTTGCGCCAGACGAGGCTAACGGGCGACAGCGGCACCGGGTAGACCAAGGGCCGCAGGACGCTGCCGGGCATCGGCGGGAAGTCGACCACGGCGAGCACCGGGGTCGGGGCCTTGGCCATGACCCGGCGGAACTCCTCCATCCCGACGACGAGCGGCGCGGGCGGGGCGACGCGGATGCCGTGGCCAGCGAAGAGCCGCGCGGCGAGCTCGGTCCACTCGGGCGTACGGTCGTTGCCCGCGCCCGCGTAGACGTCACGACCGGCCAGGGCGGCGAGCGGGACCTCGGGCAGGGCGGCCAGCGGGTCGTGCTCCGGGAGCAGCACGGCCATCGGCTCGTACCGCACGAACTGCGCCTCCAGACGGGACCGCAGCCCGGGCGCGAGCCCGCCGTAGCGCCCGAAGGAGGCGTCCAGGCGCCCGGCAAGGATCTCGTGGACGGCACCGGTCAGGCCGCTCTCGTAGCGGGCCATCAGCTCCAGTTCCGGGGCGAGTTCACGGGCCCGGTGCACGACGCGCTCGTGGCCGAGGCCCGCGCTGTTGAGGTCGACGAGCAGCGGACGGGGCTCGCCGCGGAAGGCCTCGGCGAGTTCGTCGTGCGCGGTGAGCACCGCGTGCGCGTACGGCAGCAGCCGCTCGCCGTCCGGAGTGAGCGCGACCTGCCGGGTGGTCCGCACGAACAGCTCGGCGCCCAGCTCCCGTTCGAGCCGCCGGATGTCCCGGCTGAGCGCCTGCTGGGCGACGAAGAGCCGCCCGGCGGCGCGGGTGAAGTGCAGTTCCGCCGCGACGGCGACGAAGGCGCGGAGGAGACGGGGATCGACGTCGTACGAGGAGGCCACGGCCGGTATCCAACAACAGAGGTGCGTGAATCACCACCGAATAGGTGTTGGACCGCGGAGGACCCGCCCCCGGACCCTTGCCCCATGCCCCACCCGGACCTGACGCACGCCCCAGCGGGGCCGACCCCGGCCCCGCACACCGAGGCTCCCCCGACGCCTGAGACGCCCGACGGGCCCGGGACCCACGAAGCCCCTTGGGCCCAGGCGGCCCACACAGCTCCCGAGGCTCACGAAAGGCCCGAGACCCACGAAGCCCCTCGGGCCCACACAGCTCCCGAGGCTCACGAGGCACGGGCGGCCCGTGCAGCCGCCGAGGCCCACGAGGCCTCCCCGGGGCGGCGCGCCCCCGAGCACACCCGCACCCCCGCCCCCGCCCCCGCGAACCCCTACCGCCGCCTCTTCACCGTCCCCGGCGCGCGGGCCTTCACCCTCGGCAATCTGATCGCACGGCTGCCCGCCGGCATGTTCAGCGTCAGCTCCGTCGTCATGATCGCCGGGGCGTACGGCTCCTACGCCCTCGCCGGCGCCGTCAGCGCGGCCGGCCTGGTGGTCGGCGCGCTGACCGCGCCCTGGATCGCCCGGCTCGTCGACCGCCACGGCCAGGCCCGGATCGCCGTACCCGCCACCGTCTGGGCGGTCCTGGGCCAGCTGACCCTCCTGCTCTGCGCACACGCCCAGGCCCCCGCCTGGACCCTCTTCGCGGCCACCATGACCACCGCGACCGCCCCCAACACCGGCGGCATGTCCCGCGCCCGCTGGGCCCACCTCCTCAAGGACGACCCGGACGCGCGCCACACCGCCAACGCCTTCGAACAGGCCGCCGACGAGCTCTGCTTCATGCTCGGCCCGGTCCTGGCCGCCCTCCTCTGCTCGGCGCTGTTCCCGGAGGCGGGCACCCTCGCCGCCGCCGCCCTCTTCCTCACCGGCGTCCTGCTCTTCGCCGCACAGCGCGCCACCGAGCCCCCGGTCGCCCCGCGCACCACGGCCGGCCCCCCGCTGCGCACCCCCGGCATGCCGGCCCTGCTCGCGGTCTTCCTCGCCACCGGTGCGGTCTTCGGGTCGATGGAGGTGGTCACCCTCGCCTACGTGGACTCCCCGGCCGCCGGCCCGATCCTGGCCCTCCAGGCCGCGGGCTCCTGCGCCGCCGGACTGGTCTACGGCCACACCCGCCGCTCGGCCGGGCTCGCGAGCTGCCTGGCGGCGATGGCGGTCCTGATGACCCTGCCCCTGCTCGCCGCCCTCACCGGCTCGCTGCTCCTCCTCGCGGGCACGCTCCTGGCGGCGGGGACGGCGACCGCCCCGACGATGGTCACGGGCATGACCCTGGTCCAGCGGCTCACCCCGTCGGCCCAGCTCAACGAGGGCATGACCCTCGCGGTGACCGCCCTCCTCGGCGGCATCGCCATCGGCTCCGCCACCGGCGGCTGGCTCGCCGACCACGCCCCGACCACGACGTACGGCTACCTGATCCCGCCCACGGCGGCGGCCGTGGCGTTCGTGCTGTGCGCCGCGACCCGCACGGGCCATCGCGCACCGCGCTGACCGACTCTGCCGCAGCGGCCCCCCTCAGGGCCTGCACGCCGAAGGCCGTGGCCCCGCCCCCGACGCGGGCGGGCACACGGGCATGACAAAGGCCCGGCGGTCGCGTACGACCACCGGGCCTCTGCCCACATGGGATGAGCTGCCCGACGAGGCAGTGCCTCCTCGGACTCTCGGTGGAGATGGCGGGAATCGAACCCGCGTCCAACGGTGCAGAATCAGGGCTTCTCCGTGTGCAGTCTGGTGCGAGTTTCTCAGCCCTCCGGATCACCCAGACAAGTCCGGAACGGGCTCAGTCACTGTTTGATTTCCCTCTTCACCCCGTGACCGGGATCAAGGTTTAGTCCCCTTGATGATGCCAGGATCCGGGTCGGGAACAGCCCCGGGCTGACACTTCGCAAGTCGCTACTTAGGCAGCGAGGGCGAAGGAATCGCGCTTGGTGTTGGCGATTATTGGTTTCGGCGCGTGGTTAACGAGATCATTGCCGCTTCCTCGACACGCTTCCCCTGCTTCGACATCCGCTGTCGAAACCGATCATCCCCATGTTGATTTTTCAATCCGCGCACCCTCCGTGGGGTGCGTGGTCCATCGTACGTGACCAACGCGTACGGTTGCCAGCGCATTCCCGACGGCTGTCGCCAGGGTTACCCGGCGGCCTCCGCCGCCCGCTGCCGGCGACGCGCCGCCGCGATGGCGCGGCTCGCCTCACGGGTGTCCTGCTTCTCCTTGAGCGTCTGCCGCTTGTCGTACTCCTTCTTGCCCTTGGCCAGCGCGATCTCGCACTTCACCCGGCTGCCCAGGAAGTACAGCGCCAGCGGCACGATCGTGTGACCGGTCTCGGAGGCCTTCTGCTCCAGCTTGTCGATCTCGGCGCGGTGCAGCAGCAGCTTGCGCTTCCGCTTCGCCGAGTGGTTGGTCCAGCTGCCCTGGGAGTACTCGGGCACGTGGACGTTGTGCAGCCAGGCCTCCCCGCCGTCGATGTGGACGAAGCCGTCCACCAGCGACGCCCGGCCCATCCGCAGCGACTTCACCTCGGTACCCATGAGCACGACGCCGCACTCGTAGGTGTCGAGGATGTGGTAGTCGTGCCGCGCCTTCTTGTTCTGCGCGATGAGCTTGCGCTCCGGCCCCTTGTCCTGGGCCTTCTTCTTCGCAGGCTTGCCCTGCACGTTGACGAGTCCCTTTGCCATAGTGCGGTCATTTTCGCACTACGAGGCCCCTCCGAGGCCACTCAATACCGTGCGGGCCCGTTCCTCGGCCCGGTCCCCGACAGCGCCGCCGACCGCGACGTCCGGGGTGATGCCGTGGCCGTCCACCGCGTGCCCGGCGGGCGTGCGGTAGTGGCCGACGGTGAGCTCGGCGACGGAACCGTCGGGCAGGGCGCTGGGCATCTGCACGGAGCCCTTGCCGAAGGTGCGCGAGCCGACCGTGACCGCCCGGCCCCGGTCCTGCAGGGCCCCGGTCAGCAGCTCCGCCGCGCTCATGGTGCCGCCGTCGACCAGGGCCACCAGGGGCCGTACGGTGTCGCCGCCGCCCGCCGCGTACACCGCGCGCTGGTCGCCGTCGACGTCGTAGGTGGCGATCAGTCCGCCGTCGAAGAAGGCGGAGGCCGCGGTGGCGGCCTCGGCGAGCAGTCCGCCGGAGTTGCCGCGCAGGTCCAGCAGGACGCCGGCGCCGGGCGGGGCGGCGCGCACGGCCGTCCGTACCCGCTCGCCGGTGCCCTTGGTGAAGGCGGCGACCCGGATGAGGACCGTGCCGTCGTCGTAGCGGCGGACGGTGACCGGGTCGGTGGCGAGCCGGGCGCGGCGCAGGGTCTGCGTCCAGGTGGCGCGGCCGCGCTCGACGCCCAGGGAGACACTGCTGCCGGAGACGCCCCCGCCGCGCAGCAGGGAGACGACCTCGGAGACGGAGAGCCCGCCGACCCGGCGCCCGTCGACGGCGATGAGCCGGTCCCCGGGGCGCAGTCCGGCCCGCTCCGCCGGTCCGCCGGGCTGGACGCGGCTGATCTCGACACGGTCCGGGGCGGCCTTGCGGGCGGAGAGCCCGACCCCGGTGTAGACGCCGTCCAGGGCCTGCTCGAACTCGGCGTACTCCCGCTTGTCGTAGACGGCACCCCAGCGGTCGCCGCTGCGGCTGACGAACTCCTCGGCGGCCTTCTTGCCGGACTTGCCGTCCGCGATGGCCTCGGCGGCGGCACGGGCGAGCGCGGCCCGGTCGACGGTGGCCCGGGTGGCCGCGGGGGCCGGCGCGGCCTCGGCCGCGTCCTCGCGGCGGGGCAGCGACCCGGTGGCCGCGGCGGTGCCGAGCACGCCGGCGAAGACCAACGTCAAGGCGGCCCCACGGAGAACTCCGCGGGGCCGTCGACAGAATTCGGGGCCGGCACCGGCACGCATGTCGCCCACTCTAGGACAAGCGGATGGCGCCGTACGGCGGTTGGCCGTACGACGCCATCTGCTCACGCCGAGTTAACTGTCACACCTTCAGGTACTTGCGCAACGCGATGAATGCGGCCAAGGCGGGCATCAGGAGGCCGATCGCGATGACGAGCGGCAGCTTGGCCAGGACCGCGTCCCAGCCGATGAAGTTGACCAGCTGCATCTTGTCGGCCAGGGCGATGCCGTGGTCGATCAGGAAGTACCGGCCGACGAGCAGCATCACGCAGGCGACGGCGCCGCCGAGGAGACCGGCGAAGGCGGCCTCCATGATGAACGGCATCTGGATGTAGAAGTTGGTCGCGCCGACCAGCCGCATGATGCCGGTCTCACGGCGCCGGCTGAAGGCGGAGACGCGCACGGTGTTGACGATCAGCATCAGCGCGATGACCAGCATGAGGCCCATGACGCCGAGGGCGGCGATGTTCATGCCGTTCATGAGGTCGAAGAGGTTCTGCAGGATGTTGCGCTGGTCCTGCACGGACTCGACCCCGTCGCGCCCGGCGAAGGCGGTGGCGACGACCTTGTACTTCTCGGGGTCCTTGAGCTTGACCCGGAAGGACTCCTGCATCTGGTCCGGCGTGACGACCGACGCGATGGCGGTGTCGCCGTACTGCTCCTTGTAGTGCTTGTAGGCCTCGTCGGCGGTCTCCCGGTGGACCGTCTCGACGATGTCCATCTTCTTCAGATCGGCCTCGATCTGCTCCTTCTGCTGCGCGGTGACGGCGCCCTTGGCGCACTTGGCCGAGGTGGCACCGTCACTCTTGTTGCAGAGGAAGATGGAGACGTTGACCTTGTCGTACCAGTAGTCCTTCATCGTGCTGACCTGCTCGCGCATGAGCAGGGCGCCGCCGAAGAGGGCGAGCGACAGGGCCACGGACACGATGACGGCGAAGGTCATCGTCAGGTTGCGCCGGAGACCGACCCCGATCTCCGAGAGCACGAACTGAGCGCGCATGTGTGTGTATCCCCTACTCGCTCAGTGCTGGTAACCGTAGACGCCGCGCGCCTGGTCGCGGACGAGGCGACCCTTCTCCAGCTCGATGACGCGCTTGCGCATCTGGTCGACGATGTTCTGGTCGTGGGTCGCCATGACGACGGTGGTCCCTGTCCTGTTGATGCGGTCGAGCAGCTTCATGATGCCGACGGAGGTCTGCGGGTCGAGGTTGCCGGTGGGCTCGTCCGCGATCAGCAGCATGGGGCGGTTCACGAAGGCCCGGGCGATGGCGACGCGCTGCTGCTCACCGCCGGAGAGCTCGCCGGGCATGCGGTCCTCCTTGCCGCCCAGTCCGACAAGGTCGAGGACCTGGGGGACGGCCTTGCGGATCTCGCCGCGGGGCTTGCCGATGACCTCCTGGGCGAAGGCCACGTTCTCGGCGACGGTCTTGTTGGGGAGGAGGCGGAAGTCCTGGAAGACGGTCCCCAACTGGCGGCGCATGTGCGGCACCTTCCAGTTGGACAGCCGGGCGAGGTCCTTGCCCAGGACATGGACCTGTCCCTGGCTGGTGCGCTCCTCGCGCAGGATCAGCCGCAGGAAGGTCGACTTTCCGGAGCCGGAGGAACCGACGAGGAAGACGAACTCCCCCTTCTCGATCTCCAGGGAGACATCCCGGAGCGCGGGGCGGTTCTGCTTCGGATAGGACTTGGAGACGTTGTCGAATCGGATCACGGATGCACCACGGTCGGCCGGGAGTAGGTGTGCGTGACCATACGCGAACGGGGATAGCCCGCGCAGTCGCGGTCCGGGCTTGTGTGCTTTATCCTTTTCATCCCTCCGATCGCGGTTCCGTGGGGCGCGCCGAAAAGCCGCGGAGCTGGCACAGTGGTAGGGGAACGCGCGGCTCCCCCGGAGCGTTCTTCCGGTGAGGATCCCCGTGCGGGAGGAGGAGAGCGCATGACCTATGACCGACTGGTGTGCGCCAACTGCGCGGCCCCCGTCGCGGAGGGCCGCTGCCCCGTCTGCCGCGCGAACCGCGAGCGACTGCCCCAGCCGACGGGCCTGACCCCGGCGATGCTGCTGACCCTGGTGATCGCGCTGGTGGCGACGATGGCCCTGCTGGCGGCCCTGAAGGGCACGTAGACCGCCCGTGCAGCAGCAGAAGGGCCCGGACCCCCTCGGGGGGTCCGGGCCCTTCTGTACGTCCCTGCGGCCCGCGCCGGGCCCGCGTGGGCGCCTAAGCGCCTACGCGGCCCTCACGGACTCAGACAGCGGCACGCCCGCCGCCGACGAGGCGCGGCAGGAAGCGGAAGCCGATGCCGCCGGCGATCATGGTGGCGGCGCCGATGATCAGGAACGAGGTCTCGGCGGCGCCGGTCTCGGCCAGCTCCTCCTTGGCCTTGCCCTGCTCGACGGGCTGCGAGCCGGCGTTGTTGGTGCCCGGGTTGTTGTCGACGCACTCGGCACCGTCGAGGTCGACGGTGCAGGTGCCGGCGCCGTTGTCGTCGTCGTCGTCATCGCCCGGGGTCGTGGGCTGGCCGGTCGGCTTCGGGTTGTCCGTGGGCTTCGGGTCCCCCGTGGGCTTCGGGTTGTCCGTGGGCTTGGGGTCCTCGGTCGGCTTCGGGTCCCCCGTGGGCTTGGGGTCCTCGGTCGGCTTCGGGTCCTCCGTCGGCTTGGGGTCCTCGGTCGGCTTCGGGTCCTCCGTCGGCTTGGGGTCCTCCGTCGGCTTGGGGTCCTCCGTCGGCTTCGGGTCGCCCGTCGGCGTCGGGCAGAGCGTCGGGTCGATCTCGCAGGTGGGCGGCTCGTCCTCGGTACCGAGCGTGACGCTCACACCCACGGCCTGCGCGGCACCGGCCGCCGTCAGCGACGCACCGGCGGCGATGACCACACCGGCGGCGACCCGCGCAAAGCGGACCCGCGTCTTCTTCGTCATCTGGCTGCTACCCCCAGTAGCTCAAATTCGTCTGTAGAGCTGCGCTCGGGGCTTCGGGCACCGGGGGCGGTCGCATGTGCTGGGCCTGTCCCCGTTTCACACGCGCCCCAGAACACGCATGCTGCGTGTCACCCTTCCGAGTTTCCGATGGCTCGTCAAGGTCGTTGCGCGTGCGATGCCCGAAAGATCCACTTCTGCCCGCCATGCGGGGATGCAACTGTGACGTAAACCCGGAACTCCCGGCTCCCCTATGGCAGTTCGCATGTCGACAAAGCGTCAGGATCACCCATCCGGCGCTTGCGGCAGCGAATTCGACTGCGCGGCTCTCGCCGGAAACGAGACGGGCCCCGCTCACCATCGGTGAGCGGGGCCCGCCCCATGAGAAGTCCGGAGACTACTGCGTCTGCTCCTGCTGCTTGCGCCAGCGGATGCCCGCCTCCAGGAAGCCGTCGATCTCGCCGTCCAGGACGGACTGCGGGTTGCCGACCTCGAACTCCGTGCGGAGGTCCTTGACCATCTGGTACGGGTGCAGGACGTACGAACGCATCTGGTTGCCCCAGGAGCTGCCGCCGTCGCCCTTGAGCGCGTCCATCTTGGCGCGCTCCTCCTGGCGCTGGCGCTCGAGGAGCTTGGCCTGGAGGACGTTCATGGCGCTCGCCTTGTTCTGGATCTGGGAGCGCTCGTTCTGGCAGGAGACCACGATGCCGGTCGGGAGGTGCGTGATGCGCACCGCCGAGTCGGTGGTGTTGACGCCCTGGCCGCCGGGGCCGGAGGCGCGGTAGACGTCGACGCGGAGGTCCGAGTCGTCGATCTCGACGTGGTCGGACGACTCGACGACCGGGAGGATCTCGACGCCGGCGAAGGAGGTCTGGCGGCGGCCCTGGTTGTCGAAGGGCGAGATGCGGACCAGGCGGTGGGTGCCCTGCTCGACGGAGAGGGTGCCGTAGGCGTAGGGGGCCTTGACCACGAAGGTGGTCGACTTGATGCCGGCCTCTTCCGCGTACGAGGTCTCGTAGATCTCCGTCGAGTAGCCGTGGCGCTCGGCCCAGCGCAGGTACATGCGCTGGAGGCGCTCGGCGAAGTCGGAGGCGTCGACGCCGCCGGCCTCGGCCCGGATGTTCACCAGGGCCTCGCGCTCGTCGTACTCGCCGGAGAGGAGGGTGCGGACCTCCATCTCGTCGAGCGCCTTGCGCACCGCCGTGAGCTCGGTCTCGGCCTCGGCCCGGGTGTCCGGGTCGTCCATCTCCTCGGCCAGCTCGAACAGGACCGCGAGGTCGTCGATGCGGCTCCGCAGCGCCTCGGCCTTGCGGACCTCGGCCTGGAGGTGCGAAAGCTTGCTCGTGATCTTCTGCGCGGCCTCGGGGTCGTCCCACAGGGACGGGGCCGCGGCCTGCTCTTCGAGCACGGCGATGTCTGCCCTCAGCTTGTCGAGGTCCAGGACGGCCTCGATCGACCCCATGGTCGAGGAGAGGGACTTCAGCTCTTCGGATACATCGACGACTGCCACGCGTCCAGCGTAACGGCTCGTGGCAAGGACCTGGACCCCGCGACTACGGCCGTGCCGACGGGCGGCTGTCCTGGGGCGGGGTCTCGGCGTCCCCGGAGGCCGCGAGATAGCCGCCCGCGCCGAGCGCGCCCGCGATCACCACGGCCGCGACCGTGAGGGTGATCCGGCGCTTGCGGACGGCGTCGGCCTTGTGCCGGGCGGAGCCGGGCCGCCGGGCGCCGGCCGGGCGCGGGGCCCGGGCGGTGCCGAGGGGGCCGCCGGAGAGCTCGTCGGGGCCGGGGACCCGCATGGAGGTGTGGGTGTCCCGGTTGGAGTCGGTGGAGGCGCCGGGGACGAGCGGGACGGCGGCGCGGCGGGGCGCGGGCTCGTCGGCGCCCCCCTTGGCCGGGTAGGGGTCCTCGTCGTACGCCGGCTCCGCCGCGGGGTCGGCGTCCGGTTCGTCCACGTCGAGCGGCGGGATGCCCTTGAGCATCGGCAGCACGTCCCGCAGCCGGGTCCCGAGCTCGGAGGCGCGCAGCCGGGAGGCCGGGGCCTTGGCGAGGCACTGGACGATCAGCTGCCACAGCTCCTCGGGGATGCCGGGCAGCGGGACGACGGTCTCGGTGACGTGCCGGCGCAGGACGGCGCCGGAGTGGCCGCCGCCGAACGGGGTGAAGCCGGCCAGCAGCTCGTACAGGACGGTCGCGAGGGCGTAGATGTCGACGGCGGCGCGCGGCGGCAGACCCTCGACGATCTCGGGGGCGAGGTAGTCGGGGGTGCCGATGATGCGGGTGGCCTTGGTGCGGCCGGGGGTGTCGATGAGCTTGGCGACGCCGAAGTCGGTGAGGAGCGCCGGGTGGGATCCGCCGGGGCCGAGCGGGCCCTCCATGTCGAGCAGGATGTTCTCGGGCTTGACGTCGCGGTGGACGACGCCGGCCTTGTGGGCGGCGGCGAGGCCGTCGGCGACGTCGGCGATGATCGCGACGGCGGCCTCGGGCGCGAGCCGGCGCTCGCGGTCCAGGCGGGTGCGCAGGTCGGTGCCGCGGACCAGGTCCATGACGAGCGCGAGGTCGTTGCCGTCGACGACGAGGTCGCGGACGGAGACCACGTGGGGGTGGTCGAGTCCGAGCAGCGCGGTGCGCTCCTGGACGAAGCGGCCGACGAGCTCCTGGTCGGAGGCGAGGTCCTCGCGCAGCAGCTTGATGGCGACGGGGCCCTCGGGGCCCTCGCCGAGCCACACCGTGCCGGCGCTGCCCCGCCCGAGGATCTGGTGGGCCGTGTAGCGGCTGCCGATATTCCGTGCCAAGACTGCTCCCTCAGCGGCTGCGGTTCGCGTCAAAGTTACGCGGCCGAGGGCGCCGACCGGCACTTCCGAGGGGAAATCACCCCTCGGAAGTCGACAAAGCGACAGAATCGCCGGTGTTTACCGGTCCTTACTGGCCCGTACCGCCGCCGGAGCCGTTGCCCGACCCGGTGTTCGCGCTGTCGAAGAGCTTGGAGGCCCAGTCGGTGAAGGAGCTGATCCCGTCGCCGATCGCCTGCCAGTAGCCCTTGCCCTCGGCGACCCAGTCCTGCAGCGGGGTGAGCTCCCAGATGAGCCAGCCGGCGATCACGAAGAGCACGATCGTGAAGAGGCAGCCCTTGAGGCAGCCGAGGCCGGGGATGCGCATCGGGTTGGCGCCGCGCTGGCGCGGCGGGCGCGGCTCGCGCGCCGCCGGGGCGGGCGCGGGGGCCTGCGGGGGCGGCTGCGGGGGCACGTACTGCTGCTGGGGCGGCTGGGGCGCGTACTGCTGCCGCTGCGGCGGCTGCGGGGCGTACGGCTGGGGCTGGCGGCCCTGCTGCTGGTACGGCTGCGGCGGACGCTGCTGGTACTGCTGCGGCTGCTGCTGGTACGGGGGCTGCTGCTGGTACTGCTGCGGCCCTCCCTGCGGCGGCTGCGGGCGGCGCTGCGGACGCCGGCGCAACGGGTCCTCGCTCGGGTCGAGGTACTGCACCTGGGTCTGCTCGTTGCGGTCGCGGAGCGCGCCCAGCTGGGTCTGCCACGGGTGCGGCTGCTCGGCCGGCGGGTCCTGCGGCACGGGCGGCATGACCGCGGTCGGGTCGGCGGCGTCCGCCGGGCCGCGGCCGGTGGTGGGCAGCATGGCGGTCGGGTCGGCGGCGCCGGGAGGACCGCCTGCCGGGCCGTTGACCGGCAGCACACCGGTCGGCGCCGCGGGGTCGTACTGCGGCGGCTGCGGGGCGCCGCTCGGCAGGACCTGGGTCGCGCCGGCCGGGTCGACGCCCGGGACCTCGGGGACCGGCGCCGGGGCCGGGTCGGGCGCGAGGAGCGCGCCGACGCCGTCGGCGGCCTCGATCTGGGCGGGGGTGGCGTGCACGCCGATGCCGGCGGCGACCGTACGCAGCCCACGGGCCAGGTTCTCGGCGCTGGGCCGCCGGTCCGGGTTCTTGCTGAGGCAGCGCTCTATCACCGTCCACAGCGGTCCGGGCACGGTCGAGGGCCGGCGCGGCTCCTCGCTCAGGTGCCGGTGCAGGACCTCGAGGGCGGTGCCGCCGGCGAACGGCGGCCGGCCGGTGACCAGCTCGTACAGCAGGATGCCGGCGCCGTAGATGTCGACGGCGGAGGTCTGCGGGCGTCCCTCGGCGGACTCGGGGGCCACGTAGGCGGGGGTGCCGACGAACTCGTGGGTGCGGGTCAGGCCCGGGGAGTCGGCGAGGCGCGCGATGCCGAAGTCGGTGAGCATCGGGAACATCGCGCCGTCCCGCTCGGCGAGCAGCACGTTCGCGGGCTTGAGGTCGCGGTGCACGACGCCGTCGGCGTGGCTGGCGGCGAGCGCGTCCGCGATCTGCGCGGTGAGCAGGGCGGCGGCGACCGGGGTGAGCGGGCCGTTCTCGCGGATGTAGCGGTGCAGGTCGGGGCCCTCGACGAGGTCCATGACCAGGGCGAGGACGTCGCCCTCCACGACGAGGTCGCGGGTGCGCACGATGTTGGGGTGGGTGAGCCGCAGCAGCACGGACCGCTCGCGCAGGAAGCGCATCACGATGTCCGCGTCGTTGGCCAGCTCCTCCTTGAGGACCTTGATCGCGACGGTCTCGCCGGGCTGCCCCGCCACCGCCGCCTCGGCGCCGGCCGTCTCCCGCTGGCGGGCTCGCCAGACGGTGCCCGTGGCGCCGCGGCCGAGCGGCTCCTCGAGCAGGTACTTGCTGCCGATAGGCCGCACGTCACGCGCTCCCTGCTGATCGTGGTCCTGGGGTCCCAGGTCCTGGGGTCCCCGGGGTGGTTCGTCGAAGTGTCCCCGGGGTCCCTGTGTGTTTCTGTGTCCCGTCCGGGTGTCCGACCCACTTTAGTGCCGCCGAACGGGTCACCGACGGTCGGCGAGACGGCCGATTCCGATGCCGTACGTGTCCGGAAAGAAGACGCCCGGATCGCGCCGGGGGTTGCCGGAAGCACCGCGAGACATACGCAACCAGGCGAATTACCGTCCGGAGTGGCGTCGAGCGCGACCGAACAAGATCACTTCCGGGCGACCCGGGGGCGGGTTGTCAGTGGCAGGTGCGAGGATGCCTACAGCACGTCGTGTCGGGGGTCGGGAGCCCCCGCGCCGTGCCGACCTGTACCGGACGACGCGTCCGTGCCGGGTGGGGGGAGCGAGTGGGATTCCCCTGCCGGGTGCGCCGCGCAGAAGGGACCGCTGACGGCGATGCAGATCCGGCTGACCGTCCTCGCGCCGAACGCCGGCCACGGCGCGGGGCGCGCCTGCGACGTGCTCGTCACCGCGCCCGCGGGGACCGAGCTGGCCGCCGTGGCCTCCTCCCTCGCCGCGGCCGTCTCCGTCCCGGACACCTCGTCCTCCGGGACCACCGTGCTCTACGCGGGCGCGGAGCGTCTGGACACCCGCCGCTGCCTGCTCGGCGTGCCCCCGCTGGTCGACGGCGCCGTGCTCTCCCTCCAGGTGCCCGGCGCGGACGACGGCGTCGGCGAGGGCGCCCCCGCCCGGCTGCACGTGGTGGCCGGACCGGACGCCGGCGGAGTGCATCTGCTGCACGGCGGAGCGATCAGAATCGGCCGTTCTGTCGACGCGGACGTGCCGCTCGACGATCCGGACGTCTCGCGCTCCCACTGCACGGTGACGGTCGGCGCGGACGGCCGTGTCACGGTCACCGACCCGGGCTCCACGAACGGCACGAGCGTCGACGCGGTCCCCGTCGGCCCGGAGCCCGTCCGTTTCCCGCCCGGCTCCCTGCTGCGGGTCGGCGAGTCCGCCCTGCGCCTGACCGGCCCCGGCGGTACCGGCGAGACCGACCGGGCGCTGCCCACCGCCGCGGACGGCGAGGGCCATCTGCGGGTGGCCCGCCCCGAGACGGCCGGCCCCCTCGCCCCGGCCGGCGCGGGCCCGGCGGCCTACGCCCCGCCGTACGCGACGGGCGCGGGCGCCGAGGACGCCACGCACGGCGCCGGCATCGCGCACACCGACGTCGAGGGGCACGCGCGCGCGGAGGACCCCGCCGAGGGCCCGGGCGAGATCGAGGCGCACAGCAGGACCCGGCAGACCCGCAAGCGCGGGCTCGGCGCCTGGGCCCGGCGGCTCGCGGGCGGCCGCGAGGAGCCGTCCTCCGGCGAGTACGGGGTCGAGCCCGTGCCCGCGTTCGCCGGCGCCGTCCCTGGGACCGCCCCCGGCGCGGGACCCTCGCCCGACAGCTGGCCCGATCCCGCCGCCGTGCTGCTCACCGCGCTCGGCCCGGGACCGCGCCTGTGGGAGCGGGGCCCCGAGCATCCCGAGACCCTCGTGGTGCGCCTCGGCACCACGGACCGCGCCGAGCTGTCCGGGGTGCCCGTCACCGTCGGACTGCGCGAGGCCGGCTCGCTCGGCCTCGCCGGACCCGCGCCCCGGCTCGCCGGGCTCGCCCGCTCCGTCGTCGCCCAGCTCGCCGCCCTGCACTCCCCCGCGGACCTGGAGATCGTGCTGGTCAGCGCCGACCGGAACCGCCCGCTGGAGGAGCGGCGCCGGGCCTGGGGCTGGCTGGGCTGGCTGCCGCACGTCCGGCCCGCGCACGGCCAGGACTGCCGGCTGCTCCTCGCGTACGACCGCGAGCAGGCGCACGCGCGGCTGACCGAGCTCACCCGCCGCCTCGACGACGGCCCGCTCGGCCCGGGCTGGCCGAGCGCCGACCGGGCGGCGGTCGCCGAGGCCGCCGCGCGCTACGAGGGGCCCGCGACGGTCGTGGTCGTCGACGGCGACCCGGGCTCCGCCGCGCTCCGGGAGACGGCGGCGCGGCTCGCCGGGGCGGGCGCCGCCGCCGGCATCCATCTCGTCTGTCTCGCCGAGGCGCCCGCCGCCTCGCCCGCGTCGCCGGTCGCGGCGACCTACGAGGAGGCCTGCGCGGCCTCCTTCGCCTTCCGCGAGTGCGGGGCCGCGGCGCTGCTCAGCGGCGACGTGGCCACGGCGCTGCGGCTGCTGCGCACGGCCGGCGGCCGGGTCGCCGGGCACGGCACGGTCGGCGTGGTGGACGCGGTGTCCGTCGCGTGGGCCGAGCGCTTCGGACGGGCCCTCGCCCCCCTGCGTACGGAAACGGCCGGCGGCCCCGGACCGGGGCGCGCGGCCGCCGCGCTGCCGCCCTCCGCCCGGCTCCTCGACGAGCTGGGCCTGGCCCGGGCCACCCCGGCCTCGCTGATGGCCCGCTGGGCCTCCTCGTCGGACGGCACGGCCGTCCTGGGCGCCGGACCCCGCGGTCCGGTCGCCGTGGACCTCACGCAGGAGGGCCCGCACCTGCTGATCGAGGGCCCGGCCGGCAGTGGCCGCACCGAGCTGCTGCGCTCGGTCGCCGCCTCCCTCGCTGCCGGCGGCCGCCCCGACCGGCTGGGGCTGCTCCTGGTCGACGGTGCGGGCGGCGAGCGCGGCGAGGGCCTCGCGGCCTGTACGGAGCTGCCGCACGTCACCGAGCACCTGGTGGCCTCCGATCCGGTCCGCATGCGGGAGTTCGCCCAGGCCCTGGGCGCCGAGCTGAAGCGCCGCGCCGAGCTCCTCGGCGACACCCACTTCGCGGACCGGCGTTCCGGCCGCCTGATCGGCCAGCGCTCGCCGAGCCCCGCCGAGTCCCTCCCGGCGGGCGCGCGCGCCACGGCCCGCATCCCGGACGCCCGGACGGGCGGGGCCGACCTGTCCGACGCGGGCAGCGGCCGCGTGTCCCGCACCGGCGCCACGCCCCTGGGCGACCGCACCCCACCCCCGGGCCCGGACCTCCTCGGCGACCGTCCGAGCGGCCGCACCCTGCGGGTGGCCCCCGACGGTGCGGTCGGCGACACCCCGAGCGGTCGCCTTCCCCGGCACGGCGCGGCCTCGTACGCCGACCGGACACCGCCCCCGGGCTCGGACCTGCTGGGCGACCGCCCGAGCGCCAGGACGTACCGCACCGGAAGCGGCGGCGGGACCGACCGGACGCCGCCACCCGGCTCGGACCTGCTGGGCGACCGCCCCAGCGCACGGACGTACCGCACGGGCGCGGGCGCCATCGACGACGCGCCCGGCGGCCGCACCCACCGCGCCACCACGGGCGAGGTGTACGACCAGGACGGCGGGTCGGGCCACCGCACCCCGCCGCCCGGCTCCGACCTGCTCGGCGACCGCCCGAGCGCAAGGACCTACCGCACGGGCACGGGCGCGTTCGACGACACGCCCAGCAGCCGCACCCTGCGCACGGACGGGGCGGGCGCGGGCGAGCCCGGTGCCGCGCAGCCGGGCACCCGGGCCGGTGCCGCCGAAGGCGCCGGCGCGCTCCCGCGGCTCGTCGTCCTCGTCGACGACTTCGACGCGCTGGTCGCGCCCGCGCTCGGCGCGCCGGGACGCCCGGCGGCCGGGTCCGTGGTGCGGGCCCTGGAGGCCGTGGCGCGCAACGGGGCGCGGCTCGGGGTGCATCTGGTCGCCACCTCGGCGCGGCCGGACCGTACGGCGGACACGGAGCTGGCGCACGGGGCACGGCTGCGGATCGTGCTCGACCCGCCGCCCGCGGCGCCCGGCCAGGCCCCGGACGAGCCGCAGCCCGGTCGCGGCCGGCTGGGGCATCCGGACGGCCGGGTGACGCCGTTCCAGACGGGCCGGGTCACCGGGCGCATCCCGCGCACGGCCACCCAACGGCCCACGGTCGTCCCGCTGGAGTGGGAGCGGATGGGCGACCCGCCCACCCGGCGCCCGGTCCGCGAGCTGGGCAACGGGCCCACGGATCTGGCCCTGCTGGCCAGCGCTCTCGACCGTGCCGCGCGGTCCGTGGAGGCCACTCCCGTGGCACCGCTCACCTCCCCCACCCACGCCTGACGACACGTCACGAGCCGATCACGATCCCCCGTTCGACACGGAAGGCGGTATTGCGGGCCTCCGGCACCGGGCGTAGACCTGAGCGCGGGATCGGTACACGTGGGAGAGGCGGGGCTCGGATGCGTAACGGCAGAACTCTTCGACTCGGCGTCGTGGCGGCCACCACGGCCGCCGTGCTCGCGGCCGCGGGCTGCGGCGGCGCCGACGACGGCGGAGGTACGGGCGCCGCGCCCGGCACGAAAGCCCCCACGAACGGGTCCGGCCTGGCCTTACCGTCCCTGAAGGGCGAGAAGATCGAGGTCGCCGCCGTCTGGACCGGCCCCGAGCAGGCGAACTTCACGAAGGTCCTCAAGGAGTTCGAGGAGCGCACGGGCGCGACCGTCACCTTCGTGCCCGCCCAGGACCCGATCGTGAACTTCCTCGGGACCAAGATCGCCGGCGGCTCGCCGCCGGACGTGGCGATGCTGCCGCAGGTCGGCGCGATCCACCAGGCAGCGGCCCAGAAGTGGATCAAGCCCTTGGGCCCGGAGGCGAAGGCCCAGCTGGCGAAGAACTACTCCAAGGGCTGGCAGGACCTCGGCGCGGTCGACGGCACGGCGTACGGCGTCTACTTCAAGGCCGCCAACAAGTCCCTCGTCTGGTACAACGCCGCCGCGTTCGACAACGCGGGCGCGAGCGAGCCGAAGACCTGGAAGGACTTCCTCGCCACCGCCGAGACGATCTCCGCCTCCGGCGTCACGCCGGTCTCGGTCGGCGGCGCGGACGGCTGGACGCTCACCGACTGGTTCGAGAACGTCTACCTCTCGCAGGCGGGCCCGGAGAAGTACGACCAGCTGGCCAAGCACACCCTGAAGTGGACGGACCCGTCGGTCGCCGAGGCGCTGACGACCCTGGCGGGGCTGTTCGGCAAGCCGGCCCTGCTCGCGGGCGGCACGAACGGCGCGCTGCAGACCGAGTTCCCGGTCTCCGTGACGCAGACCTTCACCGGCGGCGACCGGGCCAAGGCGGCGATGGTCTTCGAGGGCGACTTCTCGGCGGTGAACATCGCGGAGACCGGCGCGAAGATCGGCACGGACGCGAAGGTCTTCCCGTTCCCGGCCGTCGGCGACGGCGCGGCCCCGGTGGTGACCGGCGGCGACGCCGCGGTGGCCCTGAAGGACACCAAGGGCGCACAGGCCCTGCTCACCTTCCTGGCCTCGCCCGACGCGGCGAGGATCTGGGCGGCCGAGGGCGGCTTCCTGTCCCCCAACAAGGCGCTGGACCCGGCGGCTTACCCGAACGACGTGCAGCGCACGATGGCCACGTCGCTGATCGGGGCGGGGGACGGCTTCCGCTTCGACATGTCGGACCAGATGCCGCAGTCGTTCGGCGGGACGCCCGGCAAGGGTGAATGGAAGGCGCTCCAGGACTTCCTGAAGAACCCGAAGGACATCGCCGGGACACAGGCCCGGCTGGAGGCCGAGGCCGCCAAGGCGTACAAGGGCTGAGCCGTGACCGGCACCGAAGCGCACGCATCGCCCGACGGCCGGGCGGCCGCGGACGGGTCCGGCACCGGAGGCCTCGTCCGCGCCGGAGGTTCCGGCCGCACCGCACGCTCCGGCCCGCCGGGCCGGAGCCGCCGCCGCGGCAACCGCACCACGCTCACCGCCGCGGCCTTCCTCCTCCCCGCCCTCGTCCTGCTCGGCGCGCTCGTCGTCTACCCCATCGGCTTCTCGGTCCAGCGTTCCTTCTTCGACCGGTCCGGAGACTCCTTCGCCGGCCTGGACAACTACGTCACCCTGTTCACCGACGAGTCGATCCGCACGGCCGTCCGCAACAACCTGATCTGGGTGGTGGTCGCCCCGACCGTGGCGACGGCGCTCGGCCTCGTCTTCGCGGTGCTGACCGAACGGGTGCGCTGGGGAACGGCGTTCAAGCTGGTCGTCTTCATGCCGATGGCGATCTCGATGCTCGCCGCCGGCATCATCTTCCGGCTGGTGTACGAGCAGGACCCGGACCGCGGGGTCGCCAACGCGGTCTGGGTCGGCGTGCACGACACCTTCGCCGAGGCATCGGTCTTCCCGCGCGCCCGCCCGCTCCCCGTGCACCCGCTGGAGGCGGCGGGCGGCGGGGCGTACGTCACCAAGGCCCCGGTCCGTACGGGGGAGATCGCCCGGCTGCCGCTGGTCGGCGTGGCCCCCGCCCAGATGCCCGGGGACGCGCGGCCGGCCCGTACCCCCGCCCCGGCGGACGAGGGCGTCACCGGGATCGCGTGGCTGGACTTCACCCGCGGCGGTGGCGGACGCCCGAACGCCGTGGATCCGAAGGAACTCGGCCTGAAGGGGCTGCGGATCGAGGCGGTGAAGGACGGTCGGGTGGTCGCGCGGGCCACGGCCGGCGCCGACGGCACCTTCACGCTTCCGGCCGCCGCCGACGGGGCCCTCCTGCGGCTGCCCGCGAGCAATTTCCGCGAGCAGTACAACGGCGTCGAGTGGCTCGGCCCCACGCTCGTCACGCCGGCCATCATCGGGAGTTACGTGTGGATGTGGGCCGGCTTCGCGATGGTGCTCATCGCCGCCGGGCTCGCGGGCCTGCCGCGCGAACTCCTGGAGGCGGCGCGGGTGGACGGGGCCAACGAGTGGCAGGTGTTCCGCAGGATCACGGTCCCGCTGCTCGCGCCGGTCCTCGGCGTCGTCCTCGTCACGCTGATGATCAACGTCCTGAAGGTCTTCGACCTGGTCTTCATCATCGCGCCGGGCTCGGCGCAGGACGACGCGAACGTGCTGGCGCTCCAGCTCTACCGCTCGTCCTTCGGCACGGACGCGGACCTCGGGGTCGGCTCGGCCATCGCCGTGCTGCTCCTGCTGCTCGTCCTGCCGGTGATGGCGGTCAACATCCGTCGTGTCCGCCGCGCGCGAAGGGAGACCCGCCGATGAGCGGCGAGACGATCCGGCCGGCCGGCAGCCCGGTGGGCCCTCCGGCCGATGGGAGGGCGAGCGGCTCCGTGAGCGGCGCAGCGGGCGGCCCCGGGGGCGGGAGGGCGAGCGGCGCGGTGTCCCGGATCGCCGCCCGCGCCGCCTCCGGCGGGGTGCGGATCCTGCTCGTCCTGGTCGCCCTGTTCTGGCTGATGCCGACGGTCGGGCTGCTGATCTCCTCGCTGCGCTCGCCCTCCGACATCGCGTCGGGCGGCTGGTGGCAGGTGTTCACGGCCCCCGCGCAGCTGACCACCGAGAACTACCGCCACCTCCTCTCCAACGAGGCGATCACCGACTCCCTCGTCTCCACCGTCCTGATCACCGTCCCGGCGACGCTCCTCGTGGTCGTCATCGGCGCCTTCGCCGGGTATGCCTTCGCGTGGCTGGACTTCCCCGGCAGGGACTGGTGGTTCCTCCTGGTGGTGGGGCTGCTGGTGGTGCCGGTGCAGGTGGCGCTCGTGCCGGTGTCGAAACTGTTCGGCGCGGTCGGCATCTTCGAGACGACGCTGGGCGTGGTGCTGTTCCACACCGCCTTCGGGCTGCCGTTCGCGATCTTCCTGCTGCGGAACTTCTTCGCGGAGATCCCGCGCGAACTCCTGGAGGCCGCGCGGCTCGACGGGGCCGGCGAGGTACGCCTGTTCACCCGGGTGGTGCTGCCGCTAGGCGGCCCGGCGCTGGCCTCGCTCGGGATCTTCCAGTTCCTGTGGGTGTGGAACGACATGCTGGTGGCGCTGATCTTCGCGGACGCCCAGTCGCCGCCGATCACGGTGGCGTTGCAGCAGCAGGTCCGGCAGTTCGGCAACAACGTCGACGTGCTCGCGCCGGGGGCCTTCGTCTCGATGGTGATCCCCCTGCTGGTCTTCTTCGCCTTCCAGCGGCAGTTCGTGTCGGGCGTGATGGCGGGCGCGGTGAAGTGACGCGTACGGCGCGGCGATGCGGGCCTTGCGGCGCGGTGGAGTGACGCGTACGGCCCGGTGATGCGGGCCTTGCGGCGCGGTGGAACGAGCCGTGCGGCCCGGAGATGCAACCCGCGGGCGGCACGGTGGGGCGAGCCGCGCGGCCCGGTGATGCAACCGCGGGCGGCACGGTGGGGCGAGCCGTGCCGCACGGTGGTCCGGGCTGTGCCGCACGGGCGTGGGGCCCTTCGAAGCGGGGGGCGCGCCTACGGTCCCGGGGGTCACGCCCTCGGGCGCGGTCTCACGCCGTCAGCGCGGCGACCGCCGAGCGGGCCAGGTCGTCGAGGTAGCCCTTCGGCGGCTCGGTGCGGACCACGACGAGCCGCCAGTAGAGCGGCCCGATCACGAGGTCGAGGGCCCGGTCGGGGTCGGCGCCCGCGGGCAGTTCGCCGCGCTCGACGGCCGCCCGGACGACCTGGGCGACGACGCCCTGCTGGGGGTCGAGGAGGGCGGCCTTGAGGGTGTCGGCGATCTCGGGGTGCCGGACGGCCTCGACGAGCAGGTCGGGGATGACCTGCGAGGCCACCGGGTGGCGCAGGGCGTGGGAGGCGACCTCCAGGAGGGCGCGGACGTCGCCGTGCAGGGAGCCGGTGGCGGGCGCGGGCAGGCCCTGGAGGGCCACCGCGCCGACGAGGTCGAGGACGAGCGAGAGCTTGGACTTCCAGCGCCGGTAGACGGCGGTCTTGCCGACGCCGGCGCGGCGGGCGATGCCCTCGATGGACATGCGGGCGAAGCCGACCGCGGCCAGCTCCTCGAAGACGGCGGCGCGGATGGCCTCGGTGACGTCCTCCCGGAGCACGGCGGCTCCCGCGGGGGCGCGGCGAGGGGTTCCCGAGGGTCCGGAGGGTGTCGTCATGCACAGGATCCTAACCAGCGGTCACGCGGCGGGGCGCGAGACGACGACACGGTTGCGTCGCGACGTGAGAGCGTCCTACTCTCCTCGTAGCGACGATACGGACCCGTTCCAACGTACGGGCTCCACCGCCCCACCGAAGGCGATGCACGTGACGACCCAGACCCTCGCCCCACCGGAACGGCCCACGCCGCCGGCCCCGCCCTCCTCGGAGGAGCTGCGCGCCCTCGCCCTGCGCCACGGGCTCACCGTGAGCGGCGCACGCCCCTCGCTCCCCGTGTACGCGCGGCAGCTGTGGTCCCGGCGCGACTTCATCACCGCGTTCGCGACGGCCAAGCTGACCGCGCAGTACAGCCAGGCCCGGCTCGGCCAGCTCTGGCAGGTGATGAACCCGCTGCTCAACGCGGCCGTCTACTACGCGATCTTCGGCGTCCTGATGGACGTGCAGCGGGGCGTCCCGGACTACGTCCCGTTCCTGATCACGGGCGTCTTCGTGTGGACCTTCACCTCGCAGACGATCATGACCGGCACCCGCGCCATCAGCGGCAACCTGGGCCTGGTGCGCGCCCTGCACTTCCCGCGCGCGAGCCTGCCGATCGCGCTCGCGATCCAGCAGCTCCAGCAGCTGGTGTTCTCGCTGGGCGCGCTGGTCGCGATCCTCTTCTGCTTCGGCGAGTTCCCGCGCTGGAGCTGGCTGCTCGCGGTCCCCGCGCTGCTGCTCCAGACGCTCTTCGGCACCGGGCTCGCGATGGTGACGGCCCGGCTGGCCGCCCGGACACCCGACATCGCCCAGCTGATGCCGTTCGTGCTGCGCACCTGGATGTACGCCTCCGGCGTCATGTGGTCGATCGCGCACCTGACCCACGGCCGCGACCTGCCCCACGCGGTGATCGTGCTGCTCCGGGCGAACCCGGCCGCGGTCTACATCGACCTGATGCGTTTCGCGCTGGTCGAGAGCTTCACCGGCTCCCAGCTGCCGCCGCACGTGTGGGCGCTCGCGGCAGGCTGGGCGGCCCTGGCCTTCACCGGGGGCTTCGTCTACTTCTGGAAGGCAGAGGAGAGCTACGGCCGTGGCTGAGCGAGCGGAGCGGGAGCCCACCGTCGTCGCCGACGGCGTCCACGTCAGCTACACCGAGCGGGGCGGCAAGCAGAGCGTCCACGCGGTCAGGGGCGTCAGCTTCGCCGCGTACCGGGGCGAGGCGATCGGCCTGATCGGTTCGAACGGATCGGGGAAGTCCACCCTCCTGAAGGCCGTGGCCGGCCTGCTGCCCACCACCGCGGGCCGGGTCTACACCCGCGGCCGCCCCGCCCTGCTCGGCGTCGACGCGGCCCTCATGGGCGATCTGACGGGCGAGCGGAACGTCATCCTCGGCGGGCTCGCGATGGGCATGAGCCGCAGCGAGATCGCCGACCGCTACGCCGGGATCGTCGAGTTCTCCGGGATCAACGACAAGGACGACGAGGCCATCTCCCGGCCCATGCGCACGTACTCCTCCGGCATGGGGGCCCGTCTGCGCTTCTCCATCGCCGCCGCCCGCAGCCACGAGGTGCTGCTCATCGACGAGGCGCTGGCGACCGGCGACGCGTCCTTCCGGCGCCGCAGCCGGCGGCGGATCGACGAACTGCGCGCCGAGGCGGGCACGGTCTTCCTGGTCAGCCACTCGAACGCGACCGTCACCGAGACCTGCGACCGCGCCCTGTGGCTGGAATCCGGGACCCTGCGGATGGACGGGCCGGCGGACGAGGTGGTGGCGGCCTACGAACACTTCACCGGGACGGAGGCCAAGAGAAAGGGCAAATAGGGCATAGCGGTCTAGAGTGCGGAGGAATGACGACCGACCCGCCTCCGCACGAACCCGCCACCGGAAGCCCCTCCGGAGCCGCCGCCGGATCGGCCGCCGCCCCCGGAACCGCGACCGGCCGCCCCGGCGGACCGCCCGCAGGACCCGACGGCGCCGCCCGCTCCGGAGCGGCACCGCCCGCCCTCACCCGGTCCCCCTTCGAGTCGGAGACCTTCACCTCCGCCACCTTCGTGACCGTCGGACGCGGCCCGCTGCTTGCCCTCGGCGTCGTGTGGCTGCTCACCCGCGCCGGCATGCTCCTCCTGCTCGACCGCGACTCGCTCGGCATCGGCGGCGTAGCGAGCGAGGTCCACGTGCTCTACCGGTACTGGTACGGCCAGTTCGCGCAGGGCACCTTCCCGCCCGACGACGTCACCTGGCAGTACCCGCCGGGCGCCGGCCTGGTCATCATGGCGCCGGGAGCCCTGCCCTCGCTCACGTACTTCCAGGGCTTCGTCCTGCTCACCCTGCTCGCCGACCTGGCGGTCGTCGCGGCCCTGGCGCGCGCCGACAGCGCCCGGCTCACCCACGGCGCCTGGTACTGGGTGCTCGGGCTCCCGCTGCTCCTGCACATCCCGCTCGCCCGCTACGACGTGCAGACCACCGCGCTCGCCGTCCTCGCCCTGCTCGCCTTCAACGCCCGCTTCCCCGCCGTCCACCGGATCGGCGGAGTGCTCGCCGGCCTCGGCGCCATGGTCAAGGTCTGGCCCGCGCTCACGCTGATCGGCACCCCTCGGGGGCGCACCACCCGCGAGGCCTGGACCGCCGCCGCGGTCACCGCCGTGGCCCTCCTCGCCGCCCTGGCGCTGCTCTTCTCCGACTCCCTCGGCTTCCTGCGCCAGCAGGGCAGCCGCGGTGTCCAGATCGAGTCCCTCGGCGGCACCGGCCTCGCCCTCGCGAAGGCCACCGGCGCCTGGCCGGGCGGGGTGGAGTTCCGCTACGGCGCCTTCGAGTACGTCGGCCCGTACGTCTCCACCGTCGGGCACCTGGCCCTGCTGCTGACCACCCTGGCCTTCATCTGGCTGCTGCTGTGGCGCGTCCGGGCCCGCCGCTGGACCGCGGCCACCCCGCTCGACGCCGCCTTCGCCGCCGTCCTGCTCTTCACCGTCACCAGCCGGGTGATCAGCCCGCAGTACATGGTCTGGCTCCTCGGCCTGGCCGCCGTCTGCCTGACCTCCCGCAGCACGGTCATGCGCCCGGTCGCGCTGCTGCTCCTGCCCGCCGCGGCCCTGAGCGCCCTCGCGTACCCGGTGCTCTACGAAGACGTCGTCACCGGCACCTGGCCGGGCCTGGCCGTGATGGTGCTGCGCAACGCCCTCCTGCTCGCCGCGGCGGCCCTCGCCGCCCGGCGCCTGTGGACGTCCACGGTCGGCCCGGCCGCCTGACGGAGCCCGGGGACAAGGAACACGAGGCAGCGGAACGCGAGGAAATGGGGACGCCCCCGCCGGTCGTGAAGAACCGGCGGGGGCGTCCCCGCGTCGCCGAGCGATCAGCTGTGCGTACGGAGCAGCGAGCGCATCGTCCGCATGGCGACCGACAGGTTCGCCAGGTCGAAGTCGTCCGAGCCCTGGATCTCCTCCAGGGTCGTGCGCGCACGGCCCAGGATCGCCGCGTTCTCGGCCTCCCAGGCCTTGAACCGCTCCTCCGGGGTGGAGGTGCCGTTCCCGGCCGCGAGGACGTCCGAGGTGAGCGCCGCGTGCGCGGCGAACAGGTCCTCGCGGATCGAGGCCCGGGCCATCGACTGCCAGCGGTCGGCCCGCGGCAGCTCGATGATCCGGTCCATCAGGCTGGTGATCCGCAGCCGGTCGGCCAGGTCGTAGTAGACCTCGGCGACCGCCAGCGGGTCCTTGCCGGTGCGGTCCGCGATCGCGACGATGTCGAGCGTCGGGAAGGCCGAGGAGAACCCGGCGACCCGCAGCGCGAGCACCTCCGGGACGCCGACCGCGGTCAGCTCCGCGAGGATCGACTCGTACCACTCCAGGTCCGCGCCGCGCAGCAGCTGCGGCAGCTTCTCCCAGACCTGCCCGACCCGCTCCGAGAAGAACTCGATCGTCTCGCCGAGCTGGAGCGGCTGCGGGCGGTTGTTGAGCAGCCAGCGGGTGCCGCGCTCGACCAGGCGGCGCGAGTGCAGGCGCATCCGGGTCTGGAACTCGGCCGCGACCTTGTTGTCGAGGTCCTCGACGGCGTCCCAGACCTCGCCGAGGCGGAAGATCTCGCGGGCCGCGGTCTGCGCGCGGACGATCTCCTCGATCGACGCGCCCGACTCCTCGCGGAGGCGGTGCAGGAAGGTCGAGCCACCGGTGTTGACGGTGTCGTTGACCAGGACCGTGGTGATGATCTCGCGGCGCAGCGCGTGGTTGTCGACGGCGTCCGTGAACTGCTCGCGCAGCAGCGTCGGGAAGTACGCGTGGAGCAGCCCGCGCAGGTACGGGTCGTCCGGCAGCTCGGTGCCGATCAGCTCGTCGGCCACCGTGATCTTGGTGTACGCGAGCAGGACGGCGAGCTCCGGCTGGGACAGGCCGCGGCCGCTGTTCAGCAGCTCGCGGATCTGCCGGTCGTTGGGCAGGAACTCGAGCGAGCGGTCGAGCGCCCCGTCGCGGCCCAGGCGGCGCATGAAGCGCTGGTGGGCGTGGAGCAGGGACGGCGACTGGGCGACGGCGTTGGCCAGGGCCGTGTTCTGCGCGTAGTTGTTGCGCAGCACGAGCGCGCCGACCTCGTCGGTCATCTCGGCGAGGATCTTGTTGCGCTGCTTGACGGTCATGTCGCCCTCGGCGACGAGCCCGTTGAGCAGGATCTTGATGTTGACCTCGTGGTCGGAGGTGTCCACGCCGGCGCTGTTGTCGATGGCGTCGGTGTTGATCTTGCCGCCCTCGCCCTCGGGTCCGCCGGAGCGGGCGAACTCGATGCGGCCCAGCTGGGTCGCGCCGAGGTTGCCGCCCTCGCCGACGACCTTGGCGCGGACGTCCTGGCCGTCGACGCGGATGGCGTCGTTGGCCTTGTCGCCGACGTCGGCGTTCGACTCGGCCGAGGACTTCACGTACGTGCCGATGCCGCCGTTCCAGAGCAGGTCGACGGGCGACTGCAGGATCGCCTTCATCAGCTCGGCCGGGGTCAGCTTGGTGACGCCGGCCTCGATGCCGAGGGCGGCCCGCATGTGCGCGTTGACCGGGATCGACTTGGCGGTACGCGGGTGGATGCCGCCGCCCGCCGAGAGCAGCTCGGTGTTGTAGTCGGCCCAGGAGCTGCGCGGCAGCTCGAAGAGACGGCGGCGCTCGGCGTACGAGGAGGCCGCCTCCGGGTTCGGGTCGATGAAGATGTGGCGGTGGTCGAAGGCGGCGACGAGGCGGATGTGCTCGGAGAGCAGCATGCCGTTGCCGAAGACGTCGCCGGACATGTCGCCGACGCCGACGACGGTGAAGTCCTCGGTCTGGGTGTCGTGGCCCAGCTCGCGGAAGTGCCGCTTGACGGACTCCCAGGCGCCGCGGGCGGTGATGCCCATGCCCTTGTGGTCGTAGCCGGCCGAGCCGCCGGAGGCGAACGCGTCGCCCAGCCAGAAGCCGTAGGACTCGGCGACGCCGTTGGCGATGTCGGAGAAGGTCGCGGTGCCCTTGTCGGCGGCGACGACCAGGTAGGTGTCGTCCTCGTCGTGGCGGACCACGTCGACCGGGGGCACGACCTCGCCGGCGACCAGGTTGTCGGTGATGTCGAGGAGCGCGGAGATGAAGGTCTTGTACGAGGCGACGCCCTCGGCCATCCACGCGTCACGGTCGACCGACGGGTCCGGCAGCTGCTTGGCGACGAAGCCGCCCTTGGCGCCGACCGGCACGATGACGGTGTTCTTCACCATCTGCGCCTTGACCAGGCCGAGGATCTCCGTACGGAAGTCCTCCCGGCGGTCGGACCACCGCAGACCGCCTCGGGCGACCTTGCCGAAGCGCAGGTGGACGCCCTCGACGCGCGGCGAGTACACCCAGATCTCGAAGGCCGGGCGCGGGGCCGGCAGGTCCGGGATGGCCTGCGGGTCGAACTTCATCGACACGTAGGAGTGCGGCTTGCCGTCGGCGGCCTTCTGGAAGAAGTTCGTCCGCAGGGTGGCCTTGATGACGGTGAGGAAGGAACGCAGGATGCGGTCCTCGTCGAGGGAGGCGACCTGGTCGAGGGCGCCGTCCAGCTCCTCCAGGAGTCCGTCGATCAGCTCGGTGCCGGCGCGCTGCCGCTCCGGGGCCATGCGGGCCTCGAAGAGGTTGACCAGCAGCCGGGTGGTGTGGACGTTGTTGCGGAGGGTGTCCTCCATGTAGTCCTGGCTGAAGGTCGAACCGGCCTGGCGCAGGTACTTCGCGTAGGCGCGCAGCACCATCGCCTCGCGCCAGTTCAGCCCGGCGGACAGGACGAGCGAGTTGAAGTTGTCGTTCTCGGCCAGGCCGGTCCAGGTGGCCGAGAAGGCCTCCTGGAAGCGCTCGCGGGCGTCGTCGGCGAGGTAGTCGCCGCCGTTGCCGCCGGTCAGCGGCATCCGCAGGCCGAAGTCGTAGATCCACACGTGGGTGCGGTCGGAGCAGCGCAGCTCGTACGGGCGCTCGTCGGTGACCTCGACGCCGAGCCGGTTGAGGACCGGAAGGACGGCCGACAGCGAGATCTGCTCGCCCGTCTTGTAGATCTTGAAACGGCGCTCGCCGCTGCCGGAGGCGACCGGCTCGTACAGCGACAGCGCGAAGTCCTTGTCGCTGTCGGCCAGGGCCTCCAGGTGGCACAGGTCGGCGACGGCGGCGCGCGGCGAGTGGTCGGCCTTGTAGCCCTCGGGGAAGGCGTTGCCGTAGCGGCGCAGCAGCTCGGCGGCGCGCTCCTCGCCCAGCTCGGCGTTGAGCGCCTCGCCGAAGCCGTCGGCCCAGGAGCGGGCGGCGTCGGCCAGCCGGGACTCGATGCGGTCGACGTCGGCCTCGGTCAGCTTGGTGAGGACGGTGCCGGGCTCGACGCGGATGACGAAGTGCAGCCGGGAAAGGATCGACTCGGTGTTCCAGGCCGTGAAGTCGACCGAGGTGCCGTTCAGCTCCTCCTTCAGGAGGTCGATGATCCGCAGCCGGACGCGGGTGGTGTAGCGGTCGCGCGGCAGGTAGACGAGGGCCGAGTAGTAGCGGCCGTACTCGTCCTGGCGCAGGTAGAGGCGCAGACGCCGCCGCTCCTGCAGGTACAGGACGCTGGTGACGATGGACTGCAGCTCGTCGACCGGGGTCTGGAAGAGCTCGTCGCGCGGGTAGGTCTCCAGGATCTGGAGCAGGTCGCGGCCGTCGTGGCTGCTCGGCGCGAAGCCGGCGCCCTCGAGGACCTCCTGGACCTTGCGCTTGACGACGGGGACGCGGCGCACGGACTCGGTGTAGGCCGCCGAGGAGAACAGGCCGAGGAAGCGGCGCTCGCCCACGACGTTGCCGTCGGCGTCGAACTTCTTCACACCGACGTAGTCGAGGTACGAGGGCCGGTGCACGGTCGAGCGGCTGTTGGCCTTCGTCAGGATCAGCAGCTTGTGCTCGCGCGCCTTGGCGCGGGCGTCGGCGGGCAGCCGGCTGAAGGACGGCGAGACGGGGTGGGCGTGGTGGTCGTCGCCGCTGTGGTGCGGGTCGGAACGCAGGATGCCGAGGCCGGTGCCGGGGACGGCGGACAGGGCGTCACCGTTGACCAGCTCGTACTCGCGGTAGCCGAGGAAGGTGAAGTGGTCGTCGGCCAGCCAGCGCAGCAGCTCGCGGGCCTCCTCGACCTCGGTGGGCCGCAGGTCGGAGGCGGTGGGCTCGGCGGGCAGGCCCTCGGAGATGCGCAGCGCGGCGTCGCGCATCTTCTCCCAGTCCTCGACGGCCTCGCGGACGTCGGACAGGACGCGCAGCAGATCGGCGGTGATCTGCTTGAGGTCGGCCTTGTCGGTCTCGCGGTCGACCTCGACGTGGATCCAGGACTCGGTGAGCACGTCGTGGGGCAGCTCGCCCTTGGGCGCCTTGGCGAGCACCTCGATGAGCTTGCCGGTCAGGTCGCGGCGCACGGTGACCTGCGGGTGGATGACGACGTGGATGCCGCGCCCCTGGCGCGACAGCTCGTTCGTCACGGAGTCGACGAGGAACGGCATGTCGTCGGTGACCACCTCGACGACGGAGTGGCTGCAGGTCCAGCCGTTCTCCTCGACCGTCGGGGTGTGGACACGGACGTTCGCGGTGCCCTGCGGACGGTTCTCGGCGAGGCGGTAGTGCGAGAGCGCGGCGCCGAAGACGTCTTCCGGCTCGCGGCCGGTGAGGTCCTCCGGCGCCGTGTGCAGGTAGTAGCGCTGGAGGTAGTCGAGCAGGGTCGCGTGGTCCGGACGGTTCCCCTTCTCCGGCCCCGTCGGAAGTCGCCCCCCGGCCGGGCTGTTCTCAGCTACCCGGGCGGCCCGATCGAGCAGCTCGGCCTTGGCTTCGTCCAGCTTGGTCTGCATGTCCTCTGACTCCTGTCGCGCGCCGTTGCGTGACGTCGGTGGAAGAAAGGACACAACGCCACGACGCGGTGGTACCGGTCGCAAGAGACGTTATGCCGCGATGAGAGATGTCCGGGCGCTTCTCGGCCACCGGACGAGAGATCTCCGCGAACGCACCGTCGGCCCGGCCGCTGAGGCGTACCGGGCGGAGGCCGGGGGCTGCGTTGCCCCCTCGGCGTATCGCGCTGATCACGGGAAAAGCCTATCGCTGATGCCCCCCCGGCCGTCATGAGCCTTATGTGTACAAAAGCGGGACGGTAAGTTTGACGATCTGGACAGCGACGAATGGTTCTCCGGGGCACACGGCCACAGACGGATCCGACAGACCCGGGAGAGTCGCCATGGCGAAGATCTTGATCGTGACGGGAGACGCGGCGGAGTCGCTGGAGGTGATGTACCCGTACCAGCGCCTCCTGGAGGAGGGCTACGAGGTCGACATCGCGGCCCCGGCCCGCAAGCAGCTGCGCTTCGTCGTCCACGACTTCGAGCCCGGCTACGACACCTACACGGAGAAGCCGGGCTACACCTGGCCCGCCGACCTGGCCTTCTCGGAGGTCGACCCGGGCGACTACGTGGCCGTCGTCATCCCGGGCGGGCGGGCCCCGGAGTACCTGCGCAACGACCCGGAGCTCCGCAAGATCCTGAAGTCCTTCTTCGACGCGGACAAGCCCGTCGCCCAGATCTGTCACGGTCCCCTCCTCACGGCCGCCCTCGGCAGCCTGGAGGGCCGCCGCGTCACCGCGTACCCGGCCCTGGAGCTGGACATGCAGTCGGCGGGCGCGACGTTCCAGGACACGGCGGCGGTGGTCGACGGCCGGCTGGTCTCGTCCCGGGCCTGGCCGGACCACCCGACCTGGATGCGCGAGTTCCTGAGGGTCCTCCGCGAGGCGAAGGCCTGACCCGACCCGTCCGCCGCACCCCGGCCGCCGGGGTGCGGCGGCCGCAGGCCCCCGGCGCCGGGGTTCGCGGGCAGTCGTTGCCCTGCCGGGCGGACGCGAGGTCCTAGACCAGCTCGTCCGCGACGGCGACCGCCTCCGCGAGCGAGTCGACCACCGGCACCCCCACCCGCGCCAGCGACGCCCGGCTGTGCGAGCCCCCGGTGTAGAGCACCGCCTTCGCTCCCACGAAGCGCGCCGCGATCGCGTCGTCCGCCGCGTCGCCGATGACGACCACCCGCTCCGCCGGCACACCCTCCAGCGCCGCCAGGTGCCGCACCATGTGCCCGGACTTGCCGTCCGTGGACCGGTCGGTCCGCCCGTCGACCCGCACGAACCGCTCCTCGATCCCGTGCCGCCGCACGAGCGGTACGAGCTCCGTGTGCGGCGCGAGCGAGAGCAGCGACTGGGTGAACCCGGACGTCTGTCGCACGGCGAGCAGCTCCGCCGCGCCGGCGGTCAGCCCGCAGTCCTCGGCCTGCAGCCAGTAGTGGCGGTGGAAGGCGTCGTCCATGACGATCCACTCCGCGTCGGTGGGCAGCCGTCCCATCAGGCGCTCGTAGAACTTCGGCACCGGCACCGTGTACAGATCCCGGTACCGCTCCAGCGTGATCGGTTCGAGCCCCAGCTCGGCGAAGGCCGCGTTGGTGGCGCCGATGACCGCGCTGATGTCGTCGAGCAGAGTGCCGTTCCAGTCCCAGACCAGGTGCTTCGCGTGCTTCGCCATGGGAAGCACGGTACCGGCCGAACGGGTGGGGTCGGCGAGGCGGAGGCCTCAGCCGAGCAGGGCGGGGATCTCCTGCACGCCGTACCAGAGCAGCTCGTGGTCCTCGGCGCCGTCCACGACGAACCGGGCGTCGTCGTCGCCCTGGTCCGCCGCACCGAGCGCGTCGGCGGCCGCCGAGACGTCCGGCTCGGCGTCGTCGGCGTCGGCGTGCACGGCCGCGGCCTTGGCCAGCGGTACGGCGCCGGCGATCCGGACCTCGCCGAGCGAGCTCGCGTCCAGTCCGCGGTCGGGGTCGACGACGGCCTCCTTGTCGGCCACGTCCACGGCGACGACGACGCGCCGCCGGGTGGCCTCGGGGTCGCCGGCGAGCAGTCGGAGGGAGGCGGCGGCGGCACGGTTGAGCGCGGCGTACTCCAGCTCTTCGATGTCGTCGGAGACGTACCACTCGCGCAACGCGGGGGTGACGGCGTAGGCGGTGAGCGGGCCGGGACCGAGCTCGCCCGCCTTGTGCGCCTGTGCGAGACCGGGGAGGGTCAGGGGGACGTACACGCGCATGGCTGGCCGCTTTCGTAGTCGGAGACAGCCTCAGGATACGTGCGGAGTCCCCCTTCGGGGGCAGGTCCCCCCGCACCTCCCGGCGCCGTCGGCGCAGTCCCGGCGCGGCTCCCTCGTACGCCCGTGCACCCCTTTCCGGCGTCTGTCCCCCTGATAGGTGAATCGCCCTGCGTGACGGGCGGTCCGGGCGCCCGCCTTGCCGGTCCGTCCCGGGCCCCCGTAGAAGATCCCCAGCGAAGTTACCGCCCGGTACCGCCCATGTACCCAGCGCTACGAACGGGGATCCCATGACCACGCCCATGACCACGCGCCGGCCCGCCGCCCCACGCCGCCCCGCCGGCGCCGCCGGCACCCGTCCGGGAGGCCGTGCGGGCACCGCCCCGCGCCGGGTGCTGCCGGCCCACGTCGTGTTCGCGGAGCGCCTGCTGGCCGTCCTGAGCGGCGAGCGCCCGGTCCACTGGATGCTCGGCCACACCGTCGGCGAGGCGTACGAGCAGCTGGTCCACCTCGCCCCGGCGACGCCCTTCCGCTCCTCGGGCCCCCGCCCGGTCCTCCAGCGCTGCCACAGCCGCGTCCCGGCCGAGGACACCCTGGAGGCCTGCGCGACCGTCACCACGGGCGACCGGGTCCGCGCCATGGCCTTCCGCCTCGAACGCGGCCGGGACCGCCGCTGGCGCTGCGCGGCGGTGGAACTGGACGGCCTGCCGAACCCGTAGGGCCCACGGCCCCGCCGGGCGCCCCCGACCGGGGCATCGAGCCGGACATCGAGCCGGACAATCCCCGAAAGCACCCACCGCACCGCCCCGCGAAGGCACGGGACACCCTGACCGCGCGGCCGTCCGCGGGGGGCGCGCCCCGCCGCCGCGGCCGCACGCCCCGCGCACGCGAAAGGGCCGGTCGCCCGGCGACCGGCCCTTCCTCAGCGCTGTGGTGCTCCCAGCGCCTCACGCATGCTCACGCGGCCACTCGGCGGCTACTTCTTGCGCCGACGCCCGCCCGCGCTCTTCTGCGCCTTGCGGCGCTCCGCGCGGGTCATGCCGTCGCCGGAGGGGTCGCCGTCCGAGGCGAAGTCGCCCTCGACGACCGAGCCGTCACCGTCGACCTTCGGCGCGGAGAAGTGCAGGCGGTCCGGGCGCTGCGGGGCGTCCAGGCCCTTGGCGCGGATCTCCGGGCGGCCGGCGCCGGCCGGGACCGCGTCCTGCTTCTGCAGGGACGGGGAGTCCTGCACCGGGACCTCCTCGACCTGCTGCTCGACCTGGACCTCCAGGTTGAACAGGTAGCCGACGGACTCCTCCTTGATGCCCTCCATCATCGCGGAGAACATGTCGAAGCCCTCTCGCTGGTACTCGACCAGCGGGTCCTTCTGGGCCATCGCGCGCAGGCCGATGCCCTCCTGGAGGTAGTCCATCTCGTAGAGGTGCTCGCGCCACTTGCGGTCGAGGACCGAGAGGACGACGCGGCGCTCCAGCTCGCGCATGATCTCCGAGCCGAGCTGCTTCTCACGCTGGTCGTACTGCTCGTGGATGTCGTCCTTGACGGACTCGGCGATGAACTCGGCGGTGATCCCCGCGCGGTCGCCGGCGGCGTCCTCCAGCTCCTCGACGGTCACCTTCACCGGGTAGAGCTGCTTGAACGCGGTCCACAGCCGGTCCAGGTCCCACTCCTCGGCGAAGCCGTCGGCGGTCTCCTGGCGGATGTAGTCGTCGATGGTGTCGTCCATGAAGTGGCGCACCTGCTCGTGCAGGTCCTCGCCCTCCAGGACGCGGCGGCGCTCGCCGTAGATGACCTCGCGCTGGCGGTTGAGGACCTCGTCGTACTTCAGGACGTTCTTGCGCGTCTCGAAGTTCTGCGACTCGACCTGGCCCTGCGCGGAGGCGATGGCGCGGGTGACCATCTTGTTCTCGATCGGCACGTCGTCCGGCACGTTGGCCATGGCCATGACGCGCTCGACCATCTGCGCCTTGAAAAGGCGCATCAGGTCGTCGCCGAGCGACAGGTAGAAGCGGGACTCGCCCGGGTCGCCCTGACGGCCGGAGCGGCCGCGGAGCTGGTTGTCGATACGACGGGACTCGTGGCGCTCGGTGCCCAGGACGTAGAGGCCGCCGAGCTCCTTGACCTCCTCGAACTCCGCCTTCACGGCCTTCTCGGCGCGCTCCAGGGCGCCCGGGAGGGCCGCGGCCCACTCCTCGACGTGCTCGACCGGGTCGAGGCCCGCCTGGCGCAGCTCGGCCTCGGCGAGGTCGTCCGGGTTGCCGCCGAGCTTGATGTCCGTACCACGGCCGGCCATGTTCGTGGCGACGGTGACGGCGCCGCGGCGACCCGCCTGGGCGACGATCACGGCCTCGCGCTCGTGGTGCTTGGCGTTGAGCACCTCGTGCGGGATGCCGCGCTTGCTGAGCTGCTGCGACAGGTACTCGGACTTCTCGACCGAGGTGGTGCCGACGAGGACCGGCTGGCCCTTCTCGTGCTTCTCCGCGATGTCGTCGACGACGGCGGCGAACTTGGCGACCTCGGTCCGGTAGATCAGGTCCGGCTGGTCCTTGCGCTGCATGGGCTTGTTCGTCGGGATCGGGACGACGCCCAGCTTGTAGATCTGGTGGAACTCGGCCGCCTCGGTCATGGCCGTACCGGTCATGCCGGAGAGCTTGTCGTAGAGGCGGAAGAAGTTCTGGAGGGTGATCGTGGCGAGGGTCTGGTTCTCGTCCTTGATCTGCACGCCTTCCTTGGCCTCGATGGCCTGGTGCATGCCCTCGTTGTAGCGACGGCCGGCGAGGATACGGCCGGTGTGCTCGTCGACGATCATGACCTCGCCGTCGATGACGACGTAGTCCTTGTCCTTCTTGAACAGTTCCTTGGCCTTGATGGCGTTGTTCAGGTAACCGACGAGCGGGGTGTTCACCGACTCGTACAGGTTGTCGATGCCCAGCCAGTCCTCGACCTTGGCGACGCCGGACTCGTGGATGCCGACGGTGCGCTTCTTCTCGTCGACCTCGTAGTCGCCGGTCTCCTCGATGCCCTTGAGGGGGTTCCCCGGCTCGCCCTTGACGAGGCGGGTGACGAGCTTCGCGAAGTCGCCGTACCACTTGGTGGCCTGGTCCGCCGGACCGGAGATGATCAGCGGCGTACGGGCCTCGTCGACGAGGATCGAGTCGACCTCGTCGACACACGCGTAGTTGTGGCCGCGCTGGACGAGCTCGTCCTGGGACCACGCCATGTTGTCGCGCAGGTAGTCGAAGCCGAACTCGTTGTTCGTGCCGTACGTGATGTCGCACGCGTACTGCTCACGGCGCTGGGCCGGGGTCATGTTGGCCAGGATGCAGCCGACGCTCAGGCCCAGGAAGCGGTGGACGCGGCCCATCATCTCGGAGTCGCGCTCGGCCAGGTAGTCGTTCACCGTGATCAGGTGCACGCCCTTGCCGGACAGCGCGTTCAGATACGCCGGGAGGGTACCGACGAGGGTCTTGCCCTCACCGGTCTTCATCTCGGCCACGTAGCCGAGGTGGAGGGCCGCGCCGCCCATGATCTGAACGTCGTAGTGGCGCTGGCCGAGGACGCGCTTGGCGCCCTCACGGACGGTGGCGAACGCCTCCGGAAGCAGGTCGTCGAGGCTCTCGCCGTCGGCGTACCGCTGCTTGTACTCATCGGTGAGCGCCCGCAACTCGGCGTCGGAGAGGTTGACGAAATCCTCTTCGATGGAGTTGACCTGGTCCGCGATGCGGTGCAGTTTGCGCAGGATCTTGCCTTCGCCTGCACGCATGAGCTTGTTGAAGACGGACACTGAGGCTGGTCTCCTTGCCGGTCGGGCCTGGCACTGGGTCTTTGTCATGACTCGGGCGCGGGCACGGCAGGTGGTCCCCACCGCAACGGCCATCGTAAGCGAGACCGCCCTCACGAAGGGAGGCCCGCAGTGCCGGAGCTCCGTTCGCGCCCGTGACGCCTCCCGTGAAGAAAGAACGCACGAGGCCGCCGGAAGGTGCCGCCCCTCCCGAAAACCGTTCGCACGGGCCCGGGCGGGTCAGCAGAATTCCGTCATGGAGCCCATCACACTCACCACCGAGCGGCTGCGGCTGCGCCCCTTCACGGCGGCGGACGCCGACGCCGTGTACGAGGCCTGTCAGGACCCCGACATCCAGCGCTGGACCACCGTCCCCTCCCCGTACACGCGTGCGGACGCCGAGCTCTTCGTCACCCGCCTCGTGCCCGACGGCTGGCGGCAGGACGGCGAGTACGCCTTCGCCGTCGAGTCCCTGGGCGGCGGCCCGGTGCTCGCGGCCACCGGGCTGCACGCGCGCGGCCCGGGCGTCCGAGAGGTCGGCTTCTGGCTGTCCAGGGAGCACCGCGGCCGGGGCTACATGACGGAGGCCGTCGGCGCCGTCGCCCGCTGGGCCTTCTCCATCGGCGTCCACCGCCTGCTGTGGCGCGCCGAGGTCGGCAACGCCCCCTCGCGCGCGGTGGCCGAGCGGACCGGCTTCACCATCGAGGGCGTCGAGCGGGCCGGCCTGGTCCACCACGACACCGTCCGCGACTGCTGGCTCGGCTCGCTGCTCCCCTCCGACCTGGGGCTCCCCTCGCCGCTGCCGTACCTCCCGGCGAAGGCCACGACCGAGGCCTGAGCCCGCCGGGGCCCGCCCGCGAGCACGGGCCCGGCGGTGTCAGTGCCGCGCCCTAGGCTGCGGACCATGACGACCGCTCCGCGCCCCGCCGCCGAACTGTCCGCCGACGAAGCCCGCCGGATCGCCCTGCGGGCCCAGGGATTCCTCGGCGCCCCGGACCGCCGGGCCGGCGTCCGGGGCGTGCTGCGCCATCTCGGTCAGGTCCAGCTGGACACCATCTCGGTCCTGGCCCGCTCGCACGAGCTCATCCCGTACGCGCGGCTGGGCGCCGTCGGCCGCGGCACGGTCGAGGACGCCTACTGGACCGAGGGTCACGCCTTCGAGTACTGGTCGCACGCGGCCTGCATCCTGCCGGTCGAGGAGTGGCCGCTCTTCGCCTTCCGCCGCCGCGCCTACCGAGACCGCCCGCACTGGGGCCACCAGCTGTCGGACGGCGCCTACGAGGCGGTCATCGCCCAGCTCAGGGCGGAGGGGCCGCAGACCGCGACCGAGCTCGGCGGCGCCAAGAACAAGGGCGAGTGGTGGGACTGGTCCGACTCGAAGATCGCCGTCGAGCGGGCACTGATGTACGGCGAGGTGGTGGTCACCGAGCGGCGCGGCTGGAAGCGGGTGTACGACCTGGCCGAGCGCGCCGTCCCTGACGCGCTGCTGCACGACGACCTCGACGACACGGAGTGTCTGCGCCGGCTGGTCCGCCAGGCGGGGGAGGCGCTCGGCGTCGGCACCCGGGCGGACATCACCGACTACCACCGGATCAAGGCCGAGGCCTTCGACGCGGTGGTGGCGGACTCGGGCCTGGTCCCGGTGACGGTGGCGGGCTGGGGGAAGCCGGCCTGGGCCGATCCGGCGGCGCTGGCGACGGAGCCGCGCGGCCGGCACCGGACGACGCTGCTGTCGCCCTTCGACTCGCTGATCTGGGAGCGGGCCCGCACCGAGCGCATCTTCGGCTTCACGCACCGCCTTGAGGCCTACGTGCCCAAGCAGAAGCGGATCCACGGGTACTTCGCGATGCCCGTCCTGGCCGGCGGCCGGCTGGTCGGCCGGGTGGACCCGGCGCGCGACGGCCGCACCCTGGTCGCGCGGCAGGTGTCGCTCGAGGGCCCCAAGGCGGTGCCCGCGGTGGCGACCGCGCTGCGCGAGGCGGCCGCGTGGGTGGGCTGCGACGCGGTGGCGGTGGAGCGCGTGGACGCCCCGGAGCTCGCCCCGGACCTGGTGAAGGCCCTCGGCTGAGGTCGGCCCGGTCCCGGGTCCCCGCGGCCGGCGGAGGGGAGGGACATGAGGCGACGGCGGGTCAGCGGATCTCGAGGATCTTCTCCCGCATCGCGTAGACCACGGCCTCCATCCGGGAGTGCAGCTGCAGCTTCTCCAGGATGTTGCGGACGTGGTTCTTGACGGTGTTCTCGGAGATGAACAGCTCCTTGGCGATGTCCCGGTTGTTCATCCCGGTCGCGACGAGCTTGAGGACCTCCAGCTCGCGGTCGGTCAGCCGGGGTGCGGGCACCAGCCGGCGCTCGTCGGTGCGCTGGATCATCGACTTGAACTCGGTGAGGAGCTTCGACGCCATCGACGGGCTGATCTGCGACTGCCCGTCGGCGACCGCGCGGATCGCGGTGGCGACCTCGTCGGTGGAGATCTCCTTGAGGAGGTAGCCGGTCGCGCCCGCCTTGATCGCGTCGTAGAGGTCCGCCTCCTCGTCGCTGATCGTCAGCATGATGATCTTCGCGCTGGGGGCGACCTCCTTGATGGAGGTACAGGCCTCGATGCCGCCCCGCTTGGGCATCCGGACGTCCATGAGGACGATGTCGGGAAGCAGATCGGCGGCTTTGTCGACGGCCTCGGCGCCGTCACCCGCCTCGCCGACGACCTGGATGTCCTCTTCCTGCGCGAGGACGATCTCCAGACCGCGACGGAAAAGGGCGTGATCGTCCACGACAAGAACCCGGATCGGCTCGTCTCGTGACGAACCGTTGGCCGATTCCGACCCCTCCGAGTCCACCGGGCCGTGCCCGCCCCGCCCGCTGTGCACCGGCCCGAAGCCGTCCGCCATCGTTCCTCCCCCTGAAGGCCGTGGCCTGAAGTCGTCTTTTGATTGTGCTTTCGGTCCTCCAACCGCTGCTCGGGGAGCACCGGTTGGCGTGCACGCCATGATTTCATGCCGCGGCGGCCGCGCGGTGATCCCGTGGGCGCGTGGGGGCGCACAGGGGTGCCCCTGGGGGCGCGGGGGGCGCTCCAGGGGCACCGGGGTGTCGTGGTCTGCGGTGTCGTGTTCCTGCGGCCGAGGGTCAGCCGCCCAGCGCACCGCCCGCGCCTCCGCTCTCGGCGAGCGGGTCGCTCTCGAGGTGGATGACGCCGTAGTCGTAGGCGTGCCGCCGGTAGACGACACTCGGCTGCTTCGTGTCGGAGTCGACGAAGAGATAGAAATCGTGGCCGACCAGTTCCATCTCGTAGAGCGCCTGGTCGAGGGTCATGGGGGCGGCCTTGTGGGTCTTCTCCCGGACCACCAGGGGGCCTTCGCCCTGGACCTCGATCGAGCCCATCATCGTGGTCGGCACGTCGGGCTCGTCGGCGACCAGTTCGCCGTTTCCGTTGAGCTGGGCGACACCGGGCACGACGTCGGGGACCTCCGCGGCCGACAGCCTGCCGTTGCCCCTGCGGGTGAACCGCTTGTCGTGCTGCTTGCGCAGACGCGCTTCCAGCTTGCCGTGGGCGAGGTCGAGCGCTGCGTACGGGTCGCCTGCTGCCGCTTCCGCCCGGATCACCGGGCCTCGGGAATGGACGGTGATCTCCACGCGGTCGGACCGGTCGGCCTGCCGCGGATTGTGTTCCTTGGACACCTCGACGTCGAGGCTGATCACCTTGCCGTCGAGCTTCTGGATCTTCTCCAGGTTCAGCTTCTCGGCCACGTGCTTCCGGAAGCGCTCGGGCACCTCGGTCTTGCGGCCCTTGACGACGATGTCCACGCAGAACTCCGTTCCCGGATCGCTCGGTCCGGCTCCTTGGCCGGTGAGCATCTCCCTTTGCACCAGACTCCGGCGATTACCGGAGTCGTCGGACTTGGCGAACTGACCTCCTCCTCCCCCGTGATCAAGCTCCCCATCCCACCAACCAGAGGTTAATTCGCCCTGAACTCCTGTCCTGGAGGCGCACCCGTGCATTCGGCGAGGCGTGGCATTCGCCATTCCTCACAACCGAACATAGCTCCTTCTGACGGGTGTCGGCACCCGCTGCGGCCACTTACCTCCATTCGGGTGCATTCACCTCTCACCACCTGCAACGATGCAACTTCTCCGCGAGTTCCTGTTTATCTCGAACGAGGACGGAGAGGATGCGACTACCGCCGCTGCCGGCTGTTCGAATAGTGCTTCCGTCGCCGCCCCCTTCGGACCGTCCGGTAATGCCGGAATGAACGGACGGTGGACGCCGGGACGAGCCGCCGCGAGCGCCCGCGCCGCCTCCGCGAGCGAGACCCCGGTGGTCATGAGGTCGTCGACGAGCACCACCGGCCGCCCGTCCGCGCGGCCTCGTCGAGCAGCCGCACGCCGCTCCCGTCGACCTCCAGCGCTCCCGTCAGGTTCGCGAGCCGCTCCCGCGCGCCGAGACCCGACTGGTCGGCCACCGGCCGCCGCTGGCGCAGCACCGGCAGCATCCGCGCAGCCCGTCCCCCACGGCGCAGCCGCCCGGCCGCCGCCAGCGCGATCCGCCGCGTCGGATCGTGGCCACGCGCGCGCACGGAGCGCCGCGAGGACGGCACCGGTACGAGAAGCAGCGCGCCGGCCCCGGGCCCGCCAGAGAACCGCTCGGCGGCCTCCACGGCACCGGCCAGGGCGCCGCCCAGCGGTCCGGCGAGCGCCAGCGCACCACGTTCCTTGTGGGCCAGGATCAGGGCGCGCACGCCGCCCTCGTAAGGCGCCGCCGCGTGCACCGCCGGCAGCCCCCGGGGCTCCGGTGTCGGCCGCACCCTGCGGGGCCCGCTTCCGTGGAGCCCGGCCGTGCACGTCGGGCACAGCGCCGTCCCGTGTCTCCCGCATCCGCCACAGGAGACCGGCAGCATCAGCCCGGCGAACTCTCGCCACCACCCCCGCATGAGTCCACTGTCCCCCCGTCCGCCCGCTCCGGCCACCCCTGTGGAAAACCCCCGTCCGGGCGTCCGGCGGGGGGTTTCCACAGGGCGGGGCCGCCGCCGGGGAGGCGTGCTTCCCCACGGGCGGGGCCGACGCCAGGAGGCGGGGCCCGGAGCCCGGGTCAGCCCGGGTAGACCGGGGAACTGCCCTCCTTGACCACGGGCTGCCAGTTCGCGCCCGGCACCAGGCGCACGATGCCGTCAGGCCCGGAGTCCGCGACCACGGGGGCCTGCTCGCCGTGCGGCGCGGCCACCGCCGTGACCCCGTTGAGACCTGGCAGGACGGACGTCGTCGACGTCGAGCCGTCCGTCTGCACGTACCGCACCTGCTGCACCCCGCCGGCCTCCGTGCCCACCACGACGAGCCTGCTCGGACCCGCCCAGGACACCGCGGTGACGGACTCCAGGCGCGGCGCCGCGTTCTGCAGGTCCATGACCGACACGGCCTCGTGGCCGTCGGTGTAGCTCCGCTCGACCCGGCCGATCTGCAGGGTGGTCTTCTTGTCCTTCGTCACCAGCAGCGCGATGCGGACGCCGTCCGCGGAGACCCGCAGCGACTCGACACGGGCACCGTCCTTCAGCCACGGCGTGCTGACCTCGACCCGCTCGCCCCGGCCGCCCGGCACCATCCACAGGCGCGGCTTCACCGGATTGCGGTCGGCGACCCACAGGTCGCCGCGGCCGTCCCAGCTCGGCGCCGACAGGCGGTCCTCGGGCCTGAGCGCGCTGCTCGTCACCACCGGCGCCGGCAGCTCCTCCTCGGAGTCGAGGGAGCCGACGCGCAGCTCACGCCCCTCCTGTACGACACCGGCCGCCTGGCTCTCGTCGCGGTCCACCGCCACGTACCGCAGCGGCGCCACGCCCTTGCCGAACGGGCCGGGCGCCTCCGTCGGCCGGTCGGCCTGCTTCGCGCCGACCGACATCATCATCAGCTTGCCGTGGTCGTCGACGAAGTACGGGTTCTCCCCCCGGCGCGGGTCGCGCACCGGCGAGTACTCCTCCAGGGCCTGCCCCTTGCCGAGGCGGCACAGGGAGTTGCCGTCGCTGCCGAGGATCTCGACCTGCTCGACCCGGACCGAGGTCAGGTCGCCCAGCGTGAACAGCAGCTGCGCCGCCATGCCCTTGCAGGCGGGCGAGCTCACGTGGTCGGCCTTGGCGTTGAGCGGCACCTTCAGCGTGGACTGGTCGTCGGTCGTCAGCGACGTCACTCCGGTCCGCAGCTGCGTACCGGACGGGAAGCGCGAGTCGACGGCGCGGCCCAGCCAGCCCGTCGGACCCTCCAGAAGCGCCCTGACGGTCTGCGTCACCGGGTCCATGCGGGTCACCGGGTCCTGGCGCTGCCGGATGTAGACCGGGTCGGCGACGACCCAGTTCTCGCCGGAGGCGAAGTAGTACTTGTTGACCGAGCGGTAGTTGCGCAGGAAGTCCGCCTCGCCGAGCACCAGGCCCTTGGGCAGGTTGTCGATGCGCCATTCCTTGGTCTTGCCGTCGGCCGAGACCTGCTGCACCACGTGGACCGACTGGTTGAACTCGGCGGGCGCCTGCGGCTGGTAGGCGTGACTCGCGTCGACCGTCGCGATCCGGCGCCCGGACAGCGGATACGTCCGCCCCTTCGACTCCGGGTCGGCCAGGTGGTCGGCCTGGTCACGGTCGGGCGCGTTGGTGAGCACCGTGATGCTCTCCTCCGGCTTCCACGTCCGGGCCGCCTGCTTCGTCAGGTACTTCCGCGCCGTCGCGAAACCGGGGTCGTCACTCGTCATGGCCTCCAGGAAGCCGTCGACGATCTCGTCCGGATCCGCGTTCTCGCGGGGCGCGACCGCGTAGACCCGCACCTGGGAGTCGCCCGGGTTGGACGCCTTCACCGCGCGCACGTCACCGCTGTCGGGCATGGTGGCGCAACCGGCCACCAGCAGCGAACCGCATGCCGCGAGGACCACGCCCCGCACCGACCGTCCCCGCCCCGGGGCCTCCCACGCCCCTCGAAGGTCAGCGCCCACGTGTTCCGTCCTCCCGCTCGGCGCGCGTCGACGCCATCGCCTCACCACCGTCGCCGTCCTGCCCCTCGGCGTTCCTGGCCACCACCCTGGCACCGTTGCCCGGCAGGGCCGTCGGGTCCACCGTCGTCCTCGGCACGGGAGGCATCCGCGGCGGTACGGACAGCGCGGCCTGGCGGTCCCCGGCCGGCTGCGCCGGCACCGCCGTCAGGCGTGCCCCGGCCCCGGCCGCCGCCTGCTCGCGGTTGCGCCGGGAGTCCTCCGGTTCCAGCGGGATCGGGGAGCCGCGCAGCGGCTCGTCCGCGGTACGCGGCAGCGTCAGCCGGAACTGCGATCCGCCGCCCGCCTCGCCCCACGCCTGGAGCCAGCCGCCGTGCAACCGCGCGTCCTCCACCGCGATCGACAGGCCGAGGCCCGTACCACCGGTGGTACGGGCCCGCGCCGGGTCGGCGCGCCAGAACCGGTTGAAGACCCGGGTCGCCTCGCCCGGCTTGAGCCCCACGCCGTAGTCCCGGACGGCCACGGCGACGGCACCTCCGGCGGCGGCGAGCCGCACGACCACGTCCCGGCCCTCGCCGTGCTCGACGGCGTTCACGACCAGGTTGCGCAGCACCCGCTCGACTCGGCGGACGTCCGCCTCGGCGACCACGGGCTGCTCGTCGCCGACGACGACGATCCGGCAGCCCTTGCGCTCGGCCAGCGGCTCCGCGCCGCCGATGACGCGCCGGACGACCTCCCGCAGGTCGATCGGCGCGGCCTCCAGAGCCGCCGCGCCCGCGTCGAAGCGGCTGATCTCCAGGAGGTCGGCCAGCAGCGACTCGAAGCGGTCGAGCTGGTCGCCGAGCAGTTCGGCGGAGCGCGCGGTGACCGGGTCGAAGTCGGCCCGCGCGTCATGGATGACGTCGGCGGCCATCCGCACGGTCGTCAGCGGGGTGCGCAGCTCGTGCGAGACGTCCGAGACGAAGCGCCGCTGCATCCGGGACAGCTCCTCCAGCTGCATGATCTTGTGCTGGAGGTTCTGCGCCATCTTGTTGAAGGCCTCGCCGAGCCGCGCGATGTCGTCCTCGCCGGTGACCTTCATCCGTTCCTGGAGCCGGCCCGCGGAGAGCCGCTCGGCGATCCCGGCGGCCATCCGCACGGGCGTGACGACCTGCCGTACGACGAGCCACGCGATGGCGCCGAGCAGCACCACCACGAACAGGCCGGCCGTCGCCAGGGTGCCCTTGACCAGGGCGAGGGAGTCCTCCTCCTGCGTCAGCGGGAAGAGGTAGTACAGCTCGTACGGGGTGCCGTCGGCGTCGTTGAGGCGCTTGCCGACGACCAGGCCGGGCTCGGAGGTCTTGCCGCTGGTGTAGTGGATGCGGGCGTACGACTGGAAGGTGCTGGTGCCCTGCGCGACGCTGTGCCGCAGGTCGGCGGGGATGCTCGTGGTCGGGTCGACCTCGCCGGAGGCACGGGCACCGCGGCTCGCGGTGTCCCCGGTCTCCAGGGAGAGCGCGACGACGTTGAAGGCGCTCTGGCCACCGCTCGCGAGCTGCTCGACAAGGGTGGAGCGCCAGTTGACCGAGGAACCGGCCCGGCCGCCGCCCTGGTCTCCGCCCGGCGCGGACGGCGTGGTCGCCGCCCGGTCCTGCGCGGCGGAGAAGCCACCGGCCGCCTGGCTCTGCGCGGCCTTCTCCTTGGCGTCGAGCAGGCCGTTGCGGACCTGGCCGATGACGACCAGGCCGAGGAGCAGCACCACTCCGAGCGACATCAGCAGGGTGCCGGCGACGACCCGCACCTGGAGGTTGCGCCGCCACAGCCGCACGGCGGGCAGCAGCGGCCTGCGCACCCAGCGCGCGAGAAGCCGGAACACCGGTCCACCCGGTGTCCCGTCCTGGAGCAGACGGCCAAGACTCGAGCCCCCCCGCCCCGGTCCGGCAGCCCGCCCCGTACGGACTCCCGGGTCACCGGGCTTCGGAGCAGTACTGCCTGCGTTCATGTCAGCTCGGTCCTGCCTTGTATCCGACACCGCGGACGGTGACCACGATCTCCGGGCGCTCGGGGTCCTTCTCGACCTTCGAGCGCAGTCGCTGGACGTGCACGTTCACCAGACGGGTGTCGGCGGCGTGCCGGTAACCCCAGACCTGCTCCAGGAGCACCTCGCGGGTGAACACCTGCCAGGGCTTACGGGCCAGGGCGACGAGCAGGTCGAACTCCAGCGGCGTCAGGGCGATGGACTGCCCGTCGCGCTTCACGGAGTGTCCGGCCACGTCGATGACCAGGTCACCGATGGCCAGCTGCTCGGGCGCCGGCTCCTCCGACCTCCGCAGCCGGGCCCGGATACGGGCGACGAGCTCCTTCGGCTTGAACGGCTTGACGATGTAGTCGTCGGCCCCGGACTCCAGGCCCACCACGACGTCGACGGTGTCGCTCTTGGCCGTGAGCATGACGATCGGCACTCCGGACTCGGCCCTGATGAGTCGGCACACCTCGATGCCGTCCCGACCGGGCAGCATCAGGTCCAGCAGGACCAGGTCCGGCTTGGCCTCACGGAAAGCGGCGAGCGCCTTGTCTCCGTCCGAGACGAACGACGGCTCGAAGCCCTCTCCTCGCAGCACGATCCCGAGCATCTCGGCCAGTGCGGTGTCGTCGTCGACGACAAGAACGCGTCCCTTCATATCGACATCATCCCATTTCCGTATCAGTCTCAAGGCGGCTGGTGAGATACCTCACTGACCTGCGGTGACGTCCGTGATTGCCCGCCGTGAACCGCCGGTGTCTGTGAGTGTCGATGTCAGACGTGGATGTCACCCCCGTGGCCCCCGTGCCGCCCTGCACCGTACCCTGCGCCGTCCGGGACTGCCCATGGATGAGGCCGACCAAAGCGGCCCGTACAGGCGATACGGCGGTCCGCGTCCGACTCCCGACACCGACCGGCTCCCTGCGCACCCGCCCCGGAGTGTCTCCCGGCCGTCGCCCGGTGGGCCTCCCGCCGGGCGGCGGGAGGCCGCAGGAGGCAGCGGACAGCGCGGTGTGCGCCCCCGGATTGGGCGTCGGCTCGGTCCGACCTGCGCCGCCCCCGGTAGGAAGCCGCAGGAGGAAGGCCCGGGCCCGCCCGCGGGCGGGCCCCGCGTGGCACGATGGCTCCCGGCCCGCCGCTCCAGGCGGTCGGCCGCAGAGACCGAGCCGGTTCGCCGATCCGGCCCCGCGACCATTCCTCGAGGTGGACGACCGTGAACGACACTCCGGGCTGGGCCTCGCCCGGATCTGCCCCCTCCGACGGTCAGGACGACCAGGGGGTGCCCCGGCCCGCCTCGCCCGCCGACGCGAACGGCTCCGCCCCTCAGTGGTCCACCGACCAGCCGCCCGCCGGCCAGTGGCAGCCGCCGACCACGCCCGTCACCCCGGGCCCGGCCCCGGCCCGCGCCAACAGCGGCTGGGGCGGCCCCCGCTCGCAGGGCCAGTGGGGGCAGCAGCAGGGCCCGTGGGGGCCGCCGCCGGCCGCGAAGCCCGGCGTGATCCCCCTGCGACCGCTGACCCTGGGCGACATCCTCGACGGCTCCGTGGCCACGCTGCGGCGTTACTGGCAGACCGTCCTCACCGTCTCCGTCACCATCGCCGTGCTCATGCAGGTCGCGGAGATCCTCGCCCAGCGCTACCTGGTCCCCGCGCCCCCCGAGATCAACCGGGACGCGAGCCCCGCCGAGGCCCTCTCCCAGAGCGTCGACGCCCTCCGGAGCAGCGTGATCGCCATGGGCCCGGCGTACCTCATCATGGTGGCCGCCACCCTCGTCAGCGCCGCGCTGCTCACCGTCGTCATCAGCCGCGCCGTCCTCGGCCGCCCCGTCACCCTGGGGACCGCCTGGCAGGAGGCCCGCCCGCGGCTGCTCCAGCTGCTCGGGCTGACCCTGCTCGTGCCCGTGATGGCCGCCGGCATCATGTTCGTCGGCCTGCTGCCCGGCCTCCTCCTCGGCGGCAGCAGCGGCGCCGGCCTCGCGTTCCTCGGCGGCACCTGCGCCTTCGTGGCCGTGGTCTGGCTGACGATCCGCTTCAGCCTCGCCTCGCCCGCGCTGATGCTGGAGCGCCAGGGCGTGGTGAAGGCGCTGAAGCGCTCGGCCAAGCTGGTCCAGGGCTCCTGGTGGCGCATCTTCGGCATCAACATCCTGACCCAGCTGCTGATCTTCCTCTTCTCGATGCTGATCGCCTTCCCCTTCGCCTTCCTCGCGATGGGCGTCGCGGGCGACGGACTCAGCGACATCCTCGACGGCACCGTCCCGGAGACCAGCTGGTCGTACCTGGTCATCATGGGCATCGGCGGAGTCATCACCAGCGCGATCACCTACCCGATCTCGGCAGGCGTGACCGTGCTCCTCTACATCGACCAGCGCATCCGCCGTGAGGCCCTCGACCTCGAACTGGCCCGCGCCGCCGGACTTCCCGGCTACGGAGGCTGATGGCGTGACGATCACGGGGGGCACGGCCGGTGACGTACCGGTGCAGGTTCCCCGCGTCCCCGCCCGGGAGGCGGCGGAGCGGGAACTGTCCAAGCCGATGTACCACGAGAACGATCCCAGCCTTCTCCAACGCGGACTCGACCGCTTCTGGGACTGGGTCGACCGCCTCTTCGACGCGGCCTCCGGAGCCTCACCCGGAGGCGTCGTCGGCCTCGTCGCCGTCGTCATCGTCGTGATCGCCGTGATCGCCGCCCTGTGGTGGCGCCTGGGCACCCCCCACCGCACCGCCACCGGCGGCGGCGACTCCCTCTTCGACGACGGCCCCCGCACGGCGGCCGCACACCGCGACGCGGCCGCCCGCCACGCCTCCGCCGGCCAGTGGAACCAGGCCATCCAGGAACGCATGCGGGCGATCGTCCGCTCCCTCGAGGAGCGCACCCTGCTGGACCCCCACCCCGGCCGTACCGCCGACGAGGCCGCCGCCGAGGCCGGCCGGTCCCTGCCCGCCCACGCCGACGGCCTGCGCTCCGCCGCCCGCGCCTTCGACGACGTCACATACGGCGGCCGCACCGCCGACGAGCCCGCGTACCGGCGCATCGAGCAACTGGACACCGCCCTGGAGCGGACCAGGCCGACCCTCGACACGGCCGCCGCCACCGGCGCCTTCACGGAGGCCCCCCGATGAGCCGGACGGCCACCAGCGCCACCTCCACCTCGCTCACCCCCCGTCAGATCTGGACCCGCGCGCGCGGCACCCTGCTGGTGCTGGCACTGCTCCTGATCGGCGGCGTCGTCCTGGCCACGGCCCGCTCGACGGGGCAGCACGGCCTCCTCGACCCGCGCTCCGCCGACCCCTACGGCAGCCGAGCCGTCGCCGAACTCCTCAAGGCCCAGGGCGTCACCGTCGACATCGCCGACACCCTCGCCGAGGCGACCCGGGCCACCGGCGCCGACACCACGCTCCTCGTCACCACCCCGGACCTGCTCACCCCCGGCCAGCAGTCCACCCTGCACACCGCGATGACCGGCTCGGCCGGCCGCACCGTCCTCCTCGGCCCCGGCATCCCCTCCCTCGACACCCTCGCCCCCGGCCTGGACACCGGCACGAGCACCGAGGTCGCGCCCCTGGAACCCGCCTGCAGCCTCCCCGCCGCGGGCCGCGCGGGCAGCGTCGACCTCGGCGGGGAGCGCTACGAGACCGGCACCACGACCGCCGACGCCTGCTACCTCTCGGAGGGGCTGCCGACCCTGGTCCGCGTCCCCGGCCCGGGCACGGCCGACACGGTCCTGCTCGGCTCCGCCGAACTCCTCTACAACAAGCGCCTCGACCAGCACGGCAACGCGTCCCTCGCCCTGCAACTCCTCGGCTCCCGGCCCCATCTCGTCTGGTACCTCCCCTCGCTCTCCGACACCACCGCCAATACCGGCTCCGCGGACGACGCCACCGACACCTTCCTCGAACTGATCCCCTCCGGCTGGCTGTGGGGCACCCTCCAGCTCGCCGTCGCGGCCGTCCTCGCCGCCGTCTGGCGCGGCCGGCGCCTCGGCCCCCTGGTACCCGAACGCCTCCCCGTCGCCGTCCGCGCCTCCGAGGCCACCGAGGGCCGCGCCCGCCTCTACCGCAAGACCGACGCCCGCGACCGCGCGGCCGGCGTCCTGCGCACCGCGACCCGCGGCCGGATCGCCCCGCTGCTCGGCGTCCCCACCAAGGACGCCCACTCCCCCGATCTGCTCCTCCCCGCACTCTCCACCCGGCTCCCCGCGGCCGCCGGGACCCATCAGGAACTCCTCTTCGGCCCGGCTCCCGCCGACGACGCCGCCCTCGTCCGCCTCGCGGACCAACTCGACGCCCTCGAAAGAGAGGTACGCACCTCATGAGCGCCCCGACCCCCGAGACCATGACGAGCTCGGACAGCGCCCGCGCCTCCCTGGAGGCCCTGCGCACCGAGATCGGAAAGGCCGTGGTCGGCCAGGACCCCGCCGTCACCGGTCTCGTCGTCGCCCTGCTCTGCAAGGGCCACGTCCTCCTTGAGGGAGTCCCCGGCGTCGCCAAGACACTCCTCGTGCGAGCGCTCGCCTCCGCCCTCGAACTCGACACCAAGCGCGTGCAGTTCACCCCCGACCTGATGCCCAGCGACATCACCGGCTCCCTCGTCTACGACGCCCGGACCGCCGAGTTCTCCTTCCAGGCCGGCCCGGTCTTCACCAACCTGCTGCTCGCTGACGAGATCAACCGGACGCCCCCGAAGACCCAGTCCTCGCTCCTGGAGGCCATGGAGGAACGCCAGGTCACGGTGGACGGCACGCCCCGTCCGCTGCCCGAGCCCTTCCTCGTGGCCGCGACCCAGAACCCCGTCGAGTACGAGGGCACCTATCCGCTGCCCGAGGCCCAACTCGACCGCTTCCTGCTGAAACTGACGGTCCCGCTGCCCTCACGCGAAGACGAGATCAGCGTCCTCACCCGCCACGCCCAGGGCTTCGACCCGCGCGACCTGAAGGCCGCCGGAGTCAGCCCCGTCGCCGGCCCCGCCGAACTCGAGGCGGCCCGTGAGGCCGTGGCCAAGGTCGCGGTCTCCGCCGAGATCGCCGGCTATGTCGTCGATATCTGTCGTGCCACGCGTGAATCCCCCTCGCTCACCCTCGGCGTCTCCCCCCGAGGAGCAACCGCCCTGCTCTCCACGGCCCGCGCCTGGGCCTGGCTCACCGGCCGGGACTACGTCACCCCGGACGATGTGAAGGCCCTGGCACTGCCGACCCTGCGTCATCGCATCCAACTGCGGCCCGAGGCCGAGATGGAGGGAGTCACCCCCGACTCCGTCCTCAACTCGATCCTCGCCCACGTCCCCGTACCCCGCTGAGAACGGCGCCCCATGGCCCTCACCGGACGCACCGCCCTGCTCGCCGCCATCGGGTCGCTCCCCGTGGGCATCCTCGCCCCCAGTTGGACGGGGATGCTCGCGGTGAACGCGCCCCTCACCCTCGCAATTCTGTGCGACTACGCGATGGCCGCGCCAGTGAGAACCCTCCAGTTCACCCGAAGTGGTGATACGTCCGTTCGACTCGGTGACGAGGCGGACGTCCAACTCACCGTCACCAACCGGTCCCGCCGCCGCCTTCGCGCCCAGCTCCGCGACGCCTGGGCGCCCAGCGCCGCCCAGACCCCCGCGCGCCGACGGCTGACCGTCCCCGCCGGCGAGCGCCGCCGCGTCACCACGACCCTGCGCCCCACCCGCCGCGGCGACCGCCGCGCCGAGCGCGTCACCGTCCGCTCGTACGGCCCGCTGGGCCTCGCCGCCCGCCAGGGCAACCACGAGGTCCCCTGGACCGTACGCGTCCTGCCGCCCTTCGCCAGCCGCAAGCACCTGCCCTCCCGGCTGGCCCGACTCCGCGAACTCGACGGTCGCACCAGCGTCTTGACCCGCGGTGAGGGCACGGAGTTCGACAGTCTCCGCGAGTACGTCCCCGGCGACGACACCCGCTCCATCGACTGGCGGGCCACCGCCCGCCAGACCACGGTCGCCGTCCGCACCTGGCGCCCCGAACGCGACCGCCACATCCTGATCGTCCTCGACACCGGCCGCACCTCCGCCGGCCGGGTCGGCGACGTCCCCCGGCTCGACGCGGCGATGGACGCCGCCCTCCTCCTCACCGCGCTCGCCTCCCGCGCCGGCGACCGCGTGGACCTCCTGGCCTACGACCGCCGCCTCCGCGCCCAGGTCCAGGGCCGCTCCGCGAGCGACGTCCTGCCGGCGGTGGTGAACGCCCTCGCCCCGCTCGAACCCGAGCTCGTCGAGACCGACGCCCGCGGCCTCGCGGCCACCGCCCTGGCGCGCGCCCCGCGCAGCTCCCTCATCGTCCTGCTCACCGGGCTCGACGCCGCCCCCGTCGAAGAGGGCCTGCTGCCGGTCCTCCCGCAGCTCACCCGGCGTCACACGGTCCTTGTCGCCTCCCCCGGCGACCCGCACATCGCCCGTATGGCCGGCACCCGCGGCACGATCGAGGGTGTGTACGAGGCCGCCGCCGCCACCCAGGCCCAGTCCCAGCGTCTCCGCACGGCGGAACAGCTCCAGCGGCACGGCGTCACCGTCGTCGACGCCACACCCGACAAGCTGGCCCCCGCCCTGGCGGACGCGTACCTCGCCCTGAAGGCGGCAGGACGTCTGTGACCCGCTGTGGGGGACTTCCTGAACGGAAGTCCCCCACACCACCACCGCGCCAAACGCCCCGTGAACGCAGAAAAGCCCCGCACCAGAAGGTGCGGGGCTTTCCCACAATGATTGTTCGGCGGCGTCCTACTCTCCCACAGGGTCCCCCCT
>NZ_JBIWOU010000013.1:0-99765 GCF_044767915.1 Streptomyces sp. NPDC101191
TGGGCGATGTGCCGGGCGGCGACCTTGTCGCCGAGGTCACGGATCGCCTGCGGCGGCGGGCCGATCCAGGTCAGACCGGCGTCCAGCACGGCCTGCGCGAACTCCGCGTTCTCGGACAGGAAGCCGTAACCGGGATGGACCGCGTCCGCCCCCGAGTCCTTGGCCGCCGACAGCACCTTGTCGAAATCCAGATAGCTGGTGGCCGGGGTGTCGCCACCCAGCGCGAACGCCTCGTCCGCGGCCCGGACGTGCAGAGCGTCCCGGTCCGGGTCCGCGTAGACGGCCACACTGGCGATCCCGGCATCCCGGCAAGCACGGGCCACCCGGACAGCGATCTCGCCACGGTTGGCGATGAGCACCTTGCGCACGATGCCTTCCTTCTGCTGAAAGTCTCTGCTGAGAGTACGAATACATCCGGCCGCCCCCGCTTCTGGCGAGGCTCCCGGCCGGTCCTGCGGGACGGGTGCCGCCCCGGAGGCACGCACCACCGCACGGGTACGTGGCTCCGGGGCGGCGTTCAGCACGCGAGCGTGCTCACCAGGCGTAGGCCTCGGGCGCCGGCTTGGCCCCGTTCGGGCCGGGCGGCGGGAACAGCTGGTCCAGCTTCGCGAGCACGGTCGAGTCGAGCCGGATCGTCAGGGCGCGCAGCGAGCCGTCGAGCTGCTCGGCCGTGCGCGGTCCGATGATGGGGCCGGTCACGCCCTCCTGGGCGAGCAGCCAGGCCAGGCCGACGTGCGCCGGGTCCTCGCCGATCTCGGCGCACAGCTTCTCGTACGCCTCGACGGTGTCGCGGTGCTGGGCGAGCAGCCCGGCGGAGTGCCCGGAGGTGCCGCGCGCGGCGCCGCCCTCCTTCAGCTTGCGCAGGACGCCGCCGAGGACGCCGCCGTTGAGCGGGCCCCAGGGGATCAGGCCGAGGCCGTAGTGCCGGGCCGCGGGCAGCACCTCCAGCTCGACCCAGCGGGTCATGAGGTTGTACCGGGACTGCTCGCTGACCAGGCCGAGGAAGTGCCGCGCCTTCGCCGCCTCCTGCGCCTGGGCGATGTGCCACCCCGCGAAGTTCGACGAGCCGAAGTAGAGGACCTTGCCCTGCTGGCGGAGGACGCTGAAGGCCTCCCAGATCTCCTCCCACGGCGTGTTCCGGTCGACGTGGTGCATCTGGTAGACGTCGATGTAGTCGGTGCCCAGGCGCTGGAGCGAGGCCTCGCAGGCACGCCGGATGTTGAGCGCCGACAGGTACGACTCGTTGGGCCAGTTGCCGGTCGGGAGATAGACCTTGGTGGCCAGCACGGTCTTCTCGCGCCGCCCGTTGCCGCCGGCGAACCAGCGGCCGATGATCGGCTCGGTGGGCTGCTCGCCCGGCCGCGTGCCGTACACGTTGGCCGTGTCGAAGAAGTTGATGCCGCGGTCGTGCGCCCGGTCCATGATCGTGTGGCTGTCGGCTTCGGACGTCTGCGTCCCGAAGTTCATCGTGCCGAGCACGAGCCGGGACACGGACAGTCCGCTGCGGCCGAGGTTGGTGTATTCCACGTGAGTCCTTCAGTAGTGCTGGATCTCCGACCGCGCGCCGGTGCCGGGGCGATCGGGGCTGGGGGGTGCCGTACGGGGCCGGGCCGGGCCCGGACGACGGGGGGAGCGGGATCAGGCGGCGGCCGCGTCCGGGTACCACTCCGCCATGCGCGCGAGGTCGGCCTCCCATCCGGGGCCCGGTGCGCGGCCCAGGTCGGCCCAGAGCGGGGCGCTGTCGAACCAGTGGTCGGTGGCCAGCATGTCCAGGGCGCGGGTGGCGGCCCCGTTCTCCGTCGGCAGGGCACGGGCGTGCGCGAGACCGATGTTCCGCCGGGGCGGCGGGGGAGTCATCCGGCCGGCGACCGCCTGCAGCAGCGCGGACGCGGTGACCGGCTCGGGATAGGCCGCGTGGTAGACGTCCGAGGAGAGGCCCTCGCGCGGGGCGAGGCCGACCGCGACGATCAGGGCGGCGAGTTCGGCGACCGAGATGACCGAGAGCCGGGCGTCCCAGCCGGTGGGTGTGCCGGGCAGTGTCCGCAGCAGCCGGCTGAGCCCGGGCACGACCCAGGCGTCGCCGGGGCCGTAGACCAGGTGGGGCCGTAAGACGACGCCCCCGGCGGCCAGGACGGCGTCCTCGGCCTCGGCCCGGGTCCGGGAGGTGGGCGACCGCGGCCGGCGCGGCAGCTGTTCCGGGCGGGCGCACCGGAAGATGCCGCGTCCGTATACCGAGGCGGTGCTGAGGTGGACGATCCGGGAGACTCCGGCGCGCTGCGCGTCGGCGACGAGTGCGGCGGTCCCCCGGGCGTTGACGGCCTCGTTCGCCTCGGGCGTCCCGCCGATCCGCGAGGCGCAGTGCAGGATGACGTCGGCGCCGTCGCACAGTCCGTGCAGCGAGGCCGGGTCGGCCAGGTCCGCCCGTACGATCCGGGCCCGGCCCGCGGCGGGCGGCCGCGGCGGTGTGCGGTGCGAGGTCAGGGTCAGCCGGGCGCCGAGGCGGGCGGCTTCACGGGTGACGTGGGCGCCGATGAATCCGCCCGCTCCGGTGATCAGGATGTTCTGCACGTGGGAGCTCCGGTCGCGTGACGGTCGTGGGTCACCGGCTGCGCGTGCGCAGGGTGAGGTGGGTGACGAAGACGGATGCGCCGTTCTGGGTCCCGCGCACCCGGACGTGGACGTCGCCGGAGGGGTCGACCGCGGTCGGCTCGGCCTCGATGACGGTGGGCGCGTCGAACTCGGCGTACCGCTCGAAGGTGCTCGACAGGTCGAGGACGACGGTGTCGGTCATGCCGGTCACGGCGTGCGCGGCCTGCCGGGCGGCCTCCAGGAGGACCATGCCGGGGACGTGGTCCACGGGGTGGTCGAAGAAGATCGGGTGGCTGCAGTCGACGCGGAGCTCCCATCGGTTGGCTCTGCCGCCCGGATCCTCGCAGAGCACCACGTGCTGCGGGTCGGTGCGGCCCACCCGGGCCGGGTCTATCGGCTGTCCCGGCCGGCGGTCGGTGCAGGTGGGCCGCTCGCCGCGCAGGCGCTTGTAGACGCTCGGCCGGGTGCAGCTCAGGGAGGCGCCGGCGGTGGCCAGGGTCTCTCCGTCGATCTTCACGTTCACTTCGTAGCGCATGCCCCCCAGTTCCTTGCCCCGCCGGACGATGTCGCGGCACACGGTGTGCAGTTCGACCTCGGTCGGGGTGGGTGTGGCGACGAACAGCTCCATCCTCGAGGCGAACGAGATGGAGTGCATCAGGAACTGGTGCCCGAAGCCGACCCCGAACTCGGCGTGCGCGAGCAACGCGCCTGTCTGGCGCACCGATTCGACCAGGAGCATCGGGTCCTGGTAGCCGCCGGACTGGGCGAACAGCGCGTGACCGCGCGGCCACTGGGCCCCCACGACGAAGGAGTCGGGCTCCTCGGTCCACCGCCAACCGGTGAGCAGGACCTCAGAGACAGCGGCCCGGTGCACGTACTGGCGCGGAACGGTGGTGGTGAAAGCCGTGGGCGCGGAATCGAGCATTGCGGTCATGGCTGGCGCTCCTGTCTGTTTTCGGGCAGGGCGGAGCTGCTGAGTGTGGCAACAGCCCCCGTTCGGTCCACACACCCAACAAAATACAGACAGGTCTGTTGGGTAAATCAAGTAAAAAGTTGGGGTCGGGCGTGTCGAAGAACGGAGTCCCAGGCTCCGCCGGCGCCTGCGCGCAGCGGAGCAAGCGCATCACGCAACGAGATCAAGGAACCGGCAGTTTTGCCGGTTCTTGGCCATCGTCCCACGTCGGCCCGGCTAGGCAAAGGGGCTCGGCGGGGCCGGTGCAAAGCACCCCATTTTCTACGTCAAGGCAGGTCAGGGGTGTTCGAGCAGCCCTGACACGGCTGCTTCAATACGCATTGACAATCAGACAAGTCTGTTTGGTATCTTCGCCGAGCACCTGAACTTCGAGACGAGCATTTGGCAGTCGGTGACGCCGGCGCTCCAGGAGGACCAGATGAACCAGCAGGTAGCAGACCTACCCGACGCCCACACCGCGCGGCTTCACCCCGTGCCCCAGCACGCCCACCCCGCCGCGCCGCGACTGCACGTCCCGGTCGAGCACCCTGCCCTGCGCATCCTGGTCGTCGAGAACGAGGAGCGTTCGGCCAAGGCCCTGGTCCAGGACCTGATTCGGCGGGGGTACCGCGCCGACAGCGTGACCACCGGGAGCCAGGCGCTCCAGGTGCACCGCCAGGCCGACCTCATCCTGCTCGACCTCGACCTGACCGACCTGGACGGCCTGGAGGTCTGCCGGAGCATTCGCGCCATGAGCGACACCCCGATCATCGCGGTGACCGAGCGCGGCAGCGAGCTCGACCGCGTCCTCGGGCTGCAGGCCGGCTCCGACGACTACATGGTCAAGCCCTATGGCTTCCATGAACTCCTCGCCCGCATAGGGGCGGTGATGCGCCGCGTGCGGCCCTCGCCGACGGCCCGGACGATCGAGTACGGTCCGCTCCGGATCGACGCCGACACCCGCAGGGTCACCCTGCACGGGCGCCCGGTGGACCTCACCCGCAAGGAGTTCGACCTGCTGCACATGCTCGCGATCCAGCCGGGCGCCGTCGTCTCCCGGCGGCAGCTGATGACTCAGGTCTGGGACGACGCGTGGTCGCACAAGGGGCGCACCATCGACACGCATGTGAGCAGCTTGCGCGGCAAGCTCGGATCCAGCCATTGGATCGTGACCGTCAGAGGTGTCGGTTTCCGTCTGGGCAACCCGTGAGGGCGCGTCGCGGCCGCCCGGTGCCGGAGGCGAGGGCTCTCCGCACCCCGGCGCGCGACGGAAGTGCGCAGTCTGTCCGTTTCCGCTTGCGCGCCCCTGGCCAGCGGCGCACGGGTAAGTAGAATGCAGACTTGTCTGTTTCGTTCGTTGGCGAGTGGCGAGGATCCGGGGTATGGCAAAGCAGGAACGCGGAACGCGATCAAGGCAAGCGATCCTGGAGGCCGCCGCCGAGGTCTTCGACCTTCGCGGCTACGACGCCGCGAGCACGAACGAGATCCTGGCCCGCAGCGGTCTCACCCGTGGGGCCCTCTACCACCACTTCCCCTCCAAAGAGTCGATCGCCATGGCGCTGCTCGACGCGCACGGCGGTGCTCTCTTCGCTCCCGAGCGGACCACCAAACTCCAGTCGGTGATCGACCTGACCTTCGCGTTCGCCGTCCAGCTGCAGTGCGATCCGGTGCTGCGGGCGAGCGTGCGCCTGGCGGTGGAGAAGACGTCCTTCCCCCGCCCCGTCGAGACGCCCTACGAGCAGTCGACCGTCGCGATCGGCGAACTCCTCGCCGAGGCCCAGCAGCACGGCGAGATCCTGCCGGGCCTGGACGTCGGCGACGCCACGACCGTCATCATCGGCGCCTTCACCGGCCTCCAGGTGATGTCGCAGGTCTACACGAACCGTGAGGACCTGCCCCAGCGCGTCAGCGCCATGTGGCGCTTCCTGCTGCCGGGCATGGTCGCCCCCGGCCTGATCGGCAACCTGCGGGTCACCCCGCCGTCCGACGAGCTCGTCGCCGCCGACGTGGCCCGGGCCGAGGTCCTGACCGAGCAGGCCGCCGCCGCGGCGGCCACCCAGGCCCCCTAGACCTCGGACGTCACACGCCCCGGCCGACGGCTCCGCTGCCGGCCCGGCGTGACCCGACCGGGCCGCCCGCTGTCCGCCCGCCCTCTCTGTACGCCAGGAGCAAGGCCGCGGGTCCCGGTGCGGCGTCCGCCGTCCGCGCCGCCCGTACGGCCGGGCCGGAGGCGTTCCGTCGGACCTGGCGCCTGGGCCGACGCGACCGCGACCGACCGCCCGCGGCGGACTGGCTCACCGACCGTCCGCGGCGGACTGGCTCACCGACCGTCCGCGGCGGACCGGCTCACCGACCGTCCGCGGCGGACCGGCTCACCGACCGTCCGCGGCGGACCGGCTCACCGACCGTCCGCGGCGGACCGACTCACCGACCGCCTGTCCGTGTCGGCCGGCCGGCCGGTCCGTCCGCAGGGCCTCAGCCGGCTTCCTTGAACAGCGGCAGCAGCATGTCCCATATCCGCTCGGTGCTCTCCCGGCTCCACCAGGCCGTGTCGGTGTACCCGAGGGACTCCAGGCCCGCGGTGACCACGACGGCCAGGTCCGCCAGGATCTTCCGGTCCGGGCGTTCGGGGGTCTCCGTGAGGACCTCGGCGCGCACCCGGTCCAGCATCGCCTCGCGCAGCCGGGGCGGGTTGTCGGTGCCGTCAGGTGCCAACCGCAGCCCCGCGCGCACCAGTTGGTCGTCCGCCAGGGCCCTGCCGAGGGCGACGCTGAACCGCGCGGGCGCGTCGGCGCCCCCGTCCGCGAAACTGTCGTCGGCGAGAGTCCGGACGCGGTCCTGGGCCTGCGTGTGGACCTCCGCCACCAACTCCGCGATGGACGGGAAGTGGTGGTAGAGCGCGCCACGGCTGACCCCGGCGGTGTTGCAGATGTTGACCAGTCCCGCGTCGGCGAGCCGGCCGTTCGCGATGAGCTCCACGGTGGCACCCACGAGTGCCTGACGGGTCGTATGCGACCGTTTTTGCATCGCGCATGTCCCTTGCCCGGTACGACGGCTCTCCCTGCGACAGCCCGAAGTGTGAGGAGGCGCCGAAGGTGCCTCCGCCAGCAAGAACCATACAGCTATGCCTGTTTCGAAGGACACCCACGGAAGGGTACGTATCTCAAATTCCACGCAAGACGGCCGGTTCCTGCTAGGGAGCGCCGTGTACGCGTCAAATCCTTTTCTTGGGGCAGTTAACCAACATACAGGTCTGTATGTTTTGGCTCAGGCGTGGTCGGCCCCTCCCGGGCGGGCGGTCAGGACCCGAAACGGTCCAGGTAGTCCGCATTCGCGAGCGGGGTCGCCGCCAGGTACTCCGCGGGCAGGTCGAAGGCGTCCACCAGAGCCGTCAGATGGGGCGCGAGGTCCGCGACGGCGCTTTCCGTCGTGCCGTGCAGGGCCTCCACCTGGGCCGGGGTGAGGTGCCCCGCGACGAGCAGGTCACCGGTGTGCGGGCGCAGTTCGTGGAGGAGGAAGAGCCGGGAGGCGCCCTCCAGGAGGAAGCGGGTGCGCGGTGCGGTGGCGCGGGCGGTGGCGGCGAGCAGGGCGTCGGCGGCGCGCACCCGGGCGTGGGCGGCGACCATCTCCAGGGCGGCGCCGGAGGTCTCGTTCCAGCGCCCGACGGGGTCGCCGGAGGGGCCGCCGCGCAGGGCGGTGCGGGCGCGGTTCTGCCAGATGCGCTCGACGCAGGCGTGCAGGTCGCGCAGGAATCCCAGGTCGCCGAGCTCGCCGCGCGGGGCACGGGCCGGGCCGGCCTCGTGGGCGAAGACGAGCTCGGAGCCGGCCTTGACCCAGATGACCAGGTTGTCGCCCTCGGCGGTGATGCCGCCCTCGACGTTGAGCGGCAGGTCGGAGAGGCCGTTCGCGGGGAACAGGCCCTGGGCTCCGCAGCGTTCGCGCGCCTCGATCGTGATGTCCCGGGCCTGCCAGGTGATCCAGCCCTTGGCGATGGCGATCAGCCGCTCGACCTCCTCCCGCTCCACCGGGTCGGCCGGGTCGTGACCGGCCCACCGGTCGACGACCGAGCGGTGCAGGAAGGTCATCGCGTAGGCGGTGGCGACGGCGCGGAGCAGCCGGCCGTGGTGGCTGCGGTGGGCGCTGAGCGGCATCCGCTCGCCGGCCTTGGGGGCGCCTATCTTGCGGTGGTGGGAGTAGCGGACGGCGATGGAGAGCGCGGCGCGGGCCATGCCCAGGGTGCCGCCGCTCATGCACAGCTTGCCCATGGTGACCCGGCCGACGGAGCGCAGGAACCGCTTGCGCCGGTTGCCGAGGCTGCTGGTGAGCCGGCCGCCCTTGTCCAGCCGGCCGTGCGCCGCCTCCAGCATCGCCTCGCGGGGGAGTCGTACGTGGTCGAAGGAGGTGAGGCAGTGGTCGACGGGGGTGCCGGTGCGGTCCGGCAGCGGGTGCACCCGTATGCCGGGGAGATGGCCCTCGGCGTCGCTGAGCGGGGTGAGGAAGAGGAAGATGCCCTGGTCCTCGTCGTCGACGAGCAGGCGCGCGGCGACGACGGCGGTCTTGGGGCCGCCCGCGAGGCTCGTGTTGGGCATGAACTTGCGCGCCCCGGGATGGGGGGTGTGCAGGACGAAGCCGCCGGTGTCGCGGTCGTGGCGGGCGACGGTCTCCAGGGACGTGACGTCGTTGCCGTGGGCGAGTTCGGTGCACAGGAAGGTGCCCACCCGCTCCATGGCGGTGTAGGGGGACAGGTCGCGCCGGTAGCCGTCGTGGTCGAGGAGGCTGCCGAGGAAGAGGTTGTAGTGGATGCTCGCGAGGGTGCACAGCCCGCCGTCGAGGAAGCCGGTCCACTCGTGCAGGGCGGCCAGCCGGTGCGCGTCGTAGCTGAGCGCCTCGGCCGCGGGGCCGGTCACGGTGTCGTTCACGAGCCGCAGGCGGTCGTAGGAGAGGGCGATGCGCTCGGCGGGGGTGAGGTCGGGGCGGTGGGCGAAGGCCTCGCCGGCGATCAGGCGCCGCCATTCGCCGTGGACGCGCTCGCGGTCGTCCCCGTCGAAGAGGAGGCGGGTGAGTTCGTCCGCGCCGCCTGGGGCGATGCCGTCTCCGGCCTGTCTGAGCGGTGCCTCCGCATGCTGGAGCATCTCGGCTCGTCCCCCGAAGTGAGTTGACCGGTGAGGGTGGTCTGACCTGTCAAGAGTAAGATACGTACCACCCGGTTTTGTTTCAATAGCCTGTCAAACCTTGTCAAACCGGTTGGATGGTTTTATTCTCGAAATGTGGATGTGTGAAGAAACCGGGATCGCCGGGGCCCACCCTACGCGCGTCGTGAGTCCCTGCGGAGAGACCGGTCGCCGACGCATCACTCCATGTGAGCCGTTGGAATACCAGCCTCGCGGTTTGTTTCGGTTTCCGCGAGGTACGGAGGATGTAGTGGCGCAACAAGAACGGGCCATCCGTACACGTCAGAAGATCGTGCTCGCAGCGGCCGAACTCTTCGACGAGGTCGGCTACGAGGCGGCGACGATCTCCGAGGTCCTGAAGCGCTGCGGGGTGACCAAGGGCGCCCTGTACTTCCACTTCTCCTCCAAGGAGGAGCTCGCCCAGGAGGTGCTGGCCGGACAGGTCGGCGCCCTGCCGCCGGTGCCGCAGCGCGAACTCCACCTCCAGCAGCTCACGGACGAGGCGCTCGTCCTCGCCCATCTGCTGCGCGTCGGCGACCCCATGGTGCGCGGCAGCATCCGCCTCACCGTCGAGCAGGGCTCGCTGCAGGACGGCCTCGACCGCCAGGTCCCCATGCGCGGCTGGATCGACCACAACATCGACGTCCTCACGCACGCGAAGGCGGCCGGCGAGCTGCTGCCGCACGTGGACATCACGTCCGCCGCGACGCTCTTCACCGGCAGTTTCACCGGGGTCCAGATGCTGTCCAAGATCATGACCCAGCACGCGGACATGGTGGACCGGGTCGCCGACCTGATGCGGACACTCCTGAGCGCCATCGCCGTGCCGGGCGTCCTCGTCCGCCTCGACTTCGAGCCGTCCCGCGCGGAACGGGCCTACGAGGAAGCGCTGCTGGCGCGCAACGGCGGCACCGCCGTCGCCTTGCCGGCGAACTGACGACGCCTCGGCGAAGGGGACGAGGGGGAGGGGAAGCCACGCTCTCCTCGGTTGCGTGTGCGGTGGGGGCACGCACGGAACGTACGGCCGAACCGAAACGGAGAACACACGCATGGACCCCATGGAAAAGGCTTCCTGCCCCTACGCCCTCGACGTGACCGGACGCGACCTCGCCGGCGAGGCCGCCATGCTGCGGGACCAGGGCCCCGCCGTGCAGGTCGAACTCCCCGGTGGCGTACGGGCCTGGGCCGTCGTGCGCCAAGAGCAGGTCGAGGCGCTTCTCGTCGATCCCCGTGTCTCCAAGGACGCCCGGCGCCACTGGCCCGCCTTCGTCGAGGGCCGGATCACGCCCGAGTGGCCGCTCTACCCGTGGGTCGCCAACGAGAACATGCTCTTCGCGTACGGGGCCGAGCACGCCCGGCTGCGCCGCCTGGTCGCCGCCGCGTTCACCGCCCGCCGTACCGCGGCCCTGCGGCCCCGGGTCGAGGAGATAGCGGCCGGGCTGCTCGACGGCCTCGCCGCCCGGTTCACCGCCGGGGAGCCGGCCGAACTGCGCAGCGGATACGCCGAGTCGCTGCCCCTCCAGGTCATCTGCGAGCTCATGGGCGTCGCGGAGGGGGCCGCCCGTGACGAGCTCACGGCGGCCCTGCGCACCGTGTTCAGCTCCAGCGTCTCCGCCGAGACGATGGAGGCCGCGCGCGGCACCGCCTTCCGGCTGCTCGCCGAGCTCGTCGCCGCCCGCCGCCAGGAGCCCGGCGACGACCTGACCTCCTCCCTGATCGCCGCCCGCGACGGTGCCGACGCCCTCACCGAGAGCGAACTCCTCGGCTCCCTCTTCCTGTTGATAGCCGCCGGCCAGGACACCACCGCCGCGCTCGTCGTCAACGCCACCGCCGCGCTGCTCACCCACCCCGAGCAGCTGGCCCATGTCCGGGCCGGCCGCGCGAGCTGGGACGACGTGGTCGCCGAGACCCTGCGCACCCACAGCCCGGCCGCCTACTCGCCGCTGCGCTTCGCCGTCGAGGACCTCGAACTCGACGGCCTGAAGATCGCCCAGGGCGACCCGATCCTGGTGAACTTCGCCGCGGGGGGCCTGGATCCGGCCCGCTACGGCGCTGACGCCGCCCGCTTCGACGTGCTGCGCACCGACCGGGACACCCTCGGTCTCGGTCACGGAGCGCACCGGTGCCTGGGCGCCCCGCTCGCCACCCTGGAGGCGACCGTCGCCCTGGCCGCGCTCTTCGAGCGCTTCCCCGACCTGGAACTCGCCTGCCCGGCGGAGGAGTTGGCTCCGCTCCCGACCTTCCTGCTGAACGGCTACGGGGCGCTGCCCGTGCGGACAGCCGCCCGCGGCTGAGGAGTTCCGGGGGGAGCCGGAAAACCGCTCATCCGGTTTGTTACTGTGGAGTGACACGTGTGACAACCACGGCGGTGACGGAGGCCCCTTGGCCAAGCAGGAGCGGGCGATTCGGACGCGCAACGCCCTCGTCGAGTCGGCGGCCACGCTCTTCGACCGGGAGGGCTTCGAGGTCGCCTCGCTGGCGACGATCAGCGCCAGGGCCGGGGTCAGCAGCGGGGCCCTGCACTTCCACTTCCCCAGCAAGGCGGCGCTGGCCGAGGCGGTCGTCGCGGCGGCCGGCGACCGCCTCGTGCGGATCACCCGGGAGCGCGAGGCGCTGCCCCTGCAGACCCTCATCGACGCCAGCCACGAGCTCGTCCAGGGGCTGCGCGTCGACCCGGTGCTGCGCGCGGGCTTCGTGCTCAGCGCCGGCGGGCCGGAGCGCACCCGGATGCCGCAGGACCTCCGGCGGGCCTGGCGCGAGTGGGTCGAGTCCGTCGTGGCACGCAGCGAGCGGGCGGGACTGCTCGCCCCGGACGTGACGGGCTCGGACGTCGCCGCCGCCGTGGTGGCGGTGGCCGCCGGGCACGCGGCCCTGGGGCAGCAGGACCCGCGCTGGCTGGAGCCGGCCCCGCTGACCCGGTTCTGGGCGTTCCTGCTGCCCCGCGTGGTCGGCGCCACCCGCGTGGGCCTGTTCGTCGCCTCGGGCGCGGAGGACGAGCCGTACGGGGGAGTCGTCGCCGAGGTCCACGAGGAGCCGGCCGTCGGGGCCGAGGCCCGTCCTTGACCGGCCCGCAGGGGCGCGCATAGCGTCGCCTGCCGGGCGCGTGCCCCGGCAGGCGCCGGGGGAACGAAGCCGGGGCCGACGGCAGAGAGGGAGCCGCACCGTGGCCGAGCCGCACACCGACCCGGTCGCCGGGGTACTCACCGGGCCCGGCGCGCCCTTCGCCGTCGAGAACGGCGTCTACACCGGAGGCCCGCGGACCCTGCGCGAGTTCGTCGAGGCCACCTGGGGCTACGGCGACCGCCCGTTCCTCGTCTCCGAGGACGGGGTGACCGGTTACCGCGCCTTCTTCGACGCCGCCTGCGGCCTCGCCCGCCGGCTCGTGGACGTGCACGGACTGCGCCCGGGCGACCGGGCGGTCGTCGCGATGCGCAACCACCCGGAGTGGCACGTCGCCTTCTGGGCCGCCCAGCTCGCCGGACTCGTCGCCGTGCCGCTCAACGCCTGGTGGACCGAGGACGAGTTCCGCCACGCCCTCGACGACTGCGCGCCCCGGGTGCTGCTGGTGGACGGCGAGCGGGTCCCCCGCGTCTGCGCCTGGGCCCGCGCCCACGCCGTGCCCGGCATCGTCTTCCACGGCGAGGCCTCCGAGGGCTTCGAGGCGTACGTCCCCGACACCGACCCGTTCCCCGGGCCGCCGCCCGTCGAGGTGCTGCCCGAGCACGACGCCACGATCATCTACACCTCCGGCACCACGGGCCGCCCCAAGGGTGCCGTCGCCACCCACCTCGCCCAGGCGGGGGCCGCGATGAACCCCCGCTACTTCGCGGCCGCCTCCGCCCTCGGGCGCGGCGAGCGCCCCGGTGCCGGCCCCGCGCCGGTCTCGCTCACCACCTTCCCCTTCTTCCACGTCGCCGCCTTCACGTCCTTCTACTCGGTCATGGCGGCCGGCGGCACCCTCGTCATGATGCGCAAGTGGGACGCGGCCGCGGCCCTGGACCTGATCCGCGCGCACCGCGTCACGCACTACGCCGGCGTCCCCACCACCGCCCTCCAGCTGCTCGACCTGGCCGAGCGCAGCGGCGACCCGCTGGACTCGCTCGTCCAGCTCAGCACCGGCGGGGCGGCCGCCCCGCCCCGGATCACCGCCCGCCTCACCGCCGCGTACGGGGAGCGGATCGAGCCCCGCAACGGCTACGGACTCACCGAGACCTGCGGTGGCGTGCTCGCCAACTTCGGTGCCGAGTACCGCGCCCACCCCGGCAGCGTCGGCCGGCCCACCCCGGCGACCGAGGTGCGGATCGACCGGCCGGACGCCGAGGGGGTCGGCGAGCTGTGGCTGCGCGGCCAGTCCCTGATCCGCGGCTACTGGGGCGACGAGGAGGCCACCCGGGCGGCCTTCACCCCGGACGGCTGGTTGCGCACCGGCGACCTCGCCCACCTCCGGGACGGACGGGTCACCGTGGTCGACCGGATCAAGGACCTGGTGATCCGGGGCGGCGAGAACGTCTACTGCGTCGAGGTCGAGGGTGTCCTGCACGCCCATCCGGACGTCCTCGAGGCCGCGGTCCTCGGCGTCCCGCACGCCGAGCTCGGCGAGGAGGTGGCCGCCGTGGTCCGGCTCCGGCCGGACGCGACCGCGGGACCGGACGAGCTGCGGGCCCACGTCGGGGCGCGGCTCGCCGCCTTCAAGGTGCCCGCGCACGTCGTCGTACGGGACGGGGAGCTGCCGCGCAACGCGGCCGGCAAGGTCCTCAAGCACGAGCTGCGCGCAGGGGTCGCGGGTGCCCTGGACCGGTGAGGCGCCCGGAGCTGCGCGAGCTCAGCTCCGTGAGATGCGGATCCGGTAGCCGCCCGTCTCCGTGTCCTCGCCGAGGACGGTGACGCGGATCCCGTTGGCCCGGTCGTGGAAGCTCTCGCCCGGTCCGTAGGGGGCGTCCGACAGCTCCGAGTGGACGTTCGGGCGCCGGGTGCAGCCACCGCTGCCGTGGTCGCTGTCGGTGACGGTGACCGGCCCGTGTCCGGTGTCCACGTCGGTGTCGACCCGGTAGACCAGGACGCCGGGCTTGCAGACCGCCTCGTCGTTGCCCTCGCGGGTGCGCGCCTCGATCGCGTAGCCGGAGGTGCCGGAGAGCGGGACGAAGGCGAGCTTCGGGCCGCCGGTGGTGGCGAGCGGGGTCAGCGTGTACTCGAAGTCGCCGGTCTTGGCGGCGCAGCCGACCTGGTCGTTGTCGAGCCAGCCGAGCTTCCACTTGTGCCAGCCGAGCAGGTCGTTGTTGGCCCCCCAGTCCTCGGACATGATGTCCCAGTGCCCGACGGTGCCGCCGCCGTCGACGGTGTAGAGGTCGGGCAGCCCGAACACGTGCCCGTTCTCGTGGGGCAGGACCCGGTAGCCGGTCTCGGCGTAGGTCCCCGAGCCGTCGTCCTGCCGGCTGTAGACGAAGGACGTGTTGGAGAGCGGGACGCCGTCCGCGTAGGGGGCGTCGTCGTTCCCCGAGAAGGTCACGGACAGCACGGTGTCGAGGGCCGAGGGCCCGGCGTTCGGGGTGACGAGGACGTTGACCAGGTCGTAGGCGCTGAAGTCGACCTGGGAGTCGGCGGCCCTCACGATGTCCTCGACGAGCTTGCGGTAGCCCGGTTCGTACGGGGAGCCGCGTTCCACCCCGTACGAGGAGAAGGGGTGCGGCATCCGCAGCCAGTCGGGTATCGGGGCGTCGGGCCGGTAGACCAGGCGCCCGTAGGAGCTGGTGCGGAACCACTCGGTGGTCTTCGGGAAGAACTCGTCGTAGCGGCCCATCGCGGTGCCCTGCCCGGGGGCGTCCGGGAAGTCGATCATCAGGTTGAGGGCCCGGACCAGGCCCGTGGAGCGGGCGTATCCGGGGGAGGTGGGCATTCCCTCCGACATCTGCACACCCATCGTCGTGGCGATGCGGCACGGTCCCAGCGGCGCTTCCCCGGGGCCGGCGGCCACGGGACCCGCGGAGGCGGGCGCCGGGCCGGGCAGGGTCGAGCTGGCCGTTGCCAGCGCGGCGAGCGCGAGGGCCGTCGCCGCGGCCAGGGCGATGGGTCTGCGTATCCGTCGGCGGGTGCCCTGCATCCGGTCGCCTCTCTGAGCAGCGTCATCGATGCGATCAGCCTCGGTCGGGGGAGGGGGGCGCGCGCGCCGGGTGGCCCGACCGGGGGAGTCCGACCCGCCGGGCCGGACGTGTGAGCCAGGTCACATCATGAGCGGGAAATAACCGGGGACCCAGTCCCCGTTTACCCCTGTGTCCGGCGAAGTGGGGACTCCTTCCCCGGATGGGTTCCGGAGTCGGACCCGGAGATGCTTCGAGACGAGACAGACCCCGAGACGAGACAGGGAGAGGCACCGTGAGCACCAGCACCGCCGACACCGCGCCCGCCCGGCGCATGCCGCGCCCCCGCGCGGACGCGCTGCGCAACCGGGAGCGGATCGTGACGGCGGCCCGCGAGATGTTCGTCGAGTCCGGCGCCCAGGTGCCGCTCGACGAGATCGCGCGCCGCGCCGGCGTCGGCAACGCCACGCTCTACCGGAACTTCCCCGAGCGCGACGACCTCGTCCGCGAGGTCGTCGTCTCCCTGATGGCCCGCATCACCGAGCGGGCCCAGGAGGCCGCCGAGCGGGAGAGCGACCCCTTCGCCGCCCTCCGCCGCTTCACCCACGCCGCCGCCGACGAGCGGATCGGCGCCCTGTGCCCGATGCTCGACGGCGACTTCGACAAGCACCACCCCGACCTGGACGCCGAGCGCACCCGCCTGGAGGAGGCCGTCGAAGGCCTCGTCGAGCGGGCGCGAGCGGCCGGCCGACTGCGCGCCGACATCGGCGTCGGGGACCTCATGGTCGCGGTCTCCCAGCTGACCCGGCCGCTGCCCGGGACGGGCTGTCTGAACATGGACCGCTTCGTCCACCGTCATCTGCAGGTGTTCCTGGACGGTCTGGAGGCGCCCGCGCGCTCCGAACTGCCCGGTTCCGCCGCGACCCTGGAAGACCTGAGGAGCCAGTCCTGCTCCGGCTCGTGACCCCGCCCGTGCCCGCGGCTCCGTAACGCCGTACCCCGCTTCATCCCCGTACCTTTTCGCTGTTTTTCACCGTTCCGCGCCAAGAGGTGGCTACCCCCATGTCAAAAATCACCACGACCCCTCCCCCGGCCGCCCAGGCCGACCCCAGTCGCTGGAAAGCACTGGTCTTCATCGCCCTCGCCCAGCTGATGGTCGTGCTCGACGCGACGATCGTGAACATCGCCCTGCCCTCCGCCCAGCAGGACCTGGGGATCTCGGACGGCAACCGGCAGTGGGTCATCACCGCCTACGCCCTCGCCTTCGGCGGACTGCTCCTGTTCGGCGGCCGGATCGCCGACCTGTGGGGCCGTAAGCGCACCTTCGTCGTCGGCCTGATCGGCTTCGCCGCGGCCTCCGCCCTCGGTGGCGCCGCCACCGGCGAGGCCATGATGCTCGGGGCCCGCGCGCTGCAGGGCGCGTTCGGCGCGCTGCTCGCCCCGGCCGCCCTCTCGCTGCTCGCGGTGATGTTCACCGACGGCAAGGAGCGCGCCAAGGCCTTCGGCATCTACGGTGCGATCGCCGGTGGTGGCGGCGCCGTGGGTCTGATCCTCGGCGGTTTCCTCACCGAGTACCTGAACTGGCGCTGGACCTTCTTCGTCAACATCCCCTTCGCGATCGTCGCGGCGGTCGGCGCCTACTTCGTCATCCGTGAGCCGGCCGGCGGCCGCAACCGCTCGCCGCTCGACATCCCCGGCGTGGTCCTGTCCACCCTCGGTCTGGTCTCGCTGGTCTACGGCTTCACGCGCGCCGAGTCCGACGGCTGGTCCGACCCGACGACCATCGGTCTGTTCGTCGCCTCCGCGGTACTGCTCGCCACCTTCGCCTTCGCCGAGTCCCGGGTGAAGTCCCCGCTGCTGCCCCTGCGCGTCGTCACCGACCGCAACCGCGGCGGTGTCTACCTGTCGCTCGGTCTCGCCGTCATCGCGATGTTCGGCCTGTTCCTGTTCCTGACCTACTACCTGCAGGTCGTGAAGGGGTACTCGCCGGTCAAGACGGGCTTCGCGTTCCTGCCGATGATCGCGGGCATGATCACCGGATCCACCCAGATCGGCGCCCGCCTGATGACCCGGGTCCCGCCGCGCCTGCTGATGGGCCCCGGCTTCCTGACCGCCGCCCTCGGCATGCTGCTGCTGACCCAGCTGGAGATCGGCTCCTCGTACGCCGGTCTGATCCTGCCCGCGCAGCTGCTGCTCGGCCTCGGCATGGGCACGGCGTTCATGCCGGCCATGTCCCTGGCCACGCACGGGGTCGACCCGCGCGACGCCGGTGTCGCCTCCGCGATGGTCAACACCTCGCAGCAGGTCGGCGGAGCCATCGGTACGGCCCTGCTGAACACCATCGCCGCCTCGGCGACCACCGCGTACCTCGCCGACCACGCGGCCGGCGCCACCACCCCGGCGGCCCAGAAGCTGCTCCAGCTCCAGGGCATGGTCGAGGGCTACGCGGCCGCCATCTGGTGGGCGGTCGGCATCCTGGTCGTCTCCGCGACCCTGGCGCTGACCCTCATCAACACCGGCAGGCCCGGCACCGGCGTGGTGGCCGGCTCGGGCGAGGGCGCGGGCGCCCAGGACGAGCTGAAGGTCCCCGTCATCGCCCACTGACCCCCGGCCGCCCGGTGCGGTCCACCTCCACGGCGCTTCCTGCCCTGGCTCCGCTGAGCTCCCGGCTCAGCGGAGCCAGGGCAGGTCCGCGTTCGGGTCCGTGGGCTGCAGGCCCTCGGCGACCGTCCGCATGATCGCGCCGAGCTGCTCGACCTGCTCCGCGGTCAGGCGGTCGAAGAGCGCCTGACGCACGGCGTCGACATGACCGGGCGCGGTGCGGCTCAGCACCGCGTACCCCTCGTCGGTCAGCGTGGCGAACTGACCCCGCTTGTCGGAGGGGCACTCCTCGCGCGCCACCCAGCCGCTCTTCTCCAGGCGCGCGATGGCGTGGGAGAGCCGCGAGCGGGTGATCTTCACGTCCTTCGCCAGCTCCGTCATGCGCATCCGGCGTCGCGGGGCCTGGGCGAGCTGCACGAGCAGTCCGTAGTAGATGTGCGGCATCCCGGCGTCGCGCTGCAGCTGGCGGTCGAGATGGTCCTCGAGGAGGGTGGTGGCGTGGAGGTAGGCGCGCCACACGCGCTGTTCCTCGTCACTGAGCCAGCGGGGTTCGGTCATGGATCCATGGTACGGCCAATTCTTGAAAGTTGAACTAGATCGGGTCTAAGCTGTTCCCGAGCATCGAGCTTGAAACTTCAAGGAACATCTCGGGTCCCCGGTCCTCCAGGGACACGACGGACCCCCAGGACGCGCAGCCAAGGAGGCGGACGCCATGGACGCCACGCTCGAACGGAACCCCGCCCCCACCCGGATGCCGGCCCTCTATCTCTCGCACGGCGCACCGCCGCTCGCCGACGACCCCGTCTGGCCCGGCGAGCTCGCCGCCTGGTCGGCCGGACTGCCCCGCCCCAAGGCGATCCTCATGGTCTCCGCCCACTGGGAGGAAGCCCCGCTCGCGCTCGGCGCCACCGAGACCGTTCCGCTCGTCTACGACTTCTGGGGCTTCCCTGAGCACTACTACCGGGTCCGCTACGAGGCCCCCGGCGCCCCCGCGCTCGCCGAGTCCGTCCGCAAGCTCCTGCGCGCCCCCGGCACGCCGGTGCAGGACATCCCCGACCGCGGCCTCGACCACGGTGCCTACGTCCCGCTCGTGGAGATGTTCCCCGGGGCCGACATCCCCGTCCTGCAGATCTCCATGCCGACCCTCGACCCGCGCCGCCTCATGGACATCGGGCGCAAGCTCGCCCCGCTGCGCGACGAGGGCGTCCTGATCGTCGGCAGCGGCTTCTTCACCCACAACCTGGCCGCCCTGCGGCACACCGGCGGCGGCGTGCCCGGCTGGTCCGCCGAGTTCGACGCCTGGGGTCACGAGGCGCTGGCCGCGCGCGACGTCGACGCCCTGCTCGACTTCGAGCGCAAGTCGCCCGCCGGCCGGCTCGCCCACCCGCGCACGGAACACTTCGCCCCGCTCTTCGTCACGATGGGCGCCGCGGACGCCGCCGGCGACCTGGGCGAGGAGCGCAGCGTGATCGACGGCTTCTGGATGGGCCTGGCGAAGCGCTCGGTCCAGTTCGGATGAGGCGCCGGCGGCCGGAGGCGGTCCGTCAGAGCTCCTTCTCGAACCAGGCCACGTCCCAGTAGCGGCCGAACTTCCATCCCACCTCCCGGTAGACGCCGACGGGGCGGAAGCCGAAGCGGGCGTGGAGGCGGCCCGAGGCCTCGTTGGGCTGCGCGACGCCCGCGTACGCGCGATGGACGTCCTCCCCGGCCAGGACCCCGAACAGCTCCTCGTACAGGAGCGTGCCGATGCCCCGTCCGCGGGCCGCGGGGGAGAGGTACACGCTCACCTCCACGGAGGTGGCGTACGCGGGCTTCGGCCGGAACGCGCTGCTCGTCGCGTAGCCGAGGATCTCGTCGGACCGCTCGTCCCTCGCAACCAGAAGGCGGTGCGGGCCGTCTTCAGGGTGGGAGCGGAGCCAAGGGAGTCGCTGCTCCGGAGTGAAGGGTTCCGTGTCGAATGTGATCGCGGTCTCACGGACGTAGTGGTTGTAGATCTTGGTGAGCGCGCCGAGGTCGGCCTCTTCCCCCGCCCTGACCTGCACATCCGTGGGTCGCATGGTGCGTTCCTTCGTGTCGTCGGCGGGGTTTCGGCGGCGCAGGATACTGCATGATCGCGAAAATCCATGTGCCGGGTGGGAATTCTGTCCTGATTCCAGTCGTTGTTTCCGTCGGATGCAGGGCACCCGAAAAGGTGTCGCGACCTACTCAGCAAGGGAGCACGCATGGCAACCCGTGCCGTCGCCCGTCGTCAGTCGTCCGCCGCGAGCGGAGGCAGCCGGGCAAGCAGCGTTCGCGCCGTGGGCGGGGAGATCGCCGACCGCGACCTGGTCGGCATGTACCTCGACGAGATCGCGCGCACGCCCCTGCTCGACGCCGCCAGGGAGGTCGAGCTCTCCCAGACCATCGAGGCGGGCGTCTACGCCCAGCAGATCCTCGACGGGACCGTCTCCTCGGCCGCCGGCGCGGCGGAATCCGGCGAGGCGGGCGGGGCGACCCGCGAGGAGCTCGAAGCGCTCGTCGCCGAGGGTGAGCGGGCCAAGGACCTCTTCATCAAGTCCAACCTGCGCCTGGTCGTCGCCGTGGCCCGCCGCTATCCCCGCAGCGGCCTCCCGCTGCTCGACCTGATCCAGGAGGGGAACGCGGGCCTGGTGCGCGCGGTCGAGAAGTTCGACTACGCCAAGGGCTTCAAGTTCTCCACGTACGCGACCTGGTGGATCCGGCAGGCCATCACCCGCTCCATCGCCGACCAGTCCCGCACGATCCGGCTCCCCGTCCACCTGGTGGAGGAGCTCGGGCGCATCCGCCGGGTGCAGCGCGAGTTCAACCGCGAGAACGGCCGTGAGCCGGAGCCCGCCGAGATCGCCGCCGAGCTGGGCTCGACGCCCGAGCGGGTCATCGACGTCCTGGACTGGGCCCGCGACCCGGTCTCGCTCAACATGTCGGTGGACGACGAGGGCGAGACGCAGTTCGGCGACCTCCTGGAGGACACCTCGGCGATCTCCCCCGAGCAGTCCGTTCTCACCCTGCTGCGCAGCGAGGAGCTCGACGACCTCATCGACAAGCTCGACAACCGCACGGCGTCCATCATCCGCATGCGCTACGGCATCGAGGACGGCCGCGAGCGCACCCTCACGGAGGTCGGCAAGGAACACGGCCTGACCCGCGAGCGCATCCGCCAGATCGAGAAGCACGCGCTCCTGGAGCTGAAGAAGATGGCCCGGGACACGGGCTTCGACGCGGTCGCCTAGAGCACCCTCCGGCGACCGGGACCTCGCTCCGCCGCGGCGGAGCGAGGTCTCCGGCTGCCCCGGTCGGGCAGGCCCGTCCGGGGCATGCCGCTACCACCAGGACAGGCGCCGCGCCGGTGGCCCGGCTGCGGCTGCCCCGCTACCGGCGGCCCGCCGCCGCACCGAGCCGCGTCGCCAGGTCCCGGGTGTACTCCACGAGCGGCACCGGCCCGTGGATCGTGAAGGGCGCGTCGACCAGCGCCAGCCGGACGGCCAGCCACTCGGTGGAGTCGTTGGTGCGGGCCCGCAGCCGGCAGCTCGTCTCCGTGACCGGCACGGGCGCGAGATGCGCCGGCAGGCGCCCCGCCACGAACTCCGCCGGCGCCTCGAAGCTGACGTCGAGCTCGACCTCGGGCTGGGCCCGCGCCATCGACCGGGTCAGATAGGCCGCCGCGTCCCCTGTCGGCAGCTCCCGCGGAGTGAACCGCGCCGCGGTCGGGAAGGGCTCGCTGACCCGGTCCACCCGGAAGGTCCGCCAGTCCTCCCGCCCCATGTCGTACGCGACGAGATACCAGCGCCGCCCGGTCGACACCAGCCGGTACGGCTCCACGAGCCGCTTCGTCTCGTTGCCGTCGCCCGCCCGGTAGCCGAACCGCAGCCGCTCCTGCCCCGTCACCGCGCCCGCCAGCGTCGTGAGCGTGGACGGGGCGACCGTCGCGCCGTCACCCCGGGTCAGCGGGATGGTGGCGTTCTGGAGCGTGGAGACCCGGTGCCGCAGCCGGGACGGCAGCACCTGCTCCAGCTTGGCCAGAGCCCGGACGGACGCCTCCTCGACCCCCTCGATGGCGTGCCCCGCTCCCGCCCGCAGCCCGACCGCGATGGCCACCGCCTCCTCGTCGTCCAGGAGCAGCGGCGGCATCGCCGTCCCGGCCACCAGCCGGTAGCCGCCCACCGCGCCCTTCGTCGCCTCGACCGGATAGCCCAGTTCCCGCAGCCGGTCGATGTCCCGCCGGATGGTCCGTGCCGAGACCGCGAGACGTTCTGCCAGCTCGCTGCCGGGCCACTCGCGCGGGGTCTGGAGGAGCGACAGCAGGTTCAGGAGTCGTGCCGGTGTGTCCGTCATGTTCTCCAGGATGTCGCTTATCTAGGACATGAGCTGACCTATATGGCCTCTACTTTCTTCCCATGAGTTCACACGACGCCGTCATGGATGCGGCTCCCACGGATCGGCGGCGCTGGATCGCCCTCGCCATCGTCATGACCGCCGCCTTCATGGACCTGGTCGACGCCACGATCGTCAACATCGCGATCCCCAGCATCGAGCGGGACCTGGGTGCCACCTTCGGCGCGATCCAGTGGATCACCGCCGGTTACGCGCTCGCCTTCGCCGCGGGCCTCATCACCGGCGGCCGGCTCGGTGACATCTACGGCCGCAAGCGCCTCTTCCTCGTCGGCACCGCGGGCTTCACCCTCGCCTCCGCGCTCTGCGGCGTCGCCGCCAACCAGGAGATGCTCGTCGGCTCCCGTCTGCTCCAGGGCGCGGCCGCGGCGCTGATGGTGCCGCAGGTCCTGTCGATCGTGCACGTCACCTTCCCGGCACACGAGCGGGGCAAGGTCTTCGGCATGTTCGGCGCGATCATCGGCCTGGGCGCGGTCTCCGGACCGCTGCTGGGCGCGCTGCTCACCCAGTGGAACGTCGCGGGCCTGGAGTGGCGCCCGATCTTCCTCATCAACCTGCCGGTCGGCGTCGCCGCGCTCGTCCTCGGTCGTCGCTTCATCACCGAGTCCAGGGCGCCGCAGGCGCTCCGTCTCGACATGGTCGGCGTGGCCCTGGTGACGATCGGCCTGCTCATGCTGATCTACCCGCTGACCCGCGGCCGCGAACTCGGCTGGCCGCTGTGGGGCCACCTGATGATGGCCGGCAGCCTCGTCGTCTTCGGCGCGCTCGTCGCGTACGAGAAGTACAAGACGAAGAAGGACGGCTCGCCCCTGATCGAGCTGTCGCTCTTCAAGGTCAAGTCCTTCGCGGCGGGCATCGCGGTGCAGCTGACCTTCGGCGTCGTGATGGGCATCTTCTTCCTGGTGTGGACGCTCTACATGCAGATCGGCCTCGGCTGGACCCCGCTGAAGGCGGGCCTGACCGGTGTGCCGTTCTCGATCGCGGTCTCCACGGCGGCGGGTCTGTCGGTGCAGCAGCTGGTGCCGCGCTTCGGCCGCAAGGTGCTCCAGGCGGGCGCCCTGACGATGGCGGCGGGCATCCTCCTCTACTTCCTGGTGGCCGGCCGCTACGGAGCGGACATCGCCCCCTGGCAGATGATCCTGCCCCTCGTCGTGATGGGTCTGGGCATGGGCCTGATCGTGGCCCCGCTGACGGACGCGGTGCTGTCGGACGTGCCGCGCGAGCACGCCGGTTCGGCCTCGGGTCTCATCAACACCACCGGGCAGATGGGTAACGCGCTCGGCCTCGGCCTGGTCTCGGTGGTCTTCTTCGGCGTCGTCGACGACCGGCAGCCGATCACCTCGGCGGCGGCGAACGCGGCGGCGTTCACGGACGCCTTCCAGAACTCCCTCGTCTGGGCGGCGGTCGTCCTCGGCGGCATCTTCCTCGTGATGTTCGCCCTGCCGGCGAAGCCGAAGCAGCACCTCGAGGGCGGCACCGACGAGGAGCCGGTCGCCGTCGAGAAGGAGCCGGCGCTGGCCGCCTCCTGAGCACCCGCCCACGGCGCACGCTCGACGAAGGGCCCCGGCCCCGGGACACGATCCCGGGGCCGGGGCCCTTCGTTCCTCTCGCCGAGCCGGGGTCAGCGCACCCGGGAACGCGCCTCCATCGCCCCGCGGGCGGCGCGCTCGTCCTCGTACACCTCGCACATGTGGCGGCCGTCCGGGGTCGCCGTGTGCTCGACCTCCCACAGGCTCAGCTCACTGCCGTCGAGGAGCAGGAACTGGTGCTCGTAGAGGGTGAAGCCGGCGTCCCGGCCACCCTCCGCGGCACACCGGCGCCCGAACGCCTGCGTGATGTGGTGCGCGAACGCGAGCCGCAGCCGGCGGGCGGTGGCCTCGCCCGGCCGGTCCGCGTTCTCCGCGCGGCGCAGCACCCGGCGGGCGTGGTCCGCGGAGTTGTCCTGCACGTACATCCGGGGCTGCGCGGGTATCGGGCGGGCGAGCAGCGCGCTCAGCAGCTCCAGGTCGTCGTTCTCGTCGGACGGGGAGCCGTCGGCGCGTTCCACCGTCCAGCCGAGCGAGGGGCCGGCCGGCAGCCGGGACGCGGCGAGCCGGGCCTCGGACTCCTCCACGTACAGCTCGTGCTGGTCGGTGCCGCCCCGGCCGGAGTTGTGCACCAGCTCCCAGAGGCTGAGCGCCGTGCCGTCGGGGAGCAGATAGGTGTGGCGGTAGGTGGTGCGGTGCAGCGACGCGCTGTGGTGCGAGGAGTACAGGGTGCTGGAGTGGGCCAGCGCCGTCTCCAGGCGCTCGATCGTGGAGTCGGGCAGGTCGAAGGAGTTGAGCGCCCGGCCGAGGAGTCGCTCAAGGTGGGTCTCGGTCGTCTCGTACGGATCGTGAGAAGGATCCAGTGGATCGTTCAAGGGGGTCTCCAGGCCGTCGCCGCATGTCACTTGCTGCTTGCTAAACGTAGTCCCTGGGTCTGACATCGTGTCCGGCGTTCGGGAAAACGAACGGGGGCGCGCACGGAGTTCCCGCGCCCCCTACGCGTGTCCGTCAACTCTCCTTGGTATACCGGCAGTCGGTGGCCAGAGCTAGCCGTCGGACGCGGCGCCGTACAGCTCCCGGTACGCGGGGAAGTCCCCGACCGGCCCCGAGGCCCCGGCGGACGGTGCGAGAACGGCCTGGACGATGGCCCGTGTGACGGTGTCCGCGCCCGCCGCGAGGACCTCGTTGAGGGCGAGCGGACCCGGAGCGGAGGGCAGTTCGCGCGCCCCCGTCGCGAGGGCGAAGACGGTGTCGCCGTCATTGAGGAGATGCACCGGACGGACGGCGCGTGCGATGCCGTCGTGCGCCGTCCCCGCGAGCTTCTGCGCCTGAGCGCGCGTCAGCGCGGCATCCGTCGCGACCACCGCGAGAGTGGTGTTCAGGGGCGGTGGGGCCGCCTTCGCCCGAGCGTCCGCGAGCCGCCGCAGCGCCGCCTCGTGCACCGCCGGGTCGGGGTAGGAGGGGCGTACGCCGGGCGTGAAGAAAGCGCCGTACGGCACGCCCGTCTCCGGATCCACCGCCGAGCCGACCGCGTTCACGACGACCAGCGCGGCGACCGTGATCCCCGACTCCAGGACCGTGCTCGCCGTCCCCACCCCGCCCTTCAGACCGCCGACCACCGCTCCCGTGCCCGCGCCCACCGCGCCCGTCTCCACGGGCGCGTGCGTCCCGCTCGCGGCCGCCGCCTCCACCGCGGCCCGGCCCGTCGACGCGTCGGGGCGGGCCTTGAAGTCGCCGCCCCTGCCCAGGTCGAAGACACAGGCGGCCGGCACGACCGGCACCACGTGCGCCGGATCCGGGCCGACCCGCACCCCGCGGCGCTGCTCCTCCAGCCAGGCCATCACCCCGGCGGCCGCGTCGAGGCCGTACGCGCTGCCGCCGGTCAGCACCACGGCGTCGATCCGCTGGACCAGGTTGCGCGGGTCGAGCGCGTCCGTCTCCCGGGTGCCCGGCCCCCCGCCCCGTACGTCGACGGCGGCCACCGCCCCGCCCTCCGGGGCGAGCACCACCGTCGTACCGGACAGCGCCCCGGGCCCCCGCACCCGGGCGTGCCCGACCCGGAGACCGGCCACGTCCGTGAGGGCGTCGTGCGGGGGCGGCGCGCCGTGGGGCAGCGCCTCACGCGAGGTCAGGGGGCTCCGGGCTGCGTCGTTCTCGTGTTCGGCCACCCCTCCTGCGTAGCACGGATGTGGGGGGCTGGGCAGGGTGAGGCGGGGATGGTCGGATCTCGGTGCGGGGTGCGGGGTGCGGGGGTCCGGGGGGCTGGGTGAGGGGGGCCGGGTGGCTGGGTGACGGGGTCCGGGTGGCTGGGGTCTCGGCTCCGGCACCGGCAATGGGGCAGCGGTGGGGCCGGGGCCGGGGCCGGGGCCGGTACGGGGTGCCGGGGCCGGGTCAGCGCTTCGGGCCGAGGTACGTGCCGCCCGAGGCGTCGACCACCGTGCCGGTGATCCAGCGCCCGTCCGGCGAGGCGAGAAAGGCGACGGGGTCGGCGATGTCCTCGGGCTGGCCCACCCACGGCAGCGCCTGCCCCGCGATCAGCATCTCCTCCAGCTGCGGCACGGCGGCCATGGCGGCCGTCAGGCCGGCGGTCTGCGTCGGCCCGGGGGCCACGGTGTTGACGTTGATCCGGCGCGCGCCGACGACGTTGGCGAGGGTGCGCGTGAACGTCTCCATCGCGCCCTTGGTCATCGCGTAGGCCAGCTCGTCGGAGAGCGAGATACGGGTGACGGCGGAGCCGATGTTGACGATGCTGCCGCCGTCGCGCAGGACCGGGAGGAGCTTCTGGACCAGGAAGAACGGGGCGCGGACGTTGACCGCGAAGAGCCGGTCGAACTGCTCGACCGTCTCGTCCTGGAGGTGCCCGCCGGAGGAGGTGACGGCCGCGTTGTTGACGAGGACGTCGAGTCCGGCGTCGCCGGTGTGGGCGACGAGCCCGGCCCGCAGGCCCTCGACGAGGGCGAGCACGCCCCCGTGCGTGCCGAGGTCGGCGCCCACGGCGAAGGCCCGGCCGCCCGCGGTGTGGATCAGGTCGACGGTCTCCTGGGCGGCGACCGCGTCGGAGCCGTAGTGGACGGCGACGACGTGCCCGTCCTGGGCGAGCCGCAGGGCGACGGCCCGGCCGATGCCGCGCGAGGAGCCGGTGACCAGGGCGGTGCGGGCGGCGGTGCCGGTGGCGGTGGAAGCAGTGCTCTGCATGGTGTGGCTCTCCTTGGCGGGGTCCGGATCGTGACCCGGAGTCCTGGGTTCTTGCCGGGCGATCGCCTCGACAGGAAGGAGAGTGGCCGGGGCCGCTGACGGCCCGCGCACCGCGCGCTGACCGCTGCTGACGGGCGCCGGCGCGGGGTGGCGCCCGAGCCCCGCGCGGGGCCGCCGGGCCGTGCTCGTCAGACAGCCGGGTCTGTCAGATCTTTCTGATCTGTCAGACCTGTCAGACCTGTCGGGTCCTGCGGGCCCGGCGGGCCCGGCGGGTCTGTCGGGTCCATGGGGTCGATCGGGTCCGGCAGTCCCGCCCGGCGTGCCACCTCACGCGCGCGGGCGAGGTCGGCGGCGGCCGCGTCCGCGTCGCCCGCGGCCGTGTGGACGGCGGCGCGGCGCCCGAGGAGGTCGACGATGTCCTCGGCGACCCCCAGCGACTCGAAGAGGGCCAGGGCTTCGGCGAACAGTGGCAGCGGATCGGCGGACAGGGCGGCGAGGCCCTCCAGGGCGGTCGCCGTCCCCCAGCGCTCCCCGAGCGCCCGGAACTCCGTCAGGGCCTCCGCGAGCCGCTCCCGCGCCGTCGCCGCGTCGTCCCGCGCGAGCGCGAGATGTCCCTGGCCGACCAGGTCGAGGGCGCGCGACCAGGCGTCGTCGGGGACGGGGAGCCGTGCCTCGGGGCCGACGGTCGTGGCCCACAGGAAAGCGGTGAAGGGCTGCCGCAGGGGCTCCGTACGCTCGGTCAGCAGTGCCCTGGCCCGTGCGATCCGCTCCTCGTCCCGTGCCCCGGCGGCCAGTACGCACAGCGCGTACTCCTCGCCGAGGTCCTGTGCGCCGGTGAGGCCCGCCCGCTCGACGGCGCCCAGCAGTTCCGCCGCGAGCACCGCGACCTGCCCGCGCAGTCCGCGCAGCCACCAGTACGGCGTGAGCGCCGCCACGAGCCGCAGCCCGTCCTCCGGGGAGGCGCGGCGCAGGGCCGCGCGCAGGTTCGGCTCCTCGGCGTCGAGTCGGGCCAGCCAGGCCTGCTGGGCCGCGCCGCGCAGCTCGGGGTCGGCGGCGCGGGCGAGGCGGAGACAGTGGGCGGTGTGGGCCGCGTGCGCGGGATCGGCGGCGGGCAACCGGCCGGCCGCGTAGGCGCGGACGGTCTCCAGCATCCGGTACCGCCCGTCGACACCGTGCCCGACTCCGAGCCCGCCTACTCCGAGTCCCTCGTCGTCTGTCCCGAAGGCCTCCGACCCCGGCACCGCCACCCCGGACCCTGCTGTCACCGTCCCTGCGGAAGCCGTCTCTGCGGAAGCCGTCCCCGAGGCGGGCGTCCCCGAGGTCGGCGTCCTGGAGGTCGGTGTCCCCGAGGTCGGCGTCCCCTCCGTCCCCGCCGTCCCCGGCGCCCCCGTGGCTCCCGCCGTCTCCGTCAGCAGTCGCTCCACCAGGGACTTCTCCGTCAGCGAGACCAGCAGGTCCTCCGCGTCCGCGGTGTCGAGCCCGCAGACCCGGGCCACGGCCTCCGTCGTCGCGCCGCCGCGGAAGACCGACAACCGGGCCGCCAGGGTGCGTTCCTCCTCGGTCAGCAGCTCCCAGCTCCACTCGACGACGGCGGCGAGCGTCCGGTGCCGCTCGGGTGCCGTGCGGTCGCCACGGGACAGCAGGCGGAAGCGGTCACCGAGGCGGTCCGCCAGTTCGTCGGCGGTGAGCGTGCGCAGCCGGGCGGCCGCCAGTTCCAGGGCCAGCGGCAGCCCGTCCAGGGCGGCGCAGATCTCCGGCACGCGTGCGTGCCCGGTGAATCCGGGCCGGGCCGCGGCCCCGCGCCGTACGAACAGCTCCTCCGCCGCCCGGGGCGCCAGGGCGGCGAGCGGCAGCAGCGACTCGCCCGTGACGCCGAGCGCCTCCCGGCTGGTGGCGAGCACCCGCAGGTCCGGGCAGCCCGCCAGCAACTGCCGTACGAGCACGGCAGCCTCCGTCACCACGTGCTCGCAGTTGTCGACCACGAGCAGCACCGGCCGGTCCGCGAGGGCCTGGACGAGCCGGTCCGGGGCCGCGTCCCGCACCCCGAGAGCCCGGGCGAACGCCCCCGCCACCTCGCCGGGGCCCACCGCCCCCAGGTCCACGAAGACGGCCCCGTCCGTGGCCGCCTCCAGCGCCAGCCGCGTCTTGCCCGCCCCGCCTGGGCCGACCAGGGTCACCAGGCGTGCCGCCGTCAACAGGGCGGCGAGCCGATCCCGTTCGCCCTCCCGGCCGACGAAGTCGGTCAGCGGCACCGGGGGACGTACGGGCCCGGGGCCGGCCACGGGCGCCGGGCGGACCGCAGCCGCCCCGGACGGCTCCCCGCGCAGCACCGCCAGGTGCGCCTCCGCCAATTCCTGCGCCGGGTCCGCGCCGAGCTCGTCGGCGAGCGCCCCGCGCACCTCCTCGTACACGGCGAGCGCCTCGGCCTGCCGCCCCGCACCGGCCAGCGCCCGTATCTGGAGCGCCCGCAGCCGCTCGCGCAGCGGATGCGCCGTCGCCGCCTCGGCCAACTCCCGTACGAGCGGAACCGGATCCCCGCCCGAGGCGAGCCGCGCCGCCGCCCACTCCTCCAGGGCGTCGGTCCGCAGCGCGTCGAGCCGGGCCACCTGCCCGTCCGCGTAAGGGGCGTCCCGTACGTCCGCGAGGGCGGGTCCCCGCCACAGCGCGAGGGCCTCACGCAGCCATCCCTCGGCCCCCACGGGGTCCCCGGCCGCCCCGGCCCGGGCGCCCTCCCGCACCAGCCGCTCGAAGCGGAGGGCGTCGACGTCGTCGGGGCCGGCGCCGGTCAGCCGGTACCCGGCGGGGGAGTGCTCCACGGCCACCCCGTCCGGCAGGACCCGGCGGAGCCGCGAGACCTGCGACTGGAGGGCGTTCGCCGCGCCCGCGGGGGGCTCGTCCCCGTACAGGCCGTCGACGAGCCGCTCGGCGGTGACGATCCGGCCGGCGTCGAGCAGCAGCAGCGTCAGCAGGGCCCGGACGCGGGGGCCGCCGGGGGCGGGGGCGCCGGCGACGGTGAGCGGACCGAGAACCCGGAAGATCATGCGACGAATTCTGGCGCACGGAGCGACGCTCCCGGCAGCTCCCGGAGCTTCCGCACAGGAACGGCCACGGACCCGCGTGGGGACCCCGAAGGGCTCACCCGCCCCGGCCCGTGGGCCTCACACGGTCCCGCGCGTGGCCGGGTTGGTGGCCGTCAGCGTCACCCCCACCGCCACTGTGGCGGCGGCCACGAGACCGGCCGCGAGCACCGCCCAGTGCCCGGCGAAGGTGCACATGAGGATGGCCAGGGACGACACCGGCAGCACGGCCTGCTGGGCGATGCCGACCTTGAAGTACCGGGCGTGCAGCAGCCACACGCACAGCAGGAAAACGGCGGTCGGGATGGTCACGGCGGACGACGCGGCGAGTGTCGAGAGGTGCGCCTTGCCGACCGCCTGCTCGACGGCGATCTCGATGCCGGCGCCGATCGCTGCCGCCGAGGCGAAGATCAGGTAGTGGCCGTAGCCCCAGAGGAAGCCCTGGCGGTTCGAGGCGAGCCGGTCGTGCGCGGGCACGACGAAGTAGATCCACCAGGCGGCGAAGACGATGAGCAGCCCACCGGCGGCGATCGGCAGCACCTCGCCGAGGGCGTCGTTCTCGGTGACCCCCGACTTCACGGCGACCGTCGCCGCCGCGATCGACTCGCCGAGCACGATGATGGTGAACAGGCCGTAGCGCTCGGCGATGTGGTGCGGGTGCCACTGCGTGGTGACGTCCTTCTCCGCGTAGACGGGCACGCCCATCTCGGCCACCGCCATCACGAGGAAGACCCACGGCCGGGCGTCCTCCGGCACCAGCAGCAGTGCCACCCAACCGATCTGGCAGGCGATCACCCCGCTCGCGTACCGCCGGCACATCGTCCGCTCGGCGGCGTCGGTCGCGTGGTGCGCGGCCCGCAGCCACTGGGAGGACAGGGCGAGCCGCATGACGACGTAGCCGATGAAGACGACGAGGAAGTCGTGGTCCTCGAAGGCGCGCGAGACACCGGCGGCGAGGATCAGCACACCGGCGATCTGGACGAGCGTGACGACGCGGTAGAGCACGTCGTCGTTGTCGTACGCCGAGGCGAACCACGTGAAGTTCATCCACGCCCACCAGATGGCCCAGAAGACCATCGCGTAGTTCAGGATCCCGGACCCGGCATGCCCCTCCGCCACGGCGTGCACGAGCTCGGCTCCGGCCTGCGCGACCGCGACGACGAAACAGAGGTCGAAGAACAACTCGAGCGGGGTGGCTGCCCGGTGCGCCTCGTCACGGGAACGGGCGGTGAGAGGGAGGAAGGGTTGCGTCATGCCCCACAGAACACCAGATCAGCGGGTGGGGCGACAGCCCCGACACCACGGGCCCGCACCACCACGGCCCGGGCACGGGGGCTCGGCCCGGTCGCGCGCCCTGACCCGGCCACCCACGGACGACCGCCCCGGCCTCGCGCCGCGGCAGTGGCTCGGTCCGCGCGCTCCCGCCCCGGCCTCGCGCCGCGGCGGTGGCTCGGTTCGCGCGCTCCCGCCCCGGCGGGCCCGCCCCCGCCCCGTCCGGGGCCGCGGCGGCGGTGTCGTTCGCCGCCGCGGCCCCCCGGCTCTCACGCTACGTCCGCGTGGCCGCCGTGCCGGCCCGCCACAGGTCCCCTCCCGCAGGGTCGCAAGTCCCCTCCGCCGGGGCGGCGCTTCCGTAGCCGTACCGGACCCGCCCCCTGCCTCCGCCCGTCACCAGAACCGCCCGCGCCTCCGCCCGTCAGCGGAACCGCCCCTGCCTCCGCCCGTCGGTGACGAACCGCAGGCGGCGGCGCTGTCCGGGAGCGGCGGCACGGGCGGTCCCCGCGGCGCCGACGGCGCAACGTCCCGGGTCCGACGGGACCTAGGCCCGCCCGCGTCGACGACCATCGACTCTCACGGACCTCGTGTGCGCGGCACAGCCTGGAAGAGCAAGGAACCCCTCGAAACGTCAGGGAAGCGCCATGAGTTCCGTAGCCCAGGACAGCAGAACGACGAGCGGGCCTGCAGCCGCCTCGTACGACATGGGGCAGTACGGGCCCGGAAGGCCGATCACGGACTGGGAGCCGGAGAACGAGCTCTTCTGGAAGTCCATCGGGCACAGGGTCGCCGCCCGGAACCTGTGGATCGCGGTGCCGGCGCTGCTCGTCGCGTTCGTCGTGTGGCAGGTGTGGTCGGTCACCGCGACCGACCTGAAGGACGTCGGCTTCGCCTTCTCCACCTCCCAGCTCTTCTGGCTGACGGCCGTCCCCGGCCTGACCGGCGGCACCGCCCGGATCCTCTACACCTTCCTCGGCCCGATGATCGGGCAGCGCCGCTTCACCGCCCTGTCGACGCTCGTGCTCGTCGTGCCGCTGATCTGGCTCGGCATCGCGATCCAGGACCCGTCGACCCCGTACGGCGTGATGATCGCCATCGCCGCCCTCTGCGGCATCGGCGGCGCCAACTTCGCCTCCTCCCTGGCCAACATCGGCTTCTTCTTCCCGAAGGCCAGAAAGGGGAGCGCGACCGGCATCAACGGCGGCCTGGGCAACCTGGGCGTCTCAGCGGTCCAGTTGCTGACCCCGATCGTCATCACCTGGTCGACGATCGCGATCGGCTCCGCCCAGCACAAGGCCGACGGCACCCCGGTCCACCTGCAGAACGCGGCCTTCGTCTGGGTCCCGGTGCTGCTGGTCCTGGCCGCCGTCGCCTGGTTCGGCCAGAACGACCTGAAGGTCGCCTCCACCCCGTTCAGCCGCCAGAAGATCATCTTCAGGCGGAAGCACAACTGGCTGATGACCTGGCTGTACGTCGGCACCTTCGGCTCCTTCATCGGCTTCGCCGCGGCCCTGCCGATGCTGATCAAGACCACGTTCCCGGACTACTCGGTCGCCACCTACGCCTGGACGGGCCCGGCGGTCGGCGCCCTCGCCCGGTGGGCGGGCGGCTGGATCGCCGACAAGTGGGGCGGCGCGCGGGTGACGATCCTCTCCTTCGTGGGCATGGCCGGCTCCCTCGTCGGTGTGATCACCTTCCTGCCCTCGGGCGGTGACGGCGGCTCCTTCCCCGGCTTCCTCCTCTGCTTCCTCGCGGCGTTCTTCTTCTCCGGCATCGGCAACGGCTCGACCTTCCGGCAGATCCCGGTCATCTTCCGCGGCACCCACCTGAAGGGGCTGACGGAGGGCACCCCGGAGTACGCCCGGGCGCTGAAGCAGGCGGAGATGGAGTCCGGGGCCGTCACCGGCTTCACCTCGGGCATCGCGGCCTACGGCTTCTTCTTCATCCCGGCCCTCTTCGGCTCGGTGGCCGTGACCAGCGCGATGTGGGGATTCGTCGGCTTCTACGTCAGCTGCACGGTCGTGACCTGGTGGTTCTACGCCCGGAAGGGCGCCGAGGCGCCGAGCTGACCGTCCCCGTCGGACCATGGAGAAGGCCCTGCCACGGCGGGCCTTCTCCCGTACCCGGGCCGGGTCCTTCGGCCGTCCGCCGGTGACCCTTGCCGACCAGGCCCACGGCCTCTACGTCGTTCGAGTCCCGCGGGCCGTCCGATCCCTGCGGACGCCCTTGGCGGCCGGGGGTGTTCGCGCAGCCGGCGGCGGCCGAGCCCCGGCAGGACGTCGCTCACCCATCCGTGCCATATAACGGGCGAATGAGGTAAAAACCTACCTAAGGTGGCGGCGTGATCGAGCCACCGCAGGCCTCCGCCGAGCCCCAGCAGGCCCCCGCCGAAACGACGCCCGCCCCCGCCGAACGGTCGCCCGCCCCCGCCGAACGGACCCCGCAGAGCCCCGCCCAGGTGCGCCGTCGCGCCGCCGTCGCCGGGGCTGCCGTCTCCCTCCTGCTGATCCTCGCGATCGTCCTCGGCAGCCGGCTGCTGCGCGACTTCGACTCGGCACTCCTTCCCTACGCGGTGGCGACCGTCTTCCTCGCCTTCGGCGTCGCCTACCGCTACACCGTGTGGGTCTCCGCACCGGGCGCCCGGCGCCTGTTCAAGCAGGGCTGGCGTGCCTTCTTCTCCGTCGGGAACTTCCGCCGTGCGCCCACCGCCCTGCCCCGGATGATCGCCACCTACCTCGGCTTCCAGAAGTTCCTCGGCGCCCGCTCGCACGCCCGCTGGGCCGCCCACCAGCTGATCTTCTGGGGCTGCATCCTCGCCGCCCTCATCACCTTCCCGCTGACCTGGGGCTGGTTCACCTTCACCTCGTCGACCGGCTCGGGACCCGGCTACGAGATGCGGATCTGGGGCTTCAAGGTCCTCGGCTTCGACTCGCTGAACTTCGTCGGCTGGCTCATGTTCCACGGCCTGGACATCGCCGCCGTGCTCGTCATCCCCGGAGCCGCCTACTTCCTTTGGCGCCGGATGAAGGACCGCGGAGCCATCACCGGGCAGCGCTTCGCCTACGACCTGGTCCCGCTGATCGCCCTCATCGTCATCTCCGTCACCGGCCTGCTGCTCACCTTCTCCTCGATCTTCCTGCACGGCGGCGGCTACGAGTTCCTGGCGATCCTGCACATGGTGTCGGTGGTCTTCACCCTCATCTACATCCCGTTCGGGAAGTTCTTCCACATCGTCCAGCGGCCCGCCGCCGTCGGCATGCAGCTGTTCAAGTACACGGCCCGCCGTCGTGACGGGCAGCCGGCCGCCGACGCCGCCGACTCCGGCCTCCTCGCCTGCCGCCGCTGCGGGCAACCCATCGACACCGCCCCCTACGTCGAGAACCTCCAGGGCACCATGCGCGACCTGAAGCTCGACTTCGACGAATGGGCCGAGTACTGCCCGCGGTGCAAGCGCGTCCTGCGGGGCACCGCTTACCTCAGCCACGTCAAGAAGGGCTTCAAGTGACCTCGCCGCTGCCCGCTCCACCGCCCCTCGACCCCTCCGTCGCCCCACCCGGCACCCGCAACTTCCGCGACGCCGGCGGCATCCCCGCCGACCGCTGGCACGCCGACCAGAACAACGAGACCCTCGTCCCCACCCACTGCTGCTTCTGCGGCGTGCAGTGCGGCATGTATCTGCGCGTCGACCACCGCGGCAAGGTCTTCGGCGTCGAGCCGCGCAACCACGACATCAACCGGATGCGGCTCTGCCCCAAGGGCATCAGTGCCTACCAGCAGGTCAACCACCCCGACCGGCTCACCAGCCCGCTGCTCCGGCGCAACCGCGACGAGCCCTTCCGCGAGGCGAGCTGGGACGAGGCCCTCGACTTCACCGTCTCCGAGATCCGCCGCATCCAGGCCGAGTACGGCAACGACGCCTTCGGCCTGCTCGGCGGCGCCAGCCTCCATTCCGAGAAGACCTACCTCGTCGGCAAGTTCGCCCGCGTCGCCCTCAAGACCCGGCACGTCGACTACAACGGCCGGCTCTGCATGGTGTCCGCCGCCGGGGCCAACAAGCTCGCCTTCGGCATCGACCGGGCCGGCAACCCCTTCTCCGACATCCTCCTCACCGACTGCCTGCTCATCGCCGGCTCCAACGTCGGGGAGTGCTTCCCCGTGATGACCCAGTACCTGTGGGGAGCCCGTGACCGCGGCGCCACCCTCATCGTGGTCGACCCGCGCGAGACGGCCATCGCCCGCACCGCCGACATCCACGTCGCCCTCAAGCCCGGCACCGACTCCGCCTTCTTCAGCGCCGTCCTCCACGTCGTCGTCGCCGAGGGCCTCACCGACGAGGCCTACCTCGCCGCCCACACCACCGGCTGGGAGGACGTGAAGAAGACCGTCGCCGCGTACCCGCCCGCCCGCTCCGCCCAGATCTGCGGCGTCCCCGAGGAGCAGATCGTCCAGGTCGCCCGCATGTTCGCCGGCGCGGGCAAGGCCATGGCCTGGCACGCCCGTGGCGTCGAGCACCACTCCCAGGGCGTCGAGAACTGCCTGACGATCATCAACCTGTGCGTCGCCACCGGGAACATCGGCCGCCCCGGCGCCGGCTACGGCACCATCACCGGCCAGGGCAACGGCCAGGGCGGCCGCGAACACGGCCAGAAGTCCGACCTGCTGCCCGGCGGGCGCTCCATCTCCAACCCCGAACACCGCCGTCAGATCTGCGAGATCTGGGGCATCGAGGAGTCCGAACTCCCGCCCGCCGGCACCTCCATGATGGAGATGGTCTGGCAGATGCAGCGCCGCGAGATCCGCGGCCTCATCGGCATCTGCAACAACCCCTTCGTCTCCCTCCCCCACTACGCCACGGTGAAGGAGGGCTACGACACCACCGAGTTCCATGCCCAATTCGACTTCTTCCTTTCCGAGACCGCCGCCAACGCGCACGTCGTCTTCCCCGTCACCGTCTGGGCCGAGGACGAGGGGGTCATGGCCAACGCCGAGGCCCGGGTCGTCAAGCACAACAAGGCGCAGGAGCCTCCCGCCGGCGTCCGCACCGACACCTGGGTGATCTGCGAGCTCGCCAGGCGGCTCGGAGCCGGCGACAAGTTCGCCTTCCCGGACTCCCGGTCCGTCTTCGAGGAACTCCGCATCGCCTCGGCCGGCACGGTCAACAACTACTACGGCATCACCTACGAGCGGCTCGAGGAGACCGGCGGCATCGCCTGGCCCTGCCCCACCACCGACCACCCCGGCACGCCCCGCCTCTTCGAGGACGGCCGGACCTACCACCCCGACGGCAAGATCCATCTGCAGGTCGTCGAATGGCACCCGCCCATGGACCCGTACAGCGAGGAGTACCCCCTCTCGCTCACCACCGGACGCACCGTCGCCCACTTCCTCTCCGGTAACCAGACCCGCCGCCTGGGCGCCCTCGTCGAGCAGACCCCGCGACCCTGGGTCGAGGTCCACCCCTCCCACGGCTTCCGCAACGGCGACCCGGTCCGCGTGGTCACCCGGCGCGGCAGCGAGGTCTTCCCCGCCCTGGTCACCGAGGCCATCCGCCCCGACACCGTCTTCGTCCCGTACCACTGGCCCGTGCCCACCGCCGCCAACGCGCTGACCATCGACGCCCTCGACCCCCGCTCGAAGATCCCCGAGTACAAGGTCTGCGCCGCCCGCATCGAGGCCGCCGAGCGCGTCGACGAGGTGCCGGCGCCGCCCACCGCCCCCGGCCACGTCGCCTACCCCGCGACCCAGGTCTCCCGCGACGACCCCCTGCCGCCCACGTCCCCGCAGGGCCGTGGCACCTCGGAGAGGAGCTGACGCCGCCATGATGGGCCGCACGATCTTCATCGACCCGGGCCGCTGCATCGGCTGCCAGGCCTGCGTCTCCGCCTGCCGCGAATGCGACTCGCACCGCGGCAAGTCGATGATCCACCTCGACTACCCCGACGAGGGGCACTCCGTCGCCTCCCTTCCCACCGTCTGCATGCACTGCGAGGACCCCGTCGCCCCGTGCGCCGAGGTCTGTCCGGCCGACGCGATCCTGGTGACCGCGGACGGCGTGGTCCAGCAGGCCGACACCACCCGCTGCATCGGCTGCGCCAACTGCGTCAACGCCTGCCCCTTCGGCGTCCCGAAGATCGACCTCCAGGCGAAGCTGCAGATGAAGTGCAACCTCTGCTACGACCGCACCGCCTACGGCCTCGCCCCCATGTGCGCCACCGTCTGCCCCACCGGTGCCCTCTTCTACGGGACCCTCGACGAGCTCCGCGCCGAGCGCCCCGGCGTCCAGGTCGCCGACTCCTTCACCTTCGGCTCCACCACCGTCTCGACCGGCGTGGCGATGGTCGTCCCCGCCGACAAGGTCCAATGGCCGGTCCCCGGCGGCCTGCCGATCGTCGAAGTCAACGGAGTGGATGTCCGATGAGCCTCACCGAGCAGCCCCCGGGCCACGGCTCCGACCCCTCGGACCCCACGGACGCGGACCCCATGGATACCGATCCCGCGGGCGCCGATCCCGCGGGCGTCGATCCCGCGGACGCCGGTCGTGCCGACGCGGCCCAGGCGGCCCTCCGCGACCGCATCTCCGCCGACTCCCTCACCACCCGCCGCGACTACCTGCGGATCGTCGCCACCGTCTCCGGCGGCCTGGCGATCGGCGGCATCGGCGTCGCCTCCGGAATCCTGCACCGGCACGGTGACAGCGACGGATCCCCCGAACCCAAGCGGATCGCCGACCGGATCCTCCCCGGCGACTCCGTCGCCTTCCGCTATCCCGACGAGGAGGACCGCGCCGTCGCCGTCCGCCTGGAGGACGGCACCCTCGCCGGCTACTCCGCCGTCTGCACCCACCTCGCCTGCGCCGTGCTCTGGCGCAAGGACCGTGGGAGCGAGGGCGAGCTGTACTGCCCTTGCCACGAGGGAGTTTTCGACGCCCGCACCGGCGAGGTCACCGCGGGCCCGCCGCCCCGCGCCCTCCCGAAGGTGATCCTGGTCGAGGAAGCCGACGGCAGCGTCTGGGCGGTGGGCACCACCCGCTCCGGCGAGAGCGTCCAGGAAGGTCTGTGCCGCCAGCTCGGTCAGGAGCGCCCCGACCTCGCCGACCGCCTCGGCTGCCCCGGTGCCTCAGCCCGCGGCGCCGTGGAGAGGAGCCGCAGGACATGACCGACACACCGTTCCCCAAGGACCCGGCCGCCCCCGGCCACCAGACCGGAAGCCCCCAGGAGCTTGCGCCGCGGCCCGTCTACACCCCCGGCAGCGCCCAGCCCCGGCTCAACCGCCCGGTCCACGATCGCTACCCCCAGATCCGCCCCACCAGCGGCTACGGCGATCCCCGGGTCCGCCACACCGGTCCGGGCCCCGGCGCCGGCACCGACCAGGAACCCGAGCGCTCCTCCAGGCTGTCCGCTCGCCTGGCCCTCGCCCTCACCGTGCTCGTCGGCCAACTGTGGGGCCTGACGATCGTCGTCGACGAGTGGATGTCCGGCGACACCGGCACCGCCTGGTGGGGAGCGGGCTTCCTGGTCCTGTCGTTCCTCGTCGTCCTCGGCCTCTGGCTGCTCGACCCGAAGGACCGCTGAACGGAATTCCGCAGATCAGCGGGGATCGGTGCGGTGCTTCGGGCGTAACCTGAATACATGAGCACCGCCCCCGCCCACGGACCGCGCGCAGCGAAGCAGTCCGACACAGCCTCCAACCCGGAACCCAGGCCGGCACTGATCTTCGACGATCCGCTGGACCGCCAGTCCGCGGACGATACGGACCGTGGATGGGGCGAGCGGCCTCCCACCGGCGGCGACAGCGCCGCCGACCTTGCGCGCTTCCTCGACGAGAAGCCGCCGCACCACCTCTGACACCGACGCGAGCCGTCGGTCAGGAGGTGGAGTGCGCCCCCGTGCCGCCGCCGGTCTTCGAGGCCACGCCGGTGTGGTTCACGGGACCGCGCTGCGAGACCAGGTGGTCGCGGATCTCCTTGAGCACTTCCAGCTCGCTGACCTCCAGGGTCTCCTGGACGCCTTCCTTCGCCTTCTCGTGCGCGGCCCGCTTCGCGAGGATCTTCGCCATCGGCAGGACCATCAGGAAGTAGACGACGGCCGCCGTGATCAAGAAGCTGAGGACGGCGCTGAGCACCAGACCCCACTGGATCTGGATGCCCTGCATCTCGCCGTCGACCACCCGGCAGGGGTCCTTCAGGCAGGACGAGTAGCCCTCCAGGTCCTTGGTGCCGAAGGCTCCCACGAGCGGGTTGATGATGCCCTTGACCACCGAGTTCACGATATTGGTGAACGCGGCGCCGATGACGACGGCCACCGCCAGGTCGATCACGTTGCCACGCATCAGGAAGGCCCTGAAGCCTCCCAGCAAGCTTTCCTTCTTCTCGGCCACCGAGGTGCCTTTCGTCGCGTGTGCTCCTGTGTGCGGAGCCATTACGCCGCGCGCGGCGCAGGAGCGTCCAATCCGTACACACGGGACGGTTACTTGACAGGTCGTCAGTGCGAATCAGCACAGTGTCACCGCCAGTTGTGACGTGATGCCCGCACCGGCGAGTGCTGTCGCCGTCGACCGCGGAACGGACAGGACGACCAGGGCCCCACCGTCCGAAAGAGTCTCACCCGGGGGCGGCACTTCGGCCACTCGGGCGCCCGCGGCGACCACCCGGGCCTCGCCGCCCGCGCCGAGACCGGAGTGGGGAGCGGCGATCACGTCCACCCGGTCGCCGGGCTGCAGCAACCGGACCGTCGCCGCGTCCGCGATCCGCACCGGTGCGGACACGAGCGGTGCGGCGGCCGGCACATGCCGCTCCCGGGCCGGTGGGGGCGGCTGCGGGACCGGGTCGTCGGCTCCGGCCGCCCCGGTCGCCGCGAGCGCGGCGGCGGTCATCGCGAGAACCGCGGCGGGCGCCCGCCGCCTGCGGCGCAACGCCCTGCGCAGGCGTAGCTTCCCGCCGCGCACGCGCAGCGGGTCGAAGTGCGGAACCCCGCACGGCGGGGGGACCGAGGTGCGGGTGTGGGGGAGGCAGGAGTTCGTGTCCATCGCGCAACCACCTGTCGTGAGTCGGGCCGTTCACCGGACCCTCCGGCGAACCGCACTCACCGTGCCGCACGAGCCGCGATCCTGCTCGGGCCTGTGGACAACCCGGCGGTTGTGGACAACTTGCTCACCCCCGCGAGCGATTGTGGCCGTGGGGCGGGGCGAGGACGCTGGAGGCAGATCGGTCCTCGCGTCGCGGTCCGCGCCTCACCCCGCTCGCGTCGCTCAGGGCAGGTCGATGCCCAGATCCCACCCCGCGTGGGCCTGGGTGCACAGGCAGTCCCGGTCGACCGTCGCGGGGAGCGCGCTCACCGCGTCGAAGAGCACGTCGCGCAGCCGGCCGACGTTCTCGCCGAACACCCGCAGGACCTCGGTGTGGGAGACGCCGTCCCCGGTCTCCGCGCCCGCGTCCAGATCCGTCACCAGTGCGAGGGAGGTGTAGCAGAGTCCCAGTTCCCGGGCGAGGACGGCCTCGGGGTGGCCGGTCATGCCGACCACCGACCAGCCCTCGGCCGCATGCCAGCGCGACTCGGCGCGCGTGGAGAAGCGGGGGCCTTCGATGACGACCATCGTGCCGCCGTCTACCGGCTCCCAGCCCTGTCCCCGGGCGGCCTTCACGGCCACGCGGCGCCCGTCCGGGCAGTAGGGGTCGGCGAAGGTCACGTGGACCACGTTCGGTACGGCCCCGCCCCAGGCCTCCGGCAGCGGTTCACCGTCGAAGAAGGTCTGCGCGCGGGACTTCGTCCGGTCGACCAGCTGGTCGGGCACGACGAGGGTGCCGGGGCCGTACTCCTCGCGCAGTCCGCCCACCGCACACGGCCCGAGGACCTGGCGCACCCCCACCGAGCGCAGGGCCCAGAGGTTGGCGCGGTAGTTGATCCGGTGCGGCGGCACGTGGTGGCCGCGGCCGTGCCGGGGCAGGAAGGCGACCTGTCGGCCGGCGATCTCGCCGAGGAAGAGGGAGTCGCTGGGGCTGCCGTACGGGGTGTCGACCGATACCTCGGTCACATCGTCCAGGAAGGAGTAGAACCCGGAGCCGCCGATCACACCGATGTCCGCGAACACGTCAGTCGTCTGGGTCGCCATGGGCGTCACCCTAACCGCCGCTGTGAGACGCCGAATGCCCCACCGAGCGGATCGGCAGGGCATTCGTCAGGTACGTGCTGCGGCGCCTGGGTCAGGCGGCCGAGGTGGAGCTCGACGAGGTCGAGGTCGAGGTCGTGCTCGACGACGTGGAAGACGCCGAAGAGGAGGACGACGACGAAGAGGACGCCGAAGACGAGGAGGGCTTCGACGAAGCCGGCGAGCTACTGGACGACGAACCACGGCTGTCGTTCCGGTAGAAGCCGGAGCCCTTGAAGACGATGCCGACCGCGGAGAACACCTTCTTGAGGCGTCCCTCGCAGTTCGGGCACTCGGTCAGAGCGTCATCCGTGAACTTCTGCACCGCCTCGAGGCCCTCGCCGCACTCGGTGCACTGGTACTGGTAGGTCGGCACTTGTCTTCCTCCTGGCACTCACACTCATCGAGTGCTAACGACGATCCATAGTGACGTATTCCGCGGGTTCAGTCCACCGGCACGGGGACTCGGTGACCGATACCACGTGCCGCGACCCGGCTCGACACGTGGGGTCGGAGCCGCGAGCGCAGGGCGACCAGGGTGGCGAGAGCGAGCACCGTGCCCGCCATCGGCACCAGGAATCCGGTGCTGGAGCCATGGGCGTCGGCCAGCCGGCCGGCGACCGTGACGGCCGCCGCCTGGCCCAGCGCCACGGCGCCGGTCAGCCAGGTGAAGGCCTCGGTGCGGGAGGACGCCGGGACCAGGGTCTCGACGATCGTGTAGCCGGTGATCAGGGCCGGGGCGATGCACAGACCCACGACCAGGCCGAGGGCGCCGAGCAGGACTACCGAGTGGGCGGACCACAGAAGGGAGGCGGCGACGGTCAGACCGGCGTAGCCGAGGAACAGGCGGCGGCGCGGGCCGGTCTTCCAGGCGATGGCGCCCATGGCGATGCCGGCGAGCATGTTGCCGGCGGCGAAGATGCCGTACAGCAGGCCGTTGGCGCCGGGGTTGCCGATCTCCTCGGAGAAGGCGGTGAGGGAGACCTGCATGCCGCCGAAGACCGAGCCGATGCCGAGGAAGGCGATGGCGAGGACGCGGACACCGGGGATGGACAGGGCCGAGCGGTGCGGCTCGCCGTCCGCCTGGCCCGCCGCGGCGGCCAGGCCGTGCGCGGGCTGGGTGCGGCGCTGGGCGGCGAAGAACAGTCCGCCGAACAGGGTGAGCGTGGCCTCGGCGATCAGGCCGGCGGCGGGGTGGACGCCGGTGCACAGGGCGGTGGCGAGGACCGGGCCGACGACGAAGGTGAACTCGTCCGTCACCGACTCGAAGGCGGCGGCGGTCGGCATCAGAGGGGTGCCGTCCAGCTTGGCGGCCCAGCGGGCCCGGACCATCGGACCGACCTGGGGCACGGAGGCGCCGGAGGGGATGGCCGCGAGGAACAGTGCCCACAGCGGGGCGCCGGCCAGGGCCAGCACGACGAGGAGGGAGACGGAGGCGGTGTGGACGAGCACGCCGGGGATGAGGACGGCCCGCTGGCCGAAGCGGTCGGCGAGCTTGCCGCTCTGCGGGGCGAACAGCGCCATGGAGACGCCGGTGACGGCGGCGACGGCACCGGCGCTGCCGTAGGAGCCGGTGGTGTGCTGGACGAGCAGGACGATGCCGATGGTGAGCATCGCGAAGGGCTGCCGGGCGGCGAAGCCCGGGAGCAGGAAGGAGAGAGCACCGGGGGTGCGCAGCAGCTGTCCGTAACCGGGCCGCTTCTCGGTGACGACCGTGGACGCCACGGTCCTGGCCTTTCTGCCGCCTGGTAGCGCGCCCGAGCACGGTGGTGCGGGTTTCGCCGAGAGCTGTCCTCTTGCGCGGAACTGCGGTAGATACCGGGCCCCACTGCGGAGGGCGCCTCGGCCGCCATACGGTCGCGCCAGCTCTGCGTCAGGCAGAGTTGGTTCGATCAAGTGTGCCTTCATGGTACAGGGAAGGGCGTCTTCCCGCCTGGGAAAACGCCCCCGGGCCCGAATTAATGCCTGGGATTAACCGGAGGTTCGCCGGAACGGCTTTCGAGGGGGTCTCCGGTGGGGCTCCGCGGCGCTGACGGCGGTGGCGCCGCCGGTTCCCAGCCAGCCGGCCAGCTTTCCGCCCTGGCCGACGGCCCGGAGCCGGCGTTCGGCGGCGTCCCGCACCGGGTCGGTGGCGACGACGAGCAGTTCGTCGCCGCGCCGCAGCACGGTGGCGGGTCCGGGGACGAAGCTCCTGTCCTCCCGGACCACCAGGGTGACGGCGGCGCCGGCGGGCAGCCGGAGCTCGGCGACCTCGACGCCGTGCATCTTCGAGCCCTCGGGGATGGCCACCGACAGCAGGTGGCCGCGCAGCCGCTCGAGCGGGGCCGACTCGACGCCCAGGTCGGCGGCCTCGGCCGAGTCCCCGAGCTCCAGGGCCCGGGCCAGCCACGGCAGGGTCGGGCCCTGGACCAGGGTGTAAACGACGACGAGCACGAAGACGATGTTGAAGACGCGCTCGCTGCCCTGGATCCCCGAGACCATGGGGATCGTGGCGAGGATGATCGGGACGGCTCCGCGCAGGCCGGCCCAGGACAGCAGGGCCTGCTCCCGCCAGGGGAGACGGAAGGGAAGGAGGCTGGTGAAGACCTCCATGGGGCGCGCGACCACGGTGAGGACCAGGCCGATGACGATCGCCGGCCAGAAGTCGCGGACCAGCTCGTGCGGGGTGACGAGCAGGCCGAGCAGGACGAACATGCCGATCTGGGCGATCCAGCCGAGCCCCTCGGCGAAGCCCCGGTTGGCGGGGGCGTGGGGCAGCTTGGCGTTGCCGAGCACCATCGAGGCCAGGTAGACGGCGAGGAAGCCCGAGCCGTGGGCCATGGCGCCGGCGGCGTAGGCGACGACGGCGATGGCCATGACGGCGATGGGGTAGAGGCCGGAGGCGGGCAGGGCGACGTGGCGCAGCCCGTAGGCGCCGACGAACCCGACGGCGAGGCCGACCGCGGCGCCGATCACGAGTTCCAGTGCGATCTCGCCGACGAGGAAGTACCAGGAGTCGGCCTGTCCGACGGTGGAGAAGGCGACGACGAGGATGACGACGGGGGCGTCGTTGAATCCGGACTCGGCTTCCAGGATGCCGGTGACCCGGGAGGGCAGTGGCACCTTGCGCAGCACGGAGAAGACGGCGGCGGCGTCGGTGGAGGAGACGACTGCGCCGATGATGAGGGCCTGGCGCCATTCCAGGCCGACGAGGTAGTGCGCGGCCGAGGCCGTGATGCCCACGCTCACCGCGACGCCGACGGTCGAGAGCACGACCGCCGCGGGCAACGCGGGTTTGATCTCCTTCCACTTGGTGCCCAGGCCACCCTCGGCCAGGATCACCACAAGTGCGGCATAGCCGATCACCTGGGTCAGTTCGGCGTTGTCGAAGGCGACGTTGCCGATGCCGTCCTGCCCGATGGCGACCCCGATCCCGAGGTAGAGCAACAGGCTGGGGAGCCCGCTCCGGGACGAGATCCGCACCGCCGCGACAGCGACGAGCAGCACGAGCGAGCAGATGAGCAGGAGTTCGTTGAGCTGGTGGACAGTCAGTGGCCGTTCCTTCCCCTCACGTGCGGGCGGATCGTTCCTCCGCCGCCGGTACTTCGTTACCTTACCTAATCTTTAACGCTTTCTTGACGCCTCCTTGGTGTCTCTTCGCACCTCAGTACGTATAGGTACGGTGCTCTTCCTGACACCGCGTCCAGTGCCTCTGGACGCTGCGCCTAAGGTTGCACCCGTACTCCAGGACCACCCTGCCCCTCGAAGGACAGCGATGCCCTCCAACACGACCGCGCCCCCCGCCAAGAAGAAGGGGCGGCGTGCCCGCCTGATCGTCCTCGTCCTGGTCCTCGCTCTGGTCGCGGGTGTCGGGTACGGCGCGTACTGGGGCGTCAGCACCGTCCGGGGCTCGTTCCCGCAGACCAGCGGCACGATTCGGATCGACGGACTCTCCGCCCCGGTCGAGGTGAAGCGCGACGCCTACGGTGTTCCGCAGATCTATGCCGACAACGAGGCCGACCTCTTCCGCGCCCAGGGCTACGTCCAGGCGCAGGACCGCTTCTACGAGATGGACGTCCGCCGCCACGTGACGGCCGGCCGCCTGTCCGAGATGTTCGGCAAGAGCCAGGTCGACACCGACGCCTTCCTGCGCACGCTGGGCTGGCGCCAGGTCGCGCAGCAGGAGTACGACAAGGTCCTGTCGGCGGAGACCAAGAAGAATCTCCAGGCCTACGCCTCGGGCGTCAACGCCTATCTCAAGGACCGGGACCCGTCCGACGTCTCCGTCGAGTACGCGGCCCTCGCCTTCACCAACGAGTACCGGATCGAGCCGTGGACCCCGGTCGACTCGGTGGCCTGGCTCAAGGCCATGGCCTGGGACCTGCGCGGCAACATGCAGGACGAGATCGACCGCTCGCTGATGACGAGCCGGCTCAAGCCGCAGCAGATCAAGGCCCTCTACCCGGGGTACCCGTACGAGCTGCACCAGCCGATCGTCGACAAGGGCGCCGTCGACAAGATCACCGGCAAGTTCGACCCCAAGGCCGAGCCCAAGGACGACGACGGCGCCACCGGCGGCGGCAACGGCGCCCAGGGCATCCAGTCCCAGCTCGCCGCGCTCTCCGACACCCTCGACGAGATCCCGGCCCTCCTCGGCCCCAACGGCAACGGCATCGGCTCCAACTCCTGGGTCGTCTCGGGCGACTACACGACCTCCGGCAAGCCGCTGCTCGCCAACGACCCGCACCTCGCGCCGATGCTGCCCTCCCTCTGGTACCAGATGGGCCTGCACTGCCGCTCCGTCTCAGCGACCTGCCGCTACGACGTCGCCGGCTACACCTTCTCCGGCACCCCCGGCGTGATCATCGGCCACAACGACTCCGTCGCCTGGGGCTTCACCAACCTCGGCGCCGACGTCACCGATCTCTACCTGGAGAAGATCGGCACCGACGGCTACGTCGTGGACGGCAAGACCAAGCCCTTCATCGTCCGCGACGAGACCATCAAGGTCGCCGGCGACGTGGACCGCCGGATCTCCATCCGCTCCACCGAGCACGGTCCGCTGGTCTCGGACCGTTCCACCGAGCTGGAGAAGGTCGGCAAGACCGCCCCCGTCGGCAACGCCGCCCCCGACCGCGGCACCGGCTACGGCGTGGCCCTGCGCTGGACCGCGCTGCAGCCCGGCAAGTCCATGGACGCCGTCTTCGAACTCAACCGCGCCAAGGACTTCAAGAGCTTCCGGGCCGCGGCCAAGGACTTCGAGGTCCCGTCCCAGAACCTGATCTACGCCGACACCCAGGGCCACATCGGCTACCAGGCCCCCGGCAAGATCCCGGTCCGCACCAAGGGCAAGACCTACGACGGCACCATTCCCGTGCCCGGCTGGGACTCCTCGTACGACTGGAAGGGCTACATCCCCTTCGACGAGCTGCCCTACGAGTACGACCCGGCCCGCGGCTACATCGTCACGGCCAACCAGGCCGTCGTCGACGAGAAGAAGTACCCCTACCTCCTCACCCGGGACTGGGGCTACGGTTCGCGCAGCCAGCGGATCAACGACCTGATCGAGTCGAAGATCAAGGACGGCGGCAAGATCTCGCCTGCCGACATGCAGACGATGCAGATGGACAACCGCAGCGAGATCGCGACCCTGCTCAACCCGCTGCTGCTGAAGATCGACATCTCCGACCCGCAGGTCCGCGAGGCGCAGAAGCTGCTCGAGGGCTGGGACTACACCCAGGAGCCGGACTCGGCCGCCGCCGCGTACTTCAACGCGGTCTGGCGCAACGTCCTCAAGCTCGCCTTCGGCGACAAGCTGCCCAAGGAACTGCGCGTCGAGGGCGAGTGCATCAACGTCCGCGTCGCCGACGCCACCGGCCCGGTCGACGAGCAGAACAGGCTGGTCCGCGAGTGCGGTGAGCGGGACTCCGACACGGCGCAGCCGGACGGCGGCGACCGCTGGTACGAGGTGGTCCGCCCGCTGCTCAAGCAGGAGAAGAGCGAGTGGTGGAAGACGCCGGGCGACCGGCTGAACGCCCCCACCGAGACCCGTGACCAGCTGCTCGCGCAGGCCATGAAGGACGCCCGCTGGGAGCTGACCGCCAAGCTCGGCAAGGACGTCTCCACCTGGAGCTGGGGTCGGCTGCACCAGCTGACCCTGGAGAACCAGACGCTCGGCACCGCGGGCCCCGGCTTCGTGCAGTCGCTCCTCAACCGCGGCCCGTGGAACCTGGGCGGTGGCGAGGCCGCGGTCGACGCGACCGGCTGGAACGCGGCCGGCGGCTACGAGGTGATCTGGGTGCCGTCGATGCGGATGGTCGTCAACGTCGGCGACTGGGACAGGTCCCGCTGGATCAACCTGACTGGCGCCTCGGGCCACGCCTTCAGCAGCCACTACACCGACCAGACGGAGAAGTGGACGAAGGGCGAGCTGCTCGACTGGTCCTACGGCCGGGCGGCGGTCGAGGCCGGCACCAAGGACACGCTCAAGCTGGAGCCGTAGGGTTCCCCGGCGCTCGAACGGGCGGGAGCCGTGAAGGCTCCTCAGCGCTCGAAGCGCCGGACCCCCTCGGGGGTCACCACCGCGTGCACGGGGTGGTCGTGCGGTTCCTCCGGGACCCGCGCGACCACCTCGTTCGCGTAGAGGAGCACCACCAGGGCCGGATCCGTCGCCGCCCGCACGAGCCGGGCCAGGACACGGTCGTACGAGCCGCCGCCCCGCCCGAGCCGCATGCCGCGCGCGTCCACCGCGAGGCCGGGCAGCAGCACCGCGTCCGCCGCGCACACCGCCTCGGGGCCGAGGCGCTCGCCGACCGGTTCGAGCAGCCCCCGGCCCGCCTTCGCGAGCCGCTCGGCACCCTCGTACGGGGCCCAGTCCAGGTCGTTGTCGGGCAGCAGAACCGGCAGGAGGACCCGTACGCCCCGCTCGCGCAGCGCGTCCAGGAGCGCGCGGGTGCCGGGCTCGCGCCCCACCGAGACGTAGGCGGCGACGGTGTCGGCGTCCTCCAGCTCGGACAGCTCCAGGGCGTGCTCCGCCAGCAGGCCGGCGGCATGTGCGATGTCCTCCGGGGCCAGCGCGGCGCGGGCGGTGAGCAGGGCCCGGCGCAAGAGGGCCTTCTCGGTCGGTTCCTCACGGGTTTCGGTGCTCAAAGCTGGGGATCCTCTTGTATCGGGCGGTGGCGGCACGAGGTCGAGAAGGCTCCGGTGATGCGCGGTTTCTCGCCGCATCTCCCCGTAGTCCGCTGCATCTCGCTGCATCTCGCAGCATCTCTCATGTTCTTCCCATACCGAACGGCTAGGGTGCTCCGCATGACTCAGACGCCGTCCATCACAAAGGCTGTCATCCCGGCCGCGGGCCTCGGCACCCGGTTCCTGCCGGCCACCAAGGCGACGCCCAAGGAGATGCTGCCGGTCGTGGACAAACCGGCGATCCAGTACGTGGTGGAGGAGGCCGTCGCGGCCGGGCTCTCCGACGTCCTGATGATCACCGGCCGCAACAAGCGCCCGCTCGAGGACCACTTCGACCGGAACTACGAGCTGGAAGAGGCGCTGACCCGCAAGGGTGACGACGAACGGCTCGCCAAGGTCCAGGAGTCCAACGACCTGGCGACCATGCACTACGTCCGCCAGGGCGCTCCCCGCGGTCTCGGCCACGCCGTGCTCTGCGCCGCCCCGCACGTCGGCGAGCAGCCCTTCGCGGTGCTCCTCGGCGACGACCTGATCGACCCGCGCGACCCGCTGCTCGCCCGCATGGTCGAGGTGCGCGAGCGCTTCGGCGGCAGCGTGATCGCGCTGATGGAGGTCGAGCCCTCCCAGATCCACCTCTACGGCTGCGCCGCGGTCGGGCCGACGGGCGAGTCGGACGTGGTGAAGGTGACGGACCTGGTGGAGAAGCCGGAGCCGGCGGAGGCCCCGAGCAACCTCGCGATCATCGGCCGCTACGTCCTGGACCCCGCCGTCTTCGCGATACTGCGGGAGACCGAGCCGGGCCGCGGCGGCGAGATCCAGCTGACCGACGCCCTGCAGAAGCTCGCCCAGGACGAGCGGGTCGGCGGCCCGGTCCACGGCGTCGTCTTCAAGGGGCGCCGCTACGACACCGGCGACCGTGGCGACTATCTGCGTGCCATTGTCAGACTGGCGTGCGAACGTGATGATCTGGGACCGGACTTCCGGACCTGGCTCCGCAGTTACGTCAGCGAGGAGATGTAGCACCTTGAGCAGCAGCACGGCACCGTCGGACCGCGACCCCGCGGGCGACTCCTCCGGTGATCCCTGCGCGGGCCCGGCCCGCGGCCTGTGGTCCGTCGACGAGCACCTCGACGACATCCTGGCGACGGTCGCGCCGCTCGAGCCCATCGAGCTGCAGCTGCCCGACGCCCAGGGCTGTGTGCTCGTCGAGGACGTCACGGTGCCGGTCGCGCTGCCGCCCTTTGACAACAGCTCCATGGACGGGTACGCGGTGCGGGTCGCCGACGTGGCCGGTGCGAGCGAGGAGTTCCCCGCCGTCCTGACCGTGATCGGCGATGTCGCCGCGGGCGCCGGCGGGCTGCCCGAGGTCGGGCCCGGCGAGGCCGCCCGGATCATGACCGGCGCCCCGCTGCCGCCCGGCGCCGAGGCCGTCGTCCCCGTCGAGTGGACCGACGGCGGCACGGGCGGGGGCGCGGCCGGCGCCATGCGCCCGGCGGCAGCCGCCCCGGAAGGCGCCGCCGGCGAGGTCCGCGTCCACCGTCCCGCCGAGGCCCGCGCCCATGTCCGCGCGCGTGGCAGCGACGTCACGGCGGGCGAGCTGGCGCTCGCCGCGGGCACGGTCCTCGGGGCGCCGCAGATCGGCCTGCTCGCGGCCATCGGCCGGGGCACCGTGCGGGTGCGCCCCCGCCCGCGGGTGGTCGTGATCTCCACCGGCAGCGAACTGGCCCAGCCCGGCGAGCCCTTGGCCGAGGGGCAGATCTACGACTCCAACAGCTTCGCGCTGGCCGCCGCCGCGCGCGAGGCCGGAGCCCTCGCCTACCGGGTGGGCGCCGTCGCCGACGACGCCGAGTCGCTGCGCGCCGCCATCGAGGACCAGCTGATCAGGGCCGACCTGATCGTCACCACGGGCGGGGTCAGCGTCGGGGCGTACGACGTGGTGAAGGAGGCGCTGACGGCGGACGGCGAGGTCGACTTCCGCAAGCTGGCGATGCAGCCGGGCAAGCCGCAGGGGTTCGGGATGATCGGCCCCGACCACACCCCGCTGCTCGCCCTGCCGGGCAACCCAGTCTCCTCGTACGTCTCCTTCGAGCTGTTCGTCCGCCCGGCGATCCGCGCCCTCATGGGGCTGCGCGACCGGCCGGACGCGCACCGCCCCACGGTCCGCGCCGTGCTGAAGTCGGACCGCGCCCTGACCTCGCCGGCGGGTCGCCGGCAGTTCCTGCGCGGCACCTACGACGCCGAGTCGGGCACCGTCACCCCGGTGGGCGGCGCGGGCTCCCACCTGATCGCGGCGCTCGCCCACGCGGACGCCCTGCTCGTCGTGCCGGAGGAGGCCACCGGGGTGGAACCCGGCTCCGAGCTCGAAGTGGTCCTCCTCGGCTGAGGGGTGCATGGTGGGGGTACCGTGTCGTCCCACACAGCGACCGGGAGTGTCACCGCCATGAGCACGCAGCAAGGCCTCACCCACATCGACGAGGCGGGGGCGGCCCGCATGGTCGACGTCTCCGCGAAGGACGTCACGGCCCGCACCGCCCGTGCCAGCGGCCGCGTCCTCGTCTCGCCGCGCGTGATCGAGCTGCTGCGCGGCGAGGGCGTGCCGAAGGGCGATGCCCTGGCCACGGCCCGGATCGCCGGGATCATGGGCGCGAAGAAGACCCCGGACCTGATCCCGCTCTGCCACCCGCTGGCCGTCTCGGGCGTCACGCTGGACCTGGCGGTCGCGGACGACGCCGTCGAGATCCTGGCGACGGTGAAGACCACCGACCGCACGGGCGTCGAGATGGAGGCCCTGACGGCGGTGACGGTGGCGGCGCTGACCGTCGTCGACATGGTGAAGGCGGTCGACAAGGGCGCGGTCATCTCCGACGTACGGGTGGAGGAGAAGACCGGCGGCAAGTCCGGCCACTGGACGCGGAGCGCCTCATGACACGCGCGGGCAAGGTGGCGGGCGCGCACGAGCACGAGGCGCACGCGCCGGCCGCGGAGGCGCCCGCTGGCGTGCCCGCCCCGTACTCCGCTCTCGTGGTGACCGCCTCCAACCGGGCGGCGGCCGGCGTCTACGAGGACAAGGGCGGCCCGCTGATCGCGGAGGGGCTGCGCGGCATGGGCTTCGCCGTGGACGGCCCGCAGGTCGTCCCGGACGGCGCTCCGGTCGAGGCGGCGCTGCGCGCCGGCGTGGCGGCGGGCTACGACGTCGTCCTCACCACCGGCGGTACGGGCATCTCGCCCACCGACGAGACCCCCGAGGCCACCCGGCGGGTCCTCGACGTGGAGATCCCGGGGATCCCGGAGGCGATCCGCGCGTACGGCCGGGAGAAGGTGCCCACCGCGGCCCTCTCGCGCGGTCTGGCCGGGGTGGCCCGGGGCACGCTGATCGTGAACCTGCCCGGTTCGACGGGCGGGGTGCGGGACGGGCTCGCGGTGCTGGAGCCGCTCCTGGTCCACGCCGTGGACCAGATCCGCGGCGGCGACCACCCGAGAACGGCGTCGGAAGCGGGCCCGGAGTCATGATCCCCTCCTGGCCCGTGGTCCTGGTGGACGGCGACGTGCTGCTCCGCCCGATAAAGATGCGCGACCAGCGGGCCTGGCGCGAGGTGAACCGGCGCAACCGCGACTGGCTGCGCCCGTGGGAGGCGACGGTCCCGCCGCCCGGTCCGGGCGGCCCGATGGCGCAGCGCCCCACGTACCGTCAGATGGTGCGCCATCTGCGGGCGGAGGCGAACGCGGGCCGGATGCTGCCGTTCGTGATCGAGTACCAGGGGCGTCTGGTCGGGCAGTTGACGGTGGCGGGGATCGCCTGGGGCTCGATGTGCTCGGGGCACGTGGGCTATTGGGTGGACAGCGAGGTGGCCGGCCGTGGCGTGATGCCGACGGCGGTCGCGCTCGCCGTGGACCACTGCTTCCGCACGGTCGGGCTGCACCGGATGGAGGTCTGCATTCGCCCGGAGAACGGGCCCTCGCGGCGGGTCGTCGAGAAATTGGGATTCAGGGAGGAGGGGCTGAGGCCCCGTTACCTCCACATCGACGGTGCCTGGCGTGACCATCTCGTCTTCGCCCTGACGGCGGAGGAGGTGCCGGAGGGGTTGCTGCGTCGCTGGCACCAGGCACGTCGCCAGCCCCAGTAATTCCCATAAGTGTTCGAATTAAATCGCCAGTTGACCATCAATCGATCTGAACAATCACAAAAAAGTTCAGTGATATCAGCCAGATCGTGCGACACACCGGGCCAATTGGCCGATGCCCTCACCCGAACCCCTCTACCGTGTGAAGCGTGAGCAGCAGCGGCCTCATCTACGCAGTCATCGTCGGGGCCTGGGCCGCCTACTTGGTGCCGATGTGGCTCCGCAGGCAGGACGAGCTGAACGAGGCCCGTCCGACGGAACGCTTCAGCACCGCCATCCGGCTGCTGTCCGGACGGGCGGGCATGGAGCGCCGTTACGCCAAGGAGCTGAGGGACCGGGATCGTGCGGCGGAGGAAGCGGCGCCCGACGTGGACCCGGACGCGGAGACGGAGCATCTGAGCTCGGTCGACGTCCGGGCCTTCAGCGCGCCCGCGGCCAGGACGGAAGCCCGTCTGGAGCTGCCGGAACCGGCACCGGCACCGGCACCGAAGACCCAGGCCCCCGCCCAGGCCCCCGCATCCGCACCCGCCCGGCGCACGCCCAGCGCGGCGGCCGAGCGGGCCCGCAGAGGCAAGGTCCTGGCCCGGCGCCGGCGCACCACCGTGCTCCTCTTCCTGGCCTTCACCCTCGGCGCGGTCGTCGCGGCCGTCGGCGGCCTCGCCTTCCTGTGGGCCCCTGCCGCCCCGGCCGTGCTCCTGAGCGCGTACATCGTCTATCTGCGTGCGCAGGAGCGCCGGCGGTTCGTCTACGTGATGGACCGCCGCAGCGCGGAGGCCGCCGCGGCCCGGCTGCGGGAGAGCCGTCGCCCGGCCCCGACGCCCGAGCCGGAACCCGCCCAGCCGCCGGCGCCCGCGCAGGCGGTCTCCCCGCAGGAGGCGGACCGCCGTGCGCTGGTGGAGCAGACGGACCACGCGGAGTGGGTCGACCAGCAGCGCGAGCGGGGCCCGGCCCGCGGCGACAGCTGGGAACCGGTCCCGGTCCCGCTTCCGACGTACGTCACCGCCCCGGTCGCCCCGCGCGCCTCGGGCGGCGTCGACATCACGGACCCGGAGACCTGGAGCTCGGCCCGCTCCTCCACGGCGGCCGATCCGGCTCCGGCTCCCGCCCCGGCACCCCGCCAGCGCACCGCCCAGCCGCGCCCCCGCCGCGACCACGGCCGCACCCCGCTCTTCGACCAGTACGCGGACGACGACCGGCCGCGCGCGGCCAACGAATGACCCTCGCCGGGGGCCGGTGACGGCCCCCGGCTGACCTGCGGGGGAGCGGATTTCCAACATCGCCCGTGGGGATGCTAATGTTTCACACGTCGCAAGGGCCTGTGGCGCAGTCTGGTAGCGCACCTCGTTCGCATCGAGGGGGTCTGGGGTTCAAATCCCCACAGGTCCACAGACACGAAGGACCCCGTCCGATCGCAAGATCGGGCGGGGTCCTTCGCTTGTTCCGGGGTGGTTCCCGGGGGCGCGAACGTCAGGAGGCCTGGGCCTTGTTGTAGAGGTTCTGGGCGTCCGTGCCGAAGTAGGGGCCGAACATGCGGTTCGGCAGGAAGTTGTAGCCGAAGCTGTTCACCGAGGCCTGGAGGCCGGTGCCGGTGGTCTCGTCGAAGGAGGCGAACCAGGGCCCGCCGCTGGAGCCGCCGGTCATGTTGCAGGCGAGCGAGTGGTCCTGGGAGAGCAGGAAGTCCTTGGACGTGTTGCCGGCGCAGTAGATCAGCTTCTTGCCGTCGTACGGGGTGGCGGCCGGGAAGCCGAAGGCGTACATCGGCTTGTTGTAGCCACCGTTGAACTGGATGCCCTGGGCGCCCGTGACCGACGTGAGGGTCCGGCCGTTCAGCGGGGCGACGACGGCGGCGCCGACGTCGTAGTTGATGTCCTCGCTCGCCTCCCACTGCGGGGTGGTGAGGGTCTTGGCGGCCGTCCACTGCCCGTAGGGCGCGTTGCCGTCGGCGTAGGCCGGGACGAAGACCCAGTTGGTGTGCCAGGCGCCCTGGTACTTCACGCAGTGCCCGGCCGTGATCACCGTGCTCGCGTTCTGACTGGTGACCGCGTTGCCGGAGCAGGAGGCCGTACGGCCCTGGAAGGTGAAGAAGACGCGGCCGGAGGTCTTCACGACCGCGCCGCCGCCCGTCCACGCGCCGCCCGCCTGCGGGAAGGCGGTGGGGGAGACGGCCGCCGTGCCGGCCGCTGTCGGGGCGATGCGCGTCGGGGTGGCCGCGTGCGGGACCCGGCGCACGGCGGTGGGGCTCGCCGTGAGGTCCAGCGGGGTGGCCGAGCGCATCCGGTCCGGGGTCCAGAAGGCGGCCGTCCGGTCCTGCTGCGCCGCCGTGAACGTGTGGCCCGTGGTGCCGGCGGCCTGGGCCGCTCCCGTCGAAGCGAGTCCGCCGGCGACGAGGGCGCCGACGGACAGCAGGACGGCTGTGGCGAAGCGATGGCGTCTCACGCATGTCTCCTTCTGCCGGGGCAGGTGGGGGATGAGAACGGTGCGGATCGACGTGCCTGGGCAGCGTGGCAGAGCCCCTGAGTTTTGTCAGGAGCGCGTCATAGCCATTCTTCGGACGGGCGGCCGGCCGGCCGCCCCGGGACCTCAGGAGGTCCCGAGCGCCTTCGCGTAGCAGCGGCTGTTCGGGTACTCCCGGTAGTAGCCGAACTTCGCGCACGGCTCGTAGCCGCTGGAGGTGTAGAGGGCGATGGCCTCCGGCTGGGCCGTGCCCGTCTCCAGGACCATGCGCGTCCGGCCCGCGGCCCGCGCGTCCGCCTCCAGGGCGGCGAGGATGCGGCGGGCGAGGCCCAGGCCGCGCGCCTCGGGGACCACGTACATGCGCTTCAGCTCGGCGTCGCCGTCGGTGTAGCCCTCGTCGTTGGCCTCCTGGGCGCGCCAGCCGCCGGTGGCGACCGGGAGGCCCTCGGGGTCGTACGCGATCAGGTAGAGGCCCTGCGGCGGGGCGAACATCGAGGGGTCGAGCGGAGTGAGATCGCCCTCACCGTCACCGTCGTCGTCTGCGTAGCGGACGGCGTACTCCAGCTGCACGGCGTCGTTGAGCTTGACCGCGTCAGGGTGGTCGAAGGAGGTGGGGCGTATATCCATGCGCAACATCGTACATGTATGCGGGCGTCGGGTGTCGGTATTCTCCCGGGATGCTCACCGTGACGTCCGTGAATGTCAATGGTCTCCGAGCCGCCGCGAAGAAGGGCTTCGTCGAGTGGCTGGCCGGGACCTCCGCCGATGTGGTCTGCCTCCAGGAGGTGCGCGCCGAGGAGGCGCAGCTGCCTGCCGAGGTGCGGGCCCCCGAGGGCTGGTTCACCGCCCACGCGCCCGCCGCCGCCAAGGGGCGCGCCGGGGTCTCCCTCTACACCCGGCGCGAGCCCGACGCCGTACGCGTCGGCTTCGGGTCCGAGGAGTTCGACGGCAGCGGCCGGTACATCGAGGCCGACCTGCCCGGCGTCACCGTCGCCAGCCTCTACCTGCCCTCGGGTGAGGTCGGCACCGAGCGGCAGGACGAGAAGGTCCGCTTCATGGACGCCTTCCTGCCGTACCTGAAGGAACTGAAGGAGCGCGCCGCCGCCGACGGCCGCGAGGTCGTCGTCTGCGGCGACTGGAACATCGCCCACCGCGAGGCCGACCTCAAGAACTGGAAGGCCAACCAGAAGAACGCCGGCTTCCTCCCCGAGGAGCGGGAGTGGCTGACCAGGGTCCTCGCCGAGGGCGACGGCGGGTACGTGGACGTCGTCCGCGCCCTCCACCCCGAGCAGGACGGTCCCTACTCCTGGTGGTCCTACCGTGGCCGCGCCTTCGACAACGACAGCGGCTGGCGCATCGACTACCAGATCACCACCCCCGGGCTCGCGGCCAAGGCGGTCAAGGCGTACGTCGAGCGGGCCGCCACGCACGCCGAGCGGTGGAGCGACCACGCGCCGGTGACGGCCGTCTACCAGCTCCAGGGGGCCTGACCCGCAGCGTTGGCCACCCGGGTGGCGCCGGGGCGTAGCGGCGGCGGGTGACGGCGACGACCGTCCCACGCCGGATCCCCGACGCCCCCTCAGGGCCTCGCCGGCAGGCGTACCCGGGCCGAGGGCCGGCAGGCGTACCCGGGTCGAGGACCGGCAGGCCGCATCCGGGTCGAGGACCGGCGGGCGTACCCGGGCCGAGGACCGTCAGGCCGCACCCGGGCCGAGGGCCGGCAGGCCGCGTCCGGGCCGAGGACCGGGCCGGCGTACGGGCCCAGGGGCGTTCAGGGGCGCATCCGGCGGTCCAGGGCCAGGGACAGTTCGGCCTCCACGACGCTCTTCGCCAGCGGGCGCAGGCGCTGGAGGTCCTTCTCCTCCGTGTACGTCCCGAGGAGCTCCGTGAAGAGCTCGGCCAGCGCCTCCGCGTGCTCGCGGACCCGGCCGCCCGCCTCCAGGACGGCGGCCAGCGGGACGCCCTCGCGGACGAGGGCGGAGGAGACGTCGAGCAGCCGGCGGCTGACGTGGACGATGTCCTCGCCGTCGGTGGCGAGGTAGCCGAGGTCGAGGGCGGCGGCCAGGTTCTCGGGGGTGACCTCGCCGGCGAAGGTGTCGGCGAGCTCCTCCGGGGTCAGCCGGACCGGCTCCTCCTCGGTCGGGGGGCCGAGTTCGAGGACCTCGCCGACGTTGCGGCCGGACTCGAAGGCGGTGGTGAGGTCGGCGATGCCGTTGAGGGTGTGGCCGCGTTCGAGCAGGGCGGCGATGGTGCGCAGCCGGGCCAGGTGGCGCTCGTCGTACCAGGCGATCCGGCCCTCGCGGCGGGGCGGCGGTATCAGTCCGCGCTCCCGGTAGAAGCGCAGGGTGCGGACGGTGATGCCGGCGGCGGCCGCCAGGTCGGTCATGCGGTACTCGTGCGGGGTTCTGTCCGAGCCCTCGGGTCGCGTGGTCCCCCCGGTGCCCGTGGTTCCCGTGGGTGCCGCCGTGTCCGCCTGTTCTCCCGTTCGTTCTGCCACACCCGCCAGCCTATGTTGTACCGCCGGTAACTTTCCCCGGCCCAACCCCTACCGCTCGGTATGCCGCTGCTCTACAGTCCCGACTGTGCCAGTGATTGCTGGCGTAATCATGGCCAGGCGCACGGGAGGCGGCATGGCGAAGCACGAGCACGTACGAGTGGCGGTGATCGGATCGGGATTCGGCGGACTCGGGGCCGCCGTCCGGCTGCGCCGCGAGGGGATCACCGACTTCGTCGTCCTGGAGCGGGCCGACGCCGTCGGCGGCACCTGGCGGGACAACAGCTACCCCGGCTGCGCCTGCGACGTCCCCTCCCACCTCTACTCCTTCTCCTTCGCGCCCAACCCCGACTGGCCGCGCACGTTCTCCGGGCAGCGCCACATCCGCGCCTACCTGGAGCACGTCACCGACACCTTCGGGATCCGGCCGCATCTGCGCCTGGGCCACGAGGTCATGAAGATGGCCTGGGACGAGGACGAGCTGCGCTGGGGGATCGAGACGAGCCGCGGCTCCTTCTCCGCCGACGTCGTCGTCTCCGCCACCGGGCCGCTGTCCGACCCGAAGATCCCCGACATCCCCGGGCTCGCCGACTTCACCGGCAAGGTCTTCCACTCCGCCCGCTGGGACCACGACTACGACCTCACCGGCAAGCGCGTCGCCATGGTCGGCACCGGTGCCTCCGCCATCCAGATCGTCCCGGCCGTCCAGCCGAAGGCCGGGAAGCTCACCCTCTTCCAGCGCACGCCCCCGTGGGTCATGCCCCGCGTGGACCGGGCCATCAGCGGCCCCGAGCGCTGGCTGCACCGGCAGCTGCCGTTCACCGCGACCGCCCGCCGAGGCCTCCTGTGGGGCATCCGTGAGCTCCAGGTCAGCGCCTTCACCAAGCGGCCGAACGAGCTCGGCCTGGTCGAGCGGCTCGCCAAGGCGAACATCGCCCGGTCGATCAAGGACCCGGTGCTGCGGGCCAAGATGACCCCGTCGTACCGCCTCGGCTGCAAGCGCATCCTGCTGTCGAACGCCTACTACCCGGCGCTCGCCCAGCCCAACGTGGACGTGGTCGCCTCCGGTCTGAAGGAGGTCCGCGGAAACGTCCTGGTCGCCGCCGACGGGACCGAGACCGAGGTCGACGCGATCATCTTCGGCACCGGTTTCCACGTCACCGACATGCCGATCGCCTCGCGCGTCGTCGGCGCCGACGGCCGCTCGCTCGCCGACTGCTGGAAGGGCGGCATGGAGGCGCTGCGCGGCGCCACCGCGGCCGGCTTCCCCAACTGGATGACGATCATCGGCCCGAACACGGGCCTCGGGAACTCCTCGATGATCCTGATGATCGAATCCCAGCTGAACTACATGGCCGACTACCTGCGCCAGCTCGACGTGCTCGGCGGCCGTGCCGCCCTCGCCGCCCGGCCCTCCGCCGTCGGCACCTGGAACCGCCGGGTCCAGGCCCGGATGGAGCGGACCGTGTGGAAGGCGGGCGGCTGCGAGAGCTGGTACCTCGACGCCAACGGCCGCAACACCACACTGTGGCCGGGCACGACCGGCGAGTTCCGGCGCGAGACGCGGTCCGTCGACCTCTCCGAGTACGAGGTGCTGCGGGTGCCCGCGAAGGCCACGGCCGGCCGCCGCACCGGCCGCAAGAAGGAGGCCGCGCAGTGAACACGCCCACCGTCACCTCCGCCGACGGCTCCCGTCTCCACGTCGAGGTGCACGGCCCGGCCGGCGCCCCCGCCGTGGTCCTGGCCCACGGCTGGACCTGCTCCACCCGCTTCTGGGACGCGCAGATACGGGACCTCGCGGCCGACCACAAGGTCGTCGCCTACGACCAGCGCGGTCACGGCGGTTCCCCCGCCCCGGCCGCCGGCGGCAAGGGCTACTCCACCGAGGCGCTCGCCGACGACCTGGAGGCCGTGCTCGCGGCCACCCTCGGCCCCGGCGAGCGGGCCGTCCTGGCCGGGCACTCCATGGGCGGCATGACGCTCATGGCCGCGGCCCGGCGGCCCGTCCTGCGGCAGCACGCGGCCGCCGCGCTGCTCTGCTCGACCGGCCCCGCGCGGCTCACGGCCGAGGCCCTCGTCGTCCCGCTGGGGCCGGGCGGGCTGCGGACCCGGCTGACCCGCTCCGTCCTCGGCTCCAAGGCGCCGCTCGGGCCGGTCAGTCCCGTCTCGAAGAAGATCCTCAAGTACGCCACGATGGGACCGGGGTCCGCGGCCGACCGGGTCGACGCGTGCGCGCGGATCGTGCACGCCTGCCCGCGCGGCGCGCGGTACGGCTGGTCGCAGGTCCTCGCGGACCTCGACCTGGAGGCGGAGCTGCGGGAACTCCGGCTGCCCGTCGCGGTGCTCGTCGGCACCGCCGACCGGCTCACTCCGCCGCTCCACTCCCGCGCCATGGCGGCCGCCCTGCCGCACTGCACGGGCCTGGTCGAACTGGCGGGCATGGGCCACATGACGCCGGTGGAGGCCCCCGAGGCCGTCACCGCACAGATCCGCGAACTGACGCTCACGTACCTGGGTGTGACGGAGCAGGCCGTGAAGGAGGAGGCAGAGGCATGAGCAGGGTGAGCCTGGAAGGACAGGTGGCGGTCGTCACCGGAGGAGCCCGCGGTGTCGGCGAACTCCTCGCCCGCAAACTCTCCGCGCGCGGCGCGAGGATCGCGCTCGTCGGCCTGGAGCCCGAGCTCCTCAAGGAGGTCGCGGGCCGGCTCCACACCGAGGCCGACTGGTGGCACGCGGACGTCACGGACCACGAGGCCATGGCCAAGGTCGCGGCCGAGGTGAAGGAGCGGTTCGGCAAGGTCGACATCGTGGTCGCCAACGCCGGTGTGGCGGCGGGCGGTCCGTTCGTCGACTCCGACCCGGTCGCCTGGCGGCGGGTCATCGAGGTCAACCTGATCGGCGGCGCCGTGACCGCCCGGGCGTTCCTGCCCGTCCTGATGGAGTCCCGCGGCTACTTCCTGCAGATCGCCTCGCTGGCTGCGATGACCCCGGCGCCGATGATGACGGCGTACTGCGCGTCCAAGTCCGGCGTGGAGGCCTTCGCCCACAGCCTGCGGGCCGAGGTCGCCTACAAGGGCGTCAAGGTCGGGGTCGGCTACCTGTCCTGGACCGACACCGACATGGTGCGGGGCGCCGACCAGGACGACGTGATGCGCGAGCTGCGCTCCCGGCTGCCGTGGCCGTCGAACCGCACGTACCCGCTCGGGCCGGCCGTCGACCGGATCGTCGCCGGCATCGAGCGCCGTTCGGCCCATGTGTACGCCCAGTGGTGGCTGCGGGGGATGCAGTCGAGCCGCGGCTACCTGCCGGGGATCATCGCGACCGTCGGCCGACGGGAGATGCAGCGCTTCGAACCGCGGCTGGCGTCCGTCCCGAAGGGGCTGGTGGGTGCGGGAGGCGCGGCGGACGAGCACGCCCGAGCGGACTCGGTCCGGCCGTCGTGACGGTCCGTATCTGATCGAAATGCGCGGGATGTCCTGCCGTGTCAGTCTGGTCGAGGCCCAGGGGCGACCAACGCCCCGTTCCCCTCTCACCCTTCTAGGAGTGAATCTTCATGGGCATCAAGGACCAGTTCCAGGACAAGGCGCAGGAGCTCTCCGAGCGCGCCAAGCGGCCGATGGGCAACCCGAAGGACAAGGCGTCGGAGCGCGCCTCGCAGCCCAAGGGCCGCCCGCAGCAGCCGCATGAGCGCACGGACGAGGCCCAGGACCGCTTCGACGCGGACTACGACGCCTGACGCCGTCCTGTGAGGAAGGCGCACCCGGGACGCCGGGTGCGCCTTCGCGCATGTCCCTGTGGACAACCGCCGGCTGTGGATAACCTGCCGCACGGAATCGCGAAGTTACGTACCGTGATCCCCATGTCCGTAACCGACGCAAGCGACATGACCGCGGCGCTCGTCCTCGAGCGGCTGCGACCCGACCACGCGCCCGCCCTGCTCGCCTTCGAGCGGGAGAACCGGGCCTACTTCGCCGCGTCCGTGCCCGACCGCGGGGACGCGTATTTCGAGGAGTTCACGGCCCTGCATCAGGACCGGCTCGACGAGCAGGAGACCGGCGCGATCCTCTTCCACGTGCTGGTGGCGCCGGGCGACGGGGAGATAGTCGGCCGGTTCAATCTGGTCGACGTGGCCGACGGCAGCGCCGAACTCGGCTACCGGGTGGCCGAGAAGGCGACCGGACGGGGCGTGGCCACCGCGGCCGTACGGGAGTTGTGCGTACGGGCCCGGGAGGAGTACGGGCTGAGCCGGCTGACCGCCGCCACGACCCTCGACAACGGGCCGTCCCGGGCGGTGCTCACCCGGGTCGGCTTCGGTGCGGTCGGGAGCGTGACGCTGGAGGGGGTGCCCGGGATCGCCTACGAGCTGGACCTCGGCGGCAGTTTGGGCCGGGAGCGGTCGGGCACGGCCTCGTAGCCCGGCGGGCTCGCGGGCGGGTTCTCGTCCAGGAGCGCGAGGGCCACGTGCACGGCGTCGTCGAGCTGGGCGTGGCGGCCCTCGGCCCAGTCGAGGGGGGTGCGCAGGATCGCGAGGTCCGGCGCCACCCCGTGGTTCTCGATGGACCAGCCGTACTCGGGGAACCAGGCCGCGTTCATCGGGACCGTGATCTGGGTGCCGTCGCCGAGCCGGTGGCGCCCGGTCATACCGACGACACCGCCCCAGGTGCGCTGGCCGATGACGGGGCCGAGCCGGAGCAGCTTGAAGGCGGCGGTGATCATGTCGCCGTCGGAGGAGGTGGCCTCGTCGGCGAGCGCCACGATCGGGCCGCGCGGCGCGTTGGTGGCGTACGAGACGGGCTGGGCGTTGCGGGTGAGGTCCCAGCCCAGGATCTTGCGGGTCAGTTTCTCTATGACCAGCTCGCTGATGTGGCCGCCGGCGTTGCCGCGGACGTCCACGATGAGGGCCGGCCGGGAGACCTCCATCCGCAGGTCGCGGTTGAACTGGGCCCAGCCGGAGCCGCCCATGTCGGGGATGTGGAGGTAGCCGCAGCGCCCGCCGCTGACCTCGTGGACCACGGCGCGCCGCTTGGTCACCCAGTCCTGGTAGCGCAGGGGGCGTTCGTCGACGAGCGGGACGACGGCGATCCGGCGGGCCCGGCCCTCGCCCTCGGCGGGGGTGAAGGTGAGTTCGACGGTGGTGCCGCCGGTCCCGGAGAGGAGGGGGTAGGGGCCGGCGACCGGATCGACGGGCCGGCCGTCGACGTGGGTGAGGACCGCGCCCTCGCGGATGCCGTTGCCGGCGAGGGGTGAGCGGGCCTTGGAGTCGGAGGAGTCACCGGGCAGGATCCGCTTGACCACCCAGCCGCCGTCGCGGGGCACGAGGTTGGCGCCGAGGAGGCCTTGGGCGCGCTGGTAGTGGGACGGTCCCTCGTTGCGCCGGGCGGGGGTGACATAGGCGTGGGAGGTGCCGAGCTCGCCCATGACCTCGCGCAGCAGGTCGGCGAACTCGTCGGGGGAGGCGACGCGTTCGACCAGCGGGCGGTACTGGTCGAGCACGGCGGTCCAGTCGACGCCGCCCATGTCGGGTTCCCAGAAGTAGGCGCGGACGATCCGGCCGGCCTCGTCGAAGGCCTGCCGCCACTCGGCGGCCGGGTCGACCTCGTGCACGATCCGCCGCAGGTCCAGATAGACGGTGGAGTCGCTGTCGCCGGACTCGGTGGCGGGGGCGGCCCGCAGCTCGCCCTCGTCGACCACGACGAGCCGGGTCCCGTCGCCGCTGACCGCGAACCAGTCCAGGTGGCCGACGAGTTCGGTCTTGCGGGCCTTGGTGATGTTGAAGTGCTCCAGCGTGGGGCGGGGGGAGGGGTCGGAGGGATTGGCGAAGGTCTCGCCGAGGGCGCCGGAGATGGGCCAGCGCAGCCAGACCAGGCCGCCGCCGGAGACCGGCTGGAGGGCGGAGTACTTGGAGGCGGTCACGGGGAACGGGGTGACCCGGTCGGGGAGCCCCTCGATCTCCACGGTCACCGTGCCGTCGCCCTCGGCCCCGCTCTCCTCGGCCGGGTCCATGCCGCCGGCGGCGGGCCGGCCGTCGGGGAGGAGGGCGAAGGGGGAGGGGGTGGCGGAGGAGAGCGGGACGAGGTAGGGGCGGCAGCCCAGCGGGAAGGACAGGTCGCCGGTGTGCACGTCGTAGACGGGGTCGAAGCCGCGCCAGGAGAGGAAGGCGAGATAGCGCCCGTCGCGGGTGAAGACCGGGTTCTCGTCCTCGAAGCGCCCGTTGGTGACGTCGACGACGACCCCGGCGCCGGGGCCGGCGATGCGGGCCATCTTGATGGAGCGCAGGGAGCGGCCGATGCCCGGGTGGGACCAGGTCAGCCAGGCCCCGTCGGGGGAGAAGGCGAGGTCGCGGACGGGGCCGTTGACCGAGCTGATCAGCTCGGTGACCTCGCCTCCGGGCTCCGTCGTGGAGTCCTCGGGTGCTTCGGTGGTGATGAGGAGCAGCCGCCCGTCGCTGGAGGCGATGGCGAGCCGTTCGCCGTCGGGGTCGGAGACCATCTCCTCGACCCGGCCGAGTTCTCCTGAGGCGAGCCTGCGCGGGGGGCGGACGCCGCTGGCCCGCGGGAGCGAGGCGACCTCGATGGCGTCCTCGCCCTCGGCGTCGGTGACGTAGGCGACCTGGCCGCTGCTGCCCAGCATCTCGGGCAGCCGGACCCGTACGCCGGGGGTGTCGGCGATCGTGCGGGCGGGACCGTCGCGGTGGGTGAGCCAGTAGAGGCTGCCGCGCACCGAGACGGCGCTGGCCCGGCCGGTCTCGTCGACGGACAGGGCGTCCACGTGGTGGGCGGCGGGCACGTGGTACGGGCGCCGGCCGGTGCGCGGGCCGCCCAGCCGGACGTCGAGGCGGCGCGGCCGGGCGTCGGCGGTCAGGCGGTCGACGATCCACAGCTCGCCCGCGCACTGGTAGACCACGCGCTGACCGTCGCTGGAGGCGTTGCGGGCGTAGAACTCTTCGTGGTCGGTGTGGCGGCGCAGGTCGGAGCCGTCGGGCCGGCACGAGTAGAGGTTGCCGATGCCCTCGTGGTCGGAGAGGAAGGCGATCCTGGTGCCGCCGCCGGCCCCGCCCTCCTCGGCGGGCGCGGCGACGAACATCGGGGCGTCGAGGTGTCCGTCGAGGTCCGGGAGCAGCTGTTCGCCGTGCAGCCACAGCCGGCCCATGGCCCCGCCCCGGTACCGCTTCCAGGAGGCGGGCTCGTGCGGGGGCGTGCCGGTGAGCAGCAGGGTGCGGCGGTGTCCCGCGGAGTTGTCGGCCGGGGAGGTGCCCTCGTCGAGGTCGGCGACGGCGATGTGGGAGACCGGTCCCCAGGGCATCCGGCCGCCGGGGGAGCCGTCGGTGGGCACGGTGTACGCCCAGGAGAAGTACGAGAAGGGCTGGCCGTGCGAGGAGACGGCGAGGATGTCGGACCCGCCGTCCTCGCCGGGCGGCGACCAGCCGCAGACCCGGGTGTCGGTGGAGCCCCAGTAGGTGAGCCGCCGGGAGGGGCCGCCGTCCACCGGCGCGAGATGGATCTCCGGGTCGAGGCTGCGCCAGCTCGTGTAGGCGATCTGGCGGCCGTCCGGGGAGAAGCGCGGGTGGCCGATCCGGGTCCGGTCGGCGGTGATCCGCCAGGCGCGGCCGGGGCGGTGGCCCTCGGGGACGAGGGGGGAGACCCAGAGGTCGTCCTCGGCCGCGAAGCAGAGCAGTTCGCCGTGGAGGTGCGGGAAGCGGAGATACGCGACGTCGTCACTCACCTCCTCATGCTTTCCGCGTGGAGGGGCTGCGGCAACTCGTACGTCAGTCCAATCCGGCGACGGTTCCGGCGGGGCTGTGGCCCAGGACACGTACGAAACGGTTTCGTTTCGCTTGGACCGGGGGTATCGTCGTGGTGTACGAAACCGTTTCGTTCGTGTCGATCGTCGGAACAGGAGGCCGGACATGGCTCGCAGCAGGCTCACCCCGGAACGGCAGGCCGAGCTGTACGAAGCCGTGCTCGACCTGCTGCGCGAGGTCGGCTACGACGCCCTCACCATGGACGCCGTCGCCGCCCGCACCCGGTCGAGCAAGGCCACCCTCTACCGCCAGTGGGGGAGCAAGCCCGAACTCGTCGCCAGGGCCCTGCGTCACAACAAGCCGGTCTCGATCGGCGAGATCGACACCGGCAGCCTGCGCGGCGACTTCCACGCCGTACTGGAACGGTCCGACGACTGCCAGATGGAGAAGGACTCCGCGCTGATGCGGGGCCTGGCCCATGCCGTACACAACAACCCCGAACTGCTCGAGGCACTGCGCGAGCTGCTCATCGAACCCGAGATGACCGGCCTTCGCGAGGTACTGGACCGAGCCGTACGGAGGGGCGAGGTCGACGCCGGCAACCCGGCGCTCGCGCTCGTGCCGCACATGCTGATCGGAGCGTTCATCGCCCGCCCGCTGATCGACGATCGGCCGGTGGACCAGGAGTTCCTCAGCGCCTACGTCGACGCCGTCGTGCTCCCCTCACTCGGCGTCTGACCCACCCGCCCCACCCTGTCGCACCCCGCAGTTCCTGACGTCGCACCGCTCACGCCGTCGGGCCGGCTCCCCATGCCCTGTCCCACTCACCAATGGGAGTAAGCCCCCGTGGCCACGTTCCTGTACAAGCTCGGCCGCTCCGCCTTCCGGCGCCGACGGCTCGTCGCCCTGCTCTGGGTGGCGCTCCTCGCGCTCGCCGGCGTCGGGGCCGCCACCGCGCCCGCCGCGACCTCCAGCTCCTTCTCCATCCCCGGCACCGAGGCACAGCGCGCCTTCGACCTGCTCGAACAGCGCTTCCCCGGCGGCAGCGCCGACGGCGCCACCGCCCGTGTGGTCTTCAAGGCCCCGGCCGGCCAGTCCATGAAGGACCCGGCCAACAAGGCCAAGGTCGAGAAGACCGTCGCCGCGCTCAAGTCCGGCTCCGAGCAGATCGCCCAGGTCACCGACCCGTACACGGCGCAGGCGATCTCCCGCGACGGCTCGACCGCCTATGTCTCCGTCGCGTACAAGGTCAACGCGATGGAGCTGACCGACGCCAGCCGGGACGCGCTCAAGGAGACCGGCCGGGCCGCGCAGGGACAGGGGCTCACCGTCGAGATCGGCGGTGACGCGCTCCAGAGCATGCCGGAGACCGGAGCCGGCGAGATCGTCGGCGTGATCATCGCGGGCATCGTGCTCGTCATCACCTTCGGTTCGCTCGTCGCCGCCGGACTGCCGCTGCTCACCGCGATCATCGGCGTCGGCATCGGCGTCTCGGCCATCACCGCGCTCGCGAGCGTCCTCGACCTCGGCTCCACCACCTCCACCCTCGCGATGATGATCGGCCTCGCGGTCGGCATCGACTACGCCCTCTTCATCGTCTCCCGCTACCGCGCGGAGCTCGCCGAGGGCCGTGAGAAGGAGGAGGCCGCGGGGCGCGCGGCCGGCACCGCCGGCTCCGCGGTGGTCTTCGCCGGTCTGACCGTGGTCATCGCCCTGGTGGGCCTGGCCGTCGTCAACATCCCGATGCTCACCAAGATGGGCTTCGCCGCGGCCGGCACGGTCGTGATCGCGGTCCTCATCGCGCTCACCCTCATCCCCGCGCTGCTCGGCTTCGCCGGCGACAAGGTCGTCGGCCGCAAGCAGCGCAAGGCCGCCGGGGAGAACGCCGGCGCGCCGAACGCCGACCCGAAGAAGGAGAAGCCGAACGCCGGCACCCGCTGGGCCCGCTTCGTGATCCGTCGCCCGCTGATGGTCCTCCTCGTCGGCGTCCTCGGCCTCGGCGCCATCGCCGTGCCGGCCGCCTCCCTGGAGATGGGCCTGCCGGACGACGGCGTGAAGCCCACCTCGGCGACCGAGCGCCGCGCCTACGACCTGCTCTCCGACGGCTTCGGCCCCGGCTTCAACGGCCCGCTGCTCGTGGTCGTCGACGGCGACAGGTCCGCCGCGGACAAGACCGTCTCCACGATCAAGGGCCTGGAGGGCTGGGCCGCCGTCACCCCGCCGACCCCCAACAAGGCCGGCGACACCGCGATGATCACGGTGATCCCGAAGGACCGTCCGTCCTCCGTGGCCACCGAGAACCTGGTGCACGACATCCGCGGCGCCACCGGCGACGACGTGCTGGTCACCGGTGCCACCGCGATGAACATCGACTTCTCGCAGAAGATGAACGACGCGCTGCTGCCCTACCTGGCGCTGGTCGTCGGACTCGCCTTCCTGCTCCTCATGGTGGTGTTCCGCTCGGTCCTGGTCCCGCTGAAGGCGGCCCTCGGCTTCCTGCTCTCCGTGGTCGCCGCCCTCGGCGCGGTCGTCGCGGTCTTCCAGTGGGGCTGGCTGGGCAGCCTGTTCGGCGTCGAGCAGACCGGCCCGATCATGTCGATGATGCCGATCTTCATGGTGGGCGTCGTCTTCGGCCTTGCGATGGACTACGAGGTGTTCCTGGTCACGCGGATGCGTGAGGCGTACGTCCACGGGGCGCGCCCCGGCGAGGCGATCGTCACCGGTTTCCGGCACGGCGCCCGGGTGGTCACCGCCGCCGCGGTGATCATGATCGCGGTCTTCTCGGGCTTCATCGGCTCCAGTGAGCAGATGGTGAAGATGATCGGCTTCGGTCTGGCCGTCGCCGTCCTCTTCGACGCCTTCGTGGTCCGCATGGCGATCGTCCCGGCGGTGCTCGCGCTCCTGGGGCACAAGGCCTGGTGGCTGCCGAAGTGGCTGGGCCGGGTCCTGCCCAACGTGGACGTCGAGGGCGAGGGCCTGGCCGCGCACGACGCCCGGGGCGACGGCCGCGGCACGGGCCGCGACGAGGACCGGGAGCTGGTCTCCCTCTGACCCTCCGAAACCTCCGGGGCCGCCGCACGAGCGGGCGGCGCGCCCCGGACCGCGCCGGGACCTGTGGGGACGGGGAGCCGACGCGACGCCTACGCCGTCAGCCCGCCTTCATCGGCGCGCGGGCGGCGTAGGTGTGTCGGAGGAAGCGGAGCAGGGCGGTGGTGTCGAACTGGACCACCGCGACCCCGTCAGCGGTGTGGAACTCCACCACGGTCTGCACCCGTCCGCAGGGCCAGACGCCGACGTCCCCGCGCCTGGCCGGGGCGCGTAGTCCGGTCTCCAGGAGGGCGCGGGGGAAGGACCACTCGATGTCGCCGGGGAAGACGAAGCGGACGGTCGCGGGCTCGAAAGCGGGGTCGAAGCGGAGGGCCACCGGGACGGGTCGCGAGAGCGGAGCGTCGCTGATGATCCGGCCTTTGGCGTGGTCCTCGACTCCATGGTCATCAGCGGCGCGGGGCATCGGGCGACTCCTCACACTCGTTCGTACCATTAGTCCTTAATGTCCCACTATTTCCGGGCGCGCGCCCGGGCGGGGCGTGAGCCCTCACCTCCCTCCTGACCTCCGGGCGCTCTTGCAAACCATTCGCAGGAGCGCTCTATCATTCGGGACGTGCATGTACCCGACGGATTCATCAACGCCCCCGTATCGGCCGCCGCCGGTGTCGTCGCCGCAGGCGCCGTCGCCGTCAGCCTGCGCGGAGCCCGCAAGGAACTCGACGAGCGGACGGCCCCGCTGGCGGGCCTCGTCGCGGCCTTCATCTTCGCCGTGCAGATGCTCAACTTCCCCGTCGCGGCCGGCACCAGCGGACACCTGCTGGGCGGCGCGCTCGCGGCGATCCTCGTCGGGCCGTACACCGGCGTCCTGTGCATCGCCGTCGTCCTGCTCATGCAGGGTGTCCTGTTCGCCGACGGCGGTCTCACCGCGCTCGGTGTGAACATCACCGTCATGGGCGTCGTCACGGTCGTCGTCGCCTACGCGCTCTTCCGCGGCCTGGTCCTCCTGCTGCCGCGTACCCGCCGCTCGGTGACCGCCGCCTCCCTCGTCGCCGCGCTCGTCTCGGTGCCGGCCGCGGCCACCGCCTTCACCGCGATCTACGCGCTCGGCGGCACCACCGACGTGCCGATCGGCAAGGTCCTCACCGCGATGGTCGGCGTCCACGTCCTCATCGGCATCGGCGAGGCCGTCATCACCATGCTCACGGTCGGCGCCGTGATCGCCGTCCGCCCCGACCTCGTGTACGGCGCGCGCGGCCTGACCGCGCCGCTCAAGCTGCGCGTGGACGGCGAACTGATCGACGCCGCCCCCGCGACCGTGCCCGCCGCCGCCCGGTCGCCGCGGAAGCTGTGGATCGGCGGTGTCGTCGCGGCCCTCGTCCTCGCCGGCTTCGTCTCCTTCTACGCCTCCGCCAGCCCCGACGGTCTGGAGAAGGTCGCCGCCGACAAGGGCATCGACAGCAAGGTCCAGCCGCACGCCGCCGCCGACTCCCCGCTCGCCGACTACGGCGTCAAGGACGTCTCCGACGCGCGGCTCTCCGGCGGCCTGGCCGGCGTCATCGGCGTCGGCGCGACCCTCGCCGTCGGCTCGGGCGCCTTCTGGGTGGTCCGGCGCCGCAAGGGCCCCGCCCCCGCACTGGAGGCCTGATGGGCGCCGGGCACGCGCACAAGCTCTACCGGCACGGACACTCGCCGGTCCACGCGCTGCCCCCGCACACCAAGCTCGCCGCCGTCTTCGCCTTCGTCGTCGTGGTCGTCGCCACGCCCCGCGAGGCGATGTGGGCGTTCGGTCTGTACGCGCTGCTGCTCGCCGGCGTCGCCGCGGCGGCCCGCGTGCCCGCCCGGTTCGTGCTCGGGCGGCTGCTCATCGAGATCCCGTTCGTGGCCTTCGCGCTGCTCATGCCCTTCGTGGTGCCGGGCGAGCAGACGCAGGTCCTCGGCGTCTCGCTCTCGGTCCCCGGACTCTGGGGCGCCTGGAACGTCCTCGCCAAGGGCACCCTCGGCGTCGCCGCCTCGGTCCTGCTCGCCGCCACCACCGAACTGCGCGCCCTGCTCCTCGGCCTGCAGCGGCTGAAGCTGCCGCCGATGCTCGTCCAGATCGCCTCCTTCATGATCCGCTACGGCGACGTCATCACCGACGAGATGCGGCGGATGTCGATCGCCCGCCGTTCACGCGGCTTCGAGGCGAGCGGCGTACGGCACTGGGGCGTCCTCGCCAAGTCCGCGGGCGCCCTCTTCATCCGCTCGTACGAGCGGGGGGAGCGGGTGCACCTCGCCATGGTCAGCCGCGGGTACACCGGGTCGATGCCGGTCATCGACGAGGTGACCGCCACCCCGGCCCAGTGGCGCCACGCCGCCGCCCTGCCCGCCGCCGCCCTGATCGTCTGCCTCCTGGGATGGACCCTGTGACCGAGCACCCCTCACTGGACGTACGCGGCCTCGCGTACGCGTACCCGGACGGGCACCAGGCCCTCTTCGGCGTGAACCTGACCGTGGGACGCGGCGAACGGGTCGCCCTGCTCGGCCCGAACGGCGCCGGCAAGACCACGCTCGTCCTGCACCTCAACGGGATCCTCACCGGCGGCGCCGGCGGCGTCACCGTCGCCGGACTGCCGGTGGAGAAGCGGAACCTGGCCGAGATCAGGCGCCGCGTCGGCATCGTCTTCCAGGACCCCGACGACCAGCTCTTCATGCCGACCGTCCGCGAGGACGTGGCCTTCGGCCCGGCCGCGGCCGGCCTCCGGGGCGCCGAGCTGGAGGCCGTGGTCCGCAAGGCCCTCGCCCGGGTCGGCATGGAGGAGTTCGCCGACCGCCCGCCGCACCACCTGTCCTTCGGGCAGCGGCGCCGGGTGGCGGTGGCGACCGTCCTCGCGATGGAGCCCGAGATCCTCGTCCTCGACGAGCCCTCCTCCAACCTCGACCCGGCCTCGCGCCGCGAGCTCGCCGACATCCTGCGCTCCCTGGACGTCACGGTCCTGATGGTCACCCACGACCTGCCGTACGCGCTGGAGCTCTGCCCGCGCTCGGTGATCCTCAGCGAGGGCGTGATCGCCGCCGACGGGCGCACCGCCGACATCCTGACCGACGAGGAGCTGATGGCCCGGCACCGCCTGGAGCTGCCGTACGGCTTCGTCCCGAGCTCCGTGGCCTGACGCACCCCGGAATCGGAGGGCGCCGACGCCCGTTGCACCATGGGGGTCGGTCGTACGAGAGGAAGCGTGGGTCAGGTGGACGTCCGGGGCACGGTCGCGGCGGGTTTCGAGCCGGTCAGGGACGCGTTCCTGCGCAACTTCGAGGGGCGCGGCGAGCGCGGTGCCGCGGTCGCGGTCTACCGGGACGGCACCAAGGTCGTGGACCTGTGGGCGGGGACGAAGGACGTCCACGGAGAGCAGCCCTGGGCCGTGGACACCGCCCAGGTCGTCCGCTCCGCCACCAAGGGCGTGGCGGCCGCCGTGCCGCTCCTGCTCCACCAGCGCGGCCAGCTGGACCTGGACGCGCCGGTCGGCACCTACTGGCCGGAGTTCAAGGCGGCCGGCAAGGACCGGGTGACCGTACGCCAGCTGCTCGCCCACCGGGCCGGCGTGCCGGTGCTCGACCGCCCGCTGACCCTCGCCGAGGCGGCGGACCTGCCGACGGCGACGGCCGCGATCGCCGCCCAGACCCCCGTGTGGGAGCCGGGCACCGCACACGGCTACCACGCCCACACCTACAGCTGGCTGCTCTCCGGCCTGGTGCAGCGGGTCACCGGCCGCACGATAGGCCGCTGGGTCGCCGAGGAGATCGCCCGCCCGCTGGGCCTCGACCTGTGGATCGGCCTGCCCGGGGGGGAGGCCCACCGGGTCGGCCGCCTCGGCCCGGTGGAGGAGTTGGAGCCGGCCGACAGCGGAATGCTGCGGCTGCGCCCCAAGCCCGCGGTGACCGCGGCCTACCAGGACCCGGAGTCCCTGACCCGCCGCGCGTTCGCGGTGATCGAGCCGAAGCCCGACGAGAACGACCCGGTCTACCGGGCTGCCGAGCTGCCCGGTACGGCTGGGGTCGCCACCGCCCGGGCCCTGGCCCGCTTCTACGCGGCCACGCTCGGCGCGGTCGACGGCGGCCCCCGCCTCTTCGCCCCGGCCACCCTGACCCTGGCCCGTACCGAGGAGTCCGCCGGCCCGGACCGGGTCCTGGTGGTCAACACCCGCTTCGGCCTCGGCCACATGCTGCACGGCCCGGCCTCGCCGCTCCTCGGCCCCGGCTCCTTCGGGCACCCCGGACGCGGCGGCTCGCTCGGCTTCGCCGACCCCGAGTCGGGCATCGCCTTCGGCTACGTCACCAACGGCATGCGCAAGACGGTCACGGCCGACCCGCGCGCCCAGGCGCTGATCCGGGCGGTGCGGACCGCGCTGTGACCGGCCGGGCGTGGGTCCGGGGCGGGACCCCGTCGCCGCCGGTCCGCGGGCTCCGTCAGACGAGGCGCCACAGCTGGTCGCGGTAGTCCTCGCAGTCGTACTGGAAGACCCGGCTGCCGTTGTCGAAGCCCTGGGCGACCAGGCACTTGCCGCTGTTGAGGTTCTTCAGCTTGTAGACGTCCGGGTCGTCGGTGAGGACCTTCTGCCACAGCTGGTCGGCCCAGGGCCCGCACTCGTACTGCTCGCCGAGGTTGCCGTTGTCGAGGCCGCGGACGAGGAGGCACTTGCCGCTGTTGACGTTCTTCAGGCGGTAGGTGCCCTTCGTCTCCAGGTAGGTCTCGTCGAGGACCCACTTCTGGTCGGCCCAGTAGCCGCACTCGTACTGCACGGCGGGGTTGCCGTTGTCCGGGCCCTGGACGAGCAGGCACTTGTTGCTGTTGACGTTCTTGACGTGGAACTCGGGCGTCGGGCCGGCGACGGCGGAGGCGGTGGTGGCGGAGCCGGCCAGCGTGCCGGCGGTCAGCGCGACGGCGGCCAGGGCGGAGCCTATGGTGCGCGTCCTGATCATTTCGGATCTCCCTCGTAGGTGTGCACGATCTTGATCAGGACCATAGGGGGGCGGGATCGATGTTGTCGTTGAGTTTGGGATGCGGAGTCGGGATTCCGGTCGAGTGCCCGGCTTTGCCGGGCTCCGTCCTCAACTCGCGTACAGCATCAGCCCGATCCCCACGACCATCAGACCCGCCGCCGCGACCCGCGGACCGCCGAAGCGCTCCTTGAAGAGCAGGGCGCCGATCGCGGCGCCCACGATGATCGAGGACTCGCGGAGCGCGGCGATCGGGGCGAGGGGCGCCTTCGTCTGGGCCCAGAGGACGAGGGCGTACGCGGCGACGGACATCGCCGCGCCGAGCAGGCCGCGGCCCGCGTACGGGCGGAGCTCGGCGACCAGCCCGGGGCCGCGGCGGGCCAGCGCGTACGCCGGGATGACCAGGCCCTCCAGGAGCATCAGCCAGGAGATGTAGCCGAGCGGGGTGTGCGCGGCGCGGACGCCCACGCCGTCGACGACCGTGTACGCGGCGATCGACAGGCCCGTCGCGCCCGCCGCCAGCAGGGCCGGCCAGTGCGGGCGGGTCCCCTTGCCGCGGATGCCCCAGAGGGCGAGGCCGGTGAGACCGGCGGAGGCGACCGCCACGCCGGCCAGCTGGCCGGCGTCCGGGATCTCGCCGACGAACAGGGCGGCCAGCAGGGTGACCACCAGCGGGGCCGTGCCGCGGGCGATCGGGTACATCTGGCCGAAGTCCCCGAGGTCGAACGACTTCATCAGCAGGGCGTAGTAGGCGACGTGCAGCACGGCCGACACGACCAGGTAGGGCCACGCGCCCGCCGCAGGCATCGGGGTGAGGCACACCCCGACGAGGCCGAGGAGCGCGCCGCCGCCGGATATGAGGGTGAAGGACAGCAGCTTGTCCTTGATCCCGGCGGCGATCGCGTTCCAGCTCGCATGGGTCACGGCGGCCAGCAGCACCGCCGCGGCGACCAGCGGCGTCACGCCGTGCGCTCCCGGACGTCCACCAGCGCGCCGCCCGCGTGGGCGATCAGCGTCTTGGGGTCGAGCGCGAACACGGTGTGCGGCGTACCGGCCGCCGCCCACACCACCTCGTGGTCGAGCAGTCCGCGGTCGGCGAGCACCCGGGTGCGGGTGCGGTGTCCGAACGGCGGGACGCCGCCGATCGCGTACCCCGTCGTCTCCCGGACCAGCCGTGCGTCGGCGCGGGTGACCGCCGCCGCGCCCAGCTCCTCCCGTACCCGCTCCACGTCCACCCGCGAGGAGCCGTCCATCAGGACGAGCACCGGTACCCCGTCCGCGGCGAAGACCAGCGACTTCACGATCTCCGACACCGCACAGCCGATGGCCTCGGCGGCCTGCTGCGCGGTCCGGGTCTCGTCCGGGAAGCGCCGGACCTCGACGTCGAGGCCCAGCTCCTTCAGGGCGGCGGCGAACTGGGGGTGTGCATCAGCGTGCGAGGTCGTCATGCCACCGCACGCTAGCGGTCGGTGTACGGGCCACGCGACCGGGTTCCGGGAGGTGGACCGGCCGCGAGCCCGGCCCGCCGGGGCCCGCCGGCCGCGAGCCCGGCCCGCCGGGGCCCGCCGGCCGGACACGGGACCGCCGGGCCCCCGCAGGGCGCATCTCAGTCCGCGTTGAGGACCCGCGCCACCAGCGGGCCCGCCGCGTCCACGCCGTGCCCGCCGCCCTCGACGAACGCGGCCGCCGCGAGGTCGTCCGAGAACGCCGTGAACCAGGAGTCCGACGTGGCCTGCCCGCCGACCTCCGCCGATCCGGTCTTCGCGCCCTTGTCGCCGCCGACCGAGGACATCACGCCGGAGGCCGTGCCGTAGCCCGCCGTCGCCGTCAGCCGCATCATGTCGCGCAGCTGCCGGGCCGCCGAGGACGGCAGCTTCCGCTCGGCGGTGGCGAACGCGCGGTCGTCGAGGCCCTGGGCGACCAGATACGGCTGCTTGAAGCTGCCGTACTTGGCGGTGGCGGTGATCGAGGCCATGTTCAGCGGGTTCATCTGGACGGTGCCTTGGCCGATGTACTGCTCCGCGGCGCCGCCGCCGGTCGCGTCGGGGACCGAGCCGTCGGTGGACCGGATGCCGGTCTTCCATTCGAGGCCGATACCGAAGACCTCCTTGGCCTCCTTGCCCAGTGCGGAGTCGTCGCCGACGTCGTCGATCTTCTTGATGAAGGCGGTGTTGCAGGAGCGGGCGAAGCTCTTCTCGAACGGGGCGCCGTCCAGCGAGAAGCCCTTCAGGTTCCCGATCGTCCGGCCGTAGTACATGGCGGTCGGCGGGCACTCGGCGACCTGGTCGGCCTTGACCAGGCCCTTCTCCAGGAGCAGCGCGGCCGTGACGATCTTCATCGTGGAGCCGGGCATCTTCTTGCCCTCGAAGGCCGCGTTGAAGCCGTTCGCGGGGCTGTTGGCGACCGCCCGTACCGCGCCGGTCGAGGGCTGGACCGCGACCACGGACGCCGAGCCGTACTGCTTCACGGCCCGCTCGGCCGCCGCCTGCACGTCGGCGTCGATCGTCGTCTCCAGCTCGCCCTCCACGCCCTTGGTGAGGGTCAGCAGCGTCGTGTCGGGGACGCCCTCGACGCCGGACGCGACGACGAGCTCGACGCCCGGCTTGCCGCCCGCCTTGGCGCCGTACCGCTCGCGCAGCTGGTCCAGGACCGGCCCGAGCGACGGGTACTCCTCCGCCGTCAGCACCCGCCCCTTGCGGTCGACGGCCTTGATCTCGCCCGACTTCGCGAATCCGGTGCGGAGCGAGGCGCCCGGCGTCAGCTTCGGATGCAGCACGGTCGGCTTCCAGTCGACCAGGGGGCGTCCGGTGGTGAGCCCGCGCACCACGGTCAGCCGCGAGGAGTACGTCCAGGGCTTGGACACCCCCGCGTCCGTGACGGTCGCCTTCACCGTGAACGGCACCGTCGCGCCCGTCGCCGGTCCCGGCGTGATGGTGGCCGCGGAGACCGCGGCCTCCGCACGGAAGCCCAGCAGTGCGGACCCGGCGGAGACCGGATTGTTCGTCAGCTGCGCGGCCGTCTCGGCCTCTCCGCCGGCCCAGGCCGCGAGGAAGTCCTTCGCGGTCGCCGTCACCTCCTCGTCGGTGACGGGCCCGGTCTTCCTGCCCTCGGACCCGGACTTCACGGTGCCGCCCGTGTTCCCCGTGACCCCGTTCCAGAGGTTGTAGCCCCCGTACCCGACCCCGCTCGCCACGACGACGAAGACCCCGCCGACGATCGCGACCTTGGCTCCACTGCGCATGACTGCGCCTCCCTCCCCAGGTGTGGCCTCCCGGCAGCCTATGGCGCAGGAGTGACAGGAGCTACGGTCGTTACCGGAAAGCGACCGGACCGCCGGTTTTGCGGAGCCGGACCGGTCACGCGCGGCCGGTGCCGGTGCCGGTGCCGGAGCCGTGAGGAGCCGCCGGGGCCGTCCGAGGGCCGCCGGCAGGCGCCGGCGACGCGCAGGAGGGCGCGACCGCCGGTCGCGCCCTCCTCGTCGCCCTCGCCCCGCTAGACCCAGGTGTCGAGCCACATCCTGTTCCGCCACTGGTCCAGGGGAATGGACGTCCCGGTGTACAGGGGCCAGAAATAGATGAAATTCCAGACGATGAGGAGAACGAGCACTCCCGCGCCCACCGCCCCGAAAGTACGGCGCCTTTCCGAGGAGCCCGCCGGTCCCACGATCGCCCCGATCATCATGGCCACCGCGAGACACAGGAACGGGACGAACACCACCGCGTAGAAAAGGAAAATGGTGCGTTCCTGATAGAGGAGCCACGGCGCCCAGCCGGCCAGGATGCCGCAGGCGATCGCTCCGGCGCGCCAGTCGCGGCGGAAGGCCCAGCGCCACAGCACGTACAGGATCGCGAAGCAGGCGGCCCACCACAGGAGCGGCGTGCCGAGGGCCAGGACCTCCTGGGCGCACTTCTCCTTGGCGTCGACCGGGCAGCCGGCCGTGCCGGGGGCGGGGGACTCGTAGAAGTAGGAGACCGGGCGGCCGAGGACGAGCCAGCTCCACGGGTTGGACTCGTAGGTGTGCGGCGAACTCAGGCCCACGTGGAACTTGTAGACCTCGGTCTCGTAGTGCCACAGGCTGCGCAGCCACTCCGGCAGCCAGCCCCAGGTCCCGCCGCCGCCGATCTTGTCCTGTTCGGCGGCCCAGTGGCGGAAGTAGCCCTTGTCGGTGAGGATCCAGCCGGACCAGGTGGCCAGGTAGGTCGCGATCGCGACCGGGACCGTGGACACGAAGGCCGGGACCAGGTCGCGCCGGGCCACCGCCGCGTACGGGCGGAACGCGCCGGCCGTGCGCCGGGCGCCCAGGTCCCACAGGACCGTCATCAGGCCGAACGCGGCCATGATGTAGAGACCGTTCCACTTGGTGCCGGCCGCCAGGCCCAGCATCACGCCGGCCGCGAGCCGCCACGGACGCCAGCCGAGGCGCAGCTTCTCCGCGACCGACGCGTCCGGGCGCAGGATCCCGTCCTCGTCCACCGGCAGGGCCGCCGCGAGGCGGGCCCGCGCCCGGTCCCGGTCCACCACCAGGCAGCCGAACGCGGCGAGCACGAAGAACATCAGCACCTGGTCGAGCAGCGCCGTCCGGCTCATCACGAAGTGCAGGCCGTCCACGGCGAGCAGCAGGCCCGCCAGGCAGCCCAGGAAGGTCGAGCGGAACAGCCGGCGGCCGATCCGGCACAGCATCAGCACCGACAGGGTGCCGAGCAGCGCCACCATGAAGCGCCAGCCGAAGGGCTCGAAGCCGAAGATCTTCTCGCCGAGGCCGATGACCCATTTGCCGACCGGCGGGTGGACGACGTAGCCCGGGTCCGTCGGGACCAGCACCGAGCCCGGGTCGGTCAGGATCGTCTTGTCGATGTCCTTCGGCCACGCGCCCTCGTAGCCCTGGTTGATCAGGGCCCACGAGTCCTTGGCGTAGTACGTCTCGTCGAATATCACCGCGTGCGGCTTGCCGAGGTTCCAGAACCGCAGCAGACCCGCGACCGTGGCCACGAGCAGCGGCCCGCCCCACGCGGCGAGCCGCCACAGCCGGTCGGCCGCGGCCGGGGAGATCCCGAACAGCGACCACAGGCGTGGCGAGGGCCGGGTGTACGGGGGGACGAGCCGGTCCCGCAGTCCGGGGGTCGGGGAGCTCGTGGCGGCCGGGCGGTAGCCGAACTGCCGCAGCCGCTGCTGCCACGGAGAGGGCTCTGCCACGGGGTGCTGACCCTCCAGGGCCTCGGGTGCGGTACTGGTCACCGCGCCATCGTAGGGAACGCGCCTGTGCGCGTCGCCTGTCCGGGCTGGGAGGATGACCCTTGTGACTGGAACGCTGGTACTCGCAGGGACCCCCATCGGTGACATCGCGGACGCACCGCCACGGCTCGCCACCGAACTGGAGAACGCGGACATCGTGGCCGCCGAGGACACCCGGAGGCTGCGCGGACTGACCCGCGCGCTCGGGGTGCACACCCAGGGCCGGGTGGTGTCGTACTTCGAGGGCAACGAGTCCGCCCGGACGCCCGAACTGGTCGAGGCGCTCGTCGGCGGGGCGCGGGTGCTGCTGGTCACCGACGCCGGCATGCCGTCCGTCTCCGATCCCGGTTACCGCCTGGTCGCCGCCGCCGTCGAGCAGGACATCAAGGTCACCGCCGTGCCTGGGCCGTCCGCCGTGCTCACCGCGCTGGCCCTGTCCGGGCTGCCCGTGGACCGCTTCTGCTTCGAGGGCTTCCTGCCCCGCAAGGCGGGAGAGCGCCTCGGGCGGCTGCGCGAGGTCGAGGGCGAGCGGCGCACCCTCGTCTACTTCGAGGCCCCGCACCGGCTGGACGACACCCTCGCCGCGATGGCCGAGGTCTTCGGCGCCGAGCGCCGCGCCGCCGTCTGCCGCGAGCTGACCAAGACGTACGAGGAGGTCAAGCGCGGCCCGCTGGGCGAGCTCGCCGCCTGGGCCGCCGAGGGCGTACGCGGGGAGATCACCGTCGTCGTCGAGGGAGCGCCCGAGACCGGGCCCGCCGAGCTCGACGCCGAGGAACTGGTGCGCAGGGTGCGGGTGCGCGAGGAGGCGGGGGAGCGGCGCAAGGAGGCCATCGCCGCGGTCGCCGCCGCGGCGGGGCTTCCCAAGCGCGAGGTGTTCGATGCCGTCGTGGCGGCAAAGAATGCGGCGGCACCAGGCCCCGGAAACGGTAAAGGACTAATCTGAAAGGCAAAGCAGAACCCGGTGACGGGCCTGCTCGAGGGCCTTTTGGGCAAGGAAACGCCAAAGAGCGTCCATGGTTCTTCCGGAGCTGATGCGTTCCGGCCGGAAAAGGCGTCCACTGGTTCAGTGGAGAGGAGCTGGAATGAGTGAGATCACCGGCACCGGAACGCCCGTCGCACACGAGGCGTACGCCTTTGCCTGTATGAGGTGTGGTTACGGCTGGGAGCAGGCGTACGACATCGAGCACCACGTGGACGCCCACGGACACGCGTACGTCGTCTACAAGGCGGACGGTGCCCGGGTGCCGTCCCCGCTGTCCCGGCCCACCTGCATGAACTGCAGCAGCCACGTCGTGCGGATCATGCGGGCCGGGCAGGTGTCCTCGGTGCTGGACACGGTGGCCGCGACCGAGCGGCACAGCCACGGGGCCAGGGCGACCAGGCCGGTGTCCATCGCCGGACCCATCGGCCAGGAGCTGACCGAGGACGCCCCCGCGGCGAGCGGCGAGGAGTCCCCGCCGGTACCTCACCACTGGCACCTCTCCGACCTCCTGCATCCCTTCCGCAACCGCAAGTGAGCCACCTCCCCGCCGGCGGGTAAGCCTTGGCGGCGGAACTCATGGCCCTCGTACGATCGGGGCCATGAGTTCCAAGGACGCCCCGCCGCCGCTGCCCGAGCCCCTGCTGGTGGAGGTCGCGGATTCGCACACCCATCTCGACATGCAGTCCGGCACCGTCGAGGAGGCCCTCACCAAGGCCGCCGCCGTCGGTGTGACGACGGTCGTCCAGGTCGGCTGCGACATCAAGGGCTCGCAGTGGGCCGCCGAGACCGCCGCCCGGTACGACAACGTGCACGCGGCCGTCGCCCTGCACCCCAACGAGGCCCCCCGGATCGTCCTCGGCGACCCGGACGGCTGGTCCCGCCAGGGCGCCCGGGACGCCGGCGGTGACGCGGCACTCGACGACGCCCTCGCCGAGATCGACCGGCTGGCCGCCCTGCCGTACGTCCGAGCCGTCGGCGAGACCGGCCTCGACTTCTTCCGCACCGGCCCCGAGGGCATGGCAGCGCAGGAGCGTTCCTTCCGCGCCCACATCGAGATCGCCAAGCGGCACGGCAAGGCCCTCGTCATCCACGACCGCGAGGCCCACGCCGACGTGCTGCGGGTCCTCGACGAGGAGGGCGCACCGGAGCGGACCGTCTTCCACTGCTACTCCGGCGACGCCGAGATGGCCGAGATCTGCGCGGCCAAGGGCTACTACATGTCCTTCGCCGGCAACGTCACCTTCAAGAACGCCCAGCCGCTGCGCGACGCCCTCGCCGTCGCCCCGCAGGAGCTCGTCCTCGTCGAGACTGACGCCCCCTTCCTCACCCCCGCGCCCTACCGGGGCCGCCCCAACGCCCCGTACCTCATTCCGGTCACCGTGCGGGCCATGGCCGCGGTCCGCGGCATCACGGAGGAGGAGCTCGCCGAGGCCATCGCCGTGAACACGGCCCGCGCCTTCGATTACTGATCCATAACGGTTACGTGTGGTAGTCGAGTCGTCCTGGAGGGTGACGGCTCCCGGGGCTAGGGTCCCGGCCTCGTGAGCACTTCGCATCGATCCGGGGCTCGCCGGGCGGCCCGGCGCCGCAAGGCGAGCCCGTCCGCGGCCGAGGGACTGCGGCGGATCGTCCCGCAGGCCCTCGTCGTCGCCTTCCTGGCCGGCGGCACCAGCGCCTTCGTCGTCAACGACAAGTCCGTCAGGCTGTCCGTCGACGGCGTCCCGCGCACCCTGCACACCTTCGCCGACGACGTCGACGAACTCCTCGCCGACGAGGGCCTGGCGGTCGGCGAGCACGACATCGTCGCCCCCGCGCCCGGCACCCACCTCGCCGCCGGCGACGAGGTCGTCGTCCGCTACGGACGGCTCGTCTCCCTGACCCTCGACGGCCGCCGCCGCCAGGTGTGGACCACCGCCCGCACCGTCGACGGCGCCCTGCGCCAGCTCGGTGTGCGTGCCGAGGGCGCCTACCTGTCCGTCTCCCGCTCGGCGCCCATCTCCCGGCAGGGCCTCGCCCTCGACGTCCGCACCGAGCGGGCCCTCACCTTCCTGGCCGACGGGCGCGAGCTGGCCGTCCGCACCAACGCGGCCACCGTCCGCGAGGCCCTGCGGCAGGCCGGCCTCACCCTCGCCGGCGAGGACACCACCTCCGTCCCGCTCGACTCCTTCCCGCGCGACGGCCAGACGGTCACGATCCTGCGGATCACCGGCACCCGGGAGATCCGCGAGGAGCCGGTGCCCTACGCCGTCGAGCGGACCCGCGACCCGGAGCTGTTCGCCGGCACCGAACTCGTCGAGCAGCGCGGCGTGCCGGGCGTCCGCCGGGTCACGTACACCCTGCGCACCGTCAACGGCGTCCGGCAGCGGCCGCGCCGGGTCGGCGAGGAGACCGTCCGCGAGCCCGTGCCGCAGAAGGTCCGGGTCGGCACCCGCCCGCTGCCCCGCTCCGTCGCCGGGGCCGACGGCCTGGACTGGGGCGCGCTCGCCGCCTGCGAGTCCGGCGGCCGTCCGGACGCCGTCGACCCCTCGGGCACCTACGGCGGGCTCTACCAGTTCGACCCCGGCACCTGGCGCTCCCTCGGCGGCAGCGGCGTCGCCCAGAACGCGCCCGCCGCCGAGCAGACCTTCCGGGCGAAGAAGCTCTACGTGACGCGGGGGGCGAGCCCGTGGCCGCACTGCGGCCGCCGGCTCTACGGGTGAGGCGTAGGCCGGGCCTACGGGCGCCCCGTAGGCTGTACCGGTGAGCACCACCACCGGCCCCGACAGCCCCGACGCCCTCCTCGGCCCCGCCGACATCCGTGAGCTGGCCGCCGCCCTCGGCGTCCGCCCCACGAAGCAGAAGGGCCAGAACTTCGTCATCGACGCCAACACCGTGCGGCGGATCGTCCGCACGGCCGAGGTGCGCCCCGACGACGTGGTGGTGGAGGTGGGCCCCGGGCTCGGCTCCCTCACCCTCGCGCTCCTGGAGGCCGCGGACCGCGTGACGGCCGTCGAGATCGACGACGTCCTCGCCGCCGCGCTCCCCTCGACCATCGCCGCGCGCATGCCGCAGAAGAAGGACCGCTTCGCGCTGGTCCACTCCGACGCCATGCAGGTCCAGGAGCTCCCCGGCCCGCCGCCCACGGCGCTCGTGGCGAACCTCCCGTACAACGTCGCCGTGCCGGTGCTGCTGCACATGCTGGACCGCTTCCCGAGCATCGAGCGGACCCTCGTCATGGTGCAGGCCGAGGTCGCCGACCGGCTCGCCGCCGGACCGGGCAACAAGGTCTACGGCGTGCCCTCGGTGAAGGCCAACTGGTACGCGCAGGTCAAGCGGGCCGGCTCCATCGGCCGCAACGTCTTCTGGCCCGCGCCCAACGTCGACTCCGGGCTCGTGTCCCTCGTCCGCCGCGCCGAGCCGCTGCGGACCACCGCCGCCAAGGACCAGGTCTTCGCGGTCGTCGACGCGGCCTTCGCCCAGCGCCGCAAGACCCTGCGCGCCGCCCTCGCCACCTGGGCGGGCTCGCCCGCGGCGGCCGAGACGGCCCTGGTGGCCGCCGGGATCTCGCCGCAGGCACGCGGAGAGGCGCTGACGGTGGAGGAGTTCGCGCGGATCGCCGAGAACAAGCCGGAGGCCGAGCAGTGAGCGTGACGGTGCGCGTCCCCGCCAAGGTCAACGTCCAGCTCGCGGTCGGCGGCGCCCGGCCCGACGGCTTCCACGACCTGGCCAACGTCTTCCTCGCCGTCTCGCTCCACGACGAGGTCACCGCGACCCCGGCCGGCGGGCTGACCGTCACCTGCGAGGGCCCCGACGCCGACAAGGTGCCGCTCGACCGCACCAACCTGGCCGCGCGGGCCGCCGAACTGCTCGCCGCCCGGCACGGCATCGCCCCCGACGTGCACCTGCACATCGCCAAGGACATCCCGGTCGCCGGCGGCATGGCCGGCGGCAGCGCCGACGGCGCGGGCGCCCTGCTCGCCTGCGACGCGCTGTGGGGCCTGAACTCCTCGCGCGCCGAACTCCTGGAGATCTGCGCCGAGCTGGGCAGCGACGTGCCCTTCAGCCTGGTCGGCGGCGCCGCCCTCGGCGTCGGGCGCGGCGAGCGGCTGACCGAGCTGCCGGTCGGCGGCGCCTTCCACTGGGTGTTCGCGGTCGCGGACGGCGGTCTGTCGACCCCGGCGGTCTACGGCGAGTTCGACCGCCTCAACGAGGGCGTGGACGTGCCCGAGCCGGTCGCCTCCCCCGCCCTGCTGGACGCGCTGCGCACCGGCGACACCACCGCGCTCGCCGGCGCCCTGGCCAACGACCTCCAGCCGGCCGCGCTGTCCCTGCGGCCCTCGCTGGCCGCGACCCTCGCGGCCGGCACGCAGGCCGGCGCGCTGGCCTCCCTCGTCTCCGGTTCGGGGCCGACGACCGCGTTCCTGGTGAAGGACGCCGAGTCCGCCGAGGCGGTCGCCGCGGCCCTGATCGCCTCCGGCACCTGCCGGACGGCGCGGGTGGCGACCTCCCCGGCGACCGGGGCGAAGGTCCTCTGAGACCCGCCCCGGCTCCTCGGCCGGACCCCCGTCAGTCCTTGTTCTTGGAGATCCGGGCGAGCAGCAGGTTCGGGTCCGGGTTCGACGGGGCGAAGTAGGCCGCGCTGGGCACGTAGACGTTCTTGGCGTGCACCGCCACGGAGGTCGGGTTGGTGAGCCCGTCCGCGGCCGTGAGGACGGTCCGGTGACTGCCGTCCGGGCGAACCAGCTCCAGTGCGTCCTCCAGGATCAGGGCGGCGAGGACGGTGTCACCGTGCCCGGTGAAGGCGAAGTCGTCGATGGCGAGCCCGGTCGCCCTCGTCTCGACCGGCCCCGCGGCCCCCTCGTGCCCCGGACCGATCGGGATGCGCAGCAACGTCCCCTGGCCGGTGTTGGACACCCATACGGCACCGTCGTGCACCTTGAGGCCGTTGGCGCCGAAGGGGAGCTCCGCGGTCGGCTCCAGCGCCGCCCCGGAGGCCCAGACGGCGGGGACGCCGGTGGCGAGCGGCACGCTCCACACCACTCCGCGCACCGAGTCGGCGACGAAGATCCGGTCGCACTTCTCGTCGAGCGCGATGCCGTTGGGCAGCCCGTCGGCGGGCAGCTGCGCGATCTGCTCGGGCTCGCCGCCGGGGGAGATGCGCCAGATGCCGGTCTCGGCCGTGCCGGTGGCGTAGGCGACGTAGAGGGTGCCGTCGTGGGCGCGGGCGATGCCGGTGGCGATGGCGGCGCCGATGTTGGGCGTCTGCGGGTTCGTGACGGCGGGCAGGGTGGCGAGGATCCGCGTGGCGCCGTTCCTGTCGACACGGGCGACCTGGTGGGCGAAGGCGAAGGTGAGGTCGGCCGAACCGTCGGGTTCGAGCGCGATGTTCTCGGGCGTCTGGCCGGCGGCGAAGGCGAAGTGGGCGACGACGCGCGGGTCCGACACGGTGGGATCACCGGCGGACACCGCGGTCCCCGTGGCGAGCACGGTGAACGCGGCGCCGGCCGCGACGGCGGCGGCCAGGCGGGGGAGACGGGGCATGCGACTCTCCTTGTGGGGGGTGTGCGGTACGAGTCGAAGATGAGGGACCGCCGGGCGGCCACCCCGGCAGCCGGGGCCGCGGGGTCGCCCGCGCGGGCGCACCGGGACCGCCATCCGCACCCACCCGGCGCGAGTCCGCGAGGCGCCGCCCGCGCGGGCCGTACTCAGGGGGAGTTGAGTACGCGAGCGCTGCCGGGGCCCGTGGGCCGACCGGCACCGTGCCCGTATGGGAATCAGCGCGCGTGACCTCGCTGCCGCGACACCGGCGACCCGGGACCGCTACGTCGACCTCCTGCGGGTCGCCTCGCTCGCGGTCGTCGTGCTCGGACACTGGCTGATGGCGGCCGTCACGGCCGACGGCCGGGTCGGGAACCTGCTCGCCGTCGTGCCCGGCCTCCAGCTGATGACCTGGGCGCTCCAGGTCATGCCGGTCTTCTTCTTCGTCGGCGGCTTCTCGCACGCCCTCGCCCACCGCTCCCGCCCGCAGTACGCGGCCTTCCTGCGCGCCCGGCTCCAGCGCCTGCTGCGGCCCACCATGGTCTTCATCGGGGTGTGGGGCGCGCTCGCGCTCACCGTCCAACTGCTGGGTGCGGACGGCGGACTGACCGGGGTCGCGCTGCGGCTCGTCACACAGCCGCTGTGGTTCATCGGGATCTACCTGGCGATGGTGGCCTTCACACCACCGCTGCTCAAGCTCCACGGGCGGTACGGGTGGGGCGCGTTCGGCGGGCTGGTCGCGGGCGCGGTCCTGGTGGACGTGCTGCGGTTCGCGGCCGGGGTGCCGTACGTCGAGTTCCTGAACTTCGCGCTCGTCTGGCTGGCGGTCCACCAGCTCGGCTTCCTGCGCGCCGACGGGCTGATCCGCCGACCGGCGCTCCTCGCGGGCGCGGGCCTCGCGGGCGCGGCGCTGCTGGTGGCCCTCGGGCCGTATCCGCTGTCCATGGTGGGCATGCCCGGGGAGCGGGTCTCGAACATGGCCCCGCCGACGCTCGCCCTGCTCTGCCACGGCCTGTGGCTGGTCGGCGCGGTCGAGCTCCTGAAGGGCCCGGGCGCGCGGTTCACCGCCCGGGCGCGGGTGTGGCGCGGGGTCGTCGCCGCGAACGGGATCGCGATGACCGCGTTCCTCTGGCACCTGACGGCGATGCTCGGCGTGTACGGGGCGCTGCTCGCCCTCGGCGTACGGCTCCCGGAGCCCGCGACGGGCGCCTGGTGGGCCCAGGTGCCGGTGCGCGTCGTCGCGGCGGCCGCGCTCACCGCCGTGCTGGTCGGCGTCTTCCGCCGCTTCGAGCACCCGGTGCCGGCCGCCCCGGCGAGCGACACCGGCGGGCCGCTCGCCGCGCTCGGCATCACGCTCGCCCTGCTCGGCGTCCTCGGCCTGTCGATGACCGGTTTCGGCGGCCTCCTGGAGGGGCACACCGCGACCCTGATCGCGGTCCGGGTGACCGCCCCGGCCGCGGTCGCGACGGCCCTTGCGGGCTGGTTCCTCGTGGAGCGGGCCGGCCGGACCTGAGGCCCGACGCCTCAGGGCGCGAGGCGGGCCTCGAAGCCGTCCGGGGCGGACCCCGGGCCGAGGCCGAAGGCGCGGCTGTCCGACGGCGCGGCGTGATCGGCCGAAGGCGCTGCCGCCGAGGCGCTCGCCCGGGCGCGGGAAGCGGGTGGCGACCTCGGCGGCCGCGGCCATGGTGTCGGCCGGCTCCTTCTCGTGGTCGTCGCTGCGGCTCGGGAGCCGGGCCGGCTCCGACCTGCGCGGCGGCGCCGGGGTCGCCGCCCGCGGCCGCGGCGAGGGCGCTGCCGGGGGCGCTGCCCGCGGCCGCGGCGAGGGCGCTGCCGAGGACGGTGGCCGCGGCGGTCGGCGTCGGTGAGGGAGGAGCCCGCCCCTTCGTCGTACAGGGCGGGGCGGTGGGCGTCGTGCCGGACGTGCCGGGGCCGGAGCGGACGGCTGCCGATGGCCTGGCCGAGCCACGGGTGGCGGGTGGGCGTTGCGTGCGGGCTGTCCGCCATCGCGGTGGCGGCGGCCCGCCGGTCCGGGGCGCCGGGGCCGGGCAGGGCCACCTCGCTCCGGACCGCGTCGACGGCCGGCCGGACGAGCTCGTCCTCGGTCCTGATGTGCCGGTGGACGGCGGTGCGGCGGTGCCGGGCCCGGTCGGGCCGTCCGCGCGCCACGACCCCGGTGCCGGGCGACGTACCCTGGGACGTCGATCGCAAGCCCCGTATCAGGAGTGAAATGGCCGTCAACCTGGTCAATGTCGAGTCCGTCAGCAAGGTGTACGGCACCCGCGCGCTGCTCGACGGGGTCTCGCTCGGCGTCTCCGAAGGGGACCGGATCGGTGTGGTCGGCCGGAACGGCGACGGCAAGACCACCCTCGTCCGGATGCTCGCCAAGCTGGAGGAGGCCGACACCGGGCGCATCACGCACAGCGGCGGCCTGCGGCTCGGCGTGCTCACCCAGCACGACTCCCTCGACCCGAAGGCCACCATCCGGCACGAGGTCATCGGCGTCATGGCCGACCACGAGTGGGCCGGCAGCGCCAAGATCCGCGACGTGCTCACCGGCCTCTTCGGCGGGCTCGACCTCCCCGGCTTCGAGAACGGCCTCGACACCGTGATCGGCCCGCTCTCCGGCGGCGAGCGGCGGCGCATCGCGCTCGCCAGGCTGCTCATCGAGGACCAGGACCTGATCGTCCTCGACGAGCCCACCAACCACCTCGACGTCGAGGGCATCGCCTGGCTCGCCCAGCACCTGCAGAACCGGCGCTCCGCGCTCGTCTGCGTCACCCACGACCGCTGGTTCCTCGACCAGGTCTGCACCCGCATGTGGGACGTGCAGCGCGGCTCCGTCTACGAGTACGAGGGCGGCTACTCCGACTACGTCTTCGCCCGCGCCGAGCGCGAGCGGATCGCCGCCACCGAAGAGGTCAAGCGGCAGAACCTGGTCCGCAAGGAGCTCGCCTGGCTGCGCCGCGGCGCCCCGGCCCGGACGTCCAAGCCGCGCTTCCGCATCGAGGCCGCCAACGCGCTCATTGCGGACGTGCCGGAGCCGCGCGACACCAGCGAGCTGATGAAGTTCGCCAACGCCCGGCTCGGCAAGACGGTCTTCGACCTGGAGAACGTGTCCGTCACCGCCGGGCCCAAGGAGCTGCTCAAGCACCTCACCTGGCAGCTCGGTCCGGGCGACCGCATCGGCCTGGTCGGCGTCAACGGCGCCGGCAAGACCTCGCTGCTGCGCGCCCTCGCCGACGCCGCCTTCTCCGAGGGGGAGACGCAGCCCGCCGCCGGCCGGATCGTCGTCGGCAAGACCGTGCGGCTCGCCTACCTCTCCCAGGACGTCACCGAACTCCCCGCTGAACTGCGCGTCCTGGAGGCCGTACAGCAGATCCGCGACCGGGTCGACCTCGGCAAGGGCCGCGAGATGACGGCCGGACAGCTCTGCGAGCAGTTCGGCTTCTCCAAGGAGAAGCAGTGGACGCCGGTCGGCGACCTGTCCGGTGGTGAACGGCGCCGTCTGCAGCTCCTGCGCCTGCTCATGGACGAGCCCAACGTGCTCTTCCTCGACGAGCCCACCAACGACCTCGACATCGAGACCCTCACCCAGCTGGAGGACCTGCTCGACGGCTGGCCCGGCTCGATGGTCGTCATCTCCCACGACCGCTTCTTCATCGAGCGCACCACCGACCGCACCTTCGCCCTGCTCGGCGACAAGACCCTGCGCATGCTGCCGCGCGGCATCGACGAGTACCTGGAGCGGCGGCAGAGGATGATCGCCGAGGCGACGCCCGTGACCGCGGCCGCCCCGGTCAAGGAGAAGTCCGCCGCCGACGCCCGCGCCGCGAAGAAGGAGCTGCAGAAGGTCGAGCGACAACTCGACAAGCTCTCCGAGAAGGAGACCAGGCTGCACGCCCAGATCGCCGACAACGCCACGGACTTCGAGAAGGTCGCGAAACTGGACGCGGAGCTCCGGGGACTCGCCGGTGAGCGCGAGGAGTTGGAGATGCGATGGCTGGAATTGGCCGAGGACGCGTAGAGATGTCGTAGAGGACGCGTAACGAGGGCATCACGGGCCGGTCCTCCCTTGGGTACAAGGGACGGACCGGTCGCTTTTGCGCCATCCCGTGAGTGGTAGAAAGAAAACCCGCTCACATCAAGGGGGAAGCGCTGATGACCCAGCCGCCCAGCAACCAGCCGCCGGGGGGCTTCGGCGCTCCGGACCCGAACCCGAACGCGGGCCAGAACGTCCCGCCGGTGCCGCCGCAGGCCCCGCCGGTGCCGCCCCAGGCACCTCCGGTCCCGCCGCAGGCGCCGCCGCACGCCGCCCCGCAGCAGCCTCCGGCCCCGCCGCAGACCGCGCCGCCCGCGCAGCCCGGTCCGTACGGCTACCCGCAGCAGGCCCCGCAGCAGCCGGGCCCGTACGGCTACCCGCAGCAGGCGCCCGGCCCGTACGCCCAGCAGCCCGGCCCCTACGGCCAGCAGCCGGGGCAGTACGGCCAGCAGCCCGGCCCGTACGGCCAGCAGAACCCCTACGGCGGTTACCCGACCGCGATGCAGACCGCGCCCCCGACCGGCGGCGGCAAGAACCCCTTCAAGGGCAAGCCCGGCCTCATCGTCGCCGCGGCGGCCGCCGCGCTGCTCGTGGTCGGCGGCGGCACCTGGATCGCCCTCGGCAGCGGCGACGAGAAGGACCCGGTCGCCCAGCCGACCAGCTCCGCCCCCACCGGACCGAAGCCGACGGAGTCCGTCGACCAGGGCGACGGCAAGGGCGACGGCGACGAGGGCGGCCCCGAGGACCTCAACGCCGGCCGCAAGGACGGCGAGGCGAAGATCAACTGGCTGCTCGCCAACAACGTCGACCTGCCCAAGAACGGCGCCGACGTCTACGGCCCGTGGATCGTCGGCGACACGGTCGTCAAGGCCATGTACAAGGGCATCGACGGCTACAGCCTCGCCGACGGATCCGGCAAGTGGCACATCGACGTGCCCTACGAGCTGTGCGCCGCCCCGCCGGAGCCGAACGCGAACGGCCAGATGGTCTTCGCCTACAAGGACTCCGCGGGCGACAAGGCCAAGTGCCTGGAGATGCAGCAGGTCGACCTCAAGACCGGCAAGGCGGGCTGGAAGAAGTCCATTCCCAAGCCGACCGGCCTCTTCGCCTTCTCCGACAACACGCTCGCCATCAGCGGCAACACGGTGACGGCGTCCGGCTCCAGCTCCGCCTACGGCTTCTCGGTGACCGACGGCCGGCAGCTCTTCACCTCGCCCACCAGCGGCTGCAAGCCCTACGCCTACGCGGGCGGCAGCAAGCTGATCGCCGCCTCCAAGTGCCCCTCGGGCGACGTGAGCAAGGAGTCGCACGCGGTCAGCGAGATCGACCCGAACACCGGCAAGCCCAAGTGGACCTTCAAGCTGCAGACCAACTGGGAGGTGGACCGGGTCTACTCGGTCGACCCGCTGGTCGTCTCCGCCACGCAGCGCGAGGAGAAGAAGTGGGCGATCTTCTCGCTCACGGCCGCGGGCAAGGAGCGCTCGCAGATCCAGGGCGGCAACGACAAGTTCGCCCCGCGCTGCGGCGGTTCCTTCGTCGTCTTCGGGAAGAACCTCCAGGGCTGCACCGGTGTCGCCGCCGACCAGAACACCTTCTACATGGCGACCGACACCCAGTACGGCACGCCCAACGAGGTCGTCGCCTTCGACCTCAACACCGGCAAGGCCAAGTGGCGCTCCAAGGCTCCCGGTGAGCAGCAGATGAAGCCGCTGCGCATGGAGGGCTCCGGCGTGCTGGTCTACATCGAGCCCCGCTACGACACGGGCGGCGCGGTGGCGACCATCGCCCCGACGGGCGGCGCCCCCAAGGTGCTGCTGCAGCACCAGGCGGCGGTCACCGACCTGGAGAGCTCCTTCTACGACGCGGCCTACGGCTACTCGAACGGCACGTTCGTGATCGCGGCCGGCCGGGTCTCCGCCTCCAACGACAAGGCGGAGAAGGAGACCAAGACGATGATGGCCTACGGCAAGTGACGCCCCGCCCGTCCCGTCCGTCCACCGAATCCTCCGAGGAACCCACGCCATGACGCAGCCGCCGCCACCGCCCAACCAGCCCCCGGGGCCGCCCCCGGGCGGTTTCGGCGCGCCGCAGGACCCCCCGCCGGGCGGGTTCGGCGCGCCGACGCCTCCGCCGCAGCAGCCGCCGGCCCAGCCGCCGTACGGCTATCCGCAGCAGCCCCAGCAGCCGCAGTACGGATACCCGCAGCAGGAGCAGCCGCAGCAGTACGGCTACCCGGCCCAGCCGCAGCAGGAGCAGCCGCCTCAGTACGGCTACCCGAACCAGCCGCAGCAGCCGGTCCAGCCGCCGTACGGCTACCCGACGCAGCCGCAGTACCCCCAGGTGCCGCACCAGCCCGTGCCCGGGGCGCCCGGCGGCGGCAGGAAGCTGTCCGCCCAGCTGCAGATCGTCATCGCGGCGGTCGTGGCCGTCGCGCTGCTCATCGGCGGCGGCCTCTGGTACGCCAACTCGGGCGGTGGTGAAGAGGAGCCGAACGCGAAGGGCAGCTCCGGCGCCGCCACCGGCGGCGGCGAGGACGGCGGGGCGGGCGGTCTCGGCGGGGGCGGCAAGGAGAAGGCCCCGGCGGACACCAAGTCCAAGCTCGCCTTCCAGCTGCCGGTGCCGACCGTGCCGGACGTCACCGACGTCTCGGGCTCCTGGATCACCGACAAGGCGTACGTGAAGACGGGCGTCAACTCGGTGGTCGGCTACGACCTGGACAAGGGTTCGGCCCTGTGGACCCTGCCGCTGACCGGCCAGGTCTGCGGCGCCTCGCGCCACATGACGGCCGACTTCAAGGTGCCGATCCTCTTCGAGGCCACCAAGCGGGTCGCGCCGCGCTACTTCCAGCCGTGCACCGAGGTCGGCCTGCTCGACCTCACCACCGGCAAGCTGGTGTGGCAGACCTCGATCACCGGCGGCACGGCCGGCGACAAGAAGGTGTCCTTCTCGGAGGTCACCCTGCACGGCCAGACCGTCGCGGCCGGCGGCCTCGACGGCGGCGCGGCCTTCGACCTGGCCAACGGCAACCCGCGCTGGAAGCCGCAGGCCAACGCCGGGGACTGCGAGGACCTGGGCTACGGCGGTGGCGAGGGCGGCCTCGTCGCGGTCCGCAAGTGCGGCTCGTACGACGACCCGACGGTCACCGTCCAGAACCTCGACCCGCTGACCGGGCGGCCGGTCTCGCAGTACAAGATGCCCCCGGGTGTCGACTTCGCGGCGGTCGTGTCCACCAAGCCGCTGGTCGTGGCGGCGGACGTCAACGACGCCGCCGACGACGGCAGCGGCGTCTCGGACTTCTTCTCCATCGACGAGAAGACCGGGAAGCTGAAGGCGAAGATCACGGCGGACGCCAAGCGCTACGCGCCGCGCTGCCGCTCCACCAGGGTCGAGGGCTGCACCCAGGTCCTCGTCGGCAACGGGCGGCTCTACCTGCCGACCGAGGAGCACGACGGCAGCACCGGCGAGTACGGCGACGAGACCAACGAGATCGTCGCCTTCGACCTGGCCAACGGGCGGATGGTGCCGGAGAAGACGGACGCGGGCGACCGGTACACCCTGATCCCGCTGCGCATGGACGGCGGCAACCTCATCGCGTACAAGTGGCCGCCCTACGACAAGGGCGGGCAGGTCGTCTCCATCGACGGCGGCACGATGAAGTCGACGCTGCTCATGGAGAACCCGTCGGACAAGACGACCCGGACCGCCGAGACGAGCTTCAGCTCGATCGGCGCCGAGTTCCGCTACGGCGGCGGGCGCCTGTTCATCGCGGACACGCTGATCAGCAAGACCAAGGCCAGCACCTCTCTGTACGACAAGAAGTACCTGGCCGTGGCCTTCTCGACGGCCGGCTGACGTCCCGGCCGGCTCCCCGAGAGCCCTGGAAGGGGCCCCTCCGCTCACGGAGGGGCCCCTTCTGTGTGTTCCGGACGGGACCGGTCGCCGCGATTGGGGCAAAGCGGGGCGGGGGAGTGTGTAGCTTGCCGGGCAGCAGGGTGGCCGGGGGACGGCCGGCCCGCGCATGGGGATGGGGGAGGATCGATGGGCGTTCGGCTCATGGTGGTCGACGACCACAGACTGCACGCCGAGGCGCTGGCCTCGGCGCTGAAGCTGCGCGGGCACCGGGTGCTCGCCGCGGCGGCGCCGGTGGCCGGGGCCGCGGAGCTGGTGGTGAGCCGCGCGCCGGAGGTCTGTCTGCTCGGCACCTCGGCGCCCGCCGAGCCGGGCACCTTCGACCCGGTCGTGCGGATCAAGCGGGAGCGGCCGCAGGTGGCGGTCGTGGTGCTGGGGCCGGTGCCCTCGCCGCGCGGGATCGCCGCCGCCTTCGCGGCAGGTGCCTCCGGATACGTACGGCACGACGAGCGCATCGAGGGCGTCGAGCGGGCGCTGGTGAAGGCGCGGGCGGGCGAGGTGGCGGTGGCGCCCCAGCTCATCCAGAGCGCCTTCGCCGAGCTGCTGAACCCGGCGGCCCAGCCGGACGACGAGGCGCAGCGGCTGCTGCGGCTGCTGACCCCGCGCGAGGCGGAGGTGCTGGTCCGGGTGGCGGAGGGGGAGGACACCAGGCTGATCGCCGCGGGGATGGCGATCGCGCCGAGCACGGCGCGCACGCACGTGCAGCGGGTGCTGATGAAGCTGGGGGTCGGCTCGCGCCTGGAGGCGGCGGCGCTGGCGGCCCGTACGGGACTCCTCGACCGCGTGCCGGTGCAGCGGGCGTAGGGGGCGACGTCCGGCCAGGACGTCCGTCCAGGGTGCCGCTGAGGGTGGCGGCGCCGGTCCGGGGTGGCCAGCCCGACGTGGCGGCCCGGCGGGGCGGCGTTCCCGGTGTGGTCCTTCCGTGGGTCGTGGCGAGGGAAGTGTTGACCTTCGATGTTTGATCGTGCTTTTTTATGAGTGGTTCTGTTTGATGGAGGCCGCTGGAGGCTGCCCGCGTGAACGTGAAGAAGACCGTCACCCGCCTCGCCGACGGACGTGAGCTCCTCTACTTCGACGCGCACCCGGGCCGTGTCCGCGACGCCGTCGACCGGCGCTCCCTCGAACCCGTCACCTCCGCGTCCGAGATCCGCCACGACCCCCTCCTCGGCGAGGACGTCGCCATCGCCTCGCACCGGCAGGGGCGCATCTTCCATCCCCCGGCCGACACCTGCCCGCTGTGCCCCTCCAGCGAGGCGTGGCAGAGCGAGATCCCGGCCGACGCCTACGAGGTCGTCGTCTTCGAGAACCGTTTCCCCTCGCTGTCCGGCGCGAACGGGCGCTGCGAGGTCGTCTGCTTCACCTCCGACCACAAGGCGTCCTTCGCCGACCTGGGCGAGGAGCGGACCGCCGTGGTCCTCGCCGCCTGGACCGACCGCACCGCCGAGCTCTCCGCCCGCCCGGGCGTCGAGCAGGTCTACTGCTTCGAGAACCGGGGCGCCGAGATCGGCGTCACCCTCGCCCACCCCCACGGGCAGATCTACGCCTTCCCCTTCACCGCGCCCCGCACCGCCGCCATGCTGCGGAACGCCGCCGCGCACCGCGCCCGCACCGGCCGCAACCTCTTCGACGACGTCCTGGAGCGGGAGCGGGGCGCCGGCCGGGTGGTGCTCGCCGGGGAGCACTGGACCGCCTTCGTGCCGTACGCGGCCCGCTGGCCGTACGAGGTGCACCTGTACCCGCACCGGCGCACGGCGACGCTGACCGGGCTCGACGCGGCGGCCCGGGACGAGTTCCCCCGCGTCTACCTGGAGCTGCTGCGCCGCTTCGACCGCCTCTTCGGCGCCGGGGAGCCGCCCACGCCCTACATCGCCGCCTGGCACCAGGCGCCGGTCGCCCACCCCGACCGCGAGGAGTTCGCGCTGCACCTGGAGCTTTTCACCGTCCGCCGCGCCTCTGGCAAGCTGAAGTACCTCGCGGGCACCGAATCCGGCATGGGCGCGTTCATGAACGACGTGTCGCCGGAGTCCGCGGCCGACAGACTCCGAGAGGTGGCAAGCAGTTGAGTAAGTACCTGGTGACGGGTGGGGCCGGCTATGTGGGCAGCACGGTCGCGGCCCACCTCCTGGAGGCGGGGCACGAGGTCACCGTCCTCGACGACCTCTCCACGGGATTCCGCGAGGGGGTCCCCGCCGGGGCCGCGTTCATCGAGGGACGCATCCAGGACGCCGCACGCTGGCTCGACGCCTCGTACGACGGTGTGCTGCACTTCGCCGCCTTCTCGCAGGTCGGCGAGTCCGTCGCCAGGCCCGAGAAGTACTGGGACAACAACGTCGGCGGCACCATGGCGCTCGTCGCGGCCATGCGCGAGGCCGGCGTGCGCAAGCTCGTCTTCTCGTCGACGGCCGCCACCTACGGCGAGCCCGAGAGCGTGCCGATCACCGAGTCCGCGCCGACCGCGCCGACCAACCCCTACGGCGCCACCAAGCTCGCCGTCGACCACATGATCTCGGGCGAGTGCGCCGCGCACGGCCTCGCCGCGGTCTCGCTGCGCTACTTCAACGTGGCCGGCGCCTACGGGGAGTGCGGCGAGCGGCACGACCCCGAGTCGCACCTCATCCCGCTGGTGCTGCAGGTCGCTCTCGGCAGGCGCGAGGCCATCAACGTGTACGGCGACGACTACCCGACGCCCGACGGCACCTGCGTCCGCGATTACATCCACGTCGCCGACCTCGCCGAGGCCCACCTGCGCGCGCTCGACGCGATGACCGCGGGCGAGCACCTGATCTGCAACCTCGGCAACGGCAACGGCTTCTCCGTGCGGGAGGTCGTCGAGACCGTCCGCAAGGTGACCGGCCACCCGGTGCCCGAGGTCATGGCCGAGCGCCGCGCCGGGGACCCGGCCGTGCTCGTCGCCTCCGCCGACGCCGCGCGCGAGCGGCTCGGCTGGACTCCGTCCCGCCCGGACCTGGCGGCCATCGTCGAGGACGCGTGGGCGTTCGCACGGAAGAAGGAGCAGGGGCAGGGATGACCGGTGCCGGGGCGGGCGTGGCGGACGGGTTCGGCGAGCTGTACGGGGCGGCCCCCGAAGGGGTCTGGGCCGCTCCCGGGCGGGTCAACCTGATCGGTGAGTACACCGATTTCAACGAGGGTTTCGTGCTGCCGCTCGCCCTGCCCCACACGGCCGTGGCCGCCGTGTCCCGCCGGGAGGACGGCGTGCTGCGGCTGCACTCCCGCGATGTCGGGGGCGGCATCGTCCAGCTCGACGTCGCCGCCCTGGAGCCCGGCGCGGGGGGCGGCTGGGCCGCCTACCCGGCCGGTGTGGTCTGGGCGCTGCGGGAGGCCGGGCACGCGGTGACGGGCGCCGACGTGCACCTGGCGTCCACGGTGCCCACGGGGGCCGGGCTCTCGTCCTCCGCCGCCCTGGAGGTCGTCGTCGCCCTCGCCCTGAACGACCTGTTCGGGCTCGGGCTCCCGCGCCCGGAGCTCGCCCTGGTGGCCCAGCGGGCCGAGAACGCCTTCGTGGGGGTGCCGTGCGGGGTCATGGACCAGATGGCGTCCGCGTGCGCGGTCGAGGGGCACGCGCTGTTCCTGGACACGCGTGACCTCTCCTGCCGGCAGGTGCCGTTCGACCTCGCGGCCGAGGGCCTCCGCCTGCTCGTCGTCGACACCCGGGTCAAGCACGCGCTCGGCGACGGCGCGTACGCCGAGCGGCGCGCCGGGTGCGAGGCCGGTGCGCGGGCGCTCGGCGTACGCGCGCTGCGCGACGTGGCTGCCGCGCAACTGTCCGAAGAGCTGGCGCGTTTGACCGACGAAACGGTTCGTCGGTACGTCCGGCACGTCGTCTCCGACGACGACCGGGTGGAGCGGACGATCCGGCTCCTCGACGCGGGGGACCCGCGCGCGGTCGGCGCCCTGTTGACCGAGGGGCACGCCTCGCTGCGGGACGATCTCCGGGTGTCCTGCGCGGAGTTGGACCTGGTCGTCGCGACCGCCGTGGCCGCCGGGGCCCTGGGGGCCCGGATGACCGGGGGCGGCTTCGGCGGCTCCGCCGTCGTGCTCGTCGAGGCGGACCGGGCCGGGGTGGTCACGGCCGCCGTGGAGAAGGCCTTCGCCGACGCCGGGTTCGCCGCGCCGGCCGTCTTCCCGGCGGTGCCGTCGGCGGGGGCCCGGCGACTGATCTGACGCCGCGTACGGCGACTTCCGCGTTTTCGCCTCCCGGGTGCGGCGGCGGCCGTACTCTGGTGCGCAGCGCCGGTGGGGGCCGGTGCTGATTCAGGGGTATCGAGAGCCGCCGGGTACGGCGACCGGGGCGGGCAACTGTCATGGCACGGCGGCGGCCGTGCGGCCGACGGACCCGTTCCCGGCGTCGTGCCCGCGCCGGCCCGTCCTCGATCACTTGGGGGTGTCCGTGGCCCGCATCCGGGTTCTGGTGGTGGACGACCACCGTGTCTTCGCCGAGTCGCTGGCCGCCGCGCTGGCGGCGGAGCCCGACGTCGACGTGGCCGCCGCGGGAAGCGGGCCGGCCGCTCTGCGCTGTCTGGACCGGGCCGCGGCCGAGGGCCGCCGGTTCGACGTGATGCTGGTCGACTCCGACCTGGCCGGCGCCGACGGCGTCGAGCTGGTGGGCGAGGTGCGCTCGGGGCGGCCCGGGGTGCGGGCCGTGGTGCTCGCGGAGAAGGACGACGCCCGTCGGGCGGCGCTCGCCCTGCAGGCCGGGGCCTGGGGGTGGGTGGCCAAGGACTGTTCGCTGCAGCGGCTGCTCGCGGTGGTGCGGGGCGTCCTGCGGGACGAGACGCATCTGCCGCCGGCCCTGCTGACGGGGGTCCTGAGGGAGCTGACCGAGGCCCGCCGGCACCGTACGGAGAGCGAGCAGCTCGTCGAGTCGCTGACGCCGCGCGAGCGGGAGGTGTTGCGCTGCATGGTGGCCGGACTCGGCCGCAAGGCCGTCGCCGAGCGTCTGTTCCTGTCCCCGCACACCGTCCGCACCCACATGCAGAACGTCCTGGGGAAGCTCGGCGTGCACTCCACCCTGGCGGCGGTCGCGCTCGCGCGCCGGGCCGGGGTGGGGCCGGCGGACGAGCCCGGGCCCGCGCTAGCCGGGGATGTTGTCGAACGGGGCGGTCAGCTGGCGTAGCAGGGCCGCCAGCTCGCCGCGCTCGGTGCGCGACAGGCGGGCCAGGATCGCCCGTTCCTGCGCGAGCAGTCCGGCCAGGGCCTGGTCGGCGCGGTCGCGGCCCTCGGGGGTGAGCCGGACCAGGACCCCGCGGCGGTCGCTGGGGTCCGGGAGGCGTTCGACGAGGCCCTTCTTGGCGAGCCGGTCGATGCGGTTGGTCATGGTGCCCGAGGTGACCAGGGTCTGGGTGAGCAGCTGTCCGGGGGAGAGCTGGTAGGGCGCTCCGGCGCGCCGGAGCGACGTGAGCACGTCGAACTCCCAGGGCTCCAGCTGGTGCTCGGAGAAGGCGAGTCGACGGGCGCGGTCCAGGTGCCGGGCCAGGCGTGAGACACGGCTGAGCACCTCGAGCGGTTCCACGTCGAGGTCCGGGCGCTCTCGGCGCCATGCAGCGACCAGTCGGTCGACCTCGTCCTCCATGGCGATCAGTGTAGAGGGTCTGTTGACATAAAGTCTCTTGTATTTGAGATTCTCGATTCCAAGTATCTTGATGTCGAGATATAGTCTTCTTGACTATGGGGAAGGGACCGGGCCGGAACTCCGTTCCGCTTCGGCAACTCGTTCCAGCAAGGGGGCTTCGAACATGCATTCCGTGGACTCCGCCGCACCCACGTGGGACCCACAGCAGTACCTGCACCACTCCGGACACCGCACCCGCCCGTTCCTCGACCTGCTCGCCCGAATACCGCAGCTTCCCCACCAGGGCCGTCCCGCCCGGGTCGCCGACCTCGGCTGCGGGCCCGGCAACGTCACCGCGCTCCTCGCCGACCGGTGGCCCGACGCGCACATCACCGGCTTCGACCTGTCTCCCGAGATGCTGGAGCGCGCGGAGAAGGACTGGGCCGGCACCACCGCGGGCGGCGGCTGGCTCGACTTCCGGCCGGCCGACGCGGCCCACTGGACCCCGGAGGAGCCCTACGACCTGATCGTCTCCAACGCGGCCCTCCAGTGGGTGCCCAACCACCCCGAGTCCTTCGCGCTCTGGATCGACGGGCTGCGGCCCGGCGGCACCTTCGCCTTCCAGGTGCCCGGCAACTTCACCTCGCCCAGCCACGCCCTCCTCGGGGAGCTCTGCGAGAGCCCCGAGTGGCGCGACCGGATCGGGGACCAGGGGCGCCGCTTCGTGCACATCCTGGACCCGGGCGACTACCTGCAGCGGCTCTCCGACCTCGGCTGCGAGACCGACGTCTGGGAGACCACCTACCACCAGATGCTCGTGGGGGAGGACCCGGTCCTGGACTGGGTCAAGGGCACCGCGCTGCGGCCCGTGCTCACCGCCCTGAGGGACGACCGGGCGGCCACCGAGGCCTTCCTCGACCAGTACCGGGAACGACTGCGCGAGTTCTACCCGCCGGGGCCGCACGGCACCGCGTTCCCGTTCCGCCGGATCTTCGCCGTCGCCACGAAGGGTGTCTGATGTTACGAGCCGTCGACCACGTGCAGCTCGCCGCTCCGGTCGGAAGCGAGCCGCTGCTGCGCGACTACTACGTGGGGGTCCTGGGCATGACCGAGGTGCCCAAGCCGCCCGTGCTCGCCGCCCGCGGCGGATGCTGGTTCGCCTCCGGGGCCGTACGGCTCCACCTGGGAGTCGAGGCCGGCTTCAGGGCCGCCCGGAAGGCCCACCCGGGACTGCGCGTCGAAGGGATCGCCGACTACGCCGCCCGCCTGGAAAGACGCGGGGCCGCCGTGGTCTGGGACGACGACCTGCCGGGCCACCGGCGCTTCTACTCCGAGGATCCGGTCGGCAACCGGCTGGAGTTCCTGGAGCCCTTGGAGTGATTCGGGGGCGGGGGGGCGGCCGCGGCCCCCCCCCCCCCCGGGGACCGCGTGGGGGTCCCCAAAAACCCGGCCGTCGAGCCACAACCCCCCGCCCCGAGCCTCCCAAGGGAACCCAAAAACGCCCCACCCAA
>NZ_JBIWOU010000013.1:99775-172264 GCF_044767915.1 Streptomyces sp. NPDC101191
GGGGTTGGGGGCCCCCCCCCGCGCCGCCCCCGGGCCGCTGACCCCGTTTGCCGGGGGCGCGCGGGGGGGGGGGGGGGGGGGGGGGGGGGTGTGGTGGGGGGGGGGGGGGGGGGCCCCCCCCCCCGCCCCCGGGGTTCAGCTCTTGCGGTGCCCTATCAGCCGGGGCTTCTGCTCCAGACCGTCCAGGCCGTGCCAGGCCAGGTTCACCAGATGCGCCGCCACCTCGGCCTTCTTCGGCTTGCGCACGTCCAGCCACCACTGGCCCGTCAGCGCCACACTGCCCACCAGCGCCTGCGCGTACAGCGGCGCCAGCTTCGGATCGAACCCGCGGGCCTTGAACTCCAGCCCCAGGATGTCCTCCACCTGCGTGGCGATGTCGCTGATCAGCGACGCGAAGGTGCCCGTGGACTGCGCGACCGGCGAATCGCGGACCAGGATGCGGAAACCGTCCGTGTAGCGCTCGATGTAGTCGAGCAGGGCGAACGCCGCCTGCTCCAGCAGCTCCCGCGGGTGGCCCGCCGTCAGCGCACCGGTGACCATGTCCAGCAGCTGACGCATCTCCCGGTCCACCACGACCGCGTACAGGCCCTCCTTGCCGCCGAAGTGCTCGTACACCACCGGCTTGGAGACCCCCGCCTTCGCCGCGATCTCCTCGACCGAGGTGCCCTCGAAGCCCTTCTCCGCGAAGAGCGTGCGACCGATGTCGAGGAGCTGTTCACGGCGCTCCGCGCCCGTCATCCTCACCCGCCGGCCACGCCTGGGCTTCTGCTCGCTCGTGCTCGGGGAACCGCCGTCGATCGCCACATCCTCCATCATGCCGCGTCGGCGGCCGCATCCCGGCGCCGGGCGTCGATCCGCGCCTGCGCCGGCCAGCGCACGTCGTGCGCCCAGCCCAGCTGCTCGAACCAGCGGATCAGCCGCGCACTGGAGTCGACCTGCCCCTTGAGGACACCGTGCCGGGCCGAGGTCGGGTCCGCGTGGTGCAGGTTGTGCCAGGACTCCCCGCAGGACAGCACCGCGAGCCACCACACGTTGCCCGAACGGTCCCGCGACTTGAAAGGACGCTTGCCGACCGCGTGGCAGATCGAGTTGATCGACCAGGTGACGTGGTGCAGCAGGGCGACCCGCACCAGCGAGCCCCAGAAGAAGGCCGTGAACGCCCCCCACCACGACATCGTCACCAGACCGCCGATCACCGGAGGGATCGCCAGCGACAGGACCGTCCACAGCACGAACTGGCGGGAGATCGCCCGGATCGCCGGATCGTTGATCAGGTCCGGCGCGTACTTGTGCTGCGGCGTCTGCTCCTCGTCGAACATCCAGCCGATGTGCGCCCACCACAGGCCCTTCATCAGCGCCGGGACCGTCTCGCCGAACCGCCACGGCGAATGCGGGTCGCCCTCCGCGTCGGAGAACTTGTGGTGCTTGCGGTGGTCCGCCACCCAGCGCACCAGCGGCCCCTCCACGGCCAGCGAACCCATGACCGCCAGCGCGATCCGCAGCGGGCGCTTCGCCTTGAAGGAACCGTGCGTGAAGTAGCGGTGGAAACCGATCGTGATGCCGTGGCAGCCGATGAAGTACATCGCCGTCATCAGCCCCAGATCCAGCCAGCTCACCCCCCACCCCCAGGCCAGCGGCACCGCCGCGACCAGGGCGAGGAAGGGCACCGTGATGAACAGCAGCAGCGTGATCTGCTCGATCGAACGCTTGTTGTCCCCGCCCAGCGTGGCGGAGGGCAGGGCCTGGGCGGTGTCGAGCACCTCGGACTCCGAGGTCACCTCGGGGCTTGTGGTCATGGGTGTCCCCTGGGGGGTGAGGGTGGGGGTGCGTGCGGAAAGAAGGCCGAGGCTACGGTCCCGTAACCTACGGCGACGTAAGTATGGCAGCGCCGCGGCCCGCGGCAAGAGCGCCAAAGGCGGGGCGTTCGCCGTGCCGGGAAGACGGACACCTATCCTGGGTGCGTCGGACAGCGCGGTCCGCAAGCCTGCAGTACCCCTCCAGACGTGCTCAAACACTGCAAGGAGCCGCACCTGTGAGCAGTGCCGACCAGACCTCCACCGCCAGCGCCGAGCTGCGCTCCGACATCCGCCGACTGGGCGATCTCCTCGGCGAGACCCTCGTCCGCCAGGAGGGCCCGGAGCTCCTGGAACTCGTCGAGAAGGTCCGCAGCCTCACCCGTGAGGACGGCGAGGCCGCCGCCGAGCTGCTGCGCGGAGTCGAACTCGAGACCGCCGGCCGGCTGGTACGGGCGTTCTCCACCTACTTCCACCTCGCCAACGTCACCGAGCAGGTGCACCGAGGCCGCGAGATGCGCGAGAGGCGGGCCGCCGAAGGCGGTCTGCTCGCCCGCACCGCCGACATGCTCAAGGACGGCGACCCCGCGCACGTCCGCGAGACGATCAAGAATCTCAACGTCCGGCCGGTCTTCACCGCCCACCCCACCGAGGCCGCACGCCGCTCCGTGCTCAACAAGCTCCGCCGGATCGCCGTCCTCCTGGAGACCCCCGTCATCGAGGCCGACCGGCGCCGCCACGACCTCCGGCTCGCCGAGAACATCGACCTCATCTGGCAGACCGACGAGCTGCGCGTCGTCCGGCCCGAGCCGGCCGACGAGGCCCGCAACGCCATCTACTACCTCGACGAGCTGCACGGCAACGCCGTCGGCGACGTCCTGGAGGACCTCGCCGCCGAACTGGAGCGCGTCGGCTACGAGCTGCCCGCCGGCACCCGCCCGCTCACCTTCGGCACCTGGATCGGCGGTGACCGCGACGGCAACCCCAACGTCACCCCGCAGGTCACCTGGGACGTACTGATCCTCCAGCACGAGCACGGCATCACCGACGCCCTCGAACTCGTCGACTACCTGCGCGGACTGCTCTCCAACTCCATCCGCTACGCCGGCGCCACCGAGGAACTCCTGGAGTCCCTCCAGGCCGACCTGGAGCGGCTCCCCGAGATCAGCCCCCGCTACAAGCGCCTCAACGCCGAGGAGCCCTACCGGCTCAAGGTCACCTGCGTCCGGCAGAAGCTCCTCAACACCCGCGAGCGCCTCGCCAAGGGCACCCCGCACCAGGAAGGCCGCGACTACCTCGGCACCGCCGAACTGCTCCGCGACCTCACCCTGATCCAGACCTCGCTGCGCGAGCACCGCGGCGCCCTGTTCGCCGACGGCCGGATGGACCGCACCATCCGCACCCTCGCCGCCTTCGGCCTCCAGCTCGCCACCATGGACGTCCGCGAGCACGCCGACGCCCACCACCACGCCCTCGGCCAGCTCTTCGACCGGCTCGGCGAGGAGTCCTGGCGCTACGCCGACATGCCGCGCGACTACCGGCAGAAGCTGCTCGCCAAGGAACTGCGCTCCCGCCGCCCGCTCGCGCCGACCCCCGCGCCGCTGGACGCCGCCGGCCAGAAGACCCTCGGCGTCTTCCGGACCGTCAAGCGGGCCCTCGAGGTCTTCGGCCCCGAGGTCATCGAGTCGTACATCATCTCGATGTGCCAGGGCGCCGACGACGTCTTCGCCGCCACCGTCCTCGCCCGCGAGGCCGGCCTCGTCGACCTGCACGCCGGCTGGGCCGAGATCGGCATCGTGCCGCTCCTGGAGACCACCGACGAGCTCAAGGCCGCCGACGTCATCCTCAACGACATGCTGGCCGACCCCTCCTACCGACGCCTCGTCTCGCTGCGCGGCGACGTCCAGGAGGTCATGCTCGGCTACTCCGACTCCTCGAAGTTCGGCGGCATCACCACCTCCCAGTGGGAGATCCACCGCGCCCAGCGCCGGCTCCGCGACGTCGCCCACCGCTACGGCGTCCGCCTGCGCCTCTTCCACGGCCGCGGCGGCACCGTCGGCCGCGGCGGCGGCCCCTCGCACGACGCGATCCTCGCCCAGCCCTGGGGCACCCTGGAGGGCGAGATCAAGGTGACCGAGCAGGGCGAGGTCATCTCCGACAAGTACCTGATCCCCTCCCTGGCCCGGGAGAACCTCGAACTGACCGTCGCGGCCACCCTGCAGGCCTCCGCCCTGCACACCGCGCCCCGCCAGTCCGACGAGGCCCTCGCCCGCTGGGACGCGGCCATGGACACCGTCTCCGAGGCCGCCCACTCCGCGTACCGGCGCTTGGTCGAGGACCCCGACCTGCCCGCGTACTTCTTCGCCTCCACGCCGGTCGACCAGCTCGCCGACCTGCACCTGGGCTCCCGCCCCTCGCGCCGCCCCGACTCCGGCGCCGGGCTCGACGGACTGCGCGCCATCCCGTGGGTGTTCGGCTGGACCCAGTCCCGCCAGATCGTCCCCGGCTGGTTCGGCGTCGGCTCCGGCCTCAAGGCGCTGCGCGAGGCCGGCCTCGACGCCGTCCTCGGCGAGATGTACGAGCGCTGGGGCTTCTTCCGCAACTTCCTCTCCAACGTCGAGATGACGCTGGCCAAGACCGACCTGCGGATCGCCCGCCACTACGTCGACACCCTCGTGCCCGACGAGCTCAAGCACGTCTTCGAGACCATCGAGGCCGAGCACCGGCTGACCGTCCAGGAAGTCCTCAAGGTGACGGGCGGCCAGGAACTGCTCGACTCCAACCCGGTCCTCCAGCAGACCTTCTCCATCCGCGACGCCTACCTGGACCCGATCTCCTACCTCCAGGTCGCCCTGCTGCACCGCCAGCGCGCCGCGGCCGAACGCGGCGAAGAGGCCGACCCGCTGCTCTCCCGCGCGCTGCTGCTCACGGTGAACGGCGTGGCGGCGGGTCTGCGCAACACCGGCTGACCCCCTTCCGCACGAACGACGGTGCCCCCGCCGGAGCCAGGCTCCGGCGGGGGCACCGTCGTCGTTCAGGCGCTGCGTCAGTGCTGCTGGGCCTTGCGGCGGCGCATCACCAGGAAGGCACCGGCGCCCGCGAGCGCGACGGCCGCGGCCGCGAGGAAGCCGACGGGGGCGCTGGAACCGGTCTCGGCGAGGTTGCCCTCGGAACCGCCGTCGTCACCGCCCTTGTCGCCGGGGACCGTGGTGGCGCCGGGCGTGGTGGGGGAGCCGGAGGCGGAGGGCGACTCGGAGGTGCCGGGGGTACCGGACGGCGTTCCGGAGGGGGTGCCGGACGGCGTGCCCGACGGCGTCCCGGACGGGGTGCCCGACGGGGTGCCCGTCGGCGTGCCCGGGTTCTCCTCACCGGGCTCGCAGTCGGTCTTGAAGACCTTGTGCTTCGCGCGGCCGTTCTCGCCCTCGAAGTTCCAGAACAGCTTGTACTGGCCGTTCGGGAGGGTCATGTCCTCGGTGCGCTCGTGGCCCTTGCCGTCGAGGACGAGCGTGCCCTCCTTGACCGTGGTGCCCTTGTCCTGGTCGTTGTTGGCCCACGCCTCGATGTGCCACTGGACCTTCTGCGCGGCGTCGAAGCCGAAGGAGACCAGGTAGAACTCGCAGACCTTGGGCTCGTTCTTCTTCAGCTCTTCGCCGGTCTCGGCGTCGTGGATCTTCACGGTGCCGTTGTCGCCGTGCGGCTTGCCGGTGGCCGAGGCGGCCGGCGCCAGCACGAGAGAGCCCGCAACGGCCGCGACGAGCGCGCCGGCGGAAATCAGGGAACGTCGCATGTGCAGTCGTCCATCTGTGGGATGAGGGATGCCGTGGGGAGTGGCGGAGGCAGCCTATCCGTCGCTCTGCGTAGCACTTAACCCAAAGGGAGATAACGATTCGAAGGGACCAGGTCACTCTGTCCGATAACGCTCAGAGCGCGAAGAACGCACCCAGCAGAACCGCCGCCCCCGCAGCCGCGAACCCCCACGCCGTCCGCACCAACCGCAGCCCGCCACCCACCAGCGGCGCCGCCAGCAACAGCGCCCCGCCCAGCGGAAGCCACGCGTGCAGACCGCCGCCCCAGCCCGCACGGACCGCCTCCTCCGTACCCGGCTTCACCACCACCGGCAGCGTCTCGCCCTTCTCCGCCGCCACCGAATGCCCGATCGTCAGCGTGTGGTGCGAGGACCCCGCGGAATCCGGCGTGTAACGGCCGCTGCACGTCTCCTCGTTGCAGCCCGTCACCGTCAACGTGCCGTGCTCACGCCCCTTCGGCAACAGGACATGCTGGGCCGTCTCCCAGGACGACCACGCGCCCCCCACGAGAAGCAGCAGGACGACCAGGGCCACGGCGGCGTTACGGACGTGCGTCATGACCCGCGATCGTACAGTCGTACGGCAAAGCCGCCAGGAGTCGCGCTACGAGTTGTACGCCGACTGCGCCCGCTCCAGGCCCTCCGTCACCAGGCACTCCACCGCGTCGGCCGCCCGGTCCACGAAATAGTCGAGCTCCTTGCGCTCCGTCGACGAGAAGTCCTTCAGAACGAAATCGGCCACCTGCATCCGACCCGGCGGACGCCCGATGCCGAACCGCAGCCGGTGGTACTCCGCCCCCATCGCCTTCGTCATCGACTTCAGACCGTTGTGCCCGTTGTCACCGCCACCGACCTTCAGCCGCAGCACCCCGTAGTCGATGTCCAGCTCGTCATGGACCGCCACCACATGCGCCGTCGGCACCTTGTAGAAGTCCCGCAACGCCGTCACCGGCCCGCCCGACAGATTCATGTACGACATCGGCTTCGCCAGCACCACCCGGCGGTTCGCCGGACCCGGCGCACCCAGCCGACCCTCCACCACCTGCGCCTGCGCCTTCTGCGCCCGCTTGAACTTGCCGCCCATCCGCTCGGCCAGCAGGTCCGCCACCATGAAGCCCACGTTGTGCCGGTTGCCCACGTACTCCGGACCCGGATTACCGAGGCCGACGATCAGCCAGGGGGCGTTCGCGTCGTCCGTCATCTGCGTCTCGTCTCCTCGTATCCGCACGTGCTCGGGACAGAAAGAAACGGGGTGACGGGCCCGTGGGCCCGTCACCCCGTCACGTCAGGCAGAGCCTACGGCTCAGGCCTCGGCGCCCTCGGCGGCCTCGGTCTCGCCCTCGGCGGCCGGCTCCTCGGCCTGCGCGGCCAGGACCTGCAGGACGACGGCGTCGCCCTCGGTCACCAGGGAGATGCCCTTCGGCAGGTCGATGTCCTGCGCCAGGACGGAGGCACCGGCCTCCAGGCCCTCGACGGAGACCGTCACGGACTCCGGCAGGTGGGTGGCCTCGGCCTCGACCGAAAGGGTGTTCAGAACGTGCTCGAGCAGGTTGCCACCGGCGGCCAGCTCGCCCTCGGCGACGACCGGCACCTCGACGGTGACCTTCTCGCCACGCTTGACCAGGAGCAGGTCGACGTGCTCCAGGAAGCCCTTCAGCGGGTCACGCTGGGCGGCCTTCGGGATGGCGAGCTCGGAGCCCTTGCCCTCGATGTCCAGGGACAGCAGGACGTTCGGGGTACGCAGCGCCATGGCGGTGTCGTGGCCCGGGAGGGTCAGGTGGACCGGGTCCGTGCCGTGGCCGTAGAGCACGGCGGGGATCTGCGCGTCGCGGCGGATCTTGCGGGCGGCACCCTTGCCGAACTCGGTACGGATCGACGCGGTGAGCTTCACCTCGGACATGTGCACTCCTCGTAATGTGGTGACGATGGCGACTGTCACCCGGCCCCGACTGGCGTGGGCCTGCTACGAAGAGCGCGTCGATAACGGACCGCCGGCACCCGGTGCGTCCTGCGCACGGGCACGGCCTCCCTCGCCGAGCAACCACGACAGTCTAGCCGGACCCCTCCGGACCGCCCAAATGGATCACACCGCCACCGCCGGCACGGGCCCACCAGCCCCGCCGGTACGCGCCCACCGCCCCTGCGGACACGGCCCCACCAGCCCCCGCCGGCCCGATCCGGACCCAACCCCCACAGGACACGCGGAAGGGCCGCCTCCCCAGGGGGAGACGGCCCTCACGACACCGGCACGTCGGCCGAGGCTCAGTGCTCCTCGAACAGGCTCGTCACCGAACCGTCCTCGAACACCTCACGCACCGCGCGCGCGATCGTCGGAGCGATCGACAGCACCGTGATCTTGTCGAGCTCCAGCGAGCTCGGGTCCGGCAGCGTGTCCGTGAACACGAACTCGCTCACCTTCGAGTTCTTCAGCCGGTCCGCGGCCGGACCGGACAGGATGCCGTGCGTCGCCGTCACGATGACGTCCTCCGCACCGTGCGCGAACAGCGCGTCCGCAGCCGCGCAGATCGTGCCCGCCGTGTCGACCATGTCGTCCACCAGGACACACACACGGCCCTTCACGTCACCCACGACCTCGTGGACCGTCACCTGGTTGGCGACGTCCTTGTCACGACGCTTGTGCACGATCGCCAGCGGCGCGTCCAGACGGTCGCACCAACGGTCCGCCACCCGCACCCGACCCGCGTCCGGAGACACGATCGTCAGCTTCGTACGGTCGACCTTCGCACCCACGTAGTCCGCCAGCACCGGCAGCGCCGACAGGTGGTCCACCGGACCGTCGAAGAAGCCCTGGATCTGGTCCGTGTGCAGATCCACGGTCAGGATCCGGTCCGCACCCGCCGTCTTCAGCAGATCGGCGACCAGACGGGCCGAGATCGGCTCACGGCCACGGTGCTTCTTGTCCTGACGGGCATAGCCGTACGACGGAATGATCACGGTGATGCTCCGGGCCGAAGCCCGCTTCAGAGCATCGAGCATGATCAGCTGCTCCATGATCCACTTGTTGATCGGAGCCGTGTGGCTCTGGATCAGGAAGCAGTCCGCGCCGCGAGCGGACTCCTGGAACCGAACGTAGATCTCACCGTTGGCGAAGTCGAACGCCTTGGTCGGAACGATCCCGACGCCCAGCTGGTGCGCGACCTCCTCGGCCAGCTCGGGGTGGGCGCGGCCGGAGAAGAGCATGAGCTTCTTCTCGCCGGTCGTCTTGATCCCGGTCACAGCACTGTCTCCTCGACGGTTTCTCTGGCCGCGAATCCCGCGCTCCCGTGCGCGCGTGCGAGCCAGCCGAATTTGTGTGCACGTATCACGGTACGCCGAGTTCGACGTACCCGTTTCCGGTCAGTCTTCGGCAGAAGCCTTCCCGGACGCCGTCTGAGCAGCCTGCGCAGCGGAACTACCCGGCCGCTTACGAGCCACCCAACCCTCGATATTCCGCTGCTGGCCACGGGCGACGGCCAGCGCGCCGGCCGGCACGTCCTTCGTGATGACGGACCCCGCAGCCGTATAGGCACCGTCCCCGATGGTGACGGGAGCCACAAACATGTTGTCCGAACCCGTCTTGCAGTGTGAGCCCACCGTCGTGTGGTGCTTCGCCTCACCGTCGTAGTTCACGAAAACACTCGCCGCACCGATGTTGGTGTACTCGCCGATCGTCGCGTCACCCACATACGACAGATGAGGGACCTTCGTACCCTCACCGATCTGCGCGTTCTTCATCTCGACGTACGTACCCGCCTTGGCCTTCGCACCGAGAACCGTCCCCGGACGCAGATACGCGTACGGCCCCACCGAAGCGCCCTCGCCCACCACGGCCGAATCCGCCACCGTGTTGTCGACCCGCGCCCCACGCCCCACCGTCGTGTCCGCGAGGCGAGAATTCGGCCCCACGACAGAATCCTCACTCAGATGCGTGGCACCCGACAGCAACGTGTTCGGCAGCACCGTCACGTCCGGCTCGAACGTCACCGTCACATCCACGAACGTCGACGCCGGATCCACCACCGTCACACCCGCGAGCATCGCCCGCTCCAGCAGGCGCTCGTTCAACAGCGCACGAGCCTCCGCCAGCTGCACCCGGTTGTTGATCCCCAGGATCTCCCGGTGATCCGCCGCCACCGACGCACCCACCCGGTGCCCCGCCTCACGAAGAATCGACAGCACATCGGTGAGGTACTCCTCGCCCTGGCTGTTGTCCGTCCGCAGCTTGCCCAGCGCATCCGCCAGCAGCACCCCGTCGAACGCGAACACCCCGGAGTTGATCTCCCTGATCGCCCGCTGCCCGTCCGACGCGTCCTTGTGCTCCACGATCGCCGTCACCGCACCCGACGCATCGCGCACGATCCGCCCGTAACCGGTCGAGTCCGGCACCTCGGCCGTCAGCACCGTCACCGCGTTCCCGTCACCCACATGCGTGCCGGCCAGCGCCCGCAGCGTCTCCCCCGACAGCAGCGGAGTGTCGCCACACACGACGACCACGGTCCCCTCGGGCGCCCGCCCCAGCTCCCGCAGCGCCATCCGCACCGCGTGCCCGGTCCCGTTCTGCTCCTCCTGCACCGCGGTCCGCGTCCCCGCGTAATGCGCGTCGAGGTGACCCTTCACCTGCTCCCGCGCATGCCCCACGACCACGACCAGGTCCTCGGGCTCCAGCTCGCGAGCGGCGGACACGACGTGCCCGACGAGCGAACGTCCGGCGATCTCGTGCAGGACCTTGGGGGTCTTCGACTTCATGCGGGTGCCCTCACCCGCTGCGAGGACGACGACGGCTGCCGGGCGGTTGGCGCTCACGGGAATGCCCTTCGGCTTTCGGGTGGTGGACTTCCGAAGGATACCGGGGGGTGCCAGGGGGGACATGAGTAAGGGTCCCGACCTCCCAGGTCGGGACCCTTCGTCGCCAGGCTCCCCTGCCAGGACTCGAACCCGGACATAGGACTCCAAAGGTCCCAGTGCTGCCGATTACACCACAGGGGATAGCAAAGTCGACCAAATCGGACATTAGGTCGTGCTGATCGAGTCGACGGCACCTACTATGCCGCACCACCAGCCCTCGATGCGACGGTAAAGCTCGGCGCCTTGCGAGACGCGGATGACGAGGCACCCCCGATAGTCGGGGCCGACGTTCTTCCGGATCGTCTTCGGGTTGTGCGTTTTGATCGTGGTCTTCCGGAAGGCGCTCGGATCGACACCGACGAGATCGGCCCAGTAGCGCAGCGCACCTTCGACATCCGCCGTCGCGTGGATCATGAGCCGGAACGCCAGTCGTTCCGGCTCGATCCGCAGGAGGCGCAGCCAGGCCAGGTAGAGCTGAATGACGCCGGGGTCGCTGTTCACGAACTGGACGTTCTCCCGGCGCGAGTACGGCTTGTCCTTCGCGCCTTCCGCCCAGTAGAGAGCGGTCCCCACGAGCAGGAGTTCACGGTCGGAGAGTGAGCCGATCTCCAGGGCCGCGGCTGTCTTGGTGCTCCGGCGTCGCGCGTCGCGCACGGCCGACTCGTGCTCCCAGCGTTTCCGGGCGGCGATCCTCGCCTGCTCGGACGGATCGCGGCGCTCCGGCTTCGGCAGGTCCCGTACCCAGAGCGAGATCGAGCTCTTCGAGCAGCCCAGCTCGACCTGGATCTGGTCGTAGGTCCTGCCCTCCAGGCGTAGCTCGCGGGCGCGGGCGCGGAGGTCGTCCTTGGCGTTGGGGCGCTTTGTCCAGTCCGGCGCGGGCTCGCCCTTGACGAGGCGGTGGAGGAGGTCGTTGTTGTAGATCTGCAGGCGGTCGCGGATCTGGCGGAGGCTGAGGCCCTCGCGGCGTAAGGCGACGGCCTGCGCGCGCAGGCCTTCGAAGTCGGCGTACCGGCTGGTTTCCGGCGTCTCGTGTGTCATGGGGACACTTTCGTTCGGAATGCGGACACCCGTGTCGAAAACCCTGTCGATTCAACAGTTCGAGGGACTGGCGTGCGCGCGGGTTGACGGGCGGCGCTCCGGGGCCCGTGGGAGGCGGGAAAATCGGTGGCCCTCGCCCGTAGGGTGGAAGGCATGACCACAACGGGGGCAGGGCGGGACGCGGTGGCGCCGCGTACCTGGTGGTGGTGGGGAAGACGGCGCAGTGTGGTGCTGGATGTGACGCTGGGCGTCCTGTCCGCACTGGAGTGCGGGCTCGAAGGGGTGGGCTTCGCGCAGCAGGCGTCGTTGCCGGTGCCGCTGGGGGTGTTGTTCGGGCTGCTGGTGGGGTCCGTGCTGCTGGTGCGGCGAAGGTGGCCGATCACGGTCGTGCTGGTGTCGATCGCCGTCACGCCGGCCGAGATGGGCTTCCTGATGGGGATCGTCGGCCTGTATTCGCTGGCGGCGTCCGAGGTGCCCCGGCGGTTCACGGCCGCGCTGGCCGGTATGTCGACGGTCGCGGTGTACATCGTGACGGTGGTGCGGATGCGCCAGGACGTCGCGCAGGCGGACGCGGGGCAGCCGGACTTCGATCCGAGCACCTGGTACGTGCCGGTCGTGTCGCTCTTCATGACCTTGGGGCTCAATGCCCCGCCGTTGCTGTTCGGCCTCTACATAGGGGCGCGCCGCCGGCTCATGGAGTCGTTGCGGGAGCGGGCGGACAGTCTGGAGCAGGAGCTGTCGTTGCTCGCGGACCGTGCGGAGCAGCGGGCGCAGTGGGCGCGGCAGGAGGAGCGGCGGCGGATCGCGCGGGAGATGCATGACGTGGTGGCGCACCGGGTGTCGTTGATGGTGGTGCATGCGGCGGCGTTGCAGGCGGTGGCGTTGAAGGATCCGCAGAAGGCGGTGAAGAACGCGGCGCTGGTGGGGGACATGGGCCGGCAGGCTCTGACGGAGCTGCGGGAGATGTTGGGGGTGCTGCGGGAGGAGCCTTCTCCGGCGGGTGTGGCAGGTCCGGCGGGCGTGTCAGGTCCGGGTCCGGAGGGTTCGGTGGGGTCTTCCGTGGTGCCGTTGGCGGCGGTGGGCCGGGCGGCGGCTGCGGCTGCGGAGGCGGCCGCGGTGGGCGGGTCCGAGGGTGCCGGGCCGTGTCTGGACGCCCTGGAGGCGTTGGTCGAGCAGTCGCGTCAGGCGGGTGCCGTGGTGGAGTTCGTGGTCATGGGTGAGGTCCGGGCGTACGGCGCGGATGTCGAGCGGACGGCGTACCGGGTGGTCCAGGAGGCGTTGACGAACGTCCACAAGCATGCGGCGGGTGCCGAGGTGGTGGTGCGTCTCGCGCATCGTGGGGCGGAGGTCGCGATGCAGGTGGAGAACGGTCCGTCGGACGCGACGGCCGCGGACGCGCATCTGCCGAGCGGGGGGAACGGGCTGGTGGGGATGCGGGAGCGGGTGACCCGGCTGGGCGGGGTGTTCGTGTCGGGTCCGACGGACGCGGGGGGTTTCCGGGTGAGTGCGGTGCTGCCGGTGACGGCGGTCTCGTAGGCCCCCCGGCGTCGTCAGGCCTCGGCGACGAGTCGGGTCGGCTGGGTGCCGGTGACCAGGGTGGCGAGGGCGGTGTCGATGTCGCGGCCGAGGAACCAGTCGCCGGTGTGGTCGATGCTGTAGACGCGGCCTTCGGCGTCCATGGCGAGGACGGCGCGCTGTCCGCTTTCCTCGCCCTCCTCTCCGAGGGGGGCGAGTTCGGTGTCGAGGGCGCGGCCGAGGTCGCCGAGGGTGCGGGCGAGGTGGAGGCCGGCGAGGGGGTCGATGCGGACGGTCGCGGGGGCTATCTGGCGTCCGTGGCCGGGGGCGGTGACGCGCAGGCCGCCGAATTCGGCCCAGGCCTCGACGACTGCGGGGAACACGCTGTGCCGGTGGCCGGCGGGTGAGACGTGGGCGCGCAGGAGGTCGGCCCAGTGTTCGGCGAGCTGTATGTCCCAGCGGCCGGGTTGCCAGCCGGCCTCGCGGAGGGCGGCGTCGATGTTGACCGGGAATCGGGTGCTGTTCAGGTCGGGCATGGGCGGGTCAGCCGTTCTGGGCGGTGGCGGCGGTGGTGCCGGCGGTGGGGTCGACGGTGCGGACCCCGAAGTGCGCGAGCATCGCCGTACAGGAGCGGCAGGGGGCGGCGTAGCTGCCGTGGAGGGGGTCTCCGTCCTCGCGGATGCGGCGTGCGGTGAGTTTGGCCTGCTTCAGGGAGCGGCGGGCTTCGCTGTGGGTGAGCGGTTTGCGCTGGGCGCGTTTGGAGCGGGCGTTCTCGGCGGCGGTGAGGTGCCGGGAGAGCAGGATGGCTTCGGGGCAGCGTCCGGTGAAGCGTTCGCGCTGGCCGCTTGTGAGGGTGTCGAGGAAGTCCTGGACGAGCGGGTGAAGGGTGGGCGGCAGGTCGCCGCGCGCGGCGGTGCAGGTGAGTGTCTCGCCGCGGACGGACAGGGCCGCGCCGACGGTGGGCAGGATGCCGTCGCGGCGGTGGCGCAGTAAGGGGGCGCGGTGGGTGTCGGCGGCGCTGCCCCAGCTGAGGCGTGGGTCACCCTGCGTGGGCGTTGGTGCTGGTGTTGCGCTTGCGTGCATGGTGCGGTTCTTCCCCTCCTGCAATCCCCCGAGTTGCGGGAACAGCCTGCCAAACGCGGTGCCCGATGGGGAAGCTGGGGCGCGGAAACGTGCTTTCGGTGTGTCGGAACCATGGCGTTGCTGTCATGCCGTCGTGACAGTTGGTCACCAGGGGTGGGGTGGCGGGGTCAGGCCGGGGCGGGCCGGGTCGGGGGCTTGTGGCAGCGCATAGGCTGTGCGGACCACCAGCCAGTAGAAGCCACAGGCAGAAGCAGCCAGCAGCCACTCAGGGGGCAACCGCCATGACGACAGGTCGGCTCGGCCAGGACACCGCGCCGCCGAACGCGGCGTACGCCGGTCAGGTCGTGCACTTCCCGGATCCGGTCCGGGCCTCCCGTCATCCCCGAGGGGTGCGGGTGGACGAGCGCGGCTACCCGGATTTCTCTCCGTACGCGCGGGCGGCGGCGGAGATCGCCGATCCGCCGGAGGGTTTCGGCGTCGACGAACTGCGTCTGACGGACTACGTGTCGGCGAACGCGGCGCTGGCCGCGACGGGGCACGAGTTGTGGGACACGATTCCGGCGGTGGCGACGCCGCACGGCTGGACGTGGCACCACGTGGCTCATTCGCGGCGTCTGGAGCTGGTCCCGGTCGAGGTGAAGGCGCTGTTGCGGCATCACGGTGGGGTGGCGACGGCGCGTTCGGTGGACCCGTCGAAGCGGGGTACGCGCCCGCTGCAGGAGACCCGGCCGGTGCACTTCGGGCTGCCGAAGCGTGTGGTCTCGGTGTCGGAGCAGCAGGTGCAGGGCGTGGAGGAGGATCTGGGCTACCGCCTGCCGGGCGCGTACCGCTCCTTCCTGAAGGCGGCGGGCGGTGCCGCTCCGGTGGGCACGGCGCTGGACGCGGAGCTGGGGCTGCTGGTGGACCAGCCGTTCTTCACGCTGCGTGAGGAGGCGGGGATCAACGACCTCGTCTATGTGAACAAGTGTCTGCGGGACCACCTGACGAAGGACTACCTGGGGGTGGCGTTCGTGCAGGGTGGTCTGCTCGCGGTGAAGGTGCGGGGCGCGGCGGTCGGTTCGGTGTGGTTCTGCGCGTACGACGACGCGCGGGACGGCGGCGAGGTGGCGGCCGGCTGGACGGTCAACGAGCGGGTGGAGCGGTTGCTGCTGCCGTGCGGTGGGGACTTCGACGAGTTCCTGCAGCGTCTCGCGGGCAGTCCGCCGGAGCTGGAGACGGTGGCGAACCTGATGGTGGACGGCGGCTTCGCGCGTGCCGTGCCCGTGGTCCCGGTAGGGGAGTGAACTGGCTGTGGTGACGTTCGCGCAGGCGCAGGAGCGCGCCGAGGAGTGGATCAACGGCGATGTGCCGGCGTATCTGCACCGTGAGGTGCGGGTGCGGGAGTTCGGGCTCGGGTTCGTGGTCTGGGCGGAGGACCGGGAGGAGGCGCCGACCCCGGACGGGGATCGGCTGCGTCTGGTCATCGCTCGGGACAGCGGCGAGGCGACGTTGTGGCCGGGGTTGCCGGTGGGTGAGGTGATCCGCCGTTACGAGGAGGAGTACGGCGCTGTCGCGGAGCCGGCCGCGGCGGTTCCGGCGCAGGCGGCCCGGGTCGATCTGAATCAGACGTCGTTCCTGCTGAGCCCGCCGGAGTGGCTGCAGGAGGCGGCGGACAAGATCGGTCTTCCGCCGGTGGAGTCGAACGCGTCGCAGGCGGCGGCGTCGGCGTCCGCGGAGGCGGTGTCGGCCGCGCCGGCGCCGGTGGCGCCCGCTTCGCCCGCGTCGCCGGTGGAGGCGGGTGCGGGTGTGCCGGCGGCGGTCGAGCCGGCCGCCGGTGGTGCCGGTTCCGGGGGGTCGGGCGGGGTGTCGTCCGGGTCCTCGGCGGGGGAGAGCGCGCCGGGTGCTTCCGGGGCGGGTGTCCCGGACGCTGCTTCCGGGGCGTCGGGCGAGGTGTCGGCCTCGCCGTGGGCGGCTGCGCCGGACGCCGTTCCGGGCGCCGTTCCGGGCGCGTCCGCGTCGGCCGCTGCCGCTTCCGGTGAGGTTTCCGGTGCTTCTGCTGCTTCTGCTGCTTCCGGTGCCGGGGCGGCCGGTGCGCCTGAGGGCTCGGCCGGCGCGTCTGCTTCCGGTGCCGTTCCGCCGGCGTCCGGCCCGGTGGACTTCGCGGTCCCCGCGACCCCGGCCGCCCCCGCGACCCCGGCCGCCCCTGCGACCCCGGCCGCCCCTGCGACCCCGGCCGCCCCCGCGACCCCGGCCGCCCCGGCGACGCCGGCCGCCCCCGCGGCATCGTCTTCCGCCGCGACCCCGCCCCCGGCTTACGAGCCCACCGCCAACGACGGTGTCCCGGCGCAGAGTCCGTGGGCGGACGCGAACGCGAGTGCCGGCGGGGCCGAGGGTGCCGTGCCGTTGCCGGCGACCGTGTTCGCGCCGCCCCTCTCGGGGGCGGACGACGAGGACACGCCGCCGCCGTCGGTGGGGGCGGATGCGCCCACCGCGCTGATGAAGGGCGGGAGCGCGCTGCCGGCGACGGCCATCGCGCCGCGTCTGAACAACGACGGGACGTTCGGGCGGGGCGGCGCGCAGACGCCGCCTCCGCCGCCGGGCGTGCCGGCTTCGGCGGGTGACATCGCCGATGCCGCGACGAGCAAGGCGGCCACGCCGCCGCCCGCCGGGGGCTACGTGCGGACGCAGTTGGTGTCGCAGCTGCCCGACGGTCCGCCGGCCCCGCCCGGGCCGCCCGCGCCCACACCGCCCGGTCCGCCGGGGCCTCCCGCGCCGACGCCGCCCGGTCCTCCCGGTCCGCCGGCGCCGCCTTCGGCGACGCCTCCGCCCGCCGTTCACCAGGCCGCGACGATGCTCGCGCACCCGAGCCAGGGCGGTCCCGGTACCCCGCTGCCGCCTCCGCCTCCGCCGGGTGCGCCCGGTGGCGGTGGTACGCCCGCGGGCGGGGTGGCGCACGCCGCGACGATGCTGGCGCACCCGGGTCAGAGCGGTCCGGGGGCTCCGCCGCCTCCGCCTCCGCCGCCGGGTGTGCCGGGCGGCGGTACGCCGGCGGCCGGTGTGGCGCACGCGGCGACGATGCTGGCGCAGCCCGGTCCGGCCGGGCCGCCCCCGCCGCCGGGGCCGGCGCCCGCGCCCGTACAGGGGCAGGCGCCCGCGTACGGGTACCCGCAGCCGCAGCCGACGGGTCAGCCGACGGTCGGTCCCGGCTACCAGGCCGTGCTGCGCTATCGCGCGCCCGACGGTTCGGAGCAGCAGATCATCCGCCGCTCCGCGCCGGGCACTCCGCACCCCGAGTGGCAGATCCTGCACGAGCTGCGCGCGATGAACGTGCCGCCGCAGCAGGTGCTGGAGCTGCACACGGAGCTGGAGTCCTGTGAGCTGCCGGGCGGTTACTGCGCGCGGATGATCCGGGAGACCTGGCCGCAGGCGCGGATCACCAACATCGCGCCGTACGGGCGGGATCACGCGGGCCGTCAGCAGGGGATGCGTCAACTGCTGACGCACCAGGGTGAGCTGCACCAGGTGGCGGACGGCCCGGCGCGGCCCGCGCCGGTGCGGGCGCCGCTGCCGCAGGTGCAGCCGGCGCCGCCGCTGCCGCCGGACGGGGTGGCGCAGGAGCTGGCCGGGGCGTTCGGTCCGGGCATCCTGCGCTTCGACCAGCGCGCGGTGTCCCGGCAGGGCGTGCCGGAGTTGGTGGCGGTCACGCTGATGTGGGCGGGTCTGCCGGCGGACTTCGGTCCGTTCTTCTGGGCGCAGCCGGCGATGCCGGTGGTGCCGACGCTGGCGGAGCTGGCGGGTCAGCGGCAGGTGCAGCCCGCGGCGGACGCGAGTTCGTACCTGGTGCTGGGTTCGGACTTCGGCCGCGCGATCTGTGTCCAGTACGGGACGGCGAACATCGTGGCCGTGCCGGTGGAGTCGGGTCCGGGCGGGCAGTCGGTGCCGCCGCAGTTCGTGAACACCGGGCTGCCGGAGTTCGTGCGCTGCCTGGCGCTGCTCGGGCGGATGTGGCGGCTGCGGTTCGGGCTGAACCCGGAGCAGGCGGGGCGCTGGACGGCTGATTTCCAGGCGCAGTTGGCGATGCTGGACCCGGCCGCGCTGTCGTCGCCGGAGAACTGGTGGTCGGTGCTGCTCGAGCAGATGTGGGACGGGCTGCTGTAGCCGGAAGGGCCCGCTCCATAAGCGCAATGTGACCAAAGGCGCTCGATGTGTGTTCACGTCGGGCGCCTTTTGTCTGTTCCCATGGCGCATCCTTGATGTTTGAGGACATAAGGATACGAAGGGGCGTCAGGGATGAGTTTCTCCGTCGGACGCGGGCGTGGATACCGCCCCGAGCAGGTCGACCGCCATCTCGCGGCGCTCACCGCGGAGCGCGACGACGCCTAGGGGCGGGCGGCGCGTCTGCAGGTCCTGGCCGAGGAGAGCGAGGCGGAGGCGGCCCGGCTGCGCGAGGCGGTCGCCGTGCTCGCCCCGCAGCGTTACGAGTCCCTGGGCGAGGCCGCGCAGAAGATCCTGGCACTGGCCGAGCAGGAGGACGAGCGGCTCGTCCGCGTCGCCGAGGCGGAGGCGCAGGCGCTCGTGGAGGCGGCCGAGGCGGCGGCCCGCGAGGCCGAGGAGGCGGCCCGGGCGTACGCGGAGGGCGTCCGGTCGGCGGCGGAAGCGTCGGCCAGGTCGGTCCTGGAGGAGGCCCGGGCGCGGGCCGAGGAGCTCGGCACGATCGCCCGCCGCGACGCGGAGGGCGTCGCCGACGCGGCCCGCGAGCGCTTCGAGGAGACCGAGCGGCGCGCGGCGGCGCTCCTCGCCGGGCAGCGCGAGGAGCAGCGGACCGCACGGGACGAGGCCGAACGCGCGGCCGACACCGCGTCCGCCGAACTGGACGCCCGCCACCAGGAGCGGATCACGGCGGCCGAGGCCCGGCTCGCGGAGGCGCAGAGGGCGCTGGCGAGAACGGAGGAGACGGCCCGTCACGGCCAGGAGGACGCGGAGGCACGGGCGGCCGACCTCCTCGCGGAGGCCCGCCTGAAGCAGGAGCGGATCGAACGCGAGACGGACCGGGTGCGCCGCGAGCACGACGAGGCCCGCGACGAGATCCACTCCCACATGGAACACATCCGCTCCTCCCTCGCCGCCCTCACGGGTCGCGTGACCGGCCAGGACCCGGGGACTCCGGCCGACGGCCCCGGCGGGGCGGAGGGCTCGGGGCGTGGCGGGGGCGCCGGGGGTGGCGGGGGCGCCGGGGACGTGGGGGAGTCCGGCGGCTCGGACGGCCCCGACGGCTCCGAGGGCTCGCGCGGCGCGGCGGGGCCCGCCGCCGATCGGGACGACTAGGAGTCCTCACCCCGCGGCGTCGGCGGTCTGCTCTTCCTCCTCCTGCTCCTGGGGGTCCTTCAGCTCCTTGAGGACCGGGAAGCGGCGCGGGGCGATCGTGAGCAGGACGATCAGGGCGAGGGCGGCGGCGCCGGCCGCGCCCAGGTAGACGTAGTCGACGGCCGCGTCGACCGCGCGCCGCAGATGGTCGGCGGCCGGGCCGGTCAGCGCGCCGGGGGTCTCCAGGGCGCGCAACAGGCCGTCCAGGTCGCCCTTGCCGTCGCCGACCCGCGCGGCCAGCACGCCGTTGGCGATCGCGCCGAACAGTGCCGCGCCGACGCTCTGGCCGACCTGCCGGACGAACAGCACCGACGCGGTCGTCGTGCCCCGTTCCTCGTACGGGACGGTCGACTGGACCCCGACGATCAGCGGCAGCTGGAAGAAGCCCAGGGCCCCGCCGAGCAGCAGCATCAGCAGCGCCGGCTGCCACGGTTCGCCCGGGAACGGCAGCAGCGGGAACGCGAGCAGGACCAGGAGCGCGAGGCCCATGCCGAGCACGGCCGTCTGCCGGAAGCCGATGCGGGTGTAGACCCGGTTGGAGAGGGCGGCCGTGACCGGCCAGCTCAGGGTCATCGCGGAGAGCACGAACCCGGCCGCGATCGGGCCGAGGCCGAGGACGGCCTGGGCGTACGTGGGCAGGAAGACGGTCGGCGCGACCATCAGCAGACCGAGCGCGCCGAGCGCCAGGTTGACGGCGGCGATGGTGCGGCGGCGCCACACCCAGCCGGGGATGATCGGCTCGGCGGCCCGCCGTTCGACGAGCACCGTGACACCGGCGAGCAGCGCCGCCCCGCCGAACAGACCGAGTGACGGCGCCGAGAGCCAGGGCCAGGCGACGCCGCCCTGTACGAGCGCGGTCAGGAGGAGGGCGCCGGACGCGAACACCCCGAGCGCCCCCGCCCAGTCGACCGACACCCGCCGGGCCTTCGGTACCCCGGCCCCGTCCGGTAGTGCGTCGGCCTTCGCCCGTACGGCGCCGGCCTCGTCGCGGCCGGCCCAGGCCCCGTCCCCTAGGGCGTCCGTCGGTTGTGCGTGGGCCTTCGTCCGTACGGCGCCGGCCCCGTCCCGGCCTGCCCCGTCCCCTACGGCGCCCGCCCCGTCCCGTACCGCGCCCGCCCCGTCCCCTGCCGCTCCTGCTTCCGTCCCCGTCCGTGTCCCCGTCCCTGTCCCCCGCCCCGTTCGCGTCGCCGGCGCCACCCCCGGCTCGACCAGGTAGCGCGCGATCAGCCACAGGGCGGCCGCTCCCACCGGGAGGTTGACCAGGAAGATCCAGCGCCAGTCCGCGTAGCCGGCGAGCAGGCCGCCCGCTGCCGGGCCCGCGACGGCGGAGGTGGCCCAGACCGAGGAGAGGCGGGCCTGGATGCGGGGGCGTTCCTTCAGGGGGTAGAGGTCGGCGGCGATGGTCTGGACGGTGCCCTGGAGGGCGCCGCCGCCGAGGCCCTGGACGACGCGGAAGGCGATGAGCGAGGCCATGTCCCAGGCCGAGGCGCACAGCACGGAGCCGACGAGGAAGAGGATGATGCCGGCGATCAGGACGGGCTTGCGGCCGAAGGTGTCGCTGAGCTTTCCGTACACCGGCAGGGTCACGGTGACGGCGAGCAGATAGCCGGAGAACAGCCAGGAGAAGACCGAGAGTCCGCCGAGGTCGCCGACGATCTGGGGGACGGCGGTGGAGACGATCGTGCCGTCGAGCGCGGCCAGCGCCATCCCCAGCATCAGCGCGGCGACGACCGGCCCGCGCCGGGTGCCGTCCGCCTCCGGCGGCGCGGCCGCCCGTCCCGTGGTCGCCTCGGACACCGCCGGCCCCTTTCCCCGCCCGCCCCGCGCCATGACGGATGCTTCGTACATCTAAGTGCGCCCGGGTCAGCCTCTCACCCGTACCCAGGGTGGAGGAACCCCTAGGGGGTCCTCCCTCATACGGTCCAGGGGCCGCTCGTCCCGGCGGAGGACGAGAGGGGGGTCCGGCCGTCCTTAACTTGGTCTTACGGATAACCCCAGGGCGAAGAGTGCGCCTGGCACCAGTGCCGAGGCCCCCGCCCCCGACCAGACTCGAATGCGCCACCGCACGCGCACCAAGAAGACGCCGTAGCAATACATCCCACGCATAGGAGACATACCGTGACTTCGGCTGTGACCATCCCCAGGCACGGGGATACGGGAGAGGGAACGGCCGTCGCCGCACGGGCGCGGCAGGTCGTCAAGGCGTACGGCTCCGGGGAGACCCGGGTCGTCGCGCTCGACCACGTCGACGTGGACATCGCCCGCGGGCGGTTCACCGCCATCATGGGGCCGTCCGGCTCCGGCAAGTCCACGCTCATGCACTGCCTCGCCGGGCTCGACACCGTCAGCGGCGGTCAGATCTTCCTCGACGAGACCGAGATCACCCGCCTGAAGGACAAGAAGCTCACCCGACTGCGGCGCGACCGCATCGGGTTCATCTTCCAGGCCTTCAACCTGCTCCCCACGCTCAACGCGCTGGAGAACATCACGCTGCCCATGGACATCGCCGGCCGCAAGCCGGACGCCGCCTGGCTGCAGCGGGTCGTCGAGACCGTCGGTCTGGGCGAGCGCCTCAAGCACCGGCCCACCCAGCTGTCCGGCGGCCAGCAGCAGCGTGTCGCCGTGGCCCGCGCGCTCGCCGCCCGCCCCGAGATCATCTTCGGTGACGAGCCGACCGGAAACCTCGACTCCCGCGCCGGCGCCGAAGTGCTCGGCTTCCTGCGCCAGTCCGTCGACGAGCTCGGCCAGACCATCGTCATGGTCACCCACGACCCCGTCGCCGCCTCCTACGCCGACCGCGTCCTCTACCTCGCCGACGGCCGGATCGTCGACGAGATGCACGCGCCCACTGCCGACCAGGTCCTGGACCGCATGAAGGACTTCGACGCCCGGGGGCGGACCTCATGACCGTCCTCAAGACCTCGCTGCGCAACTTCCTCGCGCACAAGGGCCGCATGGCGCTGTCCGCCGTCGCCGTCCTGCTCTCCGTCGCCTTCGTCAGCGGCACCCTGGTGTTCAGCGACACCATGAACACCACCTTCGACAAGCTCTTCGCCTCCACCGCATCCGACGTCACCATCAGCCCCAGGGGTGCCACCGAGGACGACGAGATCCCGCAGAACGGGCGCCCCGAGACGCTGCCCGCCGCGCTCGTCGACCAGGTCAGGGGCGTCTCCGGCGTCAAGGCCGCGCAGGGGCAGGTCCTGTCCATGAGCGTGACCGTCGTCGACGCGCGGGACGAGAACGTCGGACCCACCTCCGGCGCGCCCACCATCGCCGCCAACTGGGCGGCCACCGAGCTGCGTTCGATGGAGATCGCCTCCGGCCACGAACCGCGCGGTCCCACCGAGGTCATGGTCGACGGCGGCACCGCCGAGAAGCACCATCTGAAGATCGGTGACGAGCTGCGCACCATCGCCGTCACCGGTGACTTCACGGCGAGGATCTCCGGCATCGTCGACTTCAAGGTCACGAACCCCGGCGCCACCCTCGTCTACTTCGACACCGCCACCGCCCAGCGTGAACTCCTCGGCAAGGAAGGGCTGTTCACCCACGTCAACGTGGACGCGGCGTCCGGTGTCAGCGACGAGAGGCTGAAGGCGGGCATCGCCGCCGAGATCGGCTCCGCCTACAAGCTGCAGACCGCCGCCGAGGCCGCCGACGCGGGCCGCGAGGACGTCGCCGGATTCCTCGACGTCATGAAGTACGCGATGCTCGGCTTCGCCGGGATCGCCTTCCTCGTCGGCATCTTCCTCATCGTCAACACCTTCTCCATGCTGGTCGCCCAGCGGACCCGCGAGATCGGCCTCATGCGGGCCATCGGGTCGAGCCGCCGCCAGATCAACCGCTCCGTCCTCGTCGAGGCGCTGCTGCTCGGCGTCGTCGGCTCCGTCGCCGGTGTCGCGGCGGGCGTGGGTCTCGCCGTAGGCCTGATGCAGATCATGTCCTCGATCGGCATGCAGCTGTCCACGGAGGACCTCACGGTCCGGTGGACCACCCCGGTCGTCGGCCTCGTCCTCGGCGTCGTCGTCACCGTCGTCGCCGCCTTCGTGCCCGCCCGCCGGGCCGGCAAGGTCTCCCCGATGGCCGCCCTGCGCGACGCCGGCACCCCCGCCGACGGCAGGGCGGGCCTCGTCCGCGGCGCCCTGGGGCTGCTGCTGACCGCGGCCGGCGCGGGGGCGCTGTGGACCGCGACCCGGGCCGACGAGGCCGGTGCGGGCTCGCTCTGGCTCGGCCTCGGCGTCGTCCTCAGCCTCCTCGGCTTCGTCGTCGTCGGCCCGCTGCTCGCCGGGGCGGTCGTCCGGGTCCTCGGCGTCGTCGTCCTGCGGGTCTTCGGCCCCGTCGGCCGGATGGCCGAACGCAACGCGCTGCGCAATCCGCGCCGTACGGGCGCCACCGGCGCCGCCCTGATGATCGGCCTCGCGCTGGTCGCCTGCCTGTCGGTGGTCGGCTCCTCGATGGTCGCCTCGGCGACCGAGGAGCTCGACCGGTCCGTCGGCGCCGACTTCATCGTGCAGTCCACCAACGGGCAGCCGGTCGTGCCGCAGGCCCAGGCGGCGGTCGAGAAGGCGCCGGGCCTGGACCACGTCACCGAGTACAAGTGGGTCGAGGTCACCGTCACCGACCCGCACGGCAAGGCCGGGAAGAAGACCGGGCTGGTCGCCGCCGACCCCTCCTACGCGAAGGACGTGCGCCGCGACACCACGGCGGGCACCCTGCCGGACGCGTACGGGCCGGGGGCCATGTCGGTCGGGAGCGACTACGCCGCCGAGCACCGCGTCAAGGTCGGCGACCGCCTCACCGTCGCCTTCCAGGGCGGCCGCACGGCCACGCTGCGGGTCGCGGCGATCACCTCCGACGCGAACAACATCGACAAGGGCGTGATGTACACGAACATCACGACGGCCGAGCGCTACCTGCCGGCGGAGAAGATGCCCAGGAGCATGATCGTCTTCGCCACGGCGAAGGACGGCCAGGAGACCGCCGCGTACCAGGCCCTCAAGGACGCCCTGAAGCCGTACCCGCAGTACAAGGTCGCCGACCAGGCCGACTACAAGCAGGACCTGAAGGACCAGGTCGGGCAGCTCCTGAACATCGTCTACGGGCTGCTCGCCCTCGCGATCGTCGTCGCGATCCTGGGCGTGGTGAACACCCTCGCCCTGTCGGTCGTCGAGCGGACCCGCGAGATCGGCCTCATGCGCGCCATCGGCCTCTCGCGCCGGCAGCTGCGCCGCATGATCCGTCTGGAGTCCGTGGTCATCGCCCTCTTCGGCGCCCTCCTCGGCCTCGGCCTGGGCCTGGGCTGGGGCACCGCGGCCCAGAAGCTCCTCGCCCTGGAGGGCCTGGAGGTCCTGGAGATCCCCTGGCCGACGATCGTCGCGGTCTTCGTCGGCTCGGCCTTCGTGGGCCTCTTCGCGGCCCTGATCCCGGCCTTCAGGGCGGGCCGCATGAACGTCCTGAACGCGATCGCGACGGACTAGCGCGCCGCGTGCACGGGGGACGGGCCGGGCCCGGCGGAGCGATCCGCCGGGCCCGGCCCGCGTCGCGGAGGTCAGGGGTGTGTCCGACACGAACGAGTGATCGTCGCCGCGTCGTCGTAGGCTGGAAGCCCCGGCCCGTGAGACGTGTCGGGCCGTTCGCGTTGCCCACCTTCGCCGGGATGGACCCTTCATGAGCCTGCACGGTCTGCTGGACGTCGTCGTCAAGGACGCCGCACTCACCGAGGCGGTCAAGGCCGCCATGGACGGCAATCGCCACCACGTGGACCTCGTCGGTCCCCCCGCGGCCCGCCCCTTCGCCGTGGCGGCCCTGGCCCGGGAGACGAAGCGCCCGGTGCTCGCCGTCACCGCCACCGGGCGCGAGGCCGAGGACCTGGCCGCCGCCCTGCGCTCGCTCCTCGATCCGGACACGGTCGTCGACTACCCGTCCTGGGAGACGCTCCCGCACGAGCGCCTCTCGCCGCGCTCCGACACCGTCGGCCGCCGTCTCGCCGTGCTCAGGCGACTCGCGCACCCGCGTGACGACGACCCCGCGGCCGGACCCGTCAGCGTCGTCGTCGCACCCATCCGCTCCGTGCTCCAGCCGCAGGTCAAGGGGCTCGGCGACCTGGAGCCGGTGGCGCTGCGGAGCGGCGGGACGGCCGACCTGGGGGAGGTCGTGGCGGGTCTCGCGGCCGCCGCGTACTCCCGCGTCGAGCTCGTCGAGAAGCGCGGCGAGTTCGCCGTCCGCGGCGGCATCCTGGACGTCTTCCCGCCCACCGAGGAGCACCCGCTCCGGATCGAGTTCTGGGGCGACGACGTCGAGGAGATCCGCTACTTCAAGGTCGCCGACCAGCGGTCCCTGGAGGTCGCCGAGCACGGACTGTGGGCGCCGCCCTGCCGGGAGCTGCTGCTGACCGACCAGGTGCGGGAGCGGGCCGCCGCCCTCGCCGAGCAACACCCCGAGCTGGGAGAACTGCTCGACAAGATCGCCGAGGGCATCGCGGTCGAGGGCATGGAGTCCCTCGCGCCGGTGCTCGTCGACGACATGGAGCTGCTCCTCGACGTCCTGCCGAAGGGCTCGATGGCGGTGGTCTGCGACCCGGAGCGGGTGCGGACCCGGGCCGCCGACCTCGTGGCGACGAGCCAGGAGTTCCTGCAGGCCTCCTGGGCGGCCACCGCGGGCGGCGGCGAGGCGCCGATCGACGTCGGCGCGGCCTCCCTGTGGGGGATCGCGGACGTACGGGACCGGGCGCGCGAGCTCGGCATGATGTGGTGGTCGGTGTCGCCGTTCGCCGCCGACGAGGCGGTGACGGAGGGCTTCGCCACCGACGCGGGGGGCGACACGCTCAAGCTGGGCATGCACGCCCCCGAGTCGTACCGCGGCGACACCGCCCGCGCGCTCGCCGACACCAAGGGCTGGCTGGCCGACGGCTGGCGCACGGTGTTCGTGACGGAGGCGCACGGACCGGCCTCCCGCACCGTCGAGGTCCTCGGCGGCGAGGGCATCGCGGCCCGTCTCGACGCCGACCTGACGCAGATCTCCCCGTCGGTCGTGCACGTGGCCTGTGGCGCGATCGACCACGGCTTCGTCGATCCGGCGCTGAAGCTCGCCGTGCTCACCGAGACCGACCTGTCGGGCCAGAAGGCCGCCGGCAAGGACGGCCAGCGGATGCCGGCCAAGCGCCGCAAGACGATCGACCCGCTGACCCTGGAGGCCGGCGACTACATCGTCCACGAGCAGCACGGCGTCGGCCGCTACATCGAGATGGTGCAGCGCACCGTGCAGGGCGCCACCCGCGAGTACCTGCTCGTCGAGTACGCCCCCGCCAAGCGCGGCCAGCCCGGCGACCGGCTCTACATCCCGACCGACCAGCTGGAGCAGGTCACCAAGTACGTGGGCGGCGAGGCCCCGACCCTGCACCGGCTGGGCGGCGCCGACTGGACGAAGACGAAGGCGCGCGCGAAGAAGGCGGTCAAGGAGATCGCCGCCGACCTGATCAAGCTGTACAGCGCCCGGATGGCGGCCCCCGGCCACGCCTTCGGCCCCGACACCCCCTGGCAGCGGGAGCTGGAGGACGCCTTCCCGTACGCGGAGACGCCCGACCAGCTGTCGACGATCGCCGAGGTGAAGGAGGACATGGAGAAGACGGTCCCCATGGACCGCCTGATCTGTGGCGACGTCGGCTACGGCAAGACCGAGATCGCGGTCCGGGCGGCCTTCAAGGCCGTCCAGGACGGCAAGCAGGTCGCCGTCCTGGTGCCGACGACGCTGCTGGTGCAGCAGCACTTCGGCACGTTCTCCGAGCGCTACGGGCAGTTCCCGGTGAACGTCCGTGCCCTGTCCCGCTTCCAGACGGACACGGAGGCGAAGGCGACGCTGGAGGGTCTGAAGGACGGCGCGGTCGACGTCGTCATCGGCACCCACCGCCTGTTCTCCTCCGAGACGAAGTTCAAGGACCTGGGCCTGGTCATCGTCGACGAGGAGCAGCGGTTCGGCGTCGAGCACAAGGAGCAGCTGAAGAAGCTGCGCGCCAACGTGGACGTCCTGACGATGTCCGCCACCCCGATCCCGCGCACCCTGGAGATGGCGGTCACCGGCATCCGCGAGATGTCGACGATCACCACGCCGCCGGAGGAGCGGCACCCGGTCCTCACCTTCGTCGGCCCGTACGAGGAGAAGCAGATCGGGGCGGCCGTCCGCCGTGAACTGCTGCGCGAGGGCCAGGTCTTCTACATCCACAACCGTGTCGAGTCCATCGACCGGGCGGCGGCGCGGCTGCGCGAGATCGTCCCCGAGGCGCGCATCGCGACGGCCCACGGCCAGATGTCGGAGTCGGCGCTCGAACAGGTCGTCGTCGACTTCTGGGAGAAGAAGTTCGACGTGCTGGTCTCGACGACGATCGTCGAGTCGGGCATCGACATCTCCAACGCGAACACCCTGATCGTGGAGCGCGGCGACAACTTCGGTCTCTCGCAGCTCCACCAGTTGCGCGGCCGGGTGGGCCGAGGCCGCGAGCGGGGCTACGCGTACTTCCTGTACCCGCCGGAGAAGCCGCTGACGGAGACGGCGCACGAGCGGCTCGCGACGATCGCCCAGCACACCGAGATGGGCGCGGGCATGTACGTGGCGATGAAGGACCTGGAGATCCGCGGCGCGGGCAATCTGCTCGGCGGCGAGCAGTCCGGTCACATCGCGGGCGTCGGCTTCGACCTCTACGTCCGGATGGTGGGCGAGGCCGTCGCCGACTACCGGGCCTCCCTGGAGGGCGGTGTGGAGGAGGAGCCGCCGCTGGAGGTCAAGATCGAGCTGCCGGTCGACGCGCACGTCCCGCACGACTACGCCCCCGGCGAGCGGCTGCGCCTCCAGGCCTACCGCGCGATCGCCTCCGCGAACTCGGAGGAGGACGTCAAGGCGGTACGCGAGGAGCTCACGGACCGCTACGGCAAGCTGCCCGAACCGGTCGAGAACCTCCTCCTGGTGGCCGGCCTGCGGATGCTGGCCCGCGCCTGCGGCGTCGGCGAGATCGTCCTGCAGGGGCCCAACATCCGCTTCGCGCCGGTGGAGTTGCGCGAGTCCCAGGAGCTGCGCCTGAAGCGCCTGTACCCGCGCACGGTCATCAAGCCGGCCGTCCACCAGATCCTGGTTCCCCGCCCGACGGCGGGGAAGATCGGCGGCAAGCCGGTGGTGGGCCGTGAACTGCTGGCGTGGACCGGGGAGTTCCTGGCGGAGATCCTGGGTTCCTGACCCGGTGCCCCTCGCGGGGGGACACGTGCGCGCACGGTCCTCCGGCGGCGCCGGCCCCCCGTGGGGCGGCACCCCGCGCCGGGACGCGGGGTGCCGTCACGGGCCGGGGCCTACAGCGCGTCGAGGTCGAGCGCCTCGGCCATCGCCCGGTAGCCCGCGTCGCCCGGGTGGAGGTGGTCGCCGGAGTCGTAGGCCGGGAGGATGCGGTCGGGGTCGGCGGGGTCGGCGACGGCGCGGTCGAGGTCGACCACGGCGTCGTAGGCGCCCGAGGTGCGCACCCACGCGTTGAAGGCCTCCCGCTTGGCCTCGTTCTCCGGGGTGTCGTAGAAGGAGCCCTTGATCGGGGTGAGGGTCGCGCCGACGACCTTCAGGCCGTGGGCGTGGGCCTGGCGGATGAGGGCGCGGTGGCCCTCGACGAGCCGGTTCACGGAGACCTCGGGGGTGGGGCCGCCGGGGAAGGCGGGGGTGCTGCCGCCGATGTCGTTGATGCCCTCCAGGAGGATCACCGTTCCGACGCCCTTCTCCGTCAGCACGTCCTTGCGGAAGCGCACGACGCCCGCTTCGCCCGCCCAGGTGGTGTCGTTGACGACCTGGTTGCCGCCGATGCCGTGGTTGAGGACCGCGCGCGGGCGGCCGGTGGCGGCGAGGCGCTCGGCGAGCTCGTCGGGGTAGCGGTTGTCGGCGTCGGTGGTGGAGCCGACGCCGTCGGTGATGGAGTCGCCGAAGGCGACGATGCCGTCCCGGCGGGCGGTGCGGGGGCCGCCGGAGACCTCGACGCCGGACAGGTAGTACCAGGAGGTGCCGGTCTCGGTGAAGGCGGCGCCCGAGGCGTCGGCCCGGTGGTCGCCGGACGCCCGGTAGCTGGTGGCGGAGGCCATGTGGTGGAAGGTGGCCGGGCCGGTGGGGCCGGCCAGGTAGAGGGTCACGGTGACCGACTCGAGCGCCTTGGTGCGGAACGGCACGCCGTCGCTGAGCAGGGTGCCGCCGGCCGGCACGGTGACCGCGCCGCGGCCGCCGAAGGTGAGCGCGCGGACCGAACCGGGCTCCACCGCACCGCCCCCGGCGGTGCGGGCGACCGTCGCGCCGGTCACGCGCAGCGGGGTCGTGCCGTAGCGGTTGGTGAGTTCGATCCGGGCCCTGGTGCCGCCCGCGGTGACCCGCACGATCTGCCGGACGGTCTGGTCGGCGAAGCCCTGCTGCGACCAGTTGGGGCCGAAGGGCGCGGCGGGCGCCTGCGGCGACGCGGCCCACGCGCCGTGCCAGGCGCCGGCGGCGGTCGCCGACCGGCCCGCGGTCGCGCTGTCGGCCGTGGCGGCGGTGGCCGGGACGGTGGCCAGGGTGAGGGTGGCGAGCAGGGCGATGCCCGCTCGCCGGAGGGTGCTGGTGCCGGTGGTCATGTCGCTGATCGCTTCCCCGTTGTCGTCAGTGCGTACGACGGGGATCAAGGTCGTGCCGACTTCAACTATTCCCGTGCCAGGGAAAGAAGTTGGCGGGGCGTCAGCCGAACGTCAGGCCCGCGAGCGCGTGGAAGACCTCGCCCGGGTCCCGGCCGGCCAGCGGGTCGTCCAGGTTGTGGGTGAGCAGCAGGGTCGCGAAGCCGTGCGCCAGGGACCAGGCGGCGATGCCCGTGGCGCGCGGGTCGGCGGCGCCGGCCGCGAGGCCGGTGACGCCCGCGCGGAGTTCGGTGGAGGCGCGTTCCTTGGCGGCGAGCAGCTCGCGGTCGTCGGCGCGGTGGAGGTCGGGCTGGAACATCACCTGGAAGTGCGCCGGGTGGGCGGCGGCGAAGCGTACGTAGCGCACTCCGCGTTCGCGCAGGTCGGGGGCGTCGGCGAGGGCCTCGGCGAGCAGGTCGTAGCCCTGGGCGGCGATCGCCGTGAGCAGTCCGGTGCGGTCCTTGAAGTGGTGCGCGGGGGCGGCGTGCGAGACGCCCGCGCGGCGCGCGAGGTCGCGCAGGCTCAGGGCGCCCGGCCCCTCGGTCGCGATGACGTCGAGGGCGGCGGAGAGGACGGCCTGCCGCAGGTCGCCGTGGTGGTAGGTGCGCCGGCCGGTGCCACTGGTCATGGCAGCAGCGTACGCGGAATCTAGGCATTGACAAGTTCGGACGGCGGGAGCAATCTTGTCAGTGACAAGATGAGCTGTGCGAGACCGAGGGGACCGGGCCGGCGCCCGGCGCGCCCCAGGAACCCAGGGAGGCAGTCATGACCGTGGAAACCCTGACCGTGGAGCCCGGCCGCGTCCGCCAGATGTGGCACCTGCTCGAACCGCTGAGCTCCGTCCTCTACTACGCCCCCGAGGCCTTCGACGAGGCCGCCGCCCTCGGCTACGACGTCGAGGAGCGCTGGCCGAGCTACTTCGCCTGGCGCGCGGCCGCCCTCGGCCCGGTCGGCGCCGGGCGGGTCGCCTCGGCCTTCTACAGCTTCAGCCCCGCCAAGGTCGCCCGGTACGTCCCCGCCGCCTGGGCCGTCGCCGCCCCCGTCGACGTGCTCGCCGCCCGGCTCCGCGCGGCCGACCGCGTGTACCGGACGCTCCTCGGCGACGAGTTCCTCGCGAGCCCCGGGCTCGCCGAGGCCGCCGCCCTCGCCCGGCGGGCCGCCGAGGCCGCCGGGACCCACGGGCGCCCGCTGGCCGCCGCCCACGCCGAGCTGCCCTGGTCCGAGGTCCCGCACCTGGTCCTCTGGCAGGCCGCCACGGTCCTGCGGGAGCACCGCGGCGACGGACACCTCGTCGCCCTCCTCGCCGCCGGGCTCGACCCCGTCGAGTCCCTGGTCTCCTTCGCCGCGGTCGGCGCCGCCGCCGAGGTCACCTTCGCCGGTCGCGGCTGGAGCGAGGACGAGTGGGCCGCCGCCCGGGAACGCCTCGCCGCCCGCGGCCTCGTGAACCCCGACGGCACCGCCACCGACGCCGGCCGCGCCCTGCGGGCCGAGGTCGAACTCCGCACGGACGAGCTCGCCGCCGCCCCCTGGGCCGCGCTCGGTCCGGAGGCCACGACCCGGCTCGCCGACCTGCTCGGCGGTCCCTGGCTGACCGTCATCGGCTCGGGACTGCTGCCGGGCGAGAACACGCTGGGGATCGGGAAGGTCTGAGGCCGGAGAAAAACCGTTTCTGCGCCCTACCGAACGCCCGTTAACCTCCCCCGCATGGACCTGCACATCACGACCCTCGCCGAACGCCCCGAACTCGAGGGGCGGATGTGGAACATGAAGGACCTCTGGCCGGAGTACATGATGTACGACCCGGTCGGCTGGTCCCACATGGGCCGCATCGTCGCGGAGTTCCCCGAGTACGTCCTCGTCGCCACCGACGGGGTCGCCGGGGCCGACGTCGTCGCCCGCGGCTTCAGCGTGCCCTTCGAGCTCCGTGCCAAGGGCCGCGGCGAGCTGCCGGCCACCGGCTGGGACCAGGTCCTGCTCTGGGCGTTCTCCGACCTGCGGCACGGGCGCACGCCGGACACCGTCAGCGCGATCGAGATCACCGTCGCGACGAGCGCGCTCGGCAACGGCGTCTCGCACCGCATGCTGGCCGCGATGCGCGCCAACACCCAGCGCCTCGGCTTCGCCGAACTGGTCGCCCCCGTGCGTCCCAACGCCAAGCACCTGGAGGCCGCGTCCTCCATCCACGAGTACGCGTTCCGCACCCGCGAGGCGGACGGCCTGCCGCACGACCCGTGGCTGCGCGTGCACGTCCGGGCGGGCGGCACCGTGGAGAAGGTCGCCCCGGCGTCGATGACGGTCGGCGGGTCCGTCGAGCAGTGGCGCGAGTGGACCGGCCTGCCCTTCGACACCGACGGCCCCGTCGAGGTCGAGGGCGCCCTGGTGCCAGTGCACTGCGAGGCCTCCCGGGGCTACGCGGTGTACGTCGAGCCGAACGTCTGGGTCCGCCACGCCATCTGAGCCGGACCCCGGTCCGAGCCATCTGGGCCGGACCCCGGTCCGAGCCATCTGGGCCGGACCCCGGTCCGAGCCATCTGGGCCGGACCCCGGTCCGAGCCATCTGAGCCGGACCCCGGTCCGAGCCATCTGAGCCGGACCCCGGTCCGAGCCATCTGGGCCGGACCCCGGCCCGAGCCATCTGAGCCGGACCCCGGCCCGCCCCCCGACATACAGAAAGGCGTGAAGGCCACCCCCCTCCGGAGGCCTTCACGCCTTTCGTCTTCCGGATGCCGTCCGGCCCGTCCGTCCCCCGTACGGACGGGCCGGAGGGTCAGCCGAGGCTCTTCTCGTCCACGACGTCCTTCTTCGCCGGCGCCTTCGCCACGACCGGCTTGTCGTAGTCGGAGAAGGCGATCGTGCCGGGCTCCTTGCCGCCGGTCGTGACGATCTTCAGCAGGTACGGCTTGCCCTCGGTGGCCACGTAGACCGTGGTCTTCTCGGAGCCGGAGGACTGCGTCAGCGTGAGCGCCTTCTTCCCGCCGACCGTGGTCTCCTGGCCCTTGGCCGCCCCGTCGGAGCCCTGCTCGAACTCGGCGAGCAGCGACTTCAGGTCGCACAGGGCGAGGCTCTCCTTCGCGTCCGGGTCCTTGGCGTCGGTCTTCACCCAGCGGCCCTTGAGCTCCTTGAGCACCGCCGCCTGGACCTCGGGCGACTCGCCCTTCGCCTGCTCCTTCAGGAACGCCTCGTCGAAGCGCATGTAGACCGCCTCGGCGTCCGGCCTGATCAGCTCGGCGGTGCCCGTCACGCCGAGCGTCATCGTGCCGGCGCAGCGGCCCCGCACGTCGGTCGCGAGGTTCGCCTTGACCGGGCCGTCGGTGGTCTTCAGGTCGATGTCGAGGGTGAGCGAGTCCGCCGTCTTCGTCGCCCCGATCGCCTTGTCGACGATCTGGGGCCCGCTCAGTCCGCCGAAGGGTCCGGCGGGCTTGGCGTCGTCCTTCGTGCCCCCGGAGAAGGGGCCGCAGGCGGTCGCGCCGAGCGCGACGGCGGCGCAGAGGGAGGCGGCGAGGGCGGCGCGGCGGAGGAGGGCGGTGGCAGGCATGGTGGGTTCTCCGGGGATCGGGGGCGTACGTGGTGCGCGGGGGAGTGGCGGGAGGGCGGGAAGGGGGCGGGGCGTCGGGCGGTGGCGCGGGTCAGCCGACCGCCGGAAACGGGGCGTGCGGGAGCTGCGTGTCGTACGACATGGGTGTGCCCTCCCGACAGTGAGTTCGTCTGACGCGATGGATCAATGACAACAGAGACTGTGAACCGAGTCAACACGGTTCACAGAAAATTGATCGGCTCACGCTGTGAAGTGGTGTCGGTGACGTTCGTCAGTAAGATCTGCGGCACACACACGCCATTGAGGGAGTTGAGGCAGGTGCCCGACAGCGCAGCCGAGGTGACCGCCGCGGGTATCGCCCGCCTCGCGGGGGTCGGCCGGGCGGCCGTGAGCAACTGGCGCCGCCGCCACGCCGACTTCCCCAAGCCGGTCGGCGGCACCGAGACCAGCCCGTCCTTCGCCCTCGCCGACGTCGAGGCCTGGCTGCGCGACCAGGGCAAGCTCGCCGAGGTCCCGCTCGGCGAGCGGGTGTGGCAGGAGGTCGCCGGCCATCCCGCCGGCGCCGTCACCGCCCTCGCCCACGCGGGCAGCGTCCTCCTCCTCGTCCGGTACCGGGCGGCGGCCTGGCCGGCGCTCGCCGGCGCGCCCGACGACCGGCTCGCGGAGCTGCTCCCGGTGCCGCTGGAGGAGACGCTGACGGAGCGTTTCGGCGCGGAGCGGGCCGTTCGCACGCCCACCGCCCGTGCGCTCCGCCCCTCCGTCCCGTTGGTGCGCGGGGTCGCCGAGCTCGCGGCCCGGACGAGCCCCCGCGAGGCATTCGACTTCCTGCTGGGCCGGCACCTCGACGCCAACCCGCGCCAGTACACGCTCACCCCGCCCGGTCCCGCCGCCCTCATGGCCGCCCTCGCGGGACCCGCGGCCACCGTCCTCGACCCGGCCTGCGGCACCGGCTCCCTCCTGCGCGCGGCGGCGGCCACCGGGGACACCCTCACCGCCCTCCACGGCCAGGACGCCGACCCCGACCTCGCCGCGCTCACCGCCCTGCGACTCGCGCTCGGCACCGACGCCGCCGTCGACGTCCGGGTCCTGCCCGGCGACACCCTCCGCACCGACGCCTTCCCGGCCCTCGCCGCCGACGCCGTGCTCTGCCACCCGCCGTTCAACGAGCGCAACTGGGGCCACGACGAACTGGCCTACGACCCGCGCTGGGAGTACGGCTTCCCTGCGCGTACGGAGTCCGAGCTGGCCTGGGTGCAGCACTGCCTGGCCCGGCTGCGTACCGGCGGCACCGCCGTCCTCCTCATGCCTCCCGCCGCCGCCTCCCGCCGCTCCGGCCGCCGCATCCGCGCCGACCTGCTGCGCCGCGGCGCCCTGCGGGCCGTCGTCGCCCTGCCGGCCGGCGCGGCGCCCCCGTACGGGATCCCGCTGCACCTGTGGGTGCTGCGCCGGCCCGTCCCCGGCGAGCGCCCGCCGGCCGAGCTGCTGCTCGTCGACACCGCGTCCGAGACAGGCGGCGGCCGCGATCGGCTCGACTGGCCGGCCGTCGAGACTGCCGTCCTGGCCGCCTGGCGGCCCTTCGACCGGGACGGCACGATCGGCGGGACACCGGGCGGGAGCCGGGCCGTGCCGGTCATCGAACTCCTCGACGACGACGTCGACCTGGCCCCCGCCCGGCACCTGCCGCCGCCCGCCGCCGCCGAGGGCGCGGCCCAGCTGGCCGGGGTGCGCACGCGCCTCACGGAGACGCTGCTCCGCACCCGCGAGCTGACCCCGCCCCCCGCCGCCGACACCGGCGCCGCCCCCGGCACCGTCCGCTGGCCCGCGACGACCGTCGGCGAACTCGCCCGGGCCGGCGCCCTCACGCTGCGCGCGGGCGGTACCGGCACGGCGGGCGCCCACCCCGGGTCCGGCCCGGTCGCCGTGCTCACCGACACCGACGTCCTGGCCGGTCAGGCGCCGTCCGGCGCGCTCCCGGAGGCCCCGGCCGACGCTCCGGCCGATGAGCCGGTGCTGCTCGCCGCCGGCGACGTGGTCGTCCCGGTCCTCGGCGGCGGCGCGGTCGCCCGGGTCGTCGACGCGGCGACGGCGGGCGCCGCCCTCGGCCGGAACGTGCACCTGCTGCGCCCCGACCCGGCGGCCCTCGACCCCTGGTTCCTGGCCGGCTTCCTGCGCGCCACCGCCAACAAACGCCAGGCCAGCTCGTACGCCTCCACCGCGACCCGGCTCGACGTCCGCCGTCTCCAGCTGCCGCGGCTGCCGCTCATCGAACAGCGGCGGTACGGCGCCCGGTTCCGCGCCCTGGCGGAGTTCGAGGAGGCGCTGCGGCTCGCGGGGCGGCTCGGCGAGCAGCTGGTGCAGGGGATGTACGACGGCCTGGCGGACGGCACCGTGGAGCCCTGAAGGTCTCGGTCCGGAGAACCCTGAGGTGGCTGTCGCCGCCGGTGTATACGCTCATCCCCGACAGAACCCTCGCAGGACCGATCCGGGAGCAGCAATGTACGGCCACGGCTATCCCCAGCCCACGCCACCGCCGAGCGGCGTCCCGGTGAACGTCATCGTGCTGCGGGTGGTCTTCGCGGTGCTCCCGCTGCTCAGCTGCGGCCTCCTGACCTGGGTGACGGCGCTGCGCATCGGTCTGCTGACCCGCCGGGTGGCCGACTGGGTGCTGCTCGCCGTCTCGGTGGCGGTCGTGATCGCCGGCATCGTCCTGATGCCCGACGACCCGGACACGACCCAGGCCGACTGGGCCGTGGGGCTCGTCCTCGTCAACGCGGCCGCGTTCACGGCGTACTTCCTGGTCGTGGACATCCGTCATGACCGCACGGGGACCCGCGGTCAGGTGCCGCCGCCGTACAACCCGTACGCGGCGACGGTGCCGCAGCAGCCCGGCTACGGCTACCCGCCCCAGCCCCAGCCCCAGCCCCAGACGCAGCCGCAGCCGCAAACGCAGCCCCAGCCCCAGCCCCGGCAGGTCGCTCCGCAGCAGCCGCCGGTGGCCAGTCCCCGCATCGACCAGGTCCGCGCCGAGCTCGACGAGCTCAGCCACCTGCTCCGCAAGGACCCCCGGGAAGGCGGGCAGTGAACGGCCGCGTCATCGGCGGTCGGTACGAGCTGTCCACGCTCATCGGACAGGGCGGCATGGGCCAGGTCTGGACCGCCTACGACGGCCGGCTCGACCGGCGGGTGGCCGTCAAGCTGCTCAGCCCCGTCACCATCAGCGGCCCGGCCACGGCGGCGGAGGAGCTCAGGCGCCGCTTCGTGCGCGAGTGCCGGGTGACCGCGCAGGTCGACCACCCCGGCCTCGTCACCGTCCACGACGCGGGCAGCGACGGCGACGAGCTGTATCTGGTCATGCAGTACGTGGAGGGCGCCGACCTCGCCGACCACCTGGCCGAGCAGGACCCGTACCCGTGGCCGTGGGCGGTGTCCGTGGCCGCCCAGCTGTGCGCCGTGCTCGCGGCCGTGCACGCGGTGCCGATCGTGCACCGGGACCTCAAGCCGCGCAACGTGATGGTCCGTCCCGACGGCACCGTCACCGTGCTCGACCTGGGCATCGCGTCCGTCCTCGACACCGACACCGACACCACCCGCCTGACCCATACCGGCTCGCCCATCGGCACCCCCGCCTACATGGCGCCCGAGCAGGCCATGGGCGGCGTCGTCGGCCCGTACACCGACCTGTACGCGCTCGGCGTGCTGCTGCACGAACTCCTCAGCGGAAACGTGCCGTTCGCGGGCTCCACGGCGCTCGGCGTGCTGCACCGGCACCTGTACGAGCCGCCCGTCCCGGTCCGCCGGCTGCGCCCCGAGGTGCCCGAGACCCTCGAAGCGCTCGTGCTGCGCCTGCTCGCGAAGGAGCCGCAGGCGCGTCCGTCGGGCGCGCAGGAGGTGTACGAGGCGCTGCTGCCGCTCCTGCCGCCGCGCGGCGCGGCGGGTCCCTCGGGCCCGCTCGACCCGACCCGTCCGTTCCGGCGGCCGCACGCGCCGTGGCCCGACCGGGCGGTGCAGGTCGCGGCGCCCCCGCCGCCGGTGCACGCACCGGCGAAGCCGGACGTGGCGGCGGCCGTCGACGAGGTGAAGCGGCTGCTCGCCGAAGGCTCGATCACCCGGGCCGTGGACATCCTCGGCGGCATCCTGCCGGCGGCGGCCGCCGAGCACGGCGAGCGCTCTCCGGTCGTCCGCATCCTGCGCAAGCAGTACGCGACGACGCTGCTGGACGACGGTCAGTACCGCCGCGCCCTGCCCGAACTGCGCCGCCTCGCCGAGGACCGCGTGGCGGAGGCCGGCCCGGCCGATCCGCAGGCCCTGCAGTTCCGCTACGACGCGGCACTGTGCCTGGAGCAGTTGGGAGACCCGGCGGCCGCGCTCACCGAGTACCGCGCGCTCCTGCCGTACTACGCGCAGGGCGGCGCCGATCCGGAGCGCCGGTCCCGCTTCTTCGACATCCGGCACCGGATCGGGCTGCTGCTCCTGGCGCGGGGGGACCACGCGGCGGGACAGGGCGAGTTGAGCGGGCTCCTGTTCGACGTGGAGCGAGAATACGGCCCGTATCACCCGCTTGCGGGTGATTTGCGGCGGGCGCTGGAGCGTCAGCGGCAGATGGGGCGCGGGTTCTGACGGGTCGGCAGGATCACGACTGCGTATCCGATTGGCGAACGACAAGAAGACGTCCCATTTGGGCAATTCGCGCTGTGTAACGTGCGCGTTTGATCGTGTCCACGCCTTCCTGTTCGAGGATCACTCCATGACCACGCCTCCGCCGTCCGACCCGTTCGCCGCTCAGGGTGCGCCCGCGCCGGCCCCCGCGCCCCAGAAGAAGGGTGGCGTGCTCAAGAAGATCGGCGGCTTCGTCGTACTGGTGATCGTCGCCGTGGCCGTCAAGGTCGGCCTGCCGCACCTGACCGGCGACGCCCCCGTGCACGCCAAGGTCGGCGAGTGCGTCACCGTCTCCGGTGCGGAGAACGACCCGAAGGTCGACACCAAGGACTGCTCCTCCGGCGTCAAGGACCTGTTCAAGGTCGCCGCGGTCCACGAGGACACCTTCGACCTGAACAAGTGCGACGAGACCAAGTACTCGGCGCTCGCCCAGCAGCTGGGCTCGGACAAGTTCGTCCTCTGCCTCGAAGAGGTCGCGGCGAAGTAGTTCGCCCCACGCACGGGGGAGGGGCCGGCCCGCAGGGGCCGGCCCCTTTCCGCGTCTTCGGCGCCGGGGCAAGGTCGCGGGCCGGTGCGAGCAGGGCTGTCGTTCGGCGACACGACCCACGATGATCAACGGTGGCCGTCCTCATCGGAGACCAACCTCACTCGGCACGATCAAGACAGCGTCAGACTGGCTGTCCGTTGTCAGAGGGTGGCAGCACGCAGCACGATCAGGGCGACGGAGGCCATGGTGAGGACCGCCGCCGGAGACGCGCCCTTGCGGTCGCCGACGCGCAGGTGGAAGGCGACCGCCCCGGCGAAATAGAGCGTCAGGCCGATCGCGGCGGCGATTCCGACGGGTCCCCACCAGAGTCCGGCGATCACACCGGCCGCGCCCGCGATCTGAGCGCCGATCAGGAAAGGCATCATGCTCGGCGGCACTCCGAGGGTGGATATCTGCTCGGTGATGTGCCGTGTCCGCAGCGACTTGGCCCCGGCCGACACCAGGAGAAGCGCCGACATGAGCACGGTGACGACGGCAAGGGAGACGAACATGGCTGAAACCTCAATCGTGCGAGATGCGAGTAAGGGGGCGTGCGCACCTCGACGACGATAGGCGGCCACCAGGAACCTCCAGGTAACCTTCGGGGCGTGAGCCTGCGACCCGGAATCGTCTTCCTCGCCGACTGTCCCGCTCTCCTGGCCATGGAGATCATCGCCAGCAAGTGGTCCATGGTCACGCTCTTCGCGCTGACCGACGGCCCGTTGCGCCACGGCGAGCTGGTCGAGCTGAGCGGTGGCATTTCGCGCAAGGTACTGACCCAGACGTTGCGCCGGCTCCAAGCCAACGGGCTCGTCGAGCGGCACGCGTACGCCGAGGCGCCGCCGCGCGTGGAGTACGCCCTGACCGATCTCGGGCGAACCCTGGAGGAGCCCATCAGGATGCTCACCGCATGGGCGCGGGAGAACGGCGAGGCGGTCGTCACCTTCCGGGAAGCAGCCGAGGCGGCCAGGACCGTCGAGGCGGATCAGGCGACCCCGGTGCAGACCCCTCATGTCGATGAGAACCCGAGCCGTTTCTGATCAACAGAAGAGGCTGGACCTGTAGACCCTGCCGCCGCCGGAGACGGCCCTCCGGTCCGCCTGGCGCAGCGGCACGGACGAGGCCACCCACGATCGACGGCGGGCGGCGGCAACGACAGGTCCCTCCGCAACAGTGATCAAGAACTACAGCTGGAACACTAGAAGCCCCTCACCGACCAGTCCTGCACGTTCGGCGTCCCGCCGGTCGCCTTCGTCCACAGGGTGAGGACCGCCCCGTCCGCCATGGAGTTCGCCTTCGGGTTGATCGCCTTGCCGTAGGCGTTGACCAGGACGCCGGAGGCGTCGGGGGTGAAGCGCTGGACGTCGCTCGACGGGTTGCAGGTCCACAGGGTCAGCACCGCCCCGTCGACGTTCGCCCCGTTGGCCTTCGGCGTCAGGCACCGGCCGCTCGCCCGGTGGACGAGGAGGTGGTCGGCCGCGTCGTACCGCCACCGCTGGACGTCCGAACCGGTGCACGACCAGATGGTGACGACGGTGCCGTTCGCCGTGGCGTTGCCGAGCGGCGTCGCGCAGACGGCGCCCGCGCGATGGGGATTGGTCAGCCAGGACCAGCCGTCCGCCTCGCGGCCCGCGGCGGGATCGACGGAGAAGACGACACGGCGCCCGCCGCTCGCGTTCTCCAGCGCCTCGTTGAGCCCCCAGAGCCGTCCCGCGCGCGGGTCGTACGAGAGCCCCTGCGACAGGTACGGCGCCTGGGTCAGCACCCGCGGCGCCTCACCGGCGCGGGCCGCGTGCAGACAGCCGTACCCCGCCGGCGAACCCGGGGGGCAGTTGCCGCTCACGTAGAAGGTGTCGCCACCCTTGGCGATGCCCTGGATGCCGCCCACGGGGCTCGTGTACGCCGTCCCGTACGCGGCCACCCGCTCGGGCGTCCCCGTCCCCAGGTCGGCGAGCGGCCAGCGGACGACCCGTGCTCCGCCCTCCGAGCGGTTCTCCACCGAGACCAGCGCGGGTCCGTTCGCGGTGTCGGAGAGGTCGACGCTCAGGCTGCTCAGGCACAGCTCGCCGAAGTTGTTCGCGGCCGGCCCGCAGGCGCGCGGGGTGCCGCGCAGGAACGCCGTCGACGGGTCGTCGGGCTTCGCCGTGCTGATGGTGCTGTAGCGGGCCACGAGCGGCAGTGCCCAGCGGTGGTACCGGGCCGAGCTCGTGCCGCCCGACAGGCCGGTCCCGGCGCCGGTGGTGTCCGTCATGCGCCACAGGTGGTTCAGGTCGTACACCTGGAGTTCGGCGCCGTTCGCGACGAACAGCCGGTCCTTGTACCAGGCCAGACCGTCCGCGTGGGACGGGAAGACGGGCTTGGTGAACCCGCCGCCCGCGACCGGCTCCACCAGCGCGACGTGCCCGTACGAGACGGGGGCGCCGCCCCCGGCCGACTCGGCGATCGAGACGCGGGTGTACTCCTCGGGGCTGCCCATCGTCCCGAAGTACCAGGACGCGGCGACCAGGGGCCGCCCCTGGTACGTACCGTCCGCCGTCCCCGACGCGTGCGCCCCGGCGAAGCCCTGCGGCATCCACCCGCCGCCCGTGTCCGTGTACCCGGTCCTGTCGTCCTGGTCGTCCCAGCAGAAGCCGTCGGGCCGCAGGGCGCCGTTGAGGCCGGTCGCGCGCAGAGGCCGGGCCGGCCGGTCCGGGAGCCGAGCACCTCGCTCACCGGGGCCGTCGAGACCCCCGCGGCCTCGACGGCGCCGATGAGCTCGGTCTTCACCCCGTCCACGCGGGTCAGCGCGAAGTTCGCCTCGAAGGGATCCAGGCCGCCGGCGGCGTGGGCGGTGGGTACGGGTAAGAGGGCGGAAGCGGCCAGGGCGGCCCCCACCACGAGTCTGGTGATACGCATCCGGGCAGCTTAGGCACCGGCTCGCGATCACCTGGGATCCGGCGCGTCGGGGCAACACGCGCCCCGCCGGCGGATCGTCGCCTAGGCGTCCCAGTCGACGCGGGTCGAGGGGCTGACCGGCAGGGTTTCGAGTCCGTCGTCCTTCAGGAGCCGCTCGGCGGTCTCCGCCGAGCAGCCGACGTAGGTGGACAGGAGGTCGTAGTCACTCGTGACCACCCAACTGCGGTCCTGCGGCCACCAGAACTCGGGGCCGCTGTCTCCGACCACCGACGCCAGCTCTTCCCTGACCGTCTCCAGCCCGGCCGGCGAGGCACACCGGACGATCGGCCCGTCCTCGCCGTGCAGCAGGGCCGCGAGGTCGTAGGCGAAGAAGAAGACGGCCTGCTCGCCGGAGACTCCTGCGAGTACGCGGGTGAGCGCCTCCCGGCTGTCGTCGTCGAGCGCCCCGTCCGGGGCCTGCCACAACGAACGCGCCGGGCCCTCCCGGGCGTCGTCCCGCAGCCGCCGGTGGGACAGCTCGGCACGGAACGGGACGGCCGACTCTTCGGCCCACGCCCGCCAGGTGCGCGTACGACCCGAGCCGTCGGTGGCCTCGAAGCGGTGGAAGATCCGGACGTACGCCTCGAATCCGCCCGGGACGAGCTCGGACACCACATGCCCGGGCCCCGGCTCCGCCCGCCCCAGCCCCTCCTGGAGCCAGGCGAGCTCCGTCCCCTCGTACGTCCAGTCGCGCTTCTCCGCCATGTTTTTGACCCTGCCTTGGGCGGCGAGTGTCTGGAGGTCGCCGACGGCCTCCTCCCACAACTGCATGATGAACTTCCGCGAATCGGAGGGGGAATGGGCTCGATCGCGAACTTGATCGTATCTGAGCCGGAGGTGCGCGACAGCGGCCGAATCCTGGACCAGCTCACCCGAATATCCGCAGGCGGAGCGGCTGAGCGCGGGTCTGAGGGCGGTGAACGAGCGGGTGCGGGCCGCGGCCGTCGGGTTGCCGGACGCGGAGGTTCCCGGCGCCGCCCGTGGCGGTGGCGGGGTGTGCGTACGGTGACGGGCTCGCCGTACGGCGGCGGGAGGCGCGGTCGCGGTACGACGGGAGCGCGGAGGCGGACGCGAACGTGCTCCTCCGGCGGCATCTCGCGGAGGAGCACGGGGGGTGAGCGGTGGGCGTTCAGGCGTGCATCGCGGCGGCCTGGCCGGCCACGTAGTCGCCGGCCGGGACCTGGAGCATGACGTTCAGGCGGTTGAAGGCGTTGATGAGGGCGATGAGCGAGGTGAGGGCGAGGAGCTGGTCGTCGTCGTAGTGCTTGGTCGCGTTCTCCCAGACCTCGTCCGGGACGCCGTATCCGTCGGCGAGGCGGGTGCCGTGCTCGGCCAGGGCGAGGGCAGCGCGCTCGGCCTCGGTGAAGACCTTCGCCTCGCGCCAGGCGGCGACCAGGGCGAGGCGGACGGCGGTCTCGCCGGCGGCGACGGCCTCCTTGGTGTGCATGTCCAGGCACCCGGCGCAGCCGTTGATCTGGCTGGCGCGGATCTTCACGAGCTCCTGGGTGGTCAGCGGCACCCCGGCGTCCTCGACGACCTTGTTCGCCGCGACGAGGTGCTTGACGAGCTTGGCGGAGACGGGGCTGCCGAAGATGTTGAGACGCGGTTCCATGGTGGGCTCCTTCTGCGTTCTTCCGTTGTCGCCGTCGCCTTGCCGGAGCGGCTTCAACCCTGGGACGAGACGGCCCGCCGGGCTGTGACACGGCCGGACGTGACCTGGGTCACGCCCGACCGTGTCGTGTCGCACGGCTTCCCCGTGCGGATCACAGGCTGCGGGCGGTGATGTCGCCGTTGGAGGTGGTCGCGCGGATGTCGAGCTCCGGGTTGCCCTCGTTGCGAAGGGCGTTGCTGACGCGGCCGTAGGCGGTGCCGGCGTCGAGGGTGGCGGAGACGCCGCGTGCGGCGCCGATGTGGATGTCTCCGGACCGGGTGCTCAGGGCGACCGTGCCGCGTACGGCCTCGGCGATCCGGACGGCGCCGCGCTGAGTGCTGATCTCCGCGGGGCCGCCGAGCCGGCCGACCTCCACGTCGCCGTCGGTGGCGGTGAGGCGGAGGCTCGCGGTCTCGTCGAGCTGGATCCGGCGGTAGGCGCCCTCGAAGACGACGTCGCCGAGCCGGCCTTCGCCGCGCAGTTCGGCGGCGGCGGCCTTGCCCTCGACGCGGGAGCCGGCGGGCAGCTGGACGGTGACCTCGACGGAGCCGCGGTCGCCCAGGATCCGGCTGTCCGCGGCCGGGGTGGCGACCCGCAGGACGCCGTCGGTGAAGTCGACCTCGATCTGCTCGGCGGCCTTGGTGTCGCGGCTCTTGGAGGAGTCGGCGGGCAGGACCTCGACGGTGGCGTCGGAGCGGTCGGTGGCGACGAACCGGATGCGCCCTGCGGGGATCTCGACGACGGCGGTGACGGGGGCGGCGGTGGCGAACTTCTGCATGACGGTTCTCCTCGGTGTGCAGCGCGGACCCTTGCGGCCCGTCGTTTCTGACGATGGAAACGCTACGTTGCGTTCGAGGAGTCGGCAACAAGTATGTTGCGCCAACCTGGGATATCGGCAGGTCAATAGAGGGAAATCGTTGCAACGGATGCGTATCTAACGCAACATCGAAACGAGGGGTATCCGGCGTCCATTGCAATGAATGGCGGTTGAACGCTACGGACGCGCCGCGGGGACGGGCGGTCCGGCCGCGGCGGCCGCGTCCTCGGCCGCACGCGCCACCGGGACGGCCGGGCGCCGGCGCGTCCGGAGCACCGCCACCCACCCCGCGAGCGCCAGAAGCGCCGCCGCGCCCGTGCCCAGGCCCGCGCGGAGCCCCGGTGGCCGGAAGGTGCAGTCGACCTGGCGCTGACCGGCCGTCAACGGGACGGCCACCAGGCCGCCGTACGACGCCGCCGGGCGCCCGTCGCAGCGCCAGCCCTCGATGGCGGGGGAGGAGAGGACGAGCGTTCCGGTGGCGCCGGGGCGCAGGACGGCGCGGAAGCCGGTGTCCGTCACCCGGACCGACGCCGGGGCGGTGGCCCGCAGGGCGGTGACGGCGGCCCGCAGGCGGGTGTGGTCGAGGCAGGCGACCTCCGCCTTCGGCGGGACCTCCGGGCGCAGGCCCGGCACCTTCTGGACGCCCAGGGAGGTGACCGTGGCGCGCCACTTCGGCAGCTGCCCGCGCAGCTTCACCGTGCGGTCGCCCAGCCGGGCCCGGCCGGTGAAGTCGGGGGCCGAGAGGAAGACCTCGGTGCCGGACCGGCAGGCGCCGTCCGCCGCCGGCGGCTCGTACACCCGCGCGCCCAGGAGGAGTTCCTGGTTGCGGAACGGGGAACGCCCGTAGACGGGGGCCGGGCCCGGCGGGCGGACCGTCACGAGGGGCAGGGCCGGGCCCGTACGGACCACCGTGCCGTCCCGCCAGCGCGCGCCGACCGCGAAGAGGGCGTCGGTCACGGGGTTGTCCAGGCTCTGGAGGTTGCGCCCGCGGGAGGTCCAGCCGACGCCGAGCGCGGCCATGGTGCGGGTCAGGACGTCGGGGGTGAGGCTGCTGTAGTAGGAGCCGCCCTGGGTGCCGAGCATCATCGGCTCGTTGCCGGTGCGCTGGGTGCGGCCGGAGTCCGTGCGGTAGGCGGGCCAGCCGTCGGCCTCGGCGAGGGCGGCGGTCCGGCGGCCGTCGGCCGCGCTCCACACGGGGTAGTCGTCCAGCCGGGCGAGCCGTTCCTTGTCGCCCCAGGCCGTCGTCGCCGAGGCCTGGGCCACCAGGACCGCGGCCAGGAGCAGGGCGGCGAGCCGCCCGCGCCGTACGGACGGGACCGCGACCACGACCGCGAGGCCCGCCGCGAACAGCGCCCAGCCCCACGGTGTCGCCTCGTCGCTGCCCAGCGCCGCGAGGGCCGGAAGACCGACCACCGCCGCGCCGCCGAGCAGGGAGCGCCGGTCCGGCAGGCCGTCGGCGATGGCCGCCCACGCCGCGAGGACCAGCACGCCGGTCAGGACGAAGGTCTGGCGGTACGGGCTGCCGTTCGGCGTCGCGAAGCAGTGCCAGACCAGGTGGGTCGGGCCCCACTGGAGGGAGAGCGCCACGCCCGCCACCACGGCCGGCCACAGCCACCGGCGGCGGAAGAGCAGGGAGGCCGCGAGGACCGGGACCGCGGTGAAGACGAAGAGGGCCGGGGTGGAGAAGCCGTACGTGGCGGGCATCAGCCGGGCCGCCAGGTCCGCGCCGTCCGCCGCCGTGAAGTCCCGGACGACGCCCGGGAAGGCCTGCCGCGTGCCGAGGAAGACGGGGACCAGGACGGGCGCCGCCAGGCCGACGCCGACGAGGACCGTCACCGCGCCGCGGAGCAGCACCCGCCACCGCGGGGCCGTCACCAGCAGCACCAGCGCGGCGCCCAGCGTCGCCATGTACGCGGTGTAGAAGTTGGCGGTCCAGCACACGGCGACGACCAGCGGCCCGAGCAGCGGCCGGCGCCCCTCGCGTACCCACACGCCCACCAGGCAGAGCAGTGGGAAGGCGATGAGGCCGTCCATCCACATCGGGTTGTAGACGGCCTCCAGGACCGCCCAGCCGCACAGTCCGTACGCGGAGCCGAGCAGCCCCGCTCCCCACCACACGCCCGGCCGCATCCGCGGCAGCGTGAACGCCATCGCGGCGGCCGCGGCCGCCATCTTCAGGACGGTGATCGCGTAGAGCGCGTAGGCCAGGTCCGCGCGTGGCGCGAGGGCCACGAGCGGCGCGAAGGGGCTGGTCAGATAGGTGCCGAGGTCGGGAAGGAAGCTGGTGCCCCAGCCCGACTGCCAGTTCAGCAGCAGTCCGCCGTCGGCCCGGCCGTGCAGCAGGTCCCACAGGTGGGCGTGGAAGGGCAGGTACTCGTTGCCCAGGTCGTTGACGCTGCGCCGGTGCGAGCCGAACGGGAACGTGTCGGCGACGGCGTCGCCCGCGCACACGGCGAGGACGGTGAGCAGTCCGGCCAGCGCGGGCGCGCGGCCCGTACCGCCCGCCACCGGCCGGTTCTTCCAGATCTTCCGGATCTTCATCGTGGAACGAATATGGCAGTGATAATGCCGAAATCCGCCCCCGATCCGGGCAGTTCATTGAATGGTCGCCTGGAGGTCACCGGTGGAATCCGACGGCGCCATCCGCACCGGTTGTCGTGTCGTGTGTGCTGCTCTCGATCGTGGTCCCGTGCTTCAACGAAGAAGAGATCATCGGTCGCTTCCACGACCATGTGACGAAGGAACTCTCCCGCTTCGAGGGGGAATTCGAGATCGTCTACGTGGACGACGGAAGCCGTGACCGAACGCTGACCCTCCTGCAGGGGATCGCCGGTGCCGATCCCCGCGCGCGTTACGTCTCCTTCAGCCGCAACTTCGGCAAAGAGGCCGCCATGCTGGCCGGCCTCCAGCACGCGGCCGGCGACGCGGTCGTCATCATGGACGCCGACCTCCAGCACCCGCCGGAGCTCGTGCACCGCATGGTGGCGCTGCACGCGGAGGGATACGACCAGGTCATCGCCCGGCGCACCCGCACCGGCGACCGGGTCACCCGCACGCTGACGGCCCGCGCGTACTACCGGGCGATCAACCGGCTCGTGGACGTCGAGCTGGTCGACGGCGTCGGCGACTTCCGGCTCCTCTCCCGCCGTACGGTCGACGCGATTCTGGAACTGACCGAATACAACCGTTTCTCGAAGGGTCTCTTCGCCTGGGTCGGATTCCGGACGACGACCTTCGAGTACGAGAACGTGGTGCGCGAGCAGGGACGTTCCACATGGACGTTCGGAAAGCTGCTCAACTACGGTCTCGACGGCCTTATCTCCTTCAACAACAAACCCCTGCGTGCCGCCGTCTATCTCGGAATGATGCTGGTCGCGGTGGCTTTCGCGTACGCCGCCTGGATCGTCGGTGTCGCCCTGGTGAACGGGGTGGACACGCCGGGCTATGTCACCCTGCTCGTGACGGTCACGGCGCTCGCCGGTGTCCAGATGGTGATGCTGGGACTGGTCGGCGAGTACGTCGGCCGTATCTACTACGAGGTGAAGCGGCGCCCGCACTACCTGGTGCAGGCCTCCAACGCGGTCGTCCCCGGACCGCGCCGCGCCTCCGCCTCCGCCGCACGTGACGAGGAGCTCCTCCGGCGATGACCCGAACCGCCGTGACCTGGCAGGTGGTGCGCTTCGGTCTGGTCGGCGCCGTGAACACCGGCACGTACTACGGGCTCTACCTGCTTCTCGGCCGCGGGCTGCCGTACATCGCCGCGCACGTCCTGGCCTTCGCGCTGTCCATGGTGGGCTCGTTCTTCCTCACCTCGTACTTCACCTACCGCACCCGCCCGACCTGGCGGAAGTTCCTGCTCTTCCCGCTGACCAACGCGGCGAACTTCGTCATCACGACGGTCGGCGTCTACGTCCTCGTCGACCTGCTCGGCGTGGACAGCACCTACGCGCCGCTGATCGCCGCGGCGGCGGCGATCCCCGTCACCTTCGTGCTGTCCCGGACGATCATGCTGGGACCCGACACCACCCGAACACGTGAGTCGTTGACCGAAACAGTCGCCTCCAAGTAGTGGCCCGGGCCACGGCGACTGCCTAACATCGATCACCGCACGGTCGTCCCACTGACGCACGACCCACGCCGGGAGGCTCCTTTGCACCGCCGCACTGCGCTCTCCGTCTCCGCCGCCGCGTTCCTCGCCGCGGCCCCGCTGCTCACCGCCTGCGGCAGTGACGCCCACCCGGGGGCGGCGGCCGTCGTCGGCGGGCAGCGGATCGAGGTGTCCAGCCTCCAGGCCCAGGTCGAGGACGTGCGGGCCGCGCAGCAGGCCTCGCCGCAGTCCGCGACACTCCTCCGGGAGACCGGCGACCTCAGCCGGCAGAAACTGCACGACATGATCTTCGACCGGGTGGTCGACAGGGTCGCCGAGGACAACGGGGTCACCGCGAGCCGCGGCGAGATCCAGCAGGCCCGCGGCGAGTTCGCCCGCCAGAGCGGCGGCGAGGAGCAGATGGCGGCCGTGCTGCTCCAGCAGCGGGGCGTGGCGCCCGACCGGATCGACGACGTCGCCCGCCGGGCCGTCCTGATGAACAAGATCGCCGAGAAGCTGGGCGCCACCGACACCCCCGAGGGCCAGAAGAAGCTCACCGAGGCCTTCAGCCAGGCCTCCAAGGACCTGCGGATCGACGTGAACCCGCGCTACGGCAGCTGGGACGACGACAAGATCACCCTCGCCACCTACTCCGCGCCATGGGTGCGGCAGATCAGCAAGGCCCCGGCGGCGGGCGCCTGAGGGGCCCTTCCGGGACGACGTAGGGTCGAGGGGTGAACACCGACACCTCCGGCACCGACACCCCCGGCACTCCCGGCGCCGACGCCGCCGGCCGCATCGTCCTGCTCACCGCCAGCCACCGGGTGGCGCCGGGCCTGCTGTCCTGGCCGGCCTGGCAGACGCTGCACGGGGCGGACCGGGTGCTGTGCGGCGACGCCGACCACCCGCAGCTGCCGTACCTGCGGGAGGCCGGGGTCGCCGTCGAGCTGCTCCGGCCCTCCGCGCCGGAGCTCGTCGAGGCCTGTGCGGGCGGCCGGACCGTCGTCGTGCTGCCGTCGGGCGAGGGGGACCGGGCGCTGACCGACGGGCTCGCGCGGATGGCCGGCTCCGGTCGGGCCGTCATGCCCGACCTGGAGCTGCTGCCCGGCTCGTACGACCTGCCGGGGGCCCGGCTGCTCGACCTCGTCCAGGTCATGGACCGGATCCGGCGCGAGTGCCCCTGGTCCTCGCGGCAGACCCACCAGGGCCTCGCGAAGTACGGCATCGAGGAGGCGTACGAGCTCGTCGAGGCCATCGAGGACGGTGACCGGGAGGCGCTGCGCGAGGAGCTGGGCGACGTGCTGCTGCAGGTCGTGTTCCACGCGCGGATCGCGCAGGAGGACGCGGAGGAGCCGTTCTCGGTCGACGACGTGGCCGGGACGATCGTGGAGAAGCTGATCCACCGCCACCCGCACGTCTTCGGGGACGCGACGGCGACGACGCCGGAAGAGGTCAAGGAGCACTGGCTGCGGACCAAGGCCGTGGAGAAGCAGCGGGAGTCCGTGACCGACGGGGTGCCGCTCGGCCAGCCGGGGCTCGCCCTCGCGGCGAAGCTCGCGAGCCGGGTGCGGACCGCCGGGCTCGACGTGGCGCCGCCCACGGGTGACGGCGTCGGCTACGAACTGCTCGCCCTGGCCGTACGGGCGGAGGCCGCCGGGGTGGACCCGGAGGCGGCGCTGCGGGCGGCGGGCCGGCTCTACCGCGACGAGATCCGTGCGGCGGAGGGCGTGGAGACGGCGTAGGGCACACCCGGGTGGGGGTCAGGGCCGGCGGGCCTCGGGGTCGTGCCAGTGGATCTGCGGCGGCTCGATCAGCCACTCGGCGCGGCTGCCCGGGCGGGTGGTGAAGCGGCCCACGGCCGGCAGGCGGTCGCGGAAGACCCGGACCGGGTCGGTGCCGAGCTCCTCCAGCTCCTCGGCGACCTCGGCGAGGAAGGCCGGCGGGCCGGCGAGGTAGACGTCGTGGGCGGGCCAGTTGACGCAGGACCGCAGCGCCTGGACGAGCCGCTCGGTGGCCTGGTCGCGGGGGCGGCGGGGGGCCGCGGTGATGTAGGTGACGTGCAGGCCGGGTATCGCCTCGCGGAGACGTTCGGCGTCGGCCCGCCCGTACAGGTACTCCTTGGCGCGGGCCACCACGAACAGGCGCCCCTGCAGCCGCGGTTCGTCCTGCGCGGCCTCTTCGAGCAGCGCGCGGACCGGGGCCCAGCCGGTGCCGGCCGCTATATAGGTGCGCGGTTTGCCGGGCGGGGTGCGGGCGGTGAGCGCGCCGCCCGGGCTGCTGAGCCGCAGTGTCTCGCCCACCCGCAGGCGCTCGGTGAGCGCGGTGCTCATCAGCCCGCCCCTGATGCGGCTGACGTGCAGGTCGAGCGTGCCGTCGGCGCGGGGCGCGTTGGCGAGGGAGTACGTGCGCCAGATCCGGGGCACGTGCAGCGAGCTGACGCTCACGTACTGCCCGGCGAGGTACGGGTAGGGCTGCCGGGGGCGCAGGGTCAACAGGGTCAGGTCCTCGCCGTGGCGTTCGTGCCGGACGACGTCGGCGTCCCACCAGGCGGGCAGGCCCTCCGCCGCGGCCTCCTCGGCCCCGGCCGACATCAGGTCGGCGACCCGCCCGTAGGCCTCGGTCCACGCCTTCTCCGCCTCCAGGGTCCAGGCGGCGCCGGCGGCGTGCGCGAAGGCGGCGAGCAGGCTGGCTCCGACCGCGCTGTAGAGCGCGGGGGTGGCGAGGAACTTGCGGTGATCGCGGCCCAGCTGCCCGAGGTAGCCGACGAGCGCGGGGTCCTCCAGGTGGGTCACCACATGGGTGAGCGCGGCGAAGAGCCGGTCCCGCTGAGCGCCCATCTCCTGGGGGAAGAGCTCGCGGACGCCCGGGTTGTGCCAGAACAGATGGGAGTAGAAGAAGGTGGCGGCGTGCTCGGCCCGTCTCTCGACGACCGCGAACGTGTTCCTGAGCAACTGGGCATCCACGCGGTGAATCTAAGCCACGCAGCGTCACCGCATAGGAGGATCGCGTACGGACATGTCACCTCACGCGGTGGCGCCCGTCCGTGACCTCGGGCCAGGCCGTCTCTTCCGGATCGCGCCGGGCCCGATCCGAAAGGGACCGCCCGGCCGGCGCGGAGGGGCTCCGGGCGCGGGGCCCGGCCGTCCCCTTGTACGGTCGGGGAGTGAGTGCCACCCCCTCTTCCGTCCCGCCCGGCCCCGAGCTCTTCACCTGGGAGTTCGCCACCGACCCGTACCCCGCGTACGCCTGGCTGCGCGAGCACGCTCCCGTGCACCGCGCGAAGCTGCCCAGCGGGGTCGAGGCCTGGCTGGTGACCCGGTACGCCGACGCGCGGCAGGCGCTGGCGGACCAGCGGCTCTCGAAGAACCCGGCGCACCACGACGAGCCCGCGCACGCCAAGGGCAAGACCGGCATTCCGGGCGAGCGCAAGGCCGAGCTGATGACGCATCTGCTCAACATCGACCCGCCGGACCACACCCGGCTGCGCCGGCTCGTGTCGAAGGCGTTCACGCCGCGCCGGGTGGCGGAGTTCGCGCCGCGGGTGCAGGAGCTCACCGACCGGCTCATCGACGGCTTCGCCGAGCGGGGCGAGGCGGACCTCATCCACGAGTTCGCCTTCCCGCTGCCCATCTACGCCATCTGCGACCTGCTCGGGGTTCCGGGCGAGGACCAGGACGACTTCCGCGACTGGGCCGGGATGATGATCCGGCACGGCGGCGGACCGCGCGGCGGCGTCGCGCGCTCGGTGAAGAAGATGCGCGGCTACCTCGCGGAACTCATCCACAAGAAGAGGGAGGAGCCGGGGGACGACCTGATCTCCGGGCTCATCAAGGCCTCGGACCACGGTGAGCACCTCACCGAGAACGAGGCCGCCGCCATGGCCTTCATCCTTCTCTTCGCCGGCTTCGAGACGACCGTCAATCTGATCGGCAACGGGATGTACGCGCTGCTGCGCCATCCCGGTCAGCGCGAGCGGCTCCAGGAGTCGCTCGCCGCCGGGGAGACGGGGCTGCTGGAGACCGGCGTCGAGGAGCTGCTGCGGTACGACGGACCCGTGGAGCTGGCGACCTGGCGGTTCGCCACGGAGGCGCTGACCATCGGCGGGCAGGAGATCCCGGCCGGCGACCCGGTCCTGGTGGTCCTCGCCGCGGCGGACCGGGATCCGGCGCGGTTCGACGAGCCGGACACCCTGGATCTGGCGCGGCGCGACAATCAGCACCTCGGCTACGGCCACGGCATCCACTACTGCCTGGGCGCGCCGCTGGCCCGCCTGGAGGGACAGGCGGCGCTGGCGACGCTGTTGACTCGCCTGCCAGACCTGCGACTTGGGGTTGATCCGGAGGAACTGCGGTGGCGCGGGGGGCTCATCATGCGTGGCCTACGCACCCTTCCGGTGGAGTTCACGCCTTCCCACAAAGGGACGCATAACTGACGGGGCGTCAAGAATGTGATCTTCGCGTGATCTCCGCTGCATCGACTTGTGACTCACGTTCGAATGCCGCTACGTTCACCCGCAGTCTCAGCAGTCACGCGAAAGGCACTCCGCATGCGCTCCGGAAACGGACGTCACCGCAGACCCCGCCAGGCTCCCGCACTCGTCGTCGCGGCGGGAGTCACCGGCTCGGCCATGGCGCTGCCCCTGCTCGCCACCGGCTCGGCCTCCGCCGCTGACGCGACGACATGGGACCGGGTCGCCGAGTGCGAGTCCGGCGGCGCCTGGAGCGCCAACTTCGGCAACGGGCTCTACGGCGGCCTGCAGTTCTCCCAGGAGAGCTGGGAGCGGCACGGCGGCCTCGCCTACGCGCCGAGCGCCGACCTCGCGAGCCGCGCCCAGCAGATCACCATCGCGGACCGTGCGCTCGCCGCGGGCGACACCCAGTGGGCCACCTGCGCCCCGATCGCCGGCCTGAAGAACGACGGCAAGGCGCCCGCGGTGAACCCGGGCCCGGGCGTGACGCCCAAGAAGTCGACGGGTCCCGTCCCGGAGTCCAACCGCACCGACGGCCTGCCCGCCGGCTCCGGCCAGGAGAGCGGGAAGCCCTCCACGGCCCCCACCGCGCCCACGGCCCCGGCCACGTCGGTGACCCCCGCGAACCCCACCACCCCCGCGCCCACGACGCCCGGGACCTCCACTTCGCCCGTGACGCCCGGTACGTCCGTGACGCCCGGTACGCCCGGTGTGCCCACGACGCCCGGTACCCCCGGCACGCCGGGCACCCCCGGTGCGCCGGGCACGACCGCGCCCGGCACCGGCAAGCACCGAGGTGACGCCGCGCCAGAAGAGCCGGGCAACTCGGACACCTCCACCGATTCCGGGCGCCACGCCGCTCCGGGTGACGAGGTGACGGGTGGCGCGACCGATGGCAAGACGGCGGGTAATTCGGACACCACGGACAAGGCGGGCGAATACACCGTTCAGCCGGGTGACAGCCTGTCGGGCATTGCGGAGGAGAACGGGCTCACGGGCGGCTGGAGCGCCCTCTACGGTGCCAACAAGAAGACCGTCGGCTCCGACCCCGACCTCATCCTTCCTGGTCAGAGCCTTGAGCTGGACCTCGGACTGACGGAATCCCAGAAGTAGTTCGGGGGTGAATGTCCGTTCTGTGTAAGTGAGACATGAGTCTCTCTTCCCGAACGGGCGTGTCACGTCCGCAAACTTTGCTTCAATCGCCCCTCACCTGCGCAAACACCTCCTGACGGTGTGCAAGTAGGGGCGATTTTTCCGTCTTGAGGGTCTTTGAACTTCCCCCGGCTCTATGTCTACGGTCGTGACCGCTCGCCACCGCGGGCCCCGCCGACCGGTACGCCGAATCCTGCCGCCGGACGGAGGGAACAGTCGTCGCGCAAGCGCCGAAGGCAGGACCGGGGGACCCAAGGTAAGTGCCGGTCCCGGCCGTTGAGACAGACGGCCGACGATCGGCTTGGGGTGGAGCCGCGTGCAAGGTCACGCGGCCGGGCAACTCACTCGCCCGAACCCGACAGCTCACCTCGTAGGCGTCGGTGAGGAGAACTTCCATGCTGCTTTCCGGCAAGGGCAAACACCGTCGTGCCGCCAAGGCCACCCGCATCGTCGCGCTGGCCGGTGTCGCCGGCGTCGCCGTCGCGGCCCCGCTGATGACCGCGGGCACTGCCTCGGCCGCCACCGCCTCCGAGTGGGACGCCGTCGCCCAGTGCGAGTCCGGCGGCAACTGGTCCATCAACACCGGCAACGGCTTCTACGGCGGTCTGCAGTTCTCGGCCTCCACCTGGGCCGCGTACGGCGGCACCGCCTACGCCCCGAGTGCCGACCAGGCCTCCAAGTCCCAGCAGATCGCCGTCGCCGAGAAGGTCCTCGCGGGCCAGGGCAAGGGCGCGTGGCCGAGCTGCGGCGTGGGCCTGTCCGGCGCGTCCTACGACGGTGGCGCCGCCGAGGCGGCCCCGCAGCCCGCCGCGCCGAAGCGCTCCACCGAGCAGCCGGCGACCCGCAGCGAGCAGCGTCAGGCGCCGAAGAAGACCGCTCCGAAGAACGAGTCCAAGAAGACCGTCACCACCCCGACCGGCAAGAAGGTCAAGAAGGGCGACGGCGAGTACAAGGTCGTCGCCGGTGACACCCTCAGCAAGATCGCCCAGGCGCACGGCGTCAAGGGCGGCTGGGAGAAGCTCTTCCAGCTGAACAAGGGCGTCGTCGAGAACGCCGACCTGATCTACCCGGGCCAGCAGCTCCACCTCAAGTGAGCCTGCCGACCCTCCCGCGGTGACTGACCACCCCGGCCCGGAGCGCCCTTCCCCCGTGCGCGCTCCGGGCCGGGGTTTCTCCGCTCTCTACGGTTACCCTCCAGTAGATCTGGGGCCTTTCGTCCCCGGATGCATGCCCTTGGGTCCTTTTTCGTCCCAGGGGGCGGGCGCCCGGCTGGCTGGAGCCCCCGAGCCGGTTAGGCTCTTGTCGCAAGGCGAACGAGACCTTGCCGCATGCGTCACAACCAGCGTCACATCCCAGAAGGAGATGCTCGTGCCGTCCATCGACGTCGTCGTAGCCCGGGAAATCCTGGACTCCCGAGGCAACCCCACGGTCGAGGTCGAGGTCGGCCTCGACGACGGCAGCACCGGCCGTGCTGCCGTTCCGTCCGGTGCCTCCACCGGTGCGTTCGAGGCCCTCGAGCTCCGCGACGGTGACCCCAACCGTTACCAGGGCAAGGGCGTGGAGAAGGCCGTTCTCGCCGTCATCGAGCAGATCGGCCCCGAGCTGGTCGGCTACGACGCCACCGAGCAGCGCCTGATCGACCAGGCGATGTTCGACCTGGACGCCACCCCGGACAAGTCCTCGCTCGGCGCCAACGCCATCCTCGGCGTCTCCCTCGCCGTCGCGCACGCCGCCTCCGAGGCCTCGGACCTGCCGCTCTTCCGCTACCTCGGCGGCCCGAACGCGCACCTGCTGCCCGTTCCGATGATGAACATCCTGAACGGCGGCTCGCACGCCGACTCCAACGTGGACATCCAGGAGTTCATGATCGCCCCGATCGGCGCGGAGTCCTTCTCCGAGGCCCTCCGCTGGGGCACCGAGGTCTACCACACCCTCAAGTCCGTCCTGAAGACCAAGGGCCTGTCCACCGGTCTCGGTGACGAGGGCGGCTTCGCCCCGAACCTCGGCTCCAACCGCGAGGCCCTCGACCTCATCCTCGAGGCCATCAAGCAGGCCGGCTACGTCCCCGGCAAGGACATCGCGCTCGCGCTCGACTGCGCCGCCTCCGAGTTCTACAAGGACGGCAAGTACGAGTTCGAGGGCAAGGCCCGCTCGGCCGCCGAGATGACCGAGTACTACGAGGAGCTCGTCTCCGCGTACCCGCTCGTGTCCATCGAGGACCCGCTGTTCGAGGACGACTGGGCCGGCTGGAAGGTCATCACCGACAAGCTCGGCGCCAAGGTGCAGCTCGTCGGCGACGACCTCTTCGTCACCAACCCGGAGCGCCTCGCCCGCGGCATCGAGGAGGGCTCGGCGAACGCCCTGCTCGTCAAGGTCAACCAGATCGGCTCGCTGACCGAGACCCTGGACGCCGTCGAGCTCGCCCAGCGCAGCGGCTTCAAGTGCATGATGTCCCACCGCTCCGGCGAGACCGAGGACGTCACCATCGCCGACCTCGCCGTCGCCACCAACTGCGGCCAGATCAAGACCGGCGCCCCGGCCCGCTCCGAGCGCGTCGCCAAGTACAACCAGCTCCTGCGCATCGAGGAGATCCTCGACGACGCCGCGGTCTACGCCGGCCGCAGCGCCTTCCCGCGCTTCAAGGGCTGACCTGCCCCGACGCCGTAGCCACGGACTTTGCATCCGGAGAACTGAACAGGGCGCAAAGGCGTAGCGAAGCGAAGCGTCCCCGCACTCGGTCCCGTACCGTGTGCGGGGACGTACGCATGACCAGGACCCACGAGTGACGGGGAGGCGCACGACATGGCCGTGAAGGACCGGGACCGGTTCTCGACCGCGACCCGGATCAGGCTGCTCGGCGAGCAGACCGCCGCCCGTGTCTACCGCTCCCAGACCCGCCGTCAGGCGCGCCGCTCCCGGCTCACCGGCCGCGCGGCCTTCCTGGCCCTCGTCGTCTGCTCGCTCGTGGTGGCGCTCGCCTATCCGATGCGGCAGTACGTGTCCCAGCAGGGCGAGATCGCCGACCAGGAGCGCAAGGCCGCCGAGGCCGCCCGCCGGGTCGAGGACCTGCGGGACGAGAAGGCCCGCCTCCAGGACCCGGCCTACGTCCGCCGGCTGGCCCGCGAGCACCTCCACTACGTGATGCCCGGCGAGACCGGCTTCACCGTGAACGACCCCGACGCGGAGCACCGGCCCCGCACCGACCAGGGCGCGACGGACCGCCCCTGGTACGACAACCTGTGGGACGGCGTGGACCACGCCGACCGCCCGTAGACGTCGCAACCACGCCACGAGACCCGAGCAAGGCAGACATGGAAACGCCCCCTCCGCAGACCGAACGCACCGAGCCCACCGACGCGGACGTCGCCGCGTTCGAGGCCCAGCTCGGCCGGCCGCCCCGCGGCCTGCGTGCCATCGCGCACCGCTGCCCGTGCGGCAACCCGGACGTCGTCGAGACCGCGCCCCGGCTCCCCGACGGCACGCCGTTCCCGACCACGTACTACCTGACCTGCCCGCGCGCCGCCTCCGCCATCGGCACCCTGGAGGCCAACGGGGTCATGAAGGAGATGCAGGCCCGGCTCGCGACCGACCCGGAGCTGGCCGCCGCCTACCGGGCCGCGCACGAGGACTACATCGCGCGCCGCGACGCCATCGAGGTCCTGGAGGGCTTCCCGAGCGCCGGCGGCATGCCGGACCGGGTCAAGTGCCTGCACGTCCTCGTCGGGCACTCGCTCGTGGCGGGCCCGGGCGTGAACCCCTTCGGCGACGAGGCCCTCGCGATGCTGCCCGAGTGGTGGGCGAAGGGCCCCTGCGTCACCCCCTGCGCGGACAAGGACGAGGAGCAGAAGTGACCCGGGTCGCCGGAATCGACTGCGGTACGAACTCCATCCGCCTTCTCGTCGCCGACGTGCACCCGGAGACGGGCGAGCTGATCGAGCTGGACCGGCGGATGACCATCGTCCGGCTCGGCCAGGGCGTCGACCGGACCGGCCGGCTCGCGCCCGAGGCGCTGGAGCGGACCTTCGCCGCCTGCCGTGACTACGCGGCGGTCATCGAGGAGCTCGGCGCGGAGAAGCTGCGCTTCGTCGCCACCTCCGCGTCCCGCGACGCCGAGAACCGGGACGACTTCGTGCGCGGGGTCGTCGAGATCCTCGGCGTGGAGCCCGAGGTCATCACCGGTGACCAGGAGGCCGAGTTCTCCTTCACGGGTGCCACCGGCGAGCTGCACGGCGACGACCGGCGGCTCGTGGTGGACATCGGCGGGGGCTCGACCGAGTTCGTGGTCGGCAACCGGCACGTCGAGGCGGCCCGGTCGGTCGACATCGGCTGCGTACGCCTGACCGAGCGGCACGTCCGGCACGACCCGCCGACCGCCGAGGAGATCGCCGCGATCCGCGCCGACGTGCGGGCCGCGCTGGACCTGGCCGCCGAGACCGTGCCGCTCACGGAGGCCGGGACCCTGGTCGGCCTGGCCGGCTCGGTCACCACGGTCGCCGCCGTCGCGCTGGGGCTCCCGGAGTACGACTCCACGAAGATCCACCACTCCCGGATCTCCCGCGCGCAGGTCGACGCGGTGGTGGACCGGCTGCTGGGCTCCACGCACGACGAGCGGGCCGCGATCGCGGTCATCCACCCCGGCCGGGTCGACGTGATCATCGCCGGCGCGCTGGTCCTGGTGGAGATCATGGAGCGGACCGGGGCCGCCGAGGTCGTCGTCAGCGAGCACGACATCCTCGATGGGATCGCCCTATCCGTCGCATAGCGGGCCGCTATCGCCCCCGCCCATGACCACATGGCGAGAAAGTTCGTGAAGTTCTTCACAAGAGAAAGGGCCCCGAGGGTGCCCGAGGAGGGTCTTGAAGCCCTCCGAGGGGCCCCTCAGGGCCCTTTCGCAGGTATGGAGGCCACTTCGCTCGATGTTTCCATCGTGTGAACGCATCCCTTGGTTCAGCGTTAAGGAAGGCTCTCCGGGCCAGTTCACAGGGGGTGAACAACGTCCACCGCCACACCCTGGTTCCTTTGCTGGACCATGACCTGGGTCACGTGGGCGGCGGAGTGTAGCAGAGGTGCCGTCGGACCTTGTGAAGGGGCGCACGAGCAACCCCCCTGGAGGGGGTGGATACTCGATGGCATGAGCACCACGGAGCGTCCCAGGATCCTCGTAGTAGGCGGTGGGTACGTAGGCCTGTACGCAGCTCGGCGCATCCTCAAGAAGATGCGCTTCGGCGAGGCGACCGTCACGGTCGTCGACCCGCGGTCGTACATGACCTACCAGCCCTTCCTCCCCGAAGCCGCCGCCGGCAGCATCTCGCCGCGCCACGTCGTCGTCCCGCTGCGACGCGTCGTGCGTGGAGCCGAGGTGCTCACCGGTCGGGTCACCACCATCGACCAGGACCGCAAGGTCGCCACGATCGCGCCGCTCGTCGGCGAGGCGTACGAGCTGCCGTTCGACTACCTGGTCATTGCGATGGGTGCCGTCTCCCGTACCTTCCCGATCCCCGGCCTCGCCGAGCAGGGCATCGGCATGAAGGGCATCGAGGAGGCCATCGGCCTGCGCAACCACGTCCTCGAGCAGCTCGACAAGGCCGACTCGACCACCGACGAGGAGGTCCGCCGCAAGGCGCTGACCTTCGTCTTCGTGGGCGGCGGCTTCGCCGGCGCGGAGACCATCGGCGAGGTCGAGGACATGGCCCGCGACGCGGCGAAGTACTACCAGAACGTCAAGCGCGAGGACATGCGCTTCGTCCTGGTCGACGCCGCCGACAAGATCCTTCCCGAGGTCGGCCCGAAGCTCGGCCAGTACGGCAAGGAGCACCTCGAGAGCCGCGGCATCGAGATCTACCTCCAGACCTCGATGGACTCCTGCGTCGACGGCCACGTCGTGCTGAAGAACGGCCTCGAGGTCGACTCCAACACGATCGTGTGGACCGCCGGTGTGAAGCCGAACCCGGCGCTCGCCCGCTTCGGTCTGCCGCTCGGCCCCCGCGGCCACGTGGACTGCAACGAGAAGCTCCAGGTCAACGGCCTCGACTACGTGTGGGCCGCGGGCGACAACGCCCAGGTCCCGGACATGGCCTCGCGCCGTGCCGGTGTCGAGAACGCCTGGTGCCCGCCGAACGCCCAGCACGCGCTGCGCCAGGCCAAGGTCCTCGGCGACAACGTGGTGTCCGGCATGCGCGGCTTCCCGCAGAAGGAGTACGCGCACTCCAACAAGGGCGCCGTCGCGGGCCTCGGCCTGCACAAGGGCGTCGCGATGATCGTCCTGGGCAAGACGAAGATCAAGCTCAAGGGCCGTCTCGCCTGGTACATGCACCGTGGCTACCACGGCATGGCGATGCCGACCTGGAACCGCAAGATCCGCATCTTCGCCGACTGGACCCTGGGCATGTTCCTCAAGCGCGAGGTCGTCTCCCTGGGTGCCATGGAGACGCCGCGCGAGGAGTTCTACGAGGCGGCCAAGCCCGCCCCGGCTCCGGCCGCCCCGGCTCAGGAGAAGGCCAAGGCCTCCTAAGGCCCCAGCCCCCCAGCAGTAACCCGAAAGGGCCGTCCGCCATCCGTGGTGCGGACGGCCCTTCGCGTGTTTTTCACAGCGTTTACGCATGGGAGGGGATGGGTTCGCCTACGGACGGTGTTCTCCTGGTGACAAGCATGTCTGGGGCACAGATCACGGAGGTGTTGCACCATGGCCGACGCCGCGTCGCGGCTGACCGCACTTGCCGAGGACGTGCTGGGAGCGAAGCTCCCCGTGCGCCTGCGGGCCTGGGACGGCAGCGAATCCGGTCCTGCGGGCGGCCCCGTCCTGATCGTCCGCGACCGCCGGGCCCTGCGCCGGCTGTTGTGGAAGCCGGGCGAGCTGGGGCTTGCCCGGGCCTGGGTGGCCGGGGAGATCGATGTCGAGGGCGACCTCTACACGGTCCTGGACCGGCTCGCCGGGTTCATCTGGGAGCGGGACGAGGAGCCGCGCGGCGCCCTGGAGGTGGTGCGCGACCCGAGGGTGCGCGCGGCGGCCCGGGCGCTGCTGAAGCTGGCCGGTCCCTTCCCGCCGCCGAAGCCGCCCGCGGAGGAGATGCGCGGGCGCAGCGGCGCGTCGCACAGCAAGCGGCGGGACAAGCAGGCGATCAGTCACCACTACGACGTGGGCAACGACTTCTACGAGCTGGTGCTCGGTCCGTCGATGGTCTACTCGTGCGCGTACTGGACGGACGGCGGGACGCTGGAGGAGGCCCAGCGCGACAAGCTGGACCTGATCGCCCGCAAGCTGGCGCTGAAGGAGGGCGACCGGCTGCTCGACGTGGGCTGCGGCTGGGGATCGATGGCGATCCACGCGGCGCGCGAGTACGGCGCCCGGGTCGTGGGCGTGACGCTCTCGCGGGAGCAGGCCGCGTTCGCCCGCAAGCGGATCGCCGAGGAGGGGCTGACGGACCGGGTCGAGATCCGGGTCCAGGACTACCGGGACGTCGTGGACGGGCCGTACGACGCGATCTCCTCGATCGGCATGGCCGAGCACGTGGGCGCCGTGAAGTACCGGGAGTACGCGGACACGCTGTACGGGCTCCTGAAGCCGGGCGGGCGGCTGCTGAACCACCAGATCTCGCGCCGCCCGGAGCCCGACGAGGAGGCGTACCGGGTGGACCCCTTCATCGACGCGTACGTGTTCCCGGACGGTGAACTGGCGCCGATGGGGCGGACGCTGACGACCCTTGAGGACGCGGGTTTCGAGGTCCGGGACGTGGAGGCGATCCGCGAGCACTACGCGCTGACGCTGCGGCGCTGGGTGGCGAACCTGGAGGCGGAGTGGGAGACGGCGGTCCGGTTCACGTCGCCGGCGCGGGCGCGGATCTGGCGCCTGTACATGGCGGCCTCGGCGGTCTCCTTCGAGCGCAACCGGATCGGGGTGAACCAGTTCCTGGCGGTGCGGACGCGGGGCGGGGGCGCCTCGGGGCTTCCCTTGCGGTCGCGGGTGTGGAGTGAGTCCGAGGCTGCCCAAGGGCGCTGATACGTTCGGAAGTTCAGGCTCCGGGTAGGCGGGGTGCCGGTGAGAACCGGCACCCCGCTTCCTTTGCCGTCCGTTTTGTCATGTATGCGTCGATTCGCTCGACCCGAGGGGGAACCGTGCACCGTCCCACCCGTCTGCTGATCGCCCTGGCCGCCGCCGTCGGCCTGCTCGCCGTCCCATCGCCCGCGGGCGCCGCCGACGCCCCCGTCACCACCACCGCCACCTTCAACGACCCGTCGGGCGACGCCGCCGCCCAGGACCGCATCCGGGCCCACGTCATCGACCTCATCGGCCGGGCGCCGGCCGGCTCCACCATCACCGCCGGGCTCTACACCTTCACCGAGGACACCGTCACCGACGCCCTCGGCGCCGCCAAGGCCCGCGGCGTGAACGTCAGGGTGATCGTCGACCACACCTCGGTCACCATGACCGGAGGCGAGTACGACCGCCTCGCCGCGCGGCTGGGCACCGACCGCTCCCAGGGCTCCTGGGTCCTCGCCTGTCCCGCGGGCCGCGGATGCATCGGCTCCCGGCAGCTGCCCGGCGACGCCGACGGCGCCATCAACCACAACAAGTTCTGGCTGTTCTCCAGCACGGGCGGCGCGAGCGACGTCGTCGTGCAGACCTCGGCCAACATGACCGGCGTCCAGCGCACCGACCTGTTCAACAACGCCGTCACCATCGTCGACAGCGGCCTCTACGGCATCTACCAGGACTACTTCGCCGACCTGCTGGCCTACGGCACCTCCGCCACCGGGCTGAGCCACTACTACAAGACGCCGGCCAGCGGCCCCTACAAGGCGTACTTCTTCCCCCGCAAGGAGGCCGCGGGCACCACGTACGACAACGACGCCTCCACCGACACGGTCAAGCTGATCCTGGACAACGTCGGTTGCGCCGGCGGCACCCAGATCCGGATGGCCGCCAACCTCTTCACCCGTGACGAGGTCGCGAGCAAGCTCGTCGCCCTGAAGAACGCCGGCTGCTCGGTGATCCTCGCCCACGACGGCTACCCCGGCTCCATGGGCTCGGGCGTCGAGTCGATCATCTCGGGCAAGCTCACCCAGCGCGTCCAGTGCTACGAGGACCGGGGCGCCGGCGTCGCCAAGGCGGGTCTGCACTCCAAGTACCTGCTGGTCGAGGGCACGTACGACGGCGTGGCGGGCAGGAAGCTCCTCTGGACCGGCAGCCACAACTACACCTACCCGGCGCTGCGGGCCAACGACGAGACCCTGCTGAAGATCGACAATGCGGCGCTCTACGACCAGTTCAAGGCCAACCACCAGTACCTGATGACGTACTGCGCGGGCAGCTGACCCGTACCCGCGAACGCCGAAGGGCCGGGTTCCCGCGGGAACCCGGCCCTTCACGTCGTACCGAGCCCTACTCGGCCTTGATCGCCTGCAGCATGTTCAGCTTCGCCGCGCTGCGCGCCGGCCACAGGGAGGCCAGGACGCCGACCAGACCGGCGAGGAGCAGGAAGATCCCGATCCGGCCCCACGGCAGGACCAGCGCGTAGTGCGGCAGGCTGTCCCGCAGCGTCTCGCCGATCGCCCAGCCCAGGAAGGAACCGAGGGCGATGCCGATCACCGCGCCGAACAGCGAGATGACCACGGCCTCCAGGCGGACCATCCGCTTCACGCGGCGCCGGTCGAGGCCGATCGCCCGCAGCATGCCGATCTCCTGCTGGCGCTCGAAGACCGACATCGCCAGCGTGTTGACGACACCGAGCACCGCGATGATCAGTGCCATCGCGAGCAGGCCGTACATGATGTTCAGCATCATGTTGATGATGCCGCCGAACTGGTCGCGGATGTCCTTCTGGTCCATCACGCTCATGGCCGGGTTGTCGCCGAGCGACTTCGTCACGGCCTTCTCGGCCGCGGCCGACGGGCCGCCGTCCATCTTCACGAAGATCTGCGGGATGTACGGCTTGGGGTCGTGAGCGGTGAGGATCTTCGCGTCCAGGACGAGGGGCGAGACGAACTCGCTGTCCTCGAAGATCGCGCCGACCTTCAGCTGCGCCTTCTTCTTGTCGCCGAACTCCACCGGCAGGGTCGAGCCGATCTTCCAGCCCCGCTTGTCGGCGGTCTTGTCGGCGACCGCGACCTGTCCGTCGGCGAGCGAGCCGAGCGAGCCGTCGACCACCTTGAGGTTCAGCACCTTCTCGACGTCGCCCGGAGTGACACCGGAGACGGACGCGAAGTCGCCCTTCACCTCGACCCAGCCGGCCTGCTGCGGGGAGACCGCGGTGGCGCCGGGGGTCTTGCGCACCGCGTCCAGGGCGGCCTGGTTGAGGCCGTCGCCGCTGGCCATGGTGATCATGTAGTCGGCCTTGATCTGGTCCGTCGTCATCCGGTCCACGGCCGAGCCGACCGTGGTGCCGAGCACCGAGAGACCGGTGACCAGGGTGAGGCCGATGGCGAGCGCGGAGGCCGTGGCGCCGGTGCGGCGCGGGTTGCGGACCGCGTTCTGACCGGCCAGCGAGCCGGCCACCCCGAAGGCCTTGAGGACCGGGCGGGCGAGCGCGTTCACCGGGCGGGCCAGCAGCGGGATCAGGATGATCACGCCGATGAGCGCGAGGAAGGCGCCCAGGCCGATGAGCATCCGGCCGCTGTCGCCGCCCGTGGAGGCGCCGCCGGCGATGGCCAGCAGGCCGAGGCCGGTGATGATGCCGCCGATGATGTTGCGCGTCACCAGGGACTTGGTGGTGGCCACCGCGTGGACGCTGTTCATGGCGGCGACCGGCGGGATCTTCGCGGCGCGGAAGCCCGGCAGCAGCGCGGCCACCATGGTGACGACGATGCCGACGGCGAGCGCCGCGACCAGCGGGGAGGCGCCGATGACCAGGTCACCGGCCGGGATCTTGAGACCGAAGGCGTTCATGCCGGAGCGCAGGCCCGCGGCGAGTCCGATGCCCAGCACGAAGCCGATCGCGGAGGCGACGAGACCGACCAGGCCGGCCTCGGCCAGCACCGAGCGGGTGATCTGGCCCCGGGAGGCGCCGACGGCGCGCATCAGGGCGAGTTCCTTGGTGCGCTGGGCGATCAGCATGGTGAAGGTGTTGGAGATCAGGAAGACGCCGACGAACAGCGCGATGGCGGCGAAGGCCAGCAGCATCGTGCTGAGGTTGCTCAGCCCGCTCTCGATGTCCTTGGCCTGCTGGTCGGCGAGCGCCTGACCGGTCTGGGCCTCGGCCTTGTCGCCGACGATCGGCTTGACCGCGGCGAGGATCTTCTCGGCGTCGGCACCGGGCTTGCCGGTGACGTTGACGTCCTGGAAGTGGCCGGGGCGCAGGAAGAGCTTCTGGGCGACGTCGGTGTCGAAGAGGACGAGGCTGCCGCCGGCGTTCACGGCGCCGTCCTCGGTGGTGAAGACGCCGGTGAGCGTGTAGGTCTCGACGGGGCCGTTGGTGGCCACGCGGACCTGGTCGCCGACCTTGTAGCCGCCCTTGTCGGCGGACTCCCGGTCGAGCGCGATCTCGTCGTCCTTCACCGGGCCGTTCCCCGAGGTGAAGGAGTACGCGGAGTCCTTGCCGTCCCGGCCGGGGGCGAAGTTGGTGCCCTTGTTGGACCAGCCGGCGCCGATCAGCTTGCCGTCCTTGTCCGGCACGCCGGCGAAGCCGTTGACGCGGCCGGTGGCGGAGGCGACTCCGTCGATCTCGGCGATCTTCTGCCGGGTCTGCTCGGACAGGCCCGGCACGGAGTTCGGGTCCTTGTCGTCCGGCGTGGCCGAGACGGCGACGGCGATGTCGTCGTAGCTTTTGGCGGACTGGTTGCGGAAGGCGTTGGAGAGGGTGTCGGTGAAGACCAGGGTGCCGGACACGAAGGCCACGCCGAGCATCACGGCGAGCACGGTCATCAGCAGCCTGGCCTTGTGCGCGAGCACGTTGCGCAGGGCGGTACGGAACATGGGGTGTCCTGAACGGAAGGTGGGACGGAAAGGACGGGTGCGGCCCTGGGGCCGGGGCTCAGCTCGTGCGGCCCTTGGCGTCGAAGGCCTTCATGCGGTCGAGCACGCCGTCCGCCGTCGGGTGGAGCATCTCGTCGACGATCCGTCCGTCCGCGAGGAAGATGACACGGTCGGCGTAGGACGCGGCGACCGGGTCGTGAGTCACCATCACGACCGTCTGGCCGAGCTCGCGCACCGAGTTGCGCAGGAAGCCGAGGACCTCGGCACCGGAGCGCGAGTCGAGGTTTCCGGTCGGCTCGTCACCGAAGATGATCTCGGGCCGGGAGGCCAGTGCGCGGGCCACGGCCACACGCTGCTGCTGGCCGCCGGAGAGCTGCGAGGGGCGGTGGCCGAGCCGGCCGGACAGGCCGATCATGTCGATGACCGACTGCACCCACTGCTTGTCGGGCTTGCGGCCGGCGATGTCCATCGGCAGCGTGATGTTCTCCAGTGCCGTCAGCGTCGGCAGCAGGTTGAACGCCTGGAAGATGAAGCCGATCTTGTCCCGGCGCAGCTGGGTGAGCTGCTTGTCCTTCAGGGTGCCGAGCTCGGTGTCGCCGAGCCGGACGGAGCCGGAGGAGAAGGAGTCGAGACCGGCGACGCAGTGCATGAGGGTCGACTTGCCGGAGCCGGAGGGGCCCATGATGGCGGTGAACTCGCCCTGCCGGAAGTCCACGGTCACCCGGTCCAGAGCGACCACCTGGGTCTCACCCTGTCCGTAGACCTTCGAGAGGTCGGTGGCGCGGGCGGCCACCGCGGTGGCGCGGGGCACGGTGGGGGTGGTGGTCACGACGGCGACTCCTGTCACTGCGACTGTTCGGGAACCACTCCATCGTGTCGAACGTTGGGACGCGGGACGTCCGTCCACGTGCCCGTTCCCGGGGCAGTCTCGAGTCGGACCGCCGGGGTGCGCCCTCATCCTGAGGTATGACGCCGACCCTGAGGCGCCGACCCCGTTCGGGTGTGCCCGGGATGTGCCCGAGGCGTGGGCGTGCCGTGTGGGCGAGGTGACAGAGTGTGGTGGCGTCAGGCGGCGAGTTTTCGTCAATCCGGGGGCCTCGCCTTTGCGGTCGCGACCCAGGTCACACTTCGTCAGAGGGGCCCCCACCTGCACTGACACCCCCTCAGGTGTCAATAAAATAAGACAACATCGGGCAGGCGTTCCGCTGAACGGGCGACGCGCCCCGATAGGCTCGTGTGCCGACGCGGAGCTTCGCGCGACGCCCGGATGGTGGAATGCAGACACGGCGAGCTTAAACCTCGCTGGCCTTCAGGCCGTACCGGTTCGAATCCGGTTCCGGGCACCCCCTCGCCTCGGCGATCCCTCGGCGCTCATCGACACGATCGTATAAAGATCCTCCCCGAGCACGAGGGAGTTCCTTTTGCCTTCGCATTACTCTTGACGCAAGGCCGCGCAGTGCGGCCATGAAGGAGTGAGATGAGGAGCAGCAACCCGGTCTTCTCGCGACGGGGGTTCAGCCGCGACAACGGCTACGCCGGCTTCAACGCGCAGCAGCCGCAGGCCGGGGGCCCCGCCGTTGGAACCAACCCGTACGCCACCGGCAACCCGTACGCCGAGGGTGCGGCGAACCCGTACGCGACCAACCCCTACGCGCCGCAGGACACCCTGGGCGCGCCGCAGCAGGCCCGCGGCAACGTCATGACCATCGACGACGTCGTCAGCCGCACGGCGATGACGCTCGGCACGGTCGTGCTCACCGCAGTGCTGGCCTGGCTGCTGCTGCCGGTCGACCCGGCGAACCTGGGCAAGTCCTACGGCATCGGCATCGGCGCGGGCCTCGTGGCCCTGGTCCTGTCGCTCGTCCAGTCGTTCAAGCGCAAGCCGTCCCCGGCGCTGATCCTCGGCTACGCGGCCTTCGAGGGCGTCTTCCTCGGGGTGATCTCCGCCGCCGTGTCGACGTACGTCGCCGACGGTGTGGTTCCCCAGGCGGTGCTCGGCACGATGGCGGTCTTCGCCGGCGTGCTGATCGCCTACAAGATGCGCTGGATCCGCGTCACCCGCCGTTTCTACGGCTTCGTGATGGCGGCCGCGATCGGCTTCGTGCTGCTGATGGCGGTCAACATGCTCTTCGCCGTCTTCGGCGGCGGTGACGGCCTCGGCTTCCGCAGCGGCGGCCTCGGCATCCTGTTCGGCGTCATCGGCATCATCCTGGGTGCCTGCTTCCTGGCCCTCGACTTCAAGCAGGTCGAGGACGGCATCACCTACGGCGCTCCGCGCGAGGAGTCCTGGCTGGCGGCCTTCGGCCTCACCATGACCCTGGTGTGGATCTACATGGAGTTCCTGCGCCTGCTGTCGATCCTCCAGGGCGACGACTGACGCACCGTGTGACCCGGGAAGGGCCCGTCCGGCATCCGCCGGGCGGGCCCTTCCGCCGTTCCCGGGGACCAGGGCGGGCGCCCCTGCCGCACACCGGTCGCCCGCACGGAACGCCCCGGCCTGATCCGAACGAAACGGCCTAGGACACATGGGCGTCCAGCAGCACCCTGGCGGCGTCCTTGGCCTGCACGGCGGGCTCCGAGGTGCCCTGGATGCCCGCGACGGCCATGGCGCCGTTCGCCAGCAGGGCCAGCTGGTCGGCGAGCGCGGGCGGGGCGTTCATGGCGGCGGTCTGCTCCGCGAAGTAGTCCCGCAGGGCCTGCTTGTGCCCGCGGGCGATCTCCGCGATGTCGGGGGAGATGCCGCCCATCTCGCCGAAGGTGTTGATGAAGGCGCAGCCCCGGAAGGCGGGGTCGGCGAACCAGTCGCCGAGGTAGTCGAAGACCGCCAGCGCACGCTGGTAGGGGTTGGTGGCGTGGGTGGTGCCGTGGGCCGCGATCGCCTCGCGGACGGCGCCGTCGCGGCGCTTGAGGACCGCCCAGACCAGATGGTCCTTGGAGGGATAGAGCTGGTACAGGCGTTTCAGCGAGACGCCGGACGCGCTGCGGATGGCGTCCATCCCGACGGCCTGGACGCCCTTCTCGTCGAACAGGGCCTCGGCCGTCTCCAGCAGTCTCAGCTCGGCGGTTTCGGCGTCCATGACCGGTCACCCCTCGCAGAGAACCGTCGTTCTCCCACTCTAACCGGGCGGGAGAACGATGGCCCCCCGGTCCGTCAGAGCATGCGGCGGGCCGCCCGGCGGAGGTCGTACTCGTGGATGATCGCCTTGGCGTGGCCGTAGGCGAGACCGTGCTCGCCGCGCAGCCAGCTGACCATCTCCTCGAAGCGGATGAGGGAGGGGCCGTCCTCGACGGCCTTCAGCCAGTCGGCGATCTCACGACCGGTGCAGTGCGGGATGCGGGCGAGCAGATTGCGATGGGTCTCTTCGGAGAAGGTGTGGGACATCGGCGCCTCCGGACGCGTTGTGCCGTGTGCTCCTTCACGCCACCGTGCCCCAGTGTTCGCCCGTTGGCAATGGTCCCCGGACGGCGCGTAGGGTCGCGGGGTGCGCGATACGAGTGAACTGACCGCCGCCGCAGAGCGGTTCGCCGACCGGCTGCGGGCCGCCCCGCACAGCCGGCTCCAGCGCGGCGCCGCCGCCGAAGGGCTGGCGCTGGCCAGGGAGTTGGCCGTCCGGGCGCAGCGGCTGGAGTTCCCGGACCGGGAGCCGCGGACCATCCCGGACGCGGGGGTGTTCGTGGTCGCCGACCAACTGGCGGTCGCCGCCGCGGATCTGGCCGAAACATTGCGAACGGCCCCGGACGCCCCCGAGGGGGAGCTGGACGAGGCCGTGGGACTGGTGCGGGCCGCGGAGGCCCGCGCGGGGCTCTAGCGCGCCGAGCGGGCTTACAGGCTGGCGATCACGCGGTCGGCGAGGATGTACACGTTGTCCTCGGCCGCGTCACCGCACGAGAAGGTCAGGGCGTAGGCGCCGGAGACGCCCGAGCCGCCGAGCAGGACCGGGGCCCGGCCCGCCCGCAGCGCCTCGGCGAGACGTTCGGCGGTCTCGCGGTGGCCGGGGGTCATACACAGCGTGGTGCCGTCGGCGAAGACGTACACGTCCAGCGTGCCCAGCGGGCCGGGGCGGACGTCCGTCAGGGCCGTGCGCGTGTCGGCGAGCTCCTCCAGGCGCGCCACCGTGCGCTCGTGGTCGGTGACGACCGGCGTACGGACCGGCACGAAGTCGGGGTGCGAGGGGTGACGACGGCGGGCCGCGGCCAGCTCCGGGGAGTCCTCCGGGTGCTCGGGGAACTCCTCCAGCTCGGCGAAGCTGTCGAAGGGGTCGAGCGCGTCCTGGGCGTCCCGGCCCTCACGCCCGTCGAGAGCGGCGGCCTCCGCCTCCATTGCCTCCAGCGCCATCGCCTCCAGGCCCACGAAGTCGGCCTGGCGCGGCACGTAGTACGGACCCTCCTCGGCCGGACCGCCGAGCAGCGACGGGGCGTCGGCGGCGTCCCGGGCCTCCTGCGCGGCCCAGAAGGCGCGCGCCTCGGCGAGCTCCCGCTCGCGCTCCTCGGCCAGGGCCTCGGCGACCGCGGCCCGTATCTCGGCGGCGGGCGTCTGACGGGCGGCCGGCACGGACAGGCCCCGCGCGGCGGCGAGTTCGCCACGCAGCGCGGTGACCTGCTTACGGAGAGCGTGGGCGGAGTGCAAGGCGGCGGCACCCACGGCCGTGGCAGCGGCCGTGGTCACCAGCAGGGCAAGAGACAGTGCGCTCACTGACGTACTCCCGATTCCGAGTCGATCCCCCGACTTCCTACATCAGCTTGTCGTGGGGTGCCGCCACCTGTCAGTGCATTACGTCACGAAATGGACAGGTATTTGTGCCTGGTGTTTAGTCCCGTTGCGGCGGTGACCTGGGAAAACAACTCTCCCCCGGGACGTATGTCACATCCTGGGGGAGATTCGGTCACGGCTTGGACGCGGGGCGGTTGACGGCCACTCTCCGTGGAGACCGCGTGCTCATCCTGCGAGCAAGGGCCCTCGTTCCTCGGGCGACCCCTACCCTCCGCTCAGGCTCAGCTCAGGTTCAGCTCAGCCGCTCGATGACCATGGCCATGCCCTGGCCGCCGCCGACGCACATGGTCTCCAGGCCGAACTGCTTGTCGTGGAACTGGAGGCTGTTGATGAGGGTGCCGGTGATGCGGGCGCCCGTCATGCCGAAGGGGTGGCCGACGGCGATGGCGCCGCCGTTGACGTTGACCTTGTCCAGGTCGAAGCCCAGGTCGCGGTAGGACGGGATGACCTGCGCGGCGAAGGCCTCGTTGATCTCGACCAGGTCGATGTCGCTCGAGGTCAGGCCGGCCCGCTGCATGGCCTGCTTCGACGCCTCGACCGGGCCGAGACCCATGATCTCGGGGGAGAGGCCGGAGACGCCGGTGGAGACGATCCGGGCCAGCGGGGTCAGGCCCAGCTCGCGCGCCTTGGTGTCGGACATGATCACGAGCGCGGCGGCGCCGTCGTTCAGCGGGCAGCAGTTGCCGGCCGTGACCAGGCCGTCGGGACGGAAGACCGGCTTGAGGCCGGAGACGCCCTCCAGGGTGACACCGGCGCGCGGGCCGTCGTCCGTGGAGACGACCGTGCCGTCCGGGAGCGTCACCGGGGTGATCTCGCGCTCCCAGAAGCCGTTCTTGATGGCCTGCTCGGCGAGGTTCTGCGAGCGCACGCCGAACTCGTCCATGTCCTGACGGGTGACGCCCTTCCAGCGCGCCAGGTTCTCGGCGGTCTGGCCCATGGCGATGTACGCGTCGGGGACGAGGCCGTCCTCGCGCGGGTCGTGCCAGGTGGAGCCCTCGGACGCGGCGACGGCGGCGGTGCGGGCCTCGGCGTCGGCGAAGAACGGGTTGTGCGTGTCGGGCAGCGAGTCGGAGTTGCCCTTCACGAAGCGGGACACCATCTCGACACCGGCCGAGATGAAGACGTCACCCTCGCCCGCCTTGATCGCGTGCAGCGCCATGCGGGAGGTCTGCAGGGAGGAGGAGCAGTAGCGGGTGACGGTGCAGCCGGGGAGGTGGTCCATGCCCATCTGCACGGCCACGATGCGGCCCAGGTTGTTGCCCTGCTCGCCGCCGGGCAGACCGCAGCCGAGCATCAGGTCGTCGATGTCGCGCGGGTCCAGCTCGGGGACCTTGGCGAGGGCGGCCTGGATGATCGTGGCGGTCAGGTCGTCGGGACGCAGGTCCTTCAGGGAGCCCTTGAAGGCCCGGCCGATCGGAGAGCGGGCGGTCGAGACGATGACGGCTTCGGGCATCACGGCTCCAGGAGGTCTGGGTGGGCGGACTGAAAGGGAAGTTACCTGCACGTACCGCGCGTGGTCACCGGGGACGGACTGTGATGCGGACCTCTTTTCTAAGCGCCCGCTCAGTCGGTGCGCCCCACCACCCAGTGTCCCGCGCCGCGCGACGGCGGGAAGGGGTCCGGGTCTTCCGCATAGGGCGGACGGCCGAGGGCGGCGGGAAGGTGTCCGGGCCCTCCGCACAGGACGGAGGGCCGACGACGGCGCGGAAGGCCCCGGAGCAGTGCGGCCAACGACGGCGGGAAGGAGTCCGGGGCCGGACGGCCAATGATGGCGGGGAAGGTCCCGGGGCCGGACGGCCGACGACGGCGGGGAGGGGTGCGGGGCCGGAGCGGGGGTGGGGGTGTCCGGACGTGGCGGCGACCTTCCCGAGCGAAGCGAAGGGAAGCTCGCAGTCCGGACACCC
>NZ_JBIWOU010000014.1:0-164163 GCF_044767915.1 Streptomyces sp. NPDC101191
GCAGGGGGGACCCTGTGGGAGAGTAGGACGCCGCCGAACAATCATTGTGGGAAAGCCCCGCACCTTCTGGTGCGGGGCTTTTCTGCGTTCACGGGCATTTCGCGTTCACGCGCCATTTGCAGAGAGTGTCGTCGGGGGCGGCAGGGGATCTAGGTTGGTCCCATGCGCTACGACTTGATCATCTTCGACAACGACGGCGTGCTCGTCGACAGCGAGCCGATCTCCAACCGGCTGCTCGCCGGCTATCTCACGGAGCTCGGGCACCCCACCACGTACGAGGAGTCGGTGCGGGACTACATGGGATCCGCGATGCACCGCATCCACGAGCTGGTCGAGGAGCGCAGCGGGCAGCGCCTGCCGGCCGAGTTCGACGACATCTTCCACGCACGGGTCTTCGCCGCGTTCGAGCGGGAGTTGGAGGCCGTGGCCGGGGCCGCGGAGGTGCTGAAGAGGCTGGACGCGGAAGGGATCCCGTACTGCGTGGCCTCCTCCGGGAGCCATGAGCGGATCCGGGTCGGGCACCGCAAGACCGGGCTCGACGCGTGGTTCCGGGAAGGGATCGTGTTCAGTGCCGAGGACGTCGGCCGGGGGAAGCCCGCGCCCGATCTCTTCCTGCACGCCGCGGAGCGGATGGGGGTGGCCCCCGAGCGCTGTGTGGTGGTCGAGGACAGCCGGCTCGGGGTGCAGGCCGCCGTGGCGGCCGGGATGGACGCCTACGGGTTCACCGCGATGACGCCCGAGGCGAAGCTCGCCGGGGCTGTCGGGTTCTTCGGGCGGATGGCGGAGCTTCCGGCGACGCTCGGTCTCCGATCCGTATCGGGTCGGTGATCCATCTACCCAGCGGTAGTCTCCGGCCCTACGCTGTGCCGCCATGACGGATGCGCGGTTGCGGCGTGGGCGGGGATCCCTGGCGGTCAGTTTCTTCGTGCAGGGGGTCACCTTCGCCCTGCTCGTGACCCGAATACCGGGGATCCAGGACCGCTACGGGATATCCGACGGGCTGCTGCCCGTCTTCCTGGCCGCCGTGCCGGTGCTGGCCGGCGTGAGCAGCGTCCTGGCCGAGAAGCTCGTCGTGCGGGTGGGGGCGGCGGCGGTGCTGCGCTGGGCGCAACCCGTCGTGCTGCTCGCGCTCCTGGGTGTCGGGGCCGGCACGCAGCTGTGGATGGCTGCCGTGGCGCTCGGCGTGTTCGGTCTCTCCGTCGGCGCGTTGGACGCGTCGATGAACATGCTGGGGGTGAGCCTCCAGCGGGCGTACGGCCGGAGCATCATGCTCGGCTTCCACGCCTCGTACAGTCTGGGCGGCATCGCGGGCGCCTCGCTCGCCTGGGTGGGGGCGCACTGGCACCTGTCGCTGTTCGTGTCGTACCTGCCGGTGGTGGCGGTGCTGTTGCCGGTGACCCTGGTCGGGAGCCGCTGGTACGTGAACGGCGGGCCGGAGGCCGCGGGCACGGAGGAGCGGGCCGGTTCCCAGGGCGTGGTGTTCCGGTTGCTGCTGCCGCTGTGCCTGGTCATGACCTTCGCGTACATCGGTGACTCGACGGTCTCCAACTGGTCGGCGAAGTACCTCCAGGACGTGTTGCACAGCTCGGAGGAGCTGGCGACGGTGCCGTACAACGCGTACATGGTGACGACGCTGCTCGGGCGTTCCGTCGGGGACTTCGGGGTGCGGCGGTTCGGTGCGGTCCTGGTGGTGCGCTGCGGCGCGGTGCTCGCGGCGCTGGGCTTCGCGGTGGTGGCGGTGGCGCAGGGGCCGTGGGTGGGGATGGCCGGGTTCACGGTGCTGGGGCTCGGGCTGAGTGTGATCGTGCCGCAGACCTTCGCCGCGGCGGGGCGCCTCTTCCCGGGGGCGAGCGACGCGGCGGTGGCGCGGCTGAACGTCTTCAACTACGTGGGCTTCCTGGTCGGCTCGCCGCTGGTGGGGGCGCTCGGTGACGCGTGGAGCTACCGCGGGGCGATGCTGGTGCCGATGCTGCTGGTGCTCGTCACGGTGGTGTATGCCACGTCGTTCGGCGCGCGGAAGGCCCGATACGGTGGCGGGCATGAGCGGCCGCGCACTGTTGATGTGGGATGAAGCTGTCACGGGGTACGACTTCGGGCCCGAGCACCCGATGGATCCGGTGCGGCTCGCGCTGACCATGGGGTTGGTGCGGGCCTACGGGCTCGACCGGGCGGTGGACGTGGTGGCGGCGAAGCCGGCCGGGGAGTCGACGCTGCGGCTCGTGCACCGCGAGGACTACGTGGCGGCGGTGCGGGCGGCCTCGGCCGATCCGAGGTCGGCGAACCAGGCGTACGGGCTCGGGACGGTGGACGATCCGGCCTTCGCGGGGATGCACGAGGTGTCGGCGCTGATCGCCGGGCAGTCGGTGGGCGCGGCGGAGGCGGTGTGGCGCGGGGACGCGGCGCACGCGGTGAACTTCGCGGGCGGCCTGCACCACGCGATGCCGGGGGCGGCTTCGGGCTTCTGCATCTACAACGACGCCGCGCTGGCGATCGCCCGGCTGCTGGAGCTGGGTGCGGAGCGGGTCGCGTACGTGGATGTGGACGTGCATCACGGGGACGGGGTGCAGGCGGCGTTCTGGGACGATCCGCGGGTCCTGACGGTCTCGCTGCACGAGCACCCGCGGACGCTGTTCCCGCAGACGGGGTGGCCGGAGGAGACGGGCGAGGCCGGTCCGGGCGAGGGCGGCGCGGTGAACGTGGCGCTGCCGGCGGGTACGGGGGACGCGGGGTGGGTGCGGGCCTTCCACGCGGTGGTGCCGGAGCTGTTGGCCGACTTCCGGCCGCAGGTGCTGGTGACGCAGCACGGTGCGGACACGCACTTCGAGGATCCGCTGGCGCATCTGGCGGTGTCGCTGGACGCGCAGCGGGCGGTGCAGGAGGCCTGTCACGAGCTGGCGCACGCGCATGTCGAGGGCGGGAAGTGGCTGGCGCTCGGCGGTGGTGGCTACGCGGTCGTGGACGTCGTGCCGCGGTCGTGGACGCATCTGGTGGGGATCGCGGCGCACGCTCCGGTGGATCCGGAGTCGGTGATCCCGTCCTCGTGGCGGGACGAGGTGTACGCGCGGACGCGGCAGTTGGGTCCGGGGCGGATGACGGACGGGCGGTGGCCGGTCGGGTGGCGGGACTGGTCGGAGGGTTACGACCCCGCCGACCGGCTGGACCAGGCGATCCTGGCGACGCGTCGGGCGGTGTTCCCGTTGCGCGGGCTGCTGGCCTGAGCGCGACGCCGGCCGGTGCCGGTGCGGGCCTGGCCTGAAGCGTTCGCACGGGTTGTGCGGTCGTTACGCCGACAGTGCGGTGTCCCGGGGGTTTCGGCCCCGGGGGTGGGTGGTTCCGGGAGCATCGGAGGGTGCTGAGTACCGGGGCGCTGCGGGCGCATCTGTTGGCGGCGGGGCTGGCCGGGACGGTGGCGACCTCGCGGGAGGTCAGTCTCCGGAGCTACCGGCTCTTCGCGGCGCGCGATCCGCGGGTGACCCTTGGGCTCGATCCGCTGTGGGGCTGGGACGAGGCCGAGCTGCTGCGGCTGATGGCGGACCGGTGTGGGGTGTCGGGTGATCCGGCGCACCGTTCGGGGCCGGACGTGATCGATCCGGAGCGGACGCTGAGTGCCCTGGCGGCGTTCGCGGAACGTCTGGGCGAGGCGGCGGCGCGGCGGGCTCCGGTGCTCCTCGGGACGGGGCATCCGCACCGACTGCTCGGTTTCTACGTCGCGCTCGCAGACGCTTTGTCGGCGGCGGGATGTCTTGTTCTCACTCCGGCGCAGGGGAGATGTGTCGACATAACGACCCGGTTCGGCGTACGCACGTACCTTGTGGACTACGTGCGGGGAGTCGCTCTGGTGCGAGAGCCGGACGGGCCGGGTGCGGGGCGTGAACGGGGGGCGCACACGCACTCGCCGCTGCCGGTTCGGGCGGCGCTCGAAAGCGCCGTCGTGGGTGGGGGACCGCTGCCGGAGCTGGTGGTCGGGGACCACGGCTGGGTCTGCGGGGCAGGTCAGCTGGGTATCGAGGCCATCGGGCTCGCCGACACGGACGATCCCGCGCTGTTCGTCGGGGAGGCGGAGGGGCAGGTGTCCGTGACCGTTCCGCTTGATGACGGGGTGCGCTCCGACTACTACCGTCCACTCACTCGCTATGTACTCAATCGAGCGTGTCTGTCACGGTAAACGGCCGATGGCGGCTCCTCTTCCCCACTCGTACCACCCGCCCCTACTCTGGGCGTGAGCGCACAGCGACGAAGAGTCACCGGAGGGGAAGCCGGTGGGCGTCGTGTGCGGAAGGTACAGGTGGGTCATGGCTGCTGGCGACAGGCCTCTCAACGAGGTGAAGTTTCTGACCGTGGCGGAGGTCGCCTCGGTGATGCGCGTCTCGAAGATGACCGTGTACCGCTTGGTGCACAGCGGTCATCTGCCGGCGATTCGGGTGGGCAGGTCCTTCCGGGTGCCGGAACAGGCGGTTCACGAGTACCTGAGGGAGTCCTTCGTGGGGGTGGCGACCGCGTAGCGAGCGCGCGGCCGGGAAGCCCGTATTGCCCTCGGATTACAAGCCCGTCGCTCGGGGCGGTAGGCTAGCCCCTCGTAGGTCGTGTGGGCCCAGACGCCCCGCACCGATCCCCGCTGGCGCGGGGATGTTCCGAGAAGTGAGCGAGGGTAGTCGTGGGCTCTGTTATCAAGAAGCGGCGTAAGCGGATGGCGAAGAAGAAGCACCGCAAGCTGCTCAAGCGCACCCGCGTGCAGCGTCGCAACAAGAAGTAAGCGACGCCGCAACGGCGTAATGCGTACGGCGTGGCCCCCCACCGTTCAGCGGTGGGGGGCCATGCTTTTTATCGCGCCGCAATACGAAGGCGCTACGGTGGCCGTCAGCGGAACACCGATGGAAGTCCGACGGAAGGCGCTTGTCTTGGGCAAGGTCGTGCTCGTCACCGGTGCGGCCCGGCACCTGGGTGCCCGTTTGGTGCGGCGCGTGCAGCGGGACCCGGAGGTCGAGCGGGTGATCGCCGTGGACGCGGTCGAGTCCCCGCACCCGCTGGGCGCTGCGGTGTTCGTGCGGGCGGACATCCGCCAGCCGGCCGTCGCCAAGGTCCTGGCCCAGCACGACGTGGACACGGTCGTGCACATGGACGTCACCGGGACGGCGCTCGGCTCCGGCGGCCGTACGTCGGTCAAGGAGACCAACGTCATCGGCACCATGCAACTGCTCGGCGCGTGCCAGAAGTCGCCGCGGGTCAAACGCCTCGTGGTGAAGTCCAGCACCAGTGTCTACGGTGCCGCCCCGCGTGACCCGGCCGTCTTCACCGAGACGACCCCGGCGAAGTCGCTGCCGAGCGGTGGTTTCGCCAAGGACGCCGTCGAGGTCGAGGGGTACGTACGGGGTTTCGCCCGGCGCCGCCCGGACGTGGCGGTGTGTGTGCTGCGCTTCGCGAACATCCTCGGGCCGCGCGTGGATTCCCCGCTCGCCGAGTACCTGGACCTGCCGGTCCTGCCGACCGTTCTCGGCTACGACCCGCGGCTGCAGTTCGTCCACGAGGACGACGTCATGGACGTCCTGGAGCTCGCCTCCAAGGAGCCGCGCAGGGCCACCCTCAACAGCGGCACGTTCAACGTGGCCGGGGACGGGGTGTTGCTGCTCTCCCAGTGCGCGCGGCGGCTCGGCCGGCCCACGGTGCCGGTGCTGCTGCCGGCGGTCACTTGGGTCGGGCAGGCGCTGCGTACGGTCGGCGTCACCGACTTCTCGCCGGAGCAGATCCGGCTGCTCACCCATGGCCGGGTGGTGTCCACGGTGCAGATGCGCGAGACGCTGGGCTTCTCGCCGCGGTACACGACGGCGGAGGCCTTCGCGGACTTCGCGGGCAGCCGGGGGCCCGGCCTGCTGCCGCCGGAGTTGCTCGCGGGCGCGGTGGACCGGCTCGCCGGCCGGCTCGCGTCCGGCTCCCCTTCCCGGCCCGCCGACTTCTCAGCCCGCTCACCCCGCTGAACAGGAGCCAGATCGCGATGGCGGACGCCAAGGTCATTCCGTTCGACGACGACCGCTCGCGGGCCCGCCGCAGGCCCGCCATGGGCACCGGTGAGGCCGCCGTACGGGCCCTGCCGGCCCAGCAGGCACCCCAGGAGCCCCCGGCGGCCGCGGAGCCCCCGGAGGGGGGCTGGGAGCGGCGTCTGGCGGGCGGGCTCGCGTTCCTGCGGCGGCGGGTCACGGGCGACTACGAGGTGGACGAGTTCGGCTACGACGAGGAGCTCACCGACCAGGTCCTGATGTCGCTGCTCCGCCCGGTGTACGAGAAGTACTTCCGGGTGGAGGTGAAGGGCGTCGAGAACATCCCGAAGGAGGGCGGCGCCCTGGTGGTGGCCAACCACTCGGGGACGCTGCCGCTGGACGGGCTGATGATGCAGGTCGCCGTGCACGACCACCATCCGGCGGGCCGTCATCTGCGGCTGCTCGCCGCCGACCTGGTCTTCATGCTGCCGGTGGTCAACGAGCTGGCCCGGAAGGCCGGGCACACGCTGGCGTGTTCGGAGGACGCGGAGCGGTTGCTGCGGGCGGGGGAGATCGTCGGTGTGATGCCGGAGGGCTTCAAGGGCATCGGGAAGCCCTTCGCCGAGCGGTACAAGCTGCAGCGCTTCGGGCGGGGCGGGTTCGTGTCGACGGCGCTGCGGGCCGGGGTGCCGATCGTGCCGTGCTCGATCGTGGGCGCGGAGGAGATCTATCCGATGCTGGGCAACGCGAAGACGCTGGCGCGGGTGCTCGGCCTGCCGTACTTCCCGCTGACCCCGACGTTCCCGTGGCTGGGTCCGGTGGGTGCGCTGCCGCTGCCGACGAAGTGGACGATCCAGTTCGGTGAGCCGATCCCGACGGACGGCTATCCGCTGGAGGCGGCGGAGGACCCGATGCTGATGTTCAACCTGACGGACCAGGTGCGCGAGCAGATCCAGCACACCCTGTACAAGCTGCTGGTGCAGCGGCGCTCGGTGTTCTTCTGAGCCGTGTCCTCACGGCCGCGTCCTCACGGCCGTGTTCTGACGGGCCGGGCTCCTTGCCGCGGGCTGTGGAGCAGGTGTGAGGGGCGCCCCCGCGGGGGGCGCCCCTCACGTGTCCTACGTCGCGTCGCTGCTGTCGATGCCGAGGCCCGGCAGCAGGCCCGGGAGGATGGGCGGGATCGTCACGTCCGGGACCGGGTGGCCGGACTCCTCACCGGACGAGGACGAGCTCGGGCCCGTACGCGGTGGGTTGAGCAGTCCGCCCGTGTTGCCGCCGAGGAGGCCCTCGTCCTGGGGCGCGCCCGAGCCCGTGCCGGAGCCCGAGGGCTGGGGCTGCGCGGCGTCGCCGGTGGACGGAGGGGCCGACGAGGTGTGCGGGCGCTGGGTGTCGGTCGGCGGGGTGTGTCGCGGCGTGCTCGGGCCGCCGGAACCGAGGGGGCCGCGCTCGGGGGTGCGCGGTAGCACGGACTGCAGGGGCTCGACCTCTTCGTCTATGGCGTCGAAGACGTCGCTCACCTCTTCGCCCACGTCCGTGAGCTGGACCGGGAGCCGGTCGCGCAGTCCGTCCCAGGTGGCCCGGTGGGCCTGGGCGAAGGAGTTGAGCCGGGCCATGGGGCCGATCTCGCCGTCCCGCTCGTACGCCTGGCGGAGCAGGCGGTGTCCCTCGGAGGCGTCGTGCCGCATGCCGTCGAGGACGCGGCGGATCTCGCCGAGGGACTCGTGGTCGAGGTCGCCGGCCCGGCCGCGCTCCATCAGTCGGCGGGCCTCGCTCAGGCGGGTGGACGCCTGGTCGAGGTAGATCCCGCCCCGGTCGGCGTCGTCGTCCGCCATCCCGAGCTTGATGTCCTCCATTCCCCGCTTCAGCCCGTAGAGCGAGTCACCGGGGAGGGCGTCGGAGCTGGCGGCGGCGACGCCGCTGAACGCTCCGGCCGCCACGCCGACGGTGAGTCCGCCCGCTGCCAGGCCCTTGGTCCAGCGGGAGCGTGGGCGCAGTTTCCGGAGCGGGGAGGCCCGGTGGGCTCCCTTGCCGCCGGCGGTCCGTTGTTCCGGGACCGTAGGGCCCGCGCCCGCGCTTCCTTCGGCGAGCATCGCCTCCATGGCGGCGACGAGCTGGGCTCGTTGCACCACCTTGACCTCGGGATCCATCTCCGGTTTCGGCAGTTCGCCGAGACCGTTCGCCAGGGCCAACAGCCGTCCCTGCACGGCCGGTTCGGCCGATGCCTCGGGCTGCTCGGCCGCCGCGCCCTCGGACGTCCGATCTTCCAGGACCTGGGCGAAGGCGTTCGCCCGCCGGTGCGCCGAAACGTTCGCGATCACTGGCGGCACCTCCTCTCGTCATGACGGTCGACTCCCCGGGGGGTTCGGAAGGTTGCACACCTTGAGCGCATCCACACGAAAGAGTGAGTGGAAGTGGACATGGCGTGACCACAGGGAGCCTGCATTTCGCACAACGAGCGGCGCGGCACTTGGGTTACGCGCGAAAGATGATCGGACCAGTGCGTCATCGAGGCGTCACCGACTGTGAGTTGGACGGGGGTCGTGGGGACGTGGGGGGAGGAGGGCGGGGGTGGGGGCTTCGGCCGGGGCGGCGGTGCGGGGTGCGGTGCGTGTGGGGGGCGCGGAGCACTCAGCGGGCGTCGTCCGGAAGGAGGCGGGCCAGGGTGCGGACGGCCCGGTACTGAAGGGTCTTGATCGCGCCCTCGTTCTTGCCCATGACCCGGGCGGTCTCGGCGACCGACAGGCCCTGGAGGAAGCGCAGCGTCACGCACTCCTGCTGCTGCGGGTTGAGGCGGCGCACGGCGTCGAGGAGGGCGGCGTTGGAGAGGGACTCGAGGACGGAGTCCTCGGGGCTGCGCTCCACCTCGTTGGCGTCGAGCATCTCGCCGGTGGTCACTTCGAGGCGGAAGCGGCTCGACTTGAAGTGGTCGGCGACGAGATTGCGGGCGATCGTGACCAGCCAGGCGCCGAAGTCGCGGCCCTGCCAGGTGAAGGTGGAGATCCGGCGCAGGGCGCGCAGGAACGTCTCGCTGGTGAGGTCCTCCGCCGTCGCCTTGCCGCCGACGCGGTAGTAGATGTAGCGGTAGACCGTGTCGCTGTATTGGTCGTACAGCCGTCCGAAGGCCTCGGCCTCGCCGGCCTGGGCGCGTTCGACCAGGTCCATCATGCGGGCGCTGTCGCTGTCGGCGGTCGGCCTGCGGGCGGCGGTCGAGGTGCCGGCGCCGCGCGTGCCCCGTCTGCCGACGGCGGCGCCGCTCTCGGCCAAGGCGTAGCAGGGACCGACGGGTGCCGGTCCGGCGAAGGCGGGTCCGGCGAAGGCCGGTCCGCCGAAAGCGGGGGCAGAGCCGGCGTACGCGGTGGGGACGAAGCCGCGCAAGTGGTCGAGGACCGTTGCGCGCAGCGTAGCCAGGCCCGAGGCGTCAACCCCGACGTGTGGGTACACGGGACTCCCAGAGGCAGAGCTTCCATCACGTGCAGTGCGGGACCGTTCACTCATGGTGGCGAAGTGTGGGTCCGTTGTGCGTCTGAGGAGAATAACGCTTCGTACAGGCAGCGCTACACCCAGTTGCTCAAATCATCGATTCGGTCGCATCTGTTACCGCTTGAAGGCGAAACGAGTCGCACTTCGTGACTGGTTGTTGATCGGATTGCTTCCGAGTGTGACCGGGGGAGGGGTTGCTTGTGCTCAAGTGCGCGGCGCGTGAGTGACCGGGGCCGCTGCCGGGTAGGGACGGGGGAATGCCCGTCGGACGCCGTGTACGGCGCTGTTCGACCACGTACGGGTGAGGCCGCCTGGTCCCGGGTTGTCGCAGATGATCGCGGACGAAACGTATCGGCATCAACGGTGCCGGGCGGGCCGGCGCACGGGACGGCCCTGCCGGGCCCGGGAGTTCAGCGACGGCGGCGGTGCAGGGCGAGCGCGGCGGCCGTGCCGCCCGCGAGCGCGCCGACGCCCGCGGCGGCCGGGATGCCGACCTTGGCCGCCTTGCGGCCGGTCCGGTAGTCGCGCAGCCGCCACTCGCGATCCCTGGCGTGCTTGCGCAGCTTGGTGTCCGGGTTGACCGCGTACGGATGCCCCACGAGCGAGAGCATCGGGATGTCGTTGTGCGAGTCGCTGTACGCGGCGCAGCGCGAGAGGTCCAGGCCCTCGGCGGCGGCCAGGGCGCGGACCGCCTCGGCCTTGGCCGGGCCGTGCAGCAGCTCGCCGACCAGCTTGCCGGTGTAGACGCCGTCGACCGACTCGGCGACCGTGCCGAGCGCGCCGGTCAGTCCGAGCCGGCGGGCGATGATCGTGGCGGTCTCGACGGGGGCGGCGGTGACCAGCCAGACCTTCTGGCCGGCGTCCAGGTGCGCCTGGGCGAGGCCGCGGGTGCCGGGCCAGATCCGGTCCGCCATGTACTCGTCGTAGATCTCCTCGCCGATCGACATCAGTTCGGAGACGCGGTGGCCCTTGACGATGGACAGGGCGCTGTCGCGGGCCTCCTGCATGTGCTCGGGGTCCTCGACCCCGGCGAGCCGGAACCAGACCTGGGCCCAGGCGAAGCGGGCGAGTTCGCGGCGCTGGAAGAACTTCCGCTTGTACAGGCCGCGGCCGAAGTGGAAGATCGCGGCGCCCTGCATGACGGTGTTGTCGAGGTCGAAGAAGGCGGCGGCACGGGTGTCGCCGACGACCGGGAAGTCGGGTTCCGCGGGCTCGGCCCGGGTGGCGGCGGCTTCCTCCTCACGCTCCTGCTCGAGCTGTTGCGAGGTCTTGCGCGCCGCCTCCGCGGCGGCCTCGCCTGCCAGGACGCTGCGCGCGGTGGCGGAGCGCCTACGGGGGGTGAGCCATCCCTGAGCGGCCATGCCGTGAGCATAGCCAGTCTGTTCGGTACTTCCCGACTTGTGAGGATGCCGTGGTGTGAACAGTCGGGGGCTCCCCTGTTACCCGGCGCGCAGAATGGACGTCATGTTCGGACGTACGAAGAAGAAGAGCGGCCCGCGCACGGTGACGCTGATCGGCAGGCCGGGGTGCCATCTCTGCGACGACGCCAGGGTGGTGGTCGAGTCCGTCTGCGCCGAGACAGGAGCACTCTGGGAGGAGAAGGACATCACCCAGGACGAGGAGCTGTACCGCGCCTACTGGGAGCAGATTCCGGTGGTGCTGGTGGACGGCGAGCAGCACACCTTCTGGCGTGTGGACGCCGCTCGGCTGCGGCGCGAACTGGGTGGCTGACCGAAAGACGGCTACCATCGTGGACGTTTTGTTGGGCTTCGGGGGCGGCGTAGCGAGGAGAGTGTGCGGTTTTGCCCCCTTCGGCAGCTCAACGTGCTCATGTGCTCCGCGGTTCCACGACAACGGGAACCAGCCGCGTGACCCCGGTCACTTTGGCCGGACAAAACGGACACCATCTTTGTGCACGCGTTCACAAAGACATAGCCTGCATTCGACGGGGCGGTCCTGGGACGCATGGCCGCCTGCAGCCCCGCTCATCCCGCAGGAGCACCGTGGCAACTGGCCGAACTCACCGACCGGCGACCCGTAGCCGAGGAATTCCCGAGGCCACCGTCGCCCGCCTTCCGCTGTATCTGCGTGCCCTCACGGCACTGTCGGAGCGGTCCGTACCCACGGTCTCCTCCGAGGAGCTCGCGGCCGCCGCGGGGGTCAACTCCGCGAAGCTGCGCAAGGACTTCAGCTACCTCGGCTCGTACGGGACGCGCGGCGTCGGCTACGACGTCGAGTACCTCGTCTACCAGATCTCCCGTGAGCTCGGTCTGACCCAGGACTGGCCGGTCGTGATCGTCGGTATCGGTAACCTCGGCGCCGCGCTCGCCGGCTACGGCGGCTTCGCCTCCCGTGGCTTCCGGGTCGCCGCCCTGATCGACGCCGACCCCGCCATGACCGGCAAGCCGGTCGCCGGGATCCCCGTCCAGCACAGCGACGACCTCGAGAAGATCATCAACGAGGACGGCGTCTCCATCGGCGTCATCGCGACCCCGGCCGGTGTCGCCCAGCAGGTCTGCGACCGTCTCGTGGCGGCCGGCGTCACCTCCATCCTGAACTTCGCCCCGACCGTGCTGTCCGTCCCGGACGGCGTCGACGTGCGCAAGGTCGACCTCTCCATCGAGCTGCAGATCCTCGCCTTCCACGAGCAGCGCAAGGCCGGCGAGGAGACCGGTGCCGAGCAGGGCGCCGAGCCCGCCGCCGTGCGGCCCGCCGGCCGTGGCGCGAACGAGGGCGGCCGCAAGGGACCTGACGGGGACATGCCCGCGGTGATGCCCGCATGAGCCTCCTCGTCGTCGGTCTCAGCCACCGCAGCGCCCCCGTCAGCGTCCTGGAGCGGGCCGCCCTCTCCGGGGACGCCCGGGCCAAGCTGCTGCACGACACCCTCGCCGCCGAACCGGCCGCCGAGGGCGCCGTCCTGGCCACCTGCAACCGCATCGAGCTCTACGCCGACGTGGACAAGTTCCACGCCGGTGTCGCCGAGCTGTCCACGCTGCTCGCCCAGCACAGCGGCGTCGGCCTCGAAGAGCTCACCCCCTATCTCTACGTGCACTACGAGGACCGGGCCGTCCACCACCTGTTCTCGGTGGCCTGCGGCCTGGACTCGATGGTCGTCGGCGAGGGCCAGATCCTCGGCCAGATCAAGGACGCCCTCGCGGTCGGCCAGGACCTGCACACCGCCGGGCGCCTCCTGAACGACCTGTTCCAGCAGGCCCTGCGGGTCGGCAAGCGCGCCCACAGCGAGACCGGCATCGACCGGGCCGGACAGTCGCTCGTGACCTTCGGCCTGGAGCAGCTGGCCGACGGCGTGGACGTCGCCGACTGGGCCAAGGGCAAGCGCGCCCTGGTCATCGGGGCCGGCTCGATGTCCTCGCTCGCCGCCGCCACCCTCGCGCGGGCCGGTGTCGCCGAGATCGTCGTCGCCAACCGCACCGCCGCCCGCGCCGACCGGCTGGTGGAGATCCTCACCGAGCCCGGTTCCACGGGCGTGGCCGCACGCGCGGTCGAGATGGTTGCCGTCGGCGACGAACTGACACGTGCCGACATCGTCGTCTCCTGCACCGGAGCCACCGGACTCGTCCTCACCGGCGAGGCCGTCGAGACCGCCACGCAGGACCGCGCCGCGCCCCTGCACCTGCTCGACCTGGCCATGCCCCGCGACATCGACGCGGCCGCCCACCGCATGCCGGGCGTCCGCCTCGTCGACATCGAGTCGCTTGCCGAGGCATCCGCCGACGCCCCCATGGCCGCCGACGTCGACCAGGTGCGCGGCATCGTCTCCGACGAGGTCGCCGCCTTCGGCGCCGCCCAGCGTGCCGCGCACATCACGCCGACCGTGGTCGCCCTGCGCGCCATGGCCGCCGACGTGGTGGCCGGCGAGGTCGCCCGCCTCGAAGGCAGGCTGCCCGGACTCGACGACAAGCAGCGCGCCGAGATCACCCAGACCGTGCGCCGTGTGGTCGACAAGCTGCTGCACGCGCCCACCGTGCGCGTCAAGCAGCTCGCCAGCGAGCCCGGCGGCGCCGGGTACGCGGACGCGCTGCGGACACTCTTCGACCTCGACCCGGAGACGGTTGCCTCTGTCAGCCGGGCCGACCTGAACGACGGCGACGTCAAGAACCGAGGGCGAGTATGACCGAGAGGGCACTGAGGCTCGGGACCAGGCGCAGCAAGCTCGCCATGGCCCAGTCCGGACATGTGGCCGACGCCGTCCGGCAGGTGACCGGCCGGCCCGTCGAGCTCGTGGAGATCACGACGTACGGGGACACCTCCCGCGAGCACCTCGCGCAGATCGGCGGCACCGGTGTGTTCGTCGCCGCGCTGCGCGACGCGCTGCTCGCCGGCGAGGTGGACTTCGCCGTCCACTCCCTCAAGGACCTGCCGACCACCCAGCACCCCGAGCTGGCGCTGGCGGCCGTCCCCGAGCGCGAGGACCCGCGCGACGTGCTCGTCGCCCGCGAGGGCATCACGCTCGACACGCTGCCCGCGGGCGCCCGCGTCGGCACCGGCTCGCCGCGCCGGATGGCCCAGCTCAACGCGTTCGCGCGCAGCCACGGCCTGACCATCGAGACCGTACCGATCCGGGGCAACATCGACACCCGCGTCGGCTACGTACGCAAGGGAGAGCTGGACGCGGTGGTACTCGCCGCGGCCGGGCTCAACCGCATCGGCGGGACCGAGGAGCTCACCGGCTCCCTGTCGGTCGACCACCTCTCGGTCGACTCCGTCCTGCCCGCCCCCGGCCAGGGGGCCCTGGCCGTCGAGTGCCTGGCGTCCGACGCCGCACTCGTCGCCACGCTCGCCGAGCTCGACGACCCGTTCACCCGGGCCGCCGTGACCGCCGAGCGATCCCTGCTCGCCGCCCTGGAGGCCGGCTGCTCCGCACCTGTGGGTGCGCTGGCCGACCTGCTGGCCGACGACCCCGGTCACGGGCAGGTTGTCACCGAAATGCGCCTGCGCGGCGTCGTCGGCACCACCGACGGCTCGACGCTGGTGCAGCTGTCCACCACCGGTCCCGTACCCACCTCCTACGACGAGGCGATGGCCCTCGGACGCGAACTCGCGGACGAGATGCTGGCCAAGGGTGCGGCCGGTCTTATGGGGGAGCGAGCACTTTGAGCCCCACCAGCCCGACCACCAGCCCCGCGTCCGCCGCCTTCCCCGGCCACGGTCACGTCACGTTCCTCGGCGCCGGACCAGGCGACCCCGGACTGCTGACGCTCCGGGCCGTCGAAGCCCTGGCCGGCGCGGACGTCCTGATCGCCGAGCCGGAGGTGCTCGAAGTCGTCCGCGGCCATGCGCGCGCGGGCGTGAGCACGCCTGAGCTGACGGTTGTCGACGAGGCGTCAACAACCGTCGGTGTCCCCGTGTTGAGGGATGCGACCAATCTTGTCATGGAGGCCGCGAGGGGCGGCAAGCGGGTCGTCCGTGCGGTGACCGGCGACCCCGGCCTCGACGGCAACGCAGGCCAGGAGATGCTCGCCTGCGCCTCCGCCGGCATCCCCTTCGAGGTCGTCCCCGGCGTCGCCACGGCCGTCGGCGTGCCCGCGTACGCCGGTGTGCCGCTGCGCGACGCCCAGGGCACCGACGTGCGCTTCGTCGACGCCCGTACCGCTGACGACCGGTGCTGGAGCGAGGTCGGTGCCTCCGACGGCACCGTCGTCGTGTCCACCTCCCTGGACTCCGTCGCCGCGGCGGCCGGAGAGCTGGTGGCGGCAGGCCGTAAGCCGGACACCCCGCTCACCGTCACCGTCGCCGGAACGACGACGCGCCAGCGCACCTGGACCGCGACGCTCGGCACCATCGCCCAGGTCTTCAAGCAGGGCAAGGTGCTCCCCTCGCCCGAGGGCCACCGCCCGGCGATAGCCGTGGTCGGCGAGCGCAGCGCCCCGGCGCAGCGGGACCAGCTGTCGTGGTTCGAGTCCAAGCCCCTGTTCGGCTGGCGGGTGCTCGTGCCGCGTACCAAGGAGCAGGCCGCGTCGCTCTCCGACCAGCTGCGTTCGTACGGCGCCGTGCCGCACGAGGTGCCGACGATCGCCGTCGAGCCGCCGCGCACCCCGCAGCAGATGGAGCGGGCGGTCAAGGGCCTGGTCACCGGCCGCTACGAGTGGATCGCCTTCACGTCGGTCAACGCCGTCAAGGCGGTCCGCGAGAAGTTCGAGGAGTACGGGCTCGACGCCCGGGCCTTCGCCGGCATCAAGGTCGCGGCGGTCGGCGAGCAGACCGCCGCCGCGCTGGTCGACTTCGGTGTGAAGCCCGACCTGGTGCCCAGCGGTGAGCAGTCGGCCGCCGGACTCCTGGAGGACTGGCCGCCCTACGACCCGGTCTTCGACCCGATCGACCGCGTCTTCCTGCCGCGCGCCGACATCGCGACCGAGACGCTGGTCGCGGGCCTGATCGAGCTCGGCTGGGAGGTCGACGACGTCACGGCCTACCGGACCGTGCGCGCGTCGCCGCCGCCGGCGGACACGCGTGAGGCGATCAAGGGCGGTGGCTTCGACGCCGTTCTCTTCACCTCCTCGTCGACGGTGCGGAACCTGGTCGGCATCGCCGGCAAGCCGCACAACGTCACCGTCATCGCCTGCATCGGCCCGGCGACCGCCAAGACGGCGGAGGAGCACGGTCTGCGGGTCGACGTCCTCTCGCCCGAGCCGTCCGTGCACAAGCTGGCCGAGGCGCTGGCGGAGTTCGGGCTCCGGCGGCGGGCGGCGGCGCTGGAGGCCGGGGATCCGGTGACCCGGCCGAGCGAGCGCCGGCCGGGCGCGCGCCGCCGCCGCACGACGTAGTCCCGCCACGCCGTCCGACCAGGGCGCGGGCTCCTTCCGGGAGCCCGCGCCCTGCGTGCGTCACGGGCCCGCGTCCGCGGTGCGCCGCCCCCGGGCGGTCCGGCGCCGGGTTCGGGCGGGCCGTTCCCACCCCGGGCGGGCGGCAACACGGTGTCGGTAAGTGGGGGGTGCGGGCGGGCGTAGCCTCGGGGGCATGAACTCGTACGGATCCTTTCCCGGGGCGCGGCCGAGGCGGCTGCGGACGACGCCTGCCATGCGGCGGATGGTGGCCGAGACGCGGCTTCATCCGGCCGATCTGATCCTGCCCGCGTTCGTGCGGGAGGGCGTGACCGAGCCCGTGCCGATCCAGGCCATGCCCGGCGTCGTGCAGCACTCGCGGGACACCCTGCGCAAGGCCGCCGTGGAGGCCGTGGCGGCCGGGGTCTCCGGGATCATGCTCTTCGGTGTGCCGGAGGACGCGAAGAAGGACGCCGCGGGCACCGCGGGCACCGACCCGGACGGGATCCTGCAGGTCGCCATCCGTGACGTGAAGGCCGAGGTGGGCGACGAGCTGATCATCATGTCGGACCTGTGCCTCGACGAGTTCACCGACCACGGCCACTGCGGTGTCCTGGACGCCGAGGGGCGCGTCGACAACGACGCCACCCTGGAGCGGTACGCCGAGATGGCCCAGGTCCAGGCCGACGCCGGCGTCCACGTCGTCGGGCCCTCCGGGATGATGGACGGCCAGGTCGGCGTGATCCGGGACGCCCTGGACACCATCGGCAAGGAGGACGTGTCGATCCTCGCGTACACCGTGAAGTACTCGTCCGCCTTCTACGGCCCCTTCCGTGAGGCCGTCGGCTCCTCCCTCACCGGCGACCGCAAGACCTACCAGCAGGATCCCGCCAATGTGCGCGAGTCGATGCGGGAGCTCGCCCTCGACCTGGAGGAGGGCGCGGACATGGTCATGGTGAAGCCCGCCGGGCCCTACCTGGACGTCCTCGCCAAGGTCGCCGAGTCCGTCGACGTGCCCGTCGCCGCCTACCAGATCAGCGGCGAGTACGCGATGGTCGAGGCCGCCGCCGAGAAGGGCTGGATCGACCGCGACAAGGCGATCTTCGAGTCGCTGACCGGCATCCGCCGGGCCGGCGCGCAGATGATCCTCACCTACTGGGCCACCGAGGTCGCCCAGAAGCTCGCCCGCGGGCTCTGAGAGGAGCCCTGGTCCCCGGGCTCTGGGCGCGCGGACTGCCCGCCCGGGGATGCACCCTGGAGTGGTACCCGACAGGTACCTCTCTGGAGGTGGTCCTCATGATGAACACACTCGTCGGCTGGCATGTCGAGATGGAGTTCAAGGAGGAGGGTGACCGGACGCGGGCCGCGGCGATGGTGCGGCTCAGCGACGGCACCGAGATGCGCGGCCACGGCAACGCCAATCGGCACCCCTCCGACCCGGAGCAGTTGCGGGTCGGGGAGGAGATCGCCGGCGCCCGCGCCTTGATGGACATCGCCTCGCAGATGCTGCAGAAGGCGCACGTCGAGATCGACGAGGTGTCCGGGCGGACCTCCCACCCGATCGGCCGCTGAGCCGACCTCAGTGGACGAGGGCGTCTTCCAGGGTCCGCTGCCAGTACGAGACGGCGGCGCCGTCGTCGGCGAACGTGCCGGACGGCGCCGTCACCGTCTTCCCGCTGTCCGAGGTCAGGTACACGCTGATCTTTCGGACGGTGCGCCCGTGGGTGTCCGGACCCGGCTCGCCCGTCAGGATCACGGACGCGTATCCCGACTCCCCGGGGGCCAGCGTCACCACGGCCTGCGGCTTGCTGTCCTCCAGGATCCTGATCGGGGCCTGGCTGTCCTCGAAGCCCACGAAGGGCGCGTTCAGCGCGTTGCAGGGGCGGCCGCCCACATTGGTGACGGTGAGGACGAGGTGGTTGATCGGGCGGCTCACCTTGCTCGCCACGACCTTCGTGTCGGCCGCCGTGCAGGTACGGACGGGCCCGTCCGACGTGCTCCCGCCGGGCTGCTTCCCGCCGGCCTGCTGCCCGCCCGGGGTGCCCGCCTTCGTGGGCGACGCGGCCTTCGTGGGCTTCGGCGGCGTGGTCGGCGTGGGCGCCGTGGCCGGGTCGGCCGGGGACTCGGGAGTCCCGGACGCCTGCGAGGGCGTCGGTGCCGACGAGGGGGCCGTGGTCGGTGCCGACGCGTCGCTCGTGCCCGACTGGCAGGCGGTGAGGGCGAGCGCCGCGCTGAGGGCGGCGGCGGGCAGGGCGAGACGGCGGGCGAGCGTGCGCATGGTGGGTTCCCCGTGGTGAGTGTCGGTGGGTCGTGCAGCGGTGCAGCGGTGTCAACGGTGGTTGAGCAGGGCGATCACGACTGCCGTGCAGGCGATCAGCACCGCGAAGGCCACTGCGTCGGTGACGCGGCTGTTCGGCATGGCTCATACCCTGCGAGCCGCCGTGATCCACCGGCAACCGGCACGGGACAATGGGGGACGGTGGAACGCTCTCACCCACTGTGACCTGGGGAAACGACCCTCCCCTGGAACGCGTTCCCGGGATGCCGAACGGGGGACACCGATGGATGCGGCGAACGGCCTCGCCGGGCTGCTCAGGACCTTGAAGGAGCGGTCCGGGCTCAGTTACGGCGCGCTCGCGAAGCGCCTGCACGTCAGCACGTCCACGCTCCACCGGTACTGCAACGGTGACGCCGTGCCCGCCGAGTTCGCTCCCGTGGAGCGGCTGGGACGCCTGTGCGGTGCCTCCCGCGAGGAGCTCGTCGAACTGCACCGCGCCTGGATCGTCGCCGACGAGGCCCGCAAGCGGGGAAGGGCGGACACCGCGCCGGCCGGGGCCGCCGCGGCCGCGGACGGGGCCGGGGTCGCGGACGGGGTCGCGGACGGGGAAGGGGACGGAGAGGCGGCGGGGTCATCGCCGGTACCGGCGGAAGCGCCGGTACCGGAGGCCCAGGGGGTGTCGGCGGCCGAACCCGTCGTACTCGTCTCCGGCGTGCCCGAGGGCGCCTCCCGTAACCGGATCAAGGGCGCCCTCGCCGCGGCCGCGATCGTCGCCCTCGCCGTGCCCGTCGCCTACCTCGTGGGGCGCGTCGCCGACGACGGCGGCGCCGCCACCGGAAACGGCGGGCCGAGCGCCGCCTCGCCCGCCCCCCTCAGCGCCGGCATCAGCTCGTACAACTGGGCCGCCCCCTGCGGGCAGTACTACGTGCTCGACCAGCCGCCCGGCAACGTCCCGCCCCCGCCCACGCCGCAGGACGCCCGCGGCTGGGCGCGTGCGCTCGGCGGGATCGACGGCGGCCACATGCAGCTCCAGCTGACCGTGACCGGACGGACGCAGGCCCCGGTCGTCCTCACCGCCCTGCACGTGCGGGTCGTGGAGCGCGGCAAGCCGCTGGACCGGGACGCGTACTCGATGGGCGACGGCTGCGGCAGCGGGATCACCCCGCAGACCTTCGACGTCGACCTCGACGCCCCCCGGCCGCACCTCAAGCCCGTCGCCGGGCAGGACGGGGACCGCCTGGTCCCCGCCAAGGACTTCCCGTACAAGGTCGCCACCGGAGACCCGCAGGTCCTCAACCTGGACGTGCACACCGAGGAGCACGTCGCCTCCTGGTACCTGGAGCTCGACTGGAGCAGCGGCGCCGAGCACGGCACCGTGCGCGTCGACGACGGCGGGGAGCCGTTCCGCACCAGCGCCGTCGAGGGACGTCCGACGTACGGCTACTGGCCCGACAAGGGCGAGTGGGTCACGCAGCAGTGACCCACCGCCCGGCCGCGCTGGTGGGCGTCAGAGACGCTCGGGCGTCCGGATGCCCAGCAGGGCCATGCCCTGGTGGAGCGTCCGGGCGGTCAGGTCGACCAGGAAGAGCCGGTTCTCCTTCAGCTCCCGCGTCTCGGCGTTCATGACCGGGCACTGGTCGTAGAAGGTCGTGAGGTGCGACGCCAGCTGGTAGAGGTACGCGGCCAGCTTGTGCGGCGCGTACTCCTCGGCCACCTCGGCGAGCGTGGCACCGAACTGGTCCAGGTGCAGGCCGAGCGCGCGCTCGGCCGGGGCCAGCTCCAGCTCCGGGTGGGCCGCGGGCTCGGCGTCCGTGACCCTCCGCTTGATCGACTGGATACGGGCGTACGCGTACTGGAGGTACACCGACGTGTCACCGTTGAGCGAGACCATCTGGTCCAGGTCGAACTTGTAGTCCCGGACCGCGGACGTCGACAGGTCGGCGTACTTGACCGCGCCGATGCCGACGTAGCGGCCGTTCTCGACGACCTCCTCGTCGGTCAGCCCGGCCTTCTCCTTCTTCTCGGACACGACGGCCGTCGCCCGGTCGATCGCCTCGTCCAGCAGGTCCACCAGCCGCACCGTCTCGCCCTCACGGGTCTTGAACGGCTTGCCGTCCTTGCCGAGGACCGTGCCGAAGGCCAGCTGGACGGCCTTGACGTCGTCGTTCAGCCAGCCGGCCCGGCGGGCCGTCTCGAAGACCATCTTGAAGTGCAGCGACTGACGGGCGTCCACCACGTACAGCAGCGTGGTCGCCTTCAGGTTCTGCACACGGTCACGGATGGCCGACAGGTCGGTCGCCGCGTAGCCGAAGCCGCCGTCGGACTTCTGGACGATCAGCGGGGTCGGGTTGCCGTCCGGGCCCTTCACGTCGTCGAAGAACACGCACAGCGCGCCCTCGGAGCGGACGGCGACGCCCGACTCCTCCAGCAGGCGGCAGGTCTCCTGCAGCATGTCGTTGTAGCCGGACTCGCCGACGATGTCGGGGTCTCGGATGTCCATGTCGAGCTTCTCGAAGACCGAGTAGAAGTAGATCTTCGACTCGTCGACGAACCGCTGCCACAGGGCCAGCGTCTCCTCGTCGCCCGCCTGCAGGTCGACGACCCGCCCCCGGGCACGCGTCTTGAACTCCTCGTCCGAGTCGAACAGCGCGCGGGAGGCCTTGTACAGCCGGTTCAGGTTGGACATGGCCTCCTCGCCGGAGACCTCCACGTCCGCGCCCTCGGCCTTGTGGTCCAGCTCGTGCGGGTGCTCGATCAGGTACTGGATGAGCATGCCGAACTGGGTGCCCCAGTCGCCGATGTGGTGACGCCGGACCACCTGCTCGCCGGTGAACTCCAGGATCTCGACCATCGCGGCGCCGATGACGGCGGACCGCAGATGGCCGACGTGCATCTCCTTGGCCACGTTCGGCTGCGCGTAGTCGATCACCGTCGTACCGGCCGACGGGCGGAAGGGCACGCCGAGGCGGGCGTCCGCGGCACGCGCCGCCAGCGTCTTCACGATCGCCTCGTCGGTGACCGTGATGTTGAGGAAGCCGGGCCCGGAGACCTCGATCTCCTTCAGGACGTCGTTGGCCGGGATCGCGTCGACGACCTTGGTCGCCAGCTCACGCGGATTGCCCTTGAGCCGCTTGGCGAGCGCCAGGATGCCGTTGGCCTGGAAGTCGGCCCGGTCGCTTCGTCGCAGCAGCGGGTCGGCGGCACCGACCTCCGGCAGGGCTGCCGAGAGGCCGTCCGCGAGGCGCTGCTGCACGGTCGAAGCGAGGGAAGGGACCGAGGCCATGAGCTTCCGTTCCTGTTGTGTCGTGTCCGGTGTCACCGGTGGTCTATTTCGCTTGTCAAGTGTCCCATGGGAGAGCAACGTGTTTTCTCCGCCCGGGGACTTCTGTGGACGAATCCCCGGACGGAATCCCGGACGGCACCCGGACGGCCCCCCGGCGAATCTCTGCCTGTGGACAACCTCGGAGCGCACAGTTCCGTCTGGGACAATGACGGGAGCAAGGCTGTAAGGCTCCGAGAGAACCAAGGAAGAAGGACGAACCGACCGTGGCTCAGAGCAGCACCGAGACCGACTGGGTCTCCCGTTTCGCGGACGAGGTCATCGCCGAGTCGGAGCGACGTGCGCCTGGCAAACCGGTCGTCGTCGCCTCCGGCCTGTCCCCGTCCGGCCCGATCCACCTGGGCAACCTGCGCGAGGTCATGACCCCGCACCTGGTCGCCGACGAGGTCCGCCGCCGCGGCTACCAGGTCCGACACCTCATCTCCTGGGACGACTACGACCGCTACCGCAAGGTGCCGAACGGCGTCGCGGGCGTCGACGAGTCCTGGGCCGAGCACATCGGCAAGCCGCTGACCTCCGTCCCGGCCCCGGCCGGCTCGCCGCACCCGAACTGGGCCGAGCACTTCAAGGCCGCCATGGTCGAGGCGCTCGCCGAGCTCGGCGTCGACTACGACCCGATCAGCCAGACCGAGCAGTACACCTCCGGCGTCTACCGCGAGCAGGTCCTGCACGCGATGCGCCACCGCGGTGACATCGACGCCATCCTCGACCAGTACCGGACGAAGAAGGCCCCCAAGAAGCAGTCCCAGAAGCCGGTCGACGAGGCCGAGCTGGAGGCCGCCGAAGGCTCCGGCGCCGCCGGCGAGGACGACGGCTCCGGCGGCGGCGCGGGCTACTTCCCGTACAAGCCCTACTGCGGCCGCTGCGAGAAGGACCTCACCACGGTCTCCTCGTACGACGACGAGACCACCGAGCTCGCCTACACCTGCTCGTCCTGCGGCTTCGCCGAGACCGTCAAGCTCAGCGAGTTCAACCGCGGCAAGCTGGTCTGGAAGGTCGACTGGCCCATGCGCTGGGCCTACGAGGGCGTCATCTTCGAGCCCTCCGGCGTGGACCACTCCTCGCCCGGCTCCTCCTTCCAGGTCGGCGGGCAGATCGTCGGCATCTTCGACGGCGTCCAGCCGATCGGCCCCATGTACGCCTTCGTGGGCATCAGCGGCATGGCCAAGATGTCCTCCTCGCGCGGCGGCGTGCCCACCCCGGCCGACGCCCTGCAGATCATGGAGCCGCAGATCCTGCGCTGGCTGTACGCGCGCCGGAAGCCCAACCAGTCCTTCAAGATCGCCTTCGACCAGGAGATCCAGCGGCTCTACGACGAGTGGGACAAGCTGGAGGCCAAGGTCGCCGACGGCTCGGTGCTTCCCGCCGACGCCGCCGCGTACGCCCGCGCCGCCCGCACGGCCGCCGGTGAGCTGCCCCGCACCCCGCGCCCGCTCCCGTACCGCACGCTGGCCTCCGTCATGGACATCACCGCCGGCCACGACGAGCAGACCCTGCGCATCCTCGGCGAACTCGACCCGGAGAACCCGGTCACCGACCTGGCCGAGGTCCGGCCGCGCCTGGACCGCGCCGAGAACTGGATCACCACCCAGGTCCCGGCCGACCAGCGCACCATCGTCCGCGAGGAGCCCGACACCGAGCTCCTCGGCTCCCTCGACGACGAGGGCCGCGAGTCGCTCCGCCTCCTCCTGGAAGGCCTGGACAGCCACTGGTCGCTCGACGGCCTGACCACCCTGGTCTACGGCGTCCCGAAGGTCATGGCCGGCCTCACCCCCGAGGCCAAGCCGACCCCGGAGCTCAAGCTCGCCCAGCGCTCCTTCTTCGCCCTGCTCTACAAGCTCCTCGTCAGCCGCGAGACCGGCCCGCGTCTGCCGACGCTGCTCCTCGCGGTCGGCGCGGACCGGGTGCGCAAGCTGCTCGGCGCCTGACGCCACACGACGGAGGGCCGCCACCCGCACCGCGGGCGGCGGCCCTCCGTCGTGTCGCCGACCCGCCTCTGCATCCTTCGGACGAGTCCCGGTTCCATCCCGCGCACGACGAAACGGGCCGCCCGACGGGAGACCGTGAAGGCATGAAGAACGAAGCCATCGCAGTCATCGGTTGGATCGCCCTCGTCCAGGGCGGCCTCGGCGCCGGCGGGCGGCTCTTCGGGGACGGCCCCTGGGGACTGCTCCAGAAATGGTGGGACGTCCCCACGGCCGGCTACATCGCCCTCTTCGCCGCGGGCGTCGTGCTCGCCGCCTGGGCCGAGACCGCGAAGCAGCGGGCCAAGGCGAAGGCGTAGGCGTAGGCGCGGGTTCGGCGGCCGTGGCCCTTCGGGCACGGGTGCGGCGGTCGCCAGGGCTTGGGCGCAGGGCGTGGGCCGCCACCCGGCCGGTTGGCGCCGGGGCCTGGGGGCAGGGACTGCGCGCTGGGCCGGGCGCGGGGGAAGTGGCCCGCGGGCCCGGTTGCCCGTCCGGCCGAGGCCGGGGCGGCCGCACCGGACGGCCCCCGGCGCCTCACCGCCGACCGGGTCGGGCTCTCCGCCAGACGCCTACGGGGTCTGGCTCTCCGCGAGCTCCTGCTCGACCTGCTGACGCAGCCGCGGCGCCAGCTCCCGGAGGATCGACGCGCTCCGCGGATGCGTGATCCCGTACTTGTCGCTCAGCCATATGTCGAGCTGCTCCGAGGTGGGCAGGTCCCGCCGCTCCTCGTAGTAGTCCCACATCGCCTTGTACGCGGAGTCGGTGAAGCCGTCGAGGGGCTCCTCGTCCACGAACTCCTGGTACTCCTCGAACTGCTCCGGACCCGGCGGCGGAACGTCCTCCGGACCCTGCGGGATCGGCACGGGCGTGGGCTCGAGACCCTCGACGATCTGCGGCTCGTAGGTGCCGTGGTACCCCTCCGGCGAGACCTGCTGGGTCACGAACCACGGGTTGCCGTCCGGCCCGCCCTCCGGGGCCCCCGGCGTCTGACCCGGCTGGAACCCCTGACCCGGCACCCGGCCCGGCATCATCCCGCCCGGCTGGACGGCCTGGCCCGGCAGCTGGCCCTGCAACTGGCCCGGCGCACCGGGCACCGGAACCTGCGCCGACGGAGGCACCTGCGACGCGGTCGGGAACTGGGGCTGCGTCTGCGTCTGTACCGGCATCGGCTGCTGGCCCGCGGGTATCTGCTGCGGAACCGGCTGCACCTGCGCCGGAGCCTGCCCGAGCTGCGGCTGCTCCACCAGCGGAGCCGGCGGCAGCAGGACCGGCTCCACACCGGCCGCCGCCAGACCCGCCGCCGCCGTCTCCGCCAGCGGCACACCGTACTTCGCGAGCCGCAGCGGCATCAGGGCCTCCACCGGAGCCTTACGGCGCCAAGCGCGCCCGAAACGGGCCTGCAGCCGGGCCTGATAGATCAGCCGGTCCTGCTCCAGCTTGATCACCTGCTCGTACGAGCGCAGCTCCCACAGCTTCATCCGCCGCCACAGCCGGAACGTCGGCACCGGCGACAGCAGCCAGCGGGTGAGCCGCACCCCCTCCATGTGCTTGTCCGCCGTGATGTCCGCGATCCGGCCCACCGCGTGCCGCGCCGCCTCGACCGCCACCACGAACAGCACCGGGATCACCGCGTGCATGCCCACACCCAGCGGGTCGGGCCAGGCCGCGGCACCGTTGAAGGCGATCGTCGCCGCCGTCAGCAGCCACGCCGTCTGGCGCAGCAGCGGGAACGGAATACGGATCCACGTCAACAGCAGATCGAGCGCGAGCAGCACACAGATGCCCGCGTCGATGCCGATCGGGAAGAAATAGGAGAAGTTGCCGAAGCCCTTGTCGATGGCGAGCTCGCGCACAGCGGCGTACGAGCCGGCGAAACCGATCCCGGCAATGATCACCGCGCCGGCCACGACCAGACCGATGAGTATCCGGTGCGTGCGTGTCAGTTGCATCGCGGCCACCCGCGATCCCCTCCCGTCAATCGACATCTCGCGGGCACAGACTGGCACATGTACGCGGAGCCCGGCCCCCTGGGGAGGGACGGGCTCCGCGCAAACATGTGCAAATGCCTACTTGTTGGCCGCCGCCACCGCCGCGAGCGCCTCCTTCGACGCGTTGATCGCGCCGTTCACGATCCAGCCCTCGGACGGGCCCTTCGCGCCCGCGTACCCCGCCCCGTTGTACGAGAGGACGACGACGACATTGCCCGTCCGCGAGACGACCGTCGCGTACGTGAAGTCCTCGTCGGTCTTGCGCAGCTGGTACGTCACCGTGTTCGCCTGGTCCCCGACCCCGCCCGCGACCGTGGTGCGCAGGTTCTTGGCGCCCTCGGTGGCCTGGACCTTGCCCAGCTCCTTGGTGAAGTTCTCCGCCGCGCGCTCCTGGCCGCTGCCGAGCGTGGCGTCCGACTCGTACCGGTAGAAGGAGACGTCGAGCCAGCGGTACTGCGAGCCCTTGACGCCCTTGTCCTCCAGACCGTTCCACGAGCAGCCGCCACGGCTGGTGAGGTCGCTGGAGTTGGCCGCCGTGCCCTTCTTGTTCTTCGCCTTCGGCACGAGGGTGTCGATCGTCTTCGTCGTGATCGACTTGCAGACGTCGGGCAGCTTCGCGAACTTCGCGGGATCCACCTTCTTCGTCGGCGTCGCCGCCGAAGGGGCGGCCGACGACGAGGACGAGGCCGTGTCCGGAGCGCCGGAGCCCTTGTCACCGGAGTCCGACCCGGAAGAGCAGCCGGCGGCGACGAGCATCGCCGGGACGGCGGCGCAGGCGAGTATGCGGGAGAGACGCGGGGCTGATCGCTGCATGGTTCCTTCAGTCGCTCGGTCAGTCGCTTGGGCGGGGCCGGCGGCCGGGCGGCCGCGGTACGCCGACACGTTACGTGGTCCCACAGGCGCTCCGGAGAAGCTCACGGAGCGGGCCCGGACGCCTACTCCTCCAGCCGCTCGGCCAGCAGACGGGCCAGATTCCGGGCCTTTTCCTGCAGTTCCTTGCTGTCCGGCACCTCGGCCGACGTGGTCGTCTGCTCCTCGTACTCGACCGTCACGATGACGTTCGATGTGCGGAACACCACGCTCACGACACGCTTCGCGCCCGACGGACCGGTCGACAGGAGCGTGTCGTCGAGGAAGGCCACCTCGCCGAGACCGGTCAGGACGCGAGGCTCCAGACCCGTGGACGGAGAAGCCGGACTCGTCGGGGCGGTCGGCGTCACCGCGCCCGTCGGATGCTGCCCCGCCGCGGCACCGGGCGAAGCCGTCCGGCCCGCCGCGAGCGGCCCGTGCGGCCCGTGCGGCGCGAGGGGCGGCAGGGACGGCAGACGACCGGCCAGCGGAGCGGCGCCACCGGCACCGGTGGACGCCGGAGGCTTCGCCGGCGGAGCCGTGTGCGCCGTCGTGGGCGGAGGGGTCGTCGCCGGGGGCGCCGTGGGCGGCGGCACGATGCCCGCCGCCGTCTGCTTCCGGCCGTACACCTCCTGCGCCCGGTCGTCGTCGCTGACGACGGGGTCGTAGGAGACGACCCGCTCGACATCGAGGGTCAGCCGGTGCGCCGCGTCGGGGGCGTCGGACTTCCAGCTGCAGCCGACCCGGCGGTCGGTGTCGAACGTGAGGGCCGAGGTGCCGCGATACGTACGGTCGCGCTCGGCGTCGGGCAGCCCGGCCGCCCCCGGCAACAGGTCCTTGAGAGCCGCCGGCGGAACGGCGCCGCAGGGGTCGAAGAGCGTCCGGTACCGCCCGGGCGGCGCGGCCGGGGCGGCCGGTCCCGCCTTGGAGTCGACGGCGTCGGTGTTCGCGGCGGCCCCCGGGGAACAGCCGGTCAGGCCGATCCCGAGACCGAGGGCGAGGGCGACGGCGGAGAGCACCGCCGGCCCGGATCGACCCGGTGCGTACGCCTTGCGCTGCACGATCCCAGGCTCCCTTCTTCGGGCGGCATCCCCCGAAAACTGTTTGCTGCTCCACCTCGGACGGTGAACACAATGTCTATCGCACACGCAGCCGTTGATGCCGGTCCGCAGTCACCTGTACGGGCTTTGGCTCCGGTTTTTGCGTTATCGGACTTTTTGGGGGAATCGAGGAAGTATGTCGTACGTAGAGGTGCCGGGGGCGAACGTACCCATCCGGATGTGGGCGGATCCGTCGTCCGTCGAGGGCGGCGCCATGCAGCAGCTGCAGAACGTGGCGACGCTGCCGTGGATCAAGGGCCTGGCCGTGATGCCGGACGTGCACTACGGCAAGGGCGCGACGGTCGGCTCGGTGATCGCGATGCACGGGGCGGTCTGCCCGGCCGCGGTCGGCGTGGACATCGGCTGCGGCATGTCCGCCGTCAAGACCTCACTCACCGCGAACGACCTTCCGGGTGACCTCTCGCGACTGCGCTCCAAGATCGAGCAGGCGATTCCGGTGGGGCGCGGGATGCACCGGGAGATGGTGGACCCCGGACGTCTGTACCAGTTCGCGACGGCGGGGTTCGGGGAGCTGTGGTCACGGTTCGACACGGTGGCCGACCCGGTGAAGTTCCGCAGGGAGCGGGCCGAGAAGCAGATGGGAACACTTGGCTCGGGCAACCACTTTGCGGAATTTTGTTTGGATGTGGTTGGTTCTGTTTGGCTCATGCTGCACTCGGGCTCCCGCAATATCGGCAAGGAGCTCGCCGAGTACCACATCGGCGAGGCGCAGAAGCTGCCGCACAACCAGGGGCTGGTCGACCGTGACCTCGCCGTCTTCGTTGCGGACACCCCGCAGATGGAGGCGTACCGGAACGACCTGTTCTGGGCGCAGGAGTACGCGAAGTACAACCGCGCGATCATGATGGCGCTCTTCCAGGAGGTCGTCCGCCGGGAGTTCCGCAAGGCGAAGGTGACCTTCGAGCCGGTCATCTCCTGCCACCACAACTACGTGGCGGAGGAGCGGTACGAGGGGATGGACCTGCTTGTCACCCGCAAGGGCGCGATCCGGGCGGGCTCGGGCGAGTACGGGATCATTCCGGGCTCGATGGGCACCGGCTCGTACATCGTGAAGGGGCTCGGCAACGACGCCTCCTTCAACTCGGCCTCGCACGGAGCCGGTCGCCGGATGAGCAGGAGCGCGGCGAAGCGGCGCTTCACTACCCGGGATCTGGAGGAGCAGACCCGGGGCGTGGAGTGCCGGAAGGACTCGGGGGTCGTGGACGAGATCCCCGGCGCCTACAAGCCGATCGAGCAGGTCATGGAGCAGCAGCGGGACTTGGTCGAGGTCGTCGCGAAGCTCAAGCAGGTCATCTGCGTGAAGGGTTGAGCGGGGGGTTCGCCCGAAAGGGTGGCCGGGGCTCAGAGCTCGCGGTGGACCTTGGTGTTGGAGGCCTGGGCGCGCGGGCGGACGACCAGGAGGTCGATGTTGACGTGCGGGGGGCGGGTGCAGGCCCAGGTGATGGTGTCGGCGACGTCGTCGGCGCTGAGGGGTTCGGCCACGCCCGCGTAGACCTTGGCGGCCTTGTCGGTGTCGCCGCGGAAGCGGGTGGTGGCGAATTCCTCGGTCTTGACCATGCCGGGGGCGATCTCGATGACGCGTACCGGGGTGCCGACGATCTCCAGGCGGAGGGTCTCGGCGAGGACGCGGGCGCCGTTCTTGGCGGCGACGTAGCCGGCGCCGCCCTCGTAGGTGGAGTGGCCGGCGGTGGAGGAGAGGACGACGACCGTGCCGTCGCCGCTCGCGGTGAGCGCGGGCAGCAGGGCCTGGGTGACGTGGAGGGTGCCGATGACGTTGACCTCGTACATCCGGCGCCAGTCCTCGGGGTCGCCGGTGGCGACGGGGTCGGCGCCGAGCGCGCCGCCGGCGTTGTTGACCAGGACTGCGAGGCTGCGGAAGGCGGTGGCGAACTCGTCGACCGCGGCGCGGTCGGTGACGTCGAGGGCGTAGGCGGTGGCCTGGTGGCCGGCCTCGTTGATCTCGGCGGCGAGGGCCTCGATGCGGTCCTTGCGGCGGGCGGTGAGCACCACGCGGTAGCCGGCGGCGGCGAGCTGCCTGGCGGTGGCCGCGCCGATGCCGCTGCTCGCTCCGGTGACGACGGCGATGGGGGTACCGGCGGCAGTCATGACGTGCTCCTCGCGCGTGTGGTCGATGGTGTCGATCGCCCGGCCAGGATAGGCCGGGTGGTTCAGCGGCCGCGGGGGGCGTACATGATCACGGCCATGCCGGCGAGGCAGATCAGCGCGCCGGTGACGTCCCAGCGGTCCGGGCGGTAGCCGTCGGCGGCCATGCCCCAGGCGAGGGAGCCCGCGACGAACACTCCGCCGTAGGCGGCGAGGATGCGGCCGAACTCGGCGTCGGGCTGGAGTGTGGCGACGAAGCCGTAGGCCCCGAGGGCGAGGACGCCCGCGCCGATCCAGATCCAGCCGCGGTGTTCGCGTACGCCTTGCCAGACGAGCCAGGCTCCGCCGATCTCGAAGAGGGCGGCGATGACGAAGAGGGCGGCGGAGCGGGCGATCAGCATGGGGGAAGGGTGGCACGGCGGGTGCGGGTGGCGTGCTGGGTGCCGTGGAGTGGTGGGTGCGGGTGGCGTGGTGGGGCGTTCTGGCGCAGGACACGCGACTGACAAGTAGTCAGAATATATGCGGATCAATCGGTATCTTCAGGGCATGACTGCGATGCGTAAGGCGCTGCTCGGAGGGGCCCTGGCTGCTGCCCTGGTGACCGGCACGGCCGCGGTCCCGGCCGCCGCCGCGCCGCCCGAGGCGGATCTGGCCCATCATGGGCACCTCTCTCTCATGGACGGGCGGCTCGGGGTCCGGCTGGTCAGCGAGAACCACGGGCCGTCGGACGTGCGTCAGGCGACCGTCCGGCTCGCCTTCTCGGAGCCCATGGCGGGTGGCCAGGAGCTCCCGCCGGCCTGTCTGTGGAGCAGCGACCGGGTGGTGTCCTGCCGTACGGGCGGGCTGCGGGCTGCGGGGGCGGTCGGCGAGCTGGCTCTGGACCTGCGGACCGCGGGGCGCCCGGACGAGGTGGCCGTGGACATCCGGACCGCCTGGCGGGACGGCGTCGTCGACCCGAACCCGCGGAACGACCGGCACCGGGTCCTCGTCCTGGCGACCGGTGACCCGTACGTGTTCTGAGGTCGGCCGCGCCCGTCGTGTGACACTCGAACCGTGATCGTCGAACGCGCGTACGCCCATGTCGCCTCGTACGACGGGGGCGAGTGGCCCTGGTCGGTGCCGTGTGTCCGGCAGCTCATGGCCGAGGGGCTGCGCTTCAGGGCCCCCGTGACCTTCCTGGTCGGCGAGAACGGCTCCGGCAAGTCCACTCTGGTCGAGGCGCTCGCGGAAGGCTTCGGCCTGGACTCCTGGGGCGGCTCGCACGACTGGCGTTATGCCACCGCGCGGGGCAAGTCGGTGCTGGGTGAGCGGATCCGCTTCGACGCGGCGCCGCGCGGGCGCCGGATGCTGGGCAGTCACGCGGCGCGCAAGGGCTTCTTCCTGCGGGCCGAGACGGCCCTGGACGCGCTGGACCGGGAGGGCTTCGCGCCCGATGCGGTGAGTCATGGCGAAGGCTTTCTGGCGGCGTTCCGGGAGAAGTTCCTGCAGCCCGGGCTCTATGTGATGGACGAGCCGGAGGCGGCGCTGTCCTTCACTTCCTGTCTGGAGCTGCTCGGTCACGTGGACCAGCTGGTCAGGCGGGGCGGCCAGGTCGTGTGCGCGACGCACTCGCCGCTGCTCACGGCACTGCCCGGCGCCGACATCCTGGAGGTCGGCGAGCACGGGATGCGCCGGGTGGCCTGGTCGGAGCTCGGGGTGGTCGACCACTGGCGCCGCTGCCTGGCCGATCCCCAGGCCTATCTGCGGCACATCCTCGACTAGGGGTCCCTTTCCGGGCGGGGCTCCCCGGCCGGGTCGGGTCGGGTCGGGTCGGCCCGGGCCTGGCGCCTTGGCTGACAGGCTGTTTTTCCGGGCTGCCGTCCCGCAGCTTCCCTCCGGGCTCCAGGGCTTCCTCCCTGGCTTCAGGGCTTCTCCCTGGCCCCGGGGTGCCGCTGCGGGCGGTCGAGCGCGGTGCGGCGCGGGTGTTCAGAGCGCGGTCGTGTAGGCGTCGGGGCGGACCAGGAGGGTGTCGCGGCGGTTCGGGTCGGCCCATGTGGCGCGTATCGCCCGGCCGGCCGCGGTCGGTGCCGTACGCGGCAGGGCGGGCGCGGCGCCCTCGGGGGCGATCAGCACGAACTCGCCCGCGCGCAGGAGCTCGTAGAGCCGGCCCTCGCGCAGCGCCAGGTCGGGGACGCGGCGGGCTCCGCCCGCGTAGGAGATGCCGATCCCGCTGATCTGGCCCATGGCGCGGGCGGCGGCCGGTCGGACGGTGCCCAGCAGCCGGGCGGCCAGCGCCCGGGCGGCGCGCTGGAGCGGGGTGCGGGCCATGGCGAGCCGGACGAGGGTGCCGCTGCTGCGCAGGACCAGGGAGCCGACCGGGTGGCGCTCGGCCTGGTAGCTGTCGAGCAGGGCCTCGGGGTCGGGGGCCTCGCCGCGCAGGACGGCGGCGAGCTTCCAGGAGAGGTTGGCGGCGTCCTGGAGGCCGGTGTTCATGCCCTGCCCGCCGGCGGGGGAGTGGACGTGGGCCGCGTCGCCGGCGAGGAAGACCCGGCCGGAGCGGTAGGCGGGGGCCTGGCGCTCGTCGCTGTGGAAGCGGGAGACCCAGCGGGCGTCGTGCATGCCGTAGTCGCTGCCCAGGGCCTGGCGGGCGATGGTGCGGAGCTCGTCGAGCTCCACGGGCTCGCTGTCGGGGACCTGCCGGGTGCGGTCCCAGCCCATCACCCGGTACCAGCCGTCGCCGAACGGCGCGATGAAGGCGAAGGCGTCCCCGGAGGCCGCGACGGTCAGGAGCCTGCCGGGCTCCTCCTTGAGGCGGACGTCGGCCAGGACGAGGGACTTGATCACCGAGACGCCGGGGAACGGCAGCCCGAGGGCGCCGCGGACCGCGCTGCGCACACCGTCGGTTCCGACCGCGTAGCGGGCGCGCAGCGTCAGCGGGCCGTCGGGGCCGGTCAGCTCCGTCGTGACGGTGTCGGCGTCCTGGCGCAGGCCGTGCAGCTCGGTCCCGTACCGGAATTGCACACCTGTGGACCTGGCGCGGCGCTCCAGGAGGCGCTCCACCTCGTACTGCGGGGTGATGAGCAGGAACGGGAAACGTGTGGCCAGCCGGGAGAGGTCGAGGGAGAGCCGACCGAACAGGCGCAGGGACGTGAGTCGGGTGCCGGTCGCGACGAGTTCGTCGGCGAGGCCCCGGGCGTCCAGCTGCTCCAGGGTGCGGGCGTGGACGCTGAAGGCGCGGGTCAGATTGCCGATGCCGGCGGGCCTGCGCTCGACCAGGGTGACGCGGTGGCCCGCGGCGGCGAGGTCGCCGGCGAGCAGGAGCCCGGTCGGGCCGGCGCCCACGACGAGGACGTCGGTGTCGGTGGTCGGGCTGCCGCCGCCCGCAGTGGCGGTGTCGGCGGGGGTCTCGTCGGGGGTGCCGTTCGCGGTGCCCATGGTGCTCATCGCTGCCTCCAAGGGATGCCTACGCCCGTTGGCCAACGGCTGTTGGTCAACGCTTGTTGGCAAATGTAGACCTGTCCGTGATGGTGTGTCAACGCCTGTTGGCCTACAGTTGTTGGCATGACGACCGCACGCCGCTCCGACGCCACTCGGACCGCGATCCTGGAGGCCGCCCGCGAGCGCTTCGCCGCCGACGGGTACGAGCGCGCGACCATCCGGGCCATCGCCCGCGACGCCGGGATCGACCCGTCGATGGTCATGCGCTACTACGGGAACAAGGAGGGGCTGTTCGCCGCGGCCTCCGCGATCGAACTGGAGCTCCCCGAGCTCGGCGGGCTGCCCGCCCGGCACGTCGGCGCCACGCTCGTCGCCCACTTCCTCGACCGCTGGGAGCGCGACGACGTGCTGACCGGGCTGCTGCGGGTCGGCGTCACCAACGCCGCCGGTGCCGAGCGCATGCAGGAGGTCTTCGCCCGGCAGCTGGGCCCGGTCGCGCTCGGCGTCTGCCCTGTCCCCGACGAGGCGCCGCGCCGGGCCGCCCTCGCGGCCTCGCAGATCCTCGGCATGGCGCTCGCGCGCTACGTGCTGCGGCTCCCGCCCGCCGTGGAGATGTCCCGGGACGACGTGATCGCGTGGCTGGGCCCGACCGTGCAGCGGTATCTGACCGCCGAGCGTCCGTAGCCGGGCGCGCGGCCACCGCAGGGGCCGGTCAACGCTGCGCCGTACACTCTCTGCATGCCGCAGAAGAAGTCGTTGAGCCCCTCGGACGCGCCGGACGCGCCGGACGCCACGGATGCGCCGGACTCGTCGGGTCGGCCGGAGTCACCGGCCCCGACCGGGTCACCGGCCTCGTCGGAGGCGCCGGTCTCGCCGGAGCGTGACGCGCTGATGTCCCGGCTCCACGGCGAGGCCCGCCGCTACATGGCCTCCTACGCCCTGTTCAACCAGGCCGTCGCCGACCGGCTCGGGCTGCACCCGACCGACGTGCAGTGCCTCAACCTGCTCAGCCTGGAGCGGGAGCCGGTCACCATCGGGCGGATCGCCGAGCTCACCGGGCTCACCACCGGCTCCGCCACCCGGCTCGTGGACCGCCTCGAACGGGCCGGATACGTCCGGCGCGAGCGCGACGCCGAGGACCGGCGCCGCGTCATGGTGGCGCCCGAGCCCGACAAGATGGCCGAACTCGGCGCCTTCTGGCGGCGGCTCAACGGCGCCTGGGGCGACCTCTTCGACGCGTACGGCGACACCGAGATCACCTTGATCACCGACTACATGCGGCGTTCCGTCGAACTGAGCGTCACCCAGGTCGAGCGGCTGCGGTCGGGCGAGTTCGACCAGGCCGGCTGAGAGCGGCCGGTCACGTCGAGCGGGGCCGGTCACGCAGAGCGGGGCTGGTCACGCAGAGCGGGGCTGGTCACGGAGAGCGGCCGGTCACGCAGAGCGGCCGACTACGGCGGGCCGCGGCCACGGAAAGCGACGGGCCGCGGCTCTCTTCGCGCTCCCGCTCCTGGCCCCCGCCGCTCAGTGGGCGGCCGCGCCGCCGAACTCGCGTACCGCATCCGTGACGATCGCCTCCAGGCGGGCGTGGTGGGCGCCCCGCCAGTACACGCGGTCGCACTCCGTGCAGCGCGCGAAGACGTCGTACGTGTTCTCCGTGCCCGCCTCCAACTGGTCGCGCACCGCGTCCTTGTCGGCCTCGGTGAGCGGTCCGTTGCAGGCGGTGCAGCGCGTCCACGGAGCGAGCCGCGGCGCGAAACGCCCGAGCACGTCACGGAGCTGGTCGTCGGGCCGGTCGCTGTAGACGTACGCGCCCGCCCACAGCTCACGGCGGCGCAGCAGCCCGCGGTCCCGGGACAGCATCACGCGCCGCTCCTTCGCCGAGAGCGCGGCCAGGGCCGGGTCGCCGATGTCCTCGCTCTCGTACGCGGCGTCGACGCCGAGCAGCCGGAGCCGCCGGGCGAGCGTGCCGAGGTGCACGTCGAGCAGGAAGCGCAGCGGGGCGCCGGGGACCGGCTGGGGGCGTACGACGTCCTCCACGTCGACCGTCTCGCCGGCCGTGGGCACGTGCGAGGGGGCCACCGGGCTCCCGTTCACGAGGAGTCGCCCCGCCTCGGTCAGCGGCACGCCCAGCGACTCGACGACATGGCCGAGCGAGGAGGAGCCGTCGGTCGCCACGGCCGTGTGCCCCGAGCGCCGGTCCGCCGCGACGAAGAGTCGCAGGCCGGGGGCGAAACTGATCTGGATCTCCGGTCCGTTCACGCAGACAGGATCGCACCGGGTGCGGCTGCGCTGCCAGGGAATTCGGGCCCACCCCCGCCACCCGCCCGGGCGCGCGGTACGGTCCCGGCATGAAGATCATCGACCTCGAGCCCGGCGACCCCCGTCTGGAGAGCGAGCTGCTCCCGGTCCTGCGCGAGCTGCGCCCCCACCTCACGCCGGAGCTGTTCGCCGAGGTGTACGCGACGGGGTACGCCCAGGGGCTGCGCTTCAGCGCCGCGTACGAGGAGCGGGCCGACGGGGGCGACGGGACGGACGGCGGCGACACGAGCGGCGGTGGCTGCGTCGGCGTGGCCGGCTGGCGGATCATCGTGAACACCAGCTCGGTGAAGAAGCTGTACGTCGACGACCTGGTCACCAAGGAGACCGCCCGCTCCACCGGCGTCGGCCACGCCCTCGTCGCCCACCTGGAAGGCCACGCGCGCGAGGCCGGCTGCTACGAGCTCAACCTGGACTCCGGCACCCACCGCACCGGAGCCCACCGCTTCTACCTGCGCGAGCGCTTCGACATCGTCGCCTTCCACTTCACCCGCGAGCTCGGGACGCCAGGCGAGTGACCGGCCGGGGCGGCCCGACGGAGCGGGCGGCCCGGCGGAGCGGCCGCTAGTCCGTGAGGTCGAGCCGCCAGGCGTTGCACCGTAGGGGGTTGCCCGGCGGGTACTCGAAGTCGCGCTCCCCGAGGAGTGTGAAACCGGCCTTGCGGCAGACCGCGTTCGAGGGTCCGTTGTCCGTGGACGGATAGGCGTACAGATGACGGAACCGACCCTCGGCGCGGGCCCGTTCCACCACCGCGCGCGTGGCGGCCGTCGCCACGCCCCGGCCCTGGCAGCCGGGCAGCACCGTCCAGCCCGTCTCGTACACCGGCTCCCCGTCCCAGGACGTCTCCCAGAAGCCGATCGAACCGGCCGCCGTCTCCTCGGGCAGCAGCACGATCCGGAACATGCTGCCCGGGCGGCCGGTGTCGGCGCTCAGCTCCACGTACCGCCGCTGGCGGGCGACGAGCTGCTCCTCCGACTCCGGGCCGCCCAGATGGCCCATCAACTCCGGCGCGTTGACGGCATGGAGCAGTGCGAAGTCCTCGTCCGACCACGGTTCGAGCCGGACCGGCATGCCATCGGTGTCCATGTCCGCACCCTAGGGCAGGGGTCTGACAACGTCCCTCACCGCTGCGCGTACCGGGCGTACGTGGTCGGCGGCACCCCGACCGTGGCCGTGAAGTCCCGTACGAGGTGGGCCTGGTCGCTGTAGCCCAGCTCGGCGGCGAGCCGGGCCCAGTCCGGGGGAGCGCTGGCGGAGCCGGCCTCGGCGCGTTCCAGGGCCTCGTGGATGCGGTAGCGGAGGATGACCCATTTGGGGCCGACGCCGACGTGCGCCGCGAACAGGCGCTGCAGCGAGCGCGACGAGAGTCCGGCGCTGCGGGCGAGGTCCGAGACCCGTCGCATGTCGCGGTCCGTGCGGACGAGGTCGACCAGGGCCATCGCCTGCTCGGCGGCGGCGAGGACGGCGGAGTCGTAGGCCGCGGCCGCGCCGCCCTCGGAGGCCGGCCCCGGCCCGGCCGTCGCGCGCTGCGTGGCCGGGTGCCGCTGCCCCGCCGCGGGGCCTTGCCCGGCCGTCGGGCTGTGCTCGTCCCCGGCCGTCGGACCGTGGTTTCCCCCGGCCGTCGGGCTGTGGTCTTCCCCGGCCGTCGGACCGTGGTCTCCCTCGGCCGTCGGACTGGGGTCTTCCCCGGCCGTCGGACCGTGGGCCAGGAGGAACGCGTCGAGCGCCGCCACGCGCGCGTGGTCGTCGTCGGGCGACAGGACGCGGGCCGGGTCCCGCGGATCCGCGGCCGGGAAGGCCTCGGTGAACGGCACGATCCGGCCCGTCCAGTGCGAGACCGGCCACGTCGGCGCGAAGGGGCGGAAGCCGCCGGGGCGGAACTGCACGCCGCAGACCCGGCCGCGGCCCGTGAGCTTCTTGGTGAAGAGCTCGAGCCCGACGCCGGAGACGACAGCGAGGTCGTCCGCCCCCTCGGAGCGCTCGAAGACGAGGTTCACCGAGGGGTGCGGGACGACATGGGACGCGTACGGCCCGGTCAGGTCCCAGTCGATCAGCCAGTAGTGCTCCAGATAGGGGCGCAGCCCGGGCGCCGGGGAGTACCGGCGGAAACGGACGCGGGCGAGGAGCTCGGCGGCGTCCACGATGCCCCGGGTGTCACGGCGCGGGCCTGGGGCGGTCATGTACCGCATGGTTTCCGCTCTGGCGCGTTTCTTCAAGACGGGACGGGGCGCCCGTCCGTAGCGTCGGCCGCATGACCTACCGCATCGCCGACCTGCTGGCCAACGCCGCCGTCCGTGCCGTCCCGCTGGTGCGCGACACCGCCGACGACGACCTGGGCGCGCCCACGCCGTGTGCCGACTACGACGTGCGCGGGCTGCTGAACCACCTCACGCACGTCATCGTGAACTTCCAGCTGCTGGCCGCCAAGCAGCCCTCCGACTTCTCCGGCCGGCCCGACTACCTGGCCGACCCCGACTGGCGTGCCCGTTTCGAGAAGGAGACCGCGCAGCTGGTCGCCGCGTGGGCCGAGCCCGGCGCGGACGAGGGGACGACCGGCGCGATGGACATGCCGGCGCGCACGGTCGCCTCGATGGTGCTGCTCGACCTGACCGTGCACGCCTGGGACCTGGCCAGGGCCACCGGCCGGACCTTCGCGCCGGACCCGGTGGTCGTGACGGAGCTGGCGGGCGAGGTGGAGCGGATGGCGCCCATGGCCCGCACGATGGGCGTTTTCGGGGAGCCGGTGGAGCTGCCGGCGGACGCCCCGGCCTTCGAGCGGCTGCTGGCGGTGACGGGGCGCGATCCGCGGGCGTGGGCGACGGCGTGAGGGCGGGCGTGGGCGAGGGCGTCAGGGTGGGTGCGGGCGACGGCGTGAGGGCGTCAGGGTGGGCGCGGGCGACGGCGTGAGGGTGGGTGCGGGCGACGGCGTCAGGGCGGGCGCGGCGCCCCGCTCAGCGCAGGTGGCCGGGCGCGCCGAGGGAGAGGCGGGAGACGACCTGGTCGAAGGTGCGCTCCTCGGCGGGGGTGAGCGCGACCGACTCGTGCGGGTGCCAGACCCGCTCCAGCGGCGTGCTCGCCCGTTCGCGGCGGGCGCGGGCCCGCAGGCCCAGGGCCACCCATACCGCCGCCGACACGGCGACAAGGCCGAACAGGGTGATCACGCGAGGGTCCGGGAACTGGCCGGGCACGGTCATGGCTGACTCCAGGGCGCGGGCGCGTACGGCCGGTGCGCGCCCTGGCGGGCGGCGGCACGCGCGCGTACGGGGCTGACGATTCCTCCTGCTTCCTCCCGATCCGTTCAGTTAACACCACCCCGGGGGCCTTTCGGCAAGGGGGGCCGGGACCAAAGTCCCATGGCGCCTGCCCCGGGGCAGGCCCTCTTGTGCGGGCCGGGGAACCGCTTCAAGGTGGCGGGGACGGAGATTTCCGGCCGGGGAGGGAGCAGCCGCCATGTCGGACGCGACGGGCTCGGACACGACGGGGACATCGGCCGCGGACCCAGGAGACGGGGGCGGTCCGGGCATGTGGGGTTTCACTGACGACCGGGGTACGGGCCTGACGGCCACGCGCGCGCCGGAGCGGGTGGTGGCCTACGTACGGGCCGGCGCCGCCCTGCTCGACCTGGGGATACGGCCGGTCGCGGTCTACGGCTCCGGGCACGACGGCGACCTGCTCGACCCGGTCAAGGCGGGCGGCCTCGCGGCGGCGGGCGTGCCGTACCTGGGGCCCGGGCGGGCCCTGGACGAGGCCCGCGTGCGCGAACTGGCCGATCTGGGCGGCGTCGACCTGGTGGTGGACCTGACGTACGACGGCAAGAGTCCGTACGCGCTGGACGAGGCGGCGGCGGAGCGGCTCGGAGTGCCGCTCGTCGCGCTGTCCGTGGGGAGCGAGCTGCCCCTGGCGGCGATCGTCGGCCGCTTCGTGGAGCTGGCGGGTGCGCTGGGGGCGGCGGACGGCGCGGCGGCGCGGGAGCGGACGGCCGGTGCCGAGGCCGCGCTGCGCGCGGTGGCGGGGCGCTCGGAGCTGACCGTGCTCGCGCTGTCGGGCGCGGGCCCGGAGCAGGTGTACCTGGCCCGGCCGCACGCCTGGCCGGAGCTGGCCCGGCTCGCGGAGCTGGGCGTCCGGTTCGTCGATCCGGGCCCGGGGCCGGGCGCGAGCTGGCTGACCACGGACTGGGAGTACGCCGTGGGGCTCGGCCCCGACCTGGTGCTCTTCGACAGCCGGGCGAACGCGGTGCCCCCGCACCGGGTCCCGCCGGGCGCCCGGCTCGCGCCGTGGAACCCGGAGACGCCGCCCAGCCCCTCCGCGTACGCGCGCTTCTTCCAGGATCTGACGGCGGCCTTGGAGGACCGCGAGCCCTGAGACCCGCCACCGCCACCGCGGCGTGCCCGCATCCGCCACCGCCACCATGGCCGTGTCCGCATCCGGCATCGCCACGACCACCATGGCCGTGACCGCATCCGCCCTCGCGTCGGTGGTCGCCACGGCCACGGCCACGGCCACGGCCACGGCCCCCGCCACCGCCTCGGCCACCGCCCTGGCGGTGGCCGTACGCGATTACGGCAGCCGGGCCCGCAGCGAGTTCGCGAACTCCTCGGCCCGGGCCAGCTGGGCGCGGAGTTCCGCGACGCGTTCGGCCGCGGCCTGTTCGTAGCCGCGGACGCGGGCGAGGAGGGTGGCGCGGACGACGGGGTCGAGTTCGTCGGGGGTGTCGGGCGCGTCGGCGGCGAGGCGGTCCACGGCGGTGAGGAGCTCGCGGGTCTCGTCGAGGGTGAAGCCGAGCGGCTTCATCCGGCGGATCACCATCAGACGGGCCACGTCGGCGTCCGTGTAGAGCGGGAAGCCGCCCTCGGACGCGGCGGACGGGACGACGAGCCCGCTGTCCTCGTACTGGCGGATGGTGCGCAGGGACAGTTCCGTCCGCTCCGCGACCTCGCCGATCTTCATGGGGCGCGCTGTGGGCACAGTGCTCAGCACTTCGGGTCCTTCCTCGTGCGGGGTCCCGCCGGGGCGCCGACGGGCGCGGCATCCGCGCATTACATCCGATTCGTCCTAACTTCAGCACTTATGAGAGCGTGAAGTGCGGCGAAACGCCTGCTGGTAGGACGTCCGTTGGACAGCGCGCGGCTCGGCGAGACCCTGTTGCCCAAACGTCTCGCCCTGCCGATCTTCTGCAGCGACCCGCTCTCCTCCGTCGCGTACGCCACGGAGGAGATCCTGCTGATCCTGGCCCTCGGCGGCCTCGCCGTCCTCCATCTGGCCTGGTACGCGGCGGTCGGCATCGTCGTCCTGCTGCTCGTGGTGGTCGCCTCGTACCGGCAGACCTGTTACGCGTACCCGGGCGGCGGCGGGGCGTACGTCGTCGCCGCGGAGAACCTGGGCACGACGGCGGCCCTCACCGCCGCGAGTGCGCTGCTCATCGACTACGTGATGACCGTCGCGGTCTCGGTCGTGTCCGGTGTCGCCGCCATCACGTCCGCCGCGCCCGCGCTCGACGCCCACGCCACCCTTCTGTCGGTGGCCTTCGTGGTGCTGCTGGCCTGGCTGAACCTGCGCGGGGTGCGCGAGTCGGGCCGGTGGTTCGCCGTTCCCACGTACGCGTTCATCGCCGTGATCTACCTGATGTTCGCGGTCGCGGCGGTGCGGACGGCGACCGGCGCCACGATCCGAGCCGAGTCGGCGGACCTGCCGGTCGACGCGGTCTCCACCTACTCGGGCATCGCCCTCGTCCTCCTCGGCCTGCGCGCCTTCGCCTCCGGCTGCACGGCGCTGACCGGCGTCGAGGCGATCAGCAACGGCGTACCCGCCTTCGAGAGGCCCAAGAGCCGCAACGCCGCCATGACCCTGGCGATCATGGGGGGCTTCGCCGCGACCATGTTCTTCGGCATCACGGTGCTGGCCATGGCCTACCACGTGCACGTCGCCGAGGACCCCACCGAACTGGGGCTGCCGCCCGGCACCCCGACGTCCACCGCGCTGGCCCAGATCGGCCGCGCCACCTTCGGCGACTGGCACGTGCTCTTCTACGCCCTCCAGGCCGTCACCGCGGGCATCCTCGTGCTGGCGGCCAACACCGCCTTCAACGGCTTCCCGATGCTCGCCTCCGTCCTGGGGCGCGACCGCTTCGCACCCCGGCAGCTCGTGCACCGCGGAGACCGGCTCGTCTACTCCAACGGCATCGTCCTCCTCGCCCTCACCGCCATCGCCCTGATCGTCGCCTTCGACGCCAACCTCACCCGGCTCATCCAGCTCTACATCCTGGGCGTCTTCGTCTCCTTCACCCTGTCCCAGGCGGGCATGGTCAAGCACTGGCGGCGAGAACTCGCCACACCGACAGGCTCCGGCGACCGCGGCCGGATCCTGCGGCGGCTTGCGATCAACGCGTTCGGGGCGTGCCTCACGGCCGTGGTCCTCGTCATCGTCCTCGTCACGAAGTTCACGCACGGCGCCTGGATCGTCGTCCTCGCCATGCCGGTCCTCTTCGCCGGGATGAAGGGCGTGCGCCGGCACTACGACACCGTCGCCGCCGAGGTCGCCGTCGCCCCCGACGCCCACCCGCGGCCGCTGGCGGAGAACCACGTCCTCGTCCTCGTGTCCTCCGTCAACGCGCCCAGCCTGCGTGCCCTGTCGTACGCGAAGACCCTGAAGCCGGCCTCCCTCACGGCCGTCACGGTCGCCGAGGACCCGGCGGAGGCGGAGCTGCTGCGCGCCGCGTGGGAGGCCCACGGCATCGACGTCCCGCTCCAGGTCCTGGACTCCCCCTACCGCGCGGTCGTCCAGCCGCTCCTGCGGCACATCCGCGACGTGCCGGAGCGGGGCACGGACTCGGTCGTGTCGGTGGTCATCCCCGAGTACGTCGTCGGCCGCTGGTGGGAGCAGCCCCTGCACAACCAGAGCGCGTTGCGGCTCAAGACGCGGTTGCTGTTCATGAAGAACGTCGTCGTCATCGACGTGCCGTACCGGCTGGCCTCGGCGCGGGAACTGGCGAAGGCGGAGGCGGAGGCCACGGCCTCCCGGTCGACCTGAGGCGCGGGGGCGGGGGTGCGGCGGTCAGCAGGAAGGGGTGGGGGTGGCGCTCACGGCCTGGACGCCCCAGTCGAGGCGCCGCAGACCGTCCCCGCCGGCCTCCTACGGGCTGTCCAGCACCGTCACGTCCGACTCCGCGTGGTCCGTCGTCAGCAGAGCCGCATTATGGCAGGGGCTACGGCCACACCAGGCAGTACGGCTGGTGGCCGGCCTCGTGCAGGCGGTGGCTGAAGTCCTGCCACTCGTGGAGGAGTTGGTAGACGTTGAACGCGTCCTGGGGGCCGCCCCGGTCCGGGACGGTGGACCAGATGAAGGCGGCGGCGCCGACCGACTCCTCGCCGATGCCGCGGAGCGGGTCGACGACGGTCATGGGGAGCTTCACCACGGCGTAGTCGGGGTGCAGGACGACCAGTTCCAGCGGGGGGACCTTGTGCAGGGGCATGCCCTGGATGCCGGTGAGGACCATCGCGGCTATGGTCTCCGGCTTGATCTTGGTGAACATGCCGCCCATGCCGAGCTCGTCGCCGCCCAGCTCCTCGGGCCGCATCGAGATCGGGACGCGGGCCGCCGTCGCGCCGTCGGGCGCGCCGAAGTACTTGTACGTCACCCCCAACGGGCCACTCCCGCCACTCCCGCCACTCGGACCACTCAGCCTGCGGAGGCTGTTCAGGCCATTCAGCCCGCTCCCCCCGCCCGCTGTCGAGTCCTCCGCCGGACCGGCTTCCCGGGCCGCCCGGGCGCGCCGGGCGCGGGCGCGGCCGAGCCGGGACTCGTCCGCGGGCCGGTCTCCCGGCTGGTCGCCGGGGTGGGCGGGGTCGCCGGGGGCCGGGTTTCCGGGCCGTGCGTCGGACCTCGCCTCGGCACGCGGATCGGAGGGGGACTCGCGCCGTGCGTCGGGGCGGGCGGTGGGGCGGGTCTCCGGGCGGGCGGCCGGGCGCGCGTCGGGGCGGGTGTCGGACTTCGGCTCGAACCTCGCGTCGGGGCGCGGCTCGGGTCGCTGCTCGCCTCTCACGTCGCCGCTCCTGGGGTCGCTCGATCGGAAGTCGCCGGGCCGGAGGTCGCCGGGCCGGAGGTCGCCGGGCCTCGCGTCGCCGCGCGACTCGCCCGGCCGCGGCACGTCCCTCGGCGAGTCGATGTTCCTGGGGGAGTCGCCGCTCCTGGACGCGTCGGCGCCCCGGGGATTCTCGCCGCCCGTCCGCGGTTCGTTCGCCCTCGGCTCCTCGGTCCTCCGGCGCCGGTGCCTCCCCCGCCGGACAGGGTCGGGACCCAGGTCGTCAGTCCCCTCGCCCGGTCCGCCACCGCGATGCATATCTCCACCCGACTGCTGTTCCAGGCCGTGCGTCTCCGCCGCGCGACCCGATCATCGTGACAGTGACCTCCCCCGCGGTCGTGCGGTGAAACACCTGTCCGCAAGATCGCCGTGGCCTCTGACACCATGGATTCCGTGAGCCATCCCTATGACGCCCCAGTTTCGCAGACGCGGAGGACGGACGCCTTGGCGTAATTCACAGGGAGCCCTCACCGTCCCCCCGTCCGTTCCTCCTCCGCCCCTTCGTACACGACGTCGTTCTCGCAGGTCAGGATCACAGTGCCGTATTCATACGAAGCCCCAGTCTCACAGACGCTTTTCGACCGCGCCTCCCTTGTGACGCCCGGCGGCGTGAACTCTCCGGTGCGAGCCTTCCGGGCCGTGGGCGGTACGCCCCGGTTCATGGTGTCCGGCACCGGTCCGTACCTCACCGATGCGGACGGTCGCGAGTACGTCGACCTCGTCTGCTCGTGGGGACCGATGATTCTCGGCCACGCGCACCCGGAGGTGACCGCGGCCGTGCACGAGGCCGTGGCCCGCGGGACGTCGTTCGGTACGCCGGGCGAGGGCGAGGTCGCCCTCGCCGAGGAGATCGTCTCCCGGATCGAGCCGGTGGAGCAGGTGCGGCTGGTCTCCAGCGGGACCGAGGCGACCATGTCCGCCATCCGGCTCGCCCGTGGCTTCACCGGCCGCGCCAAGGTCGTCAAGTTCGCCGGCTGCTACCACGGCCACGTGGACGCGCTGCTCGCCGCGGCCGGCTCCGGCGTGGCCACCTTCGGGCTGCCCGACACGCCCGGCGTGACCGGCGCGCAGGCCGGGGACACGATCGTGCTGCCGTACAACGACCTGGAGGCCGTGCACGAGGCCTTCCACCGGTACCCGGGCGAGATCGCCTGTGTGATCACCGAGGCCTCGCCGGGCAACATGGGCGTCGTCCCGCCGCTGCCCGGGTTCAACCAGGGGCTCAAGGACGCCTGCGCGAAGAACGGGGCGCTCTACATCTCCGACGAGGTCATGACCGGCTTCCGCACCTCGCGGGCCGGCTGGTACGGCGTCGACGGCGTGAAGCCCGACCTGATGACCTTCGGCAAGGTCATGGGCGGCGGCTTCCCGGCGGCGGCGTTCGGCGGCCGCGCCGACGTCATGGGGCACCTCGCCCCGGCCGGGCCCGTCTACCAGGCCGGCACGCTCTCCGGTAACCCGGTCGCCACCGCGGCCGGGCTCGCGCAGCTCCGGCTGCTGGACGCCGCCGCCTACGAGAAGGTCGACGCCGTCTCGAAGGAGATCCAGGGGCTCGTCTCGGACGCGCTCACCAAGGAGGGGGTCGCGCACCGGCTGCAGACCGCCTCCAACATGTTCTCCGTCTTCTTCACCTCCGACGAGGTGCGGAACTACGACGACGCGAAGAAGCAGGAGGCCTTCCGCTTCAACGCCTTCTTCCACTCGATGCTCGCGGACGGCGTCTACCTGCCGCCGTCGGCCTTCGAGTCCTGGTTCGTGTCCGCGGCCCACGACGAGCGGGCGGTCGAGCGCATCGCCGCCGCCCTGCCGGCCGCCGCCCGCGCCGCCGCGGAGGCCACGTCATGAGCGAGCCCAACGGAGACATCACCGTCGTCCACCTGATGCGGCACGGCGAGGTGCACAATCCGGACGGCGTGCTGTACGGACGCCGGACCGGCTACCACCTGTCCGAGCTGGGGCGGCAGATGGCCGACCGGGTCGCCGAGCACCTCGCGGGGCGGGACATCACCCATGTCGTCGCCTCGCCGCTGGAGCGCGCGCAGGAGACGGCGGCCCCGGTCGCCAAGACCCACGGCCTGGACCTGGCCACGGACGAGCGGCTCATCGAGGCGGCGAACGTCTTCGAGGGCAAGACCTTCGGGGTCGGTGACGGCGCGCTGCGCAAGCCGGGCAACTGGAAGCACCTGACCAACCCCTTCAAGCCGTCCTGGGGTGAGCCGTACGTCGAGCAGGTCGTGCGCATGATGGGCGCGCTGGACGCGGCGAAGGACGCGGCCCGCGGCCACGAGGCGGTCTGCGTGAGCCACCAGCTGCCGATCTGGATCGTGCGCAGCTTCGTGGAGAAGCGCCGGCTGTGGCACGACCCGCGGCGCCGGCAGTGCACGCTGGCCTCGCTGACCTCGTTCACGTACCAGGGCGACAAGATCGTGTCGGTCGGGTACAGCGAGCCGGCCCTCGACCTGGTGCCGGCGCACCTGCGGGCCGGGGCCAAGCCGGTCCCGGGGAAGGCGAAGGCGTTCGGGGCGTAGCCGTAGCGGTACTTCTCGCTCCATCATCAGGGCGACCGGGCATGTATGCCGTCCGGTCGCCCTGAAATTTTTGTGCTATTTCCCGGAACCTCCGTGTTCCTCCCGCCATCTCACTCATTGTCGGTTTGGATGACGTTGAGGTCATACGTCAAGCGCGAATGGGGATGTCATGCGCGAGATCAGTCGGATCAGCAGGAGGAGGCTTCTCGGGGCGGGCGTCGGTGCGGCGGCGGCGCTGGGAGTGGCGAGTGTCGCCGGCTGCAGCACCGACGAACCGGAGAAGGGGCGTTCCGGTCCGGGCAAGGGCGGCGACGCCGGCGGTCCGGACGCCACCGCCACGCCCACCCGTGACGACGGCCGTCTCATCGGTGACGGTTCCACCTCCGACACCGGAAAGCAGCCCCACCAGCCCGACACCCCCGTGCCGCTCGAACCCGGTCAGACCCCGCCGCAGTTCGTGATCTTCTCCTGGGACGGCGCCGGCGAGGTCGGCAACGGCCTCTTCCCGCGCTTCCTGGAGCTCGCCAAGAACCACGACGCGGCCATGACCTTCTTCCTCTCCGGGATCTATCTCCTGCCCGAGTCGAAGAAGGACCTCTACCGCCCGCCGAACAACCGCGTCGGCGCCTCCGACATCGGCTACCTGACCGACGACCACGTCAAGCAGACGCTGAAGTACGTGCGCCAGGCCTGGCTCGAGGGCCACGAGATCGGCACCCACTTCAACGGGCACTTCTGCGGCGGCTCCGGCTCCGTCGCCAACTGGACCCCCGCCGACTGGCAGAACGAGATCGACCAGGCCATCGGCTTCGTCACGAAGTGGAAGACCCACAGCGGCTGGACCGACCTCGACCCGCTGCCCTTCGACTACACCAAGGAACTCGTCGGCGGCCGCACCCCCTGTCTGCTCGGCCAGGACAACCTGCTCCCCACCGCCAAGCGGCTCGGCTGGCGCTACGACGCCAGCTCGCCCGGCGGCCGCCAGACGTGGCCGGTCAAGCGGGGCGGGGTGTGGGACCTGCCGCTGCAGGCCGTGCCGTTCCCCGGGCACTCCTTCGAGGTCCTGTCCATGGACTACAACATGCTCGCCAACCAGTCGAAGAACTCGACGAAGGGCATGCCCTCGCGCTATCCCGGCTGGCGCAGGCAGGCCGCCGAGGCCTACCTCGCGGGCTTCGACCGCGCCTACGAGTCCAACCGCGCGCCCTTCTACATCGGCAACCACTTCGAGCAGTGGAACGGCGGCATCTACATGGACGCCGTCGAGGAGGCGCTCAAGGGGATGGCCGGGAAGAAGGACGTCCGGCTCGTCTCCTTCAAGCAGTTCTGCGACTGGCTGGACGTCCAGGACCCGAAGATCCTCGCCAAGCTCCGTAGCCTGGAGGTCGGCCAGACCCCGGCGGGCGGCTGGAACGCGTTCCTCCGGCCGGCTTAGGCGATCTTGACAACGGGCGTTACGGGCACGTAGTGGGGGTGCCCAAGATCGGCGAATCGCCCATGCGAAACTTTTCACATGAGTCTTAGCCGCGTCCCCCGTCGCACCCTGCTGACGGCCGGCGTCCTCGCCGCCGCGCTCGCGCTGACCGCCTGCAGCTCCGACTCCAAGGGCAGGTCGGGCGGCGGCGGCGACACCAACTTCGTGACCAACACGGGTGGTGTCTCCACCGTCGCCAAGGGCGAGCGCCAGGCGCCGAAGAAGATCGCCGGAGAGACCCTCGAGGGCGAGCGGCTCGACGTCGCCGATCTCAAGGGCAAGGTCGTCGTCCTCAACGTCTGGGGCTCCTGGTGCGCCCCGTGCCGCGCCGAGGCGCCGCACTTCGCGAAGGTCTCCAAGGAGTACAAGGCCAAGGGCGTCGAGTTCGTCGGGATCAACACCCGCGACAACGACGGCAAGGACAAGCCGCTCTCCTTCGAGTCGGAGTTCGGGATCGACTACCCGAGCCTCTACGACCCCGTCGGCAAGATCATCCTCAACGGCTTCCCCAAGGGATCCCTCATCCCGCAGGCCATCCCCTCCACCATCGTCCTCGACAAGGACGGGAAGATCGCGGCCCGCTCGCTCATGGCGCTCGACGAGACGAAGCTCAAGTCCGTGATCGACCCGCTGGTCGCGGAGAAGTGACGTGAACGAGACGGTCTTCAGCGGAGCGCTCCTCCTCGCGCTGCCCATCGCCGCGCTCGGAGGGCTCGTCTCCTTCTTCTCGCCGTGCGTCCTGCCCCTGGTTCCCGGCTACCTGAGCTACGTGACCGGCGTCACCGGCACCGACCTCGGTGAGGCCCGGCGCGGCCGGATGACCGCGGGCGCCGCCCTCTTCGTCCTCGGCTTCTCCGCCGTCTTCGTCTCCACCGGTGCGCTGTTCGGCTTCTTCGGCTGGACCCTCCAGGAGCACCGCGAGACCCTCACCACCGTCCTCGGCGTGCTCATGATCCTCATGGGCGTGTTCTTCCTGGGCCTCATGCCCTGGTTCACCCAGCGCGAGTTCCGCTTCCACAAGAAGCCCGTCACCGGTCTCGTCGGCGCGCCGCTGCTCGGCGCGCTCTTCGGCATCGGCTGGACCCCCTGCATCGGCCCGACCCTCGCGGCCGTGAACGCGCTCGCCGCGAACGAGGCCAGTGCCGGGCGCGGGGCGATACTGACCGTCGCGTACTGTTTCGGGCTCGGTGTCCCGTTCATCCTCACCGCCGTCGCCTTCCGCAAGGCGCTCGGCGCGTTCAGCTGGGTGAAGAAGCACTACGCGTGGGTGATGCGGATCGGCGGCGGCATGATGATCGTGACCGGGGTCCTGCTGCTCACAGGCGCATGGGACACCATGGTCTCCACGATGCAGGGCTGGTCCAGCGGTTTCACGGTGGGGATCTGAGAGTTCCGAGATGAGCAAGACCGATACGACAGAGCAGCGCGACCCGGGCCACGGCGAGGCCGGCTCCCAGCTGTCCACCGCCCCCGTCGAGGACCTCACCATCGGCGGCCCGACCCTCGGCCCCTTCGGCTGGGTCCGCTGGTTCTGGCGTCAGCTGACGTCCATGCGGGTCGCGCTGATCCTCCTCTTCATGCTCTCGCTCGGCTCGATCCCGGGCTCCCTCATCCCGCAGACCAGCGCGGACGAGCTGAAGGTGCGCACCTTCAAGGAGGCCCACGAGACGCTCGCGCCGATCTACGAGAAGCTCCAGCTCTTCGACGTCTACAGCTCGGTGTGGTTCTCCGCGATCTACATCCTGCTGTTCGTCTCCCTCATCGGCTGCATCGTGCCGCGCACCTGGCAGTTCGTCGGCCAGCTCCGCAGCCGTCCGCCGGGCGCCCCGAAGCGGCTCAACCGGCTGCCCGCGTACACGACGTGGCGCACCGAGGCCGAGCCCGAGCAGGTCCGGGCGGCCGCGCTCGCGATGCTCAAGGGCCGCCGCTACCGCGCCCACACCGCCGGTGACGCCGTCGCCGCCGAGAAGGGCTATCTGCGCGAGACCGGCAACCTGGTCTTCCACGTCGCGCTGATCGTGATGCTGGTGGCCTTCGCCTGGGGCGTGATGTTCAAGTCCGAGGGCGGCAAGCTGATCGTGGAGGGCGACGGCTTCTCCAACACGCTCACGCAGTACGACGACTTCAAGTCCGGCTCGCAGTTCGGCGTCGACGAGCTGGAGCCGTTCGGCTTCAGCCTCGACAGCTTCACCGGCACCTACGAGAAGAACGGCCCGCAGCGCGGCACCCCCCGCACCTTCGAGGCGGCCGTCCGCTACACCGAGGGCGACGGGGCGGAGAAGAAGACCGTCATCCGGGTCAACGAGCCGCTGAAGGTCGGCGACGCGAAGGTCTTCCTGATCGCCCACGGGTACGCGCCCGTCGTCACCGTCAAGGACGGCCGGGGCAAGGTCGTCTACCGCGGCGCCGTCCCGCTGCTGCCCTTCGACAACAACCTCACCTCCACGGGCGCGATCAAGGTGATGGACGGCTACCGCGACAAGAACGGCAAGAAGGAGCAGCTGGGCTTCAACGCCTTCTTCGTGCCGACCTTCGCCGGAGCCGGCAAGGGGCAGATGTTCTCGCAGTTCCCGGCGCTCGGCTTCCCCGTGATGGCCGTCACCGGCTACCACGGCGATCTGCGCGTCGACTCCGGTCTGCCGCAGAACGTGTACCAGCTGGACACCTCCAAGATGAAGCAGTTCAAGGTCGAGGGAGGCACGGGCAGCGCCAACCGGCTGCTGCCCGGCGAGACCATGACGCTGCCCGACGGGGCCGGCTCGATCACCTTCGAGAAGGAGATCAAGGAGTGGGCCAGCTTCTCGATCACCCAGCAGCCCGGCAACGGTCTCGCCCTCGCCGGGGCGGTGGCCGCGATCGCCGGACTCAGCGGCTCGCTGTTCATCCAGCGGCGCCGGGTCTGGGTCCGGGCCGTACGGGGCGAGGACGGCGTCACCGTCGTCGAGATGGCGGGCCTGGGCCGGAGCGAGTCCGCCAGGCTGCCCGAGGAGCTGGCCGAGCTCGCGGTCACGCTCACCACCGAGGCGCCGACCGCGCCGGAACCCGCAGAAGAACCTGTCGAAGGGGCTGAGAAGTGAATCTCGCCGCCACCACCAACGAGAGCATGGCGCAGATGAGCAACACGCTCATCTACTCCTCGATGGCCGTCTACACCCTGGCCTTCCTGCTCTACATCGCCGAGTGGGTGCTCGGCAGCCGCAGCAAGGTCGCCCGGACGGCGGCCGCGCTGACCGGCCCCGAGGCGGCCGACCGGGCTCCGTCGGTCACGGTCCAGGCCTCGGCGGGCGGCACGGCGGTCCTCGACCGCCCGAAGGTCGTCGTGCGTTCCGCGGCCGGCTCCCGGGACGTGCCCGACGGCCCCGGCGCTGCCGGTGGCACGGTCAAGGGCGACCTGTACGGCCGGATGGCGGTCTCGCTGACCGTCCTCGCCTTCGCGATCCAGGCGGCGAGCGTGGTCGTCCGCGCGCTGGCCGTGCAGCGGGCCCCCTGGGGCAACATGTACGAGTTCTCCACCACCTTCTCCACGGTGGCGGTCGGCGCCTTCCTCGCCTTCCTCCTCGCCCGGAAGAACGTCCGCTGGATCGGCCTGCCCCTGGTCACCGTGGTCCTCCTCGACCTCGGCCTGGCCACGACGGTGCTCTACACCGAGAGCGACCAGCTGGTCCCCGCGCTGCACTCGTACTGGATGTGGATCCACGTCTCGACCGCGATCATCTGCGGTGCGGTGCTCTTCCTGGGGGCCGTCGCCACGGCGGCGTACCTGCTGCGCGACTCGTACGAGAACAAGCTCGCGAACGGCGGAACGCCCGGCGCCTTCACCCGTTCCGTGCTGGAGCGGCTGCCGGCCGCGTCGACGCTGGACAAGTTCGCCTACCGCGTCAACGCTGCGACGTTCCCGCTGTGGACCTTCACGATCATCGCGGGCGCGATCTGGGCCGGCGACGCGTGGGGCCGCTACTGGGGCTGGGACGCCAAGGAGGTCTGGGCCTTCATCACCTGGGTGGGCTACGCGGCGTACCTGCACGCCCGGGCCACCGCCGGCTGGAAGGGCCGCAAGGCCGCGTACATCGCGCTCATCGCCTTCGGCTGCTTCCTCTTCAACTACTACGGCGTCAACATCTTCGTCAGCAGCAAGCACTCCTACGCGGGCGTCTGACCGGCTGAGCTCGCGACGGGAGAGCCCCGGGGCCACGCTGGAGGTATGAGCGAGATACCCCGGGGCAGGAGCGAGACCCACGACGGCGACGCGCATCTGCTGCGGTACACGGTCGAGCTCCCGCACCCGCCGATCGCGGTGTGGGCCGCCGTCGCCACCCCCGAGGGGCTGCCCGCCTGGCTCTGCGCCGCGGACCCGCTGGAGCCGCGCCTGGGCGGGCAGGTCACCCTGCGCTGGCTCAACAGCGACACGGTCGTCTCCGGCCGGGTCACCGCCTGGGACCCCGAATACGTCGCCGAGTACACGGTCGACCCGCCGCACGGCCGGATCCGCTTCCACCTGGAACCGGGCCCGGACCACGGCGGGTCGACCGTGCTGCGTTTCACGGCGGAGTTCAGCGGCACCCGGGAGGCCAGGCTGGACATGCTGGCGGGGTGGCACGAGCACCTGGAACGGCTCGTACGGGCCCTGGACGGGCACCCCACGGACTGGCGCGACTGGTCCGCCGACCGGTGGCGCGAGCTGCGGGAGCTCTACGAGCGGGACGACGCGCCCTGGCCCCGGTGGGAGCCGTAGGGGTCGTGCCGATCACGGCCGGCATGCGGTCCGCTTCCTCACCCGCCTGATCGACAAGACCCCCGCGGCTCAGCCCCTGCGGGGCGGCAGGCACGAGGCCGCCGGCGGCTCTCCCTCCGGCCAGGCGATGGCGACGAAGCGCTGGGAGCCGTCCTGTGCGAGTTCCACGACGGGGACGGCCTTGTTGTACGGGTTGCCGAAGTTGTCCAGGCAGATCCAGCCGCTCGCGCCCTGGACCCGCAGCGAGCCCTTGACCTGCGGCCACTGGGTGGGGACGTCGGCGAGCTCCGGGGAGGCGGCGCCGTCCGGGGTGGCCTGGCGGATGGCGTGGACGGCCGTCGCCATCGCGTCGTACGCGACGATCGCCTGCCCGTCGGCGAGGGCGACCGGCTTCTTCGAGGCGCGGGCGACGTCCGTCACGAAGGTCTTGTAGGCGACCGTCGAACCACCCGTCGCCGGGACGGGCCGGCCGGGCGCCGGGAGCCAGGCGTCGGGGTGGGCGAGGGAGGCGTAGCGGACGGTCAGCCGGGACCTGAGGGCCCGGCGGTCGAGCAGGGTGTCGGCGCCCAGGTAGGAGCCCTCGTCGCCGGTGAGGACGGTGAAGGCGCGCTCGGCGCAGCCGCGGGCACCCAGTGCGTTGATGAACTGGCGCAGCTGGGTGTGGCGGCCGGCGAAGAAGACCGTCTCGGCGCGGGTGTCGCAGATGAGGTGGGTGATCTGCCGGAAGGTGTTGGCGGTGGTGCCCTCGTCGGTGGGGTCGGCGGGCGAGGTGAACAGCTGCGGTTCGTAGGGGGCGCCCTTGAGGGACGCGGAGAAGGCCGACTTGAGGGTGTCGGTGTAGTGGTCGCCGGTGCGGGTGTCCTGGACGAGCAGCGCCTTGGCGGCGTTCACCCTGCCGAAGTGGGCGAGGGCCTTGGCCTCGTCGCCGTTGGTGGGGGAGACGCGGGCGAGGCCGGGGAAGCGGTTGTGGCCCGGGCCGGGGCCGTTGGCGATGTCGTCGGCGGTGATGGTGGTGCCGACCACGGCGATGCCCGCGCCGGTGAGCGCGGCCACCGCCTGGCGTATCTCGGCGGAGGAGGTGGCGACGCCGGTGACCGCGCGCAGCCGGTCGGGGGCGGCGGTCATGGTCTTCAGCTGCTCGACGGTGGTCTGCCAGTGGGCGTTGTTGCGGCCCGTGTTGGCGAGCACGAGCCGGATCTTCGGGGTCTCGCTGTTGGACTCGTGGTTGGCCCGGTACTGGCGGGCGTAGGCGCCCTGCACCTCGTGCAGGACCTTGACGCGCATGCCGGGGTCGGGGGAGGTCAGCGGCAGCAGGACGGCGACGGTGGCGTACTCGCCGTCCTTGAGGGTGGCGTTCTCGGCGCCGATGAGCGCGGCGACCTCGCCGAGTTCGGGCACGCCGAAGGCGTAGCCGTCGCGGCCGTTGACGCCGACGCATTCCTCGGAGCCCTGCGGGCGGGCGACGCCCGGCGCGCAGGAACGGTCCTCCGGGGTGGTCGCCCGCTGCACGGCCCAGCCGAGCGGCAGCCCGACGACGACCAGGGCCAGCAGGGCGGCGAAGAGCTTCTGCCGTGGGGTGTAGAGGTAGCGGTTGCGCAGCCGGTTGGGCATCGGCTCAGACTCCGTCCTCGCGGCCCGGCGGCAGCGAGAGCCGGCGCCAGGCGTGGATGTCCCTCGGCCAGTGGGTGGCCGCGTCCCACAGGGGGCTGTTGCCCGTCAGATGGCGGCCGGACAGCTGGCGCAGCTCGTGCGCCAGCTTCTCGGTCACCTCGCCGTCGGGCAGGGCGAGCGGATCGGTCAGCAGCCATACGGCGTGCAGCAGGCGCCGTACGGAGAGGTGGAGCGCGGTCGCCTCGGCGTCGAGCCCGTCGGGCAGCGGGTCGGGCAGGTCGCGGCCGAGTGCGGCGGCCCGGCGCGGGTCGGGCCCGGCGGCGTGCGGATCGCGCGGGTAGGGGGCGGAGGCGATGAACCGGAGCCGGCCCAGCCAGCCCGTCACGTCCGGGTCGGCGAACGTGGCGCGCAGATGGGCCACGGCGTCCTCGGCCCGTCCCAGGGCGAGTTCGTGGTGGAGCCGGTACGGGAGGTCCGGCTCGCGCCGGTAGTGCCGGTGCAGCGTCTCGTGGACGGCGCGCCAGGCCGCGTGGCGGGGGTGGTCGGCGTCCCCGAAGCGCAGCCGGTGCAGCAGCAGGGCGCGCAGCAGCGGGTCGGCGACGAAGTGCTCGGGGCCCTCCGGCCAGTCCTCGGCGCGCAGTTGGTCCCGGACCCGTAGCGCCATGTCGCCGTCCCGGGACTCGGTGTGCAGCCGGGTGCGGGCGAGCAGCCGGGCCGAGTCCTCGTCGTGGGCGGCGGCGAGCACGGTGAACGGCTCCAGGCGCGGCTGCGGCAGGAGCGCGCCGAGCAGCGCGGGTGCGACGGGCACGGGCCGGGCGTCCTCGCGCAGCTCCACGGTCAGGTCGAGCAGGGCGCCGGGGGTGAGGCCGGGCCGTTCGGCGCGCGGGGCCTCGGCGGCGGCCTGCGCGAGCAGCATCACGCCGAGCGGCCGGCCGCCGGTGAGCCGGTGTACGCCGCGGGCCAGGTCGGCCGGGGTGAGCCCGGAGGGGTCGAGCCGGTCGAAGGCGGACTGGGTCTGGGCGGGGGAGAGCGGTGTGAGTTCGACGGCGAGGATGCCGGAGGTGACGTCGCCGCCGCGCGGAGCGGGCGCCCGGTGGGCGGTCTCGGGCAGCCGCAGCCGGTGGGCGTGCCGCATGCCCTCGTGCTCGTGGACCCGGGAGGCGGCGAGGACGACGAGCTTGTCGCGGCGGCCGTCGTGGCGGGCCCGCAGGAGCGGTTCGACCAGCCGGCGGCCCAGTTCGCCGTGCGCGTTGTCGAGCAGCAGGACGGGCCGGCCGCGCCGGGTGCCGACCCGGGTCAGGCCCCGGTAGGCCTGGCCCAGGTCCTCGACGAGTGCGCCGACGAGGAAGTCCTCGGCCTCCTGGCGGCGCCGGCCGCCCTGCGCGAAGTCGATGGCGAGCTGCTGCAGTCCGGCCTTGCCGCGCCCGCCGGCGTTGCGGTAACTCCCGTACCAGCTCTCGGACTTCTGCTGGACCCGGCCGAAGACCTCCTCCAGGACCGTCTCGACGGTCGCCTCGGCGAGCAGACCGGCGAGCGGGGCGGCGGTCTCGGCGAAGGTGGCGGCCAGCTTGGTGAGGACCTTGGTGACCCAGTTGGTCGCCGCGCCCTTGGTGGCGTCGACGGTGGACAGCACCGGCCCGAGCCGCTGCAGGTCGCGCTGGGCCCGCTCCTCGTCCTCCTGCGTCCAGCCGAGCGAGGCGACGGCGACGAGCCCCAGGGAGAGGCGCGGGAACTGCACGGGCTTGGCCCCGGTGACCCGCGGTGACAGCTGGACGGCGAGCTCGGCGAGCGCCCCGGTCCGCTCGGTCCAGCCGGGCCCGTGGTCGGCGGGCGCCTCGATGTGCGCGCAGTCCAGGTAGGCGAGCGGAGTGGTCCCCTTGTAGCTGTTGCGCAGCTGCTTGAGCAGGGCCGTCTTGCCCATGCCGCGCCCGCCGGTGAAGACGACCACGGGCGGGTCCTCGCCGTGCTCGTACGGGACGCGGGCGAGCGACCCGCCGTCGAGCCCGATGAGGCGCGCGGCGAGCCCCGTGCGATGGAGCACCGCCTCGCGGCCGTAAAGGACCCTGTCCACCCGCCACCCCCGCATCCCCACCAGACGTGCCCCGTCACATCCTCAAGCCCGAATTATCGACGTGGAGTTGAGCTTCGGCCAGGCTTTTCGGCGGGTGGTGCCGAGTCGTCACCCGGCGGTGATCGCGTCGAGCTGCGCGCGGAGGTAGGTGTGGGACTCGATGCCGTGGATCGTGGTGCCGGGATCGCACTCGTAGAAGTACACGAGCGACATCAGCTCCTCGGCGGGCGCGTCCGCCGGCGGCGGCAGCACGCGGTGGCGTCCCGAGCGCCAGCGTCCGCCGGTCCATCCGGCCATCAGGTCGCCGATGTTCACGGTGAAGGCCTCCGGGTCGTGCGGGGCGTCCTGCCAGCCGCCGGAGTCGGTGTACAGCTGCAGCCCGCCCTTGCCGGCCTGCCGGTCGAGGACGGTGACCGTGCCGAAGTCCGTGTGCGGACCGATCCGGAACTGCCCCGGCTCCGGCTCGCCGGTCCGCTCCCGCCCCGGATACCAGTTGATGTTGAAGCCGAAGGTGGGGTGCCCGGTGTGCCGGGTGAAGAAGTCCGCCTCCTCGCCGAGCGCGAGCCCGAGCAGGTCGAGGACGTGGTCCGACAGCCCCCGCATCAGCCGCAGGTAGTCCTCGACCAGCGGCCTCAGCTCCGGCGCCTCGGCGGGCCAGGTGTTCGGCAGGAACCACTCGGCGTCCACGGCCGCGTTCCCCGTCGGCTCCTCGGCGGCGAAGGACAGCGACTCCTTCAGGTCGGGCGGGGTCGTGGTGCCCTCCGCGTACCCGTTGGCCTCCGCGCCGGGCCCCAGCCAGCCGCGCCCGCCGACCTTCACCGCGTACCGCTCCTTCACGGCCTCGGGCAGCCGGAAGAAGCCCCGGGCGCTCTCCCGGATCGCCGCGCGCAGCCCGGGATCGACGCCGTGCCCGCGGACGAGCAGGAAACCGGCCGTGCGCAGGGCGCGGTCCACGGCGGGCAGCTGCCCGGCCGGGTCGCGGCGGAGGTCGATCGTCGGAAGGGCCGCCTCAGTCATCGCCGATGTCCTCGTTCCACAGGGCGGGGTGCGCCTCGGTGAACTCCCGCATCAGGGAGCCGCATTCGCGATCGTCGAGCACCAGCACCTCGACGCCGTGCTCGGCGAGCCAGTCGTGGCCGCCGTGGTAGGTCCGCGCCTCCCCGACCACCACCCGGGAGATCCCGAACTGCCGCACGAGCCCGGAGCAGTACCAGCACGGCGACAGGGTCGTCACCATGGTCGTCCCCCGGTACGAGCGCTGCCGCCCCGCGGCCCGGAACGCGTCCGTCTCCGCGTGCGCCGACGGGTCCCCGTCCTGCACCCGCCGGTTGTGCCCGCGCCCGAGCAGTGCGCCGTCGGCCCCGTACAGCGCCGCCCCGATCGGGATCCCGCCCTCGGCGAGTCCGGCCCGCGCCTCGGCGAGGGCCGTCGCGAGCCAGTGCCGCGCCTGGTCCTGGTCCATGAGGGGGACTCTTCCCGCCAGGCAGGACGGGAACGCGCGGGGAGGGACGCGTTGCCGCATTGGTTTCCGGAATCAGTCGAACGCAGCACTTCAGCGCGCACGAGAGGGTCGCGGACCCGAGCCTGATGCCATGGGCATCCATCCATGGGTGATCGTGGAGCCGCCCGACCGGCGCGGCCTTCGCAGGATCACCGTCAACGGCAGGAACATGGGCAGCGCCTGGTCCCTTCGTGAGCTGCGCAAGGAGCTCCGCCGCCTCGGCTACCCGGACGACATGGACCTGGAGGACGGGTCCAGGATCCACTGGCGCGGCGGCGACAGCGGCACATGGCCCGACAGGAGGGGCAGGCGGCACGCCGTCATCGTCTTCATGATCCTGGGGCTCCTCGGCTCGCTGGTGCTGCACGCCGTCATCGGCTGGGCGGACGCCCTGGGGGCGTTGACCTTCGCCCAACGACTCGTCGGTGTCCTGTTCCTGCTGGCGGGAGCGGTGCAGGCGGTGGCGATCCCTGCCGTGACCGACTACTGGGGCCGGCGGAACGTCAAGGTGTCCGGGGCGCTGGTCCTCCTCGGCGCGCTCATCGCTCTGGCCACGTCGAGCCTCCTGCTCTTCCTGTGGCTTCAGGAGCGGGAACCCATTCCCGCGGCGGCGGGCTTTCTCGCGCTGTGGCTCTGGTCCCTGTGGGCCCTCCGCATCCTCGTCCGCGCGAAGGTGTGGAGGGGGATCCCGCACCCCAGGAAGTTCGCCGCGGGGGTCGCCGCGACGGCGCTCCTGACGGCGGTCAGCCTGGGGTACTCGCTTCTCTACCAGCCGATCGCGGCTCCCATGCACTTCATCCTGAAGGCGGAGTTCGGAAAGGCGCAGACGGAATCCGGTCTTCCCTATGTCCATGTTCCGCTGACGCTGTACGCGAAGAACGACGGGGGGATCCCGGTCTACATCGTCGTGGACGATTACACGGTCTACGGGAACTCGGCGAAGTTCTCCAAGTCGGGGGAGGGGCTGAAGCAATGGAAGCAGGCTGACGCGTTCGCCTCGGCGGCGGAACTCTACGCGACCGGATTCTCTGGCGAGGTCGTCGAATCAGGGCAGTTCCAAGGGCCGGGGACAACCCTCGCCGTAGGGGAGGAGTTCAAGATGGAGACCGTGATCACGCTCCCCAAGGACACGGCCTACGAGACCTTGGACGCCGTTCTTAAGTTCGCCTTCCTGCGGCAGGATCGCGGGAAGATCGACGACGAATTCACCACGCCCAGGCTTTCGTGGGTGAAGGATGAGGGCAGGTACTACTGCCCGGCCGACAAATGCGGGGGTGAACACGTCATTTACCACGGCAAGGTCCGCTACAACGACAACCTGGTCAATGTCACGCGCAAGCAGCGGTACGTGGCGGCCTTCTGGTCGCCGAACGAGGAGCCGGATGTCTTCGTCTCCTCGTTCAACTTCAAGAAAAAGAAGAAGAGTGAGTCGATCTACGACATCTACGAGGGCCTGGATCAGGCAGAAGTGGCCCGGGAGAACGCGCGGTACGGAGTCGCCTGGGTATCCGTCAACTCGCAGGTGTCCGTTCACCAACTGCTGAAAAAGTCCAGGTCCTGATCGCCCCGTCGGCGGCGGCCCGGGTGGAGGAGAGGGCCGTGGCGACCTTCTCAAAGGTGACGAGGAGCCGCAGCTCCGTCAGCCGTCCTTCTCCCCGCCGCGCTCCTGCTCGCGGCGCTTCAGCTCCTCCTCGCGGCGGCGCAGGTCGGCCTCCCAGTCCTTGAGGAGGGACTCGTCCTTCTTGTTCTCCTCGCGCAGCGACTTCAGGAACTCGGGGTTGTCGTCGGGGGCGACCCATTCCTGCCGGTGGTTGCGGTGCCACTCGCTGGGCGTCCGGCCGCCGGCCGGGGCGTGCCGCATCTTGCCCGCCGCGAACCAGACGATCGGTCCGACGATCCAGAAGAGCAGGATGATGATGACCCAGACCACCTTGGGCAGGTGCTTGGCCTCGTCCTCGGGGGTGTTCAGGCAGTCGATGAACGCGTAGATCGTCAGTGCCAGCGGCAGGATGTACATCAGTGCCCTGAGCATGTGGGACAGCCCCCTGGAAGCGTTGGCGGGAGCGCGTTTCGGCGGCCCCGGTGACGGGCCCAGCCTAGCCGGTGACCGATACTGGCCCCTATGGCTTACGACGATCTCCGCTCGCTGCTCAGGGCCCTCGAGCGCGAAGGCGACCTCAAGCGCATCAAGGCCGAAGTCGACCCGTACCTGGAGGTCGGGGAGATCGTCGACCGCGTGAACAAGGCGGGAGGCCCGGCGCTGCTCTTCGAGAACGTCAAGGGCTCCGCCATGCCGCTCGCGATGAACGTCTTCGGGACGGACCGGCGGCTCCTCAAGGCACTGGGCCTGAAGTCGTACGAGGAGATCAGCGAGAAGATCGGCGGGCTGCTCAGGCCGGAGCTGCCGCACGGCTTCGTCGGGGTCCGGGAGGCCTTCGGCAAGCTGGGCTCGATGGTCCACGTGCCGCCGAAGAAGGTGAAGTCCGGCGACGCACCGGTCCAGGAGGTCGTGCTCACCGGCGACGACGTCGACCTGGACCGGCTGCCCGCGCTCTTCACCTGGCCGAAGGACGGCGGCTCCTTCTTCAACCTGGGCCTGACCCACACCAAGCACCCGGAGACCGGGGTCCGCAACCTCGGCCTCTACCGCCTCCAGCGCCACGACAGGCGCACCATCGGCATGCACTGGCAGATCCACAAGGACAGCCGCAACCACTACGCGGTGGCCGCGGAGCGGGGCGAGCGGCTGCCGGTCGCGATCGCCTTCGGCTGCCCGCCGGCCGTCACGTACGCCTCGACGGCGCCGCTGCCGGGCGACATCGACGAGTACCTGTTCGCCGGCTTCGTGCAGGGCAAGCGGATCGAGATGGTGGACTGCAAGACGGTCCCGCTCCAGGTCCCGGCCCAGGCGGAGGTCGTGATCGAGGGATGGCTGGAGCCGGGCGAGATGCTGCCCGAGGGCCCCTTCGGCGACCACACCGGCTTCTACACGCCGCAGGAGCCGTTCCCCGCGCTGAAGATCGACTGCATCACCATGCGGCGCCGCCCGCTGCTGCAGTCCATCGTGGTCGGCCGCCCGCCGACCGAGGACGGCCCGCTGGGCCGCGCCACGGAGCGCTTCTTCCTGCCGCTCCTCAAGATCATCGTGCCGGACATCGTGGACTACCACCTGCCGGAGTCGGGCGGCTTCCACAACTGCGCGATCGTCTCGATCGACAAGAAGTACCCCAAGCACGCGCAGAAGGTCATGCACGCCATCTGGGGCGCGCACATGATGTCGCTGACCAAGCTGATCATCGTGGTGGACAAGGACTGCGACGTCCACGACCTCCACGAGGTGTCCTGGCGGGCCCTCGGCAACACCGACTACGCCCGCGACCTCACGGTCGTCGAGGGCCCGGTGGACCACCTGGACCACGCCTCGTACCAGCAGTTCTGGGGCGGCAAGGCGGGCATCGACGCGACGAAGAAGCTGCCCGAGGAGGGCTACACGCGCGACGGCGGCTGGCCCGACATGGTCGAGTCGGACCCGGCGACGGCGGCCCTGGTGGACCGCCGCTGGAAGGAGTACGGCCTGTGACCACGGCAGCGGTGCCCGGCGCGCAGCCGGGCCGGACGAAAGCCTTCCTCCGCCTCGTGATGATCGAGCACTCGGTCTTCGCGCTGCCCTTCGCGTACATCGCCTCGCTCACCGCGATGTACCAGCTGGACCGGAGGATCCACTGGTGGACGCTGTTCCTGGTGACCGTGTGCATGGTGGGTCTGCGGACCTTCGCCATGGCCTGCAACCGGATCATCGACCGCGAGATCGACGCCCGTAACCCGCGCACCGCGAACCGGGAGCTGGTCACGGGGGCGGTGTCGGTGCGCTCGGCCTGGACCGGCGCCGGCGTCGCCGTCGTCGTCTTCCTCGGCGCCGCGGCCCTGCTCAACCCGCTCTGCCTGGCGCTCGCGCCGCTCGCCGTCATCCCGATGGTGGTCTACCCCTACGGCAAGCGGTTCACGAACTTCCCGCACGCGATCCTCGGCCTCGCCCAGTCCATCGGCCCGATCGGGGCCTGGCTCGCGGTGTCGGGCGAGTGGTCCTGGGACGCGGTGGTCCTGGGCCTGGCGGTCGGCATCTGGATCGGCGGCTTCGACCTGATCTTCGCCTGCCAGGACGTCCAGGCGGACCGCGCCCACGGGGTCATGTCGGTCCCGGCCCGTTTCGGCGTCCCGGCCGCCCTGTGGGGCGCCCGCGGGTCCGCCGTCGTCACCACCGGGCTGCTGGTCTGGTACGCGCTGGCCACCGACGCGGGCGTCTTCTTCTGGGCCGGCCTGGTGATCGTGGCGGCCGCCTTCTGCTATGAGCACTCGATCGTGAAGCCGCACGACCTGTCCCGCCTCAACCGGGCGTTCTTCACGGTCAACGGCTTCATCGGGATCGCCCTGTTCGTGTGCGCGCTGCTGGACCTGCTGGTGCGGGGTCTGTCCGTCTGACCCGACCGTGTGGGCGGCCCCGGTGCCTCCCCGCCGACGGAACGCCTGACGCGGCCGCCCCCGACCCCGCCGGATAGGCTCGTCGGCGTGGAGCCGGAGAACAAGCAGCAGCGTCGTCCCTGGGTGGTCGGGGTGTCAGGGGCGTCGGGGACGCCGTATGCCGCCGCCGTGCTGCGAGGGCTGCTCGCCGCGGGAGAGAGTGTCGACCTGGTCGTGTCGCGGGCCTCGCGGCTGACGTTGCTCGACGAGACGGGCATCGCCTTCCGGGACGCGCACTGGCGGGACGACCTGACGGCCTGGCTGGCGCGGGGCGCCGACGGGAAGCCCGACACCTTCGACGTGGACGTCGCCGACGTGCGCTACTGGGCGGCCGGGGACCTGGCCGCGGGGCCGTCCTCCGGCTCGTACGCCGTCAAGGGGATGCTGATCGTGCCGGCGTCGACGGCCGCCGTGGCCGGGGTCGCGCTCGGGCTCTCGAAGGACTTGCTGCAGCGGGTCGCGAGCGTGACGCTCAAGGAGCGGCGGCCGCTGGTCGTCTGCGTACGGGAGACCCCGCTGAACGGGCAGACGCTCAGGCACATGGTGGCGCTGGACGAGGCGGGCGCCGTGGTGCTGCCCGCCTCTCCGGCGTTCTACGCGGGGGCGACGCACATCCAGGATCTCGTGGACTTCGTCGCCGGGCGAGTGCTCGACGCGGCAGGGGTGCCGCACGAGCTGTACCGCCGTTGGGAGGGAGAGCTCGGTGGAGCCCTCCCCTCTGATTAGCGCTTCGCGGCGCGCTTCTTCGGGGCGCGCTTCGAGGCGGTCGGCTGGTGGGCACGCGAGCGGTTGGCCAGGTCCTGCAGCTCGCGCATACGGGCATAGGCCATCTCGATCGTGTACACGGTGAACACCACTCCTGAAGATCGTCTTTGATCTGAATGAAAGATTCACAGGGTGTCGGACCCTGTGTACCTTAGATTCTATACCTAAACTCGCGGTATCGCTGGACAATGGAAGGCTTCATACCTATGGACGCCGTGGACAGGCAGCTCATCCAGGCTCTGCGCGAGAACGGCAGGGCCTCGTACGCCGAGCTCGGCCGGCTCGTCGGGCTCTCCGGCCCCTCCGTCACCGACCGCATCAACCGGCTGGAGGCGGCGGGAGTCATCACCGGCTACCGCGCCACCGTCGACGCCGCCTCGCTCGGCCTCGGCGTGACCGCCCTCATCGGCATCTCGCTCTCCGACGCCGCCGACCACGAGGACGTGGCCCGCCGGCTGAAGGACCTCGCCGAGATCGAGGACTGCTGGTTCATCGCCGGCGACGACTCCTTCATGCTCAAGGTCCGCTCCGACGACGTGGACGGCCTGGAGAAGACGATCCGCCGGCTCAGCGGCACGAAGGGCGTCTCGCGCACCCGCACCACGATCGTGCTCTCCACCAAGTGGGAGAACCGGGTCGGAGATCTGCCGGAAGAGGCCTGAGAGTACGGTGGGGGAAGCCTTTTCGGCACCTGAACGCAGCAGATGAGAGTGGGAGGCGACCGTATGGACGCGGGGCTCAAGCGGGAGCTGGAGCAGAAGGTCCTCGCCGGCGAGCGGCTGAGCCGTGAGGACGGCATCGCCCTGTACGCGTCGGACGACCTCGCCTGGCTCGGCGGTCTGGCCCACGAGGTCCGGACCCGCAAGAACGGCGACGTGGTGCACTTCAATGTCAACCGGCATCTGAACATGACCAACGTCTGCACCGCCTCCTGCGCCTACTGCTCCTTCCAGCGCAAGCCGGGCGAGAAGGACGCGTACACCATGCGCATCGAGGAGGCCGTGCGCCTCGCGAAGGCGATGGAGAACGAGAACCTCACCGAACTCCACATCGTCAACGGGCTCCACCCCAACCTGCCGTGGCGCTACTACCCGCGCTCGCTCTCCGAGCTGAAGAAGGCGCTGCCCGGCGTCTCCCTGAAGGCCTTCACCGCCACCGAGATCCACCACTTCGAGACCATCTCGGGCCTCTCGGCCTCCGAGATCCTCGACGAGCTGATCGAGGCCGGCCTGGAGTCGCTGACCGGCGGCGGCGCCGAGATCTTCGACTGGGAGGTCCGGCAGCACATCGTGGACCACCGGACGCACTGGGAGGACTGGTCCCGGATCCACCGGCTCGCCCACGAGAAGGGTCTGAAGACCCCGAGCACGATGCTCTACGGCCACATCGAGGAGCCGCGCCACCGCGTGGACCACGTGCTGCGGCTGCGCGAGCTCCAGGACGAGACCGGCGGCTTCCAGGTCTTCATCCCGCTGCGCTACCAGCATGACTTCGTCGACCTGAAGGACGGCAAGGTCCGCAACACCCTGCAGGCGCGGACCCAGATGGCCACGGGCGCGGAGGCACTGAAGACCTTCGCGGTCTCCCGGCTGCTCTTCGACAACGTCCCGCACGTCAAGGTGTTCTGGGTGATGCACGGCGTCCAGACCGCGCAGCTGGCGCTCCAGCACGGCGCGGACGACATGGACGGCTCGGTCGTCGAGTACAAGATCACCCACGACGCCGACAACTACGGCACCCCGAACAAGCTGACCCGCGACGACCTCCTGGAGCTCATCCGGGACGCCGGCTTCCGCCCGGTCGAGCGCAACACGCGCTACGAGGTCATCCGCGAGTACCCGGGCCCCGACGCCGGTCTGCGCGAGTCGCCGCAGCCGATGCGGGTCTGACCCCGCGAGTGCCCGTCGCCCGGACCCGGGCGTCAGGTCAGCCGGAGCAGCATGACGATGTCGTCGCGGTCGTCGCCCGGGGCCACCCGGATGGCGGCCGGGACGCGTCCGACCTCCTTGTAGCCGGCGCGCGCGTAGAAGGCGTCGACGCCGGTGCCGCCGCGGCAGGTCAGCCGGACGGCCTCGATGTGCTCGAAGCCCTCGGCGGTGCGGGCCGCCTCCTCGGCCGCCGCCATCAGGTCGCGTCCGTACCCCTTGCCCTGGTGCCGGGGGTGCACCATCACCGTGTACAGCCACACCCAGTGCGTCATCAGGGGGTGGCTGTTGTGCGTGAAGAAGGCGGTGGCGGCGACCTCGCCGCGCTCGTCGCGGCCGACCAGCAGCCGGGTGCCGCCCTCCGCCATTCCCACGAGGTGCCGGAGCAGCGCGGGCCGGATCTCCTCCGGGGTCACGGGCGGGACGAAGCCGACGGCGCCGCCCGCGTTGGAGACGTCCGCCCAGAGCGCGAGGACACCGTCGCGCAGGGCGGCGTCGACCGGCGGGTCCAGTTGGAAGGTAAGAGGCATAGGGCGAGAGTAACCATTACAGGATGGTCGCTCAAGCCGTTTCCGGCCCCCACCCCCGGGGCTCGCGCCGCTCCGTGCTTCACTGGAGGGACGCTCGTCCGGTTTGGGAGGGACAGACATGCTCCGCTACACCTTGATGCGCCTCGGCATCTTCGCCGGCAGCTTCCTCGCGCTGTGGGGCCTGGTCTACGTCGGCGTGCTGCCGCGCGGTCTCGGCGACTCCAACCTGCTCTGGGTCCTCCTGCTCTCCGTGCTCGTCTCCGCCCCGCTCAGCTTCGTGCTGCTGCGCAAGGAGCGGGACGCGATGAGCGTCGACATCGTGGCGAAGGTCGACCGGGCGAAGGGTCGCCTGGAGGCGAACCGCTCCGCCGAGGACACCGTCTGAACGACATAAAGGGACCGTAAGGTTCCTCACACCTCACACGCAGAACACCCCAGCCGGGAGCTTCCAAGGCTCCTGCCTGGGGTGTTCTGCGTTTTGAAGGCCACGGCGGCCTCGCGCGCGCGATTCTGTCTCAAAGAAGGGCTTTGAGGTTCTCAAAGTTCAAGTGTTAACGTGTTGCTCATGAAGACAGCAGTGCGCCTCCCCGATGCCGCGAGCACCCCGCTCGTGGCGCGCCTGCACGTCGATCTGTGCCGCTGTATGTCCGCGGTCTGTTGCCGTTCGCTCTGACCCGGCATCATGCAGCGGCCCGCGCCCGGAGCGCGTGTGTGCCGCACCCCCGTCCCCGTATTCCCCCGATACGCACCAGTGGAGTGTGTCCGTGTCCGCGTCCTCGTCCGCGTCCGTGACGAAGTCCCGCATACCCAAGGTCCCGTTCTGGGCCCAGATCGTCGCCGGCCTCGCCCTCGGCGTCCTGCTCGGCTGGCTCGCCCGCAGCCAGGACATCGGCTGGCTCCAGGAGACCCTCTCCCAGGTCGGTGGCATCTTCGTCCAGCTGCTCAAGCTGGCCGTCGCCCCGCTCGTCTTCTTCGCCATCCTCGTCTCGATCACCAACCTCCGTAAGGTCAACAACGCGGCCCGCCTCGCCGCGCAGACCCTCGTCTGGTTCATGATCACCTCGCTGATCGCGGTCGCCATCGGCCTCGCCATCGGCCTGATCACGAACCCGGGTGCCGGTACCGGCCTCACGCCGAAGGACGGCAAGCTCCCCGAGCACCAGGGCAGCTGGATCGACTTCCTCACCGGCATCGTGCCGACCGACGTCATCACGCCGTTCACCGAACTGAACGTCCTGCAGATCGTCTTCATGGCCGCCGTCGCCGGCATCGCCGCCCTCAAGCTCGGCGAGAAGGCGCAGCCGATCCTCACGCTCTCCGAGTCCGTCCTGGAGCTGCTGCAGAAGGCCCTGTGGTGGGTCATCCGGCTGGCCCCGATCGGCACCGCCGGCCTCATCGGCCGCGCCATCGTCAACTACGGCTGGGACCTGATCGGCAAGTACGCCACCTTCACCGCCGACGTCTACATCGGCTGCGCCCTGGTCCTCTTCGGCGTCTACCCGCTGCTCCTCGCGACCGTCGCCAAGCTGAACCCGCTGCAGTTCTACAAGGGCGCCTGGCCGGCCATCCAGCTCGCCTTCGTGTCCCGCTCCTCGGTCGGCACCATGCCGGTCACCCAGCGCGTCACCGAGCGCCTCGGTGTCCCTAAGGAGTACGCCTCCTTCTCCGTGCCGTTCGGCGCCACCACGAAGATGGACGGCTGCGCCGCGATCTACCCGGCGCTCGCGGCGATCTTCATCGCGCAGATCTTCGACGTGCAGCTGGGCGTCAAGGAGTACCTGCTCATCGCCTTCGTCTCGGTCATCGGCTCGGCGGCCACCGCCGGCCTCACCGGCGCGACGGTCATGCTCACCCTGACCCTCTCCACCCTGGGCCTGCCCCTGGAGGGCGTCGGCCTGCTCATGGCGATCGACCCGATCCTGGACATGATGCGCACGGCCACGAACGTCGCCGGCCAGGCCCTGGTCCCGGTCATCGTCTCCGCCCGCGAGAAGATCCTCGACGTCGCCGCGTACGAGTCCGCCTCGGCCTCCCCGGTCGACGACCTGGTGGACGCGCGGGACGCCGAGCCGAAGGTGCCGGTCCAGGCCGCCGCCTGACCCGTGCCGGCCGCCCGGAGCGCGTACGCCCGAGGCCCCTGCCCCGCGAGGGGGAGGGGCCTCGGGCGTTGCCGGTCCGGTGCCCGGGGCCTTCCGGCGGGTGCCGGCTCAGCGCACGACGTCGAAGACCTGCTTCTGCAGGCCGTTCGGGTAGGCCTCGTGCTCGACGAGGCGCAGCTTCTGGACGTCCTTGTCCGCGGTGCTGAACAGGCGCTTGCCGGCGCCGAGCAGGAGCGGGAAGACGAGCAGGTGATAGCGGTCGATCAGACCGGCGTCGGACAGGGCCTGGTTGAGCGAGGCGCTGCCGTGGACGATGATCGGGCCGCCCTCGGTCTCCTTCAGCGCGGCGACCTCGTCGAGCGAGCGCAGGATGGTGGTGTCGCCCCAGTCGGTCACCAGGTCGTCCTCGGTGAGCGTGGTGGAGACGACGTACTTCGGCATGACCTTGTAGTCGGCGAACTCCTCCATGGCGGGCCACACGGGGCTGAAGGCCTCGTAGCTGACCCGGCCCATCAGCATGGCGGCGGCCTCCTTCTGCTCACGGCCCTTGATCTCGAAGGCCTCGGGGAGGAAGTCCGTGTGCTTGAAGGTCCAGCCGGAGTTGCGGTAGCCCGGCTCGCCGCCGGGGGCCTCCACGACACCGTCGAGCGAGATGAAGGCGGTGCTGATCAGGGTGCGCATGGTGGTTCCTCGGTCTCTCGGTGCCGGTGGCGGTGTCCCGGTGGTGCCGTGTTCCTGCCTTACGTGACTATGACCGATGATCATGGCCCGACTCATCGGTCGCAGGCCCTAGTGTGAGGTGTCGTGGCGGGGACGAGGAGGCTGCCGCGCGAGGTGCGCGAGCGGCAGATGATGGACGCGGCCGTGCGGACCTTCGGGCGGCTCGGGTACCAGGCGGCGTCGATGGACGAGATCGCCGAACTGGCGGGGGTCTCCAAGCCGTTGGTCTATCTCTATCTGCATTCCAAGGAGGACCTGTTCACCTCCTGCATCCGGCGTGAGGCCCGGGCGCTGCTCGCCGTGGTGGCCGCCGCCGTGGAGGGCGAGGGGGCGGCGGAGGAGCGACTGGCGGCGGGGCTACTGGCGTTCTTCACGTACACCGCGGAGCATCCGGACGCGTGGGCGGTGCTGAGCCGGCAGGCGCGGGCCCAGGGGGAGCCGTTCGCCACGGAGGCGGAGCGGATGCGGGACGAGATCGCGGGGTACGTGGGGGAGCTGATCGGGGTCGCGGCGCAGGGGCCGTGTGATGCGGAGGGTCTGGCGCAGGCGCTGGTCGGGGCGGCGGAGGCGATGGCCAACTGGGCGAACGGGCCGGGTGGTACGGCGCCGCGGCAGGCGGCCGCGACGCTGATGCGTCTCGTCTGGACGGGGCTGGGCAGTCTGACGGCCCCTGGCGGGGATCTGTCCAAACGGCCCGCGGCACCCTAGATTTACTCGGAAGTAAGGTTACTGTCCGGTTCTCGACGCCCGAGGAGCCGCACGTGCCCGTCTCCGAGTCCTCGCCCGAGCTGGTCCGTGTCGACGGGACCGTCCGCGAGGCGTCCGTGCCCGCGCTCGTGGCGCCCGTACGGCGCGGTTCGCTCGCCGACCTGCCGTACGACACCGCCCGCGAGGAGCCGGCGGCGCTGCTGTTCTCCCGCAAGCAGCCGGACGGCGGCTGGGCCGACGTGACCGCCTCGGCCTTCGCCGCGGAGGTGCACTCCGTCGCCAAGGGGCTCATCGCCCAGGGGCTGCGGCCCGGCGACCGGCTCGCACTGATGGCCCGCACCCGCTACGAGTGGACGCTGCTGGACTTCGCGGCCTGGGCCGCCGGGCTGATCACCGTCCCGCTCTACCCCACCTCCTCGGCCTACCAGACCCGCTGGATCCTCCAGGACTCCGGCGCCGCCGCCTGCGTCGTCGAGGACGCCGCCCAGGCCCGGCTGGTCTCCACCGAGCGGCGCCAGCTGCCCTCGCTCGGGCAGCTGTGGGTGCTCGACACCGGGGCCGTCGAGCACCTGCGGAAGGCCGGTGCGCGGGTGGCCGACGAGGCCGTCACCGCGCGGCGCGGGCTGCTCACCCCGGAGACCCTCGCCACCCTCATCTACACCTCGGGCACCACCGGCCGCCCCAAGGGCTGCGCCCTCACCCACGCCAACTTCTTCGCCGAGGTCGACAACGCCGTCGAGCTCCTGCACCCCGTCTTCCGGTCGCTGAGCAGGGAACCCGCGTCGACCCTCCTCTTCCTGCCGCTCTCCCACGTCTTCGGGCGCATGGTCGCCATCGGCTGCGTCCGCGCCCGGGTGCGGGTCGGGCACGCGCCCTCCGTGGAGAGCGACGAACTCCTCAGCGACCTCGCGAGCTTCCGGCCCACCTTCCTGCTCGCCATCCCGTACGTCCTGGAGAAGGTCTTCAACACCGCCCGGGCCACCGCCGAACGCGCCGGCCGTGCCGCCTCGTTCGACCGGGCCGCCCGGGTCGCCGAGCGCTACGGCCACGCGCAGGCGGGGGACTCCGGCGGCCCGTCCCTCGGCCTGCGCGCCGCCCGCGCCCTCTACGACCCGCTCGTCTACAAGCGCATCCGGGCGGCGCTCGGCGGCCGGGTCCGGCACGTCATCTGCGGCGGCTCACCCCTCGGGGCCCGGCTCGCCGAGTTCTTCACGGGCGCCGGTATCGAGGTGTACGAGGGCTACGGGCTGACGGAGACCACCGCCGCCGCCACGGTCACCCCGCTCACCGGCCCGCGTCCGGGCACCGTCGGGCGGCCGCTGCCCGGCACCGCCGTACGCATCGCCAGGGACGGGGAGGTCTGGCTCAAGGGCGGTCATGTCTTCGCCGGCTACTGGGACGCCCAGCGCGGGCTCGCGCTGCCGTACACCGACGAGGGCTGGTTCCCCACCGGTGACCTCGGTGCCCTCGACGACGAGGGGCACCTGCGGATCACCGGCCGCAAGAAGGACATGATCGTCACCTCCGCCGGGAAGAACGTCGCCCCGGCGCCCCTGGAGGACTGGCTGCGCGCCCACCCCCTGGTCGCCCAGTGCATGGTCCTCGGCGACAACCGCCCCTACGTCACCGCCCTGGTCACCCTCGACCACGAGGGCCTGCTCCACTGGCGCCGGATGAGGAACAAGGACCATCTCGCGGTGTGGGAGCTCATCCGTGACGAGGAGCTCCTCGCGGTGGTCCAGCGGGCCGTCGACGACGCCAACCGGCTCGTCTCCCGCGCCGAGTCGATCCGCGGCTTCCGCGTCCTGACCACGGAGTGGAGCGAGTCGAGCGGCCACCTCACCCCTTCCCTGAAGCTCAAGAGGCGGGCGGTGCTACGGGACTTCGCGCGGGAGATCGACGAGATGTACGGGTGATCGGACGGTCCTGAAACGGACGCGGACCGTCAGGCCGCCCTCCGCAGGCGGCGGGGCCGCTCCCTCCGCCGCCGCTCCCCGCGTGGGCCTACGGCCAGAGGAGTTCCCGGGCCCAGGAGCCGTCGGCGGTCCTGCGGTAGCGCAGCCGTACGTGCCGGCGCTGCTCGTCGCCCTGGAAGAACTCGACCTCGGCCGGCTCGACGACGTACACCGTCCAGCTGTCGGCGTGCGCCTCGGGCTCGCGCCGGGCCCGGTCCCAGGCGGCGGCGCCGGCCCGCGCGAGCGTGTCGAGGTCGTCCAGGGGCTCGCTCTGACGGCCCACGAGCGCGGAGGCGAGGGCGCCGGTGCTGCGGGCGTGGAGGTCGGCGTACGCCTCCTCCCGGGTCCCGGTGAGGACCGGCCCCCGCACCCGTACCTGCCGTCCCCGCACCGGCCAGTAGAAGCCGAGCGCCGCCTCGGGGCGGGCGGCCAGCTGGCGGCCCTTGGCGCTGCCCGCGTGCGAGGCGAAGTGCCAGCCGCGCGCGTCCGCGCCGTGCAGCATCACCGTCCGCACGTCGGGCCGCCCGTCCGCGTCCACCGTGGCGAGCGACATGGTGTGGGGCTCCACCGCCCCGGCCGCCACCGCGTCGGTGAACCAGGCGTGGAAGAGCGCCACCGGCTCCTCCGGCGCGTCGGCCGGTGCGAACCCGGGGAGTTCGGTGTCCCAGACCCGCAAGGACCGCAGGGCCTCCTGAAAACGCCGTTCGTCATCCATGGCGTCCATCATGAGGCCCTGCGGGGGAGGTGCGGCATCCGCACCGGGCGGCTACCGCTGGATCAGCCGGTGTAGTAACCGGCGACGTCGACGATGAGGTCGACGGTGCCGGAGTGGTTGTAGAGGGTGATCCGGCCGTCCTTGACCGGGACGACCACCAGGTTGGGAACGGTCTGGCCCGCGGTGAAGTTGAGACTGGACACCGCCGGGCGCCGGTCCCCGGACGGGTACACCGAGACGTAGCCGGCGGCCGTCGGGTTGGTGACGGTGACGTTCACGGCCACGGCGGTGACGTCGCCCGGGATCACTCCCTGGCCGCCGACCCACACCTCCCGGGTCTGGCCCGCGCCGACCTTGGCGGGCGGCACCGGCTCGTAGAAGCGCGTGTCGAGGGCCCGGTAGGGCTGCATGGCGGTGAAGGTGCCGCCGGGGCCGTCGGTGAAGTACCCGGCGACGTCCGCGAGCAGGTCCACCGTCCCCGCGTGGTTGTAGAACGTGACCTTGCCCTCCACCACCGGGACGACCACGTGGTTCGCGACGGTGCGGCCGGCGGTGAAGTTCAGGTTCGAGACCGAGGCGCGCGGGGCGCCGTACGGCTGGACCGAGACGTAGCCGCCCTTGGTCGCGTTGGTCGCGGTCACGTTGAGGACCACGGCCTTCGCGGAGGCGTCCGGCACGGCCAGCGTGACGGTGCCGTGCTCGCCGACCTTCGCCTTCGGCACGCCGAGGCCGCTGCGGGTGTCCATCAGCCGGCTGGGGGTGACGGGCCGGTAGACGGCCCCGCCCTTGCCCTCCTCGTAGTAGCCGGCGACGTCGGCGAGGAGGTCGGTCGAGCCGCTCTGGTTGTAGAAGTTCACCTTGCCGTCGACCACCGGGACGACGGCCGAGTTGGAGACGGTCCGGCCGGTGGTGAAGTTGAGGTGCGAACCGGCGGTCCGGTTCGTGCCGGAGGCGTAGGCGGTGACGAAGCCCGGCGCGGTCGGCGCGACCGCGGTGACGTTGAGGACGACCGCGGTGACGCCGGTCGCCGGAACGCCGCCGGCGCCCGTGACCTTGAGCGTGACCGTCTTGCCCGGGCCCACCTTGGCCTTCGGCACACCGAGACCGGTACGGGTGTCCATCAGGCGGGTGGGGGTCAGGGGGCGGAAGGTGCCCGGCAGGCTGGTGACGCGGTTGTCCCACACGTCGAGCGTGTCGGTGGTCCGCACGGCCGGGCCGACACCGTCGGCGGGTTGCGCGGTCAGGACGAAGGTGTAGCGGCCGCCCTCGACGCCGCGGCCCGTGTCGTCCCTGCCGTCCCAGGTGAAACGCACGCCCGCGGCCGTGCCGTGGGCGCCCCGGAAGGTGCGCACGGTGCGACCGGCCGCGTTCTTGATCTCCGCGGTCCAGGCGCCCACGGCGCGCGACGTGCGCACGCTGACCTCTCGCTGACCGTTGTAGAGCGGGTCGCCCTCGACCAGTGCGAGCGGCTGGGGGGTGATCGGGACGCGCTTGACGTGGACGTTCTCGGCGCTGTCGAAGTAGGCGACGTTCTGACCGAACTTGTCCACGGTCCAGCGCGTGCCGCGGTCCGAGGCGGACGAGGCGGGGAGGTCCGCGAGGTCGGAGGTCTGCCCGGTGGCGGCGTTCGTGAGCTTCAGCTTGTCGCCCTCGTGCCGGACGACGAAGCCGTCGCCGAGCAGCGCCTCGCCGGCCGGGACCGGCACGCTCTTCTTCAGCGTGTGGTCGTAGACGCCCGCCTTCGCCGTCCCGCAGGCCCAGTACAGCCAACGCCCCACGGCCCGCAGATCGGTGGGCCGGCAGTCCGACCTGAGGTCGATGGCCGGAGAGGTCGCCTTCGTCTTCAGGTCGTAGGAGTTGACCAGGTCGGACGCCGGGGCGGTGCCGGCCGGCTTCCACGCCTTGCTGCCCCACACGGCGACGGGGGTGTTCGGGAGGGTGAGCAGGACGGACGGCTGGTCTGCGGTGTAGTTCTCGAGGTCGCCGACGTAGGTGGTGTCGCCGCCCTTGGCCACGACGTAGCGGCCCGCCGCGTCCACGAGGGTGTCGGCGGAGGGAAGGCCGAAGCCCTTGTACGAGTTGGTTTCGAGGGGGGCGGCGAGCCTCGGGCCCCACAGGACCGCCGAGTCGCCGTCGCCGAGCGAGGCGAGACCGTTGACCGGGTCGACGACGAAGGAGAAGCGCCGCTTCGGCGCGCCCGCCTGGGGGGTGCCGGTCAGATCGGTGTCGACGTCGGTGAGGTCCGTCCAGTCGTCGCGCCGGCTGATGTGGCTCAGCCGGCCGGCGCCGAGGGCGATGCGGGAGATCGTCCGGGGGACGGGGGGGATCGCGCGCAGACGCGTCAGCCGGGGTGTGCCGTCGTCCCCCACGGTGATCCGGTGAAGGGCCCAGTCGAGGGCGTCCGTGCCCCCGGCGACGAGGACGCTGCCGTCGGGCGCGACGGCGTAGGCGCCCTGTTGGGCGGACTTCAGGAGTTCGGTGGCCGTCCCGCCGCCGACCGGGATCGCGCGCAGGGCGTGGCCGGCGAGGTAGCCGTTCTCGGGATAGAGCAGGTTCCGCTGGTAGACGACGGTGTCACCGGTGACGGTGAAGGACAGGCCCGGTCCCTCCTTGCCGACGGGGGCCGGGAGGACGGTCTCCACGGGCGTGGCCGTCGGGTTGTCGCGGGGGACCGAGAGCAGCGGCTTGCCGTTGCCGGGGTAGTGCACGATGTGCCGCTCGCCGAGGGCGAACCAGCCGGTGGGCGCGATGGCGGCCGGGAGCGGCTGCACCGTGGCGGTCGCGTAGTCGAGCAGGTAGGTGGCTACCGGGCCGTCGGCGAGGGGCCGCATCCTGAGGAGCGCGCCCTTCAGGTCCTGCTTGATGGCGGTGATCGGGCCCATGGCCCTCGGGATCTCGGCGACGGTCCGGGCCGTGGTCGTGCCGTCCTCGGCCGCCCGGTACAGGGTGAGCGAGGTCAGCCCGGTCGTGTCCTGGGTGTAGGCGAGGGTGGTGTCGGCGTTGTAGGTCTTGGACCACACCTGGCTGCCGGGGATCGTGATGCTCTTCCTGGCGTCCGAGCCCACTTCGGCGATGGTGACCGTGCGCGGCTGGTCGAAGGGTTCGGTGCTGATGGTCGCGTGGAGACCGGAGTGGCCCGCGGCCTGGGCATCGCTGATCGGGGTGTCGGTGCCCGTCGCGTAGTCCGTCCAGACCGCTCCGGTCGTGCCTTCGACCACGTGAGCGTAGCCGGTCGTGCCGGCCTGCCTGGGGGAGTCGACGCGCGGCATCTCGCGCCCCGGGTTCGGGATCACCACCTCGTCGGCGGCGGCCGTCCCGGCGGTGGGGGTGGTGGCGGTCGCGGGTGCCGCGATCGTGGCGGTCAGTCCGGCCGTGATGCCGAGTGCGGTGGCCGCGGCCAGCGACGCTCTGCGGGCGTGGTTGTTCAAGGAAGTCCCCTCCGAGGGCCTGTGATGCAGGCAGAGGACGGGTGGCCTTCGTTCGCGCGTCCCGCGCGGCCCCCTCCGGCGCTTCCCGTCCCTCGGCGTGATCGTAACAGGGCTCCGCACGCACCGGCAGAAGGTTTCGAACATGTTCAGGCGGGGGTTCCGAGCGTCTCGTACGCGCCGTACTCCTTGACCGGGACCGCGTTCGCCGCGCGCTGGATCTCCTCGCGGATCTTCTTCGCGATCAGGTTCTTGAAGGGGGTCCGGGGCAGAACGCGCACCATGAACATACGCATGGCGATCTTGCGCCGCGAGGAGACGGTCATCTCCTTGGCGAACTTCTCCGCGAAGCCCCGGTTCAGTTCGACGCCCGGCCGCATGACCTCCTCGTAGGCGGCGAAGCCCGCGACGTGGTCGCCGCCCGCCGCGGCGAGTTCGCCGGCCAGGACGTAGGCGCCGGTGAGGGCGAGACCGGTGCCCTGGCCCGAGGCGGGGGAGGTGCAGTGCGCGGCGTCGCCGAGGAGGACGACCCGGCCCTTGGACCAGCGGTCCATGTGGATCGTGGCGATCGAGTCGAAGAAGAAGTCGTCCGCGTCCGCCGCGTCGGCGATCATCCGCGGGATCTCCCAGTCGTCGCCCGCGAACGCGTCCGCCAGCAGACGCTTCTGGGCCGCGATGTCCCGGTGGTCGTAGGCGAGTTCGGCGGGGGAGGCGAAGACGAAGCAGTTCTTGGCGGTGGCCGCGCTCTCACCGGCCGTGCTGTAGACGGAGATCAGCTTGTGCGGACGGGCGTGGTAGGTCTCCCAGCGGGTCAGGCCCAGGCGGTCGGGGCCGGTGAAGATGGAGATGTACGCGCCGAGGTGGCGCTTGTACCGCCGCTCGTCGCCGAAGACCAGGCGCCGCGTGTGCGAGTGCATGCCGTCCGCGCCGACCACGAGGTCGAAGCGGCGCCGGGTGCCGCTCTCGAAGACCACGTCCACGCCCTCGCCGTCGTCGTGCAGGGAGGCGATGGAGTCGCCGAAGAGGTACTCGACGTTCTCGCGGGTGCGCTCGTACAGGATGCGGGCGAGGTCGCCGCGCATGACCTCGTCGTCCTGCTCGTCTCGGCCACCGAAGATCTCGGCCGGCAGCTCGCCGACGGTGCGCCCCTCGGAGTCGACGTAGGAGCCGCCGTCCATGTCGGTGGAGTGGGCGCGGACCTCGTCGAGGATGCCCGTCCTCGCGCAGATCTCGATGGCGCCGCCGCGCAGATCGACCTTGTAACCGCCGGTGCGCACGGCCGGGGCCTTCTCGACGACGGTGGGGGCGAAGCCGTAGCGGTGCAGCCACAGGGCGAGCGCGGGACCGGCGATGGAGGCGCCGGAGATCAGGACGGTCCTGGCGGGGCGGGCGGTGGTGTTCACGGCGGGACTCCTCGGTCGGTTCGGTGCGAGGCCGGTCCGGCCCCGCACCGATGACTATACGGATGTCCTACACGCTTGTCTATGACGACTGTATAGATTCTCGGCGCCCGCCCGGGCCCACCCCTCCTCGACGCCCGGCCCTCCTCTCTGCCGGCCTCTCCTCGACCTCCTCGACGCCGGACCCTTCCCCGGAGCCGGCCCGGCACCGCCCGAACGGCCCGGATCAGGCCTCGCCCGTCCCGTCCTGGGCGCCCGTCAGTCCCTGCCCAGCACCACCGTCCCCGAGGAGCAGAACCAGCCGCCCGTCCCTGACGCCACCGCCAGCTCCGGCAGCGAGCCGTCCGGGCGGCGGACCTGGAGGCCCGAGGCCTCGCCGCGCAGCTGGCGGACCGCCTCGACCAGGAGGAACAGGCCCCGCATGCCCGGATGGCAGGCCGAGAGGCCGCCGCCGTCCGTGTTCACCGGCAGGCGGTCCTTCTCCGCGAAGAACGCCCCGCCCTCGCCCTTGGCGCAGAAGCCCAGGTCCTCCAGCGTCACGAGGGTCATGTAGGTGAACGCGTCGTAGATCTCCGCCACTTCGACGTCGGCGGGGCGCACCCCCGCCCGCTCGAAGGCGAGCCGGCCGCTCACCGCCGCCGGGGAGACGGTGAAGTCCTCCCACTCCGACATCGTGGTGTGCGAGACGTGCTCGCCCGCGCCGAGGATCCAGACCGGCGCCTTCGCCGTGTCCGGTACGTACTCCTCGGCCGCGATCAGCACCGCGCAGCCGCCGTCGCTGCGGATGCAGCAGTGCAGCTTGGTGAAGGGATCGGCGATCATCGGGCCGCCGAGCACGTCGTCGACCGTGATCGGGTCCCGGAACATCGCCTCCGGGTTGAGCGCCGCGTGGGCCCGCGCCTGGACGGCGACCTCGGCGAGCTGCTCCAGCGTCGTGCCGTACTCGTGCATGTGGCGGCGGGCGGCCATCGCGTACTTGGCGATCAGGCTGTGGCCGTACGGCACCTCGAACTGCAGCGGACCGCGCGAGCCGAAGGAGAGGTTGCCGGTGCGCCGCCGGGCCTTGATGTCGGCGCGGGCGGTGGAGCCGTAGACGAGCAGGACGGCGTTGGCGTGACCGGCGGCGACGGCGTCGGCGGCGTGCGCCGCCATGACCTCCCAGGTCGCGCCGCCGACGGTGGTGGAGTCGATCCAGCGGGGGCGGAGTCCCAGGTACTCGGCGACCTCGACCGGCGCGAGGGTGCCGAGGCCCGCCGAGGCCAGGCCGTCGATCACCGAGCGGTCGAGGCCGCTGTCCGCGAGGGCGCGGCGGGCGGCCTGGGCGTGCAGGGCGTAGGGGGTGGCCTCGTCGACGCGGCCGCAGTCGGAGTGGGATATGCCGACGACGGCGACGCGACGGCGGTCCCGTGGAGTGGTGGGCATGAATCTGACGGTACATCAGATTTCTTGTGCCGGAGGGGTCATCGGGCTGTGCATCTGCTCCGGGCGGTCCTAGCATGACGCACCGTCAGATACGGAGGGGAGACCCATGCGTACCGCCGCCGTCACCGAAGAACAGCAGGAGATCCGCCGCACCCTGCGCGAACTCCTCGCCAAGCGCGCCGGACCGGCCGAGACCCGCTCGGCAGTCACCACCCCCGAGGGGTACGACACCGCGCTCTGGGCCGCTCTCGCCGGCGCCCTCGGCCTGCCGGGGCTCGCGCTGCCCGAGCGGTACGGAGGGGTCGGCTGCGGCCCCGCCGAACTCGCCCTCGCCTGCGAGGAGACCGGCCGCGTCCTCGCCCCCTCCCCGCTGCTCGCCACCAGCGTCCTCGCCGCCCCGCTGATCGCGGCCCTCGGCACCGGGCGGCAGCGCGCCGAGCTGCTGCCCCGGATCGCCGACGGCACCCTGACCTGCGCCCTCGCCCTCCCCGGCGGATCGCTCCCGCTCGCCCTCGGGCTCACCGGCGACAACGCCGCCGAACCCTGGGCCGGCGACGGACGCTCCGGCGGCGTCCAGGCCGTGCGGCCCGACGGCGCCGCCTGGGTGCTGTACGGCGAGGCCGGACACGTCCTCGACGGGCACAGCGCCGGGCTGCTCGTGGTCGCCGCGCACACCGGCGGCTTCCCGCGCAGCCGCACCCTGCTCTTCCTCGTACGCGCCGACGCGACCGGTCTCGTACGCCGCCGCCTGCCCACCCTGGACGTCACCCGCTCCCAGGCCCTCGTCGAGCTGCGCGACGTCGAGGCCGAGCTGCTGGGCGAGGAACCGGCCGACACGCTCGGCGCGCTCGCCGCGACCGGGCGCACCGCGGCCGTCATGCTCGCCGCCGAGGCGGTCGGCGCGGCGCGTGGCGCCCTCGACCGGACCGTCGAACACGCCACCACCCGGCAGCAGTTCGGGCGTCCCATCGGCTCCTTCCAGGCGATCAGGCACCGCCTGGCCGACCTCCTCGTCCAGATCGAGTCGGCCCGCTCCCTCACGGTCTGCGCGGCCCAGGAGGAGCAGGGGGCCTCGGGGGCGCTCGCCCTCGCCCAGGCACTGGAGGCGCAGCGCGCCGCGGCCGCCGAGACCGTCCAGCTGCACGGCGGGCTCGGCATCACCTGGGAGCACGACGCCCAGCTCTACTTCAAGCGCTCCGCCGCCGACGAGCTCCTCTTCGGCCCGGCCCACCGGCTGCGCGCCCGCGCCGCCGAGTGCGAGGGCCTGTTCGGCGACGGCGCCGGAGCGGGCAGGGGATCCGCGGCCGGGGTCGCCCCCGGCGCTTCCGGGGAGGTGGCCTAGATGCCGGTCGGACTGCGCCTGATGCAGAAGGTCTCGTCGACCCGTGCGTTCGCGAGGGTCGCCCCGCACTTCATCCCCGCCATGGACCGGGCCGTGCACCGGCTCACCCGCGGGAAGGTGATGCTCAGCGCGCAGATGCTGCCGGGCGTCATCCTCACGGCCACGGGCGCCAGGTCCGGTCAGCCGCGAGTCACCCCGCTCGCCTGCATGCCGGAGCCGGAGGGCACCTGGCTGCTGGTCGGCTCCAACTTCGGGCGCCCGGGCCACCCGGCCTGGACCGCCAACCTCCTCGCCCACCCGGACGCCCGGGTCAGCTGGCGCGGCGAGAGCTTCCCCGTACGGGCGCGGCTGCTGGCGGGGGAGGAGCGCGCCGCGGCCTGGCGTGCCGTGCTCGCCTTCTGGCCGCCGTACGCGACGTACCAGGCACGCATCGACCGCGAGATCCGGCTCTTCCGGCTCACGCGCGGGGCGGGTGGTGCCGGTGGCGAGGGCGGTCCGGGTGCTCCCGGCGGCACTGGTGCTCTCGATGGCCCGGGGGGTCCCGGCGGCACGGGGGGTCTCGAGGGCCCGGGGGAACCCGGCGGCGCGGGGGGTCCCGGCAAGAAGTGATGGACAGCGAAGGCGCGCGAGGGGGAGGAACGAAACCGGCGGCGGTCACGCGTCCGTGCCACGGGTACTCGGTACCCCGGTACGGACGGGACCGCCGCCGGCGCGACAGGACGGATGAAGGTGAGCCGGATGCTCTCGGGGGACTACTTCGTCGGCTTCTTGCCCGTGATCCCCAGGTGCACCAACAGGGCGAGGTTCGGCTTGAGTTCGGCCTGCTTCACGCCCCAGGTCTGGAAGCCCTTCTGGTGGCCGGCGACCGCCGCCAGCATCGCCACCAGCGAGCCCGCCATCGCCGCGGGGCTGACGTCCTTGTCGACCTTGCCCTTCGACTGGAGCTCCTTCACCGCGTCCGTCAGGGAGTTGGTGACCGAGTTCAGGATCTTCATGCGGATCTTGTAGAACCGCTTGTCGCCCTCCGCGGCCCCGAGGTCCACCACCCGCAGGATCGCGTCGTGCTTGCGCCAGAAGTCCAGGAATCCCTCGACCAGGTCCTCGGAGGACTGCCAGCCGGCCTTTCCGACCCAGGAGCGGCCGGAGACGAGCTCCGTCAACCCCGCGCCCTCCTTGGCCATTTCCTCCGCGATCTCGAGGACGGCGCCCTCGACGTCAGGGAAGTACTGGTAGAACGTCGCGGGTGAAGTACCCGCCTTCCGGGCCACGTCGATGACCTTGACGTCCCGGTAGGGCGAGGAGCTGAGCATCTCGCCGAGGCAGTCCAGCAGCTTCTGCCGCGTCGCCTGGCCGCGTCGTCCGGCCACGCGGCCGTCGACGGTGCGTACTTGTCCTGTCATGCCGTCAGCTTACCGAGGGGTGATCGGCGCGCGATTCGGCCGACTGCAAATGGGGTGCACCCCCCTCACCGGCGCTTCTCCGACCCCCGCGCGCCCCCCGTTGAGCTTATTAACAGCCTGTGGACAACTTCGGTGGACAACCCGGGCGTGGCAAGGGTTCCGCCGGGCAGATAGGGACAAATGTTCGTTTTCGTGTGCCGCATGTGGGTGCGGGACCCGGGACTCACGCTCATCCTGGTGCCATGGGCGTATTCGCACAGGGCACCCCGTGCTGGGTGGACGCGCAGCTTCCCGACCTGGAGGCGGGCAAGCGCTTCTACGGTGAGCTCTTCGGCTGGAGCTTCGATCCCGACCGCGACGAAGCGCTGCTCCGGGGTCGCCGGGTCGCCGGCCTGCTGCCCAAGCGGGACGGGCGCATGCCCACCACCTGGACCGTGTACCTCGCCGCCGGCGACGCCGGGACCGTCGCCGAGCGCGTCAAGGCGGCGGGCGGGCAGATGGTCATGGAGCCGTACCCCGTCGGCCCCTTCGGCGTCGTCGCCCTCGCGGCCGACCCCGGCGGCGCCGTCTTCGGACTGCGCCAGCCCGGTGACGACGACGGCTTCGAGGTCACCAACCGGCCCGGGACCTTCTGCTGGATGGAGGTCTACACCCGGCGTCCCGAAGCGGTCGACACCTTCTACGCCACCGTCTTCGGCTGGCTCGGCCGCCAGGTCGACCCGGCCGAGGAGGGCCGCGAGGGCGGCTTCGACTACCGGATCTGGTCCCCGCCGGGCTCCCGGCCGGGTGACGACACCGCCTTCGGCGGCCGCGCCGTGATCACCGACGCCTTCCCCGCCGAGATGCCCGGTCACGTCCTCGTCTACTTCGCCGTCCGCGACTGCGACGAGACCTGCGCCACCGCCGTCCGCCTCGGCGGCCGTGTCACCACCGGCCCCTTCGACACCCCCCACGGCCGCATCGCCGTCCTCCACGACAACCAGGGCGCCCGTTTCGCCGTCCTCCACGACAACCAGGGCGCCCGTTTCGCCGTCCTCGCGGAGCCCCCGGAAGCCGCCGGCGAGGGCTGAAGCGCCCCGATCCGAGCTGGTCGATATGACCTGTGACACCCCGATCCGCCCCCGGGTTCGCAACCACCGCCCCGGACAGGAAGAATCAGGGTCCACGGGGCCGTAATCTCATGGCCCTACGGGGAGGTGGCAGGCAAGTGGAGCAGCTGACGCAGCACGACCCGAGAAGGATCGGGCCCTTCGAGGTGCTGGGCCGGCTCGGTGCGGGCGGCATGGGCCTCGTCTATCTCGCGCGCTCGGCGTCCGGGCGGCGCGTGGCGATCAAGACCGTGCGGACGGAGCTCGCCGAGGACCAGCTGTTCCGCGTCCGCTTCACCCGTGAGGTGGAGGCCGCACGGGCGGTCTCCGGCTTCTACACCGCGGCCGTCGTCGACGCCGATCCGCGGGCCGCGGTGCCGTGGCTCGCGACCGCGTACGTGCCCGCGCCCTCCCTCGAAGAGATAGTGAACGAGTGCGGGCCGCTCCCGGCCCAGGCGGTGCGCTGGCTCGCGGCCGGCGTCGCCGAGGCCCTGCAGTCCATCCACGGCGCCGGCCTCGTCCACCGCGACCTCAAGCCCTCCAACGTCCTCGTCGTCGAGGACGGCCCCCGGGTGATCGACTTCGGCATCGCGTCCGGCGTGTCCAACACGCGCCTGACCATGACCAACGTCGCCGTCGGCACCCCGGCCTACATGTCGCCCGAGCAGGCCCGCGACTCGCGCAGCGTCACCGGCGCCAGCGACGTCTTCTCGCTGGGGTCGATGCTGGTGTTCGCCGCGACCGGGCACGCGCCCTACCACGGGGCCAACCCGGTGGAGACGGTCTTCATGCTGCTGCGGGAGGGGCCGGACCTGGAGGGGCTGCCGGACGAGCTGCGGCCGCTGATCGACGCCTGTATGCAGATGGACGTCACGCAGCGCCCCACCCCGGCGGACCTGCAGGCCATGCTCGCCCCGCACCTCTTCGGCTCCGGCGAGGACGACAGCGGGACGGCCGCGGCCTGGCTGCCGCAGAGCGCCGTCGCCATGATCGAGACCCGGCGCGGCGGCCGGCCCAGCCCGCCGCCCCCGGCCGCCCCGCCGATGCCGCCGCGCCCGCCGCGCGAGCCCGCGGAACGGGGCGCCGACCCGCGGGGCGGCGGACGCCACGCCGGCCCCTCGGAGGCGGACTCCGCCGGCCCCGTACGCCTGGCCGGCGCCACGGTGCCCATCGGTCCGGGCCCCCGGGTCGCCGACACCCGTGCGGCCATCGGGGTCGGCGCGGGCGCCGCGGCCGGCGGCGCGACCGGTTGGGTGCGCCCGCCCGGCGGCGCCACGTTCGGCACCGAGCCCGGCCCGCCGCCCGGCTCCCGCCCGCTGCCCGGGCCCGCCCGGGCCCCCGAGGCGCAGCACGCCTCGCAGGCCCAGGACCGGGCCCCCGAGGTGCCGGGGCACTGGCGCCCCTGGCGGTTCCGCATGTCCAACGACGTGTGGGGCACCCCGGTCGTCGACGGCGACCTGCTCTACGTGACCTCCTTCGAGGTGCACGCCCTGGACACGGCGAGCGGCCGGCGCCAGTTCAAGACGCGGGACGTGGCCTGGTCGATGGCGGTGGCCGCCGGCCGTATCCACGCCTCGGACGGGCCCACCCTCTACGCGCTCGACGCCCACGACGGCGGCGAGCGCTGGCGCCTGCACACGGACGCCTGGGTGTACTCCCTCCAGGTGGACCGGGGCACCGTCGTCACCGGCACCCGCGGCGGCGGCGTGCAGGCCTGGGAGGCCTCCAACGGCGCCAAGCTGTGGGAGATCACCGGCGCGCAGACCGACTTCGAGACGCCCGAGGGCGGGCCGTCCGTGCACGGGGACACCGTGTACGTGTGGCGCGACGCCCGGCTGCAGGCGCTGGACGCGCGGACGGGCGTGGAGCGCTGGTCGTACCCGATCGGCGACGCCGCCTCCTGCGCCCATGTGCCGGTGCGGGTCGCGCCCGCCGAGGACGGCTGTGCGTACGTGGCGGCCGGTACCCGGGTGCTGTCCGTGGACGTGGCGAGCGGGCACGTGCGCTGGCACTTCGAGGCGCCGGCGGTGTTCGTCTCGCCCCCCGCGTACGCGCCGGGCCCCGCCGTCACGGGCGGCGGGATCTATCTCGCCGACCACCTGGGCACCGTGTACGCGCTGGACGCGACCACCGGCAAGGACCGCTGGCGGATCGCGACCGAGCCGCGCCAGTCCACCGAGCCGGTGCTGGTCACGGCGGGCAACGTGCACGTCGGCAGCGGCAGCGCGCTCTACACCCTGGACGCGGTCACCGGCACGCCGAAGTGGCGGTTCGCGGCGGGCGGGGAGCTGATCGGATCCCCGGTGGTGGCCGACGGGCGGGTGCACTTCGGTTCGGCCGACCACGTCCTCTACACCCTGGACGCGAGCGGCGGGCAGCTCCGCTGGAAGCTCGCGACCGGCGGCGAGATCACCGGCTCGCCGGTGGTCAGGAACGGGGTCGTGTACGCGTGCAGCAAGGACCGCTGCGTGTACGCGCTCGACGCGGTGAAGGGCACGGCGACCAACCGGGGCGCGTAGCGTCCGGGCCGGACGCGCCGCTGGCGCTCACCAACGTCCCCGGACAGCACACCTAGGCCCGGTGCTCCGGGGGCGGTGGCGTCTCGTCGCGCCCGGGGTCCCAGGGCACGTCCGAGGTCGGGGGCGGCGCGGTCTCGGGTGGCGGAGCCTGCTCGGGGGGAGGGCCGTGCACGGGGCCGCGGTCCACCCGGATGGTGTGGTGACCCCGGCCGGACATGACGACCGCGCCGACGATCAGCAGCAGACCGCCGCCGAGGGCCAGGGCGACGCCGTCGTCGAGGCCGCCACCGGAGGAGTCGATGCTCAGGCCGTCCTCGACCTGCCCGACCCGCACCATCCACAGGATGGTGAAGCCGAGCACGACGACCCCGGCCAGGGCGACGAGCAGGCGGGAGCGCAGCACGACCCCGACGAGGGTGAGGACGGCGGCGAAGGCGAAGGGCAGCAGGATCGAGGCGATCACCTCGGCCCTGGCGTCGGTGATGCCGGTGAAGAGGTCCTCGATGCCGTAGGAACTCCCGTGACGGCCGTCGTACCAGGCACGGAAGGGGCTCCATACGGCGGCCGTCGCTCCGGCGAGCGCCAGGACCGAGCCGACGATGTTGCGGATCACCGTGCGGCCTCCTTACGGTCCGGCTCCCGGTCACGACGCTACGCCGGGTGCGGGGGCCCCGCCATGCGACGACAGGGCCTAGGGTGACGTGCGCACGGCACGCAGGCGTTCGCGATCGGGACGCATGACGGATGGACGGGGGAACGGCGATGGTCCGCACCAGGCTGAAGCTCGCGGCGACACTCACGGTGGTGGTGCTGGCGCTGACCGGTTTCCAGACGAGCAGCGGTGGCGGTCACGGAAGCGGCAAGAGCAGCAGCCGGTCGGGCAAGAGCAAGAGCGGCAGCGGCGGTGGCGGCTGCTCCAGCTCGAAGAAGAAGAACGACGACTACGACGACTACGACGACTCCTCCGGTTCGGGCGGTTCGGGCTCGGAGGACTCCGCGTACACGCCGGTTCCGACCGTCTCCCCGTCCCCGGCCCCGGACGTCGAGGCCTTCGTCGTGGACTGTGTCCGGGCGGCGCAGAAGAAGCGCAAGGGCAAGCCGGCCCGGAAGGCCGACACCACCACCACGGTGAGGGTCGTCTCGCGGACCTCGTACGCGCGCACGTTCAAGGTGGTCGTGGAGTTCGAAGCGGCGGGCGGCAGGGAGGTGGACCGGGCCGAGGCCGTGGTGTCCGTCGACGGCGACGCGTCCAAGGTCGTCGAGATCCCCATGCGGGCGCCGGGCAGGGTCGGTCAGGTCGAGCGGTGTGAGATCGAGGCGGTCAGCGTCCAGTAGGGTGTCGTGCGCCTGTCAATCCGTTCGATGGACGGGCTTCTCTATGCACTCGCACACACTCAACGGGGGTTGAAGCGTGAAGCTTCGTCATGTCCGTGCCATCGCCGTCTTCGGTCTCGCCGTCGTCGCCCTCACCGGCGCCCGCGGCTCCCACGGCGCGAGCTGCGGCGGCAGCAGCCACGGATCCGGTTCCAGCAACAACTCCAGCCACTCCAGCAGCGGCTCCGACGGCAGCTCCAGCAGCTCCTCGGGCAGCGTCAGCGGCGTCGGCGGCTCGTCGAAGGACCGCGCCTCGCGCGACGTCAAGATCGACGAGTGCGCGCTCAGCGCGGACGGCAAGAAGCTGGTCGCCAAGGTGACCGTCTCCAACAGCGACTCCTCGGCGTACCTCTACGACGTCACCATGCAGTTCAAGGGCGATGCCGGCAAGACCGTCGACCTCGCGCTGGCGCAGGTCGAGGACCTGCGGGTGGAGGGCGGCGCCTCGAAGTCCGCCGAGGCGAGCACCCCGTACACCGGCTCCGGCAACGGCTCCGAGTACACCCGCTGCGAGGTCACCTTCGCCTCCCGCACCAGCGCCTGACGCGGGCCGGCCGGCCTCGTCTCAGCGCAGCCGGAAGGCGCCGGCCCCGCGCCGCCCGGTGAACAGCTCGGCCTGCCGCTCGGGCGGCAGGTTGCCGAGCGTCACCAGGTGCGGCGCGTGGGCGAGGGCCTGGGCGCGGGCGGCCTCCCTGGCCGACCACAGGGCCCGTACGGTCCCCTGGACGGCCTCCGTCGGATAGCCGGCGATCACCGCGGCGGCATGGCGTGCGGCCGCCAGCGCCTCACCCGTGGGAGTGAGTTCGCTGACGAGCCCGGTCTCGTACGCCCGCCGCGCGGAGATCCGCTCGGCGGTGCCCATGAGCGCCATCCGGGCGACCTCGCCGAAGGGCATCCGCTGCGCCATGTGGATGGTCTCGAAGGCGCTGACCATGCCGTAGGCGGTGTGCGGGTCGAAGAACGCGGCGCCCTCGCCGGCGACGAGGAATTCGGCCTCGCCGAGCAGGTAGAAGGCGCCGCCGCAGGCCATGCCCTCGACGGCCGCGACCACCGGCTTCCACAGGTCGTTGGCCTTGGGCCCGATGGCGACGAGCGGGTCGTCGATCGTGTACGGGGAGGAGGGCTGCGGCACGTGGGCGGCGGCGTCGCGGTCGATGCCGGTGCAGAACGCCCGCCCGCCCGCGCCGGTGACGACGATCGCCCGCACCTCGTCCTCGTAGCGGAAGCCCCGCCAGACCTCGCCGAGCCGGCGGGCCATGTCCAGGGTGATCGCGTTGTGCCTGTCGGCCCGGTCGAGGGTGACGACGGCGATCCCGTGCTCCTTGTCCCGTTCGACGCGGATGCTCACGCGCGCTCCAGGAGCCAGCGGGGCACAGTGACGCCGTCGATCTCGGTGAAGGCGACCCTCACGGCCGCGCCGATGCGCAGCCGGGCCGGGTCGACGGAGTTGAGGGGGGCGTCGGGGGTGGCGACGACGTTGCCGGCGAGGCGGATGCGGGGGGCGTCGGCGAGTTCGACGAGGACCGCGTTGTACGGGGCCTGGGCGGCGTAGTCGGGCAGCAGCGGCGGGTGCGGGAGCACGAAGGACCAGATCCGGCCGCGCCCGGACATCAGGCGCCAGGTGCTGTCGAAGGACCGGCAGTGCGGGCAGCAGGGGCGGGGCGGGAAGCGGAGCTCGCCGCACTCGGGGGCCGCGCAGGCCTGGACGCGCAGTTCGCCCTGGGCGGCGTACTCCCAGAAGGGGGCGCCGTCCTCGTCGATGACGGGTGTGAGCAGGCCCATGGGGCCCTCCTTCTCAGGCTCGGAGCAGGATCGCGGACGTGGGGACGCCCTCGCCGGCGGTGACGAGGCAGGTGGCGGCGTTCGGGACCTGGGCGGTGGAGACGCCGCGGAGCTGCTTCACGCCCTCGTTGATGAGGTTGAAGCCGTGGACGTAGGCCTCGGAGAGTCCGCCGCCCCCCGTGTTGACGGGCAGCCGGCCGCCGATCTCCAGGGCGCCGCCCTCGGTGAACGCGCCGCCCTCGCCGCGGCCGCAGAACCCGTAGCCCTCCAGGGAGAGCGGGACGAGCGGGGTGAAGGCGTCGTAGATCTGGGCGACGTCGATGTCCTCGGGGCCGAGGTCGGCGGTCTTCCACAGGTGGCGGGCGGCGGTCCAGGCCGGGCCGGACAGCGGGTCGTCGTTCCAGTAGTTGACCATGCCGTGGTGCTGGGCGGGCAGGCCCTGGGCGGCGGCGTGGACGTAGACGGGCTTCTGCCGGCAGTCGCGCGCCCGCTCGGCCGAGACGATGACGCAGGCCAGCGCGCCGTCGGTCTCCAGGCAGTTGTCGAAGAGGCAGAGGGGCTCGCTGATCCAGCGGGAGGTCATGTACATCTCGCGGGTCAGCGGGCGTTCGTACATGATCGCGGCCGGGTTCTGGTTGGCCCGGTTGCGGCAGGCCAGGGCGACGTTGAAGAGGTGGTCGCGGGTGGCGCCGTACTCGTGCATGTAGCGGCGGGCGAGCATGCCGATCTCGTCGGCGGGACGGACGAGTCCGAAGGGTCGGGTCCACTGCCCGGGCGTCGGCAGCTGGACGGCGGTGTTCTTCCAGGGCCTCGGTCCCGAGCCGCGCTTCCGGGACCGCCAGGCCACCCCCACGCTCGCCTGCCCGGTGGCGACGGCGGCGGCGAGGTGCCCGACGGTGGCGCAGGAACCGCCGCCGCCGTAGCCGACCTTGGAGAAGAAGGTGACGTCGCCCGCGCCGATGGCCTTGGCCACCTCCACCTCGTCGGTCTCCTCCATCGTGTAGGAGGCGAAGGCGTCGACCTCGGACGGATCGATCCCGGCGTCGTCGAGAGCGGCGAGGATCGCCCGGCAAGCGAGCGTCTTCTCGGACTCCGGGAGGTGTTTCGCAAAGGGCGTCTGGCCTATGCCGACGATGGCTGTGCGGTCCTTGAGCACGTCGTCCCCCTCCGGGTGCCTCATTGCTGACAGCGCGTCAGGCTACAGCTAATCTGACGGATAGTCAGCTACGAGGATTCCGGCGGCGGGAGGGACGGGCGATGGAGTACGGCTCGATACCGGAGTTGGTGCGCGCGGCGGCCGAGCGGTACGGGCCGGGGGAGGCCGTCGTCGAAGGCCGCACCCGCGTCTCGTACGCGGAACTCGGCGCCCGCGTCGAACGGGCGGCGGCCGCGTGCCTCGCCACGGGCGTACGGGCGGGCGACCGGGTCGCGATCTGGGCGCCCAACACCCTGGACTGGATCGTCTCGGCGCTCGGCGCGGTGACGGCGGGCGCGGTGCTGGTCCCGCTCAACACCCGCTTCAAGGGCACGGAGGCGGCGGACGTCCTGGCCCGCTCACGGGCCCGGCTGCTCTTCGTGACCGGCACGTTCCTCGGTACCTCCTACGTGGCCTCGCTGCGGCGCGCGGGCGTGGAACTGCCCGAGCTGGAACGGGTGGTGGTGTTCGGCGACACGGCACCGGACGAGCCGGGGTACGTGACCTGGAAGTCCTTCCTGGCGGAGGGGGACGCGGTACGGGCGGAGGACGTCCGCGAACGCTCGTCGCACATCGCCCCCGGAGACCCCTCGGACGTCATCTACACCTCGGGGACGACGGGCCGGCCCAAGGGCGCGGTGATCACGCACGAGCAGACCCTGCGCTGCTACGAGGTCTGGAGCGACCTGGCCGGCCTGCGCGAGGGCGACCGCTACCTGATCGTGAACCCCTTCTTCCACACCTTCGGCTACAAGGCCGGCATCATCGCCTGCCTGCTGCGCGGCGCGGTGATGGTCCCGCAGCCGGTCTTCAACGTGGACACGGTCCTCGCGAACATCGCCGCCGAGCGCATCTCGGTCCTCCCCGGCCCGCCGACCCTCCACCAGTCCCTGCTCGACCACCCCGCCCGCTCCGGCCACGACCTGTCCACCCTCCGGCTGGTCGTCACGGGCGCGGCGGTGGTGCCGCTGCAACTGGTCGAACGGCTGCGGGGGGAACTGGGGGTGGCCACGGTCCTCACGGCGTACGGCCTGTCGGAGGCGAGCGGCATCGTGACGATGTGCCGCCGCGGGGACGCGCCGGACGTCGTGGCGCGGACGTCGGGCCGTGCGATCCCCGGCACGGAGGTCCGCCTCTCCGACGAGGGCGAGGTCCTGGTCAGGGGCTTCCACGTGATGAGCGGCTACTTCGAGGACGCGGAGGCGACGGCGGCCGCGATCGACGCGGACGGGTGGCTGCACACGGGCGACGTGGGCGTCCTCGACGGAACGGGCAACCTCCGGATCACCGACCGGATCAAGGACATGTTCATCGTCGGCGGCTTCAACGCCTACCCGGCGGAGATCGAACAGCTCCTGGGCCTCCACCCCGACATCGCCGACGTCGCCGTCATCGGGATCCCCGACCCGCGCCTCGGCGAGGTCGGGAAGGCCTTCGCCGTCCGCCGGCCGGGCGCGCGCGTGACGGCGGACGACCTGATCGCGTGGTCGCGGCGGGAGATGGCGAACTACAAGGTGCCGAGGGAGGTCGAGTTCGTGGCGGAGCTCCCGCGGAACGCGAGCGGCAAGGTCGTGAAGGGAGCGCTGCGCACCCGGGCCTGACCGCGCCTCCGGCCGCCCCCGCACGGCAAAGGGCCCGGACCGGATTCCTCCGGCCCGGGCCCTCCCCCCTGCGCGCGCATGGCGTGCCTCGCCCGGGTGCGACGGGCGGTCCCCACCACCTGCCGTACCGGACGCGATCGATCATGACTCAGGTCGAACGCGAGTGCGAGGTGCTGCGGGCTACTTCGTCAGGTCGGTGCATCGCCGTATCCGGCGGCCGAATCCCCTGGTCGAGGACGTGAAGGAGGGGCCGGGCTGGTGCCCGGCCCCTCCTTGTCGGGTCGTGCGAAGCGTGCGGGCTCTCGCCCGAGGATTCCCCCCGGTCCTCTCGGGCGCCCCCGAACCCCGCGCTCCGTCCGCCCCGCTCGGTCCCGGCGACTCCCCCGATGGCGTCTCCGGAACCGTCCCCGTGGCGTGTGGCTTAGTTGAGCGGCTCGGACGTGGCGTGCATGTCCATCGTCGTGATCTCGCCCGGGCCGGTGCCCTTGACCTTCTTGGTGATGGCGTCGATCGCCGGCTCGGACGTGGCGTGCATGTCCTTGGTGGTGATCTCGCCTTCGGTGCCGCCCGTGGCGTGCATGTCCTGGGGCTTCACGACCGCGTCCTTCTCGATCGGGTTGCTCATCTCGTCAACTCCTGCATGTCATGAGTGGGATCCGGCGCGATCCGTCCGGCCGCTCCCCCGTGACCAGCCGGGCGGACCGCGCTTGGCCGCTCACCCTAGTTGCCCGGAGTGACGGCGGTGTCGATGACCCGTCTGCCCCCCGACGCGACGGATCGACAAGAAGAAGCCTGCCGGTCGGCGATAAACGAACGATGAACGTGCAGGCCGCGGGGGAGGGGCCGGGTCACGCGGCCGCGATGGGGGCCAGCAGCCGGCGGACCTCGGTCGCCTCCGGGGACCCCAGCGACTCGAAGATGTCGAGGGCCTCCTGCCAGCAGACCTGTGCACGCCCCGACTGGCCGATGCCGTCGAGGGCGCGCCCGAGTACGGTCAGCACGTTCCCGCGCCGCCACTCGCCGCCGATGCCACGCAGGACGGTGAGCGCCATCTCGGCGTTGGAGGCCGCCTGGGCGTGCCGCCGTGCCGCGATGTCCACCTCTGACAGACGGAACAGGGTCATGCCCTCCCACAGCCGCTGTCGGCTGTCCCGGAAGACCTCCAGGGCCTCGCGCAGCCGGTCGACGGCGTCGCCGAGCTGCTTGGCCTCGGTCAGCGCGAGGCCCAGCGCGTACCGCCCGTTGGCGCTGCGCAGCGAGTTGCCCATCGAGTCGTAGATCCGCGTGCCCTCCTCGGCGAGTTCGATCGCCTGAGCCGTGCGGCCCATCGCCAGGTGGATACGGGACAGGTTGCACAGGGCGCTCGCTTCGCCGGGGCGGTCGCCGATACCGCGGAACCGCTCGATCGCGTGGGCGAGGTGCACCTCGCCCTCCTCGAAGCGGTTCTGGTACAGCGCGATGATGCCCCGGGCGTTCGCGGACCAGCAGGCCGGCAGCGGGTCCTCGGCCGCGTCCGCGTGCGGCAGGGCCAGCTCGGCGTCCCGGTCGGCCTCGCTGAAGCGGCCCGCGGTGTGGTGGACGCCCGCCAGCGCCATCAGCGCCCGGCCCTGGGCGCGCGGGTCGCCGTGGTCCCGCGCCGCGTCACGGACGAAGCAGCCGACGGCCTCGAACTCCTTGGCGTTGGCGCCCGACTCGCCCAGGTCCAGCGCCGCCCACAGCAGGTCCACCGCTCGCCGCAGCGTCCCCGGGGTCGTCGCCGACTGACGGACGCAGGCGAGGAGGCAGTTGGCCTCGGCGTAGAGCCAGTCCTGGGCGGTGTGGCGGTCGGTGAAGGTGAGGCCCTCGTAGTGGGTGGGCTCCAGGTGGTCGACGAGCCGGTCGCCGGGGCGCTCGATGGCGTAGACCCGGGAGGCCGTCGACAGGTAGAAGTCGAGCAGCCGGGAGAGGGCCAGGTCGCGTTCCACCGGCGGCTGCTCGTCCCGCTCCGCGCACGCACGCGCGTAGAGCCGGACCAGGTCGTGGTAGCGGTAGCGGCCGGGGGCCGCGGACTCCAGGAGCGAGGTGTCGACGAGGGCCTCCAGGAGGTCCTCGGTCTCCCACTCCGGAAGGTCCAGGACCGCCGCGGCGGCCGCCAGCGAGATGTCCGGGCCGTCGGCGAGGCCGAGCAGGCGGAAGGCGCGGGCCTGGGCAGGTTCCAGCTGGCCGTAGCCGAGTTCGAAGGTGGCCTTGACCGCGAGGTCCCCGGCCTGGAGCTCGTCCAGGCGGCGCCGCTCGTCGGCGAGCTTGGCGGCCAGCACCGAGACCGTCCACGTACGGCGCGCGGCCAGGCGCGACGCGGCGATGCGGATCGCCAGCGGCAGGAAGCCGCAGGCCGCGACCACGTCCAGGGCGGCCTCCCGCTCGGCCCGCACCCGCTCCTCGCCCACGATCCGGGTGAAGAGCTGGAGCGCCTCCTCCGGGGACATCACGTCCAGGTCCACCAGGTGCGCCCCCGCCAGGTCGAGCATGCGGATCCGGCTGGTCACCAGGGCCGCGCAGCCGGCCGTTCCGGGCAGCAGCGGGCGGATCTGGGCGGCGTCGCGGGCGTTGTCGAGCAGGACCAGGACCCGGCGCCCGTCGAGCGTGGAGCGGTAGAGCGCCGCCCGCTCGTCGAGGGAGTCCGGGATCGCGGAGTCGGGGGTGCCGAGAGCCCGGAGGAACGCGCCGAGGACCGTCTCCGGGGCCGCCGCGCGCGAGCCCGCGCCCTGGAGGTCGACGTACAGCTGCCCGTCGGGGAAGTGCGGCCTGGCCTCGTGGGCGACGTGGACGGCGAGCGTGGTCTTGCCCACGCCGCCGATTCCGGCGAGCGCCGAGACCGCCATGACGGAGCCCTCGGCGGTGGCGAGCCGGTCGCCGAGTTCGCGCACGAAGGCGGAACGGCCCGTGAAGTCCGGGACGGTCGCCGGGAGCTGGGCGGGGCGGGCGACCGGCGCGGCGGCCGGTGCCTGCTCCTCGACCGGGCGGGCGAGTTCGGCGTCGGCCTGGAGGATGCGCTGCTGGAGCCGGGACAGCTCGGGCGTGGGGTCGACGCCCAGTTCGTCGGCGAGGAGACGGCGGGTGTCGGCGTAGACGGCGAGCGCCTCCGCCTGCCGGCCGGAGCGGTAGAGGGCGAGCATCAGCAGTTCGCGCAGGCGCTCGCGCAGCGGGTGCGCGGCGGTGAGCGCGGTCAGCTCCGAGACGGCCTCGGCGTGCGCGCCGACCTCCAGGTCGAGGTCGAGACGGTTCTCCAGGAGCTGGAGGCGCCATTCCTCCAGGCGGGTGCGCTGGTTCTCGGCGTACGGCCCGGGTACGGAGGCGAGCGCCTCGCCGTCCCACAGGGCCAGCGCCTCGTTCAGGCGCTCGCGCGCGGCGCCGCGCTGTCCGGCGCTGCGCAGCTTCTCCGCCTCGGCGGCGAGTTCGTGGGCCTCGGCGAGGTCGAGGGCGGCACCGGTGCGGCCGGCGCCGGCGCGGATGGCGTAGCCGCCGGACTCGCTGACGAGGACGCCGGGGTCGAGGATCTTGCGCAGCCGGGAGGCGTAGGTGCGGACGGCGGCCAGGGCCTGGGAGGGCGGCTCCTCGCCCCAGATGGCGTCGATGAGTTCGGCGGCGGTGGCGGTGCGGCCGTCGCGCAGGAGGAGGGCGGCGAGGAGGGCGCGCTGCTGCGGCGACCCGGTGGGCAGGGCTTGTCCGCCCCGGGAGGCCCGCACGGGCCCGAGCACCCCGAAGCGGAGGCCGTCGCCGGATCCGGCGACGTCTCCGGGCGTAGCGGGGGCCGGCTCGGCGCCCGTCGCGAACGTGCTCGAGCGTGGTGCGGCGGCCGGCTCGGTGCCGGTCCCGCCGGGGCCCGTCGCCGGAGTCCGCTGCTCCGGAACGCGCGGCCCGTTCTCACGGTCCATTAGCTCCCCCTGCCCGTACCGCTGGTTTCGCCCAAGACAGTCTGCCTTGTCCGGAGGGCGCGCGTCAGCATCGGGTCGGCGTTCCCGCCCCGTCCCCGCACGGTTCCGGGGCGGTCCACCCGCACGATAGCTGACGGATCGTCAGATGAGCGCTACCGTGAAGCGCATGGAGAGCTTCCCCAAGATCATCTCGGTGGACGACCACACCGTGGAGCCCCCGCACGTCTGGCAGGACCGGCTCCCGTCCCGCTACCGCGACACCGGCCCCCGGATCGTCCGCGCGCCACTGAAGGAAATGACCTTTCTGGGCGGAAAGTTCGCCCCTGTGATGGGCGCCAAGGGGGACGAAGGCCCCATAGGTGACTGGTGGGTCTACGAGGACCTGCACCGCCCCCTCACCCGGCTCGACACCGCCGTCGGCTACGACCGCGACGAGATCCGCCTGGAGGTCATCACCTACGAGCAGATGCGCCCCGGTTCGTACTCCGTGCCGGAGCGGCTCGCCGACATGGACGTGAACCACGTCCAGTCGGCCCTCTGCTTCCCCACCTTCCCCCGATTCTGTGGGCAGACCTTCACAGAAGCCGCCGATCGTGAACTCGGTCTCCTCGGCGTGCGCGCCTACAACGACTGGATGGTCGAGGAGTGGTGCGGCCCCGAGGCCCATGGCCGGCTGATCCCGCTGACCCTGATCCCGCTGTGGGACCCCGAGCTCGCCGCCGCCGAGGTGCGGCGCAACGCGGCCCGCGGGGTCCGGGCGGTCGCCTTCTCCGAGATCCCGCCGCACCTCGGGCTCCCGTCGGTGCACACCGACCACTGGGACCCCTTCCTGCGCGCCTGCGACGAGACCGGCACGGTCATCGCCATGCACATCGGCTCGTCCAGCAGGATGCCGTCCACCTCGGCCGACGCCCCGCCGGCCGTCGGCTCCACCATCACCTTCGCCAACTGCTGCTTCTCGATGGTCGACTGGCTGATGAGCGGCAAGTTCGAGCGCTTCCCGAACCTCAGGATCATGTACGCCGAGGGCCAGATCGGCTGGATCCCGTACATTCTGGAGCGCGCCGACGTCGTGTGGGAGGAGAACCGCGGCTGGGGCGGCGTGGCCGAAAAGGTGCTGCGCCCGCCGTCGGAGCTGTTCGCCGAGCACGTCTACGGCTGCTTCTTCGACGACGCCTTCGGGCTGAGGAACCTGGACGCCATCGGGGTCGGGAACGTGCTCTACGAGACCGACTACCCGCACTCGGACTCCACCTGGCCCAAGTCCCGCGAGGTCGGCGAGGCCCAGATGGGCCACCTCGCGCCGGACGCCGTCGAGCGGATCGTGCGCGGCAACGCGATCGACCTGCTGGGGCTGACGGAGGACGGCCTCTGGCGCCCCTGACCGGATCCCCGGCGAGGCTCTGGTGATGTACGTGAAGTTGTACCTCTTCCACATCGATCGGCCACCTGGCGCGCCCGACCCCCTGGGTGTGCCGACGCGCCCCCGGGTCGCTCGCCCGGCGGATCCCACCCCGCCCCTTGCCTGATGAACCGTCAGGTACGAGCATGGGCCCGCTCGTGCTATATGACGGTACGTCAGATACAGGGAGGTCCCCCATGGTGGTCTACGGGATGCAGCTGCCCGTCCAGTCCCAGAGCGCTCTCTACGCCGAGAGCTGGGAGGCCGCCGCCGGGCCCGCCGACCTGCTCGCCGTGGCCCGTGCCGCCGAGGCGCACGGCTTCGACTACGTCGCGAGCTGCGACCACGTGGCCATCCCCCGCCGCCTGGCCGGGGCGATGAGCACCGTCTGGTACGACCCGGTGGCCACCCTGTCGTACCTCGCCGCGGCCACCGAGCGGGTCCGGCTGCTGTCGCACGTCGCCGTCGTGGGGCTGCGGCATCCGCTCGTGACGGCCAAGGCGTACGCCACCCTCGACCACCTCTCCGGTGGCCGGCTGGTCCTCGGGGTCGGGGCCGGGCACGTGCGGGAGGAGTTCGAGGCGGTCGGTGCGGACTTCTCCGGGCGCGGCGGGGTGCTCGACGAGACGATCGACGCGCTGCGGGCGGCGCTCGGGCCGGAGGAGTTCCCGGAGCACAGCGGCGAGCGCTTCTCCTTCCGGGACCTCGGCCAGCGGCCGCGGCCCGCGCAGCAGCGGGTGCCCGTCTGGGTCGGCGGCTCCTCGCCCGCCGCCGTGCGCCGGGCCGCGCTCAAGGGGGACGGCTGGCTGCCGCAGGGTGACCCGCGCGACCGGCTCGCGGAGCAGATCGCCAGGCTGCGGCGGCTGCGCGAGGAGGCCGGGATCGAGGCGCCGATCACCGTCGGGGCGATCACCGAGGCGCTGTACGTCGGCGAGCCGGGCTGGGACACCGGCCGGCGCACGCTGAGCGGCAAGCCGCAGGCCCTCGCGGAGTCCCTGCGGGCCTACGGCGAGATGGGCGTGCACCAGATCCAGGTGCGCTTCCGCTCCCGGAGCCGCACCGAACTCACCGACCAGATGGGCGCCTTCGCGGCCGAGGTGGCCCCGCACCTCTAGGCCGTGTCCGGGCGCGCCAGACCTCCGCACCACACCTCCGGACACGAGGAGCAGGCACATGGGCAAGCTGGACGGGCGCGTCGTCGTCATCACGGGCGCGGCGCGCGGGCAGGGCGAGCAGGAGGCGCGGCTGTTCGCCGCCGAGGGGGCGCGGGTGGTCCTGGCCGACGTGCTCGACGGCCCGGGCGAGGCGCTCGCGAAGGAGCTGGGGGAGGAGCGGGCGCTCTACGTCCACCTCGACGTGACCAGCGAGGCGGACTGGACGGCCGCCGTGGCCGCCGCCAAGGAGCGCTTCGGGCGCATCGACGGCCTCGTCAACAACGCGGGCATCCTGCGCTTCAACGAGCTGGTGTCGACGCCGCTGGACGAGTTCCAGGCGATCGTGCAGGTCAACCAGGTGGGCTGCTTCCTGGGGATCAAGTCCGTGACGCCCGAGATCGAGGCGGCCGGCGGCGGCACCATCGTCAACACCGCCTCGTACACGGGCGTCACCGGCATGGCCGGGGTCGGTGCCTACGCGGCGAGCAAGCACGCCGTCCTGGGCCTCACCCGGGTCGCGGCCGTGGAGCTGGCCGGGAAGGGCATCCGGGTCAACGCGGTCTGTCCGGGCGCCATCGACACACCGATGAGCAATCCGGAGGGCGTGGATCCCGCGGCGACGGCGGAGCTGTACCGCAACCTGGTGCCGCTCGGGCGGATCGGGCGGCCCGAGGAGGTCGCGGCGCTCGCGCTCTTCCTGACGGCGGAGGACTCCTCGTACGTCACCGGGCAGCCGTTCGTGATCGACGGCGGCTGGCTGGCGGGCGTCAAGCTTTTCTGACGCACCATCAGGTATTGACCGCACCGGCGCGTGGTGCGACAGTCGGGCACATCAACGAATCTGACGGTACGTCAGAAATGAACAAGGGGCGGTGAACTTCCTTGGAATTCGGGATCTTCGTGCAGGGATACGTCGGCAAGCGCGCCGAGACCGATCCCGAAGCCGAGCACAAGGCGCTCATGGAGGAGACCGAGTACGTCATCCAGGCGGACCGGTCGAACTTCAAGTACGCCTGGGCCTCCGAGCACCACTTCCTGGAGGAGTACTCCCACCTCTCCGCCAACGACGTCTACCTGGGCTACCTCGCCCACGCCACCGAGCGCATCCACCTCGGCTCCGGAATCTTCAACCCGCTCGCGCCCGTCAACCACCCGGTGAAGGTCGCCGAGAAGGTCGCCATGCTCGACCACCTCTCCGGCGGACGCTTCGAGTTCGGCTCCGGCCGGGGCGCCGGCTCCCACGAGATCCTCGGGTTCATGCCGGGCATCACCGACATGAACCACACCAAGGAGATCTGGGAGGAGACGATCGCCGAGTTCCCCAAGATGTGGCTCCAGGAGGAGTACGAGGGCTTCCAGGGCAAGCACTGGTCGCTGCCGCCCCGCAAGATCCTCCCCAAGCCGTACGGCAAGTCGCACCCGGCCATGTGGTACGCCGCCGGCTCCCCGGCCTCGTACGCGATGGCCGGCAGGAAGGGCCTCGGCGTCCTCGGCTTCAGCGTGCAGAAGGTCTCCGACATGGAGTGGGTCGTCGAGTCGTACAAGGCGGCCATCAAGGAGGCCAAGGCGGTCGGCGACTTCGTCAACGACAACGTCATGGTGACCTCCACCGCGATCTGCGCCGAGACCCACGACAAGGCGGTCGAGATCGCCGTCGGCGGCGGCCTCAACTACCTCCAGTCGCTGCTCTTCCGCTACCACGACACCTTCCCGCGGCCCGAGGGCATCCCCGAGTGGCCCGAACTCCTGCCGGAGTACTCGGCCGAGATCATCGAACTCCTCATCGCCGAGGAACTGATGATCTGCGGCGACCCGTCGGAGGTCCTGGCCCAGTGCAAGCGCTGGGAGCAGGCGGGTGCCGACCAGCTGTCCTTCGGCCTGCCGATCGGCATCTCCTACGAGGACACGATGAACACGATCAAGCTGATCGGCGAGCACGTGATCCCGGAGATCGACACGGACCCGGTCCACCGCACCACCCGCTTCCGTCAGTCCGCGGGGAGCTGATCCCGGGGGCCCCCGGGCCCCGCACCGGAGCACGGGGCGGTGTCTTCCCGGACCGCCGCCCCGTACCGGCCCCGGCCGGAGACCGTTTCCGCGGCGGCCTTCGGTCCGGGGTCCTCAGGGCCCGTCCGGCGGACCAGGGCCGGCCCGGCCCCGGTCCGCCGGACGGGCCCTGCCGCACTCCCGCAGAAAGGGACCCCATGCTCGACCACCTCATCAAGGGCGCGACCGTCGTGGACGGCACCGGCGCCCCCGCCTTCACCGCCGACGTCGGCCTGCGTGACGGGCGGATCGCCGTCATCGGCGCGCCCGGCACCGTCACCGAGGAGGCCCGCGGCAGCGAGGACGCCACCGGCCTGGTGCTCGCCCCCGGCTTCGTCGACCCGCACACCCACTACGACGCCCAGCTGTTCTGGGACCCGTACGCCACCCCGTCGATGAACCACGGGGTCACCACCGTCGCCGGCGGCAACTGCGGCTTCACCCTCGCCCCCCTCCACCCGGACCGGCCCGAGGACGCCGACTACACGCGCCGCATGATGTCCAAGGTCGAGGGCATGGCGCTGGCCGCCCTGGAGGAGGGCGTCGACTGGTCCTGGTCCTCCTTCGGCGAGTACCTCGACGCCCTCGAAGGGCGGATCGCCGTCAACGCCGGCTTCATGGTGGGGCACTGCGCCCTGCGGCGGTACGTGATGGGGGCCGACGCCGTCGGCGGACAGCCCACCCCCGAGCAGCTGGACCGGATGGTCGCGCTCCTCAAGGACGCCATGGACGCCGGGGCCTGGGGGCTCTCCACCACCCAGTCGGCCACCCACTCCGACGGCGACGGCGCTCCCGTGGCCTCCCGGCACGCCGCCCCCGCCGAGCTGATCGCACTGTCCCGGGCCGTCGGCGAGCACGAGGGCACCCAGATCGAGGCCATCCTCGCGGGCTGCCTCGACCAGTTCTCCGACGCCGAGATCGACCTCTTCGTCGAGATGAGCGCCGCCGCCGGCCGCCCCCTCAACTGGAACGTCCTCACCATCGACGCCACCGTCCCCGAACGCGTCCCGCGCCAGCTCCTCGCCTCCGAGCGGGCCCGCAAGTCCGGCGGCCGGATCGTCGCGCTCACCATGCCGATCCTCACCCCCATGAACATGTCCCTCGGCACCTTCTGCGCCCTCAACCTCATCCCGGGCTGGGGCGAGATCCTCGGCCTGCCCGTGCCGGAGCGGATCGCGAAGCTCCGAGACCCGGACGTGCGCGCCGGGATGCTGCGCCGCGCCGACTCCAAGGAGGCCGGCGTCTTCCGGCGGCTCGCGAGGTTCGGCCGCTACGTCATCGGGGACACGTACTCCAAGGAGAACGAGGGCCTCACCGGCCGGGTCGTGGACGACGTCGCCGCCGAGCGCGGCCAGGACGCCTTCCAGTGCCTCGTCGAGATCTGCGCCAACGACGACCTGCGCACCGTCCTGTGGCCCATGCCCACCGACAACGACCCGGCCTCCTGGGCGCTGCGCCGCGAGACCTGGCAGCACGAGGACGTGCTGCTCGGCGGCTCCGACGCGGGCGCGCACCTGGACCGGATGTGCGGCGCGCCGTACACCACCCGCTTCCTCGGCGACTGTCTGCGCGGCCGCGGGCTGGTCCCGCTGGAGCAGGCCGTGAAGATGCTCAGCGACGACCCGGCCCGGCTCTTCGGGCTGCGCGAGCGCGGTCGGATCGCCGAGGGCTTCCACGCCGACCTGGTGCTCTTCGACCCCGAGCGGATCGACGCCGGACCGGCGACCCTCGTGCACGACCTGCCGGGCGACAGCCCGCGGCTCGACTCGCGCGCGACCGGCATCGTCTCGGTGCGGGTCAACGGCGTGGAGACGGTGCGGGACGACGAGGTGACGGGCGCGGTCCCCGGCCGGGTGCTGCGCTCGGGCCGTGACACGAGGACGGTGAGCACACGATGACGCGGACGGCGGCCGGCGAGATCACGGAGCGCCTGTACATAGGAGGGGAGTGGGTGGAGCCCGACGGCGGGCACTACCCCGTCCTCGACCCGGCCACCGAGGAGGTCGTCGGGCACGCCCCCGAGGCCTCCCGTGCCCAGGTGTACGCGGCGGCCGAGGCGGCCCGCGAGGCCTTCGCGAGCTGGTCGCGGACGAAGCCGGAGGAGCGGGCGGCGATCCTGGACCGGGCCGCGGACGTCATGGCCCGGGACGCCGAGCGGAACACCCTGCTCGCCCGTGCCGAGACGGGCGCCACCACCGCCACCGCCCGCGGCATGCAGGTCGCCGTCGGCTCCTCCCGCTTCCGGCGCTACGCGCGCGGCGCCCTGGAGCCGGTCGAGCAGGCACTGCCGCCGCAGATCAACGAGGCCGGCCCGATGGGCCGGGCCGGGGTCTTCGGCGCGGTGGCGGTGCGGCGCCCGGTGGGTGTGGTCACCTGCATCACCTCGTACAACAACCCCTGGGCCAACCCGGCGGGCAAGATCGCCCCGGCGCTCGCCATGGGCAACACGGTCGTGGTGAAGCCCGCCCCGCAGGACCCGCTGTCCGTGTTCGCGATGACCCGGGCCCTGGAGGAGGCGGGCGTCCCGGCCGGGGTGGTGAACGTGGTCACCGGCTCCGCGCCCGCGGTGGGCGAGGCGGCCGTGGACGCTCCCGAGGTCGACATGGTCTCCTTCACCGGCTCCACGGCGGTCGGGCAGGCCATCGGCGAGGTGTGCGGGCGGCAGCTGAAGCGGCAGCTCATGGAGCTGGGCGGCAAGGGTGCGGCGCTCGTCTTCGACGACGCGGACCTGGACGCGGCCATGATGGGGATCGGGACGACCTTCTCCTTCTACAGCGGGCAGATCTGCACGGCGCCGACCCGGGTGCTGGCGCAGCGCGGGATCTACGAGCAGCTGGTCGAGAAGCTGACCGCTTACGTCGGCTTCCTGAAGGTCGGTGACCCGGCGGCGCAGGGCACGGTGGTCGGCCCGGTGATCTCGGCGGCACACCGCGACCGGGTGGAGTCGTACGTCGAGCTGGGGCGCAAGGAGGGGGCGCGGGTCGTCGTGGGCGGCGAGCGGCCGGCCGGTCCGGGCCTCCACCGGGGCTTCTACGTGGCGCCGACGCTGCTGGCGGACTGCACCAACGAGATGCGGGTGGTCCGGGAGGAGATCTTCGGCCCGGTGGTCGTGGTCGTCCCCTTCGACGACGAGGAGGAGGGCGTCGCGCTCGCGAACGACAGCGACTACGGGCTGATCGACTACGTGTGGTCCGGGGACGTGGCCCGCGCATTCCGCATCGCGGGGCGGCTGCGGGCCGGCGGGGTCGGGATCAACACGATCGGCCGGAACATGGAGGCGCCGTTCGGCGGCTTCAAGAAGAGCGGGGTGGGGCGGGACGTCGGCTCGTACGCGCTGCACGCCTACAGCGAGCTGCAGGCGGTCGTCTGGCCGGGGTGAGCTGTCTCTCGAAAATTCTTCGGGAAAGTTTGGAAACGGACATTAGGGACAGTGCTGCGGTTCCCGCATATCGGACACTCGTCGGTGCGACACCCCATCGTGCAACCATGGGTAATGGTCGATCTTTCAATCATTGGCGAGTGTCCGGTTTTTGCCTCGCATTGCAAGGCGTTGATCGTTCAAATGAGCGGAGTTCGATCCTCCGGATGTGGAAACCGCAGCATTTAACGTCCTGTTCATGACTCAGGTGGATGTACGGCCCCCGGCCGGAGACACGGTAAGGGGCGTCCCGCCGCAGGGCGGCACCCAAGGTGTGCGCACCAAGGGCCTCGGCGGCAACTCCGTGGGTCTGCTCGGCAGCGCCGTCATCGGCATCTCCACCGTCGCCCCGGTCTACTGCCTGACCTCCACGCTCGGCTCCACCGCCGGCGAGGTCGGCCTCCAGATGCCCGCCGTCTTCCTCGCGGGCTTCCTGCCGATGCTCCTCGTCGCGTTCGCGTACCGCGAGCTCAACAAGGTCATGCCGGACTGCGGCACCTCCTTCACCTGGACCGTGAAGGCCTTCGGGCCCAAGGTCGGCTGGATGTGCGGCTGGGGCCTGGTGATCGCCACGATCATCGTGCTCTCCAACCTGGCCGGCGTCGCCACCTCGTACTTCTGGCTGCTCGCCGGAGAGGTCAGCGGCAGTCCGTCGATCGCGGCCCTGGACGACGACAAGGCCGTCCACATCGTCACCTGCCTGGTGCTGATCGCCGCCGCGACCGCCATCAGCTACCGCGGCATGACCGCCACCAAGGGCGTGCAGTACGCCCTCGTCGGCCTGCAGTTGCTCGTCCTCGCCGTCTTCGTGGGGATGGCGCTGTCGAAGGCCGGATCCTTCGAGACCTCCGTCGACTTCTCCTGGTCCTGGATGAACCCCTTCGCGGTGCAGTCCTTCGCCGCGTTCACCGCAGGACTCTCCCTGTCGATCTTCATGTACTGGGGCTGGGACGCCTGCCTGACCGCGAACGAGGAGACGACCGGCTCGGCCAAGACGCCCGGCCGCGCCGCCCTCATCGCGATGCTCGTCCTCGTCGGCTCGTACCTCGCCACCGGCATCGCCGCCCAGATGGTCGTGGGATCCGGCGACAAGGGCCTCGGCCTCGGCAACCCGGAGACCTCCGACAACGTCTTCGCCGCCCTCGCCGGCCCCGTCATGGGCCCCGCGCTCGGCATCCTGCTCTTCGTCGCGGTCCTGGCCTCGGCGACCGCCAGCCTCCAGACCACCTTCATCCCGGTGGCCCGCACGGTCCTGGCGATGTCCTCCTACGAGGCCCTGCCCGCCTCGTACGCCGCGGTCCACCCGCGCTTCAAGACCCCCGGCAAGGCCACGATCGTGGCCGGAGTCGCGACCGGCGTCTTCTACACCGTGATGACCCTGCTCAGCGAGCACGTCCTGGTCGACACGATCTACGCGCTCGGCCTGATGATCTGCTTCTACTACGCGCTGACCGCGTTCGCCTGCGTCTGGTACTTCCGCCGCGAGCTGACCTCGTCCTTCCGCGACCTGGTCTTCAAGGGCCTGTTCCCGCTGGTCGGCGGCCTGCTCCTGTCGGCGGTCTTCGCCAAGACCCTGTACGACATGTGGGACCCGGCCTACGGCTCCGGCTCCGCGGTGTTCGGCGTCGGCTCGGTCTTCGTCATCGGCGTCGGGCTGCTGCTGCTCGGCGTGGTGATCATGCTGGTGATGCAGCGCAGGAGCCCCGCGTTCTTCCGCGGCGAGGTGCTCACCAAGGAGACCCCGTCACTGGTCGTCGACGACTGACCCGTGATGGACAGCGGCGAGGTGGCGGGCCCGTGGGGGGTCCCGCCACCTCGTCTTTCGCGTGCCCGGTCAGGCCCGGTGCTGTCCGGGCAGCAGGCCCTCCACCAGCTGGTTGGCGGCGGGCATCTCCGCGGCGGAGGCCGGCTTCGCCTTCGGGGCGAGGACGCCGCTCAGCGGCACGACGGAGGGCAGGTTCGCGCCCCCGGTGTCGGCGGCGGCGGTCCCGGCGGCGGCGAGCCCGCCGGCCAGGGCGAGACCGGTCAGGGCGGCGGTGGTGAGCATCTTCTTCATGCCGCACCAACGCGGACCCGCGGGGTCCGGTTACGCCCGGGGCCGGTCGCGGGCCGGACGCTCCCTAGGATGCGCCCATGGACGCGGAAACGACGTGGTCGCTGCGGCCGGCGACGGCGGAGGACGTGGAGGCCGTCGCCGAGCTGAAGGCCGTCGTCATGAGGGACGACCTGGTGCGGCTCGGCCGCTACGACACCCACCGGGTCCGGCAGCGGCTGCGGGACGAGTTCCGGCCCGAGCACACCTCGGTCGTCGAGGTCGCGGGCGCCTTCGCGGGCTGCGTGGCCTTCGCCCCGGACAAGGGCGGCGAAGGCCTCTGTCTCGCGCACTTCTACCTCGCCCCCGAGGTGCAGGGGCGCGGGCTCGGGACGGCGGTGCTGCGCGAGCTGCTCGCCCGGGCCGACGCCGCGTCGGTCCCGGTGCGGCTGGTCGTCCTCCAGGGCAGCGCGGCCCGCCGCCTCTACGAGCGCGAGGGGTTCACGGTCGAGTCCGAGGACCCGGTCGACGTGCTGATGGTCCGGGAGCCGGTGCTCACCAGCCCGCGCTCGACGACTACGAGCGCACCGCCGTCGCGACGGTAGCCCTCAGGCAGCAGCGGCCGGTGGTCCTCGTGACCTCCGACATCGACGACATGACGACGCTGTGCGGAGGACGGGTCCGGCTCGTCGCCGTGTGAGCTACGCGGGCTCCTCCGCCGGTTCCGCGATCAGGGCCGTGCCGATCGTGCGGAAGCCCAGGCGCGCGTAGAGGCGGGCCACCGTGGCGTCCGTGGCGGTGAGGAAGACCGTCTCGGCGCCGTGCGCGCGGGCGTCCTCGACGAGGGCGGCGGTGACCGCGAGGCCCAGGCCGCGGCGGCGGGCCTCCGGACGGGTGCCGACGCCGACGACCTCGCTGACCGGGCCGACCGGCTGGTGCTGGCCCGCCGCGAGCGCGGTGCCGGAGGGGTCGAAGGCGGCCGCGAGGCGGGTCAGTCCCGCGTCGAGGCGGGCCGCGACCTGGGCGGCGGCGCCGGGGGGCGGAGCCGCGCCGAAGGCGGCGTACGGGGCGGCCACGGCGCTCTCCAGCGCGGGGTCGGCGGAACCCACCATGCGGACGGTGACGTCCTCCGGCGGGGACGGGAGCGCGTCCGCGTCCGCGCTCAGGACCATCAGGGGGTGTTCGTGCACAATGAGTCCGCTCGCCTCGACCGCCGCCCGCAGCCCCGGCGTCGTCTCCGCGACCCACTCGAAGGCCTCGGGCACGCCCAGCTCCCGCTGCCGCGCCCGCACCTTGTCGACCGACCCGGCGTCGACCGCGCCGGTGTGCCCGAGCGCGGGGCGGGCGTAGTACGGCCAGCCCACGCCGTCCCGTACGAAGAGGGTGAGCGGCCCGAAGTCCTCGGCGCGGGCGGCGGACCGGGGCACGGAGTCGTAATAGGTCTCAAGACGATTCAGCATGCGGGTTACCGTACGCAGACCGACCACGGGGGGACACATGAATACGACGGCACACAACTGCCCGGGCTGCGGGCGGGACGATCTGGTGCAGGCGGTGCCCGCCGCGTACCTCGCGGGGCGGGACTCCGTCACGCGTCGTGAGCGCAACAGCGACGGGGACATGCGGACGGTGACCCGGCGGGTGACCACCGCGCTGGCGGAGGCGCTCGCGCCCGTTCCGAAGGAGCCCACCTACGGACTCGGCGGCCTCGGCCTCTTCGCCGGGTTCGTGTCCGTCGCCACCTTCCTGTTCTGGGTCTTCGCGGGGAAGGCCTTCGAGGAGGTGCCCGACGGTGCCTACTTCGGGGAGCCCCCGTCGGGCCCCGACCCCGACCTCTCCTTCCTCGGCTGGGTGTCGGCGCTCGCCCTGTGCGTCAGCCTCCTCGTGGTCGCCGTCCTGGTGCGCCGCCGGGGCGAGTTCGCCCGGCTGACCCGGGGGCGCCACCAGGCCGAGGAGCTGTGGTCGCACGGGTGGTACTGCCACCGGTGCGGCACCGTGCATCTGCGGGACGTGCCCCACGAGGACGTCCGGCCGCTCTCGCTGCAGGAGTTCCGCGAGCAGGTGTGGCAGCGGGGCGGCTACGGGGATCTCGCCGCCCGGCAGCGGGTCTCGGGCTGACGTGCGCCGGGGAACACCGGGTGGGTGACCGCGGACGGCGCGCCCGGGAGCGCTGGTGAGCGTGAAGTCCACGGATGCGGCGACGCAGCGCGTCCGGCGCGTAGCCCGGCCAGGATCGCCCCCCGGCCGGGTTCGTCGGCGAGCGACGGTACCCGGCCTGCCGAGCAGGTCGGGTACCGGGGCGTGAACGACGGGAGGACGTGCGCCGTATCTCGGCCGCACCCCTCGGAAATCCACGCCGCACCCCCTACCGTGCCCCCATGCGGATCTCGACCACGATCTTTCTGACCGACGAGACCATCGGCCCCGTGCGGCTGGCCCGCGAGCTCGAACAGCGCGGCTTCGCCGGGCTCTACCTGCCCGAGCACACCCACATCCCCGTCTCCCGCGACACCGCCTGGCCCGCGGGCGGCGAGCTGCCCCGCGAGTACGGCCGCACCCTCGACCCCTTCGTGGCCCTCGGCCAGGCCGCCGCCGTCACCGAGCGGCTCGGCCTGGGCACCGGGGTCACGCTGATCGCCCAGCACGACCCGATCGTCCTCGCCAAGCAGATCGCGACCCTCGACCACCTCTCCGGCGCCCGCCTCACCCTCGGCGTCGGCTACGGCTGGAACCGTGAGGAGGCCGCCGACCACGGCGTCACCTGGTCCACCCGCCGCGAGCTCGGCGCCGACCGCCTCGACCTCATGCGCGCCCTGTGGGCCCCCGAACCCACCGCCCACGAGGGTGCTTTCGGCCATTCCGTGCGTCCCTCGGAAGCCTGGCCGAAACCCCGCGGCGGCGCCCCGCGCATCCTCCTGGGCGGCGCGGCGGGCCCCAAGCTCTTCGCCCAGATCGCCGCCCGCGCCGACGGTTGGATGCCGATCGGTGGCCGCGGTCTGACGGAGACGTTGCCGGTTCTGCGCGAGGCCTGGGAGCGCGCCGGCCGCGATCCCAAGGCCCTCCAGCTCGTCCCGTACGCGGTCCTCCCGAGCCCCGGAAAGCTCGCCCACTACGAGGAGCTGGGCTGCGAGGAGGTCGTCCTCCAGCTGCCCCCGGCGGGTGAGCGGGAGGTGCTGTCGGTCCTGGACGACTTCGCGAGGTACCTGTGACCCGCTCGTATGCTCGGTCCATGACGGATCAGCAGGCACCACGCAGCTCAGGCCCCACCGAGAACGCCATGCGCCGGGCCCTCAAGCGGGCCAGGGACGGGGTCGCGCTCGACGTGGCCGAGGCCGCCGTGCTGCTGCAGGCACGGGGGGCGGATCTGGCGGACCTGGTCGGCACGGCCGGGCGGGTGCGTGACGCGGGGCTCGCGGCGGCCGGGCGGCCCGGGGTCATCACGTACTCGAAGAGCGTCTTCATACCGCTCACCCGGCTGTGCCGCGACAAGTGCCACTACTGCACGTTCGCGACCGTGCCCGGCAAGCTGCGCCGCGCCGGGCACGGGATGTTCATGTCGCCGGACGAGGTGCTCGACATCGCCCGCCGGGGCGCCGAACTCGGCTGCAAGGAAGCCCTGATCACGCTGGGCGACAAGCCGGAGGACCGCTGGCCCGAGGCCCGCGAGTGGCTCGACGCGCACGGCTACGACGACACCATCGCGTACGTCCGGGCCATGGCGATCCGCATCCTGGAGGAGACCGGGCTCCTGCCGCACCTCAACCCGGGCGTGATGTCGTGGACGGACTTCCAGCGGCTCAAGCCCGTCGCCCCGTCGATGGGGATGATGCTGGAGACCACCGCCACCCGGCTGTGGAGCGAGCCCGGCGGCCCCCATCACGGCTCCCCCGACAAGGAGCCCGCCGTGCGGCTCCGCGTCCTGGAGGACGCCGGCCGTTCCTCCGTGCCCTTCACCAGCGGCCTGCTGCTCGGCATCGGCGAGACCTACGAGGAGCGCGCGGAGTCGCTGTTCGCACTGCGCAGGGTCGCCCGTGCCTACCACGGCATCCAGGAGCTGATCATCCAGAACTTCCGCGCCAAGCCGGACACGGCGATGCGCGGCATGCCCGACGCGGAGCTCGACGACCTGGTGGCCGCCGTCGCCGTCGCCCGGCTGATCATGGGACCGAGCGCCTGCCTCCAGGCACCGCCGAACCTCGTCGACGCCGAGTACGAGCGCCTGATCGCGGCCGGCATCGACGACTGGGGCGGGGTCTCCCCGCTCACCATCGACCACGTCAACCCGGAACGGCCCTGGCCGCAGATCGACGAGCTCGCCGAGCGCTCCCGCGCCGCCGGCTTCGATCTGCGCGAACGCCTCTGCGTCTACCCCGAGTTCGTCCAGCGCGGCGAGCCCTGGCTCGACCCGCGGCTGCTCCCGCACGTGCGGGCGCTCGCCGACCCGGCCACCGGACTCGCCGACCCGGACGCGCCCGTGCGCGGACTGCCCTGGCAGGAGCCCGACGAGGCCTTCACCGGCGCGGGCCGCACCGATCTGCACCGCACCATCGACACCACGGGCCGCACCGGTGACCGCCGCGAGGACTTCGACGAGGTGTACGGCGACTGGGAGGCGCTGCGCGAGGCCGCCGCGCCCGGCATGGTCCCCGAGCGCATCGACACCGACGTGCGCGAGGCCCTCGCGGTCGCCGCCGACGACCCGACCCGGCTCACCGACCCGCAGGCCCTGGCCCTGTTGCACGCCGACGGGCCGGCCCTCGACGCCCTGTGCGCGCTCGCCGACGACGTCCGCCGCGACACGGTCGGCGACGACGTGACGTACATCGTCACGCGGAACATCAACTTCACCAACGTCTGCTACACCGGCTGCCGCTTCTGCGCCTTCGCCCAGCGGCGCACCGACGCCGACGCGTACACCCTCTCCCTCGACCAGGTCGCCGACCGGGCCGCGCAGGCCTGGGACGTCGGCGCGGTCGAGGTCTGCATGCAGGGCGGCATCCACCCGGACCTGCCCGGCACCGCCTACTTCGACATCGCGCGGGCGGTGAAGCAGCGCGTGCCCGGCATGCACGTGCACGCCTTCTCACCGATGGAGGTCGTCAACGGCGCCACCCGCAACGGCCTGTCGATCCGGGAGTGGCTCACCGCCGCCAAGGAGGCCGGGCTCGACTCGATCCCCGGCACCGCCGCCGAGATCCTCGACGACGAGGTCCGCTGGGTGCTCACCAAGGGCAAGCTGCCCACGGCCACCTGGATCGAGGTCGTCACCACCGCGCACGAACTGGGCATCCGCTCCTCGTCGACGATGATGTACGGGCACGTGGACCAGCCTCGGCACTGGCTCGGCCACTTCCGCACCCTGGACCGCATCCAGCGCGAGACCGGTGGCTTCACGGAGTTCGTGACCCTGCCGTTCATCCACACCAACGCGCCGGTCTACCTCGCGGGCATCGCCCGCCCCGGCCCGACCGTCCGCGACAACCGGGCCGTCACGGCGATGGCCCGGCTGCTGCTGCACCCGCGCATCCCCAACATCCAGACCAGCTGGGTGAAGCTGGGCACGGAGGGCGCCGCCGAGATGCTGCGCTCGGGCGCCAACGACCTCGGCGGCACCCTGATGGAGGAGACCATCTCCCGGATGGCGGGCTCGAGTTACGGCTCGTACCGCTCGATCCGCGACCTGGAGGCCATCGCCGAGGCGGCCGGGCGCCCGTCCCGCCCCCGTACGACGCTGTACGGGGAGGTCCCGGAGGAGCGGCAGCGCGCGGCGCGCGCCTCGGACGGACACCTGCCGGAGCTGCTGCCGCTCGTCACGGAGTAGGGACCCGGCCCACCAGGAGCTCGCGGTCGAACCCTTGAGCTCCTGGTGGCCGAGGCCGCGGGCCTTCCCGGGGCGGGCACGGAAGGAGCCGTACCCGGTGTCCCTCTCGTCGGAGGACGTTCCAGGCACCCGGGGCGGACGTCGAGCGGCGCGGACGTCCGCCTGCGGGGCCGGGAGACGGGAGAGGGCCGCCTCGTCGGGCCAAGCGGGGATTTCCGGTGAACTGCGGTCGAAACACCACCTAAAACGGACTGAAGGGCGTCGGATCACATAACGCTTCGGCCCCTGAACGAGCGCATCCGGTCTATTACAGTGCTGAGCAGACCGGTGTGTACGGGGAACTCGTACGGCTCGTACGGGGGGAGGGCACGTCGTGACCACCACAGCCGCGGCCGTGTGGGGCCGCACCGAACAGCAGGACTTCCGCGCGAGGGTCCGCGGCTGCCTGCTCGGCGGAGCCGTCGGCGACGCGCTCGGCGCCGGAGCCGCCGGGCATCCGCTCGCCGAACTGCGCCGGCTCCACGGGCCCGCCGGCCTGACCGAGCTCGCCGTCGCCTACGGACGCCGGGGCGCCGTCACCGCCGCCACGCAGCTGTCCCTGTTCACCGTCGACGGCCTCATCCGGGCGCAGGTCCGCCGTGACACCGGCGCCTGGCACCCGCCCAGCGACGTCCACCGGGCGCACCTGCGCTGGGCGGCCACCCAGCGGGACTGGGGCCCCGACGAGCGCCGCCGCGACCTCGGCTGGCTGGCCCGTGAGGAGTGGCTGTACGCGCGCCGGGACCCGGCCCGCGCCTGCCTCACCGGCCTCGGTGACGAGATCCTCGGCACCCTGGAGAGGCCCAAGAACCCGGATGCCGCGGACAGCGGGGCGCTGGTCCGCTCGGCGCCCTTCGGGCTGCTCGTCGGCTGGGAGCCGCAGCTGGTCTGCCAGCTGGCGGTGGAGTGCGCGGCGCAGACGCACGGCGACCCCGCCGCGTACCTGTCGGCCGGCGCCCTCGCGGTCGTCGTGCACGGTGTGGCCCGCGGCGACGGCGTGGAGGGGGCCGTCCGCACGGCGATCGGGCAGCTGGCCCCGCGCACGGGCCACGCCCCGGTCACCGAGGCCCTGGAGGCCGCGCTCGGCGCCGTACGGCAGGGGACGCCGGACGCGGAGCGGGTGACCGCCCTCGGGGCGGGCGAGGACCGGGCCGAGGGGCAGCTGGCGGCGGCCGTGTACTGCGCCCTGGTCGGTGAGGACGTCCGGCACGGGCTGCGTCTCGCGGTCAACCACGACGGCCCCTCGGCGGCGACCGGTGCCCTCACCGGGGCGCTGCTCGGCGCCCTGCACGGCGAGACGGCCCTCCCGCCGGCCTGGGTGGCCGAACTGGAGGGCCGTGCCACGGTCCTGGAGCTCGCGGACGACTTCGCGATGGAGATGACGCAGGGGGCCGCCCTGCACGGGCCGGGGGAGACGACGTCCGGCTGGCTGACCCGCTACCCGAGGGGCTGACCGGTCCGGTCGCCGCCCTGAGCGGGGACGGCGGCCGCGCCGTCCCCGTCGCTGTGGATCCGGTCGAGGAGCGCGTCGCGGTCCGGGGTGGCCTCGGGCTTCACGAAGCCGATCAGGACGTACAGGACCAGCGAGGTGGCCAGCGGCGCGACGATCTGGATCTGCAGTTCGACGCCGTCCAGGCCGTAGTTGGTGAGCCAGAAGGCGAAGAGCCCGGCCGCCCACGAGACCAGCGCGGCCGTCGGGCCCGACCGGCGGAAGGTGCGCAGCAGCCCGAGCATGAACGGGATGGCGATCGGCCCCATGAGCCCGGCCACCCACTTGATCACGACGGTGATGATGTCCTTGAAGGTGGGGGAGTCGACCTGGGTGGCCACCGCCATCGACAGGCCGAGGAAGGCGATCGTCGACAGGCGCGCGGCGAGCAGACCGGCCCGCCGGCTCCAGGAGCGGGCGGCCCGGCTGAGGACGGGGGCGATGTCCCGGGTGAACACGGCCGCGATCGCGTTGGCGTCGGAGGAGCACATGGCCATGGTGTGCGAGAAGAAGCCGACGACGACGAGTCCGAGCAGGCCGTGCGGCAGCAGCTGCTCGGTCATGAGCGCGTACGCGTCCGAGGCGTCCGGCTTCTTCGGCTGCACCAGCAGCGGCGCGCACCACATGGGGAAGAACAGGACGAGCGGCCAGACGAACCACAGGACGGCGGAGAGCCGGCCGGAGCGGGTGGCCTCGCGGGCGGTCGGCGTGGCCATGTAGCGCTGGGCCTGGTTCCACATGCCGCCGCTGTACTCGAAGGTCTTGATGAAGAGGTACGCGAGCAGGAAGGTCAGCGTGTACGGGCCGGCCGTCGGTGCGGTGTGCCCCTGGAGCTCGGGCCGGTCCCAGACGGTCCACAGCGCCTCGACGCCGCCGAGCTTGCCGAGGACGGCCACGAGCATGGCGACGCCGGCGAGCAGCTGGATGACGAACTGGCCCAGTTCGGTGAGCGCGTCGGCCCAGAGGCCGCCGACCGTGCAGTAGATGCCCGTGATGACGCCGGTGATCAGGATGCCCTGGTCGAGGGAGATCCCGGTGAACACGGAGAGCAGGGTGGCGATGGCGGCCCACTTCGCGCCGACGTCCACGATCTTGAGCAGCACCCCGGACCAGGCGAGGGCCTGCTGGGTGGGCAGGTTGTACCGGCTCTTCAGGTACTCCAGGGGCGAGGCGACGAGGAGCCGGGAGCGGAGCCGGTTGAGGCGGGGCGCGAAGAGGTGGGCGCCGACGGCGATGCCGATGGCGATCGGGAAGGACCAGGTGACGTAGGAGGTGACGCCGTAGGTGTAGGCGATGCCGGCGTAACCGGTGAACATGACGGCGCTGTAGCCGGACATGTGGTGGGAGATGCCGGAGAGCCACCAGGGCATGCGGCCGCCGGCGGTGAAGAAGTCCGAGACGTCGTCCACGCGCTTGTGGGACCAGACGCCGATCGCGACCATGACGCCGAAGTAGCCGATGAGCACCGCCCAGTCGAGACTGTTCATTGCGTCCCCTCCATGGGGTCCGGTCCGCCTTGTGAACGCGGTTCATGGTGTGGGGACGTGCAAGGCGGGGACAATGCAATGGAGGGTCAAGGGGCAGTAAAATCGTTCTGTTTACTGACCCTTGTTCATGTCTATGAACCTGTCCCGGTGGTCGGCGCGGCCGGGTGGCGCCGGTGGCGAAGGATGCGCGTGCTGGCGGGCATGCCGGCGCCGGTGGCGAAGGGCGCCGGTGCCCGAGGAGCACCCGGCTAGCGCATCAGCTCCCCCGCGTTGACGAGCAGCGACTGCCCGGTGATCGCTCGCGCCCGGTCCGAGGCGAGGAAGGCCGCCGCGTCCGCCACGTCCCCGTCCGTCGCCAGCTCCGGCAGCGCCATCCGCTCGGTGAGGCGACCGAGCACCTCGGCCTCCGGCAGCCGCTCGGTGTGCGCCGTGAACTGCACGTACGCCTGGACCGGCGGCCCCCACATCCAGCCCGGCAGCACGGTGTTGACCCGGATCCGGTGCGGCCCGAGCTCGCGCGCCAGCGAGTACATGGCCGAGGTCAGCGCCCCCTTCGACGCCGCGTAGGCGGCCTGTCGTACCTGCGAGGGCGCGGCCACCGCCGACTGGGTGCCGATGAGGACGACCGAGCCGCCCCGCTCCTTCAGGGCCGGCAGGCAGGCCCGGGTCATCCGCAGCGTGCCGAGCAGGTTGACGTCCAGGACGCCCTGCCAGGTGTCGAAGTCGGCGTCCTCCAGGCCGCCGAAGTACGAGTCCCAGGCGGCCACGTGGACCACCGCGTCGATCCCGCCGAAGCGCTCGGCCGCGAGCGCGGCGAGAGCCTCGCACTGGGCCTCGTCGGTGATGTCGGTGGCCCGGTACGCGGTCCGCGTGCCGTCAGGGTCGATCTCGGCGGCCGACTTGGCGAGGTTGGCCTCGGTGCGCGCGCCGAGCACCGCGCGGCCCCCGTCCCGTACGACCGTCTCCGCCACCCGGTGGCCCAGCCCGGCGCCCACACCCGACACGATCACGGTCTTTCCCTGGAGCAGTCCTTGGAACGCCATCCGGTGCCTCCCTGGGCCTGTTCATCGATCTGACGGCCCGTCAGAGTAGGTGCGAGTCGCCCACAAGGGAAGGGAAAGGGGAACGAGGATGAGCGAGGAGAAGCCGGTCGACACACGGAGCGGGACGTACGCGGAGCTGGCCGCGGTCGGCCCGTACGGGACGCACCCCGGACACGCCCTGATCACCATGGTGGAACCGCACCCGGGGCACGAGTACGCCTACAACCGCTGGTACGAGGACGACCACTACTACGCCGGAGCCATGGCCATGCCCTGGATGTTCGCCGGCCGCCGCTGGGTCGCCACCCGCGCGCTCCAGGAACTCCGCGGCCCCGAGAAGTCCGCGATCGCCCAGCCGGTCACCGCCGGCTGCTACCTCTCCACGTACTGGATCACCGACGGCCGCTACGACGACCACATGAAGTGGACCGTCGCCATCAACCGGCGCCTCAACCGGGACGCCCGGGTCTACCACGACCGCACCCACGTGTTCACGTCGTTCCAGGACCACGAGGTCACCGTCTACCGCGACGGAGCGGCCGGTCCGCGCGACCTGCACGCCCTCGACCACCCGTACGCGGGCCTCGTCCTCCAGGTGATCGACACCGACGGCCCCGAGCGGCGGGCGGCGCTCCTTGAGCGTCTGCGCGCCCGCGAGCTCCCGCGGCTGCTCGCGGGCTCGCCCGCGGCCATGGTGACCGTCTTCCGCCCCACGCCGCTGCCCGGCGACAGGATGACCTACGTGAAGCAGGTCGAGGGCGTCGACACCCGGCTGACCCTGCTGTGGTTCCTGGAGCGCGACCCGCGCGACTGCTGGACCGACTCCTTCGCCGGCCTGGAGGCGCTCACGGGGGAGTGGGGCGGCCGGACGGAACTCGTCGCGCCCTTCATCCCGACGGTCCCGGGCACGGACCGCTACGTGGACGAACTGCGGTAGTCCCGGGGCAAAGGCCGAGCCCCCTCGACCAGGACGGCGGACCGGGCGAGAGGGCTCATTCCATGGGACGGGGAGGTCGGGCGCCGGGTCACAGGGCCCCGGCGCTCACCTCGCCCACGAACGCGTTCCACGATCCCGGTCCGAAAGAGAGGGAAGGTCCCTCGGGGGCCTTCGAGTCGCGCACGGCGATCGCCTGCACGACGGGGGACTTCACTTCGACGCAGGCCCCGTTGCCTCCGGAATACGAGGACTTCGTCCAGTTGTCCGTCGCGCCCTGGATAATGGCCATGTTTCTCAACTCCGGTTCTGCGAGTGCTGCCAGTAGGTGTCGCGCCAACGTTCTTGCTTTGGCGTGATCGACGCTACTGCCCAGGCCCCGTCCCATGGGACCGTCGTTCACCCGACCGGATGGCATATTCCAACTGAGCTTCCGCCGGGGCGAGTCGGGGGTGTACCGTACCTGCTCCTTCCCCTCCCGCCCCGGCCGAATGGCGGCATTCGGCCCCCGACGCCCCCGTTACGCCCCTTTTCCGTCGGCGTACTCCTTGGCGATGCGCGACACGAACTCGCGGGTGTCCTCCGCATTCAGCGCCTGGGCCCGCAGGTGTTCGTACATCACGCTGTACTTGGCGACGTCCTGCGCCTTCTCCAGATACAGGTCGCTCGTCACGCCCTCGATGTAGACCACCGAGGAGTCGGACGTGTCGGGGAATTCCAGAATCGCGTAGTGCCCGCTGATGCCCGGATGCGCGCCCATGTGGAAGGGCAGCACCTGCACGGTCACGTGCGGGAGGTGCGACTGCTCGATGAGGTGCTCCAGCTGCTGGACCATCAGCTGCCGGTTGCCGACCGTCCGGCGCAGCGCGCCCTCGTCGATGACCGCCCACAGGCGCAGCGGACGCTCGTCGTCCTTGATGCGGTCCTGGCGGCGGGTGCGGACGGTGACCCGCTTGTCGATGTCGGCCGGCGCGGACTCCGGCAGCGCCCCGGTGATCACGGCCTCCGCGTACCCGTGCGTCTGCAGCAGCCCGGGGATGATCTGCGGCTCGTAGACCCGCAGGCTCTCCGCGTCCGTCTCCAGGCCGATGTAGACGCTGTACGGGATGTCGCCGAAGGCGTGCCACCAGCCCTGCTGGCGCGAGTCCTTGGCCATCTGCATCAGCGAGTCGACGACCCGCTCGTCCTCGACCTCGTACACCCCGCACAGATCGCGGACGTCACGCTGGCTGATCGAGCGGCGGCCGTTCTCGAGGCGGCTGATCTTGGACTGCGACACGAGCAGGCGCTCGGCGACCTGTTCCGCCGTCATGTTCTTCGCCTCGCGGAGCCGGCGCAGCTCCTGGCCCAATCGGCGTCGCCTGACGGTGGGGTTGACACTGGACGCCACGGAAACTGCACCTCCGGCTGCTGTCTGCGATGCGTAGCTGTGAGTACCTACTGCTTGGCAGACTGCCACCAAAGGTGCGGTGTGCGCTGGGAAATGCCGACAACGCAACGGTGCGGGACGGCCGTCAGGACGGCCGTCCCGCACACGTACGCGGCTCCCGGTGTGGTTCGGGTGGATCCGGTGGAGCGGGCCGTGCGCGTGCGTGCGTCTCACATGGCGGCGCGCGCCATGGTTCCGCGGCGCGGCTGGGACGGCACGCCGCCCGCCGCCGCGCTCCGGCGGGGCTGCGCGCCCACGCCGTTCTGGACGTCCATCACGGCGTGCGCGACGAGACCGCCCATCGGGTCGTGCCGGATGAGGTCGCGCAGCCGGGACCGCGACGACCGTCCTTCGTTGCCGGGGTACAGGTGCTTGCCGAGACCGACCGCGTGGGCCAGCGCGGCGAGCGCCGCGGTCCGCGGGTCCGGCGGTACGCCGGTGCGGATCGCACTGTCCAGCCGGGAACGGATCTCCCGACTGATAGCCGTGTCCGTCGCCTGGTAGCGAGTCGTCGGCAACACCCCGCACATCTGGGTCTCCACGGCATGCACCATGCCGCATCGCTCCAGATGCGAGAGATACGTCTGACGGAGCCCCAGTCGGGGTCCGCCGATCCAGTGGACGGCCCGAACCGGACTGCCGCGTCTGCGCAGCAGTTCCAGTGCGGAGTCCAGAGTCGGATCTCCGGTCGGCCGTGGCATCACCACGGCGATACGATCCCCGTCAGGGGCTATCCGTCCTGCCAGAGCCAGCTCCACTAGCTGTGCTCCGGCGAGGCCCAGGTCGAGCGACTGCGGCTGCGCTGTGGTACCCGTGGCCGGGTCCAGAGCGAGCAGCAGAAGCTCCTCCGGAATAGTTCTGCGGCTCCTGCCCATCCATGCCTCCCCGCGTGGATGAATGACAGGGTGACCCCTCTCACATTCATCTGTCGAGAGCGCCTGGGTGCTTCGTACGGGAACCGGCAGGTATGTCGTTCTCGTCTAGCACGGGGCCAAGGGGTTCACACAGGACACTGGTAGATGGTTCGGACGTACGCATGAGCGATGGAGGAGGCACGGTGGCGGGCGAGTCCCCCGACAAGGCGGAGCAGCGGGAGCGGGAGAGTGCGGTCGGCGACGACGGCAGGGACCCGCGACTGTCCGTCCTCCGGGATCGTGTGGACCAGCCGACGGCCGTCTTCAGGGCCCTGGCCCCGCGAACGGCGCCGGAGGACCGTCCTTCCGTGACGGAGGACGCGACGGAGGACGCGGCGGTTGCGGAGGAGTCCGGGACGGCCGTGAAGGACTCCGGTACCGCGCGGGACTCCGTGGTCGCCGAGGACGGGGACACGGGGGCCGTGGAGGCGGGTGCGGAGGACGCGTCCTCGGCGGGCGCGGAGGCCGAGGAGGCGGACGCCGGGAACGCGGGCGCCGGGGACGCGGATGTCGAGGCGGGTGCGGCAGAGGCCGCGGCCGAGGGCGACGAGGCCGGGACGGTCGGGGGCGAGGACGAGGCCGGGACGGCCGGGGGCGACGACGAGGCTGAGGTCGAGGCCGCCGAGGCTGCGGTCGAGGCCGCCGGTGCGGGCTCGGACGGGACCGTCGTCCTGAAGATCGTGACCAAGGACGTGCCGGAGGCCTCCGCGGCCTCCAAGGGCGCGCCCGAGGCTGCCGAGGACGCGCCCGGGGCCTCCGAGGACGGGAGCGCCTCCGAGGACGCGCCTGAGGCCCTCGGCGGGGCCGCTGACGGGTCCGGCGTGAAGCCCGGGGTTCCGGCGGACGCGGCGGACGCGGACGAGGCCTCTGAGGCTCCTGCGGCACCTGCGGCTTCTGAGGCCGACGAGGCCGACGGGGTGGCCGAGGCCGACCGCGACGCCGACGGGAAGTCGTGGTTCGCCGCACGCAAGGCGGCCACGCCGCAGGCGCGGCCCGCGGCGGAGGAGACGCCGAAGGCCGAGCCCGAGGCGGCGGACGAGCCGGACGCCGGGGCGGAGTCGGGCGCCGAGGCCGAAGCGAGGGCCGAGTCGAAGCCCGGAGCGAAGGCCGAGTCGAAGCCCGAAGCGGCGGAGTCGAAGCCCGGGTCGAAGCCCGCGGCGCCGCCCGTCGACCAGCCGACCGCCGTCTTCAAGGCCGTCAAGCCGCCGGTCGCGCCCCCCGTCGACCAGCCGACGACCGCGCTCAAGCTGCCGCCGTCCACCTTCCGCCCGCTCCAGGGGGACATCACCCAGGAGCACCCGAAGTCCACGCCGCAGCCGAAGCCGGCCGCGGAGCCCAAGGCGGACGCCGCGGCCGGGAGCCAGGCCGCGCCGGCCCCCGCGCCCGTACCGTCGTCCCTGACGGAGCCGGAGCGGACCCGGCAGCAGCCGCTGCCGCCGCGCCCGCCGCTGGAGATCCTGGCGGAGCTGACGAACACCCCGCCCCCGCCGGAGACGGCGCTGCGCACCACCGCGCGACGGGTGAAGATCTGGACCCCGCTCCTTCTGCTGCTCGTGGTCGTCTTTGCGGTCGTACAGTTCGTGCGCCCGCTGCCGGACCCCAAGCTCGTGCTCTCCGCCGCCCCCACGTACACCTTCGAGGGCGGCACGCTGCAGATGCCGTGGCCGACCGAGGGGCAGGGCGCCGCCGAGGTCGAGGGCGTCGGTTCGCTCGGCACGTACGGTGCGCAGAAGCCCGCGCCGATCGCGAGCGTCGCCAAGACGATGACGGCCTACGTGATCCTCCGTGACCACCCCATCAAGGGGACGCAGAAGGGTCCGGAGATCGAGGTCGACAGGACCGCCGGTGAGCAGGCGAAGGCGAAGAACGAGTCGACGGCCCCCATCAAGGAGGGCCAGACCTACTCGGAGAAGGAGCTCCTCCAGCTCCTGATGATCCCGTCCGGCAACAACGTGGCGCGGCTCCTCGCCCGCTGGGACGCCGGTTCGGAGGCCGCTTTCGTCGAGAAGATGAACGCCGCGGCCAAGGAACTGGGCATGACGGGGTCGACCTACACGGACCCGTCCGGTCTGCAGTCGACCACCATGTCGACGCCGCTGGACCAGCTGAAGCTGGGCAAGGCGGTCATGCAGTTCGACGTGTTCCGCGAGATCGTGGACATGCCGTACGTGGAGGTCGACGGCATCCCGGGCCGGATCGAGAACAACAACAAGATCCTGCTGGAGCCGGGCGTGACCGGCATCAAGACCGGCTCGTCCACCCCGGCCGGCGGCAACCTGCTGTGGGCGGCGAACACGGTCGTCGACGGCCAGAAGCGCCGCATCCTCGGCATCGTCATGGGGGCGAAGGACGCCCCCCAGCTCTACCAGAAGCTGGACCTGGCGATCGCGAACAGCCTGAAGGTCATCCAGAAGGCGCAGTCGGACGTCACGTCGGCCGCCGTGGTCAAGAAGGGCCAGGTCGTCGGCTATGTGGACGACGGTCTGGGCGGCCGGACGCCGGTCGTGTCGACCAAGGATCTGAAGGCGGTCGGCTGGCCGGGCCTCAAGGTGGACCTGGCGCTCGGCGCCGGCGGCACGGCCCTGCCGCACCACGGCAAGGCCGGGGACGTGGTCGGCCAGGTGTCGATCGGCACCGGCACCGGCCAGGTCAGCGCTCCGGTGGCGCTGCAGAAGGACCTGGTGGAGCCTGGCTTCGGCGAGAAGCTGACGCGACTGGGCTGACCCCCACGGGCGCCCGGGCCTCGCCCGGGCGCCCGTGCTGTTAGCGTTCTTCGGGGACGAGAGAAGGGCAGTAGAGGCAGCACGGGAAAGGGCCGCAGTTGACCACCGCCGAGCCGACACGCGCTGCCGAGGCTGCACCCATGAACTCCTCATCGCCTTCTTCTTCGCCTTCGCGAATAGAACTCCCGGCCCCACGGCCGCCGGCGGAGCCGCCCGCCGCGCCCCGCCCCTGGCGGAGCCGCAGGCGCTATCCGGTGCTGGTGGCGACGGCCGCGGCGGCGTTCACGCACATCCTCTGGTTCTTCTTCTTCGCCAACAGCGGCGGCGATCTCGCGGCCCAGGACGCGTGGGCGGAGTTCGTGGGCCGGCACCCGGACTCGGCGTACAACCTGGCCTGGTACGGCGGGATGCACCCGGTCTCGTACAGCGTGGTGTCCCCGTACCTGATGTCCCTGCTCGGGGTCCGTACGACGATGATGGTCGCCGGGACCCTGTCGGCGGCCCTGACGGCGCTGATCCTGGTCCGGGTGCGGGCGGTGCGCAATCCGATGGCGTGCGCGCTCGCGGGCGTCTTCGCCTTCCTCTGCAACGCGCTGTCGGGCCGGGTCACCTTCGGCCTCGGCATGATGTTCGCGCTCGGCTCGGTCGCGGCGGTCTTCTGCTGGCCGCACCGCTGGCGCTTCAAACGCTGGGCCAAGGCCGGGGTCGCCGCGCCGCTGGCCGGCCTCGCGACGGCGTGCAGTCCCGTGGCGGGACTCTTCCTGGGCGTGGTCGCGGCGGCGCTCTTCCTCAACAAGCGCCGCCCCGGCGCGTACGCCGTGGGCCTGGCGCCGGTGGCGGTGGTGGCGCTGTCGGCGTGGCTGTTCCCCTTCTCCGGGACGCAGCCGATGAGCCTGATGTCGACGAGCCTGCCGTTCCTGTTCGGCGTCCTCGTCCTCGTGCTGGTCCCGAAGGACTGGGCCACGGTGCGCACGGCGGCGGCCGTCTACTCGGCGGGCACGCTGCTCACCTGGCTGGTCGACTCGCAGATCGGCTCGAACGTCAGCCGCCTCGTGATGCTCTTCGCCGGCGTGGTCCTCCTCGCCGCCCTGCCGTACGCGCGCCCGCGGACCCGCCGCTGGTACGCCATCGTCCTGGCCTTCGCGTCCCTGAACCTCTGGATCGGCTTCAAGGGCGTCGACGACGTCATCCGTACGGCCCCGGACGCGTCCTGGGCGCGCGAGGTCGCCCCGCTGATCAACCAGCTCCAGGTGCGCGGCGCGGAGAAGGCGCGGGTCGAGGTCGTGCCGGCCTCCAGCCACCGCGAGTCCTCGGCCCTCGCCCCGTACATCAACCTGGCCCGCGGCTGGAACCGCCAGGCCGACATCGAGCGCAACCCGCTCTTCTACGACGACACGCTCAACGCCACGAACTACCAGGACTGGCTCGACCGCTGGGCCGTCCACTACGTCGTCCTCCCGACCGGCGCCCCCGACTCGGGCGCCCAGCGCGAGGCGGAGCTGGTCGACGACGGCCTGCACTACCTGAAGCAGGTCTGGTCGGACGCGAACTGGCGCCTGTACGAGGTCACCGATCCGACCCCGCTCGCCGACGCGCCGGCCGAGGTGCAGCGCGCGGAGGCCAACGAGGTCGTCCTGCGCCTCGACCGCCCGGCCCGCATCAAGATCCGTGTTCCTTACTCTCCGTGGCTCGCCCTGCTGGACGAGAACGGCGGCAAGATCGAGCCCCCGCAGGAGACGGAGGCCTCGAAGAAGGCCCGCGAGGCCTCGGAGACCGAGCTGCCGAAGGTCTTCGCGAACAAGGAGGGCTGCCTCCTGAAGGTGGAGCCGGACGCGGAGGGCGACGAATGGACCGAACTCCTCGCCCCCAAGGCCGGCACCTACCGCCTTGCGGCCCCGTACAAGCTCTTCCCCCGGGGAACCGCCTGCCCGGACGAACTGCGCTGACATTCCGGTCGCCCGAATTCGTTGTCCCGTCCACCGTGCACCACCTTCATCGTTGAAATCGATGCGCGGAACGGAGCGCACGGCAGGACGTCCTGACTTGCGATCAGGATCCAGGAGTGCTGGTCTGGAGTAGGTGGGGGTTAAACGGCACTCACCCGCCTGAATACGTGGCGCTAGCAGGGCGAGGGGGCCGACGAGTCTCGGGCCGGACGGCACAGCGAGGCATTCGTCGAAATCACCCGGGGATTACTTCCGATGCCGTCAGACGCGACCCGATTCCGTGCCGGCACCTGCCACCTGCCACCGGAGGTTCGCGATGTCCTACGCCTCTTCTGTCGGCCGCCCCCTACGCCAGATCATGGCGCTGCTCGTGACGGCCGCCCTGACGCTCTCCCTCTCGGCCGTAATCACGGTCACCTCGGCGAAAGAAGCAGCCGCCTCGTGCTCCGCCGACCGGTTCAACGGAAAGTGGCGCTCGTCCGACTCAAGGCTGAAGCGCATCGACATTTGGCAGGGAGAAGACTGCCACCTTTACGCAAAGGCCTGGTCCGTATGCAAGCACGACAAGTCGCGCATCTGCAGCTGGGGAGCCAGAAGAATGGGAGACAGCCCCGATCGGAACTTCCAGTTCTTCTACTACAACTGGAGCAATGCCAATGAGGTGCTGCACCTGAGAATGCTGGACAGCTCGCACATCTCGGTGTGGGACCGCACCGACTTCAACGACGGCACGAAGCAGACCATCTCGGTGACGATGTACAAGAGCGGCTGAGCATGCGGTGAGCTCTGCTCTCCCTTGCTTTCCGGGCCGCTACTGGACGGGGCCCCTCCGCCACGACGGCGGAGGGGCCCGTTCCCTTGTGCCCCCCGCAGGATTCGAACCTGCGACACCGGCTTTCAGGAGTTCGGTCGGGCGGCCATTGCCGGGGGCAGCCCGCTGCTTGTGGCCGCTGAGAGGGGCCGCGTACTACCGCTGTTGTTCACCATCGTTGATGTCAGCGATGGATGTCAGATGCCGCGGGCAGTCGTGTGTCGAGCGGTGCTGCCGGGACTGGAGTGATCGCTACTCTGTGCGCATGATCCCGCAGGAAGATCGCCAGTTCCCCGCCGCTCTCGCCGCTGCCATGGCGGTCCGGCTCGCATGTATCGGCGAGGATGGTGTGGACTTCGAACCCTATGTGTCCTTCCTAAGCGCCGACGAGACGACGGACTGGTTCCGTGCGTGGACAGGTAACGGCGACCTGGACGGCGATGCCTTCCGAGTCTTCGGCCAGGACGGCACCGGTGGGTACGCGGCGTTCTGGCTGGTCCGCCCGGGACGGGAGTTGGTGGAGCAGCCCATCGTCTTTCTGGGCTCCGAAGGAGAGACTGGAGTCGTTGCCGGCGACCTCGGTGCGTTCCTGTGGCTGCTGGCCGACGGCCTCGGCCCCTGGGAGGCCGCCACATCGTACGAGCCCGAGCCCGATTGGGCTCCTCAGGTCAACGAAGACCTGGCGGCCATCGCGCAGCAGTACGCCCCGGGCTGCCAAGCCTCGGCACCGGCGATCATCGCGGACGCCGCACGGGAGTTCCCCGACTTTGACGACACCATGATGGGGCTGTGCCGCTAAGGCTGGGCACGTGATCCGGTAGAGCATGGGAGACCGCTCCGCCCAGCGTGCAGGCCGTCCCTGCAATTTAGGACCTGTCCGGGCGATCACGGGTGCCGTTCGGGCGGGTTCCAGGCTCGGAGATTGCCGGGAACCGGCATGATCGCAGTCCACTACCCCTGCTTAACATCTGTGGGTGCACTGAGAGCGAGTGCGGAAGCTGGATTCCACACCCTAGGGGGCCATGTTGATTCCCGATTTGTCCACCACGGGATGGTGGGCATTTGCCATCGTCTCTGCCCTCGCCCTGTGGATTGCCGTGGCCTCCATGACTACCACACGGCGACACAAGCTGGCTTCAGTGGCCGTCCCCACCGTCCTTCTGGTGGGCGGATATGCCCAATCGGCTGCCCGGGGCTATGAAAGCAAGGAAGCCGCTTTCGTGATCACTCTGATTGCGCTGACTCTGGTGATCATGCGGATCATATTTGCAGGGTGGCTGACTCGGCAGAAGAAGCGGCAAGAAGCCGAAGAGCCGGTGGACGACCATGTAGGGAGGCAGACGGCCGTCTTCGTCGGCACGTTCGTGGTGGTTCTGGTCGGAGTCGGATTCCTCATCGGATGATTACGGCTTGTCCGCGTCTCCCGGACTCGGACGTCACGGTTCCAATCGCGCAAGCACAGATCGCGAGGCTGGAACGGGAACTGGAGCGTGGGCCGCTGGTCCACGGCTGGGCCGACCAGCGGTGGACCCTGGCCCGGATCAAGACGCTGATCGGCCGGCTGTTCCACGTGAGCTACACCGTGGAGGGCACGTGGCTGCTGCTGAAGCGGCACGGCCGGTCCTGGCAGAAGCCAGCTCGGCGGGCGATCGAGCGTGACGATGCGGCGGTCGAGGTCTGTAAGAAGGAGACCTGGCCGCAGGTAAGAGCACCGCGGCGGCATGTGACGGCTGGATCCTCTTCGAGGACGAAGCCGGGCAGTCGATGACGCCGCCGCGAGCGAGAAGCTGGGGACGCAAGGGCTCAACGCCAGTGGTCCGGGTCCGTGGCCGGGGCTCGGGCCGGGTGTCCATAGCCGGGTTGGCCTGCTACAAGCCGGGGGAGCGGTCCCGGACGTTCTACTCGGTCCGCGAGTACCGGGGCCGCAAGGGCGAGCCGAAGGGCATCGGCTGGCGCGACCTGTGCGACCTGCTGGTCAGAGCGCACATCCAGCTCGGCGGCCCGATCGTGCTGGTCTGGGACAACCTGCGCATGCACCTGGTCGAGGCGATGCGCCGATTCATCGCCGACCACGCGGACTGGCTCACCGTCTTCCAACTTCCGCGTTACGCACCGGACTTGAACCCGCAAGAGGGCCTCTGGTCACTGGTCAAACGCGACATCGGCAACCTCGCCGCAGCCGACCTCGGCCAGATCACTCGCGCCGTCAAGCGCAGGCTCAAGCAGATCCAGTACCGTCCGGACCTGGTCGACGGCTGTCTGACCAGCACCGGCCTGATCACGGACGACTGGCCGACATCACGCATTCAAGCTGAGGCAGTAGCTTCGAGCGTTTCTAGACAGTGACTAAAATTCGCTCTTGAATGACAGTGTGACGGTCAGTAAATTCAGCTGTCCGCCAGACTGCTGTCCGGCGCCGTAGGTCGATATGCAGGGAGACAGGGATGCGCAGCAGGTTTCGAACCTGCCGCTGACTCGTGAAACGCGGGCCAGCGGGGTTCTTCATTAGCTTGGTTGCCTTGACAAGGCACCGTCCGAGGGAGACGTATGCCCTCAGTCGGACACCAGGTGACCCCGCTCGCGTATCCGAGGAGTGCACCTTGCTGGACCGTTTGATCGACCTCTTGTCTCAGACCCGGACCCTCCGCGCCCTGCTGGACTTCTGCACCACCGTGGTCCGTTTGCTGCCCGCGTTGGTCGTGATCGTGGCGCTCATCCCCTCGTTCGTCGTCTTCGCGTTCATCTCCGCCGGGGCACGCAGGTCGGTTCTCGACATCGTGGACCGCCTCACGAACTGGACCCTCGCCCGCTACTGAACTCGATTGAGTGATGTCGGTGCCGTTCGCCTGACAGCTGGCCGGCGGCACCGACCTGACCCATACGACCAGCTGATCGAGGGGGCTGGTCTGGGGCATGTCACGCGAGCCGAGCGGGATGTTCTGACTCGCTGGCAGAAAACTGGTCACGCGCAACGTGGCCTCCCTCGTCGAGCCGCCCCGGACGAAGGCGCGGGAGCTGAGTCCGTGGTCCCTGGACGAGACGCTCACCTTCTTCGGCGTCGCCCGGCGGGATCTGCTGTACGCGGCCTTCGTCCTCGCCATCGCCATGGGGCTGCGGCGGGGAGAGCTGGTCGGGCTGCTGGGCGGACGTCGACCTCGACAAACGGGTTATCTACGTCCGCCAGCAGACCCAGCGCCGACGCGGCGTCCTGTACGACGACGACCCCAAGGGGCGCCGCCGGCGGGGTCGTACCGTTGCCCGCCTTGTGCGTTGCGCCCCTCCGGTGGCACCGGATGAAGCGGAACGATCAGCGGGCCAAGGCGGGGGAGAAGGGGCAGGAGGGCGGCTGCGTCTTCACCACGGGTACCGGCCGCCCCGTCGAGCCGCGCACCGTGTCGCCGCATCCGCAGGCCTCCGCATGATCCGGCTCCACGACGCCCGGCACGGTACGGCAACGCTACTCACCGTCGCCGGGGCTGCACCCCGGGTAGTGATGGAGGTCCTCGGGCACAGCCAGATCAGCATCACGATGGACGTGTCACCGCACGTGGTCCAGGACACGCAGCGCGAGGCGATCAGCCATATGGACCGGCTTCTTAAGCGGAATCGGCCCGATCGCCACCGTTGACGTGGCGCTTCATGCCAAGCCCCTCAACCACCCTCGGTTGGGGGTCTTCGCGTCACCCCTGGCGCCTTTTCCCTGATCAGGGCGTTGTGCGGCTGGCGGCACCTGCAAGGGGACCCGACAGGACGGCGCTTTCTGTCGTAGGTGCCTGACAGGATCCCGAACGTGAAAGCCATCGAAGATCTCGTTCCCCGCGTAGCGGCGAAGGCCAAGGCCACTTCTACGGCCTTGCCTCCCGTTGCCACTGCCGAGGAGGTTGCCGAGACGGAGGCAATTCTCGGCTTCGCCCTCCCGCCCCTGCTGGCGAGCCTGTATCGGGAGGTGGCCAACGGTGGCTACGGCCCCGATTACCAGCTTCTTCCGCTGATTGGGCCAGGACGTACGGCACTGAGCGAGTACCAATCCGAACGATCCGCCTCGGCCGAGGGAGAAACACCGTACTGGCCAGCTGGAGTGCTGCCGATCCTCGACTGGGGCTGCGCCATGTACGCCGCGGTGGACTGCCTCAGCGAGACCGGCATGGTCCTCCTCTTCGACCCGAACGCCATGGCGGACGAAGGAGCCGCCGCCTGGTTCGTCGACGCCGGGAGTCTGGCCGAGTGGCTCGAAATCTGGCTCGCTGGAACAGGGTGGTACCGGGAAGACGCCGATGATGACGAAGACGTGGTGGAGCCGAGGCCGTGGGAAACAGCCGCCTCGCGGATCGCGGAGTGAACCGACCGCAAGATGACCGCTGAGCAGTTCCGCAAGCGACAGCGGCCTGGGGGCCGTCCCGACTGCGGCTGCGTGCGCTGGATGCTGTCCGGCCCGCCCCCATCTTCAGCGCGGGGTCGAGTCAGTGGAATCAGACGACGAGACGCACGTTCTCCGAGCCGTGGACTTCGCTGAGGATGCGCATGACGCTCCAGACGCGGCCCCAGTCGGAGTCGGTCCCTGCGGCAGACGACTTCGTGTGCCGGAGGCGTTCGTCTCCTGCCAGTCCGTGGCGGACAGCTCGGCCCAGGTCACCCATGTCGTCCCGTACACGGAGTCGGGGCCGCCGTAGCCGACGAACTCACGACGCAACCCTTCCGACGCGTCATCCGGGAAGCCACGGTCCTCAGCAAGCGGACGGAAGCCGAAGGAGTTGCGGATGCCGAAGAGACACGCGAGGCCGTCGTAAGCGTTGCCTCTGTTCAGCACGAAGAGGTCGATGCCCGCTTCCCAGACTGTGTCCTCATCTTGCGGCCCCACAGCCGGGGCCCCGGTCTGCACTCGATCATTCCGCTGACATCGGTCGACATGGCGTGATCCTGCCTGCCAGGCCCGGCAGCCGGCACCTGCATTTCGTTCCGCGCGCTCGCGGCTGTCCTCGGCCGACCGCTGCCGTTGATGTCAGCTGGGGATGTCAAAGGGCACCTACCAAGATCGGTAGGTGCCCTTTTGGCTTGTGCCCCCGGCAGGATTCGAACCTGCGACACCCGCTTTAGGAGAGCGGTGCTCTATCCCCTGAGCTACGAAGGCAAGGCGTGCGGTCAGTGTAGCGGGTGGGCCGGGGCCGGGGTGGGGAGCAGGCTCCCGGAACGCCGAAAGCGCCCCACCCGGGCGGGTGGGGCGCTGGCGTGCCGCGTCAGTAGCGGTAGTGGTCGGGCTTGTAGGGGCCGTCGACGGGGACGCCGATGTATTCGGCCTGCTCCGGGCGGAGGGTCGTCAGCTTGACGCCGAGGGCGTCGAGGTGGAGGCGGGCGACCTTCTCGTCGAGGTGCTTGGGCAGCACGTAGACGTCGGTCGGGTACTGCTCCGGCTTGGTGAAGAGCTCGATCTGGGCCAGGGTCTGGTCGGCGAAGGAGTTCGACATCACGAAGGACGGGTGACCGGTGGCGTTGCCCAGGTTCAGCAGACGGCCCTCGGACAGGACGATGAGGACCTTGCCGTCCGGGAAGGTCCAGGTGTGGACCTGCGGCTTGACCTCGTCCTTGACGATGCCCGGGATCTTGGCCAGGCCGGCCATGTCGATCTCGTTGTCGAAGTGGCCGATGTTGCCCACGATCGCCTGGTGCTTCATCTTGGCCATGTCGGCGGCCATGATGATGTCCTTGTTGCCGGTCGTGGTGATGAAGATGTCGGCGGTCTCCACGACGTCGTCGAGGGTGGCGACCTGGTAGCCGTCCATGGCTGCCTGGAGGGCGCAGATGGGGTCGATCTCGGTGACGATGACGCGGGCGCCCTGGCCGCGGAGGGACTCGGCGCAGCCCTTGCCGACGTCGCCGTAGCCGAAGACGACGGCGGTCTTGCCACCGATGAGGACGTCGGTGGCGCGGTTGATGCCGTCGATCAGGGAGTGGCGGCAGCCGTACTTGTTGTCGAACTTCGACTTCGTCACGGCGTCGTTCACGTTGATCGCCGGGAAGAGGAGCTCGCCTTCGCGGTGCATCTCGTAGAGGCGGTGGACGCCGGTGGTGGTTTCCTCGGTGACGCCGCGGATGGTGCCGGCGATGGTGGTCCAGTCGAGGGGACTGCTTTCCAGCAGGGTGCGGACGACGGCGAGTTCTTCGTTGGTGGCTTCGGGCAGGGCGCCGGTCTTGCGGTAGGCGACGCCCTTGTGGACGAGGAGGGTGGCGTCGCCGCCGTCGTCGAGGATCATGTTGGGGCCGTCGGCGTCGGGCCAGGTGAGGGCCTGTTCGGTGCACCACCAGTACTCTTCGAGGGTTTCGCCCTTCCAGGCGAAGACGGGGATGCCGGCGGCGGCAATGGCGGCGGCGGCGTGGTCCTGGGTGGAGTAGATGTTGCAGGACACCCAGCGGACCTGGGCGCCGAGGGCGACGAGGGTTTCGATGAGGACGGCGGTCTGCACGGTCATGTGGAGGGAGCCGGTGATACGGGCGCCGGCCAGGGGCTGCGCCTCGGCGTATTCGCGGCGGATGGCCATGAGGCCGGGCATCTCGTGCTCGGCGAGGGTGATCTCCTTGCGGCCGAACTCCGCGAGGGTGATGTCGGCGACCTTGAAATCGGTGAACTCAGACACGTGCAAAGCTCCTAGTGCTGGGGGTGCCGGGCGCGGCGTGGGTGGACGCGATGTTCTGGTGGATCTCAAGCGTCGCGAGGGACTTGTTGAGCGTGATGTAGTGCAGGCCGGGCGCACCCTCGGCGAGGAGTCGCTCGGCCATGCGCGTGGCGTGGTCGACGCCGATGCGGTGGCCTTCGGCCGGGTTGTCGCGGGCCGCCTCCAGGCGGTGGGCGAGGTCCTCGGGGAAGCTCGCACCACTGAGTTCGGCGAAGCGGCTGATCTGGCGCACGTCCGTGGCGGGCATGATCTCCGGGATGATCGGGGTGTCGCAGCCGGCCACGTCCACCCGGTCGCGCAGTCGCAGGTAGTCCTCCGGGTCGAAGAACATCTGGGTGATCGCGTAGTCCGCGCCCGCCTTGCACTTCGCGACGAAGTGCCGGACGTCGGTCTCCCAGTCGCGCGAGCGCGGGTGCTGCTCCGGAAATGCCGCGACACCGATGCCGAAGTCGCCCAGCTCCCTGACCAGGGAGACCAGTTCATGGGCGTGCGTGAAACCCTCCGGGTGGGCGATCCAGGGCGCGTTCGGGTCGCCCGGCGGGTCGCCCCGCAGGGCGAGGACGTCCCGCACGCCCGCGTCCGCGTACTGGCCGATGATGTGGCGCAGTTCGGCGACCGAGTGCCCGACGGCGGTGAGGTGGGCGACGGGCCGCAGGGTCGTCTCCGTCGCGATGCGCTTGGTCACCTCCACCGTGCGGTCCCGCGAGGAGCCGCCCGCTCCGTAGGTCACGGAGACGAAGGTCGGCGACAGCTGCTCGATCCGGCGGATCGCGTTCCACAGGGTGTGGGTGCCCGCCTCGGTCTTCGGGGGGAAGAACTCGAAGGAGAAGGAACGGGTTCCGCTCGCGAGAACCTCGCGCACTGTGGTCATCGGCGTCCTCCGGCGTTGAAGTAGGTCGCTTCCGGGTGGTGGACGACGAAGGCGTCCGTGGACTGTTCGGGGTGGAGCTGGTACTCCTCGGAGAGGTGGACGCCGATGCGTCCGGGTTCGAGGAGTGCGGCGATCTTGGCGCGGTCCTCCAGGTCGGGGCAGGCGGGGTAGCCGAGGGAGTAGCGGCAGCCCTGGTACTCGGTGCGGAGCATGCCCTCGATCCCGGCCGGTTCCGAGGCGCCGGCGATGCCCCACTCCGCCCGTACGCGTGCGTGCCAGTACTCGGCGAGCGCTTCGGCCAACTGCACGGAGAGACCGTGCAGTTCGAGGTAGTCGCGGTAGGCGTCGGCGGCGAACAGCTTCGCCGTCTCCTCACCGATCCTCGAACCGACCGTGACCATCTGAAGAGCCAGGACATCCGTCTCCCCGGACTCCTCGGAGCGGAAGTAGTCGGCCAGGCAGAGGCGGCGGCCCCGCTGCTGGCGCGGGAAGGAGAAGCGGGTCCGCTCGGCCCCGTGCTCGTCCAGGACGATCAGGTCGTCGCCCTTGGAGACACAGGGGAAGTAGCCGTGGACGACGGCTGCTTCGAGGAGCTGGTCGGTCTGCAGCCGGTCGAGCCAGGCGCGCAGCCGCGGCCGGCCCTCGGTCTCGATCGTCCCGCTGTCCTTCAGCCCCCACTGGCCCTTGAACAGCGCCGTCTCGTCGAGCCAGCTCGCGTACTCCTTGAGCGCGATGCCCTTGACGACCCGGGTGCCGAGGAAGGGCGCCTCGGGCACACGATTGTCGGTGGCGACGTCGGAGCGCCCGGCCGGTTCCGGCTCGCGTACGTCCAGGAGCGGGGTGTCCCGCTTCGGGACCCGGCGCTGCTTGAGCTCGGGCAGGGTCGCGCCGGGGACGCCTCGCTTCACGGCCATCAGCGCGTCCATCAGACGCAGGCCCTCGAACGCGTCGCGGGCGTAGCGGACCTCACCGTCGTAGATCTCGTGCAGGTCCTGCTCGACATACGCCCGGGTCAGAGCCGCGCCACCGAGGATCACCGGGAACCTGCCGGCCAGCCCCCGGCCGTTCAGCTCCTCCAGGTTCTCCTTCATGATCACGGTCGACTTCACCAGCAGACCGGACATGCCGATCACGTCGGCCGCGTGCTCCTCGGCGGCCTCCAGGATCGCGGAGACGGGCTGCTTGATGCCCAGGTTGACCACGTTGTAGCCGTTGTTGGAGAGGATGATGTCGACGAGGTTCTTGCCGATGTCGTGGACGTCACCGCGGACCGTGGCCAGGACGATGGTGCCCTTGCCCTCGGCGTCCGACTTCTCCATGTGGGGCTCCAGATGGGCCACCGCGGTCTTCATGACCTCGGCGGACTGGAGCACGAACGGCAGCTGCATCTGACCGGAGCCGAACAGCTCACCGACCGTCTTCATGCCGTCCAGCAGCGTGTTGTTGACGATGTCGAGAGCCGGGGTCGTGGTCAGGGCCTCGTCGAGGTCCGCCTCCAGACCGTTCTTCTCACCGTCGATGATCCGCCGCTTCAGACGCTCCTCCAGCGGCAGCGCCGCGAGCTCCTGCGCCTTGCCGGCCTTCAGCGACTTCGCCGTCGCACCCTCGAACAGCGCCATCAGCTTCTGCAGCGGGTCATAAGCCGGCTCGTCCCCCTGCTGAGGGCGTCGCCGGTCGTAGATGAGGTCGAGCGCCGTCTGCACCTGCTCCTCGTCGAAGCGCGCGATCGGCAGGATCTTCGACGCGTGCACGATCGCCGAGTCCAGCCCCGCCTTCACGCACTCGTCCAGGAACACCGAGTTCAGCAGGATCCGGGCGGCCGGATTGAGACCGAAGGAGATGTTCGACAGGCCCAGCGTCGTCTGCACCAGCGGATGCCGCCGCTTCAGCTCACGGATCGCCTCGATCGTCGCGATCCCGTCCCTGCGCGACTCCTCCTGCCCCGTGCAGATCGTGAACGTGAGGGTGTCGATGAGGATGTCGGACTCGAGGATGCCCCAGTTGCCGGTCAGGTCGGCGATCAGACGCTCGGCGATGGCGACCTTGTTCTCGACCGTGCGGGCCTGGCCCTCCTCGTCGATCGTCAGCGCGATCAGCGCCGCACCGTGCTCCTGTGCCAGACGGGTGACCTTCGCGAACCGCGACTCCGGGCCGTCGCCGTCCTCGTAGTTGACCGAGTTGATGACCGCCCGGCCACCCAGCTTCTCCAGACCGGCCCGGATGACCTCCACCTCGGTGGAGTCCAGCACGATCGGCAGCGTCGACGCGGTCGCGAAACGACCCGCCAGCTCCTCCATGTCCGCGACACCGTCACGGCCCACGTAGTCCACGCACAGGTCCAGCATGTGCGCGCCCTCACGGATCTGGTCGCGCGCCATCTCCACACAGTCGTCCCACCGGGCCTCCAGCATCGCCTCGCGGAACTTCTTCGACCCGTTCGCGTTCGTCCGCTCACCGATCGCCAGGTACGACGCGTCCTGACGGAACGGCACATGGCTGTACAGGGACGCCGCGCCCGGCTCCGGTCGCGGCTCGCGCGGTGGGGGGACGATGCCGCGGACGCGTTCCACGATCCGGCCCAGGTGCTCCGGTGTCGTGCCGCAGCAGCCGCCCACCAGGCTCAGGCCGTACTCGGCCACGAACGTCTCGTGCGCGTCCGCCAACTCCGCGGCCGACAACGGGTAGTGGGCGCCGTCCGACGTCAGGACCGGCAGGCCGGCGTTCGGCATGCAGGACAGCGGGATGCGCGAGTGGCGGGCGAGGTAGCGCAGGTGCTCGCTCATCTCGGCCGGCCCGGTGGCGCAGTTGAGGCCGATCATGTCGATGCCCAGCGGCTCCAGCGCCGTCAGCGCGGCGCCGATCTCCGAGCCCAGCAGCATGGTGCCCGTCGTCTCGACGGTGACGGAACAGATCAGCGGGACGTCGACGCCGAGGGTGTCGAGGGCGCGGCGGGCGCCGATGATCGACGCCTTGGTCTGCAGCAGGTCCTGGGTGGTCTCGACGAGCAGGGCGTCGGCGCCGCCGGCGAGCAGGCCCTCGGCGTTCTGCTGGTAGGCGTCACGCAGCGCCGTGTACGGGGCGTGGCCGAGGGTCGGCAGCTTCGTGCCGGGACCCATCGAGCCGAGGACCCAGCGCTGCTGCCCGGTGCTCGCCGTGAACTCGTCGGCGACCTCGCGGGCGATCCGCGCACCGGCCTCGGACAGCTCGTGGACCCGCTCGGGGATGTCGTACTCGCCGAGCGCGGCCAGGTTGGCACCGAAGGTGTTCGTCTCCACGCAGTCCACGCCGACCGCGAAGTAGGCCTGGTGGACGGAGCGGACGATGTCGGGCCGGGTGACGTTCAGGATCTCGTTGCAGCCCTCCAGCTGCTGGAAGTCGTCCAGGGAGGGGTCCTGCGCCTGCAGCATCGTGCCCATGGCGCCGTCGGCGACGACGACTCGGGTGGCGAGTGCTTCACGGAGGTCTGTCATGAGGTGCCGTCCAAGCCGTTCGGGGCGTCAAGGGTGTGCGTCGCGTCCGGGGCGAGAAGGGCGTCCAGCGCGGGGCCGAGCTCCGCGGCCGCGGCCGGGCCGTAGGCGCGCTCCGCCGTCGCCGCGAGCTGCTGCCGGTCGAGGCGGTACGCCTGCGAGCCGACCGTCGCCAGGGCCGCCGAGGCCACCACGCAGCCCAGGCGGGCGGCGGCGGACAGGGGTAGCCGGTGGCTGAGGGCCGCGAGGAAGCCGGCCCGGAAGGCGTCTCCCACCCCGGTGGGGTCGGTGACCGGTGCGTCGGGGACGGCGCCGACGACGAGCGGGTCGTGGCCCGCGCGGTCGATGCGGACGCCGTCGCCGCCCAGGGTGGTGACCCAGGCGCCGACCCCGGCGAGGACGTCGTCGCGGTCGCGGCCGGTGCGTTCGAGGAGCAGCGCGGCCTCGTACTCGTTGGTGAAGAGCCAGCGTGCGCCGTCCACCAGCTCGCACACCTGTGGGCCGTCGAGGCGGGCGAGCTGCTGGGAGGGGTCGGCGGCGAAGGCCAGACCGAGGTCCCGGCAGTCGCGGGTGTGCCGGAGCATCGCCTCGGGGTCGTTCGGGCCGACGAGGACCAGGTCGGGGCGCGGGCGTCCGTAGAGGGAGTGCGCCAGGTCGATGTCCCGGGCCTCCTGCATCGCGCCGGCGTAGAAGGCGGCGATCTGGTTGGCGTCCTCGTCGGTGATGCACATGAAGCGGGCGGTGCCGCGCTCGGCGGAGACGTGGACGGCGCCGGTGTCGACGCCGTGCTCCTTGAGCCACACCTCGTACTCGGCGAAGTCGGCGCCCACGGCCCCGACGAGGAGGGGGTCGAGGCCGAGGCGGCCGAGGCCGAAGGCGATGTTGGCGGCGACGCCGCCCCGGCGCACTTCGAGGGCGTCGACCAGGAAGGAGAGGGAGACGTGGGCGAGTTGGTCGGGGATGAGCTGGTCCGAGAACCGCCCGGGGAAGACCATCAGATGGTCCGTGGCAATGGATCCTGTCACCGCGATACGCACGTGAACTCCTGCACTCCTGTCGGTGGCCGGCGCCGGCCGGGCGGCCGGCCGGTCGCCCGGCCGCCCTGGGGATCGGATTCCTGGGGTCGTCAGTGGGCCGCGGCGGCCTTGAGCGCCTCGGCGCGGTCGGTGCGCTCCCAGGTGAAGTCCGGCAGCTCGCGGCCGAAGTGGCCGTACGCCGCGGTCTGGGAGTAGATGGGCCGCTTCAGGTCCAGGTCGCGGATGATCGCCGCCGGGCGCAGGTCGAAGACCTGGGCGATGGCCTGCTCGATGCGCTCCTGGGAGACGGTCCCGGTGCCGAAGGTCTCGACGAAGAGGCCGACGGGCTCGGCCTTGCCGATGGCGTACGCGACCTGGACCTCGCAGCGGCGGGCGAGGCCGGCGGCGACGACGTTCTTGGCGACCCAGCGCATGGCGTAGGCGGCGGAGCGGTCGACCTTGGACGGGTCCTTGCCGGAGAAGGCGCCGCCGCCGTGGCGGGCGTAGCCGCCGTACGTGTCGATGATGATCTTGCGGCCGGTGAGGCCGGCGTCGCCCATGGGGCCGCCGATCTCGAAGCGGCCGGTGGGGTTCACGAGCAGGCGGTAGCCCTCGGTCTCCAGCTTGATGCCGTCCTCGGCGAGCTGGGCCAGGACGTGCTCGACGACGTGCCGGCGCACGTCCGGGATGAGCAGGCCGTCCAGGTCGATGCCGGAGGCGTGCTGGGAGGAGACCACGACCGTGTCCAGGCGGACCGGGTGGCTGCCCAGGTACTCGATGGTGACCTGGGTCTTGCCGTCGGGGCGCAGGTAGGGGACGGTGCCGTCCTTGCGGACCTCGGTGAGGCGGCGCGAGAGGCGGTGGGCCAGCTCGATCGGCAGCGGCATCAGGTTCGGGGTCTCGTCCGACGCGTAGCCGAACATGATCCCCTGGTCGCCCGCGCCCTGGGCGGCGAGCTCGTCGGCCTCGCCCTCGACACGGGACTCGTAGGCCGTGTCGACGCCCTGCGCGATGTCCGGCGACTGGGCGCCGATGGACACCGACACGCCGCAGGAGGCGCCGTCGAAGCCCTTCGCCGAGGAGTCGTAGCCGATCTCGAGGATCTTGTTGCGGACGAGCGTGGCGATGTCCGCGTAGGCGGCCGTCGTCACCTCACCGGCGATGTGGACCTGGCCGGTGGTGATCAGGGTCTCCACGGCGACGCGCGAGGCCGGGTCCTGGGCGAGCAGGGCGTCCAGGACGGTGTCGCTGATCTGGTCGGCGATCTTGTCGGGGTGGCCCTCGGTCACGGATTCCGAGGTGAACAGACGGCGGGACATGTCTCTCCAGAAGGTGGGTGGTGACGGCGGATCGATGGGTGGGTGCGCGCGGCGCTGCGCGCGGTGGTCAGTCGGTGCCGCGGAAGATCCACGGGTCCGGGGCCTCGTGCTCCTCCCCGGCGAGCAGCGCGGGCCGCACGACGGCCGGGGGAGCGGGCTCGTCCGCGGCCGGCGCGGGGTGGCCGCAGGCCGGGACGGCGGGGTGGGCGCACGACGCGGTTTCGTGGTGCTCGCGCGTCGGTACGACGACGGGGCCGCGGTCCAGGACGTGCTCGGCGTTCTCACGAGTGTCCAGCGTGTCGATGCTCATCTCTGCCTGTCTCTCGGTGGCTTCGGCGGCTTCGGTGGCTCGTGTCTCCGATCGGGGGTCACGGCACGGGGACCGGCAGGCTCACGGGCGGCCGGGCGGCGGGCCGGGCCGGCGCCGCGTCCTTGGCGAGCAGGCAGTCCTCAAGGAAGCCGAGTGCCTTGAGGTGGTAGGTGCGCGCCGCCCAGCCGAGGCTCAGGTTGTGCCCGGCGTCCGGCTGGTGGGCGATCACGGTGGTGGGGGCGCCCAGGGGACGCCGCAGGGCGGCCAGGGCCTCGTCGTCGAACAGCCACCACTGTTCCTGCTCGGCGAACGTGAAGCGGACCGGGATCCGCACCCGCCGGGCGATCGTCGGGTACACGTCCGGCCACAACGGCCCCTCCCGCGCCTCCATTTCGGGCACTGGGGACACCAGGTGCCGGCCCTGCCGGAAGGCGTCCGGCGGGTAGAGCCGCAGCGAGCCCCAGTGGCGGCGCCAGTCACCGTGCCCGTTCTGCCCGGGGAGCTGGTCGGTGCCGACGGCGAGTCGGCTGCCGAGTCCGGAGATGTCCAGGCCGAGCAGGTCGTCGCCGCGTTCCTCGGCGGCCGCGGCCAGGGCGAGCTTGCCGCCGTTGGAGTGGGCCACGAGGAAGACGCCGGCGCCGGTGTCATGGGTGGCGGCGAAGTCGGCGAGGCCGTCGTGCAGCGTCGCCGCCTGCTGTGCCAGGGACTGGCCTCGGGGCAGCCAGGCGGCCGAGGCGCCGTAGCCGGGGCGGTCCACGGCGAGGACCGTGTAGCCGAGGTCGGCGCCGAGGGCGAGCAGCGAGAGTCCGGGGCGGGCCCGGCTGTCGAAGTAGCCCGCGCGCATGCCGCCGCCGTGCACCGCGACCACGACGGCCCTCGGGCGCCCGTGGCGCGGCTCGGCGAGCAGCCCCGACAGGGGGATGCCGGCGGCGTCGAGGGTGATCTCGCGGGTCCCGGAGGGAGCGGCATCGGTGTTCAGCGGGTCTGGCATGGGGTCAACTCCGGGCGGTAGGTGTTCTCCGGGCGCTCCCGGTGCCCCGGGCGCCCGGCGCGTCCCGGGTGTTCCGGGCGCCCCGGTCGTCCCGGTCTCTCCGGGTGTCCCGGGTTCTCCGGTCGTCTCGGCCCGGGTTCTCCGGGTGTCCCGGGTTCTCCGGTCGTTCCGGGGCTTCCGGTCGGCCCGGGGTCTCCGGGTCTCCCCGGGTGCCGCCCTCGATGCGCGTGCCGCCTCATTTCCTGACCGTGGCCAGGCACCGGGTGAGGCGGCGGCGTACCAGGCGGCGTACCAGGTGGTGGACGGGGACGCCGGGCTCACCGGGGTACGGCGACGCCGTGCGCGCCGCCGCACCCCCGGGCGTCCTCACGGCGCCGACCGCGGGTGCGCCGGCGGCGTACGTCCGCATCAGCGGCGCGTGTCGTCGCGCCAGCTGCGCGGCGTGCCGGTGCGGGTGCGGCGCTCGAGCCGCCGCCAGCGGGCGGTGCGGCGGGAGCGCGGGTCCGCGCCCTCGCCGGGCTCGGCGTCGGCCTCGGCGCCCGACCCGGAGAGGGCGGCCGTCCGGGCGAGCAGCACGGCGGTGAGCGCGGCGAGTTCGGTGGCGTCCGGGCTGCCCTTCTCGATGCGCAGGAAGGTGTCGGCGGGACCGGCCGCGGGTGTGCCGGCCGCGGGTGCGCCGGGCGTGGTGTCGGCGGATGCCGTCATGGGCGTCGTCTCCGTGGTCGTAGGAACGGATCGGGAAACGCGAACGCCGCGCGTGCTCGCCGGTCCGTGGCGGGGGATCCAGGTGGACCGGCGAGCTCGCGCGGCGAGCTCGGGTGGTGCGGTGGTGCTATGGGGTTGTGGTGTGGAGCGTCGGCCGGGGTCGGCCGGCCGTGGGTCCGACCGGGGTCGGCCGGCCGTGGGTCCGGCCGGGGTCAGCCGGCCGTGGGGCCCAGGGTGCCGACGAAGCGGCCGGTGAAGAGGTCCTGGCCCTTGTACTGGGAGACCATCTCGGCCGGGGCGACGAACGGGCCCTCGGGCGAGGGCAGCTGGCCGACGCCGCCCTGGGTGCCGAGCGGCAGGAGGATCATCGGGAAGCCGAGCGGCTGGTAGGTCTCGGTCGGCTCCTCGCCCTTGAGCTGCGCGAGGATGTTCTTGGCGACGACCTCGGCGTGCTGCATCGCGTAGCCGGCCATCTTGGCCTCGGCGACGTCGGTGATGTCGCCGACCGCGTAGACGTGGTCGTGACCCTTGACGTTCAGCTTCTCGGTCACCTCGACCTGGCCCTGCGCGGTGAGGGCGGTGAGCTTGCCGTCGGCGAGGTAGTCGTTGTTGATCGTGGTGCCGAAGGCGCGGTACCAGACGTCGGCGGAGATCTCGTCGCCGGCGGTGGTGGTGACCGTGAAGGCGCCGGCCTGGCCGGACTGGGTGCCGGGCTCGGCGGTCAGGCCGGTGCCGAGGCGGACCTCGACGCCCAGCTCGGCGAGCTGCTTGTGCAGCTCCTCGACGACCTCGGGCTTGAAGCCGGGGAGCAGCTCGGTGGCCGGGTCGACGATGGTGACGTGCTTGTCCGGCCAGACCTCCTTGATCTCACCGGCGAGCTCGAGGCCGACCGGGCCGGCGCCGAGGATCAGCACCTTGCCGGCCTGGAGGAGCTCCTTGTGCGAGGTGCGGAAGTCCTCGAGCGCCTCAGTGGTGTTGGGGGCGGCCGGGTTGGCCGGGTAGGCGTAGTTCGAGCCGGTGGCCAGGACCACGTAGTCGGCGTCGACGCGCTTGCCGGAGGCCAGGGTGACGCCGGCCGGGTCGACCGAGACGGCGCGGTCCTGGATGACCGTGCCCTTCGTCACCAGGGTCTTGAACGGGAAGAACATGTTGGGCGCCCACTCGGGCTGGGCCAGCGCGCGCAGCGAGCCCGCCACGTTGGCGAAGGCGTCACGCGGGTCGATCAGGACGACCTCGGCCTCGGTCTCGAGGGCCTTGGCCACCGCGGCGCCCCCGTAGCCTCCACCCACAACGGCGACAGTACGACTCATGATTCACACTCCACAAACCTATGAAATTGCGTCGGGTTCTGATGAAAGACGCTAGTGGTTCGCACTGCGAACCACAACACATAAGAACTTCAAGAACTACAGATCTTTGTTAAGAACTGGAAGTTCCTGCCACGAACTTTCGATATTCGCGTGCTACGCTGTGCGCGTGGCCAAGCATGAAGAGGACGGCAGGATGGGGCTCGCGGCCGCACTGGTGCGGTCCTCGTTCCTCGTGAACGCCGTGTACGCCCAGGCGGGCCGTGAGCACGGCCTCACGCCGCAGCAGGGCCAATTGCTGTGCGTATTGATGGCGCAGCCGTACGGCATGGGCGCACTGTGCTCGATGCTCGGGCTCGCCAAATCGAGTCTCACCGGACTCGTGGACCGCACCGAGAACAACGGTCTCGTGCGGCGCGAGCCGGACCCGCACGACAGCCGTGCGGTCCGGGTGGCGCTCACCCCGCGGGGCGCCCGCCTCGCCGACCGCTTCTACACCGACGCCTGCCGGCGCATCGAGGAGCTCCCGGCCGGCCTCGACCCGGCGGAACGCGACGCGCTCACCGGTCTGCTCGCCCGGGTCGTCCTGGACAACGACGGCCCCGTGGTCTTCGTGGAACCGGACCACGGGGCTGCCGCCGCCCGCGGCTGAAGGGCCCGCACGCCCTCACCGCCGCACGCCCCCGGGGCCCGCACGCCCCGGGGACCGTCTCCCGGCGGCCGCGATCAGGCCGCGACGAGCCGCTGCGTGAACGCCAGTGCGGCCGGCTCGAACTGGAGGGCCGCGTGCGAGCCCGCCGCGTGGACGTCGCGCCAGATCCGCTGCATCGGGGAGGTCGTCGCCTGCCCGCGGGTGCCGCTCACCTTGAACAGCCGGTCCACCGCGCCGACCAGGATCTCCACGGCGAGCGTGGCGTCCCGGTGGCTGCGGAAGGCCGCGCCGTCCTCGGCGAGCCCGCCCAGGTCGGCGGTCTCCGCGACCCGCGCGAGCAGCAGCGCCGCCGCGTCGATCTCGCCCGCCGCGCGGGTGTACGCGATCCGGGCCGAGTCCCGCGCCGCCGCCCGGGCGCCGCTCGGCGGCGTGGCCAGCTGGTCCTCGACCAGGCGCAGGGCGGCACGGGCGGCACCGAGGATGGGCGCCGCGAAGGTGAGCCCGTTCACCGCGAACAGCGGCGCGCCGTGCACGGAGGAACCGGTCCCCGAGGGCAGGACGCCCTGCCGCATGTCGTCCCAGACGAACGAGCGGTACTCCGGCACGAACGCCCGCTCCACGAGCAGGGTGTGGCTGCCGGTGGCGCGCATGCCGAGCGTCGACCAGGACACCTCGTGCGTGAACGCGTCCTTCGGCACGGCGAACACCCGGATCGAGCGGTCGCCCTCGCGCGGCGGCGCCGAGCTGAGCAGCGCCCAGTCGGCGAACTCGACCCCGCTGACGTAGAGCCACTTGCCGGACAACTCCCAGCCGCCGTCCACCTGCTCCGCCCGGACGCCGGCCGCGACCATCGAGCTGACGACGCGGGTGTCGGGGCCCTTCGCCCAGACCTCCTGGCGTCCCTCGTCCGGCAGGAAGGCGGTGAAGCGCCCGTTGTACGCCCACAGGGAGGCGAGCCAGGCGGCGGACGTGCAGCCCTCGCCGATCGCGGCGACGGCCTGCGTCACCGCGCCGAAGGTGGCAGTCGTGGCGGCCGTGCCGTCCGGCCGGACCGGCGCGAACGCGCTGGTGAAGCCGGCCGCGGCCAGCGCCTCCACGGTCCCGTCGGCGAGCCGCCCGGCCGTGTCGGCGCCGTGGGCGCAGTGGCCCGCGGTGCCGGCCGCCGTCTCCAGCGCCTCGGCGTCCTGCCATGTCCCGTCGCGGCTCACACGCGCTCCCTGATGTACTCGATCTCGCTGAAGTAGAGCTCGACGGTGACGCCGTCGAGCTCGTCGAGCCCGGACGGCTCCTTCGGCCGGCCGAGGAAGGCGCGGAAGCTCTCCTCGTCCTCCCACTGCGCGTACTTGACGACGTACTCCCCGGACAGACCGCGGTGCACGGCGTGGGACACGTAGCCCGGCGTGGTCGCGAGCTCCGGCGGGTCGTAGGTCATCTCCTTGAGCACCTCGGCCTGGTCCTCCGGCTTCGCCTTGACCACGATCACCACGGTGAAGCGGGGCTCGGCGAGGGAGATCCGGGGCTCGTCGTGCCAGGTGTGGACGACCTCGCACGGGATGTTGTCCAGGCGGGAGACGTTCAGGGCGCTGCCGAGCCGGCCCTTCGTGGCGCGCTCGCTCATGAAGGCGTCGTACGCCTCCTGGCTCTCCCACTGCGCGTAGTTCACGACGGAGCGGCCGTCGAGGCCCCGGTGGAAGTTGCCCGAGATCAGGCCGGGCTGCACGTTCGCCGGCGGCAGGCTGCGCCACTGGTCGAACAGCACCTGCTGCCCGGCCGGGTCCTCGGTGTGAAAGATGTTGAACAGCGTGAAGTAGCCGTCCTCCACCCTGATGGAACTCATGACACTCCCTGGTTTCAGGCGGCGTACGGGCGGGCGGTGCGGGCGTCCTTGAGGGCGGACGCCCACCACTGGAGCTTTTCGAGCATGACCTTCGCCGGCACCGCGGCGTCCGGCGCGCGCAGCACGCCGTCCTCGCCGATGTGCTGCCACACGCCGTGGAAGCTGACCGTGTCCCGGATGGTGGCGGCGTGCAGCTCGGCGAAGACCAGGCGCAGCTGCTCGACGGCCCGCAGTCCGCCGGACAGTCCGCCGTAGGAGACGAAGCCGATCGGCTTGGCCGACCACTCGGCGCGGTGCCAGTCGATCAGGTTCTTCATCGGGGCGGTGAAGCTGTGGTTGTACTCGGGGGTGATGACGACGAACGCGTCCGCCGAGTCGAGCCGTTCGGCGACGGAGGCGAGCAGCACGGCCGACTCGGCCCCGGGCTCCTGCGTCAGCGACAGCGGCAGTTCCACGTCGGCCAGATCGAGGACGTCGACGTCGAACATCGCGCAGGACTCGGCCTCTTCGACGAACCAGCGCGCGACGGCCGGACCGGTGCGGCCCACGCGGGACGAACCGATGATCACGGCAAGGCGCAGTGTTTCCTCGGACATGTTTTTCCTTCCTGTGAGCCAGTACCGGGCACGGCGAGGGGGACGGGGGACGGGTGCGGGGCGCGCGGGGGGCGGCGCCCCGCACCCGGGGGACGGTCCGTCAGGGACGGGCGCCGTGACGGATCGCCTGCATCTGGCCCACCCACACGTCGGCGTCGGCGGCCCGCTGCCGGAAGGACTCGGCCGAGCCCTGGTGCGTGAACACGTGGATCCGGTTCTCCTCGATGGCCTCGACGGCGGCCTTGGCCACCTGCTCGGGCTCCAGGACCTCGGAGACCTCCTTCAGCTTCGCCAGCTGCTCGTTGCTGCTGACGCTGGCGGCCAGCATCGGGGTGTTGACCGCCTGGGGCATCAGGCACGAGACGCCGAGCCCGCGGTGCCCGTACTCGACGGCGAGGTACTCGGCGAACGCGACCGCGCCCATCTTGGCGACGGAGTACGGCGCCGCGCCGAACGCGGTGAGCACGCCGCAGGCCGCGATCGTCTGCACCAGGTGCCCCCGGCCGGCCTCCAGCATGGCCGGCACCACGGCGCGGGCCGCCCACACGTGGGACATCATGTTGACGTCCAGCGCGCGCTTCCACTCCTCGTCCGAGGCCTCGTAGCTGCCCGTCACGGTGAGGCCCGCGTTGGACACGAAGATGTCGACGGAGCCGAACCGTTCCCGGGCCCGGTCCACGAGGTCGCGGATCGACGTCTCGTCGGCGACGTCCGCCTGCACCGCGAGCGCCTTGGCCCCGATGCCGGCCGCCACCTGCTCGGCGCCGGCGGCGTCGATGTCGGAGACGACGACGCCCCGGGCGCCGGCGCCTATCAGGGCTTCCGCGATGGCCTTGCCGATGCCGCTGGCGGCACCGGTGACCACGGCGACACTGCCTTCGACCTTCATGTCACAGGCTCCCGAACGGGTTGGTGATCACGTAACGCCACTCGCCACGGGCGTTCTTCTTGAGGACGTCGAGACCGCGTCCGGTGCCGGTCATCTCGGGCATCGAGGGGACCTCGATGCTCCAGTCGATGACGAGCGCGGCGGTGTCGCCGACGATGTAGCGCTCGGCGACCTTCGCCGACAGCTGGGGCTCCAGCTTCAGGAACTCGACGACGGCGGCGCGGTGCTCGGCGCCGCTGACGGCCTTGCCGGGCTCCCACACGGCCGCGGCGCCCGGCGCGTAGACGTCCATGATCGCGTCGATGTCGCGGGCGGCGTAGGCGTCCAGGTACCGCTGGTTCATCTCGGCCGGGTCGGCCGGCTCCGACACGGCGCCGGGGACGGAGCCGGTCAGCGTCAGCTGGCGCACCTCCAGCTCCTTCGCCAGGTAGGCCTCGCGGCCCGCCAGGAACTCCTGCATGTACGTCTGCGCGAGGTGCCGGTCCAGGTCCTCGCGGGTCGCCCAGATCTCGTAGAACACGAAGAGGTTCGGGTCCTGCGCGTCCTGGTTGATCCAACTGCCGATGCAGCCGGGCTCGTTGCGGGATCGCTCGGCGAAGGAGACGAGCAGCGCGCCCAGTTCCTCCGCCTTCTCCGGCTTGGCGTGGGCGAAGCCCACCGCCGACTGGATCTCGTTCTGCATGGTGGGGGCTCCTCAGCCGAGAAGGGTGCCGCCGGTGGCGTCGACGAACGAACCGGTCATCCAGCGGGCCTCGTCGGAGGAGACGAAGGCGACGATGTCGGCGACCTCGTCGACCGTGCCGACCCGGTTGAAGGCCGACAGCGCGGACATCTGCTTCAGCGCCTCGGGGTCCTGGAACACCGGGTCGCCGTTGTCGGTGACGCCCGGGGCGACCGTGTTGATGGTGATGTTGCGCGGGGCCAGGACCGGGGCCATGTGCAGGGTGATCTGCTCCAGGGCGCCCTTGCTCATCGCGTACGCGATCTGGATCGGGAACGCGGAGTGGGTCACGCCGGAGGAGACGTTGACGATGTGGCCGCCGTCCGGGATCAGCTCCAGCGCCTTCTGGATGAGCAGGAACGGCGCCTTGGCGTTGATGTTGTAGCAGTTGTCGAGGATCTCCTCGGTGACCGAGGCCGGGCCCGCGCCGGCGAAGCCGGTGGCGGCGGCGTTGTTCACCAGGATGTCGAGCCGCTCCGAGCCGGTGAGCTCGACCAGGCCGGCCTTGGTGCCGTCGAGCAACTGCTCGATCGCGCCGGGCTGCCCCAGGCTCGCCTGCACGGTGAAGGCGCGGCCGCCGGCCTCCTCGATGAGGGCCACGGTCTCCTTGGCGGCGGTCTCGTTGCCCGAGTAGTTCACGGCGACGACGGCACCGTCCTGCGCGAGGCGCAGGGCGATGGCGCGACCGATGCCCCGGCTGGCGCCGGTGACGAGCGCCGTCTTGTTCTCAAGCCTGTTGCTCATGGAAGAACCCTTCGAATGGGAAAGTCTGCGGAATGCGGTGGGGGCGGAGGACGGGCCGGGTCAGCCGGCGTGCTTCGCGACGGCCTCGCGCACGGCCGGCGCGATCTGACCGGCCCAGCGGCCGAGGGACGCCAGGTCGGGGGTCCCGCCCCGGGGGGAGAAGAGCATGAAGCCGGACGCGCCGTGCTCGACGACGGCGCCGGTCAGTTCCTCGACCCACTGGTCGACGTCGCCACCGAGCCAGCGCCCGTCCCGGTCGCGGGTCGCGGCCAGCGGGCGGTCGGTGATCTGACCGGGGAAGTTGAAGATGGTGCGCACCTCGCGCGGGTCGCGGCCCACGGAGCGCGCGGCCTCGTCGACGACCGGTCGGGACGCGCGGTAGCGGGGGCTGAGCCAGTCCGCCGCGTGCCCCGGGATCCAGCCGTCGGCCACGCGGCCGGTGGCGGCCAGGGACTTGGGGCCGACCGAGCCGGTCCACACCGGCGCGGCGGGGACCGGCGCCGGGTCGATCTGGCTGACCCGGTAGTGGCGGCCCTGGAAGGTGACCGGCGGACCGCCGCCGGACAGCTTCTTCGTGAGGACGATCGCCTCCTCGAAGGCCTCCACGGCCTCCGCCGGGGAGAGCGGCTCGACGCCCATGTCCGCGATCCGCTCCCACAGCCCGCCGGCGCCCATGCCGAGCACGACGCGGCCGCCGGAGAGCGCGGACAGCGTCGTCACGGTGCGCGCCAGCATGGCGGGCGGCCGCGTCGGCAGGTTGCTGACGTTGGCGAATCCCGCGAGGTGCTGCGTGCGGCCGATGACGAAGCCGACGGTGGCGTACGCGTCCAGGCGCTGCCCCACGTAGGGGTGGTCCGACAGGGAGAAGAGGTCGAGCTTCTCCCGGTCCGCCAGTTGGGCCATCTCGAGCAGCGTCGGGGTGTCGCCGATGACGCTGTGGGCGCCGAAGCCGAAGACGACCTCGCGCGAGGTGGGTGCGGACCAGGTTGACGGTGTTGCCAAGGGGAATCGCCCTTCACTTCTGTACGGGCCAGGCCGTACGGGTCACTTGGTGCGGGTGGTGTGGAACTCGTAGCGACGGCCTGCCCCGGCCTCGGCCTGCCCCATGTACTCCAGGAGCGGCTCGATCTCGGCCTTGATGTGGACGAGGGCCTCCGCCTCGGACGCCCACTCGGACAGCAGGAAGATCCCGTCGTCGGCCGTGGAGACGTGGAAGTTGGCGGCGATCGCCCCGGGGTAGGAACGGTCCTCGCCGACGGTCTCCTCCTCCTGCCCGAGGAGGCCGTCGACCCAGGCGCGCGCGGTCTCGCCGGGACGCATGGCGAAGAACGCGGCCGGGTAGCAGCCGACCTCGGGGAGCGGGTCGGGCAGCACGGTGGGCTGCACCCGGCGGTACAGCGCGAAGGTGGCGGGCTCGCCCGGCTCGTAGCCGAGGGCGCGCCAGTCCGGACGCAGGGCGTCGTAGGCCTTGGTCAGGACCTCCTCGTCCCCGGCGTCCGCCGTCCACTGGGCGTAGGTCAGCAGCGACGTGCCGTCGGTGCCGTAGAACAGGGACACGGTCTCGAGGCCCTGGGGCCACTCGGTGGACTCCCACCGCGCGACGACCGCGGCGCCCGCCTCCCGCAGGCGCTCGGGGTCGCCGGCGGTGACCTCTTCGACCAGGGCGATGGTGATGTCCGGGCGGCCTATCTCCGGCCGGACGTCCGACGTGCTCGGCATCGTCGACTCCTCACGTTTCCTCGGGCCGGGGTCAGCCGCGCTTGCGGCCGATGACCAGGACGTCCTCGTGAAGCCCCTCGACCTCGACGGTCTCGGGCCAGAAGCCGGCCTCGCGCAGCCAGCCGTGCAGCTCGTCGGCGGAGTACTCGTGGCCGCCGCGCGACCAGACGAGCATGGTGAGACCGGCGAGGGCGCCGTGCATCGACGGCTGCTCGCCGCCCGCCATCGGGTCGTAGACGAAGACGGCGCCGCCCGGCTCCAGCGCGTCGTAGGCGCGCTTCAGGAGGGCGATGCGGTCCTCGACCCCCCAGTTGTGCAGGACGTGGCCGAAGACGAGGACGTCGGCCTTGGGCAGGTCGTCCTTGAAGAAGTCGCCGCCGTGGAAGGTGAGCTCGGAGTCGCCGAGCCGGGCCATGTGCCGGTCGAAGGCGGACTGCAGCGGCGGCAGGTCGAAGACCGCGCCCTTCAGGTGCGGGTTGTGCTGGACGACCTCGTGGGCGAAGTTGCCGCGGGCGCCGCCGATGTCGACGAAGGAGGTGTAGCCGCTCCAGTCGACACGGCTCAGGGCCTGCGCGATCGGCGCGCTGAGCAGGTCCATGCTGTCGAGGAAGCCGTCGGTGGCGTCGGCGTCCGCGTACAGGCTGTCGTACGGGTTGCCGGCGACCGCGGCCTGGTTCTGCGGCTTGCCGGTGCGCAGCGAGTCGGCGAGGCCGTTCCACGCGGGGTTGAGCTCCTGCTCGCAGAAGTGCAGGTAGCCGCCGAGGTAGGCGGGGCGGCCCTTGACCAGGAACGCGTCGCTGACCTGGGCGTTGGTGAACTGTCCGTCGGCCGTCTCCAGCAGGCCGAGGTGGACGAGACCGGCGAGCAGGTCGTTGGTGCCGCGCTCGACCAGGCCGAGCCGCTCAGCGAGCTCGGCGGTGGTCGCCGGGCCCTTGGACAGTTCGGTGAAGAGGTCGTACTCGACGGCCGCGAGCAGGATCCGCGACTGCCAGGAGCCGAGGATCAGGCCCATGATCGGGCCGGGGTTCACGGAGCTGTCGGGAGTGTCGACTGCCATGGCGGAGAGCCTCCTTGAAGTGGTGACGCGAGGGGTGGAGCGGGTGGGTGCAGCGGGTTCTTCGGATCAGGGAGCGGTACGGGCCGGCCGGCGCGCGAGCGCGGCGACGAGGCCGAGCGCGCCGACCGCGGTGACCAGCGCCGCCGCCGGGCGGGGGCCGCTGCCGTAGGTGAGCAGCAGGGCGACCGGCGGCAGCAGCACCGCGGCGCCGAGCTGGACGGCCGCCTGGTACAGCGACACGGCCGGACCCCGGTCGGCCGGGTCGAGTCCGGCCGTCGCCTGGGCGTTCAGGGCGACGAAGGCGCAGCAGAAGCCGGCCTCGACGAGCAGCAGGACCGGCAGCGTCCCGAGGGCGTAGGAGCCGCTGCCGGGGCGGGCCAGGTAGAGCACGTACCCGAGGAACGGGAAGAGCGCGCCGAGCGTGACCAGCCGGCGGGCCCCGTGGCGGGCGATGAGGCGGCCCGCGAAGGGCACGCTCAGCGCCAGCGGCACACAGGCGGGCAGCAGGGCGAGCGCCGACCGCCAGGGCGACCAGCCGTAGCCCTCCGACAGCTGGAAGACGACCAGGACGAGCAGCGCCTGGTAGGTGCCGTTGAGACAGGCGGCGCCGAGCGCGGACCGGGGCAGGGCGCCCCGCTTCAGCAGGCCGGGTCGGGGCAGCCGGGCCGGGCCGCCGCCCTGTCCGCGCGGCAGCACGTAGGCGCCCGCGATCAGCAGCACCAGGGCGACCGGCGCCGGGAAGACGAAGACCCAGCGCCAGTCGGCCTCCAGCAGGCCGCCCGCGAGGAGCAGCCCGGCGGTGAAGCCGGCCGCGCCGAACAGCGAGTACACCGACAGCGCCCGGCGCCGCTCGGGGCCCTCCGGGAACAGGTCGTTGATGATGGCCAGGCCGGTCGGCGCGGTCAGCGCCGCGCAGCAGCCCTTGACGACGCGGACCGCGATCAGCAGCGCCGGCCCGTCGGCGAGGCCGCCCGCGAGGGAGGCCAGGCCGAACAGCAGCATCGCGCCCAGGTAGGCCCGCCGGCGTCCGATGCGGGCGCACAGCACGGGGCCGAGCAGCAGCAGCGCGGCGAAGCCGATCGCGAAGCCGCTCATCAGCCACTGCGCGCCCCACGGCGTCAGGTCGAACCGCGCGGACAGCGTGGGCAGGGCGATGAGGATGACGGACACCTCGATCGCGTCCAGCAGCATGTTGCCGGAGAGCACGAGGAGCCGGGACCACTGGCGGGCGTCCCAGCTCACCCTCGCCTCCGGCACGGGGACGGCGGTCGCGGTCACCAGTCCAGCACCTGGCCCTCGGGCGTGCCGTCCTCGCCGAGGAACAGGGCGGTGGGCCCGTCGTCGGGGAGGGTGGCGAGCAGTACCGGCACGTGCGCGCCCTGCTCGGTGGTGAGCCGGCCGTGGTGCCCGTTGATGTCGGTGGCCACGAAGCCGGGGGAGGCCGCGTTGACGAGGATGCCGGTGCCGCGCAGCTCGTTCGCGTACGCGAGGGTGACCGCGTTCAGGGCGGTCTTGGACGACGCGTACGAGAGCAGCATGACCGGGAACTCGCCCGGCGGGTGCTCCCCGGTCTGGTCGTTGTTCTCGGCGGCCGACTTCAGCGAGCCGATGGCGCTGCTGACGTTGACGATCCGGGCCGAGGAGGCCTTGCGCAGCAGCGGGAGCAGGGCGTTGGTGACGGTGACGACGCCGAAGACGTTCGTCTCGTAGACCGTGCGGATCTGCTCCGCCGGCGTCTCGCTGGGGAGCTGCATGGGGCCGCCGACGCCGGCGTTGTTGACCAGGACGTGCAGGGCGCCCGCCTCCTCCGCAAGGCGCGTCGCGGCGGCCGCGACGGAGGTCTCGTCCGTGACGTCGAGCTGCAGGAAACGCACGTCGAGGCCGTCGGCGGACAGGGCGGCGGCGGCCTCGCGGCCGCGCCGCTCGTCCCGGGCCCCCAGGTAGACGGTGTGGCCGCGCTCGGCGAGCTGCCGGACGATCTCGCGGCCGATCCCCTTGTTGGCTCCGGTGACGACGGCGACGCGCGCGGGGTGGGCGGACATGGCTTGCCTCTCACATGGGTGGACGGTGGTGGGCGAGGGCGGTCCTGCTCAGCCGAGGAGGGTGCCGCCGGTCGCGTCGATGAAGGCGCCGGTGATCCAGCGGGCCTCGTCGGTGGTGAGGAAGGTGATGACGTCGGCGACGTCGCCGGCCTCGCCGACCCGGTTGAAGGCCGAGAACTTCGACATCGCCTCGACCGCCTGCGCGTTGTCGAAGATCGCCCCGCCGTTGTTGGTGATGCCGGGGGCGACGCTGTTGATGGTGATGCCGCGCGGCGCGAGGATCCGGGCCAGCTGGAAGGTCAGCTGCTCGATCGCGCCCTTGGTCATCGCGTAGGCGACCTGGTCGGGCACGGAGGTGCGGGTGACGCCGGTGGTGAGGTTGATGATCCGGCCGCCGCTGGGCATCTGGCCGATGGCCCGCTGCACGAGGAAGTACGGGGCCTTCGCGTTGACGGCGAAGTAGCGGTCGAACTCCTCGGGCGTGAGGTCCTCGGGCGCCGAACCCGTCGACGTCACGGCCGCGTTGTTGACCAGGATGTCGAGGCGGGTGTCGCCGGTGCGCTCCTTCAGGCCGCGCTCCAGTCCGAGGAACAGCTCGTGCACGTCGCCGGGCACGCCGAGCTCGGCGCGCACGGTGAAGGCGCTGCCGCCCTCCTTCTCGATGAGCTCGACGGTGTCGTTCGCCGCCTGCTCGTTGGAGGCGTAGTGCACGGCGACGAGCGCGCCCTCGCGGGCGAGCCGGAGCGCGGTCGCCCTTCCGATGCCGCGACTCGAACCGGTCACGAGGGCCGTCTTGTCGGTGAGCCTGTCCACGGTTGACCTTCCGGGTTGGTGGGTGTGCGAGCGGTGCGGCGCGGTTCGCGCCGGCCGCGCGGCCCGGGCGGGGGCCTCGGGGCGGGGCCGTTCCGTCACGTCGAGGGCGCTGATCATGCGGGCCACATGGCGCCGGGCGGGAGCCAGTTCGAGCAGTTCGCCGAAGACGTCGCGCAGCGCGAGGACCTCGTCCGTGCCGAACAGCAGGCGGGCCTGCGCCTCGATGTTGGCCAGGGTGCGCGCCCCGGCCGGGTGCCGCTCGGCGTGGTAGGTGTCGAGCAGCTCCGGCCGGTCCGCGCCGGTGACGACCCGGGCCAGCTTCCAGCCCAGGTTCGCCGCGTCCTGCAGACCGAGGTTGACGGCCTGGCCGCCGACCGGCATCTGGCTGTGCGCGGCGTCGCCGGCCAGCAGCAGCCGGCCCCGGACGTACGCGGTGGCCTGCCGGGAGACGGTGCCGAAGCGGTTGAGCCAGCGCGGTTCGCCGTGCCCGATGTCCTCGCCGGTCACGGCGGCCCAGGCGGACACCACCTGCGCGAAGGTCACCTCGCCGGCGGGCTGTTCGCCGAACCGGTGGACCATGAGCCGGGTGGTGCCGTCGGGCCGGCGGTAGGCGGTGGCGATCCCGCCGGCGAAGCGCTGCAGCCGCCGGTTGTCGATCTCGATGCCGGCCACGTCGGCGCGGAGCATCACCTTGTCGGCGTCGTGCCCGGCGAACGTGAAGCCGCCGAGCTCCCGCACGGTGCTGTGCTCGCCGTCGCAGCCGACCACATAGCCGGCCTCGACGGTGTACGGACCGCCGTCGGGCCCGCGCGCCTCGACGCGGACCCCGGCGCCGGTCTCCGACAGCCCGGTCACGGTGTGACCGCGCCGGATCTCGGCGCCCAGGTCGAGCGCGTACGCCTGGAGCTCGGTCTCCAGGTGGTACTGGAGGCACTCCCACTGTCCGGCGTACGGGTGGTCCGGGTCGGCCTCGGCGAGGTCGAGGCGCAGACCGCCGAAGTGTCCCGGGCCGACCGGCGGAAGCTCGCCGAGCCGGGGCAGGAAGCCCCGGTCGGCGAAGATCTCCATGGTCCGGGCGTGCAGGATCGAGGCCCGGGACTCGCCGGTGGGCTCCGTCAGGCGCTCCAGCACCAGCACCTCGGCGCCGCCCGCCCGCAGCTCGGCCGCGAGGAACAGACCGACCGGCCCGGCGCCGACCACGAGCACGTCGGTGCGGGTCATCGGCGCCCGAGCCCCGGTCCGAACCAGCGGGCCAGCGAGCCGGCCAGGTCGCGGTGGCTGCCGGGCGCGGCCCAGGCGACGTAGCCGTCGGGGCGCAGCAGCACCGCGGAGACGCCCGCGAGCGGGCTCTCGGCGGGCACGGCGTCGGCGGTCGCCGTGACGATGTCGACGCGGTCCCGCCACGGCTGGGCGCGGCGGCGCAGCACGGCGTTGTCGTCGAGGTCGAGGAGCACCCCGCGGCCCGCGCGCAGCAGTTCGGTGCTGCTGGTGCGCCGGCCGTCCGCCGTCACCGTCAGGTGCGGAAGCCGCCGGCCGAGCAGCGGGCTGGACCCGCCGCCGACCTTGTAACGGATGTCGAGACCGCTGACCTTGGCGGCCAGGTGCCGGCCGACCCCGGGGATCCGGACCAGCTCGGCCAGGACGTCCCGGAGCGGTACCGACTCCTCGCCGCCGAGGATCAGCAGGCTCTGCGCGCGGGTGTTGGCGAGCAGTCCGCGGCCCACCTCGTGACGTTCGGAGTGGTACGTGTCGAGCAGCTCCTCGGGAGCGTCGCCGCGCAGCACGGCCGCCAGCTTCCAGCCCAGGTTGTGGGAGTCCTGGACGCTGGTGTTCATGCCCTGGCCGCCCGCGGGCAGGTGCACGTGGGCGGAGTCGCCGGCCAGCAGCACGCGGCCCCGCCGGTACTCGCTGACCTGCCGGGAGGCGTTGCCGAAGGCACTCACCCACACCGGCTCGGCGTGCGAGACGTCGATGCCCGTGAGCCGCTTCCACACGTCGGCGACCTCGGCGAACTCCGGCGGACCGGTCCGCTTGCGCGGCGGCACGCCGTGCTCGCCGACGATGATCCGGTGGATCCCGCCGGGGAGCTTCGCGACCATCACGAAGCCGCCGTCGATGTGCTCGCCGGTCATCCGCGGCTCCAGGTCGACCCCGCGCAGGTCGGCCAGCAGCATCTCGGTCGTGGCGGCCGTGCCGGGGAAGTCGAACCCGGCCGCCTTGCGGACCGCGCTGCGCCCGCCGTCGCAGCCGACGAGGTAGCGGGCCCGGAGCGTGTCCTCGCCGTCCGCGTGGCGCGCGGTGACGGTGACGCCCTCGCCCTTCTCCTCGTACGAGACGAACTCGTGCCCGCGGCGGATGTCCGCGCCGAGCTCGCCGGCCCACGCCTCCAGGGCCTCCTCGGTCACCGACTGGGGCACCGTCTTGGCCGCCTCGTGGAAGGCCCCGAGGACGCTCATGTCCAGCGGGATGCCACCGAAGTGGCCCATGCCGCTGGTCTCGAAGTCCCCGAGCCGGCGCAGCAGTCCGCGCTGGTCGAAGACCTCCATCGTGCCGATGGTCAGACCGATTCCCCGGGACTCGCCGGTACGCCCGCGGTGCCGTTCCAGCACCGTGACGTCGATCCCGGCCAGTCGCAGTTCCCCGGCGAGCATCAGCCCGGCGGGTCCCGCTCCAACAACGACCACCGAAGCGTCCATGAACCTCTCCTTCTCAAAGCCAGTAGCGGAGCCGCGGACAGCGGCAGGCCCGCCGTGCCGTCGAACAGGCAGGCCGCGGGCAGCGAGCGCAGCGTGACGATCGGCTCCGCGGGGACGGCCAGCGCGGCGGCGGCGGCGTGGTGCGGCCCGGCCGGCAGGTTCCGCACGATCCAGCCGGGCGGACCGGGTGGGGCGTCGGCGTCGGTTCCGACGCCCAGGTAGTCGAGGGCGGGGCTGCGGCCGAGCCCCGTGCCCAGACCCTTGAGAAACGCCTCTTTACGGGTCCACAACTGGGCGAACGCGTCCGGGCGGCCGGCCTCGGGAAGGGCGAGCAGCTCCCGCCACTCCGCCGGGTGCAGCGCGGGTCCGCAGACCTCCACCGCCCCGGGCGTCGGCGTGCGCTGCACGTCCACGCCCACGACCGTCGCGGCCGTGCCGATGAGCACCAGGCCGTGGCTGTGCGAGAGCGAGAAGTGCACCGGCAGCGGCGGGTGGAGCAGCACCGGCCGGGTCGTGCGGTGCGGCCGGGCCGGGCCGGGCTCCCGGCCCAGGCGCAGCCGTTCGGGCGGACAGCCCGTGGCGTCGCTGAGGATCCGGCGCAGCGCGATGTGCGCCGACAGGTACTGCACCCGGTCGGTGGGCCGGACGAACAGCTCCGCCCGCCGCAGCTCCGCGGCCTCCAGCTCGCGCACCGCGAGCCGCGCCGCCGCCGGACTGTCCGCCGGCGGCGGGCGCAGCAGCCACAGCGAGAGCCGCGGTCGTTCGCCCGGGACCGGGATCAGCGGCTGCCCGGACTCACGGGGTGGACCGCCGGGTTCAGCGCCGGGCCTCGGCATAGGCCTTGGCGTGGCCCAGCGTGGCCTTGCTGTTGGTGCTCAGCGCGGTGTGCACGTACGCGCGGGCGTCGGCGAGGGTGGCGTCCGCGCCGAGGATGCGGGCGATGTTCTCGGTGTTGATGGTCACCGTGTGCTGCGAGGACGCCGTGACACCGGAGTCGGTCTCGGCGAACGTCCAGTAGCCGGTGTGCAGCGTCATCAGCGCCGGCAGGGTGACCTGCTTGTAGGCGATCTTCCCGTGCGGGAAGGTCACCCGGTACGACTTCGTGGTGTGCACGGAGCCGTCCTTGGCGCGGGTGTCCATCTCCAGGGTCTGCAGACCCGGGGCGTCCTCGTCGAGGCGGACGGTCGCCACGTGCGGCAGCCGCTCGGACCACAGGTTCGCCTCGTTGATGAAGTCGTAGACGTCCTTGGCGTGGCCGGCGATCTCGACCGAGTCCTCGAAGGAGAACGTCAGGTCGGCCTCGGTCTCGGCGTGGACGCGCTCGACGTTGGTGCGCAGCGCCGCCAGCTCGGAGCGCGAGTTGCGGTCGACGGCCTCGTCGATCCACTTCAGGCTCTCCGGGTCGTCGTCGATGGCCCGGTAGTCGTGCAGCAGGCGGATCCGCGACTCGGTCGCGGAGACCGGCTCGATGATCCAGGTGCCGCCCATGGACGCGACCGGCGGCGTGGACACCTCCTGGCGGAAGGTGATGCGCAGGTTCTCCGGGTCCAGGGTGCGGTGCGACGTCCAGTTCTTGGGCTCGCCGTTGGCGGTGGCCCAGATCTGGATGCGCTCCTCGCGCTCGCCGCGCTCGACGTGCTCGACGTGGATGGTGGGCGGGAAGATCCGCGGCCAGTTCTCCACTTCGGCGATCAGCCGGAACACCGTCTCGGCCGGTGCGGCCGCGGTGATCTCGTGCTCGACCTCACGGATGGTCATGGTCAGCTCTCCTTGGGGCCTTAGAAGTTGCCGAGTCCGCCGCAGACGTTGAGCGCCTGCGCGGTGATGGACGCCGCCGTGTCGGACGCGAGGTAGCCGACCAGACCCGCGACCTCCTCCGGCGTCGAGTAGCGGCCGAGCGGGATCTTGGCCTGGAACTTCTCGAGGATGGCGTCCTCGGAGGTGTCGTACGCGGCCGCGTAGCCCTGGCGCACGCGCTGGGCCATCGGGGTCTCGACGTAGCCCGGGCAGACCGCGTTGACGGTGATGCCGGTGGGGGCGAGCTCGTTGCCGAGGGCCTTGGTGAAGCCGACGACGCCGTGCTTGGAGGCCGAGTACGGGGCGCCGAGGACGACGCCCTGCTTGCCGGCGGTGGAGGCGATGTTGATGATGCGGCCGCGGTCCTTGTGGCGCATGCCGCCGGTGTTGAGCACCTCGCGGGTCAGCCGGAAGACGCTGTTGAGGTTGGTGTCGATGACGTCGTCCCACAGCTCGTCGGCGATGTCGGCGGTGACGCCGCCCCCGCTGCGGCCGGCGTTGTTGACCAGGACGTCGACGGTCCCGAAGGCGTCGACGGCGGCCTGGACGAAGTCCCGCACGTCGTCCGTGGAACGCACGTCGAGGGTGGTGCCGTCCACCTCCAGGCCCTCGGCCTGGAGCTCCTTCACGGTCGCGGCGACGTTGTCGGCGTTGCGCGCGCCGATGAACACCCGGTGGCCCTGCTGGGCCAGGAGCCGGGCGGCCGCCAGGCCGATGCCGCTGGTCGCTCCGGTGACCAGGGCGACCCGCTTCTGCTGATCTGACATGAGTGGCTTCTCCATAGGGGAGGGAAAAGGAGCCCGCCGGGCGGTGCGCGAGGCACCACCCGGCGGGGGTGGGGAAGTGGGGATGTGGGGGGTGGTGGGGCGCGAGGGGGGCGGGTCAGACCAGCGCGGCGAGGCCGCTGTTGACGGCGTCGATCAGCATGCGCGGGGTGTTCGCGATGCTCAGGATGTCCTCGTCGAGCGATATGCCGTACTCGCGCTCGATGCGGCCACCGGTCTCCAGGAGGGCCAGGGACTCGTAGCCCAGCTCCTCGAAGTCGGTGTCGAGGATGTCACCGTCGAGGTTGTAGGAGTCGTCGGCGCCCGCCGCCTCGATCAGGATGCGGCGGAGGTCGTCGAAGGTGAAAGCCTGCTCGGCCATGGGTGGTTCCTTTCCGGTTCTGCCGGGTCGGTGGGATGGCGGTGCGGGTGTCAGTCGGCGGAGCGGACCACGAGCGCGGAGTTGAAGCCGCCCAGGCCGCGGGCGAGCACCAGCGCGGTGCGCACCTCGTGCGTCCGCGGGTGGCCGACGACGAGGTCCAGGCCGTAGCGCTCGGCCGGGTCGGTGTTCATGGTGGGCGGGATCAGCCCCTCCTCCATGGCGAGGAAGACCGTCGCGAGGTCCAGCGCGCCCGCGGCCGAGTACAGGGCGCCGGTCGTCGTCTTGGGGACGGTGACGGGCACCTGCTCGCGGCCGAAGACCGCGTTCAGCGCCTCGGCCTCGATGCGGTCGAGCTCGGGGACGGCCGCGCCGTCGGCGAAGACCACGTCGACGTCGCGGGCGCTCACGCCGGCGTCGGCCAGGGCGGTCTCGATCGCCTGGCGCAGGGCCGGCGGGCGGCCGCTGCCCGGCTTCGGGTCGAAGGTCGCGCCGTACCCCGCGATCTCGCCGTACACCTTGGCGCCGCGGGCGCGGGCGACGTCCTCGCGCTCCATGATGAGGATGGCGCCGCCCTCGCCCGGGACGTGCCCCGAGGCGCGCTCGTCGAAGGGCAGGAAGGCGGTGGCCGGGTCGGCCTGGGTGGTGACCCGGCCGCTGGTCAGCTGCGCGACCCAGCCCCAGGGGCACAGGGAGGCGTCGACCGAGCCGGAGACGACCAGCGGGGTGCCCTTGCGGACCTGCCGGCGGGCCTGCGCGACGGAGTCGAGACCGCCGGCCTGCTCGCTGACGACGACGCCGCTGGGGCCCTTCATGCCGTGCCGGATGGAGATCTGGCCGCTGTTGACGGCGTAGAACCAGGCGAAGGACTGGTAGGCGCTCACGTACTCGCTGCCCTGGCTCCACAGCCGCTCCAGCTCGCGCTGGCCGAACTCGAAGCCGCCGGAGGCGCTGGAGGTGACCACGCCCATGTCGAAGGCGGGCAGCTCCTTGGGGTCGACCCCGGCGTCCTCCAGGGCCCAATCCGCGGCGACGAGCGCGAGGCGCGTCATGCGGTCGGTCTGCGGCAGCAGCTTGCTCGGCAGGTGGTCCGCGGCCTCGAAGCCGTGGATCTCGCCGGCGAGCTGGGCCGGGTACTGGGTCGGGTCGAAGCGGGTGATGCGCCCGATGCCGCTCTTGCCGACGCGGGCGGCCTGCCAGTACTCCTGGGCGCCGAACCCGTTGGGCGCGACGACTCCGAGACCGGTCACCACTACAGAGGCGTTCATGCGGCGGTCCTTTCCGGACGGGCGAGGACCATGGCGCTCTGGAAGCCTCCGAAGCCACTGCCGACGGTCAGCACGGCGTCCGTCCGGTGCTCCCGCGCGGTGACGGGCACATAGTCGAGATCGCATTCGGGGTCGGGGGTGGTCAGGTTCGCCGTGGGCGGCACCACGTTGTGCGTCATGGCGAGGGTCGACGCGGCGATCTCGATGGCGCCGATGGCGCCGAGGGAGTGCCCGACCATGGACTTGATGGAGCTGACCGGCGTCGCGTACGCGTGGTCGCCGAGGCTCTTCTTGAACGCGGCGGTCTCGTGGCGGTCGTTCTGCTTGGTGCCGGAGCCGTGCGCGTTGATGTAGTCGATCTGGTCGCCGTTCATCTGCGCCTCGTCGAGCGCGACGCGGATGGCCTCGGCCATCTCGGCGCCGTCGGGGCGCAGACCCGTCATGTGGTACGCGTTCGAGCGGGTCGCGTAGCCGGCGATCTCGGCGTAGATGCGGGCGCCGCGGCGGCGGGCGCTCTCCAGCTCCTCCAGGACGAAGAAGGCGGTGCCCTCGCCGAGGACGAAGCCGTTGCGGGTGCCGTCGAACGGGCGCGAGGCGCGCTCCGGCTCGTCGTGCCGCGGTGTGGTGGCGCGGATCGCGTCGAAGCACGCCATCGTGATCGGCGAGATCGGGGCGTCGGTGGCGCCGGCGACCAGCACGTCGAGGGAGCCCTCGCGGATCAGCTCGACGGCGTAGCCGATGGAGTCGATGCCGGACGTGCAGCCCGTGGAGACCACGGCGTTGGCGCCCTCGGCGCCGACCGCCCAGGCCACCTCGGCGGCGAAGGAGCTCGGCACCAGGTGGTTGTAGAGGTGCGGGACGGCGTACTTGTGGTCCACCAGGTTGAGCCGGCCGCCGTCGCTGACGACCCGGTACTCCTGGTCGAGGCCCATCGTCGCGCCGACCGCCGTGCCGACGGTGACGCCGACGCGGTGCGGGGCGTGCTCGGCGAGGTCGATGCCGCTGTCCGCGACGGCGCCGCGGGCGGCGACCACGGCGAACTGCCCGGCCCGGTCCATGCGCCGGATCTCCTGCGGGGAGAGGCCGTGGGCCTCGGCGTCGAAGTCGATCTCGGCGGCGACCCGGGAGCGGAACGGCGACGGGTCGAAGAAGGTGATGCCGCGGGTGGCCGTGCGGCCCTCGCTCAGCAGCGACCAGAAGGCGTCGCGGCCCACGCCGCCGGGGGCGAGGACCTCGAGGCCCGTGATGACTACGCGTCGGGGGCTCACTGGGAGGCCTCCCAGTGGTAGAAGCGGGTCGCCATGGCGTCCGCCGGGGACCGCCAGGTCGCCGGGTCGTAGGCCTCGATGAACGGCTTCAGGTCTTCGCTGATCTGCACGAAGCGCGGGTCGGTCTTCGCCTCCTCGATCTGCCGGCCACCGTTGTCGGTGTCGAAGTCCTGGAGGTGGAAGTAGAGACCGCGGTAGTGGAAGAGCTCACGCCGACGCGTGCCCATCCGGTGCGGCATCTCGGTGGCGTCGAACGCGCGGAAGAGGTCGGCGACGTTGCCGCTCATTCCGGGCTCCATCCGGGCCACGATCAGATTGCTGTGCATGCGTTTTGTCTCCAAGCGGAAAGCCGTACGGCGGACTGGAGTTTCACGTCACGTCGACGGTTCGACAGCAAGAGGGCCGGAACCGGACGGAGTTACAGGGTGATCGAGAGGAAAGAGTGCGCTTCTCGGGCCATCGGATTCGGTGACCGGATTCGGTGACCGGGTGCGGTGACAAAGCGCCGGACTCTGACATCTATGTTCTTCGGTGACTCCCGCTCTTTCAAGGGGAGTTAGTACAGATCCCGGTAGGGAAAGTACAAGATCTACTGCGGGGCGTTGCCGTGCTTCCGCGACGGCAGGTCCGCGTGCTTGGCGCGCAGCATCGCGAGGGAGCGGATCAGCACCGACCGGGTCTCCCGCGGGTCGATGACGTCGTCGATCAGTCCGCGCTCGGCCGCGTAGTACGGGTGCATGAGCTCGTTCTTGTACTCCTCGATGCGCTGCTGCCGCACGGCCTCCGGGTCCTCGGCGGCGTTGATCTCCCGCCGGAAGATGACGTTGGCCGCGCCCTCGGCGCCCATCACCGCGATCTCGTTGGTCGGCCAGGCCAGCGCCAGGTCGGCGCCGATCGAGCGCGAGTCCATGACGATGTACGCCCCGCCGTAGGCCTTGCGCAGCACCAGCGAGATGCGCGGCACGGTGGCGTTGCAGTAGGCGTAGAGCAGCTTGGCGCCGCGCCGGATGATGCCGTTGTGCTCCTGGTCCACGCCGGGCAGGAAGCCGGGCACGTCGACCAGGGTGATCAGCGGGATGTTGAACGCGTCGCAGAACTGGACGAAGCGCGCACCCTTCTCCGAGGCGTTGATGTCCAGCACGCCGGCCATGGAGGCCGGCTGGTTCGCGACGATGCCGACGACGTGCCCGTCGAGGCGGGCGAAGGCGCAGACGATGTTCGTCGCCCAGGCCGGGTGCACCTCGAAGTAGTCGCCGTCGTCGACGACCTCCTCGATCACCTTGCGGATGTCGTACGCCTGCCCGGCACCGGACGGCACCAGGTCGAGCAGCGCGTCGTTGATCCGGTCGGCGGGGTCGCCGGAGTGCTCCACGGGGGACAGCTCGCGGTTGTTCGCGGGCAGCAGCGAGAGCAGGTAGCGCACGTCCTCGATGCACTCCTCCTCGGTGTCGTACGCGAAGTGCGAGACGCCCGAGGTGGCCGAGTGCACGTCGGCGCCGCCCAGCCCGTTCTGCGAGATCTCCTCGCCGGTGACCGCCTTGACGACGTCCGGGCCGGTGATGAACATCTGCGAGGTCTCGCGGACCATGAACACGAAGTCCGTGAGCGCGGGGGAGTAGGCGGCGCCGCCCGCGCACGGGCCGAGCATCACGGAGATCTGCGGGATCACGCCCGAGGAGCGGGTGTTGCGCTGGAAGATGCCGCCGTAGCCGGCGAGCGCGGTGACACCCTCCTGGATGCGGGCGCCGGCGCCGTCGTTGAGCGAGACCAGCGGGGCGCCCGCGGCCTCGGCCAGGTCCATGATCTTGTGGATCTTCTGGGCGTGGGCCTCGCCCAGCGCGCCGCCGAAGATCCGGAAGTCGTGCGCGTAGACGAAGACGGTGCGGCCGTGGACGGTGCCCCAGCCGGTCACCACGCCGTCGCTGTACGGCTTCTTGTTCTCGAGCCCGAAGCCGCTGGCCCGGTGCCGCCGCAGCGGCTCCACCTCGTTGAAGGAGCCCTTGTCCAGGAGCAGCGAGATGCGCTCCTGGGCGGTCAGCTTGCCCTTGTCGTGCTGGCGCTCGGTGGCCGCCGGGTCGGGGCCCTGCCGCGCGGACTCCTTGATCTCGGCCAGCTCGTCGATCCGGGCCTGTATCGAGTCGTGCGGTGTGGCTGGTGTGGCCATGGTGTTCCCCACCTCCATGGGTCGCGGGTCGTGGGTGGACGTGCGTGGGTGGTACGGCGCGGGGCCGTCGGATCAGCGGTCGGCCCCGGGCCGGTACAGGCGGACGAAGTCCGTGACGCCGGCGCGGATGACCGCGTCCCGCTCGAAGTCCGACAGCGGCAGGGCGCCGTGGAAGGAACGCTGGACGACGCCGCCCGCCACCAGCTGGATGAAGCGCTCGGCGGCGTGCTCGGGGTCCTCGAAGGACAGCAGCCCCTGGTCCGCGATGCGGGCGAGCCGGCGGGCCAGCTCGCGGTTGGCCTGCCGGGGGCCCGCGGTGCGCCACATCTCGACCACACCGGCCGGCCACGTGGCGATCTCGGCGCCGAGGTGCCGGACGATCGCGAAGTGCTCCGGGAAGGCGGCCAGCGGCGTCAGCCAGGCCCGGCCCAGCTCGGTGAGGTCCTTCTCCAGGTCGGTGATCTCGGAGAGGTGCTCCTCCGCGATGACGGTCAGCGAGGCGGCCACGGAGGCCGCGCCCTCCAGCAGGACGGCGAGCAGCAGGCGCTCCTTGTCCTTGAAGTAGTGGGTGACCGTGGCCTCGTCGAGACCGCACTCCACGGCGATGTCCGTGACGTTCGTGTGGGTCCAGCCCTCACGGGCGAAGACGACGCGGGCCGCCTGGACGATGTCCCTGCGCTCCTCCGCCGAGCCGGCCTGGACGGGAGCGATCGTTGCCTGCTGGATGGTCATCGGGTGTTCCTCCGTGTGAGGTGCGGATCTTGTCGGGCGTACGGGACCGGGGGCGCTCGGTGCAGAGCTGGACGAGGAGCACGGCGACGGCGGCGAGGAGCGTGGCCGCGCCGCCCGCCACGAGCCCGGAGCGTGCGCCGTAGCGTTCGCTGAGGGCGCCGATCAGGAGGGCGCCGACGGGGGTGGTCCCCTGGAAGACGAGCGTGTAGAGGGCCATGACCCGGCCCCGGTAGGCGGGGTCGGTGCCCAGCTGGATGCGGTGGTTGGTGGCCTGGGCGAAGTACAGGGAGCCGAATCCGGTGCACAGCAGCAGCACCGCGGCCCAGGTGTAGGTGGGGGCGAGACCGGCCGCGCACTGCAGCGCCCCGGCCGCGAGGGCCGAGCCGATGACGAGCCGGGCCCGGGGCCGCCCGCGGCGGCGGGTGGTGACGAACGCCGCGAGCAGCGAGCCGACCGCGAAGGCCGTGGTGAGCAGGCCGAACGCGGAGGCGTCGGCGTGGAACTCGGTCTTGGCGAGCAGCGGCAGGGTGAGCTGGAAGTTGAAGCCCAGCATGCCGACGACGGCCACCAGGATCATCGGCAGCAGCAGGTCGCGCCGGCTCACCATGTGCCGGACGCCGTCCATGACGGGCGCCCGTGCGGGCCGGTTCCCGGCGCGGTGCAGCTCTCCGGGGCGCATCGCGCGCAGGGCGGCGACGGTCGCCAGGTAGCTGACCGCGTTGAGCAGCATCACCGTTCCCGTGCCGAGCCAGTCGATCAGCAGGCCCGCGAGGGCCGGGCCGGCCACGCGCGCCACGTTGAAGTACGCGGCGCTGAGCGCGGAGGCGTTGGGCAGCAGGTCGCCGCCGACGAGCTCGCTGACGAAGGACATCCGGGTGGGCACCTCGACGGCGTTGACGATGCCGAGCCCGAGGGCGAAGACGCAGACGTGCCACAGTCCGGCCGTGCCGGTGAACACGAGGATGCCGAGGAGCAGCGCCAGGACGCCCGACACGAGGTTGGCGGCCATGAGCAGCCGGCGCTTGTCGTACCGGTCGGCCAGGCCGCCCGCGTAGAGGGTGAGCAGCAGCAGGGGCGCGAACTGCAGGGCGGTGACGACGCCCAGGGCGGTCCCGGAGTCACCGGTCAGGGAGAGCACGAGCCAGTCCTGGGCGACGACCATCATCCAGGTGCCGGCGACGGAGACGAGTTGCCCCGCCACGAACAGCCGGAAGTTGCGCACGGACAGGGACTGGAAGGTGCCGGCGAGTGGTGATCTCATCTCATCCTTGGGCGAGGAGAATGCGGGCGCACGGCAGGGGAATCTGCCCTATAGCTTCTTCGCCCCGGCCCGGCCGGTCAAGAATTCCCATGTCAGATCCAGGTCAAGGCTTGTCAGGAATGGCCGGTTCCGTAGCGGGGCGTGAATTCGTGTCAGGGCAAGGAAAACACAGCTTCGGAATTCTTCGAATTACGTCACGTACTACAGGGCTCATTCCATCGGTCTTGCGGCTCCGATAATCACGGAAATACCGTTCCCTGAACGGTGGGCGACTCCGACCGGAGGTCGCCGAGACTCAGGGGGTAGACCGCATGTCCGTGGTGACGACAGTCTGTGCCGGAACGAGCTGTGTACGGCGCGAGGGCGCCGGCCGGGCCAGGCGCCCGGCCGCACCCGCGAGCCGCCTGTGCCTGGACTGCCACGAGCGCCTGGTACGGGATCTGAACCGACTGCCGGAGCTGTACGAGGAGTGTGCGCGCCACCTCGACGGCAGCGGCGGCGACCGCGCCGTGGAGCGCACGTCCGGCGGACCGCTGCCCGGCATGCCCTTCAACCTGCGCGCGGCGGACGTGCGGACCCAGATCCTGGCGGTGCTCAGCGCCTGGGCGAGCCTTGTCCTGGAGGAGCGCGACCTGGCAGGCCCGCGCCGGGCGGTCGTTCCCCTGGTCAACTTCCTGACCCGGAACGGCACATGGCTCGCCTCGCACGACGCGGCCGGCGAGGTCTCCGCCGAGATCGCGCAGCTGGTCCGCCGCGCGCTCGGGGTCATCGACCCGACGACGAACCGCCGCATCCCCGTGGGCGAGTGCGTCGAGCCCGGCTGCTCCGGCGCGCTGACCGCGGTCGTCCAGACCCGCCGGCCGCAGCTGCCGGCCACGATCACCTGCGGCGCGGACGCCTCCCACCACTGGGTCGGTCACGAGTGGCTCCAGCTCAGCCGGCGTCTCGGCGCGGGCGCGGGGGCCGCGACGCCCCCGGCCGGCCAGGGGCGCCCCGTGGCCGCGGTGCCCGTGGTGCCCGCGCAGGCCGGCCCCCTGACGGACCCGGAGGCGGAGGTGCGCTGGATGACGGCGGCCGACATCGCCCGTCTGTGGGACATGCCGCCCGGCAGCGTCTACCGTCACGCCAGCCTGCAGAAGTGGCGCCGCCGCAGCCGCTCGGGGCGGACGTACTACCACGCCGGGGACGTCTACGAGACGCTCCACGGACGGGACGCGGCCGCGTAGCGACACCGCGGCGCACCACGCGTGAGGGCTCCTGGCGATCCGCCAGGAGCCCTCACGCGTGGGACGGTCGAAGGATCAGTCCTTGATCTCGCAGATGGCGGCGCCGGAGGTGAGGGAGGCGCCGACCTCGGCGTTGAGGCCCTTGACGGTGCCCGAGCGGTGGGCGTTGAGGGGCTGCTCCATCTTCATGGC
>NZ_JBIWOU010000015.1:0-158090 GCF_044767915.1 Streptomyces sp. NPDC101191
TGGGCGATGTGCCGGGCGGCGACCTTGTCGCCGAGGTCACGGATCGCCTGCGGCGGCGGGCCGATCCAGGTCAGACCGGCGTCCAGCACGGCCTGGGCGAACTCCGCGTTCTCGGACAGGAAGCCGTAACCGGGATGGACCGCGTCCGCCCCCGAGTCCTCGGCGGCCTGGAGCACCTTGGCCATGTCCAGGTAACTGGTGGCCGGGGTGTCACCGCCCAGGGCGAACGCCTCGTCGGCCGCGCGGACGTGCAGAGCGTCCCGGTCCGGATCGGCGTAGACGGCTACGCTGGCGATCCCGGCGTCCCGGCAGGCCCGGGCGACGCGGACAGCGATTTCGCCACGGTTGGCGATGAGCACCTTGCGCACGATGGCTCCCTCCTTGAAACAAGCTGAGTTTAGGGACTACCGACACGGCCTTTCGACCCGTCCCCAGTGGTGAGCTTGCCCACACGGAGCGTGATTCGAGGCTTGCTCGGGCCGTGAAATCCCTTGTCGCACCACGGTACGCAGGGATTCTTTACGGCACAGTAGCTCCGAGGTGTGGCGCAGGTCTCTGTTCGCGCGACCAGTCGCCAAACGGGTTTCTTTGTGGAGTCCCTACGAATGGCTCAATGATTCTTTGCCCGCACGCCGCCGACCTGTGCCGCTTCTCCTTCCCGTCCCGAACCCTTGTCCAGAGATTTACCGGCCAGTAGCCTTCGGATTGACGTACGTACCGGAGGTAACAGCCGTATTCAGGGGGTGGCCGAGGTGGCCCGCAGACCGATAGCACTCGCGACCGCCGTGGTGCTCTTCCTCGAAGCACCCGGCATCGTCGCGATCAACGCGGTCATGGCCCGGTTCGTGAAGGCGCAGTCGATGTCCCTGGACGGACTCGACCCCGACGCCATGTACACCGGCACCTGGGCCCTCGGGCTCGCCTCCGGCGCCCTGCTGCTCCTGTGCGGGCTGGTCCCGCTCGTCGCCGCGATACGCGACCGCCGCCCGGGGCGCGCCGGTCGGGCGCTGCTGATCGGCTGCGCGGTCGTCCACGGCATCCTCGGCGCGGTGACGGTCGGTCTGCTCGGCTGGGGCGCCTTCGCGTTCATGATGGTGGTCCTCGGGCTGATCGTGCTCACCCTCGTGGCGTACGGGGAGACCCGGGCCGGCGCCCCGGAGGCGCCGGCCACGGCCTGATCCCGGGACGCCCCAGGGGCCAGGCCGCCGCCCGAGTCCGGCAGGCCCGGAGGCGCCGGCCACGGCCTGAGCCGGGGATCGCGGGGAGGCCAGGGCGGCCGCCCGCTTCCGGGGGTCAGGCCCAGAGGTCGGTGATCGAGACCCCGAGCTTGCCGAGCAGGGTGCGCAGCAGGGGCAGGGACAGGCCGATGACGTTGCCCGGGTCGCCGTCGATGCCCTCGATGAAGGGGGCCGAGCGCCCGTCGAGGGTGAACGCGCCCGCCACGTGGAGGGGTTCGCCGCTGGCGACGTAGGCGGCGATCTCGGCGTCGGTCGGCTCGCCGAAGCGCACGACGGTGGAGGCGGTGGCCGACTCGTAGCGCTTGGCGGTCGTGTCGTACACGCAGTGGCCCGTCTGCAGGATGCCGACGCGGCCGCGCATCGCCTTCCAGCGGGCCGTGGCCTCCTCGGCGTCGGCGGGCTTGCCGAGGGCCTGCTTGTCGAGCTCCAGGACCGAGTCGCAGCCGATGACGAGCGCGCCGAAGGCCTCCGGCCGGGCGGCGACGTGGGCGGCCTTGGCCTCGGCGAGGGCGAGGGCCAGCTCGGCGGGGGTCGGGGCGTGCATCTTGTCCTCGTCGACGCCGCTCACGATGACCTCCGGGGCGAGGCCGGCCTGCCGGAGCAGTCCGAGCCGGGCGGGGGAGGCGGAGGCGAGCACGACACGGCGGCGATCAGCAGTCATGGGGGAAGCGTATCGACCCCGGCTCCGCTCCTCAGCCCGTCAGCGTGCGCCGACGACGAACATGAGGACCACCATGGCCACCGCGAGCACGACGCCCGCCCGCCGCACCATCGCCTGCATGTCGCGCAGTTCCTCGGGCGGCTCGTTCTCGGGGTCGGACCACAGCATGGTTCCGATGCTGGAGGCCGGACCGGGGTGAGCGCCTGAGTACGGGTACTCAGGCGCCCCGTACCGGGGGACTATTCCGCGCCGGGCCTCCCTGTGAAGGCACCCGCGCTCGCGGCCGCCAGGGCGGCGGTGACGGCGCGTTCCGCGTCCGCCTCCGTCAGCTCCTCGCGGGTGATCGCGAAGCGGTAGTAGAGCGGCGCCGAGACCGCGCGCAGCAGTTCGAGCGCGTCGGTGCCGGCGGGCACCTCGCCGCGGGCCGCCGCCCGGGTCACCACGGGGGCCCATTCGGCCAGGCGGGTGCGGTAGAAGCCGTTGAGGGCGCGGGCGCACTCCTCGTCGCAGGCCGCCGCGGCGATCACGGCACGGAAGACCGCGCCCATCCGCGGGTCGGTGAGCGTGCGGTGGACCAGGGCGGCGTTGGCCCGCAGGTCGCCGGGGAGGCTGCCGGTGTCGGCGGCGGGCAGGGACTGCTCGGCCATGTCGTGCAGGAGGTCGGCGACCAGGCCGGTGGGCGAGCCCCAGCGGCGGTAGACGGTGGTCTTGCCGACGCCCGCGCTCGCGGCGATCTGGTCCATGTTCAGGGTGTGGAAGGCGGCCGTGGCGAGGGCGTCCTCGGTGGCGTCGAGGACCGCCCGGCGCACCTTCGCGGTACGGCCTCCGGGGCGCACGGTGCCGGGCACGGCCGACGGGCTCTCACTCAAACGGGTCTCCTGTTCCATTAACGCTGCTCGGTCTGCTACCGTCTCGGACATCTTAACGGAACCAGCCTCCCATTAAGGAGCCCCGTCATGGTGGCGCTCGATGTCTCTCCCGCACCGTCCGGCACGGAGCCCGCACCGGGGCCCGCCCGCAAGGACGCCCGCGAGGACGGACGCATGGACGGACGCATGCGGCTCGTCCTCGTCGTCCTCCTCGTCGCCCAGTTCATGCTGGCCGTCGACTTCTCGATCCTGAACGTCGCCCTGCCCGTCATCGGCGAGGGACTCGGCTTCACCCTCGGCGGCCTCCAGTGGATCGGCACCGCCTTCGCCCTCGCGGCCGCCGGATTCACCCTGCTCTTCGGGCGTGTCGCCGACCTCGTCGGCCGCCGCCGGATCTTCCTCGGCGGCATGGCGGTCCTCGGCGTCGCCTCGCTGGCCGGCGGGCTCGCCACCGGGCCCGAGATGCTGATGGGCGCCCGGGTCGCCCAGGGCCTCGCGACGGCCGCCGTCACCCCGGCCGGGCTCTCGCTGCTCACCTCCGCCTTCCCGGAGGGCCCGCTGCGGGACCGGGCGCTCGGCCTCAACGGCGCGCTGATGTCCGCCGGGTTCACCACCGGCGCCGTGCTTGGCGGGGTGCTGACCGACCTGCTCTCCTGGCGGTGGGCGTTCTTCGTCAACGTGCCCGTCGCCCTCGCCGTGCTGCTCGTCGCGCCCGCCGTCATCAAGGAGAGCCGCCCGGCCGTCCGGCCCCGGCTCGACGTGCCCGGAGCCGTCACGGTCACCGGCGGCCTGCTCGCCCTCGTCTACGGCCTCACCGCGGCCGGTGAGGACGGCTGGACCGCCCCCGCCGTCCTGGTGGCCCTCGCCGCGGCCGCGGTCCTGCTGACCGCCTTCCCGTTCGTCGAGCGCCGCTCGTCCGCCCCGCTCGTACCGGTCCGGGTGCTCCGGCGCCGTACGGTCGTCTGGGGTAACCTCGCCGGACTCGTGGCCTTCGCCACCGAGACCTCGCTGGTCTTCCTGATGACCCTGCACCTCCAGGACGTGCTCGGCTTCTCCCCGCTCGCCGCCGGTCTCTCCTTCGGCGTCCTGGGCGCCGGCACGGTCCTCGGCGGACTGTTCGCCCCGCGCTTCATCGGGCGCTTCTCGGCCCGTACCGCCCTCGTGGCGGGCGGCGCGCTGCAGGCCGTCGCCACGCTCTCCCTCACGGCCCTGGGCGACGAGCGGAGCATGTACGGGCTGCTGCTGGCCGGCACCTTCGCCGGCGGCGTCGGCAACATGCTCGCCATCGTCGGCTTCATGGTCACCGCCACCTCGGGCCTCCCCGACAGCGAGCAGGGCATGGCCACCGGCATCGCCACCATGACCCAGCAGGTCGGCATCACGCTGGGCGCCCCGGTGATGAGCGCGGTGGTCGTCACCGCCACCACGCTTCCGGGCGGCATCGGCCGCGCCGTCCTCGTCAACGCGGCCCTCGTCCTCGCCGCCGCCCTCGCCTCGGCGCTGTTCCTGCGCAGGGGGCCTCAGCAGGACGGGCGGTAGCCGAGCTGCGGGAACAGGGCCTTCCACTGGTCGCGCTCGACGCCGAGCGGATGGGTCGCGCACATCCGCTCGTAGACCTTGTCGGTGTCGCGGTCGAGGAGATAGGTGACCTGCGGTCCGTCGTGGAGGCTCCCCTCCGGCACCGCGAGCACGTACGGCACCCCCTTGGGCAGCAGGACGACGGTCCTGACGTCGTCCAGGGTGGCGACCGCGGGCATGCGCCAGCCGCCGTCCGGGGCGACGTCCCAGATGCGGTACGGGGAGCCGGTCAGGACCCGGCCGCCGTCCGGGTCCCGTTCGACCTCGGTGATCTCGCGGTCGAAGCGCATGGTGCGTACGGGGGTCTTCGGGTGGCGGATGTCGAAGAGCCGCACGGTGCCGTCCTCGAGCATCGTGGCGATCAGGTTCCCGCCGACCGGGTGGTAGCCGCCCGGGGCCGCCGGGAGCCTGCCGGCGGGCTTCGGGTGCCGGATGTCCGCCATGTCCCACAGCCTGGCGTTCCGGTCGGGGCCGTCGACGAGCAGCATCCGCAGGGAGTGGACGTAGAGCGCCCGGCTGAGGGCCGCGTCCCGCATCGGCTCGGGGACCCGGAAGGGCCGTGCGGGGTCCTTGAGGTCCCACAGGCGCAGGTTCAGGCCGCGGCTCCTGCCGTCGCCCTCCACGGTGGCGAGGCCGCGCGGGCCCATGAAGAACATGCTCTCGTCCTCGATCGACGGCGTCACCGCGATCACGGCACGGCGCACCGGCCGGTGGGGATCGCGGATGTCCCAGACCGCGGCCGTGGGCTCCCGGGACGAGCCGATCACCAGAAGCTCGCCGTCGGGGGACACGGCGGTCCGCACGTCGGCCGCCCGCACGTGCATCTCGGCGCCGGGCACGGGCGGTCCGTCACCGCCGAGGTCCCACATCCGGAACACGTGCTCGTCGGTGGCCTCCGTCCACCGGTGTGCGAGCAGCATCGGGCGGTCGCGGCCGGGGAGGAAGAACCGCGCCTCCCACCCGCGGGGCAACGTGAACCGCACCCGCGGCGGACGCCCCTCCCCGGTGTCCGCCGTGCTCAGGTCCCAGACGCGGACCACGCCGCCCAGGAACGACACGGCGCTCTCGTCGGTGAGGACGAACCGGCCGTCGCGGCTGTGCGGCAGCGTCCCCGGCGTCCCACGGGTCGGGGAGCCCAGCAGGGCCGGGGCGAGGGCGCGGTCGGGCCACAGCCGCACGTTGCCGCCCACGTCGCCCGTCGCGAGATACCCGCCGTCGGGGCTGTAGGCCACCGTCTGGGCGGCTTCTCCGCTCGGCACGGTGCCGCGCTCGGCGAGGGAGGACAGCAGCTCGTCCGGGCCGTCGCCGTCGTCGACCGCCCGGACCAGGGCCCCGCCCGGGCTGCCGGCCTTCGCGGCGGCGAGCATCCCGCCGTCGGGGCGGAAGCTCAGGGACGGCAGGCTGCTGCCGTAGCCCCAGGATTCCTGGTAGGAGTCCTTCGCCGGGACCCGGGCGAGGCGCCGCCCCTGCTGGGCGACCGTCCACCAGGCCATCGCGCCCTCCCCGCCGGTCGCCACCAGCAGGTCGCGCTCCGGATGGAACGCCACCGCCATCACGGACGTGGTGGTGGCGGTGGTCAGCAGGGTGGTGCGGGCCGGATCGCGGACGTCCCAGAGGCGTACCTCGGCGGGCCGGTCCCGCCCGGCGCCGTCCTTGCTCACGCCGTTGCCCGTGGCCAGGAAGCGCCCGTCGCGGTTGAACGTCACCGCCATGAGGTCGGTGGGGGCGACGGTTCGGTCGAGCAGCGGGCGCGGCAGGGACGGCGTGGACACGTCCCACAGCCGCAGTCGCCCGTTCGCCCCGCCCGCCGCGAGCGTCCGACCGTCGGGGCTGAAGGCGAGGCTGTACGACTGCGAGGCGGCGAGCCGCTGCTCCCCGACCTTCCTCGGGTGCGCGGCGTCGGTCACGTCGTACAGCGTCAGGGCGTCCGTGCTCAGCGCGGCGAGCAGCGGGGCGTTCGGGCGGAAGGCGATCGGCGCCGTCCCGTGCAGGCGGAGCTCGGCGCGCCGGACGGGCACGTTCGGCCGGGAGAGGTCCCACAGCCGGATCCGGCCCGTGCGACGGCTGACGGCCAGGACCTTCCCGCCCGGGCCGTAGGCCAGGTTGACGACGGGCTGGCGCACGTCACCCGGGAGGTCCACCTGGGCCCGGGAGAGGTACGAGGCGTAGAGGCTGGAGCGGGTCTCGCTGGTCTCGGCGGTGCGGTACGCGGCGAGGCTGAGCCGCAGCGCGGTCTGCGGGTCGCGCTCGCGCATGGTGTCCGCCTGTGCGGCCAGCTGGTTGGCCACGGCGACGGCCTCGCGGGCCTCGGCGTCCCGCTGGGCGCCGCGGGCGACGACGGCGAGGGTGCCGGCCAGGACCGCGAGGACGGCCACGACGGCCACGGCGGCGGTGCGGATCCGGCGCGAGAGGAGCTCGGCCCGCGCGCCCGCCCGGAGGAAGTCCCGCTCCACGGGCCGTAAGGGCGCCGGGGGCGTGGCGAGGTCGCCGGACGACGGTTCCTGCAGGACGGAGCGGGCGGCCGCCAACTGGTCCCCGCGGTAGAGCCCGCTGTTCGGGCGCCCGGCCTCGTGCCAGCTGTCGGCCGCGTCGCCGACCCGACGCCGTACGAGCAGCCGGACCCGGTCGTCGCGGATCCAGTCCCGCAGCAGCGGCCATCCGTACAGCAGCGAGTCGTGGCACAGCTGCGCCTCGCCCCGGTCGAGGACGACGAGCCGGGCGTCGGCGAGCCGGTCGAGCAGCTCCCGGTCCGCGTCCCCCGCCGCCTCCGGGACGGGCACGCGGCGGCGCACCGCACGCCCCTCCGCGTCCACCAGGGTCACCATGCGCAGCAGCAGGACCCGCAGGCGCTCGCGCCCGGCAGGGTCGAGGGCGTCGTGGATCTCGTCGGCGACGCGGGCCACGGAGCGCCGGATCCCGCCGGAGGACGCGTAGCCGGTGAAGGTGAGCAGGGTGCCACGTCGCCTGGTCCACGTCTGCTGCAGGGCATGGGCCAGGAAGGGCAGCGCGCCGGCCTCGGCGTCCCCGGCGGTCTCCCGGCGCAGCTCGTGCAGCAGGTGGGCGGCCAGGCCGTCCTCCAGGCGCAGTCCGGCGTGGTCGGCCGGCCGCTCGATCGCGGCGCGCAGCTCCTCGTCCGACATCGCCGGCACGGTGAACTGGCCCGCCTGCACGATTCGGGCGAGACGCGGGTCGCGCAGGCACAGGGCGTAGAAGTCGGCCCGCAGTCCGAGCACCATGCGCGGGGCCGTCGCCGGATCCGCGTCGGCCACGGCGCGGACGAACAGCTCGCGCTCCTCGGGGTCGTCGCAGTCGGCGAAGAGCTCCTCCAGCTGGTCGACGACGAGGACGGCGGGCCCTCCACCGCCGAACCGGCCTGCCCCCAGCTCCCGTTCGACCTCCGCGAACGGTCTGCCCACCGCCCGGGCCCAGTGCTCGACGAGGGTCCGGAACGGCCGGGAGCCCGGCCCCGGTACCAGCAGCACCGAGCCCGCCCCGCGCTCCTCCAGGCCTGCCACCAGGCCGGCCCGCAGCAGGGACGACTTGCCGGCGCCGGACGCGCCCACGAGCACCACGGGTCCCTGCCCGTGCTCGACCCGCTCCATGAGCGCACCGGCCAACTCCTCGCGGCCGAAGAAGAGATGGCGCTGCTCGGGCAGGAACGGCCGCATGCCGGGGTACGGGCACGGGCCGCCGGAAGGGGCTTCCCCCGTGATGCCGTCGTCCGGGCCGGCCGGGTCCGCGGCGGGATATCCGGCGTTGCGGGCGACGACCAGATCGCCGGCGCGGCCGACGCCGTCGGCGTACGGGCGGGCCGGGCCGCCCTGGAAACGGTGGTCGAGGATCCGGTAGAGGTCGATGAGGGTGAGCCACTGCGGGCCGCTCGGATCGCCCTCGTCGAGGAGCCGGATCAGCTCGCCGGCGAAGAGGGTGTGGTCCTGGCCGACCGGTGCGAACGAGGCGGCGTAGTGGGTCGCCGAGGCGAGCAGGAAGCTTCCGGCCGGGCGGGCGGAGGCGTACGGGTCGCGATGGGCGTCGCTCGGCGCGGCCTCCGCCCGGCCGGAGAAACAGCAGTCCAGGACGACGACGGTGCGGGCGGGCGCCTCGGCGAGCAGGTTGCGGATCTCGGCGTACGGCACGGCGGTGACGGTGTCGTCGGGCGTGGCGGTGCTCGTCGTGGCCAGATAGAGCTGCCGGCGCGGACCGAGCAGCCCGTGGCCGACGAAGCAGAACAGCACCGCGCCGCCCTGCGAGCGGTCGACGGCGGTCCGCAGGGCGACCAGCACCTCCGTCGGGCTCTCCGGGTCGATGACCTCGGTGACCCGCCCGGCCATCCCGGCCCGCTCGCGCAACAGCCGGGCCAGCTCCCGCGCGGATCGCGCGGCCCCCGGCAGATCGGCCAGCCCCGCCCCGTCCCCGGCCGTGCCCTGCCGCCCGGTCCCGACCACGACGGCATGGCAGTCCGCGCCGCCGAGGTCCCCCCACTCCTGTGGCACGGCTCAGCCTTCCCAGCCGCCGGGCCCCGGGCCGGTGTCGCCGTCCGGCCCCCGGCCCGGCTCCGCGGGTCCGGAGGGGCCCGGCCCTCGGCCCGGCTCTGCGGGTCCGGATCCGGAGGGTCCGGGGGCGTCCGGCCCTCGGCCCGGCTCTGCGGGTCCGGGGGCGGCGGGTCCGGGGGCGGCGGGTCCGGAGGGGCCCGGCTCTGCGGGTCCGGGTCCGGCGGGTCCGGAGGGGCCCGGTTCGCCGACCGGTCCGGCGTCCGGATCCGGCGTTCTCGGCTCGTCGAGAGCCCGGGCCACGCGCCGGGCCAGGTCGCCGGTGGTCTCCGGGGTGAGGCCGCGGACTCCCTCGGAGGTGACGACGACCTGGGTGCCGTCGGGCTTGGTGATGGTCACGGACTGGGTGCCGCGCCGGGTCTGGAGCCAGGCGACGATCGAGGCGGCGAGGGTGACGGTCAGGCCGCCCGGTTCGAGCAGGAGGGGGACGATCTCGCCGAGGGACCCCATCGTCCCGGGCTCCGGTTCGGGCGAGGGACCGCGGCCGACCCGCTCGCGCAGACCCGGCTCGTCGCGCAGCCACTCCCGGAGGTCGAGAGCGGCGTCGCCGGAGCCGGTGACCTGAAGGGTGATTCTCACGTGACCTCCGTCGCCGCAGGGCTCCCCGAGGCTAGGTCCCCGACTCCCGCGGTGCCAGGCGTCTTTCGGCCGCGTCGGGCAGGGCCGGGACGGCACGGCGGGGAGGGACCGAGGGGGGACGGCGCGGCGGGGACGGACCGAGGGGGTACGGGCGGGACCGGGCCCGGCACGAGCGGTGCCGGGAACGGGCGGTGCCGGGACCGGGCGGTGCCGGGACGGGCGGTGCCGGGACCGGGCGGGCCCGGGAACGAGCAAAGGCCGGATCCCCCGCACAAGGGATCCGGCCTTCACCGTACGGACGGACGTCTCCGGACGTGTCTAGACGGGCCAGTAGGAACGCGCCCAGGAGCGCGGGCCCGGGCGCTGGCGGACACTGCGGGCGATGCGTGCCGGGTCCGACCAGCCCTCGGGCGCCCCCGGGCCGCCGCTCTCGGCGGCTGCCGCCGCCGTCGCCGCGGCCCGGGCCTGGACCACCGCCAGTGCGGCGGCCAGCTCCTCCGGGGTCGGGTTCCCTCGTACGACCTTGATCATCGTGCTGTCCCTCCCGAGGGCTAGAGCGGGATGTTGCCGTGCTTCTTCGGAGGCAGGGATTCCCGCTTCGTCCGCAGCTGACGCAGACCCTTCACGATCTGCGAGCGCGTGTCGGACGGCAGGATCACCCCGTCGATGTAGCCGCGCTCGGCGGCGATGTACGGGTTGAGCAGCGTGTCCTCGTACTCCTGGATCAGCCGTGCGCGCACCGCCTCCAGGTCCTCGCCGTTCGCCTCGGCCTCGGCGATGGTCCGGCGGTGAAGGATGTTGACCGCGCCCTGCGCGCCCATGACCGCGATCTGCGCCGTCGGCCAGGCCAGGTTGAGGTCGGCGCCCAGGTGCTTGGAGCCCATGACGTCGTACGCGCCGCCGAAGGCCTTGCGGGTGATCACCGTGATCAGGGGGACGGTCGCCTCGGCGTACGCGTAGATGAGCTTCGCGCCGCGCCGGATGATGCCCTCGTGCTCCTGGCCGACGCCCGGGAGGAAGCCGGGGACGTCGACGAAGGTCAGCACCGGGATGTTGAACGCGTCGCAGGTGCGCACGAACCGCGCCGCCTTCTCCGAGGCGTCGATGTCGAGGCAACCGGCGAACTGCATGGGCTGGTTGGCGACCACGCCGACCGGGAAGCCCTCGACGCGGCCGAAGCCGGTGAGGATGTTCGGCGCGAACAGGGCCTGGGTCTCCAGGAATTCGCCGTCGTCGAGGACGTGCTCGATCACGGTGTGCATGTCGTACGGCTGGTTCGCCGAATCGGGGATCAGCGTGTCCAGCTCGCGGTCCTCGTCCGTCGCCTCGGTATCGGCGACCTCCGGGAAGGCCGGCGGCTCGGAGAGGTTGTTCGAAGGAAGGTAGGACAGAAGGGACTTGACGTACTCGATCGCGTCCTTCTCGTCGCCCGCCATGTGGTGGGCCACACCCGAGGTCGCGTTGTGGGTGCGGGCGCCGCCGAGCTCCTCGAACCCGACGTCCTCGCCGGTCACCGTCTTGATGACGTCCGGACCGGTGATGAACATGTGCGAGGTCTGGTCCACCATCACCGTGAAGTCGGTGATCGCGGGCGAGTACACCGCACCGCCCGCGCACGGGCCGACGACCAGCGAGATCTGCGGGATCACGCCGGACGCGTGGGTGTTGCGGCGGAAGATCTCGCCGTACATGCCGAGGGCGCTCACGCCCTCCTGGATGCGGGCGCCGCCGGAGTCGTTGATGCCGACGACGGGGCAGCCGGTCTTCAGGGCGAAGTCCATCACCTTGATGATCTTCTGGCCGTAGACCTCGCCCAGGGCGCCGCCGAAGACGGTGAAGTCCTGCGAGAAGACCGCGACCGGGCGGCCGTCGACCGTGCCGTAGCCGGTCACGACGCCGTCCCCGTACGGGCGGTTCTTCTCCAGGCCGAAATTGGTGGACCGGTGCCGGGCCAACTCGTCCAGTTCCACGAACGAACCTTCGTCGAGCAGCAGTGCGATCCGTTCGCGCGCGGTCAGCTTGCCCTTGGCATGCTGCTTCTCGACCGCCCGTGCGGAACCGGCGTGCGTGGCCTCGCCGATCCGGCGCTGCAGGTCCGCGATCTTGCCCGCGGTCGTGTGAATGTCGATCTCGTTGTGCTCTGCCGGCTCGGACATCGGGATGCGGCTCCCTGCCTGGTCACGGGGGGTTCGTTGACTACGAATGGGCTAGCCCTTGGCTACTGACCCGTAGCGTATCGGCGTCGATACGGTTCGGCAGTGCGGCGTTTGCCACACCTACGCTGGCTTGCATGACGTCCTCCCAAGGCTCAGCGGGACGCTGGTCGGACCTCGACCGGCCACCCCTCAACGCTCCCGCGCTGCGCCACGCGCTCGTGCTCCCCGACGGACTGTGGACCTCCCTCGACGTGGTCGAGTCCACCGGCTCCACCAACTCCGACCTCGCCGCCCGCGCCGACGAACTCCCCGAAGGAGCGGTCCTCGTCGCCGAGGAGCAGAGCTCCGGGCGCGGCCGCCTCGACCGCACCTGGACCGCCCCGGCGCGCTCCGGCATCTTCGTCTCCGTCCTCCTGAAGCCCGCCGTGCCCGTGCACCGCTGGGGCTGGCTGCCGCTGCTCACCGGCGTCGCCGCCGTCGGCGGGCTCTCCAAGGCCGCGGGCGCCGACCTCTCCCTCAAATGGCCGAACGACCTGCTCGTGCGCGTCGCCGGCGAGGAGCGCAAGACCGGCGGCATCCTCGCCGAGCGCGCCGGAGCGGACGGAGTCGTGGTCGGCCTCGGCATCAACGTCACCCTCCGCGAGGAGGAGCTCCCGGTCCCCGCGGCCGGGTCCCTGTTGCTCGCCGACGCCGTCTCCACCGACCGCGACACGCTCCTGCGGGCCGTCCTGCGCTCCCTGGAGCAGTGGTACGGCGACTGGGTGCGCGCCGACGGCGACCCGGTCGCGTCCGGGCTCCAGGAGGCCTACGCGGCCGGCTGCGCCACGCTCGGCCGCCGGGTCCGCGCCGACCTGCCGGGCGAGCGCATGCTCGAAGGGGACGCCGTCGGGATCGACGGTGACGGACGGCTCGTCGTCGCGACGGAGGGCGGTGGCACCGAGGCCGTGGCGGCCGGCGACATCGTCCACCTGCGGGCGGCGGACTGATCCGGTCGGAAGCGTCCGAACCGGTCGCCGGTCGCGCGCGCGACCGGTTCGGGCGTGAGCCAGCACACACCTGTCGTATCGTGGAGCGCGATTCGTGGAGCGCGACGCGTGAAGGGTCATCCACGCGACAGATCGGCAGGACAGTGGGCAGGGAACGGGCAGGAGGCGGCCGGTGACCGTCGACGACGCGAACAACGGCGCCGGGGCCGAAGAACCAGCCGCCAACCCCACCTATCCCACGCCCCACCATGTCGTCGACCACACGGCGGAGCCGACCGACGACCCCCTGGCGATCCGCCTCGAACAGCTCATCCTGGGCGCCGACCGCCGGTACACCCCCTTCCAGGCGGCCCGCACCGCCGGCGTCTCCATGGAGCTCGCCTCCCGTTTCTGGCGCGCCATGGGCTTCGCCGACATCGGCCAGGCCAAGGCCCTCACCGAGGCCGACGTGCTCGCCCTGCGCCGCCTCGCCGGCCTGGTCGAGGCCGGACTGCTCAGCGAGCCGATGGCGGTGCAGGTCGCCCGTTCCACCGGGCAGACCACCGCCCGGCTGGCCGAATGGCAGATCGACTCCTTCCTGGAGGGCCTCACCGAGCCGCCCGAGCCCGGCATGACCCGCACCGAGGTCACCTATCCCCTGGTCGAGCTGCTGCTGCCCGAGCTGGAGGAGTTCCTGATCTACGTGTGGCGCCGCCAGCTCGCCGCCGCCACCGGCCGGGTCGTGCAGGCGGCCGACGACGAGGAGATGGTCGACCGGCGCCTCGCGGTGGGCTTCGCGGACCTCGTCGGCTTCACGCGGCTCACCCGGCGCCTGGAGGAGGAGGAGCTCGGCGAGCTCGTCGAGGCCTTCGAGACCACCTGCGCCGACCTGGTCGCCGCGCACGGCGGCCGACTCATCAAGACCCTCGGCGACGAGGTCCTGTACGCGGCCGACGACGCCGGCACCGCCGCCGAGATCGGTCTGCGCCTCATCGAGACCCTCAGCCACGACGAGACGATGCCGGCCCTGCGGGTCGGCCTCTCCTTCGGCACCGTCACGACCCGGATGGGCGATGTCTTCGGCACCACCGTCAACCTGGCCAGCCGGCTCACGTCGATAGCGCCCAAGGACGCCGTCCTGGTCGACAGCGCCCTCGCCGAGGAGCTCATCAGGACCGGCGAGGCGCCCGTCTCCGAGACGAAGGCGGCCGAGGAGGCCGCCCGCGCCGAGAAGGAGGGCGAGCAGCCGCCCACGTACCGCTTCGCGCTCCAGCCGATGTGGCAGCGCCCGGTCCGTGGACTCGGTGTCGTGGAGCCCTGGCTGCTGAGCCGTCGCCCGACCTAGGCGGACGGACCCGCGGCGTCGTCGACACGGCTGACGGGCGGGTGTCCGTCGGGTGCCGGCACGCGCGGCTGCCGACCCGTCGTCGGTCGCCATGGCTCCGCACGGCGCCTGCCGCCTCGTCGTCGGTCGCCATGGCTCCGCACGACGCTTCGCCGCCTCGCGGCCGCACGCACCGGACGCCGGCTCCCTGACCCTGCCCGATCGGCGAGGGACCCCCTAGGATCTCCGGTGAACAGCCGTTAACACCCGTTAACAGGCGTCGACCGGGAGGGCCCTCAGCATGTCCGAGCAGCGTTTTGGTGAGTTCGTGGTGGTCCGCAAGGAGGGCGCCGGGCATGTCGCCGAGCTGGTGCTCGACCGGCCCAAGGCGATGAACGCGGTCTCCTCGGAGATGGCCCGCTCCCTGGGTGCCGCCTGTGACGCGCTCGCCGCCGACCCCTCCGTGCGGGTCACGGTGCTGACCTCCTCCCACGACCGCGCCTTCTGCGTCGGTGCCGACCTCAAGGAGCGCAATTCCTTCACCGACGCCGAGCTGGTCCGGCAGCGGCCGGTCGCCCGCGCCGCGTACACCGGCGTCCTGGAGCTGCCCATGCCGACTGTGGCCGCCGTGCACGGCTTCGCCCTCGGCGGCGGCTTCGAGCTGGCCCTGGCCTGTGACGTCATCGTGGCCGACGCGACCGCCGTGGTCGGGCTGCCGGAGGTCTCCGTGGGCGTGATCCCCGGCGGCGGCGGTACGCAGCTGCTGCCGCGCCGCGTGGGCGCGGCGCGCGCCGCCGAGCTGGTCTTCACGGCCCGCCGGGTGGAGGCCGTCGAGGCCCGCGAGCTCGGTCTGGTCGACCTCCTGGAGGACGACGCCCGGACGGCCGCCCTGGAGCTGGCCGGCCGGATCGCCGCCAACTCGCCGGTCGGCCTGCGCGCCGCCAAGAAGGCCATGCGGCTCGGCCAGGGCCTGGACCTGCGGGCGGGCCTGGAGGTCGAGGACGCGGCCTGGCGTTCGGTGGCCTTCTCGGGCGACCGCGCGGAGGGTGTGGCGGCGTTCAACGAGAAGCGGAAGCCGGAGTGGCCGGGCGAGTGACGGAGCGCCCGATCCGAATTGCACCGTTTCTCACTATATGTAACTTTCCGTGACGTCCCGAAGGGGAAAACTGATCAAACCTCCCTAAGCTGGAGGAATGGGTGAGGACGTGCGGTTGCGGGCCGTAGTGGCGCTGGCGCAGGGGATGGCGGCGGCGCACACCCCGCGCGAGTTCTGGCGGGCCGCGGCGCTGGGGGCCTGCGAGGCGCTCGGCGGCAGTTTCGCGGCTCTCTCCGTCTGGGAGCGGGACCACGGCCGGCTCAAGGTCCTGGTGAACGCCGGGCAGCGGGCCGTGGGGGAGGAGGAGTTCCCGGACTCCGAGACGTACCCGGTCCATCAGTTTCCCGAGATCACCGAGTTCCTGCACGAGCAGTGGGCGGGCGGCGGCGAGCCGGACGCCTGGGTGGAGACCGCCGACGACCGGGTTCCGACCGGGCGCGTCACCGGCCTGCGGCGGCGCGGCCGCGGCTGCTGCGTGGTCGCGCCGATCGTGCTGCACGGGCGTGCCTGGGGCGAGCTCTACGTGGCCAGGCCGGCCGGGGCGGTGCCCTTCGGCCGGGACGACTCCGACTTCGCCACCGTGCTCGCGGCGGTCGTCGCCGCGGGCATCGCCCAGGCCGAGCGCCTGGAGGAGGTCCGCAAGCTCGCCTTCACCGACCCGCTCACCGGGCTCGCCAACCGCCGCGCCGTCGACACCCGGCTCGACCAGGCGATCGAGCGCTACCGGGTCGACGGCTCCGTGGTGAGCCTGATGGTGTGCGACCTGAACGGCCTGAAGCGGGTCAACGACACCCATGGCCACGCGGTCGGCGACCGGTTGCTGGAACGGTTCGGCTCCGTTCTGTCACGGTGCGGGGCGATGCTGCCCGGCGCGCTCGCGGCCCGGCTCGGCGGTGACGAGTTCTGTCTGCTCTCGGTCGGTCCCACCGCCGACGAGGTGGTGGCGGTCGCGGAGGAGCTGTGCGTACGGGCCGCGGAACTCGAGCTCGGCGAGGGCGTCGCGTGCGGGGTCGCCTCGACCGGTGACCCGATCGGCACGCTGAAGTCGGCCCGCCGCCTCTTCCGCCTCGCCGACGCGGCCCAGTACCAGGCCAAGGCCGCCCGCTCCGCCAAGCCCGTGGTGGCGGGCCGGGACGGCGCGGTCATCCGCCTCGCCGACGCTCCTCCCGGCGCCCGCGACCGCCGCCGCTTCCGGGACGCGCCGCCGGTGTGAGGTGCGGAGGGCGCTCGTGCTCCCGGTCCGGCGGGTGGCGCGCGTGGTGCGACGTCGGCCGGGTGGACCGCGATCCCTGGTGGGTGACTCGTGATCGGCGGACCGCCGGTTCCCGATCCGGGCCCGCCGGGTGGCGCGTGGAGGGTCCGGCCCGGGCGGGCGCCGAATTACGGTGGCGTACGGGCTCGCCGGCGGCCGACGATGGCCCGCATGACTGAAGAGCAGCCCGCGCGATGGACCCAGGCGACCGTCTATCCCGACATGTGGGCCGACCCGGACGACGACCCCCGCAACCGGGACGGGGCGAGCCCTGACGGCGAACTCGCCACGCTGGTGGACTTCCTGACGGACTACCGCAGGACCCTGCTCATGAAGTGCGAGGGCCTCGACCCGGAGCAGCTGGCCCGGCGGTCGGTCCCGCCGTCGACGATGTCCCTGCTCGGCCTGCTGCGCCATCTCGCCGAGGTGGAACGGGACTGGCGCAACTGGATCACCGACGCCGACCCGCTGCCCAAGCTGTACGGCCCGAAGGACACGGACTTCCACGGTGCCGTCGCCGAACAGGCCGTGGTCGACGGCGCGTACGCCGATCTGGAGCGCGAACAGGCGGCGACCGACGCCGCCCTGGCCGCTTACGAGGACCTGGGCGAGCGTGTGGGCAAGGACGGGATCGCGATCCGCGAACTCCTCGTGCACCGCGTCGAGGAGTACGCCCGCCACTGCGGCCACGCCGACCTGCTGCGGGAGTGCGTGGACGGTCGGGTCGGTCAGTGACGGCGACCGGCCGCCGCCGCTGAGCGGGGCCGGGTGACGGGGCGGGCGCGCGGCGCCCGCCCCGTTCGCGTTCCCGGCGCCCGTTCGCGTTCACCTGCCCTCGTTCGCGTTCACCTGCCCTCGTTCGCGTTCCCCGGCCCCCCGTTCGCGTTCCCCGGCCCCACATTCGCGTTCCCGGGCCCGCCGACCCGGGCGTTCCCCAGGAATAAAGCTGCGCGGCGCAGAGAAGCGGGTTATTGTCTGCGTGTCGCAAAGATTGCGGCGCGCAGAAGTTATCGATCGACCCTCAGGAGTCGCCATGCTCACCGTCGCCGTCACCGGAGCCACCGGCGCCCAGGGCGGAGCCACCGCCCGCGCCCTGCTCGCCGCGGGCCACCACGTACGCGCGCTCACCCGTGACCCCGGTGCGCCCGCCGCCCGCGCGCTGGCCGTGCTCGGCGCCGACGTGCGCCGCGCCGACTTCGACGACCGCGCCTCGCTCGACGCCGCCCTCGCCGGAGCCGACTCGCTCTTCGCCGTCACCACCCCCTTCGGCACCGACACCGACACCGAGGTCCGCCAGGGCAAGGCCCTCGTCGACGCCGCCAAGGCCGCCCGCACCGGGCACGTCGTGCTCACCTCCGCCGCCCATGCCGACCGCGGGACCGGCGTCCCGCACTACGAGAGCAAGTGGGCCGTCGAGCAGCACCTGTACGCGTCCGGGCTCGACTGGACCGTCATCGGTCCCGCCGCCTTCATGGACAACTACGCCGACGGGTGGACCCTCGACGGCCTGCGCGAAGGCTCCTTCGCCTGGCCGATGGCGGGCGGCACGCCGCTCACCCTGATTCCCGCCACCGACATCGGCGCCTTCGCCGCGCTCGCCCTGCGGCGGCCCGCGGACTTCACCGGTCTCCGGGTCGACATCGCCTCCGACGAGCGCACGCCCGCCGAGATGGCCGCGATCCTCACCGCCGCCGCCGGGCGCCCCGTCACCCACGCCGAGGTGCCGCTCGACCAGGTGCGCCGGCACTCCACCGACCTCGCCGCGATGTTCGCGTACTTCGCCGAGCACGGCCTCGGCGTCGACGTCGCCGGGCTGCGCCGCGCGTATCCCGAGGTCGGCTGGCACTCCTTCGCCGACTGGGCCGCCGCCCAGGACTGGGCCGGGCTGCTCGCGCAGACTGAGAACGAGAGCCTCACTCCGGCCATCTAGTGACATGACGCTCTTCAGTCCGTAGGGTGCTGAATATGGATATGCAGACTGTCGTCCTTGGGACGTCCGGCACCACCCCGCAGGACGTCATCGACGTCGCCCGCCACGGCGCGCGCGTCGAGCTGTCATCCGAGGCCGTCCAGGCGCTGGCGGCCGCCCGCGCCACCGTGGACGCGCTCGCCGCCAAGCCGGAGCCCGTCTACGGCGTCTCCACCGGCTTCGGCGCCCTCGCCACCCGGCACATCGGGCACGAGCTGCGCGCCCAGCTCCAGCGCAACATCGTGCGCTCGCACGCCGCCGGCATGGGCCCGCGCGTCGAGCGCGAGGTCGTGCGCGCGCTGATGTTCCTGCGGCTCAAGACCGTGTGCTCCGGCCACACCGGTGTCCGCCCCGAGGTCGCCCAGACCATGGCCGACCTGCTCAACGCGGGGATCACCCCCGTCGTCCACGAGTACGGCTCGCTCGGCTGCTCCGGCGACCTCGCCCCGCTCTCCCACTGTGCCCTGGCGCTCATGGGTGAGGGCGACGCCGAGGGCCCCGACGGCGAGCTCAAGCCGGCCGGTGAGCTGCTCGCCGCCGCCGGCATCGAGCCCGTCGAGCTCCGCGAGAAGGAGGGTCTCGCCCTCCTCAACGGCACCGACGGCATGCTCGGCATGCTGATCATGGCGCTCGCCGACCTCGACAACCTCTACAAGTCGGCCGACGTCACCGCCGCGCTCTCCCTCGAGGCCCTCCTCGGGACCGAGAAGGTCCTGGAGCCCGAGCTGCACGCCATCCGCCCGCACCCGGGCCAGGCCGCCTCCGCCGCCAACATGCTGGCCGTCCTCAAGGGCTCCGAGCTCACCGGCCACTACCAGAGCGGCGAGGCCCCGCGCGTCCAGGACGCCTACTCGGTGCGCTGTGCCCCGCAGGTGGCCGGCGCCGGCCGCGACACCATGGCCCACGCCCGCACCGTCGCCGAGCGCGAGCTCGCCGCCGCCGTCGACAACCCGGTCGTCCTCGGCGACGGCACGGTCCGCTCCAACGGCAACTTCCACGGCGCCCCCGTCGCGTACGTCCTCGACTTCCTCGCCATCGCCGCCGCCGACCTCGGCTCCATCGCCGAGCGCCGCACCGACCGGCTCCTCGACAAGAACCGCTCGCACGGCCTCCCGCCGTTCCTCGCCGACGACGCCGGCGTCGACTCCGGCCTGATGATCGCCCAGTACACGCAGGCCGCCCTGGTCAGCGAGATGAAGCGGCTGGCCGTCCCGGCCTCCGCCGACTCCATCCCGTCCTCGGCCATGCAGGAGGACCACGTCTCCATGGGCTGGTCCGCGGCCCGCAAGCTGCGCACCGCGATCGACAACCTCAACCGGATCATCGCCGTCGAGCTCTACGCCGCCACCCGCGGCATCGAGCTCCGCCACGGCCTGAGCCCGGCGCCCGCCTCCGCCGCCGCCATCGCGGCCCTGCGCGCCGCCGGCGTCGAGGGTCCCGGGCCGGATCGTTTCCTCGCTCCCGACCTGGCGGCCGCCGACGCCTTCGTGCGCGAGGGTCGGCTGGTCGCGGCCGTCGAGCCGGTCACCGGCCCGCTGGCGTAACCCCGGCACCGCGAAGGGCCGCTCCGGGACTCCGGGGGCGGCCCTTCCGCGTACGTTCCGCGGGCGTCAGGAGGCCCGGCCCCCGCGGCGCATCGCCAGGGTCACGAAACCCGCGCCGACCCCGAGGAACAGCGTCCCGCCGAGCAGGTACGGCGTGGTGTCGACACCGCCGGTCTCCGCGAGCCGCCCGTCGTCCCGGGGCTCCGTCACGATCGACGGCGATTGATCCGCTCTGCCCTGGTCGCCGGTGGCGTTCGCGGACGGCACGAACCACAGCGCGAAGAGCAGGGTCCCCGCGGTGGTGGCGGTGAGCAGCGGGCGTCGGGCGACGGACACGTGTTTCTGATCCCCCTTGCGGAAACCGCGAACTGGTAGGTGGGGCGATGCTATTGGCTTCTTCCCTCTCGTGCGAACGAGGGGGCTCACGGTGCCCTGTCGCGAGGTCTTCCGCCGCGTGGCAGGCGTCCGCCCGGAGGTCCCCGCAGGTCCCGGCACGGAACCGTGCTCCCGCACGGGGCCGCGGGGGGTGTCTCAGGACGAGTCCGGGAAAGCAGAGGGTCATGGCAAAGCCGAAGCCTCCGGGCCCTCTACGCTCCGCCCATGAGCACATCCGAGACATCACGCTATGTACGCCTTCGGGTCGATCTGGTCCTGGAGGTCGACGGGCCCGCCGCGCTCGCCGAGGCCGCCGTCGGCCGGATCGACGCCGACGAGTTCATGCCGGAGGAGGAGCGGGTGCACGCGCGCGCCGCGGTCGCCGAGGACAGTGCGGAGGCCCTGGCGTACCTCGTCGAGCCCTTCGACCTGGTCACCACCGTCCCCGGCGTCGAGATGGTGCAGGCCTCCTGGAGCAGCGAGGAGATCGAGTACGACCCCGATGCGATGGAGTGGGACCTCGAGGACGAAGATGGTGGGCGGGAAGACGACGAGGTAGAGCGCACCTGAGTCCGACGAGCCCCCATCGGGAGGGCGTCGGGAGGACCCCGGGACGGCGTCGTCCCGGGGCCCTCTCCCCTACCGGGAGAGGATCTGGGGAACCGATCGTTCCGCCGGTGCGTGTCGATCAGTGGTGTTCCCCACATACCCCCCGGTTACGGAACCGGACGGGTTCTGATGAGTGTTTCAGTGGGAAGTGGCAGGTAATCGGCGACGATGGAGAAGCGTGTGATGACGTACGGCAAGCGCCGTAAGGGCCTGGCCGCGGCCGCGGCGGTGCTCGGCGGCGTACTGGTGCTCTCGGCCTGCAACGACAGCGACAAGGGCGGCGCCGCCGACGCCTCGCAGCAGTCACAGGCTCAGGTCGACGAGGCCGCCGCGCAGAAGACCTCCAAGGCGCAGATCACCATCTCGCCGAAGAACGGCTCCCAGAACGCCTCGATCAACGACGGCACCAAGGTCACCGTCGCCGAGGGCAAGCTCACCGAGGTCACCATGACCTCCGCCGAGGGCGACACCGTCAAGGGCGAGATATCGGCGGACGGTCTGAGCTGGAAGCCGGGCGGCCAGCTCAAGCGCGGCACCGTCTACAAGATCGCAGCGACCGCGAAGGACGCCGACGGCCTGGAGGCGCACGAGAACTCCTCCTTCACCACCGTCTCGAAGGCCAACAGCTTCATCGGCAACTACACGCCGGAGGACGGCTCGACGGTCGGCGTCGGCATGCCCGTCTCGGTCACCTTCAACAAGTCGATCACCGACAAGAAGGCCGTCCAGGGCGGCATCTCCGTCACCTCCAGCTCCGGTCAGGAGGTCGTCGGCCACTGGTTCAACTCGCAGCGGCTCGACTTCCGCCCCGAGAAGTACTGGACCGAGGGCTCGACCGTCACCCTGAAGCTGAACCTGGACGGGGTCGAGGGCGCCAACGGCGTCTTCGGCGTCCAGAAGAAGACGGTCACCTTCAAGATCGGCCGCAACCAGGTCTCCGTCGTCGACGCGTCCGCCAAGACCATGACGGTCAAGCAGGACGGCGTCACGATCAAGACCATCCCGATCTCGGCGGGCTCCCCGGACAACACCACCTACAACGGCGAGATGGTGATCTCCGAGAAGTTCAAGGAGACCCGGATGAACGGCGCCACCGTCGGCTTCACCGACTCCGACGGCAAGGGCGAGTACGACATCAAGGACGTGCCGCACGCCATGCGCCTGTCCACCTCGGGCACCTTCATCCACGGCAACTACTGGGGCTCGCGCTCCATCTTCGGCAACGTCAACACCAGCCACGGCTGCGTGGGCCTCGCCGACGTCAAGGGCGCCGGCGACCCCAACCAGCAGGCCGCCTGGTTCTACGACCACTCGATCATCGGTGACGTCGTGATCGTCAAGAACTCCAAGGACAAGACGATCGCTCCCGACAACGGCCTCAACGGCTGGAACATGAGCTGGTCGGCGTGGAAGGCCGGCTCCGCCGTCTGACCGGCCCGCACCGTGCGAAACGGCCCCCACGCCCCAGGGCGTGGGGGCCGTTTCGCTTCGGACGACGGGAACCGAGGGCGGGTCCGGCACCCGTGTTCGCGGAGCCGCTTCGGTACGCCGTGCAGCTCTGCTTCGGTACACCGTGCGGCTGCTTCCATACGTCCGCGCAGCTACTTCCGTACGTCCGCGGGCTCGTCCACGCCCCACTGCGCGAGCAGGCGCAGCGCGTCCGCCGCCGGCGAGCCCGGCTCCGCGTGGTAGGTCACGAGCACCAGGTCCGGATCGTCGCCGGACACCTTCAGGGACTCGTACGCCAGCGTCATCTCGCCCACCAGCGGATGCCGCATCCGCTTCGTGCCGTGGCCCTTGTCGGTCACCGTGTGCGCCGCCCACAGCGAGCGGAACTCCTCGCTCCTGACCGACAGTTCGCCCACCAGCGACAGCAACTCCTGGTCGTCCGGGTACATGCCGGCGTACAGCCGCAGCACGCTCACGACCTCGATCGCCTTGCACTCCCAGTCGACGTACAGATCACGCGCGTTGGGGTCGAGGAAGACCATCCGCGCCATGTTCCGCTCCCGCGGCTCCCAGGCGGCGAAGTCGCCGAGCAGGGCGCGCGCCATCCGGTTCCAGGCCAGGATGTCGCCGCGCCGCCCCAGGACGAAGGCCGGCACCCCCTCCATGGAGTCGAGGAGGTGCGCGAGGGCGGGCCGCACCTTCTGCGGGCGGCTGATCGCCGCCCGCTGCCGCTTCTTCACGGTCGGCTTCGCCAGGTGCGTCAGATGCGCCCGCTCGGTGTCGCTGAGCCGCAGCGCCCGCGCGATCGAGTCCAGGACCTCCGTGGACACGTTCTTGCCGTTGCCCTGTTCGAGCCGCGTGTAGTACGCCACGGAAACGCCGGCCAGCTGCGCGAGCTCCTCACGGCGCAGCCCCGGCACCCGGCGGTGCCGCCCGAACTCGGGCAGGCCCACGTCCTGCGGCTTCAGGCGGGCCCGCCGGGTGCGCAGGAATTCGCTGAGTTCGGCACTGAGGTCCATACCTCCCCAGTATTCCCGGTCCGGCGCGGTACCGGACGTACGTTCCTGACCCTGCCAGTGGTAGGCACGGCGGTCGTAGGCAGAACAGTGGGCTGGGTGGGAGCGGATCCGTCCGGCAGGCTGGGGGCCATGACCACGACCGTTTCCGCCATCGCCGCACCCGCCCCCGACGCCCCGCTGGCGCGGACCACGATCCCGCGCCGGGCCGTCGGCGAGCACGACGTCCTCATCGAGATCAAGTACGCCGGCATCTGCCACTCCGACATCCACCAGGCCCACAACGGCTGGGGCGAGGGCATCTTCCCCATGGTCCCCGGTCACGAGATCGCCGGAATCGTCACCGAGGTCGGCCCCGGTGTCACGAGGCACCGGGTCGGCGACCGCGTCGGCGTCGGCTGCTTCGTCGACTCCTGCCGGGAGTGCGAGTACTGCCGGCAGGGCCTGGAGCAGTACTGCGTCAAGGGCATGACCGGCACCTACAACGCCCTGGACAAGAACGGGGAGCCGACCTACGGCGGCTACTCCACCCACATCGTCGTCGACGAGAACTACACCCTGCGCATCCCCGAGGGCGTCTCGCTCGACGTCGCCGCCCCGCTGCTGTGCGCCGGCATCACCCTCTACTCGCCGCTCGCCCACTGGCAGGCCGGCCCGGGCAAGAAGGTCGCGATCGTCGGCCTCGGCGGCCTCGGCCACATGGGCGTCAAGATCGCCCACGCGCTCGGCGCCGAGGTGACCGTGCTCAGCCAGTCCCTGAAGAAGCAGGAGGACGCCCTCAAGCTGGGCGCCGACCACTACTACGCCACCAGCGACCCGGAGACCTTCGCGGCCCTCCGTGGCAGCTTCGACCTGGTGATCTCCACGGTCTCCGCGCCGCTGGACTTCGACGCCTACCTGAGCCTGGTGAAGACCGACGGCGCGCTGGTGAACGTGGGCGCCCCGGAGGAGCCGGTCAAGGTCGGCCTGTTCTCCCTCATCGGCGGCCGCAAGACGCTGGCCGGCTCGATGATCGGCGGCATCAAGGAGACCCAGGACATGCTGGACTTCTGTGCCGCGCACGGCCTGGGCGCCGAGATCGAGCTGATCACCGCCGACCAGGTCAACGAGGCCTACGCGCGGGTCGAGGCGTCCGACGTGCGCTACCGCTTCGTGATCGACGCGTCGACGATCTGACCGCGGCCGCGCCGGGGCGCGGTGCTCGCGCTCCGATGCGGGGGCGCCGGTCGCCGACGCCGACGGCAGGTCCGCCGGGGCATGACGTGCGGGGTAATCGACCCGCACGGCATGCCCCGGCACGCTGTTCCCATGACCGCATACGCCATCGGAAACCTGCACCCGAAGCCCGTCCTCGACGAGGAGGTCTTCGACTACATGGAGCGCATCCAGGAGACCCTCGACCCCTTCGGCGGCCGGTTCCTGGTCCACGGCGCCCCCGCCCGTGAGGTCCGCGAGGGCACCTGGCCCGGCGCCCTCGTGATCATCGGCTTCCCGACGTACGAGGACGCCCGCGGCTGGTACGACTCCGCGGCCTACCGGGCCCTGATCCCGCTGCGCACCCGGCACATGGACGGCGACGTCCTGCTGATCGACGGGGTCCCCGAGGGATACACGGCGGCCGGCACGGCGGCGGCCCTGCGCGCGGCCCGGCAGTGACGACCCCGACCGGGAAGTGACGTCCCGTCGGGCGCCCGGCCGGTCGCGCGCCGCCCTCTCAGCCGCGCGCCGCCCTGTCAGCCGCGCGCCGCCCTGCGCGCCCGCTTCACCTCTTCGGCGATCGCCCAGCCGTCCGCCACCGGCCCCAGGTGCCCGAGCTTCTCCGGGTTGACCACGCTGTGGATGGACCGCACGTGCCCGTCGGTCATGTCGAGCGCCCAGGTGGTGAGCACGCGGCCGTCGCGGTCGCGGAAGACGGCGCCCGGCCGGCCGTTCACCTCGTGGGTCTCCAGCGTCACCGCGACGCTGTCGAGCACGGCGAAGTAGGAGGCCAGCAGGCGGGACACGTGGTCGGCGCCGACGATGACGCGGGCCAGCTGCGGTGCCTTGCCGCCGCCGTCCCCGACCAGCTGGGCGTCGGCCGACAGCAGAGCCCGCAGTTCCTCGACCTCGCCCTCGCGCAGCGCCTGGAAGAAGCGCGCCGCGAGCTCCTCCCGCTCCTCGCGGGCGGCCTCGTAGCGGGGGCGGCCCTCCTGCATGTGCTTGCGCGCCCGGACGGCGAGCTGGCGGCAGGCCGCCTCCGAACGCCCGACCGCCTCGGCGACGTCGGGGAAGCCGAACGCGAACACCTCCCGCAGCACGAACACGGCGCGCTCCAGCGGGCTGAGGCGTTCGAGCAGCAGCAGGGCGGCCGTCGACACCGAGTCCGCCAGCTCCGCCGCGCGCTCCGGGTCCTCGTACGGGTCGGAGAGCAGCGGCTCGGGCAGCCACTGCCCGACGTACTGCTCGCGTCGCACCCGCGCCGAGCGCAGCACGTCGATGGAGATCCGGGTGACGGTGGTCGAGAGGAAGGCCTTCGGCGAGTCCGGGCGGGTCGCCGAGGCCGCGTAGCGCAGCCAGCTCTCCTGGACCGCGTCCTCGGCCTCCCCGACGCTGCCGAGGATCCGGTACGCGATCGAGAACAGCAGCGGCCGCAGCTCCTGGAACTCCTCGGTCCTGCCCATGTCGATCCCGCTCACGCCGGCTCCTCCTCGCATCCCCGCCATCACGCCGGACGGCACGCCCGACGGCCCGACCCCACCTGGCCTCGGCGCCGGAGCGGCCGCGCCCCTCCGCCACCATGATCACAGCAAGCGGCGCCTTCCGGTCCGGAAGGACCCCACCGGGGAGCGGACCGCGCGGTGAGCGGGGCCGCGCCCCTGCCGGGCCGCCCTACTCCGCCTTCGCCACGCCGATCGGGCACGAGACGCCCGTCCCGCCGATGCCGCAGTAGCCCGCCGGGTTCTTGTCCAGGTACTGCTGGTGGTAGGCCTCGGCCGGGTAGAAGACGCGGTCCTCGGCCGGGAGGATCTCGGTGGTGATCGTGCCGTAGCCGGAGCCGGTCAGGACCCGCTGGTAGGACTCACGGGAGGTCTCGGCCGTCGCGGCCTGCTCGGGGGAGTGGGTGTAGACGGCCGAGCGGTACTGGGTGCCGACGTCGTTGCCCTGGCGGAAGCCCTGAGTGGGGTCGTGGGACTCCCAGAAGAGCTTCAGCAGGCGCTCGTACGAGACCTTCGAGGGGTCGAAGACCACGCGGACGACCTCCGTGTGGCCGGTGAGGCCCGAGCAGACCTCCTCGTAGTGCGGGTTCTGCGTGAAGCCGCCCTGGTAGCCCACGAGGGTCGTGTACACGCCCTCGGTCTGCCAGAACTTGCGCTCGGCGCCCCAGAAACAGCCCAGGGCGAAGTCCGCGACCTCCAGGCCCTCCGGGTACGGGCCGAGCAGCGGCGTGCCGAGCACCGTGTGGCGCTCGGGAACCGCGAACTCGGGCTCGGGGCGCCCGCGCAGGGCCTGGTCGGGAGTGGGGAGGACGGGGGTGCGGGACAGGAACATGCTGCATCTCTCCTCGACGGTCGGCTCTCGGCACAACGCTCCCCGCCCCCCGGGGATTCCCCTACCGCGGCAGCGTCGCCGGGCTGCCGCCGGCCGACTCGTAGCCGGCCACCGCGATGTTCCGGCACGCCGTGTACGCGGCCGCCGGGTCCGCGTCCAGCGTCCACGGCAGCGCGCCCACATAGCCGTCCACCTTCACGAGCAGCGCCATCGCCTCGCTCCAGCGCTCCGCCCCGATCAGGAAGGACACCAGCAGATGGCGTACGTGCGCGAGCATCGGGTCGTCGGGCCGCGCCGAGTGCACCGCGTACAGGGCGCCCGACACGGCCTTGGTGACGACGGCCGTGCGGTGGAAGTCCACGCCGACGACGAATTCCGGGCGGTTCTCGAAGACCGCGAACAGGGGCAGCGCGGCGAGCAGCGAACCCCGCGGGGCGCGGGCCGCGGCCGTCGTCGCGAAGTGGTCGGCCTCCTCGCGCGAGCCGTGCCACTTCCCGCACCAGTAGTGCAGGGCCGCCAGGTGCGCCCCCATGTGCGTGGGCGCACGGTCGATCACCTTCGCCCACAGCAGGTCGAACTCCTCGTGCGCGTCACCGAGTCCACGCGCCACGGCCAGCTCGGAGATGTACGGCACGGGGTCGCCCGGCGCGAGGAGCGCCGCCTCCTGGCACGCCTTGCGCGCCTCCTCGAGGATCACCCGGAAGTCGTCACTCCCGGCCGTCGAGGACCGCCACGCCTGCTGCACCAGGAACTCCGCGTACACCTGCGCGCCGCCCGCGTCCTTCGGGGCGTCGGCCTTCCACGCGCGCAGCCACGCGCCGCCCACGCCCGGCCGCTCGGCCAGTTCCAGGGAGGCGGCGCCCGCGAAGGCCTGGACCCGCTGCCAGCGGGTCTCGCCCTCCTTGTCGGTGCCCTTCAGCAGCTGCGAGGCGGCCCGCCAGTACTGGGTCGCCTGCACGACGTCGAGCACGTCGAGCAGATCCCGGTCCGGCCCCGGGAGCCGCACGTCCTGCTCCTCCTGGCGCAGGAATCCGTAGGCCTCGGGGTCCGCCGCGTCCGGGGCGCCGGGGGCCACCTGCCGGATGCCGCCGCCGCGCCGGCGGAACACGAAGGGGCCCAGGACGCCGAAGATCAGCCCGAGCGCGATCAGGAACCAGAGAATCTCCATGTGTCCATTGTCCAGGACGCCGGCGAACACCTGCTGAGACGTGAGGCGGCGACCGGGCCCCCACGGGACTACGCTCCTGCCTCATGAGCGACCAGCACACCCACCAGAGCTTCGAGACCCGCGCCATCCACGCGGGCAACACCGCAGACCCGCTGACCGGCGCGGTCGTCCCGCCCATCTACCAGGTGTCCACCTACAAGCAGGACGGCGTGGGCGGGCTCCGCGGCGGCTACGAGTACAGCCGCAGCGCCAACCCCACCCGGACCGCGCTGGAGGAGAACCTCGCGGCCCTGGAGGGCGGCCGCCGCGGCCTCGCGTTCGCCTCCGGCCTCGCCGCCGAGGACTGCCTGCTGCGCACCCTCCTGGCCCCCGGCGACCACGTCGTCATCCCCAACGACGCCTACGGCGGCACCTTCCGGCTCTTCGCGAAGGTCGTCGAGCGCTGGGGCGTGGACTTCTCCGTCGCGGACACGTCCGACATCGAGTCGGTGCGCGGCGCGATCAACGACCGCACCAAGCTGATCTGGGTCGAGACCCCGTCGAACCCGCTGCTCGGCATCACCGACATCGAGGCCGTCGCGGGCGTCGCCCGCCAGGCCGGCGTGAAGCTGGTCGTCGACAACACCTTCGCCTCGCCGTACCTCCAGCAGCCCCTGTCGCTCGGCGCGGACGTGGTCGTGCACTCGCTCACCAAGTACATGGGCGGCCACTCCGACGTCGTCGGCGGCGCCCTGGTGACGGCCGACGCGGAGCTCGGCGAGGAACTGGCGTACCACCAGAACGCGATGGGCGCCGTCGCCGGCCCCTTCGACTCCTGGATCGTGCTGCGCGGCATCAAGACGCTCGCCGTCCGCATGGACCGGCACAGCGAGAACGCCGGCAAGATCGTCGAGATGCTGACCCAGCACCCGAAGGTCACCCAGGTCCTCTACCCGGGCCTGCCGGAGCACCCGGGTCACGAGATCGCGGCCAAGCAGATGCGTTCCTTCGGCGGCATGATCTCGTTCCGCGTGGAGGGCGGCGAGGAGGCGGCCGTCGAGGTCTGCAACCGCGCCAAGCTCTTCACCCTGGGCGAGTCCCTGGGCGGCGTCGAGTCGCTGATCGAGCACCCGGGCCGGATGACGCACGCGAGCGTCGCCGGTTCGCTGCTGGAGGTCCCGGCCGACCTGGTCCGCCTCTCCGTCGGCATCGAGAACGTCGACGACCTGCTCGCGGACCTGCGCGAGGCGCTGGGCTAGCAGGCCGCCGAGCCAGCCGGTCCCCTGGGCCCCTGGGCCAGCCGGTCCGCCGGGCCGGCCAGCCCCCTGGGCCGGCCAGCCCCCTGGGCCGGCCGGTCCGCCGGGCCGGCCGGCCGACCGGCCCGGCCGACCCGCCAAGCCGTCAGGCCTCCGGGGCCGGGTCCTCCTCGCGAGGGCCCGGCCCCACCGGCTTCCGAGCGGCGTCGCCGAGCCTCCGCGGGCCCGGCTCACCAGCCTTCGAGGGGCGGTGTCGTCCCCGCGGGCGGGACCTCCCAGGGCCGCGCGACCGAGGCCCAGACGACGAACGCGGCGACCGCGAGGGCGAGCAGCGCCCAGCCGATCCGCCGCACCACCCGGTCCCGGTGCAGCAGCCGGGTGCCGCGGGCGACGGCCCGTGCGGCGAGGTCGCCGGGGACGTGCGGGTGGGCGGTGTCCATCATCCGGCGGACCTCGTCCTCCTTGTGCTCGTGGCGGTTCACGAGGCCACTCGCAGGGCGCTCACCGAGCGGGCGCAGACGGCCCGGATCCGCTCCTCGGGCAGACCGAGCAGGGCGCCGGTCTGCTCCTCGGCCACCCCCTCGTAGAGCCGGAGGACGACGACGAGCCGCTCCTGCGGGGTGAGGGCGGACAGCACGCCGCCGCGGCCGCGGTGGTAGCGCCAGGCGGTGCGGGCGAAGCGGGTGGCGAGGTCCGCGCGGGTGACCTCGTAGGGGTCCTCGCCGCGCAGCCGGTCCCAGTGGGCGTAGGTGTGGGCGAGGGCGGCCGTCAGCAGGGCCTCGGCGAGCGGGTTGCGGTGCGTGGGCTCGGTGGTGAGCAGGGTCGCCGCATGCAGCAACCGGCCCGACGCCCCGGCCGCGAACGCGTGGAACTCCCGGGTGCGAGCGTTGTTTTCGCCATGGTGGCCATGATTCGACTCGCGCACCTCCTCATATGAGGACAGTGCGCGCCGCCGGTCAAGACCCGTGCCGAAGGCCCCGGGTCACGACTTGGGCGCGGCCTCGCCCGGGACCGCGGGAAGCCCCGACTGGCGTGCCGAGAGCGCGGAGTTGAAGCGGGTGAGCAGGGTGCAGAAGGACTCGCGCTCGGCGGGCGTCCAGCCGTCGGTGACCTCCGCCATCAGCTGCCGGCGCGAGGCGCGGACCTCCTCCAGGCGGGCCTGGCCGCGCGGGGAGAGCTGCAGCACGACGGCCCGGCCGTCCTCGGGGTGCGAGGTGCGCTTGACCAGGCCGGTGTCGACGAGCGGGGCGACCTGGCGGGTGACCGTGGAGGAGTCGATGCCCATGCCGGCGGCGAGCGCCTTCACGCCCATCGGGCCTTCCTGGTCCAGCCGGTTGAGCAGCAGGTACGCGGCGCGGTCCATGGAGTTGCGGAGCTGCCCGGTGCCGCCGAGCCGGGTCTGCTCGGCCCGTCTCGCGAAGACGGCCACCTGGTGCTGGAGGGCGTCGAGGAGTCCGGGGTCAAGCTCAGTCGTCATGTCCTGAGATGTGGGCATGGCTGTGGTGGCTCTCTCGTGCGGTGGGCAATTGGTGGGGGACAGAGTACGCGGACCGGCCCGGGTCCGTACCGGCGCTGCGCGAACCCGGTACGAACCCGGGAGCGACGGGGCGCGGTCCGGGCCGCGCACCGTGCGTCCGGCGGCCGCGGCCCCTGTGAGCTGCAAGACTTGCTGTCATGAGCTTCCGTACGCCAGACCCCTTGCACCGCCTCATGCTCGACGACGTGCGCGGAGCGCAGAAGATGCTCGCCGGGGTGGCCCGGGTGACCCCGATGGAGGGCAGCCGGCACCTGTCCTCGCTCGTGGGGGCGCCGGTGCACCTCAAGTGCGAGAACCTGCAGCGGACCGGCTCGTTCAAGCTGCGCGGCGCGTACGTGCGGATCGCGGGGCTGCGGCCCGAGCAGCGCGCGGCCGGTGTGGTCGCGGCCTCGGCGGGCAACCACGCGCAGGGCGTGGCGCTGGCCTCGGCCCTGCTCGGGGTGCACGCGACGGTCTTCATGCCGGTGGGCGCCCCGCTGCCGAAGGTCGCGGCGACCCGCGAGTACGGGGCGGAGGTGCGGCTGCACGGGCACGTCGTGGACGAGACGCTCGCGGCGGCCGAGGAGTACGCGCGGGAGACCGGGGCGGTGTTCATCCACCCCTTCGACCACCTGGACGTCATCGCCGGGCAGGGCACCGTCGGCCTGGAGATCCTGGAACAGTGCCCGGAGGTGCGGACGATCCTGGTGGGGGTCGGCGGGGGCGGGCTGGTCGCGGGGATCGGCCTCGCGGTGAAGTCGGTGCGGCCCGACGTGCGGGTGATCGGCGTGCAGGCGGAGGGCGCCGCCGCGTATCCGCCCTCGCTGGCCGCGGGGCATCCGGTGGCGATCGACTCGCCGGTGACGATGGCGGACGGGATCAAGGTGGGGCGGCCGGGCGACGTGCCGTTCGGGATCGTCCGGGAGTACGTGGACGAGGTCCGCACCGTCTCGGAGGACGCGCTGTCCTCGGCGCTGCTGCTGTGCCTGGAGCGGGCGAAGCTGGTGGTGGAGCCGGCCGGCGCGAGTCCCGTCGCCGCCCTGCTCTCGGACCCGGAGGCGTTCCGAGGCCGGGGGCCCGTGGTGGCGGTGCTGTCCGGCGGGAACGTCGACCCGCTCCTGATGCAGCGGGTCCTGCGGCACGGCATGGCGGCCGCCGGGCGCTACCTGAGCCTGCGGCTGAAGGTCACGGACCGGCCGGGCACGCTCGCGACGCTGCTCGCGGTGCTGACGGTGGTGGACGCGAACGTGCTCGACGTGAGCCACGTGCGGACCGACCCGCGGCTGGGCCTGACGGAGGCGGAGGTCGAGCTGCACCTGGAGACGAAGGGCCCGGAGCACTGCGAGGAGGTCGCCGAGGCACTGCGGGACGCGGGGTACACGGTGCTGGGCTGAAAGTCGCCGGCGTCGGGCGGCGCACAACGATGGCGAGACGCGATGTATCGCGTTAGCGTGTGGCCGGAGTCACAGAACGCCGGGCGAGGTGCGCCCGGCGTCCCTAGACTTGTGTGACTTGTCAGGAAACGCCCGAACCTGCTGGGAGAACCCACATGCCAGGCGCGATCCACGCCGAGGGTCTGGTGAAGACCTTCGGCGACGTACGAGCTCTGGACGGCGTGGACCTCGACGTTCCCGAGGGCACCGTCCTGGGCCTCCTCGGCCCGAACGGCGCCGGGAAGACCACCGCGGTCCGCGTGCTCACCACCCTCCTCACACCCGACAGCGGCCGCGCCACGGTGGCGGGGGTGGACGTGCTCGCGCACCCCGACGAGGTGCGCCGGTCCATCGGTCTGTCCGGCCAGTTCGCCGCCGTCGACGAGTATCTGACCGGCCGCGAGAACCTGCAGATGGTCGGCCGGCTCTACCAGATGGACGCCCGCTCCGCGAAGGCCCGCGCGAGCGAGCTCCTGGAGCGGTTCGGCCTGGCGGACGCCGCCGACCGCACGGCCAAGACCTACTCCGGCGGCATGCGCCGCCGCCTCGACCTCGCCGCGGCCCTCGTGGTCTCGCCGCCGGTCATGTTCATGGACGAGCCGACCACCGGCCTCGACCCCCGCAACCGCCAGGCCCTGTGGGAGGTCATCCAGGAACTCGTCGCCCGCGGCACCACCCTCCTCCTCACCACGCAGTACCTGGAGGAGGCCGACCACCTGGCGCACGACATCTGCGTCATCGACCACGGCAAGGTCATCGCCCGCGGCACCTCCGACCAGCTCAAGGCCCAGACCGGCGGCGAGCGCGTCGAAGTCGTCGTCCACGCGCGCGAGATGATCCCGCCCGCCCGTGAGGTCCTGCAGCGCTACGGAATGCCCGGCCAGGGCGAGATCACCGTCGAGGACCACACCCGCAAGCTGACCGTCCCGGTCACCGGAGGCGCCAAGCTCCTCGCCGAGGTCATCCGCGACCTGGACGCCGTGGGCGTCGAGATCGACGACATCGGCCTGCGCCGCCCGACCCTCGACGACGTCTTCCTCTCGCTCACGGGCCACACGGCCGAGCGGGCCGAGGACGAGAACGGCGAGAACGGCGAGGGCGCACAGGGCCCGCGCGGCAGGCGCGCCAGGGCGAAGGGGCAGGACACCCCGGATCCGGCGCGGTCCCAGGAGCAGGAGCAGGCCAAGGAGGCGGCGAAGTGACCACCCTGACCGACGCCGCCCCGCAACCCCGGAGGCGCGGCGCCATCGCCCAGTCGATCGCCGACTCGCTGGTCGTCACCAAGCGCAACCTCATCCGGATGACCCGCATCCCGGAGATGGTCATCTTCGGGCTCATCCAGCCGGTGATGTTCGTGATCCTCTTCACGTACGTCTTCGGCGGGTCCATGCAGATCGGCGACTCCACCGACCCGGACGTCTACAAGAACTTCCTGATGGCCGGCATCTTCGCCCAGACGGTCACCTTCGCCACGGCCGGCGCGGGTGCGGGCATCGCCGACGACATGCACAAGGGCCTCATCGACCGCTTCCGCTCGCTCCCCATGGCCCGCGGCGCGGTCCTGACCGGGCGCACCCTCGCCGACCTCGTGCAGACCGCGCTGACGCTGACCGTCCTCGCGCTCGTCGCGCTGCTCGTCGGCTGGCGTCCCGGCTACGCGGCGCCGACCAACTTCGCCAAGATCATGGCCGGCTTCGGTCTGCTCCTCCTCCTCGGCTACGCCTTCACCTGGATCGGTGCGCTCATCGGCCTGTCCGTGCGCACCCCGGAGGCGGCCACCTCGGGCGGACTGATCTGGCTGTTCCCGGTCACGTTCATCTCGAACGCGTTCGTGGACTCCAGCAACCTGCCCGGCTGGCTCCAGCCCGTCGCCGAGTGGAACCCGTTCAGTGCCACCGTGCAGGCCTGTCGCAAACTCTTCGGCGACCCGGGCCTGTCCCCGTCCGACGCCTGGCCGATGCGGTATCCGGTGTGGGCGTCGCTGATCTACTCGATCCTGATCGTCGTCATCTTCCGGACGCTGTCGGTGCGGAAGTACCGCCGGGCGGCGGGGTGACGGCTCAGGGCAGGTAGCCGGATACCACCAGGCCGTCGGAGAAGGGCAGGAACACCGCGCCTCCGGCGGCCAGTGCCTCGGACGCGGTCAGCGAGCCGGCGTCGACGCCTTCGGGCAGGTCGGCCTGGAGCACCTCGATGTCCTGCGCGCGGTCCGGCGGCCCCGCCACGGGAACGGTGCTCACCTCGTACCGGCCGCCGACCACCACCCGGTCGCCGGCGAAGTAGGCCCGGCTCAGCTCGTTGCGGTGGAACATGACCTGCGTCCGCCAGCGTTCCCGCCCGCTCTCCAGGTCGTAGGTGACCACCTCACGGGCGGGCCGGCCCCCCACCACGGCCACGGTCCCGTCCGCGCTCACCGCCGGGCCGCCCGTGATCCACAGACCCGCGCCCAGGGTGCGCTTCCGCTTCAGGGTCCGGGCGTCGAGCACGGGAACGCCGCTGTCCTGGGAGGCCGAGCAGAGCACGGAACCGCCGTGCACCACCATGTCGCCGCACACGAGGCCGGCCGGCCCCCGTGCGGTCTCCTCGCCCGTCGCGGCGTCGAGCGCGACCGGGGTGGCCACGCCGATCGGGACGTACACCCGGCCGCCGGCGGCGACCGGCTGTTCGGGGATGCCGCCGAGTTCGCTCCTCCACAGCTGCCGGCCCCCGCCCCTGCCGTCGAGCTCGACCGCGGTGACGAGCCCCTTGGCGTCGTCCAGCAGGTTGACGTAGGTGGAGTAGAGGACGTCGCCCCGCAGGTCGGACCCCTTCACCGCCCAGTCGCCACCCGGCGCGGGGATCTTCCCGCGCTGCCTGCCGTCCTCGATCCCGTACGCGGTGACCCCCGCAGGACCGGTGACGTACGCGGTGTCGCCGACGACGGCCGGGTGCCCGGCGGACGAGAGCACGCCGAAGCCCCCGGCCGCCTCCCGGCCCGGCACCGACCACAGCTGCGTGCCGTCCGCCGCCTTCAGGCCCACCGCCGCGCCCCCGCTCCCTGCGCACACGAGCACGGTGGGGGCGAGCGAACAGGCCTCCATGCCCTTCGCGATCCTCGTCGTCCAGGGCGACCAGCCCGCCGGACGGGAGGTGCGGTCCGTGCCCGCCTTCCCGAAGTCGCCGGAATGGCCCTCGCCGCCGTACGGCAGGACGACCTGGCTCAGCGTCTTCGGAGCGGCCGGTCCGGACGACGAGGCGGAAGGGCCGCGCGACGGACCCTGTCCCGTCGAACCGCCCTGCCCGTCCTGCCGGTCGAGCACCACCACGCCCACCGTCGCCACGACCGCCACCGCCGCGACGGCGGCGACGACCCGCCCCCACGGGCGGCGCCGCGGACCGGGCGCCGAGGGCTCGGCGGGCCGGTAGCCCGCCGCCGTGGGGGAGTACGGCACCACCGGCGCGAGCGTCGGCAGATCCGCCACACCCGCGCCCGACGCCGCCGCCTCACCGATCCGGCGCGCCGCCTCCCCGTATCCGGCGAGCAGTGACAGCACGCCCCCCGGCCAGGGGAAGGCCGCCGGCTCCTCGCCGTCACCCAGCAGCTCCACCAGCTCCGCCGCGGACGGCCGCTCCGCCGGGTCGAGCCGCAGGCACCGCTCGACCACCGCCCGCAACTCCACAGGCACACCGGAGAGTTCGGCCTCGGCGCGACTGATCCGGTAGATCACCGCCGCCATCTCGTCGTCGTGGAACGGCCCCTGCCCGCTCGCCGCGAACGCGAGCACCGCGCCCAGACAGAAGACGTCGGAGGCCGGCACGACCGCCCGGCTGCCGGCCAGGTGCTCCGGCGACATGAAGCCGGGCGAGCCGACCACCAGCCCCGTCGAGGTCAGGGCCGTAGCCTCGAAGGCCTGCGCGATGCCGAAGTCGATCAGCTTCGGCCCGTCCGCGCCCAGCAGCACGTTCGCCGGCTTCAGGTCCCGGTGGAGCACCTCCGCCCGGTGCACCGCCTCCAACGCGCGTGCCAGCGTGGCCCCGAGGGCCCGCACCGCCCCGACCGGCAGCGCCCCGGCCCGTACGACCGCCTCGGCCAGGGACGGACCCGGCACGTACTCGGTCGCCAGCCACGGCGACACCGCGTCGGCGTCCGCGTCGACGAGCTCCGCCGCATAGGGGCTGCGGACCGCGCGGGCCGCCGTGATCTCGCGCCGGAAGCGGGTCCGGAAGTCCCCGTCGACCTCCAGGTCCTCGCGCACGGTCTTCACGGCGACCATCCGGTACGGATCCGCCGTCGGCGCGTCCGCCCGGCAGGCCAGATGGACCTCGCCCATGCCGCCCGCGCCGAGCCGGGCGAGCAGCCGGTAGGGACCGACGAGCCGCGGGGGCCCGGCGGGCAGAGCTTCCAGCACGGTCGTTGCGCCTTTCTGGGAGGGCTACTTCGGCAGCTCTACGGAGACGACGGCACCCTTGTCGTAGACGAGGTACGCGATGCCGCCGACCGGCAGCACCTCCGGCTCACGCACCAGCTTGGAGACGATGATCCCCCAGGCGTCCGGATCCGAGGCGTCCTCGGCGACCCGCGGACCCGGCGCGCCCGGGACCGGCGTCACCTTCAGGCCGCCGGGCCTGCCGTCGGCACCGAGCCGCACGGTGTAGAGGGACGCGAAGTCGGCGTACAGCACCTGGTCGCCGGCGAGCAGCGGGGTCGACCACTTCTGCACCAGGCCGGACGGCGTGGCCTTCGACGGGTACGAGGCCAGCTCGTGCCCGTCGTCGGGGTCGCTGACCTTCAGCGTGGGAACGGCGCCGTCGGCCGCCCCGCCGCTCGCCGGCGTGGCGGCCTGCCCCTCCCCGAAGCCGATGACCGCTTTCGGGGTGATCACGTCGGGGGCGAGCGTGCCGGCCGGTACGGTCAGGCTGCCCTTCGACGCGAGGGTGGTCGCGTCCAGGACCTGCAGCCGTGGCCGTACGTCGTTCGTGTGCGGGACGGTCGCGCAGTACGCCGAGGCGCCGAGCACCTTGATCGTCTCGCAGTCGCGCGCCTCCCGGTCCACCTGCCCCCGAAGGGCTCCGGTCTTCGCGTCGTACGCGACGATCCCGCCGTCGCCGAGCGCGTACACCAGCCCCTTCGCGTAGGCGATCGGCTCGAAGCCGCGGCTGTCGGAGAGGGGGATGTCGTTGCCGGTGAGCGTCTTCGACCACAGCTTGCGGCCGTCGGCGAGCGCGTAGGCGGTCATGCCGATGCGGTTGATGGTCGCGTCATCGGTGATCTTCGTCGCCGCGAAGACCATGCCGTCGGCGACGATCGGCCGCGAGGGCCGGTCCTGGGTTCCCCAGGGTCCGTCGCTCTTCTCCCAGCGGACCGCTCCGCTGCGGAGGTCCCGCACCTGGAGCTTCTCCTCCCCGGCCAGCACGACCACCGTGTCGTGGACGGTGGGCCGGGTGGCCTTGTCCACGATCCACGGGCGCCCGTGACCCTGGATGGCGCTCTCGCCGCCCGGCTTGCCGCCCTTCAGGCCGGCCTGCCACAGCCGCTTCCCGTTCGCCGGGTCGACCGCCTCGTACCACCCGTCCGTCCGCCGGCACACCAACGCCTTCTCGTTCGCCGAGCAGCCGAGCGCCGGCGCCGACAGCTTCGCCTGCCACGGCTTCCAGCCCGCCGGCCGCTGGGCGGCGTTCTGGGGGACGACACCGGAGGCGTCGGCGAGGCCGCGGTCGTCGACGCCCGGGATGCGGGGGCCGGCGGGCGGGGCGGCCGTCACCGGCTTCTCCGGGGCGGCGGACCCGGGCCACAGCAGGTACGCGCCGAGGGCGCCGCCCAGGACCGCGAGGGCCGCGGTCGCGGCGATCAGGGCCCGGCGCCGGCGCCTCGGTGCGGCTGCCGGGGGCGCGGCCGGCGCGAGGGTCGGGGCGAAGTGCAGGCCCGCCGGGCCGGACGTGACCACCGGGGCGGAGGCGGCCGGGACCTCCAGGAGCGGGCCGCCCGCCGCGACGAGCTGGGCCAGCTCCCGGCCGTACTCGCCGATGTGCTCGCGGACCGTCTCCGGCCAGGCCGGGAGGCGCCCGTCGGTGCCGCCGAGGAGGGTCACCAGGGCTTCCGGGGCGGGGCGGACGTCCGGGTCGCGGGACAGGCACGCGGACACGACCGGGCGCAGCTCCTCCGGCACCCGCTCCAGGTCCGCCTCCGCCTGCGAGACGCGGTAGAGGACGGCCGCCACGGGGCCGTCACCGAAGGGGTCCTCGCCGGTCGCCGCGTAACAGAGGAGGGAGCCCAGACAGAAGACGTCCGACGCGCCGGTGACCTTCCGCGCGCCCGCCACGTGCTCGGGTGACATGAAGGACGGGGTGCCCACCATGAGGCCGGTCGCCGTCATCGTCGTGGCGCCGCTCGCCCGCGCGATGCCGAAGTCGATCAGGCGCGGTCCGTCGGCGGCGAGCATGACGTTGCCGGGCTTGAGGTCGCGGTGCAGGACGCCGGCCGTGTGCAGGTCGGCGAGGGCGCGGGCGATGCGCGCGCCGAGCGCCCGGACCGTCGCGACGGGCAGCGGGCCGCCGCGCCGGACGGCCTGGGAGAGGCTGGGGCCGGGAACGTACGCGGTGGCCAGCCAGGGCGGCTCGGCGTCGGCGTCCCCGCCCACGGGCGCGGCCGCGTAGGCGCTGTCGACCAGGCCGGCGATCTTGATCTCGCGGCGGAAGCGGTCACGGAAGGCGGGTTCGCCCGCGACGTCGCGCCGTACGGTCTTGACGGCGAAGAACTCGCCGGAGGCGTCCCGCCGGGCCAGGTAGACCTCGCCCATGCCGCCGGCGCCGAGCCGGGCCAGGACTTCGTAGGGTCCGATCCTTCGTGGCGTTCCCTCACGCAGCGGTCCCAGCATCTGCCCCGTCCCCCTTCACCGGCCGATGGCGAAGATCATTGCATGGGCATGACGAAGGGCCGGCCCCATCTCCGGGGTCCGGCCCTTCGCGTCAGAACCTGTGGAAGAGGCTCAGCCGGTGTACGGCTTGGCGCTGAGGATCTTCACCATGGCCATCTTGCCGTTCGGCAGCTCGTACTCCGCGTCGTCACCGGCCTTCTTGCCGTTGACGCCGACGCCCAGCGGGGACTGCGGGGAGTAGGTCTCGATGTCACCGCTCGCGTACTCGCGGGAGGCGAGCAGGAAGGTCATCGTGTCGTCCTCGTCGCCGTCGAAGGCGATCGTCACGACCATGCCGGGCTCGACGACGCCGTCGTCCGCCGGTGCCTCGCCGACCTTGGCGTTCTGCAGGAGCTGCGTGAGCTGGCGGACCCGGAGCTCCTGCTTGCCCTGCTCCTCCTTGGCCGCGTGGTACCCGCCGTTCTCCCGCAGGTCGCCCTCCTCGCGCGCCGCGGCGATCTTGGCGGCGATCTCGGTACGCGCGGGACCAGACAGGTACTCAAGCTCGTCCTTGAGCTTGTTGTACGCCTCCTGGGTGAGCCAGGTGACGTTGTCGCTGGTCTGGGTCACAGGTGCTCCTCGTAGGTACTGGGAATACAAAGCTCGCCCTGCACGAAAAGCTGCCTCTTCAGCATGCGCCTTTCGAGCGGGCGAAACCACGAGCCTAACAATGAGTGGCGAAAAGCGGGAGGACATAAACCACGGGATTCGCGTCACCCCAGGTCACCGAGGTGACCCGCCGGGGCTCGTCCCCGGCTCCCTACCCACCGCTACCGGGCCGTACACCCGATGAGTTCGGCGCTGGTGGCCTTCGCCGTGGTGCGGATCGAGTAGACCCGGTCCAGGCGGTCGCCCGCCTCGTCGATCCGGACGTCCTTGCGGCCCACCTCGGCCCCGTCCTCGGAGCGCGAGCGCAGCGTGCAGACGCCCTTGGCGTCGGTGTCCTTGCGGATCTCCAGATGGACCTGGACCTCGCCGGCGCTCACGACGTCGAACTTGATCAGCTCGGCGCTGATCTTGTTGTCGACCACGTAGTACCAGCCGAACCAGCCCATCACGACGAGGAGGACCGCGCCGAGCACGGCACCGGCGATCTTCAGCGTGCGATCCGCGCGCTCGTCCGCGGAGCGCCCGTAGCGCCCCTCGGGCAGGCCCTCGCGCACCGCGCTCATGATCGTTCCTCTCGCCGCAGGGGTGCCGGAATTTTCCCACCCCCGATTCCGTCACTATAGAGACCTCCCTAGGCGACGAATCACTGAGGATGAGTCTTGACTGAGCAGCTGCGACTGATGGCCGTTCACGCCCACCCCGACGACGAGTCGAGCAAGGGCGCGGCGACGATGGCCAAGTATGTGTCCGAGGGGGTGGAGGTCCTGGTCGTGACCTGCACGGGCGGCGAACGCGGCTCCATCCTCAACCCGAAGCTCCAGGGCGACCCGTACATCGAGGCGAACATCCACGAGGTGCGCCGCAAGGAGATGGACGAGGCCCGCGAGATCCTCGGCGTCCGGCAGGAGTGGCTGGGCTTCGTCGACTCGGGCCTGCCCGAGGGCGACCCGCTGCCGCCGCTTCCCGAGGGCTGTTTCGCCCTGGAGGACGTCGACGCCGCCGCCGGCGAGCTGGTCCGCAAGATCCGCGCGTTCCGTCCCCAGGTCGTCACGACCTACGACGAGAACGGCGGCTATCCGCACCCCGACCACATCATGACCCACAAGATCACGATGGTGGCCTTCGACGGCGCGGCCGACACCGAGAAGTACCCGGAGGCCGAGTTCGGCCCGGCCTTCCAGCCGCAGAAGCTCTACTACAACCAGGGCTTCAACCGCCCCCGCACCGAGGCCCTGCACCAGGCCCTGCTCGAGCGTGGCCTGGAGTCCCCCTACGGGGACTGGCTGAAGCGCTGGGACGAGTTCGAGCGCAAGGAGCGCACGCTCACGACCTTCGTGCCCTGCTCGGAGTTCTTCGAGATCCGCGACAAGGCGCTGATCGCCCACCGCACCCAGATCGACCCCGACGGCGGCTGGTTCCGCGTTCCCATGGACATCCAGAGGGAGGTCTGGCCGACCGAGGAGTACGAGCTCAGCAAGTCCCTCGTCGCCAGCAGCATCCCCGAGAGCGACCTCTTCGCGGGCATCCGGGACAATGCCTAGCATGAGCGCACACCTCGCACTGACCCAGCTCGCCCCGCTCGCCGCCAAGGAGCTGGACGAGAACAAGGTGACCCCCGGCGTCCTCGGGTTCGTCGTCTTCGCCGTCCTGGCCCTGGCCGTCTGGGGCCTGATGAAGTCGATGAACCGCCACATGCACAAGATCGACTTCGCGGAGGCCCCGGACCCGGCCACCGCCGGCGCGGCTTCCGAGAGCGCCCAGAAGTAGCGGCAGGCACGCGTACGGGCCCCGGGACCCCCGGGGCCCGTACGAGCGCTGTCCGGGACCGGTCCGCGCCCGGGGTGCGGCTTCGGGATCAGGCGGGGCTCGCGGCCCGGCCTGATCCCAGGGGCGCGCTCTGATCCCAGGGGCGCGCTCTGATCCCAGGGACACGCCCTGCCCCAAGGACACGCCCTGGTCCACGGGGCGTGCCCTGCCTCAGGGGTGCACGCGCTCACCCAAGGGGGGTCACGCCCTGGTGGTCGAAGGGGTACGCCCTACGCCGCCGCCTCCACCGGCGCCCTACGCCGCCTCCACCGGAGCGCCCAGCACCTCCCAGGCCTGCCGTCCCGGCACCATGCCCAGGGACCAGGCCTGCCAGCCACCGTCCGGCGGGGCCCCGCGCTCCAGAACCAGGGCCCAGGCCTCGGCGCAGTCCTCCAGACGCGGGTCGCGGGCCGGATGCCGCGACCCGGCCAGGGCCGCGAGCTCCTCACGGGCGGCGACCGGGTCGGGCAGCAGCGTGCAGCGCAGGAAGCGGGCCCAGTCGGCGCCCCGGCGGTCGCCGTACGAGCCGAAGAGCCGGTCCGCCTCCTCACAGAGTGCGAGGGCCTGGGCGCCGCGGCCGTTGCCGGCGTCGACGATCGCCAGCTCCAGGCAGGTCCAGGCCTCGCCGTGGGCCACCCCGATGCGGCGGAAGTCGGCCCGCGCGTCCATCAGGAGCTGACGGGCGAAGCCGGAGTTGCGCAGGTTGCCGGTCCGGGCGGCCCGCTGGTCGCGGGTGACCCGGCCCGCATGATGGCGGGCGCATGCCAAGCCGTAGACGTCGCGCATCCGCGAGAACATGCTCCGCGCCCGCTCCAGCTCCCGCACCGCCTGGTCCCGGTCGCCCCGCTCCTCCAGGGCGTGCCCCAGGTAGTACAGGGTCCACGCCTCGCCCCGCGCGTCCTCCTGCTCCCGGTGCCGGGACAGCGCCTGGCGCAGCCCGTCCACCGCCGCGGCCGCGTCCCCGTCGACCAGCCGGGCCCTGGCCAGCTGGGTCAGCGCCCACGCCTCGCCGCGGCCGTCGTGCGTGCGCCCGTACTGGTCGAGCGCCAGCCGCAGGTCCTCCTCCGCCCGTGCCACCTCACCCGTGCGCAGCGACACCTGGCCCCGCTGGAAGTGCGCCCAGGCCTCGCCGTGCAGCGACTCGTGCTCCCGGTGCAGCGCGAGCGCCCCGTCGAGCAGCGTGAGGGCCTCCGCCAGATTCGACCGGTCCCGCTCGACGGCCGCCAGCGCGTGCAGGGTCCAGCCGCGGTCGGCGGCCAGCGACGCCGGCTCCTGGAGCGCCAGCGCCTCCCGCAACCGGGCCGCCGCCTCCACCAGATTTCCCTGGTGGTGCAGGGTGATCCCGAGCGAGCAGAGCGCGAGCGCCGCACCCGCGTCCTGGTGGGCCTCCTGGTAGAGCGAGACCACCGAGGTCAGGGTCGTCCGCGCCTTGTCCAGCTCGCCCAGCTGCCGGGCCGCGATACCCGTCCGCCACTGCACGGACCGGGACAGCAGACCCTGCCCCACCGCGTCCGTCAGCTCGTTGATCTCGCCCAGCCGGTAGAGGTCGCCGCGCAGCAGGCAGTAGTCGCAGAGCGCGCCCAGCAGATCGAGCACCGTCTGCTGGTCCACGCCCTCCGCGTGCCGCAGCGCCGCCGTGATGAAGCTCGACTCCTCGTCGAGCCAGCGCAGCGCCGCCTCCAGCGAACCGAAACCGTGCCCGCCGAACCGGTCGGCGCGGGTGGACATCTTCCCGTCGACCATCCGGATCACCGCGTCCGCCAACTCCGCGTAGTTCCGGATCAGGCGCTCCTGCGCCGCGGCGACCTCGGCCGTGTCCTCCTCCTCGGCCAGCCGCGCCGCCGCGAAGCCGCGCACCGCGTCGTGCAGCCGGTAGCGCCGTCCGCGCACATGGTCGAGCAGCCCCGCGCGGGCCAGCTCCTCCAACAGCCGAGCGCCCTCCGCGCCCGTGCCGCCGAGCAGCGCCGCCGCCGCGGCCGCGCCCAGCGAGGCCCGCCCGGCGAGGGCGAGCCGGCGCAGCAGCCGCCGCCCGTCCTCGTCCAGCACCTGCTCGTATCCCACCGCGAGCGCCCGCTCCACCGGGCCGGCCTCCGCGCCGGCCGCGTCCAGGAACGCGCCGACGTCCGCCGCGGTCCGCCCGTCGAGCACCGCCGCCGCCACCCGCAGCGCCAGCGGCAGACCCCCGCAAAGCTCCCGCACCCGGTCGAGCCCCGCGTCGCCGGGCGGCCCTTCGCCGCCCCCCGCGCCGAGCAGTTCCCCCGCGCCCGCCGCGTCCAGCGCCGTCACCGGCAGCACGTGCACCGAGGCGGGCACGTCCGCGCCCAGGTCGAGCGGCTCCCGGCAGGTCACCAGCACCAGACTGTCGGAACGTTCCGGCAGCAGCGTCCGCACCTGCTCCGCGTCCACCGCGTCGTCCAGGATCAGCGTCACCGGAAGCCCCGTCAGATGCCGGTGGTACAGCTCGGCGAGCCGCCGCACCTGCTGCTCCGCCGACGCCCGCTCCCGGAACAGCAGCTGGTCGCGCGGCGCGCCCAGCCGGTTCAGCAGGTGCAGCAGCGCCTCCCGCGTCGTCAGCGGCTTCTCGCCGCGCGTCGCACCGCCCCGCAGGTCCACCACACAGGCCCCGCGGAACTGGTCCCGCAGCGCGTGGGCCGCCCGCACCGCCAGCGTCGTACGGCCCGAGCCGGACGCCCCGGACAGCACGACCACCGTCGGCCGGGTCGTCGTCGCCGCCCGGCCCGCCTGCACCCACTGGGTGATCTGCGCCAGCTCCGCCCGCCGCCCCGAGAACGGGCCGTCCGGCTCCGGCAGATGCCCGAAGGACTGCTCCAGGACCGTACGCCGCCGGGCCGCCGCGCTGCGGTCCGTGCCCCGCAGCCGCTCCACCGCCTTCTTCGGCGACTGCCCCGCCGTACCGAGCAGCACCCGCTGCTGCTCCAGGAACGGGCGCACGCCGCGCACCTCCAGGGCCGTCAGCCAGCGCAGCCGCAACTGCTCTACGCCGCCAGGCCGGCCGGCTGCCCCGGCCCTGCGGTGCGCGGCCACCCGTCGCCCCGCCCCGGCCTTCAGCGCGGCCGCCGCCGCGCCGGCCACCGCGACCACGGCGCCGGCGCCGAACGCCGTGCCCGCCCCCGTACCGAGGGCCAGGTCGCCGCCCACCGCCGCCGCGGCCGCGACGGCCGTCACCACGGCGGGCGTCGTCAGGTCGGCGGGCGCGGCCGGGCCGGCCTCGGCCGCCTCCACCGCCCGCAGATAGGCCGCGTACTCCTCCGCCGCCGATTCCGCGATCGTGTCGAGCGCGGCCCGGCCGCGCGACAGCAGCACCGCCGCGTCCGGCCGCGCCCCCGAGCGCCGTACCTCTTCCTCGACGGCCCGTGCCAACAGCCGCTCGGCCTCGGCCCGGTGGCTGTCCCGCATCCGCGTTCCCCCTCCGCCCGCCGGTCCGCCCCCGCAACGCGCCCGCGGCGCGCCCGGGTTCGCTCCCGGCTCGAACAGTCCGGCCCCAAGTGTGCTGCGCGACGCGCGCCGGCGCGAGGGATCGGCACCACGGGCCAGTGATCCCAAGGGATCCCGCCCGACCGGGCAACGCTCCGAACGACTGCCCGTCGACCTCCCGTCCGATGGCGTTCATGTGCTGAATACCGCGTCCGGGTGACGCCCCGGAACCAATCCTTCCCCGGGCAGTTGATCAGGACGCTTCGGTCAACGGAGCAGTTCCGGGCCATCGAGCTCAAGAAGGAAGACTCGTGATCAAGAAGGTTCTTGCTACCGCTGCTGTTGCGGCCACCGTCGCCGGCATGTCCGCGACCACGGCGATGGCGGCCGGCAACGACGGCGGCAGCGCCAACATCATCGGCAACCAGTCGAAGCAGTCCATCGGCAGCAACTCCACCGGTGGCTACATGAGCCCGAACTTCGGTCTCGTCAACGGTGGCGTCCTGCACTGCTTCGACGTCCAGAAGGTCGAGGCCCAGGTTCCGATCGGCGCCCTCATCGGTGTCCCGATCGCCGTCCAGGACGTCCTCGGCAACCCGATGTCGAACCAGACCTGCACCCAGAACTCCGTGCAGCAGAAGGGCGACGACGCCCTGTCGCACATCCTGGGCGAGGTCCTCTCCCAGAACGGCAACGTCGGCGGCTGATCTCCGCGGCGCCGTCGGGCGGCCCCGTTCCTCGCAGAGCCAGTGCGAGGAACGGGGCCTTCCCCGTATCCGTGCCCCGTTCACGCTCGGTCCACCCGTGGCGTACGGGCGGTGTTTCCCCCGGCCGCGAGCTTCCCGCGTGCGCGAGGATGGAGGCATGCCGAACAGACTGGCCCATGAGACCTCCCCCTACCTCCTCCAGCACGCCGACAACCCGGTCGACTGGTGGCCCTGGTCGGCCGAGGCGTTCGAGGAGGCCCGGCGGCGTGACGTCCCGGTGCTGCTCAGCGTCGGCTACAGCTCGTGCCACTGGTGCCATGTGATGGCCCACGAGTCCTTCGAGGACGAGTCCACCGCCGCCCTGGTCAACGAGCACTTCGTCGCGGTCAAGGTGGACCGCGAGGAGCGCCCCGACGTCGACGCCGTGTACATGGAGGCCGTGCAGGCCGCGACCGGCCAGGGTGGCTGGCCGATGACCGTCTTCCTCACCCCGGACGCCGAACCCTTCTACTTCGGCACCTACTTCCCGCCCGAGGCGCGGCACGGCATGCCGTCCTTCTCGGACGTCCTCGACGGGGTCTCCCGGGCCTGGACCGAGCGCCGCGACGAGGTCGGCGAGGTCGCCGGGAAGATCGTCAAGGACCTGTCGGCCCGCTCCCTCGCGTACGGCGGCGACGGCGTGCCGGGCGAGTCCGAGCTCTCCCAGGCCCTGCTCGGCCTCACCCGCGACTACGACGCCACCGACGGCGGCTTCGGCGGCGCGCCCAAGTTCCCGCCGTCGATGGCGCTGGAGTTCCTGCTGCGCCACCATGCCCGTACGGGGGCGGAGGGCGCGCTCCAGATGGCCGCCGACACCTGCGAGGCGATGGCCCGCGGCGGCATCTACGACCAGCTCGGCGGCGGCTTCGCCCGCTACGCCGTGGACCGCGCGTGGGTCGTCCCCCACTTCGAGAAGATGCTGTACGACAACGCGCTGCTGTGCCGGGTGTACGCGCACCTGTGGCGGGCCACCGGCAGCGACCTGGCCCGCCGGGTCGCCCTGGAGACCGCCGACTTCATGGTCCGCGAACTGCGCACCCCCGAAGGCGGGTTCGCCTCGGCCCTCGACGCGGACAGCGACGACGGCAGCGGCCGGCACGTCGAGGGCGCCTACTACGTGTGGACCCCCGGGCAGCTGGCCGCCGTCCTCGGCGAGGACGACGCCCGCTACGCCGCCCGGTACTTCGGCGTCACCGAGGAGGGCACCTTCGAGGAGGGCTCCTCCGTGCTCCAGCTGCCGCAGGACGCCGGGGTCGCCGACGCCGAGCGGATCGTCTCGATCCGGCGGCGCCTGCTGGCCGCCCGGGAGGAGCGTCCGCGGCCCGGCCGCGACGACAAGATCGTCGCCGCCTGGAACGGCCTCGCGATCGCCGCCCTCGCCGAGACGGGCGCCCTCCTCGACCGCCCCGACCTCGTCGACCGCGCCACCGAGGCCGCCGACCTGCTCGTCCGGATCCACCTCGACGACTCCGCACGGCTCGCCCGCACCTCGAAGGACGGCCACGCCGGCACCAACGCCGGGGTCCTGGAGGACTACGCCGACGTCGCCGAGGGACTCCTCGCCCTCGCGTCCGTCACCGGCGAAGGGGTGTGGCTGGAGTTCGCCGGCTTCCTCCTCGACATCGTCCTCGACCAGTTCACGGCCGAGGGCGGCGCGCTCTACGACACCGCCCACGACGCCGAGCCGCTGATCCGCCGCCCCCAGGACCCGACCGACAACGCCACCCCCTCCGGCTGGACCGCCGCCGCCGGCGCGCTCCTCTCCTACGCGGCGCACACCGGTTCCGAAGCCCACCGGAACGCCGCCGAGGCCGCCCTCGGCGTCGTCAAGGCGCTCGGGCCGCGTGCGCCCCGCTTCATCGGCTGGGGCCTCGCGGTCGCCGAGGCCCTGCTCGACGGGCCGCGCGAGATCGCGGTGGTCGGCGCCCCCGACGACGAGGGCTTCCGGTCCCTGCGCCGTACCGCCCTGCGGGCCGGCAGCCCCGGCGCGGTCCTCGCCGCCGGACTGCCCGACGGCGAGGAGTTCCCGCTGCTCCGGGACCGCCCGCTGGTCGACGGCATGGCGACCGCCTACGTCTGCCGGCACTTCGTGTGCGACGCGCCGACGACGGATCCCGAACTGCTCGCCCGCAAGCTCGGCCGCTGACCGGCGGGGACGGGAAGGGGCTACGGGCAGAGGGCCGACGCCCCTCCGAACGGCGTGTACTCGCCCCACCGGGCACTGCTCTGCGGTACGGGCCGCGCCTTCGGCAGGCCCTTGTCCGCGCCCAGCCGCGAGAACACCTCGTCGGCGTACTCGACGTCCCAGGAGACCGTCGCGCCGATGCCGGGGATGAGCGGATTGATGTTCTTGATCGGCACGGTGGCGAACTCCGTTCGTCCGGGAGCGAGGTTCCGCAGCCGTGCCGCGAGCCCCAGCAGTTCCACCGTGCTCATCTGCCGCTCGGTCTCCGGCGCCCCGCGCAGGGTCTCGACGAACCTGCGCAGCGTGTCCGTCCCCTGGTGGAGGTCGGTGCGGAGCTCGCGCAGCGTGTTGACGACGAACCGTTGCTGCTTCCTGATCCGCCCGAAGTCCGCCTGGCCGTCCGCCTTGCGGGAGCGGACGTACTGGAGTGCCTCGCCGCCGTGGACCCGTCGGGTGCCGGGTGCGAGGTCGAGCCCGGTGCTCGGGTCCTTCAGAGGCGTCTGCGTGCAGATCGGCACGTCGTCGAGGACGTTCACCGCGTCCATGAACCGACGGAAGTCGACCTCGAGGTAGCGGTGGACCCGGAGCCCGGTTCTCGCCTGCACCATCTCGATGGCGAAGGAGGGCCCGCCCTCCCGCCAGGCCGCGTTGAGCTTCGCCCGGTGCGGGGCGTGCACCTTGCCGGTGCGCCGGTCGACGTGCTCGGGGAAGTCGCTGAGCGAGTCACGGGGCAGACTCACCACGCTGACCCGGTCGTACGCGGCGGAGACGTGCACCAGCATCATCACGTCCGTGCATCCGCAGGCCTTGCCCCCCAGGCGGTACTTCTCACGTTCCCCGGGCGTCACCCCGGCCCGGGAGTCGATGCCGACGAGCAGGATGTTGAGGCCCTTCGCGGGGGACGGCAACGGAGCGGGTGCCGCGGCGAGCGCGCCGGAGCCGAGGGCGACGAGCGCGGTGGTCAGGAGCAGCAGTCGGCGGCCGCGGCGGCGGACGCGCGGGCGGGCGTGCGGGGAATTCATGCCGGAACGTTAATTCGGGCCATCTCGCACACAGGTACGCGACGCGACATGGACAGGTCGAATCACTCTCCTGCTGGTGCTGTGCCATGATGCCGGAACCCCAGAGGAAGGAGCGAATATGGCACCCGATCCCGGGAAATGGGAGCGGATGGCCTTCATTCCGAAGAGCCGATATGTGCCCGACCCGCCGCCCGCCGACAGGGAACCGTTCCCGGTCTATTCCCTGCTGGCGCACCAGTGGATGCTGGCCGGTCGGACCGTGCCCGGCATGCCGGACCGCGAGTGGGAGCGGCTGATGAGAACACCTATCTGGCCGCATTGACCGGCATCGGGCAATCCAATGGAGTGAACGACGCAGTTCGCGACGGCAGGCGGTTTCTTTTTCGTGGCAGGGTCGTTGTGAACTGTGCAGTGGAAGGCGGGGGCGCTTGCGTACCCGCACATCACGAAAGCCGTGAATTCTCTTCCGCCGCAGAAAGGATCCAGACGAAATGAAGTGCAAGAAGGCTGCGGTCGCCGTCGCCGGTCTGCTCATGGCCCTGGGTGCCGCCGCTCCCGCGATGGCCGACTCGTACGCCGAGGGCGTGGCCGTCGGCTCTCCGGGCGTCCTGTCCGGCAACGTGGTCCAGGTCCCGATCCACGCCCCGATCAACGTCTGCGGCAACAGCGTGAACATCATCGGTCTGCTCAACCCGGCGGCGTTCAACACCTGCGTCAACGCCTGACGCAGCGCTGCTCCGGCATCCGCCGGAAGGGGCCGGCCCCGGGAGGTGTCCACCACGCTTCCCGGGGCCGGCCTCCGGCATGTCTGGAGGCCCCGGCCGGCAGCCGCGCCCGGCCCGGCCGCGGGCGGCGACCGGCGGGGCCCGGGGTTCATCGACGGGTCGTGCGGTCGCGGGAGGTGCGGGCGGCCCGTGACGTCGCCGAGCCGTCGGGCCGGCGCGAGGCGCGCCAGGCACGGAGCGCCCGACGGAGGGCCGGCAGTCCTCTGCGCAGGGCGTGGGCGCACCAGAAGCGCAGCATCGCGAGGGCGGGGCCGAGGTCGTCGACCGCGAACCAGGCCGTCTCGCCGCCGCCCCGCTCCGCGGCGCACCGGCGGCGCGGCGAGGAGAGGTACGACAGGAGCGCGTAGTTCTCCACGACGAAGCGGCGTCCGTGGGCGGGGCGGTACGCGGGCACCGGACGGCCGGTGAGGTCCAGGTGCATGGCCCGGACCACGTCCAGCCCGTTCCGGTCGGCGAAGAGCCGGAACTGGGCGCCGGGGCGGGGGCTGAAGTCGAGCAGGTGGTAGGCGCCGGTGGCCCGGTCGAGCCGGAAGTCCAGGTCGCACGCACCCCGGTAGCCGAGCGCCGCGAGCAGCTCCCGGGCCAGTGCGTCCACGGCGGGGTTGGCCGCCCAGCGGCCCACCACGGTGAGTCCGGCCCCGTCGGGCCAGCAGCGCTCCTTGCGGCCGGTGGCCCCGGTCGAGCAGCGGCCGGCGGAGTCCACGTACCCGTGGAAGAACCAGTCGAGCCCCCGCCCGGCGGGCAGCAGCTCCTGGAGCAGCAGCCGGCTGCCGGCCTGCGGGGTGCGGGCGTACAGCGCGCGGACCTCGGCGAGCGAGCCGAGGATCGCGGTGCTGCGCAGCGCGCCGCCGGCCGGGAGCAGCCAGGGGCGGCTCCACTTGGCGATCACCGGGAGGCCGAGCGCCCAGGCCATCGCGGCGGCCTCGTCGGTGCTGGTGGGGACCTCGGTACGGGGGTGGGGCAGGCCCAGGCTCCGGCAGGTCCGGGCCAGCTGGACCTTGTCGGCGACGCGCGCGAGCTGCTCGGGGGACTGGTCGGGCAGCAGGAAGCGTCCGGCGAGCTCGGGCCGGCACTCGGCGAGGGACACGGCGGTGATGTCGTCGAGGGGCACGAGCAGCGCGGGACGTGACGTGGTGCCGGACAGCTCCTCGGCGACCCGCAGCAGCAGCCGGGTGAGCTCGGCCGGCGAGGGCGGCGTGGGGCGCGGGTGGGCGCGGTGGAGGTAGCGGGAGCGCGTGACGGGGCCTGCGGGTGACTCGCCCACCGCGTGCACCGCGATGCCCGCCCGCCCGAGGGACCGTACGGCGCCCAGCGTGCCGTGGTGCCAGGGGTTGTCGTCGAGTCGCACGAGGACCGCGGGGACGCGGGTGTCAAAACTCGGCACGGCATGTCCTTCGTCTCGGGTGCCCCAACTGGGCGAAGAAATCCTCTAATGGACTATTGATCAGGTCCAGGCCGGGTTCTCGGTCAGCTCATTAGAAATACTTTCGGAACATCAGATTGACGGGCCGTCAAGTGGCGTGAGAGAGAGAAGGACCTGCCATGGTCATCCGAAAGCGAAGAATCTCCAGGGCATGGCTGGGGGTGTTCACCGCCGGTCTCCTCGCGTCAGGTTCTGTCGTGTTGTCGTCCCCCGCTCACGCTCGCGCCGCTGCCGCACCGGAATCCGTAACGACCCGGGACCCCGAACCGACTCTGTCGGGCGCCATGGGAGCCTTCCTGGAGTCAGGACCCGTCGGGGTGGCCCGGATCAGCCAGCTGGAGCGGTGGCTCGGCGGTCACGAGCTGCGGGTCGGTCACACGTACCTGCCCGGCGACCTCTGGTCGAACATCGAGGGCCCGCCCGGCTTCCTGGACGCCTGGGCGGACTGGCGGAACGAGCGCGCCGACCGCATGTTCGTCCTGAACGTGCCGATGCTGGAGCGGAACGAGGCGGGTGTCTCCGACCACGAGGTGCGCCGCCAGCTCCGGCTGGGCGCCGCGGGCCACTACGACCACCACTTCCAGCGGCTCGCCCAGCGGCTGGTCGACCTGGGCGCCGCCGACACGGTGATCGACCTCGGCTGGGAGATGAACGGCACGACGTACACCCACCGGTGTGCGCCGGACCCGACGGCCTGGAAGAGCTACTGGACGCGCATCGTGACCGCGATGCGGTCCGTGCCGGGGCAGGAATTCCGTTTCGACTTCAATCCGAGCCGGGGCCGGGACGCCATTCCGTGGACGGAGTGCTATCCCGGGGACGACGTCGTCGACATCATCGGGATGGATTCGTACGACCAGCCGCCGGGATCCAGCTTCGAGGAACACGTACGCGAGCCGTACGGGTTGCAGGCCCAGGTCGATTTCGCCTCCGCGCACAGGAAGCAGATCTCCTATCCGGAATGGGGCCTCTTCCGGAACGGCGACAACCCGGAGTACATGCGGCGGATGCTCGCATGGATGAAGGAGCACCGGCCGCTCTACCACACGATCACCGACTACTGCCCGCACGGCGTCTGGCAGTGCGACGACAACCCGCAGTCGTCGGAGGTCTTCCGCCAGATGCTGTACGGCGCGGAGCCGCAGGTCCCGACCGACCCGGTGGTCCCGACGGACCCGGTGGACCCGACGGACCCGGTGGACCCGACGGACCCGGTGGACCCGACGGATCCGACGGACCCGACCGGTCCGACCGATCCGGTGGACCCGACGGTCCCGGAGCCGAAGCCGGAGCCGAAGCCGGAGCCGAAGCCGGAGCCGAAGCCCGAGCCGAAGCCGGAGCCGAAGCCGGAGCCGAAGCCCGAACCGAAGCCGGAGCCGAAGCCCGAGCCCAAGCCCGAGCCGAAGCCCGAACCGAAGCCCGAGCCCAAGCCGGAACCAGAGCCGGAGCCCAAGCCCGAACCGAAGCCGGAACCGAAGCCCGAGCCCAAGCCCGAGCCCAAGCCGGAGCCGAAGCCGGAGCCCAAGCCCGAACCGAAGCCGGAACCCAAGCCCGAGCCCAAGCCGGAACCCGAGCCCGCCTGCTGGGCCCTGAACCTCGGTTCATGGATCGAGAACTGGCTGGGCGCTCCGATCTGCGTCCCCAAGGACGACTCCTGGAAGGAATTCTGGAAGGACCCCGTGACGGGGCCGGTCAAGGCACCCGTGAAGGAGCCGGTGAAGCTGCCGGTGAAGCCGCCGGTGAAGGAACCCGCCACGGCGACGCCCGGCGGCAGCCCGCAGGACGTACCGGACCTCGACTGGAAGGGCGCGCTGAACGGGGTCTGGCCCTTCTGACCCATCCCTGACGGCCCCCCATGGCGGCGGAGGGACTCACCCTCCGCCGCCGTTCGGCGTCTCCGGCCGCCGCCGGCCGAGCGCCCGGCCCAGCCATGGCCGCTCCCGCGCCTGCCGGGCCAGCAGGCGCCGCCCCTCCGCCGCGCCCGCCCGCAGCCACAGCAGCGGGGCGGTGGCCGGTCCCGCGAGCATCAGGCGCTGGTTCGGCACCGTCTCGGGCCGCCAGTGGTGCTTGTACGGTTCGCTGCCGCGCAGCATGCTCAGCGTGGCCCGGCCGCTCCCGCTGGTCTCGCGCGCCCCGTGGCGCAGCAGCATCGCCGCCACGTCCACCTTGCGGGCCCGCAGCGCCGGATCGGCGCCGTAGAGGTAGCCGCCCGCGAGCCGCGGCGACATCAGCGTGAGGTCCGCGCACACCACGTCGCCGTCCAGGCGGAACTCGGTGACCATCGCGTCGCCGCGCTCGACCATCGGCCGTACCGCCCGGGTCAGGTGCTGGGCGAACCGCTCGCTGGTGTGCTCGGCGGTCACGCCCCGGCCCCGCCACTGCAGTTGGTGGAGCGCGAGCAGGCGTTCCAGGGCGGCCGGCACCTCGGGCCCGGTGACGACGCGCTCGTCGATGCCGAGCGCGTCGAGCTTGCGCAGCTTCGCCCGGACCCGCTGGGCCTTGCCCGAGGGGATGCGGGCGAGCAGTGCCTCCATCGGGACGGCGGGCAGCTCCAGGCACAGCGAGTCCGCGAGCCGCCGCCGCGGGCCGCGCCAGGCCTCGTAGACGCGCTCGAGGGCCGCCCCGGGCCGTACCTCGCGCAGATCGACCACCGTGCCGCGCGCCGCCCGGGCCAGGGCCGCGGCGAGCGCGGGCGCCGCCCCGGGACAGGCGTCGTCGAGCAGCACGTCGGTGAAGTCGGTGATGGCGCCGCCGAGCTGGGTCAGCACCGGCAGCGGGCCGGGGGCCCGCATCAGCGGCGCGGCCGCGACGAGCGTGCCGTCCGCCCGCCGTACGAGCACCACCCGCAGGGCGCCCGGGCGTCCGTACGACAGCCACCACGAGTGCAGCCACGCGTGGGACTGGAACGGCGTCGCCGTGGTGCACCGGGCGTACAGCTCCGTCCACTCGGCGCCGAGCCGTCCGAACTCCGCGTCCTCCCGGCACACCTCGGTGCGCAGTGCGGGCGCCGTTCCGCTGAGCGCCGGTTTGCCGGTCACACCGCCTCCGGTGCCGGCTGGACGGCCGTCGACGGACCCGGCACCGTCGCCTGTCGGGAGTGCCGGGCCTCGGCGCGCGTGGCCCGCTTCGGCCGGACGAGCAGCGCGAGCCCGCCGAGCAGCCCGCCGCCGCACGCGCCGACCAGCGCCGACAGGGCCGCCGAGGGCGAGACCGGGGCGACCGGCTTGGTCGCCCGCGAGAACTGGACGACCTTCACGCCCGTGTTCGCGGCGACGTGCGAGCTGTCGGTGATGAGCGCGCGGGCCACCGCGTCGGCCATCGACACGGCCGTCGACGGTTTCGCCGACCGCGCGGTGATCGAGATCATCGGCGCGTCCGGCGAGGTCGCGGCCTGCACGCCGGAACGCAGAGTGGCCGCCGAGACCCCGGCCCACACCTGGGCGTCACCGGTGACCGCGATGTCCGTGGCCACCCGGCCGTAAGCCTGGGCGAAGCCGAGCGCGGCCGACGGGTCGGACTTCTCGGCCGGCACGACGATGACGTAGCTGGTCGCCGCGTACTGCGGGGTCTTCACGGCGCCGTAGCCGCCGCCGAGGGCCGCGCCGGCCAGCACGGCGGCGGGCAGCACCATCCAGCGGGCGGGGGCGAGGGGGAAAGGACTCATGGTGCAGCTCTCACTTCACGGAAGGGTGGGGGCCGTGGACGGCCTGGTGGTAGAGGGTCAGCAACTGCCGGGCGCTGTGCGCGATGTCGTAGCGGCGGACGGCCTCGGGCGGCGGCAGCCGGTCCGGCGGGGCGGGGTTCCCGGCGTCGCGGGCGCCGCGCGCCGCGAGCAGTGCGCGCAGGGCGTCGGCCAGCTCGGGCACGGCCTGGCCGATGCGCCGCGCGCCCGGTGCCGCGCCGGCCGGCAGGTCGTCGATCGCGGGGCAGGCCACGTACAGCGCCGGCAGGCCCGCGGCCAGCGCCTCGACGACCGCGAGACCGAAGGTCTCGTCGGGGGAGGTGGACACGAAGACGTCCATCGCGGCGAGCAGCGACGGCAGATCGAGCCGCCCGCCCGCCGGGCCCGTCGGCGGGTCCGGGAACGCCCCCGCGAGCAGCACCCGGCCGGCCGCCCCGCACTCCTCGGCCAGCCGCAGCAGCTCCGCCCGCCGGTCGCCCTCGCCGACGAGCAGCAGCCGCGCCTCCGGGACCGACGCCACCGCCCGGACCAGCCGGTCGAAGCGCTTCCCGGCCGTGAGCCGCCCCACCCCGCCGACCACGAAGGCGTCCGCGGGCAGCCCGAGCACGGCCCGGGTCATCGCGCGGGCACGCGGGTCGAAGGCGAAGCGGTCCGTCTCGATGCCGTTCGGCACCACCCGGATACGGGACGGGGCGACGCCCCAGTCCGCGAGCCGGCGCGCCACGCTCGGCGACACGGCCACCGTGGAGGTGCCGAGGCGCTCGGTCGCCAGGTACAGCGCCCGGGTGCCCGCCGACAGCGGCCGGCCCTCGATCTGGACGTCGCCGAGGGAGTGCTCGGTCGCGATGACGGACCGCACGCCGGCGAGCCGGGCGGCGGGCCTGCCGTAGACGCAGGCCCGGTACAGGTGGGTGTGGACCAGGTCGTACCCGCCCTGCCGGATCAGCCGGGTGAGCCGGGGCAGCGCGCCCACGTCCCGGTTCCCGGTCATGCCGAGGTGGGTGACCGGGGTGCCGTCCGCCGCGATGCCGTCGGCGACCGCGCCCGGGTTGGTCAGGGTCACCACGTCGCTGCGCACCGGCAGATGCCGCAGCAGCAGCCGCAGCTGCTGCTCGGCGCCGCCGATCCCGAGCCCGGTGATGACGTGCAGCACCTTCACGACAGGACCGACCGGGCCGGGCCGCTCCGCGCGGGGACGAGATCGGCGGGGTGCCGGCGCCGCAGCGGATGCAGCGTCCGCTTCGCGGTGAGCCGCCAGGAGGTGTCCGCCTCGCCGATGTGGATGCGGGGCAGCGCGTACGTGCCGGACATCGGGCCCGGGTCGATCGCGCAGGCGTACGCGTAGCCGGCCTTGCGGACGGCCCGTACGGTCCGCGCGTCCACCGCCCCGTACGGGTAGCAGAAGCCGTCCACCGGGTCGCCGGTGATGTCCTCGATCAGCTCCCGGCTCTCCCGGGTCTCGGTGGCGAGCGTGGCGTCGTCGGCGTCGGTGAGGGAGACGTGGTGCAGGCCGTGCGAGCCGATCTCCATGCCGGCGGCGGCGGCCCGGCGGATGCCGTCCTCGTCGAGGAGTTCCTTGCGCGGGCCGTGCGGGTCCCAGGAGTTGGCGCCGCCGAGGCGCCCGGGCAGCACGTAGACCGTGGCCGTGAAGCCGTGCCGGCGCAGCAGCGGCACCGCCGACTCCAGGAAGTCGGCGTACCCGTCGTCGAAGGTCAGCCCGACCAGACCGCGCTCCCGCCCCGCGGCGGCCGCCGCCAGCAGCTCCCGTACGGACACCGCGCGCAGCCCGCGGTCGCCCAGCCAGTGCAGCTGCCGGGCGAAGCGCACGGGGGAGACGGTCACCTTGTACGGGTCATCGGCGACGTCCGCGACCGAGTGGTACATCGCCACCCACAGGGGAGGCTTCGGCAGCAGACGACGCAGCACGGCCGGTGCGGGCATGGGGAGTCCTCCCACGGGGGAAGCGGGGCAGGGGCGGAATCGCGGGCGCCTTGGCGGCGCACGCGACGAACAGCAGGAACACGCCGGTCACCACCGCGGCGGCGACGGCTACGGCGAGCACGGGCGGGCCGGTGACGGCGGCGCACAGCCACCCCGCGCCGGCGGCCCACACGCCGGCGAGGGCCAGCCGCAGCAGGCCCTCGCCGAGCCGGCGCACGTCGACCGGGACGGACTGGCGGTGGGCTCCCGCCAGCAGCATCACGGCGGTCAGGGTGATGCCGAAGGCGTTGGCGCCCGCGATGCCGGCGGCTCCCCACAGGTGGGCGGCGACCACCCCCGTGACGGCGGTCGCGGCGAGCCCGGCGCCCATCGCGGCAGCCGGGTACCAGAGCGGGCGGGCGGCGGAGAAGTAGCAGCGGACCAGGGCGCCCACCATCGTCTGGCCGAGCAGCCCGAGCGCGTACACCCGCATGACGGCGGCGGTCGCGGCGGTGTCGGAGCGGTCGAACGCGCCGCGCTGGAAGAGGATCTCCACGATCTGCGGGGCGGTGGCGACCACCGTCGACGCGCCGATCAGGACCACGACCGCCGCCAGCAGCAGGTCCCGCTCCACCCGGCGGCGGGCCTCCTCCGCCTCGCCGGCCGCCAGCGCGCGGGCGACGACCGGGAAGCTGACGGTGCACAGCATCAGGGAGAGGATCATCGGCATCTGCGCGACCTTCTGCGCGTAGTTCAGATGCGAGATGGCGCCCGCCGGCAGCGGCGAGGCGAGGAAGCGCTCGATGAGGATCTGCGACTGCCGCGACAGCGCGAACACGACGACCGGTGCGATCATCCCGAGGACGAGCAGCCGCCCGTCGCCCTGCGGCGCGGGCCGCGGCTCCTGCCCCCGGGTGGGCCGGGTCCGCAACTCCCGCAACAGCGAGGGTGCTTGGACGAGCACCATCAGCACCCCGCCGACGGCCACCCCGGCCGCTGCGGACCGCACCCCGAGGGGTTCGCGCAGCACCAGGGTCGTGCCGATGATGCCGACGTTGTAGGCCACGTAGATCGCGGCCGGTGGCAGGAACGAGCCGTGCGCGCGCAGCGCCGCCGAGCAGTACCCGGCGAGCGCGAACGACAGCACGCACGTGGCCGTGAGCCGGGTGCAGTCCACCGCGAGCTGCGGATCGGGCAGGCCGGGCGCGAGCGCGGACACCAGGAGCGGCGCGAGGACGACGAGCAGCGCGGAGACGGCGGCGACCGTGAGCACCAGCCGGGGCAGCGTGGTCCGCACGAGTGCCCGGACCGGGTCCCCGAACAGCGTCCCGGTACGGCGCGCCAGCGCCCGCGAGAAGGCCGGTACGAGGATCAGCGCCATCGCGTCCTCGATCAGCAGCGTCGACGCGAACTCCGGGACCGTCCACGCCACCAGGAACGCGTCGGTCTCGGCGCCCGCCCCGAAGTACCCGGCGAGGATCTGGTCCCGTACGAGCCCGAGCACCGCCCCGACGGCCGTCAGCCCCGCCGTCACCACGGCGGCCCGCAGCAGGAACCGTCCCGACGGCGACCGTCCCCCCTTGCGGCGGGCGTGCCGCCCCCGTCCGACCGCGGTGTCGCCGGCCGTCCGCGTCCGCGTGCCCTGCGGCGCGCTCCGGGTCCCGAGCAGCGGCGGCCGGAGGTCACCGCCCGCGACGGGCCGGGCGCCCAGCCCCAGCGGCCGGCCGCCGAGCAGCGGCGGCCGGGGCGCGTCGAGCAGCGCGCGCGTCTCGGGATCGTCGAGGCGTGCCGCCCGTTCGCGCGCGACCCGCCGCACGGGCCGGGCGCCGGCGGGCGGGCGGCCGCCCCGGCCGGGCGCCCGCGTGGCCCGCCGTGCGCCGGGCCCGCCGCCGTCGCACCGCGTGTCGGTCGGCAGGAAGCCCGCCCACGGATCGGCGAGGAGCAGGTCCACGGGCACGTCGGCGGGTCCGAACCCGCCGTGTCCTTCGTGGCGTACGCCGGCGGTGACGACGCCCGCCCAGGGGTCGGCGGCGAGGGAGGCGGCGTGCGCGGTCCCGGGCCCCTCGATCCGCGCCCCCGCCCCGGCCGGCGGCAGCCCGCACAGGGCGTCCGCCGGAGGTGTCGACGACCAGGGGTCCGCCGGGCCGGTCGGGTGGGGTGCGCCGCCGTGCGCCGGGCGGTCGGCCGGCTCCCCCGGCGGCAGGGGGTGGGGGTCGCTCCGCGGCGGAAGGCCGCAGAGGGCGTCCGCGGGCGGGAGGGCCGACCACGGGTCTCCGGGGCCCGCGGGAGGGGTCGCCGCCGACGGGCCGGTGAATCCGTGCCCTCCGTCGGTGCCGGGGAACGGCGCGTAAGGCGTCCGCCGGCCGGACGCCGGGGGCCCGCCGGGGGCGAAGGGGACGGCGCCGTCGGCGGGGGAGGGCGACGACGGCGCCCACGGGGTGTGCGGGACCGGCGGGTCGAGCGGCGGGGTGCCGCGGCCCCGGGCCGTCCACCCCCCGTCCGGCGGGACGTCACGGACGAGCCGCCCGTGGTCGGTGCGCACGCTCGGAGGCGCGACGGCACCGGCGTCCGTCCCGGCCTCGCGCTGCCCGCCCTGCGCCGCGACGCGTTCGGCCGGCGCCCCCGGCGGACCGGTGGCGTCCGTCGGGGGCTGGAGGGGGGACCAGGGGTCACGCACGCCGCACCTCCGCCAGCGACCACCAGGCCGCCAGGCCGAGGACGACGGACATCAGGACCGTCGACGGGCCGCCGATGTCCGCGTAGAAGAAGTCGACGAGCTGCCAGGTCAGCAGGCCGATCGCGACCAGTGCGCAGTCCGCGCCGAGCCGGCGCCGGCGCACGGCGGCGACCAGGAGGGCGGCCCAGCCGCCGGCGAGCGCGAGGAGGCCGACGAGGCCCTGCTCGCTGAGGACGAGGAGGTACATGTTGTGCGGGGAGAGCAGCGGCTGCCGCGCGAAGGCCGCGCCCGCGCCGGCCGTGTCGCTGCCCGAGGACAGCGCCAGCGAGGCGTGGGAGTCGCGGTACGCGGGGAAGCCCTTCAGGCCCACACCCGTCAGCGGCTCGCCGCGCCACATGCGGCCCGCCGCCGCCCACAACGTGTACCGGTCCGTGACGGACTGGTCGGGCGCGGCGGTGACCTGCGTGATGCTGGTGACGCGTTCCTTCACCATGTCCGAGCCGATGCCCAGGCCGCCGACCAGGACGACCCCGAGCGCCGCCGCGACGAGCGCCACCCGGCCGGCCCGGCGCAGACCGGAGAGGAGGAGCTGGAGCGCACAGGTGAGGATCGTGGCGATCCACGCCCCCCGGCTGAAGGACAGCACCAGGGGGACGAACAGCGCGCCGGCGCAGGCCAGCGCGACGGTCCTGGTACGCCCAGCGGTCCCGCCGAGCGCCAGACCGGTCGCGATGACGAGGCCGTACGCGACGACCGTCGCCATGCCCATCACATCGGTCGCCCCGAAGGTGCCGACCGCCCGGACGTCCTCACCCTGGTACGAGGCGCCGGTCCCCGTCAGGTACTGCACGACGCCCACCGCGCCCTGCAGCAGCCCGAGGCCGACGAGCGCCCAGGCCACCACGGCGAAGTCCCGCCGGTCGCGGACCGACAGGAGCACCGCCGCCGGGACGAGCACGAAGATCTGCACGTAGCGGGCGACGCCCGGCAGGCTCGCCCCCGGGTCGTTCGAGGTGATGGCGGCCAGGCAGACACCGAGCACCGGCAGGCCCAGCACGACCGCCGCCGTACGGGTCAGCGGACGGGCCCCGCTCCGTACCACCCGCACCAGGCAGACCAGGACCAACAGGCCTGACGCGGCGTCGGCGACCGTGCCCGTGCCGCCCGTGCCGCCCTGCGCGCCGCCCCCGCCGCCCGGCACGAGCAGCAGCGCGATCACGGCGAGGACCGGAGAGAGGGCCCCCACCCTGCGCGCCAGTCCCCGCACCTCCGGGCCGGCGCCCGGTACGGCCGCCACCGCCGTCGTCATGGTCGCCATCGTCAGCTTCCTGTCGGTCGCACGAGGCCGGCCGCCGTGCGCAGCAGGATGCAGACGTCCTGCCAGAGCGACCAGTGGTCGATGTAGTGGTTGTCGAAGCGGCAGCGGTCCTCGATCGAGGTGTCACCGCGCAGGCCGTGCACCTGGGCGAGTCCGGTGAGTCCCACCGGCATCCGGTGCCGCGCCGCGTAACCGGCGTGCACCCGGCTGAACTGGGCCACGAAGTAGGGGCGTTCCGGTCGGGGGCCGACCAGGCTCATGTCGCCGCGCAGCACGTTCCACAACTGCGGCAGCTCGTCCAGCGACGTCTTCCGCAGGAAGTGCCCGGCGGCGCTCATCCGGTGGTCGTGGGCGACGCTCCACCGGGTCGCCGACTCGGTCTCGTCGACCGGCTTGAGCGTACGGAACTTGAGGAGCGTGAACAGGCGCCCGTTCTGCCCCACGCGCTCCTGCCGGAAGAGCACCCCGGGGCCGTCCGAGATCCGCACGGCCAGCGCGCACAGCAGCAGCACCGGCAGCGCGCACGCCAGCGCCGGCGCGGAGAGGACCACGTCGAGCACCCGCTTCGCGGTCAGGCCGCGCCGCTCGCCGACCGGCACCAGGCGCCGGCAGCGGTAGCCCCACAGGTGATCGCCCATCGGCCCGTCGGTGGCCTCGCCGCCGATCCGCCAGGTCGTGCAGCCGTAGTGCTGAAAGAGGGTCACGAGTCCCGCGTCCTCGGTCAGGAAGATCGCGTCGCGCACCGTGTTCTGGATGACCGCCCGGTGGATCTCCTCCGTGCTGGTCAGGACCGGGAGCCCCGGCTCGCCGTCCGGGCGCGCGCCGACGACGCCGACCGGCCGGATGCCGTACTCCGGGCGCTGCGAGAGCGCGGCCGCGAGTCGGCGCGCCGGGCCCGGCGGCCCGACCACCAGAGCGGACCGGGGGTGCGCCCGCGCGGCGCGGCGCCGCCGCCCGTGCACGAGTCCGCGCAGCACGGTCACCGCGACGACGTGCGCCGCGTAGGCGAGGCTCAGCCGCAGTGGTCCGATCACGAGCGCCGGCGCCACCGCGGCGACCGCGGCGGCCGTCACGCACCAGGCGACGCCGGCGCGGGCGGCGAGCGCGGGCAGTTCGTCCAGGACGCCCGCGGGCACCCCGGTGGTCCGGTACAGACCGGCCCGGCCGTCGAGCAGCACGACGAGGGCCGTGACGAACAGCGCGGGCTCCCAGCGCCGGTGCGCCTCGGCCAGCAGACCGAAGGCGAGCAGTACGGCGAGCGCGTCGGCCACCACCAGCGGCAGCGCGGTCGGCCGCGGCCGGCCGGGCCGGCGGGGCGGCAGCGCGAGACGGTCGGAGTCGCCGCGCGGCGAGGTGAGGGAGGCAAGACCCTGGAGGGGGCCCGCGGCGGGCCAGGGGCCCGGCGCGGGAGGGATGCTGGTGCTTTCCGTAGTCACTGTGCGATCGGCTCTCTGTGCTCCGTGCACCGCACTCCGGCCAGTTCGCGGTAGAGCTCCGCGACGGCCGCGCCGGTGCGCCGCACATCGAATCTGCTGAGTACGTGCTCGCGGGCCTCCCGGCCCAGCGAGTGCCGCAGTGCCGGCCGGGCCAGAAGGCGGCCCAGCGCTGCGGCGAGTGCGGCCGGGTCCCCGGACGGGACCAGGCACAGTCCCTCGTGGCCGGGCGCGAGGCTCTCGCGCGCCCCGTCCACGTCGCCGACGACCACCGGCCGGCCGCTCGCCATCGCCTCCAGCGGCGCGAGCGCCATGCCCTCCCAGCGGGAGGGGAGGACGACGACGTCGGCGGCCCGGTACCAGGGCGCGGTGTCGGCCACCGCCCCGGTGAACGTCACCGAACCCCCGCCGACGGCCCGCAGCCGCTCCGCGTCGGGCCCGTCCCCGACGAGGACGAGCCGTGCCCCCGGCACCCGTGCGAGAACCTCGGGCCAGGCGGCGAGCAGCACGTCCTGCCCCTTCTGCCGGCAGAGCCGCCCGACGCAGACGACGACGGGGCCGCGAGGTGCGGAGGCCGCCGGGCCCGCGGCGCCGGCAACGGCCTCCGGGCCGGCCGGGTCGCCGCCCGGCGCGGGGACGTCGGCCGTCCCCGGCACCGGGGTGAAGCGGGTCGTGTCCACACCGTTGTGGATCACCGACCAGGGCGCCCGGACCCCGGCCCGCTCGCCGGTGAGCCGTTCCGCCTCGCTGACGCAGACGACCCGGGCCGTCCAGCGGGCGGCCGTGCGCTCCCACCGGCGGGCGAGGGCGGCCGTCGTGCCCTCGACCGCTTCGAAGGACCAGGCGTGCGGCTGGTACACCGTCGGGATCCGGCCGCGCAGCGCGAGACGGGCGCAGAGCCCGGCCTTGGCGCTGTGCGCGTGCACCAGGGCCGGGCCCGCCGAGCGGATCAGCCGGGCGAGTTCGCGGGTCTCGCGGAACAGGCGCGGGCCCGGCTCGCGGCCGGCCCGCCAGGCGTACGTGTCGGCGCCCTCCGCCCTCGCCGCCGAGGCGAGGCCGGTGTCGGGCGGGCAGGCCACGGCCACCCGCAGTCCGGCCGCGAGCTGTGCGCGGACCAGGTCGGTGACGACCCGGGCGACCCCGCCGTCACCCGGCTGGACCGCGTGCAGCACGTCCGGGCGCCCCTCAGCCCTGGGCGTCCGCCCGTCGGACGACGTCCGCCCGGAGGAAGACCGCGCCGGGCCGGACGGCGTCCTTCCCGCTTCCGAGGCGTGTGTGGAATCGATCGGCCCCATGGTGCAGCGCCCCCCGCAGATCAAAGACGTCGGAGTACCCCAGGGTGTTCTGATGAACGGGCAGTCGCTTCATCCGACTTGCTCCCGCAGCCGTGATGCTGGAGTTCATCACGTCGTCCGCGGAATTCGCCGGACCGGAGAGCACGCTGCGCGTGCCGCCCTTCGCCGGGCCGGTTTCCCCGGCGCGGAAATCCCCGGAAGTCCCCCCGTCGCCGTCGTGGGCGACGAGTCCCGGCCGGCGGTTCCGGCCCGGGTACAGGCGGGGCCGGACGGCCCGGGCCCCGGCGGACGGCGCCGCGCACGACACGGCACGCACGAGGCCCCGACGTACGGCATGAACGGCATCAACCGCTGAATTCCGCATACAGGTTCTCCGCTTTGATGAGAGAAGGAGAGGAAGACCCGTGGAGACCGGGGGCGAGGAAGGAGTCGTCCGCGCGAAATGGATGAACGCGCGACGGGGACGGAAGCAACGTTCGGGAACGTTATAACCCCCACGGCGGGCGATAGTAAGCATGAGATGCTCGCCTACGCTAACTTCCGTGCCCGGGGCGCGGGTTCCTCGTTGAGCGTGTTGCGCTTTTCTGGGCCCGGTCACTCGAATGACCCTCTTATGGCCCAAAGATCGGTTGAACGTCACCCGTTCGGGAGAGCAACCGATGAAATCCCTGGGCGTTGTTGAAGGAGCCGGACGAAACCGTCCGCGCAGTAAATCGATCGAGGAGACGTTCTCCATGTCCCGTATCGCCAAGGCCGTCGCTCTGTCCGTCGGTGCCGCCGCCACTGTCGCCGGTGCCGCCGGTGTCGCCGCCGCCGACGCCGGCGCCGAGGGAGCGGCCGTGCACTCCCCCGGTGTCCTGTCCGGCAACGTCGTGCAGGTGCCGGTGCACGTCCCGGTCAACGTCTGCGGCAACACCGTCAGCGTCATCGGCGCGCTGAACCCGACCTTCGGCAACACCTGCGTCAACGCCTGATCTCGCACGCCGGATCGTGGTCCTTCCGAGGCCGGCGCGGCGCCCCGCAGGGGTCGTCGCGCCGGCCTTCGCCGTCTGCTCGCTGTCTGACTCGTTCGGGCGCACCCCCGTGCGCCGTCCCGTGCAACGGCGTACGCCCCTCGGAGGAGCAGGTCAGAGGGGAGGATTCACCCGAACGGGGTCGTGGCGCTCGGTAGTTTTCCGGTTGCGGAGCGCTATAAGCGCAGGCACGGTGGCGGAGAAGTTGTCCGACGCATAAGGAAAAGGAACACGTATGCGTCCCCTGGCATCACGCCGCCTCACCGTCCTGGCGATAACCGCCGCCGTCACCCTCGGTACGGCGGGAACCGCCTTCGCCGACGAGCACCGACCGTCCCGCCCGGCCACCCACGCCGGCACCCGAGCACCCCTGCCCGACGCGACCGCCCTCAAGGACGCCGCCGCCGCGCTCAAGGCCCAGATCGCGACCGCCGTCGACGGGGCCAAGGGCGCGGCCACCCTGGGCGCCGCCCAGTCGTCGGCCGCCCAGTCCCCGGCGTCCGCGCCCGCGGACATAGGAGACGACCTGCTCGCCACCGTGCAGAAGGCGGTCGCCGATCTGCTCGCCGCCGTCTCCTCCGGCAATGTGACCGGCATCGTCCCCCAGGTCGCCTCGACCGTGACCTCGCTGGTCGACCAGGTCGTGGCCACCGCGCTCGGCAGTGGATCGGCGGTCCCGGACCTCCCGGGGCTGCCCTCCCTCTCCGGCCTCCCGGCGACGCCGGACCTGCCGGCCGTGCCGAACCCGCCGGCGGTGCCGGAGCTGCCGGCCGCGCCGGATCTCCCGGTCACGCTGCCGTCGACGGACGGCCTCCCGGCCGCACCGCCCGTCTCCGCGGGCGCCCTGCCGTGACGTCGTCACCGGTCCGCTAGCCGACCGCCTTACGGGTCGCGCCCGTCCAGGACTCCTGGACGGGCGCGACCCCTTTCGCGCCCCCTGTGCGCTCCTTCCGTGCAGGTGATCGGCAAATAGCACCGGTCCTCATCGTTCGGGTGCAGTGTCGAGAAATCCCCGCTCCCGGAGTTTCCGGGGAGGACGCGTCTCGTTACAGAAAGTGGAACGGCGTACGGGGAATCCCCAACACCCCTGTATGACACGTGACTTGCACTCCGATGGAAGGAATCTCTTCATGAAGCCCACCAAGGTTGCCGCGGCCCTCGCCGGTTCTGTGATGGCCCTGGGCGTCGCCACGCCCGCCATGGCCGCCGGATCGATGCTGCCCACCAGCCTGGACGGTGGACTCGGCGCGCTCACCAGCGGCGGGCTGACGACGGAAGCGCTCAGCAGCACCACCGACGGTTCGCCCGTCAAGACCGTCACCGACACCGCGACCCAGCTGAACGAGACCACCAAGGGGGGCGCGCTCCTCGGAGGCCTCCCGCTCGGGGCCGGTCCGCTGGGCGGCTGACGGCTGCTCAAGCAACCTGCGGTGACAGGCCCTGGTGGATCGTCCCTTTGCCAGGGCCACACTTCTGCCCTTCACCAACGTCCGATGGAATGATTTTCGGATTGTCTGCCGTGTTGTCCCGGCCCTCCGCCCCGTCCGTCTCCCTACGCTCACGCCATCCCCGCGCACTCGGAAGGGCGTGCGGGGAGAACGGGCCGGTCGTCGGAGCGAGGGGGGATCCTCGCCGGTCGCTCCCTGTCCCAGAGGAAGAGCGGTATGCGATCCATCATCAGCAGGAAAGTGCTCACCACCGCCGCGGCGACCGGCATCCTGTCGCTCACCGGCGGCTTCGCCGCGACCGGGAACTCCGTCGCGGCCGCAGGGGGTTCGCCCGGAAGTGGCGGTGCGCAGCACCGGCAGGTGCCGATGCCGGGCAACGTGTGCGGGAGCCAGGGGCGGCCCGGGGACCCCGTCGCCGTCGCCGTCGCCGACCTCTGCCACCGCGCGGTGCGGTCCGCCGTCGGCGGCGCGGAGGACGGGCCCGGCGGATACGGGGACGACCAGCCGGGCGGTTACGGCGACGACGAGCCCGGCGGTTACGGCGACGAGGGCGGAACCCCGCCGGGCGGGCACCCGACGACCCCGCCGGGCGGGCACCCGACGACCCCGCCGGGCGGGCACCCGACCACTCCGCCGGGAGGGCACCCGACGACCCCGCCGGGCGGTCACCCGACCACTCCGCCGGGGGACCACCCCACCACCCCGCCGGGCCACTCGACGCCGCCGACCACCCCGCCCGGCGATCACCCGACGAGCCCGCCCGGTCATTCGACGCCGCCGACGACCCCGCCGGGGGGCCACCCGAGCACCCCGCCCGGCCACCCGACGCCGCCGACCACTCCGCCCGGGGACCACACCACCCCGCCCGGCCACCCGACGCCGCCGCCCGGCCACCCGGGCGGGCCCGGCTGTGCGGAGGGTGGTCCCGGCCATGACTGCGGGCCGGGCGAGGAGCCGCCGCCCTCGCACCCGGGCGGGCCCGGGTGCGAGGAGGGCGGTTCCGGTCACCCGTGCCGGCCGGGCGAGGAGACCCCGCCCGGGCAGCCCTCCCACCCGGGTGACCGCCCCCAGCTCCCCGACACGGGCGGCGACCCCGCCACCCTCGTCGGAGCCGCGGCGCTCAGCGCCGCGCTCCTCGCCGGCGGCACGGTGCTGTACCGGCGCTGCGGGAGGGCGGCCCGCGCCGGCCGTCACTGACGCGCCGCACCGACGTCCCGTCAACCGAGGCCCCCGCCCTCACCGGTGGGGGCCTCGTATTGGTGCACTCAGGGGAATGCCGTCACGAAACCGGGCCGCAACTCGTTCGCAGGACATGAATCTGCGATCTCACGCCGGCCTGGGACTCCTTGCCGCCGCCCTCGCCTCCGCGGCCCTGGCGCCCGTCGCCTCCGCGGACGCCCCGGTGGTCGTTCCGCTGCAGGGTCTCGAGCCGGTCCTCCCGATGGACGCCCCGTCGATCGAGACCGGCGTCCCCACGCCGATCCCCGGCGCGCCCACCGGCTTCCACGAGGGCGTCGGCGCGCTGTCCGACCTCACCCTGCCCCGGATCCCGCTCGACAGCACGCTGTCGGAGACCGACATCGCGGCCCCGCTGCCCGAGCTCCTCAAGGGCAGCGAGCCCGGCACGGCCGAGTTCACCAGCCCGCGTTCCGAGATGAAGGCCGTCACCCCGGGCGCCACCGTGGGCAACGCGCTGCACACCCCCCAGGCCGACACGTTCGGTCTTCCCGGGCTGGGCGTGCCGGAGGTCGGTGTCCTCACTCCCGCGCTGAACGGCGCGCTCGACCCCCAGCTGGGCCTGGCCCCGTAAGGCACGGCCTTTTGTACGACTGTTGATCCGGCGGGTGAAGACACGATTCTTCCCCATACTCGCGGGGTCGATGCTCGTTGCAACAGGAGGCTTGTCGCATGGCCGCGGCCCGCGGGTCCCGGAACACTCCGTCGTATCCGACGGCGGGTGGAACGGTGATCCGCGGGCCATCTCACCGGATTTTCCCTCTCTTCCGTCCCGTTCGGCGCAATGGCCGTGACCCCTGGGCCGTAGCGCCGTTGAAGGACATATGTGGCCGTGATTCTCGCGGTCGCTTTCCACGTTCAAGGAGTTCCTGATGTCTCGCATCGCGAAGGCTGCCGCTGTCATCGCCGGCACCGGTGCCGTTGCCCTCAGCGGAGCCGGCCTGGCCGTCGCCGACTCGGGCGCCGAGGCCGTCGCCGCCCACTCGCCCGGCGTCGGTTCCGGCAACGTCGTGCAGGTCCCGGTCCACGTGCCGGTCAACCTCTGCGGCAACACCGTCAACGTCATCGGCCTGATCAACCCGGCCTTCGGCAACCAGTGCGCGAACGTCGACGGCGGCCACGACGACGGCGGCTACGGCGGCTGATCCTCGGCTCCTCGCCGTACGAGCGTCCCCCCGGCCCGTGTGGGCCGGGGGGACGCTGTCATGCGTAGCGGTAGACGGCGCCGTGGTCGAGCAGCTCCGCCGGGGTCAGGTTCCAGGGGCCCATCCGCTCGTGCAGCGCGGTGACCTTGCGGTACTGCGGATCACCGAGCGGCGGCGGGTCCTTGGGGAGGTAGCCGGCGCCCGGGTTCCGCGCCTGCCAGCGCGACCACAGCAGGTCGATGTAGGCGTGGTGCAGCCAGAAGACGGGGTCGTTGACCGAGCCGCCGCCGAGCATCAGCCCGCCGACCCAGCGGTGCACCCGGTTGTGCAGCTGGAAGCGGGCGTTGCCCTGGCCCTGCGCCCAGCCCTCCAGACGGTTGCGGAAGCCGGAGCGGCTGGTGGAGTTCCACGGCGCCGTGTCGTAGACCCGTTCCCGCAGCGCCTCGTCGACGTGGGCGGCCGTCGGCAGTCCGATCGGATCGCGCGGGCGGCCGAAGTCCCGGCTCAGGAAGCGTTGTTCGGTCATGCCGTAGCGCACGGTCCACCGGCCGCCGGCATAGGCGAACGGCCCGGTCATGACCTGGAGGTCGCCGCGGCGGCCGTTGCCGCCCATGAAGTCCTCGCCCCACAGGGAGGCGGCCGGGGTGTTGTCCCGGGTCCAGTCCCAGTACGGCACGGTCACCGACGGGTCGACCCGGCGCAGGGCCCGCTCGAACTCCAGCAGGAACTTGCGGTGCCAGGGCAGGAAGCCGGGACACATGTGGGCGACCCGCAGCTTGCCCTCGCCGTCGGCGGTGTAGTAGTCGATGTGGGTGCGGACGAACTCGTCGTACGTGCCCCTCCGTTTGAGTTCGAGGACGGCGGAGACGAAACGCCTCCGCTCCGCACTCGTCAGATCGCGCTGGTTCTTACGCGTGTACGCCACGCGGGCTCCCTCCCGGGTGGACGCCGTGGCCGGCGGCGAAGCGGCTCAGCGGGGCGGGCCCCAGCCCTTCCACGGCCGCGCGGGTGGCCGCCAGCGGCGCCGGACAGGACTCGTAGTGGTCGATCGGGCTGACCCAGCCGCCGTCGGCGCAGCGCATCAGGTGCAGGGGCCGGCCGTCGACGAGCACCACGGGCTCGCCGGCCGGTCCGCGCAGTCCGCGGAGATGCCGCCCGCCGTACATCTCGTCGAAGACGAGCAGGTCCTCCGGGGGCGACGGCGCGGCCGCGATCCTGGTCAGCGCACCGCCGGTGAAGACGGTGACGACCGCGGCGAAAAGGGAACGCAAGGCCGCACGGCGAGGGACGATCATGAGTGATCTCCTGGGGTCGACTGATGCCCTCTGGGCACAACGAGGAAAACCCCGGTTCGTTGCGGCGGAAATGCCGCGGGACGGAATGTCGGCCGAATGAGTGAATTCGGCGAAGGGCGGCGGGTGTTCGTCCCCTAGCATCCGGACCCATGACCACTTCCAACGTCGCGTCACCGGCGCACAGCGCGCATTCGATGGGCACGCTCACCGTCATTTCGTGGACCCTCGGGCCCACCGACGACATGCCTGCCACGCCCTTCCTGATGGTGTATTCGATCGGGGACGGCCTCCACGGCCCCGAGGCGGGCGAGGCGGAGCTCCGGGAGACCCTGGAGGGCATGGGCGTGCCGATCGGCGGCATCGTCGTCGACGCGGGCCAGGACCGCGGGATCGGCGCGCACCTGCTCGTCGAGGCGGAGCGGGCCGTGCTCACCCTGCCGTTCCTGAACGCGCAGTGCCAGGTGCCCGTGGAGTGGCAGCAGGCGGCGTACGAGACCGGCCACGTCATCGTGAAGATCCCGGTCGTGCCGTGGCCGGACGCGGCGCCGGGCGTGCCGGTCGCCGAGGACCGCCTCAAGGCGTTCATCTCCGCCGACGAGGTCGTGCGGAACTCGGGCCACATCGCGGTGCCGGTGAGCCGGATCCAGGGCTGACGGGCAGGGGTGGCCTCATGGCGACGGTGAACGTACGGGGCGGAGTGCCGGGTCAGCGGCAGCAGGAGGACGGGCGTGCGGGCGGAGCGGGGATCGGCGCGAGCCGGGCCTTCGCCTGGATGCTGGTCGTGACGGGCGCGGCCGGTGTGCTGGCCGGCTGGGTCATCACGATCGACAAGTTCAAGCTGCTGGAGGACCCGGGTTTCCAGCCGGGGTGCAGCCTCAACCCGGTGGTGTCCTGCGGCAACATCATGAAGAGCGAGCAGGCCGCCGTGTTCGGCTTCCCGAACCCGATGCTCGGTCTCGTGACGTACGCCGTCGTCGTCGCCGTGGGTGCGGGGATCCTGTCCGGAGCGCGCTACCGCGGCTGGTTCTGGCTCGGGCTCAACGCGGGAATGCTCTTCGGCGTGGGTTTCTGCACCTGGTTGATGCAGCAGTCGCTGTACGAGATCAACGCGCTGTGCCTGTGGTGCTGTCTGGCCTGGTGCGCCACGATCACGATGTTCTGGTACGTGACCGCCCACAACGTGCGCCACGGGCTGCTGCCCGCGCCGGCCGGCGTGCGGACCTTCCTCGGCGACTTCACGTTCGCGCTGCCGGTGCTGCACATCGGGATCATCGGCATGCTGATCCTCACCCGGTGGTGGGAGTTCTGGACCAGCTGACGTGCGCTCCTTCCTGACCTGGCCGCGGGTGGCACTGGCCGTGCTGCTCGCGGCCGTCCTCGTGTGCGTGCTGGCGTACGAGCGGTTCGCGCCGGGCGGCCGGGGGAGCGGGGAGCGGACCGTGCCCGAGCCCTTTCCGCTGCCGGGCGTGGCGTCGGGGTTCTTCACCGGTTCCGACGAGGCCGGGGTGCGGCGGATCGCCGAGGTGGAGAAGTGGCTCGGCGGGGAGCCGCTGACCGTCGGGCACACCTATCTGCCGGGCGACCGCTGGTCGAACATCGAGGGGCACCCGGCGCTGTTCGAGCCGTGGGCGCGGTGGAAGGAGGAGCGGCCGGGGCGCCTGTTCGTCCTGAACGTGCCGCTGCTCGACCGCAACGAGGAGGGCCTCGACGACGCCCGGGTCCGGTCGGGACTGCGCGGCGGGGCGGCCGGGGAGTACGACCGGCACTTCCGGACGCTGGGCGAGCGGCTCGTGGAGCACCGGCTCGCGGACGCCGTCCTGGTGCTCGGCTGGGAGATGAACGGCACCACGTACAGCCATCGCTGCGGGCCGGACCCGGAGAGCTGGAAGACGTACTGGCGGCGGGTGGTGTCGGTGCTGCGGGCGGTGCCGGGGCAGCGCTTCCGCTTCGACTTCACGCCGAGCCGCGGGCTCGACGCGGTCCCCTGGCCGCGCTGCTACCCGGGCGACGACGTGGTGGACATCATCGGCCTGGACGCCTACGACCAGCCGGCCGACGTCTCGTTCGAGGAGCAGCTGACGGAGGACTACGGGCTCGCCTTCCACGTCCGGTTCGCGGCGGAGCACGGCAAGCCGGTGTCGTTCCCGGAGTGGGGACTGTTCCGCAACGGGGACAACCCGGCGTACGTGCGGGGCATGCTGGACTGGTTCGCGCGGCACCGGCCGGTGTACCAGACCTTCACCGACTACTGCCCGCACGGGGTGTGGGGGTGTGCGGAGAATCCGCTGTCGGGCGAGGTGGTCAGGGGCGCGCTCGGCCGGGGGAGCGGAGCGTCAGACCGGTCTTGAGGGTGTCGACGGTCCGGTCGAGGAGCGGTACGAGGTCGGCGTCGCGGCCGCCGTGTTCGGCCCAGTACACGGTGGCCTCGCGCAGCGCGCCGAGGACCGCGGCGGTGAACACCCGCACCTCCAGGTCGTCGGGGGAGCGGCCGGTGCGCTCGGCGACGGCGGCGGAGAGCAGCCGGCCGGTCTCCGCCGTGGTCTCGGTGAGCCGGGCCCGGACGGCGGGGGTCTCCACGACGAGCCGGGCGCGCAGCCGGGTCTCCTCCGGCTCGCGGGCGAGGGCTGCGGTGACCGCGTCGAGGACGACGGCCCGCAGCGATTCCAGCGGCTCCTCGCCGGCGGGGCGGGCGCGCAGCCGGGCGAGCATGAGCTCGTCCTGGTCGTCGGTGAGGAGGATGTCCTCCTTGGCCGGGAAGTAGCGCACCACGGTGGACGGGGAGACCTCGGCCGCGGCGGCGATCTGCTCGATCGTGGTCGCGTCGTAACCCTGCTCGGCCACGAGCCGGTAGGTGGCCTTCCGGATCGCGGCGCGTGTCTTGAGCTTCTTGCGCTCGCGCAGGCCGGGGCGCTCGGGGGAGACGGGCATGGCCGTCATTGTGCCTGGTCAGGCAGGCTCAGGCGTGCTGGTACGCGACGATCGAGATGCCGACGTAGTGGACGATGAAGGCGGCGAGGGTGAGGGAGTGGAAGACCTCGTGGAAGCCGAACCAGCGGGGTGAGGGGTTGGGGCGCTTGATGCCGTAGATGACCCCGCCCGCGCTGTAGAGCAGTCCGCCGACGATCACCAGGACGAGGACGGCGACGCCGCCGGCCCGCATGAAGTCGGGCAGGAAGAAGACGGCCGCCCAGCCCATCGCGATGTAGCAGGGCGTGTACAGCCAGCGAGGGGCGCCGACCCAGAAGACCCGGAAGGCGATGCCCGCGGCGGCCGCCACCCACACCGCCCACATGAGCGGCCGGCCCGTGGAGTCGGGCAGGAGCAGCAGGGTCAGCGGGGTGTAGGTGCCGGCGATGATCAGGAAGATGTTGGCGTGGTCGAGGCGCCGCAGCACCGCCTCCCCGCGCGGCCCCCAGTTGCCGCGGTGGTACAGGGCGCTGATGCCGAAGAGCAGGCAGGCGGTGAGGACGTAGATCCCGCAGGCGATCCGGGCCCGGGGCGTGTCCGAGAGCGCGACCAGAACGAACCCCGCGACCGTCACCGCGGGGAACATACCGGCATGCAGCCAGCCTCTGAGCCGGGGCTTCACGGGGAGTGGCAGCGTCGGGCGCTGATCCGTCGCGGGGAGGTCCGGCGTGGCTGCAGTCATGGACCCGCATGCTACCTACCGATCGTAAGCACCGGATATGAGTGGCGATGCTCACGTGTGAGGCCCTCTGGACATATGGGCGGTAGCATCGGATGATCAAATGAGTGCGGTCGGCACCGGATGAGCGCCTACGACGCATCCGGGTCGCAGCCCCCAAGGGGCATACATCTAAAAACCCCTCTTCAAGGAGCAATCGTGGCGCGCGACAACGCGGCTCCCTCCACCGTCCCCACCCAGCACCAGGAACTCGTGTCCTGGGTCAACGAGATCGCCGAGATCACCCAGCCCGACAGCATCGTGTGGTGCGACGGGTCCGAGGCCGAATACGAGCGCCTCAGCGAGGAACTCGTCGCCAAGGGGACCTTCAAGAAGCTCGACCCGGTCAAGCGCCCGAACTCGTACTACGCCGCCTCCGACCCGACCGACGTCGCGCGCGTCGAGGACCGGACCTTCATCTGCTCCGAGAAGGAGGAGGACGCGGGCCCGACCAACCACTGGAAGGCCCCCGCGGAGATGAAGGAGATCTTCGCCGGCGAGAAGGGCATCTTCCGCGGCTCCATGAAGGGCCGCACCATGTACGTGGTGCCCTTCTGCATGGGCCCGGTCGGCTCCCCCCTCTCCGCCATCGGCGTCGAGATCACCGACTCCGCGTACGTCGCCGTCTCCATGCGCACCATGACCCGCATGGGACAGGCCGTCCTCGACGAGCTCGGCACCGACGGCTTCTTCGTCAAGGCCGTCCACACCCTCGGCGCCCCCCTGGCGGAGGGCGAGGAGGACGTACCGTGGCCGTGCAACTCCACCAAGTACATCTCGCACTTCCCCGAGACCCGCGAGATCTGGTCCTACGGCTCCGGCTACGGCGGCAACGCCCTGCTCGGCAAGAAGTGCTACGCCCTGCGCATCGCGTCCGTCATGGCGCGTGACGAGGGCTGGCTGGCCGAGCACATGCTCATCCTCAAGCTGACCCCGCCGCAGGGCGAGGCCAAGTACGTCGCCGCCGCCTTCCCGTCCGCCTGTGGCAAGACCAACCTCGCGATGCTGGAGCCCACGATCTCCGGCTGGACGGTCGAGACCATCGGCGACGACATCGCCTGGATGCGCTTCGGCGAGGACGGCCGCCTCTACGCGATCAACCCCGAGGCCGGCTTCTTCGGCGTCGCGCCCGGCACCGGCGAGCACACCAACGCCAACGCCATGAAGACCCTCTGGGGCAACTCCGTCTTCACCAACGTCGCGCTCACCGACGACGGCGACGTGTGGTGGGAGGGCATGACCGAGGAGCCCCCGGCCCACCTCACGGACTGGAAGGGCAACGACTGGACTCCGGAGTCCGAGACCCCGGCCGCCCACCCGAACGCCCGCTTCACCGTCCCGGCCGGCCAGTGCCCGACGATCGCCCCCGAGTGGGAGGACCCCAAGGGCGTCCCGATCTCCGCGATCCTCTTCGGCGGCCGCCGCGCCTCCGCCGTCCCGCTGGTCACCGAGTCCTTCGACTGGAACCACGGTGTCTTCCTCGGTGCGAACGTCGCCTCCGAGAAGACCGCCGCCGCCGAGGGCAAGGTCGGCGAGCTGCGCCGCGACCCGTTCGCCATGCTGCCGTTCTGCGGCTACAACATGGGCGACTACATGGCCCACTGGGTCAAGGTCGGCGCCGGCGCGGACCAGGCGAAGCTGCCGAAGATCTACTACGTGAACTGGTTCCGCAAGAACGACGCCGGCAAGTTCGTCTGGCCCGGCTTCGGCGAGAACAGCCGCGTCCTGAAGTGGATCGTCGAGCGCCTCGACGGCAAGGCCGAGGGCGTCGAGACCCCCATCGGTGTCCTTCCGAAGAAGGAGGCCCTGGACACGGACGGCCTGGAACTGGCCGACGCGGACCTGGACTTCCTCCTCACCGTCGACAAGGACGTCTGGCGCGAGGAGGCCGCCCTGGTCCCCGCGCACCTGGAGACCTTCGGCGAGCACACCCCGAAGGAGCTGTGGGACGAGTACCGCGCGCTGGTCGAGCGCCTGGGCTGATCCCCTGACGGCACCACGAACTCGTGGCGGGTTGCCCCGATTTCCGCCCTGACCAGCTGGGGTCACGACGGCCCGTCACGACGCATCCGGCCCCCGGAGCCCCCTCACGGCTCCGGGGGCCGGCGCACGTCCGGCCGCGGACCGGACCCGTGTGTCAGAGGATCGGCTGCCCCGCCTCGACGGTGGCGACGGCCCGGCGGCAGGCGTCGCGGAACTTCACGAACTCGCCGTTCCAGGTCGTCGCGCGGTTGCCCCGGGAGGTGGGGTTGTCGAAGAGGCTCTCGCGCAGCTCCGTGGTCAGCTCCAGCTGGGCGCCCATGCGGAGCATGGTGCGGTTGCAGGGGTTGTCGACGTGGTCACCGTTGAAGTTCTTGAGCAGGGGGGCGTATTCGGGGGACAGGGAGTCGACCGCGGGGAAGCCGGCCAGCCTCAGCTCCTTCACCAGCGCGGCGCGGAAGACCGGGTTGAGACCGCCGACCACGGCGAGCCGGCGGTCGTTGCCCGGCGGGTAGTCCGCGGTGGCCGGCAGCGCCAACTGGTCGTACTGGCAGCCGTGCAGGGACAGGACGTTGAGGTGGCTCGCCGCGAGGGACAGGGCGACGTGGTCGTCACAGTTCTTCGAGGTGACGTGCAGGGCCCGGTTGCCGGAGGACAGCAGGCCCTCGAACATGAAGTAGTCGTGCGTGGTCGGCAGCACAGGGGGCCCGTCGGAGTCGGCCGGGCTGTATCCGGCGATGCCGAGACAGAGCTCGGTGGTGCCGATCTCGATGCCACCGCCGTGCAGGGCGAGGATCGCGGTGCGCGGGAAGTCGTACTTCTCGCTCATCTTGAGGTCGAACTTCTCGTGCCGGCGGTAGCGGCGGCTGAAGGAGGTGCCCTCCTGGCCGGCGAGCTCCTGGTACATCCTCGTGTTGGAGGGGTACTCCGTCGGGTCCGTCGTCTCCGCGAAGGCCGGTGTCGCGGAGGCGAGCTGGCCGAGCAGCGGGCCGGCCGTGGCCGCGGCGGCCAGGGCGGTGAGAACGGTGCGACGGGAGGCGGAGGGCTTGTCTGATGTCATGGACGGAACGTAACTGATCATGGTGGTGGAGTCCGAGCTTCCTTTTGCCGCCTCCGAGCCCCCTCAGCGCCCCCGGTCCTCCAGGTAGCGGGTGTGGGTCTCCTGGCGGCGCACCTCGGCCTCCCGCAGCGTGTCCGCGATCGCCGCCGCCTCCCCGTGCAACGCCGCCAACTGGCGCTCCAGGTGGCGTTCCGGCGGCTCCGAGCCCGGCACCACACGGGTCCACCAGCGGCTCCGTACGAACGCGTCGACCGCCTCCGGGACGTCCTGACGCACCGCCCGCGCGAGCACCCGCAGCTGTTCCGGGTCGCTCACCCAGCCCGGTTCGAGCAGCGCCTCCAGCAGGCTGTCCAGCTCCGTCAGCCGGCCCTGTGCGGCCGGCGGCAGCTCCACCTCGGCGAGATAGGCGCGCAGGGTCGCCAGGTCGGCCCGCAGCGCGTCCAGCTGCCCGGCCGGGTCCGGGAAGGGCGGGGGCGGGGTGCGCTCCGGCGGGGCGATCAGCGCCCCCGCCCCGTACAGCCCCGCGACGACGACCGGCCACAGGGAGCCCGCGGCGCCGGTCAGGGTGAGCCCCACCCCGGCGAGGCCGCAGGCGCAGCCCGCGAGGTTCTTGCGGGACTCGAGGTATCCCAGGACCGGGTTACTGGTAGCCACGGATCTCCTCGAAGGCCCCGTCCAGCGAGCCCCGGGTCGCGTCGAACAGGCGCCCGCCGGTGAGCTGGGCGATGTGGTCGAGGGCTGCCCGGTCGGAGTCCCCGAACAGGATCGGGAAGACCGGGACGCGCCGCTGGGCCGGCGTCAGCGACCGCGCGTGGAAGGCGTCGAACGCGGAGGCCGGGTCGCCGTCGGTGTTCGCGCCGTCCGTCATCAGGACGATCGACGTGAAGGCCGTGTCCGAGGTGACGTCACCGAGGCGTGCGTACGCCTCCTCGAGGCTGGAGTAGATCGCGGTGCCGCCGGAGGCCGAGAGCCGGCCGGCGTCGGTCCGGATCGCGTCCAGCGCGGCCTTCGGCGAAGCCGGGTCGACGGTGTGGGTGCGCACCTCGCCGCTCTTCACCGAGGAGCCGAACGGCATCAGCGTCACCTCCTCGCGGTCCCGGAAGTCCCCGGTCAGCTGGACCAGGGCCGACTTCAGCCGGTCGAGCCGCTCGCCCCCCATCGAGCCGGAGGTGTCCAGGACGTAGACCGTGCGGGACGGACGGCGCAGGCTGTTGTCGTACGCGTCGAGCAGCCCGTCGGCCACGGAGCGGCTGCCGGGGAACGGCAGTTCGCGCCGCTGGTCCGTGGCGAGGCGGGCCGCCGGGGCGACCCCCGGGACGACCGGGCGGCGCAGCGTCGTGTCGGTGATGCGGCGCTGCGCGTCCGGGGTGCGCAGATGGGCGGCGAGCCGGCGGGCCGCGTCCTTCGCCTCCGGGCGGGCGGCGGTCAGCGAGGTCAGCGGATAGTCCGCGGTGACCACCCCGTCGGCCGGCCGGATCACGGTGAGCTCGCCCGGCACGGACAGCAGCACCGACTCGTAGTTGACGAGCGCGTCGACCTCGGAGCGGCGCGAGAACGCGGTGGCCAGCCAGCCCGAGGAGCCGGAGGTCAGCGTCTGCCCGGCGAAGAACTCCTTCAGCTTCGGGGTCGCGGCCCGCACGTCCTGGTCGGTGAGCGCGGACTGCGCCCCCGAGAGGCCCGAGGCGACCGAGACCAGCGCGGAGAAGCCGGAGTTGGAGCGCAGCGGGTCCGTCATCCCGTACGTCAGCCGCTTCGACGCGACGGCCCGGTGGATCTGCGCCCAGGTGACCTTCTTCGGATCCCAGCCCAGCGCGCCCACGACGGCGGGCCGGACGCCGAACGCGACCGGCGAGGTCATGATCGGGGTCTCGCCGGTGATCTTCCGGGCGGTGTCCGGGCGCAGCCGCAGGTAGTCGTTGGACGACAGCCAGACCGCGTCGAACTGCCGGTCGGCCTCGCCCGAGGCGATCCGCTCGACGGCGTCCAGGGTCCCCGCGTAGGTCGGCGACACGGTGACACCGGTCGCCTTGCGGGCCTCCTCCAGGACGGGCGCCATGTCGGCGAGCTCGGAGGAGGCGAGGACCCGCAGGGTACCGGGGCGGTACTCCCGGCCCCGCGTGCTCTCGCCGCCGCTGCCGCCCCCGTCGCCGGAGCCGTCGCAGGCCGTGCCGGTGAGGGCGATCAGCACGGCGACGGCGGTAGTGGCGAGGAGGGCGCGGACGGACCGGGTGCCGCGTGCGGATCTCATCCGCGGCCCCCTTCGAGGATGCCGCGTCCGGCCGTGCCGCCGCTGCCGCTGCCGCCGCGGTCCTCGCGGGTGCGCTCCAGGTAGGTGCCCGCGGTGCGCAGTTCGGCGGTCAGGGAGTCGACGGTCTGCGCCATCGACTCGGTCGCGCGGATCTTGTACGTGTCGATCGCGTCGAGCGTCGTGTAGATCTGCCGGAAGGCGGTGCGCACGGTCTCCAGGCCCACCGCGGGCTCCGCGGCGATCCGCTGGATGTCCCCGGACTGGCCGGCGAGAGCGGCCGCGTTGCCCTGGATCAGGGTCTCGGTCGTCCCGCGCAGCGCGTTGACCTGCTCGACGACCTTCTTCTGGTGGTCGAGCGCGGAGGCGAGCATCACCGCGATCCGCAGCGCGGTGACGGTGGTCGTGGCGGCCCGGTCGACGCCCTTGATCAGTTCGTCGTTGTTCCGGCGCACCACGTCCATCGCCAGGTAGCCCTGTGCGCACACGGCGAGCTGGGTCAGCAGGTCCTGGTGCTTCTGCCGGACCGGGAAGAGCACGTCCGCGCGCAGCGCGTCGGCCTGCACCGGGTCAGGGGTGCCGGCCAGCCGCTCCTCGACGGCGGCGTCGAGGGCCTCGGCCAGCACGGCGTACTCCTGGAGCTTGCCCATGGTGTCCCACAGCCGGGCCCGCTCGGTCTGCAGCGCGGCGTTGTCGCGGCGCAGTTCGTCCTGGCCGCCGCGCAGCGAGTCGAGGATCCGGTTGACGGTGTCCTGCGCGGAGGCGTACCTCGCGATGTGGTCGCGCAGCCTGTTGCAGCCCGGCAGCTTCGACAGCAGGCCGCGCATGCCCTTGGCGGGAGTGTCGCGCGGGTCGAGGTCCTCGACCGTGCGGCGCAGCTCGACGAGCGAGCTGCCGACCCGGGTCGGCGCGTCGCCGGCCGCGTCTCCGAGCGAGCGGACGGTGCGGTCCAGCATCCGGTTGGACTGCTGGGCGGCGGTGCGCATCTCGCCCTCGCCGAGCGAGGTGATCTCGCCGATCCGCCCGGTGAACTCCGGTGAGCGGGCGTCGAGTCCGGCGAGCGCGCCGACGTACTCGACCGCGCGCCGGGACATCTCCGTGCGGACCGCTTCGTCGAGCGGAACGAGCGTGGCGGCCTGCTCCGCGCGGATCGGCACGACCGGCTCGGGCGGGGTCAGGACGACCGGCTCGGGCGGGGTCAGGACGAGCGCGCCGTCCTGGCCGCTCGTGCCGTCGGTGGGTGTGGTCATGCGGTGCCCCCCTGGTCGCGGGCCTTCAGCGCCATGGAGTGCAGCACCTTCGAGGTGGGCACGGGCGCCTGGCGGATCCCGCCGAGCGTCTGGTTGAGGTAGCCGGTCTGGCCGGCGGTGGCGGCGGTGAACTCGGCCGCGGCGCCCTGCGGGCGGAAGCCGTGCCGGACCGCGAGCCTGCGCAGCTCCGGGTCGGAGGACAGGAGTTCGCCGAGGGTGCGGCCCGCCTCGGTCAGCGGCACGAGGGTGTGGTCGCTGCTGACGGTGGTGTCCGGGTAGAGGACCACCAGGTCTCCGGTCCAGCCGGAGGACTGCCCGGTGAGGAGCTGGGACGCCACCTGCGACTCGTACACCAGGACCAGCGGGTTGCCGACGCCGCTGACGAAGTCCCGGAAGGGGGCGTCCGAGCTGGACTGCTGGGCGCCCTGCACCTGGATGAGCTTGCGCAGCAGCGGTGCGGTGCGGTCCACGGCCGCCTGGTCGCCGGCGACCCGGCCGCCGTCGGCGACGTAGCTCGCGGCGGCGAGGTAGAGCGCGCCGGAGTTCGAGGCGACGGGGTCGGTCGAGGTGACGAAGAGGGTTCCGCTCAGCTCGGCGTGGCCCGCCGAGCCCTTGAGCTGTTGCCAGGTCCGGTCGTCGCGGGCGGCCGCCAGATAGGCCCCCATGCGCAGGGTGCCGGTGTGGCCGCCGGCGCCGAGCGTGGCCAGGTCGTTGTCGGCGAGCACCTTGGCGGCGGCGCTGTGCGCGACGACCACGAGCGGCGAGTAGAAGGGCCGCAGCGGGGCGGCCGTCACCTTCGTCTTCGCCTTCAGCTCGTCGGCGGGCGCCTTGGCGGACGGGAACGCGAAGTCGTAGCCCTTGAGGGGCAGTTCCTCCATGTCCCAGGACCCGGAGGTCTCCGTCCGTACGGTGAGGCCCCTGGCTGCCAGGGCCTTCACGACCTCGGGATCGGCGAAGAACTCCGCCTTCTCCGACCCGATCACTCCTCGCACGGTCTTCGTTGCCGTGCCGCTGTCGTCCTTGTCGCCGCCCACCATCAGGGCGGCGGCCACGCCGCCCAGGAGCAGGACGGCGAGGACGATTCCCAGAATGCGTCTCACGCGGGCAGAGTGCTCGCGGAAACCCACATTCCAGGGGGAGACGGGTGTACGGAGGGTGAAGCGACGATCCCGGTAGGGAACCGGAGCGGGCGGTACCGCGACCGGTTCGGGCCGGCGGCGCGCGCTCGCGGGACGGGGCCGCGCGCGACGGCGGCGCCGTGGGGCCAGGGTGGGTGGCGCCCGGTCCGCGCGGTGTCGTGGCCGCGCGGACCGGGGCCGTCAGGGGGTGCCGACCAGTGAGTCGTCGGCGAGGGCCGCCGTGTGTGCGTCCATGCGCTCGGCGGCGAGGATCGCGGCGGCCGTGTCGGCCCGGGAGGCGGCGACGACCAGGGCGCGGCCCGCGAGGGCGTGTGCCCGCTGGTGCAGCGCCTCGGCGGAGGAGCCGCTCAGTCCCGCGTGGCGGGCCGGCGGTGCACCGCGCAGCCGGGCGACCTGCCCGGCGATGAGCTCGCCGGCCTCGGTGTCCCCGAGCTCGTCGGTGACGGCGAGCAGGGCGGCGAGGTGGCCGGCGAGCTGGATGTCCAGCTCTTCCTCACGGGAGCGGTGCGGGAACGTGTCCCGGACGTCGTCGGCCATCCGGTGGACCGACTTGGTGCGGATCGGTTCGTACATGGGGACGGCCTCCTGGGATAGCTCTGGAGGCATCCTAGCTTGGATTCAATCTAAATTTGTGCCACGTCTGAAAAGAGCGGGTCAAGAATGCGTTCGAAGGGTCGCGGCCATGGACCGCCGAAGGGCGGCCCTCACGGGTCCTCCGTGTCCTCCGGGGTGGGGGCCGGCCACCTCAGTGCTGGCTGTAGCCGTCCAGGAAGTTCCCGATCCGGGTCACGGCCTCCGCCAGGTCCAGGGCGTTGGGCAGGGTCACGATCCGGAAGTGGTCCGGCTCGTGCCAGTTGAAGCCCGTCCCGTGGACGACCATGATCTTCTCGGCCCGCAGCAGGTCCAGGACCATCTGCCGGTCGTCCTTGATCTTGTAGACGCTCGGGTCGAGCCGCGGGAAGAGGTACAGCGCCCCCTTCGGCTTCACGCAGGTCACGCCCGGGATCTGGGTCAGCAGGTCGTACGCCACGTCCCGCTGCTCCAGGAGCCGGCCTCCCGGGAGCACCAGGTCCTCGATCGACTGGCGCCCCTGCAGGGCCGCGGCCACCGCGTGCTGGGCCGGCATGTTGGCGCACAGGCGCATGTTGGCCAGGATCGTGAGGCCCTCGATGTACGAGGAGGCGTGCGCCTTCGGACCGCAGACGGCCAGCCAGCCGGAGCGGAAGCCGGCGACCCGGTAGTTCTTGCTCATCCCGTTGAAGGTGAGCACGAGCAGGTCGGGGGCGATGGCGGCGGTGGGGGTGTGGGTCGCGCCGTCGTAGAGGATCTTGTCGTAGATCTCGTCCGAGCAGACCACCAGATTGTGCCGGCGGGCGATCTCCGTCAGCCCGCGCAGCATCTCGTCGTCGTAGACGGCGCCGGTCGGGTTGTTCGGGTTGATGATCACGATCGCCTTGGTCCGATCGGTGATCTTCCGCTCGATGTCGGCCAGGTCCGGCATCCAGTCCGCCTGCTCGTCGCAGCGGTAGTGCACGGCCGTGCCGCCCGCCAGCGACACCGACGCCGTCCACAGCGGATAGTCGGGGGCGGGCACGAGGACCTCGTCGCCGTCGTCGAGCAGCGCCTGCATCGCCATCTGGATGAGCTCGGAGACGCCGTTGCCGAGGTAGATGTCCTCGACCGACAGATGGATGCCCTTGGTCTCGTAGTGGCTCATCACCGCACGCCGGGCCGACAGCAGGCCCTTCGCGTCGCCGTAGCCGTGCGCCTCGGCGAGATTGCGCAGCATGTCCTCGAGGATGGCCGGCGGACACTCGAAGCCGAAGGCGGCCGGGTTGCCGGTGTTGAGCTTGAGGATGCGGTGACCGGCAGCCTCCAGCCGCATCGCCTCCTCGAGCACCGGACCCCGGATTTCGTAACAGACGTTGGCGAGCTTCGTGGACTGGATCACCTGCATGACGAGAGCTTACGGCCGTGCCGCGCCGGACGCTTCGTGTTTTGGGACACGTCGGGCATCCCGCCGGGTGTGACCCACGTCGCCGACCGGCTGTCGTGCTCCCTACAATCACGGTTCGTGAGCCAGTACGACACGGGGGGCGCCGAGCCTCCGAGATCCCGCCGCCGGCACGCGTCGAAGCGGCGCGGCCCCGGCCCGCTCTGGATGATCGGCAGCGGTGCCGTGGTGGTCGTCGGCGTCCTCGCCGCGGTGACGTCCCTCGACTCCGGACCGGCCGGGCGGGCCCCCGCCGTGGACGACGGGCATCCGGGCATGCCGTCGCTGATCCAGCGGGACGAGAGGGCGGCGGACGGGCACGCGGAGTCCGCCCCGCCGGCGGTCCCGGCCCACCCGGCCCGGCCCTCGGGAGCCGCGAGCACCGCCCCGGTCCCCACGGCACCGGCCCCGTCGACCGCCGCGTCCGGCGGGCCCGCGCCCACCACCACCCCGACCCGGCAGCAGTACCCCGGGAAGTCGGGATCGGCGCCGGGCGCCAAGAAGAAGCCGAGGTAAGCGGCGAGGGGCCGCGGCGGGGCCGCAGGATAGGTTGTCCCGTCATGTGGGTTTTCAGCACCGCCGGATGCCGGTGGCTCGGCGCGGTCGGATCGCTCGCCGTCACCCTCGGCGGCTGGGCCGCCGGGACCCTGCCCGTGCGCGGCGGTCGGGGCCTGTGGGAGCCGCACGGCTCGGGCGTGACGGTCGCCGGGACGGTGCTCGCGTACCTCGGCCTGACCCTGCTGATCGCGGCGTGGTGGCAGTACGGGCGGCTGCTGGCCGCCGGCGCGGCGGACCGGGTCGGGACCACGCTCGGCTGGTGGGCGGCCCCCCTCGTCCTGGCCCCGCCCCTGTACAGCGCCGACGTCTACAGCTACATCGCGCAGGGCGCGATGGTCCTCGAAGGCCACGACGTCTACGGGGCCGGGCCCGCCGTCCTCGGCCCCGGCGACCTCGGGGGCGACGCGGCCGCGAGCGTCGGCGGGCACTGGACGCACACCCCCGCCCCGTACGGACCCGCCTTCCTCGTCCTGGCCCAGGCGGTCGTCAAGCTCACCGGGGGCGCGGTGATCCCCGCCGTCCTCGGCATGCGCCTGCTCGCGCTCGCCGCGCTCGCGCTGACCGTGTGGGCGGTACGCGGCCTCGGCGGCGACCGGCGGCCCGGGGCGCTGTGGCTCGCGGCGCTCAACCCCCTGCTGCTCGTCCACGTCGTCGGCGGCATGCACAACGACGGCCTCATGACCGGCCTGCTGCTCGCGGGCGTGCTGCTCGCCGTGCGCGGGCGGTGGGTGGCCGGGAGCGTCCTCATCGGCCTCGCGGTCATGGTCAAGTCGCCGGCGGCGGTGGCGCTGCTCTTCGTCGGCGTCCTGGTCGCCCGGCGTACGGGCGGGGCCCGCGGTCTCCTCAAGGGCCTGCTGCCGGGGGCCGTCGCGGCGGCCGTCGCGGCGGGCGCGACGCTCGTCGCGGGCACGGGTTTCGGCTGGCTCCGCACCCAGAGCGTGGCGGGGACCATCCACACGGCGCTGTCGCTCACGAGCGACCTGGGGCTGGGACTCGGCCTGCTGGTGGGGGACGACCCGGAGCCCGTGAAGGGCGCGGTCCAGAAGCTCGGCCTCCTGGCGGCGCTCGCGCTCATCGCGCTGCTGGCCCGGCGGGCCTGGCAGGGGCGCACGGACGTGGTCCTCGCCCTGGGGCTCTCGCTGCTCGCGCTGGTGGCGCTCTCGCCGATGGTGCAGCCCTGGTACCTGCTGTGGGGGACGTGTGCGGTGGCCGCGGTCGCGTGGGACACGCGCCTGGGCCAGTACCTCGCGGTGCTCTGCGCCGCCCTGACCTACGAGACGGCCCCTTCCGGGCACACGCCCTGGTACGGCTTCGCCCTGATGGGCGTGGCCCTGGGCGCGGGCGCGCTGTGGCTGCGCCGCGAGTCCTGGCCGCCGCGGGGCGCTCCGGCCCTGCCCGGCGCCGCACGCCCACCCCTGGAGGCCCGAGGGCGCCGCACGGCCTGAGGGGCCGGTCCTCGATCCCGCCGCACGGAGCGGGGCGGGCGGCGTCGCCCCGGACGGTCAAGTCGGGATCCGGACGGTCAGGTCGGGATCCGGACGGTCAGGTCGGGATCCGGCGGACGGAGCGGCCGGGGAGGGCCTGGGTGCGCCGGCCGTCCTCGATGACGAACCGGCCGTCGACCAGGACGTGGGGGATGCCCACGGGGAGGGTGCGCGGAGCCTCGTACGTCGCCCCCGACGCCACCGTCGCCGGGTCGAAGAGCACCAGGTCCGCCACATGGCCCTCGCGGATCAGGCCCCGGTCCGGCAGGCGCAGGCGGCGGGCGGGGCGGGAGGTGAGGTGGGCGACGCATTCCTCCAGCGTCAGGACGGCCTCCTCGCGGACGTAGCGGCCCAGGTACTCCGGGAACGTCCCGTACGCCCGCGGATGCGGCTTCGCACCCTGCAGGATGCCGTCCGAACCGCCCGTGTGGACCGGGTGCCGCATGATCGCGCGGACGTTCTCCTCGTGTCCGACGTGCTGGAGGATGGTCGACCCCAGCCGGTCCTCCAGCAGCAGTCGGCGGGCGGCCGGCCAGTCGGGGACACGGCGGCCCACCCAGGACGCGAGCGCCGGATCCGTCACGCCCGAGATCTCGATCGTGTCCCACTCGACCGGCACCCCGTGGCAGCCGTCCGAGCCGAGCTCCTCCAGCTGGTGCCGGATCCGCTCCGCCGTCTCCTCGTCCCGCAGCCGGGCCGACAGCGCCTCCGGGCCGCCCTCGTGCGCCCAGCTCGGCAGCACGGCGGCGAGGGTCGTGCACCCGGGGGTGTAGGGGTAGGTGTCCAGGGTGATGTCGGAGCCGGCGGCCAGGGCCTCGTCCAGCAGGGACAGGAGCTCCGGCGCCCTTCCCCGGTTCACGCCGAAGTTCATCGTCGCGTGGGCGAGGTGCAGCGCGCAGCCCGCGTCCCGGGTGAGCCCGACCATCTCCGCGTACGCCTCCAGCGCCCCCGCTCCGTACGAGCGGTGGTGCGGGCAGTAGTAGCCGCCGTGGCGCGCCACCACCCGGCACAGCTCGGTGAGCTCGGCGTCGTGCGCGTACATCCCGGGGGTGTAGGTCAGGCCCGACGACATGCCGACCGCGCCCTGTTCGAGGCCCTCCGCGACGAGCTGCCGCATACGGTCGAGCTCGGCCTCCGTCGCGGGGCGGTCCTCCCAGCCCATCGCGTACATCCGGACGGTGCCCTGGGGGACGAGGTACGCCGCGTTGACCGCGATGCCGCGGCCGCCGTGCGCGCCGTCCAGGCGGTCCAGGTACTCGCCGACCGTCCGCCAGTCGAGGTCCAGGTCGGAGCCGTCGCCGTTCCAGCCGGTGATCGCCCGGCGCACCTCGTCGAGGGTGCGGTCGTCGACCGGCGCGTACGACAGGCCGTCCTGGCCCAGCACTTCGAGCGTGACCCCCTGCGCGGCCTTCGCACTGTGGTCCGGGTCCCGGAGCAGCGCGAGATCGCTGTGGGCGTGCATGTCGATGAAGCCGGGGGACAGGGCGAGGCCCTCGGCGTCCACGATCCGGCGGGCGGTCGGGCGCTGGCAGCCGGCCGCCGCGCCCTCCCTGACGATCGCGGCGATCCGTCCGCCCTCGACGGCGACGTCGGCCCGGTAGGAGGGGCCGCCGCTGCCGTCGACGACCTCGGCGTCGCGGAAGACCAGGTCCATGGCTGCTGCCTGCCTCTAGAAGAAGGTGCGGATGTAGTCGACGACCGTTCCGTCCGCCTCGACCAGCGGGATCAGCTGCCACTTGTCGAACGACGTGCACGGGTGGGACAGGCCCATGCCGAGCCAGTCGCCGACCTCCAGGTCGGCGCCCTCCTCGGTGCGTACCCAGGCGTGCTGGTCGGACAGGCCGGTGACGCGGATCCCGTCGGCGGGGCGGATCTCGCCGGTGCGGGCGTCGCGGACGACCTGGGCCTCGGGGAGGTGGAGGTCGTGGGCGGCGTCGCGCTTGCCGGCGTTGGTGAAGGCCTGTTCGGCGGTGGGGCGGGAGACGACCTGCGTCCAGAGCCGGAACGCGGGCTCCAGGGCGCCCTCCTCGGGGATCCGGTTGAAGGGCGTCAGCGTGCGGTAGTGGCCGCTGTCGTGGGACACGTACGCGCCGGAGCGGAGCAGCTTCAGGACGGGCAGGGAGAACTCGGGGATCTCGGCGAAGACCTCGGCGACGGTGTCGAACCAGGCACTGCCGCCCGCGCTCACGACGATCTCGCCGGCGGCCGGGTCGAAGCGGCCCTCCTTGTCGAACTCGGCGGCGAGGGCGGTGAGCCGGCGCAGCCAGGCCCGGACCCTCTCCTCGTCCGCCTGCGGGACCTCGCCCTCGTAGCCGGCGACGCCGACGAGCCGGAGCGTGCGGGTGGCGGCGACGGCGTCGGCCACTGCGGCGCAGTCGGCCTCCGTACGGGCCCCGGTGCGCGCGCCGTCGCCGGCGCCGAGCTCGACGACGACGTCGACCGCCCGGCGGGCGCCGGCCCCGGTGAGGGCCGCGTCCATGAGCTCGACGCCGCGGACGGAGTCGACGTAGCAGACGAAGCGGAAGTCCGGGTCGGCGTCGAGCTCGGCGGCGAGCCAGCGCAGCGCGACGGCGTCGACGAGTTCGTTGGCGAGGAAGATCCGGGCGATGCCGTGGGCGCGGTAGACGCGGGCCTGATGCGGGACGGCGGCGGTGATGCCCCAGGCGCCGTGCTCGATCTGGCGGTCGAAGAGCTGCGGGGCCATGGAGGTCTTGCCGTGCGGGGCGAAGGCGAGGCCGTGCCGCTCGGCGTAGGTCTCCAGGAGCCGGAGGTTGTGCTCGACGGACTCGGCGGAGAGGGCGAGGACGGGGGTGGTGAAGCCGCCGGTGAAGAGGTTGCGGCGCTGGGCGGCGAGCTCGCCGACGGTCAGGCCCTCGGCGTCCGGGGGGAGGGCCTTGAAACGATGGTCGACGCGCTCGTGGGCCAGGTCGGGGGTGGTGCCGGGGGCGGCGGACATGCTTCCTCCTCGTCGAGGTGTCGCAATGAGCTCCGGGTAGCTGTTGCAACATGCGCAACGGTCATTGCGTATAACGCTTACGGCTGTCTAACATCCGGGCCAACGCCGGGTCAATGGACCCGTGTACCGCGACGCTGCGAAGGAGCCCGAAGGTGACCGGTACCCCGCCGGACGTCGTCTGCCTCGGCGAGTCCATGGTCACCTTCCTGCCCACCCGGCCGGGCCGCCTCGCCGACGTCCCCTCCTTCGACCGTGCCATCGGCGGCGCCGAGTCCAACGTCGCGTGCGCGCTCGCCGCGGCGGGGTACCGGACGAAGTGGGTGGGGCGGGTCGGGTGCGACGGTTTCGGGGACCATCTGACGGAGGCGATCGGGGCCCACGGCGTCGACGTGTCCGCCGTCGTCCGCGACCCGGCGCGGCCGACCGGCGTCTACTTCCGCACCGCGGCGGACCGGGCCGCCGACGGACACGAGGTCGTGTACTACCGGGCGGGTTCGGCGGCCTCGGCGATGTCGCCCGGGACCGTGCCGTACGGGATGCTCGCCGACGCCCGCGTCCTCCATCTGTCCGGCATCACCGCCGCCCTCTCCGACTCCTGCCTGGCCCTCGTGCGCGCCCTCACCGCGCGGGACGGATGGCCCGGCCCGGCCGGCCGGCCGCTGGTCTCGTTCGACGTCAACTTCCGCCCCGGGCTGTGGCCGGACGCCGCGGCCGGCGGCGAGGTCCTGCTGGAGCTCGCCCGGGGCGCGGACCTCGTCTTCGTCGGCGCGGACGAGGCGGAGACCGCGTGGGGGGTCGGCGATCCGCACGCGATCCGGGCGGCCCTGCCGGAGCCGGCGGTGCTGGTGGTGAAGCGGGGCGGCGAGGGCGCGACGGTCTTCGAGCGCGGCATCGCGGGCCCGGGCGGCGGCGCGGCCGGCGCGGGTGCCGCGGTCGCCACGGGTGCTCCGGGCAGCGGAGACGGCACGGACGACGCGGGTGCCGCGGTCGGCGAAGGGCCCGTGCCGCGCGGCGCCGTCGCGCCCGCCCGCGGCGGCCTCGCGCCTCGGGACAGCGTCGCGCCCGCCCGCGGCGGCCTCGCGCCCCGGGACACCGTCGCGCCCACCCGCGGCGGCCTGGCGCCCCGGGACACTGTCACGCACGTCCCCGCCCCCCGCGTCGACGTCGTCGCCGCCGTCGGTGCCGGTGACGCCTTCGCCGCCGGGTTCCTCGCCGGGACCCTGCGCGGGCTCGGCGTCGCGGCGCGGGCGCGGCACGGGCATCTGACGGCGGCCGCCGCGCTGACCGTGCCCGGGGACCTCGCCGTGCCGGTGGGACGCGCCCGCGCCGACCGGCTCGTCGCCCTGGACGACGAGGCCTGGGGGACACTTCACCTCGGCCCCGGCTGGACGGGGGACGACCAGGAGGTACGTACGCCATGAGTCAGACCGTCGACCGTGCGCTCAGCATCCTGCCGCTGCTCGCACAGGGCCCCGCCGACCTCGGGCAGGTCGCCGACCGGCTCGGCGTGCACAAGTCCACCGCCCTGCGCCTGCTGCGTACGCTCCACGAGCACGGTCTCGTCTACCGCCAGCAGGACCAGCGCTACCGCCTGGGCGCCCGCCTCTTCGCCCTCGCGCAGGAGGCCGTCGAGAACCTCGACGTCCGCGAGATCGCCCACCCCCACCTCGCCGCCCTCAACGAGCGGATCGGCCACACCGTCCACCTCGCCGTGCACGAGGAGGGGGAGGTGCTCTACATCGACAAGATGGAGAGCCGCTACCCCGTCCGCATGTACTCCCGCATCGGCAAGCCCGTCGCGATCACCGTCGCCGCCGTCGCCAAGCTGCTGCTCGCCGACCTGCCCGAGTCCGAGCGCCGCACCCTCGCCGCCAAGCTCGACTACCCGATGTACACGCCCCGTTCGACCCCGAACGCCGCCGCCTTCCTCAAGGAGCTGGCGACCGTGCGCGAACAGGGGTGGGCCACCGACCTCGGCGGCCACGAGGAGTCCATCAACTGCGTCGCCGCGCCCATCCGCGGCGCCGACGGCCGGGTCGTCGCCGCCATGTCGGTGTCCGCGCCCAACGTCGTCGTCTCCGCCGAGGAACTCCTCGGCCTGCTCCCGCTGGTGCGTCGCACGGCCGACGACATCAGCCGTGAATACTCCGGTTCCGCCGGCACTCCCACGAACACGAAGGACCAGGACCGCACATGACCGAGAAGACCGCCCTCACCCCCGCCACCCACACCGCCCCGCCCGCGCGCTTCTCCCACGGCGTGAAGAAGGGCAACATCCTCCAGGTCGCCGGCCAGGTCGGCTTCCTGCCCGCCGTCGAGGGCCAGGCCCCGACGCCGGCCGGCCCGACCCTGCGCGAGCAGACCCTCCAGACCTTCGCCAACGTCAAGGCGATCCTGGAGGAGGGTGGCGCCACCTGGGACGACGTGATGATGATGCGCGTCTACCTCACCGACGTCGCCCACTTCGCCGAGATGAACGAGATCTACAACGCGTACTTCGAGGAGCAGGGCCTCAAGGCGCCCGCCTCGGCCCGTACGACGGTCTACGTCGGCCTGCCCCAGGGGCTCCTCATCGAGATCGACGCCCTCGCCGTCCTGGGCTGAACCCGGACCGAGTGACCCCGATCCCCGCGCACCACCTGCCGCCGCACGGCACGGCGTTCGTCCCCCGGACGCCGTGCCGCGCTCCCCCCTACCCCCAACGAGGTCCCCCGTCATGCATTCCGTGATCCTCGCCGCGGCCGCCCCCACCCCACCAGCTCCGCCCGCGCCTCCCCACACCGGCGGTCTCCTGCTGCTCATACCCGGCACCGCCGGCCTGCTGACCGTCGCGGCGCTCGGCATCGCCCTGCTGCTCCTGCTGATCATCAAGGTCAGGCTGCAGCCCTTCGTCGCCCTGCTGGCCGTCTCCATCGCCGTCGGCCTCGCCGCCGGCCTCTCGGTCACCGAACTCTTCGGCACCGTCCAGAAGTCCGCCGCCACCTCCGTCATCGAGACCGGCATGGGCGGCATCCTCGGCCATGTCGCCGTCATCATCGGCCTCGGCACCATGCTCGGCGCGATCCTCGAGGTCTCCGGCGGGGCCGAGGTGCTCAGCGGCCGGCTGCTGCGGCTCTTCGGGGAGAAGCGCGCCCCGCTCGCGATGGGGCTCACCGGACTCCTCTTCGGCATCCCGGTCTTCTTCGACGTCGGCATCTTCGTCCTCGCGCCGCTCGTCTACGCCGCCGCCAAGCGGTCCGGAAAATCGATCCTGCTCTACGCCATGCCGCTGCTCGCGGGCCTGTCGATGACCCACGCCTTCCTGCCGCCGCACCCCGGGCCCGTCGCCGCGGCCGGTCTGCTGCACGTGTCGCTCGGCTGGGTCCTCCTCATGGGCCTCCTCGTCGGCCTCCCGGCCGTGCTCGCCGCCTGGGCGTACGCCGCCTGGATCGGCCGGCGGATCTTCGTCGAGGTGCCGCAGGACATGGCGGAGGCGGCCGAGGACGCCAGGCGCCAGGTGGCCGCGGAGCGCGCCGGCGGCTCGGAGGCGCCGGTCGGGCTCGGCACGGTCCTGCTCGTCATCGGGACGCCGCTGGTCCTCATCCTCGCCGCGACCTTCTCCTCGATCGGGCTGGACGAGTCCACCCCGCGCTCGGTGATCGAGTTCTTCGGCAACCCGTTCGTGGCGCTGACCATCGCCCTCGTCCTCGCGTACTACCTGCTCGGCATCCGCCGCGGCTGGAGCCGTACCTCGCTGGAGCAGGTGTCCACCTCCTCCCTCAAGCCGGTCGGCAACATCCTGCTGGTGGTCGGCGCGGGCGGCGTCTTCGGCGCGATCCTCAAGGCGAGCGGCGTGGCCCAGGCGCTCTCGGACACCTTCCGCGACGTCGGTCTGCCGGTGATCGTGCTCGCCTACCTGATCTCGCTGGTGCTGCGCGTCGCCCAGGGCTCGGCGACGGTCGCCATCGTCACCACGGCCGGCATCGTCCTCCCGCTCGTCGAGGGCGGCGGGCACTCCCAGGCCTTCCTGGCGCTCGTCATCATGGCCGTCTCGGCGGGCTCGATCTTCGCCTCGCACGTCAACGACGGAGGCTTCTGGATCGTCAGCAAGTACTTCGGCATCTCCGAGCGGGACACCCTCAAGTCCTGGACGGTGCTGGAGTCGGTGCTCTCCCTCGCCGGGTTCGCGGTGGCGGCGCTGCTGAGCCTGGCGGTGTGACCGTCCGGCCTAGGCCGTCTCTTTCGGATCTTGCCGGGCTCGCGGGGTCTGGCACGCACGCTCGCCGCGTTGTCGTCGGTCCCAACGCTCCGCGTTGCCTCCCTCCTCCGCCTTGCGATCGCACGCACCAGACCCCGCTCCCTGATCCGGCCTGATCCGAAAGAAACGGCCTAGCGGCCGCCGTGCCGGAAGGCCGGGGCGGCTGCCCTCCTCACAGGATCGTCGGCCATACTCGCCGTGTGGAGCAGCGCACAGGACCCAGCATCCAGACCGTGCCCGGTGTCGCGACCGACCCGGCGTCCGTCCCGGGCATCACCGGCCCCGTTCCTGACGGACCGGAGGAGAAGTCGGCGGCGCCGGAGGCGGCCGTCGTCGACACGGCCGACGGGACCCCGGCGGCCGAACGGGCCGTCGTCGACGCCGTCGTGGGGGACGCGGACCCCGGGGACGCCGTACCCGAGGACGCCGTACCCGGGGACGCCGCCTCCGGGGAGGACGGCGACCAGGACGCGGCCCCCGGCGGTCCCGCCTTCGAGGCCGCCGACCGGCGGGCCCGGATCGTGGCCGACGCGGCGGGGGTGCGGCTGAGCCTCGACGAGGAGAACTGCGAGTTCCGCTGGGACGAGATCGGCGCGGTGGAGATCGCCTCGCCGCGTTTCGGCAAGCGGTTCAGGGTGGTCGTGCACACCCCTGACCGGCGCTGGTACCCGATCGAGATCGAGGCGCCGGCCAGGGGCCGCGTCCAGGAGTGGGAGTCGGGCCTGGACGCGGTGCTGGACGCGTACTTCGACGAGAACGCCTAGCGCCCCTAGCAGTACTGGGCGGCCTTGCCGATCGAGCGGTACATGCAGTCCGCGTTCTCCAGGAGTTGGAGGACGGCGTCCCGGTTGCGGGCGGTCTCCCGCTCGATCACCTCGTCGGGCGGGTAGAAGCCGCCGTTCCAGGACGACGTCGGGTACATCTCGAAGGTGTACGCGAAGATCTTCTGGCTGCCCCAGAGGTAGTCGTCGATCGACCCGTCGGTGATGTAGAGGTCGCTGGACTGCTCGGGCGTGTAGCCGTTGCTCGTGGCCATCTTCTTCCCGATGGTGGCGAAGGCGTCACGGTCGTCCTGGGTCATGCCGGGGGCGGTGTCGGCATTGGTCCAGCCGAAGGGCCACAGGACCAGTTCGCTGTACGTGTGGAAGTCGATCGCCGCCTTGATCTGCTGCTTGCCGCCCACCACGCGGGAGCGGACGAAGTCGGCGACGACCTTCACCTCGGGGGCGGACTCGGCGGCCGTGCCGCGGTAGGTCTCGGAGCTCTTGGAGCCGGAGGAGCCGCCGCAGCAGCCCCACTTGTAGTCCCAGTTGCGGTTGAGGTCGGTGCCCACGTACGAGGAACCGGAGTTGGGCTGCCGGTTCTTGCGCCAGCTGCGGTACGAGCCGCTGGCGATGTCGTACTCGCCGCCGTCCGGGTTCAGGTCCGGCACGATCCAGATCTCGCGGTTGTTCACCATGTCGGTGATCCGGGAGTCCGTGCCGTAGCCGGCGCCGAGCTCGCGCAGCAGGTAGAGCGCCATCTCGACGGTGAGGTGCTCGCGGGCGTGCTGGTGGTGGGTGAAGAGGACCTCGGGCTCGTTCTCGTCGGTGCCGACGTTGTCGCTGACCTTGATCGCGACGATGTCGCGGCCCTGGTACGTCTTGCCGATGACCCGCTTGCTCATGAGGGACGGGTAGGCGGCGAGGCGCTGGTCGATCTCGGCGTTCATCTCCGCGTGGTTGTGGTACTTCGCGTCGGCGGAGGGGAAGTCGAGCGGGCGGGCGGCGAGGCCGGGGGTGTTGCGCTGCGGCGGGCCGGGGAGGGCGGCGGCCTTGTACCCGAGCGCCTTGAGGTGCTGGAGCTGGGTCGCGTTGGCGCTGACGACCACCGAACGGGCGTCGACCTCGTCGATGGAGACGCCGATGGCGGTCAGGGCCGAGCGTTCGGCGGCGGTGGCGGGCCCGGCGATCTCGTACTGCCGGATCACCTCGTCGGCGGCGGCGGTCGGCGCCGGGTCGGCCCCGGCGGGTGTGGTGAGGGCGGTGACCGGGGCCGCGAGGGCGAGCGCCAGGAGGGCCGCCAGGGCGGCGGACCTCCGGCCGCGGGAGCCGCGGCGTCCGGCCGGTGCGGGTGATCCCGGGGATCCGGGGGTACCTCGGGTACGAAGTCGCATGCTGTCTCCTGGGTGGGGAGTGTGGGGAGTGCGACAGACGGTCGTTCGTCGGAAAGCGGACGTCGGACGTCGTACGGTGGTGACATGGTGGGGGTGTGACATGAACGGGTCAAGCAGGCAAGTTCGGCCATATTCTTCCGCCCCCGCTCCCCGGAAACGGCGCAGCGCCGCCGGGGGAGCGGCGGCGCTGCGGACGGATTCCCCCGAAGGGCTCAGTTACGGCAGGTTGTGGACGTGCGGGCCGACCGCGTTGGACCAGGCGTTGCCGGCCGTGGCGTCCCAGTTGGTCGACCAGGTCATCGCGCCGCGGATGTTCGGGTAGGTCTGCGCGGGCTTGAAGGTGCCGCAGCCGGTGCCCTTGGCGAGGCAGTCGAGCGCGTTCCTCACGATCTGCGGGTCGACGTAGCCGCTGCCGGCTCCGCGCGTCGAGGCGGGCACGCCCAGGCCGATCTGGGAGGCGTCGAGGCCGCCCTGGAGCTGGATGCAGGCGAGCGCGGTGAGGAAGTCCACGGAACCCTGGCTGTAGACCTTGCCGTCGCAGCCGAGCATGGAACCGCTGTTGTAGTACTGCATGTTGACGACCGTGAGGATGTCCTTCACGGCGAGCGCGGTCTTGAAGTACTCGGTCCCGGTGGACTGCATGTCGATGGTCTGCGGGGCCATCGTGAGCACCAGCGACGAACCGGCCTTGGCGGAGAGCTGACGCAGCGCCTTGGTCAGGTACGTGGAGTTGATGCCGTGCTCCAGGTCGATGTCCACGCCGTTGAAGCCGTACTCCCGCATCAGGGCGTACGCGCTGTCGGCGAAGGCGGTGGCGGAGGCGTCGCTGTTGATCGTGACGTTCCCCTTCTCGCCGCCGACCGAGAGGATCACGGACTTGCCGGCCGCCTTCTTGGCCGCGACGTCGGACTTGAAGTCGGCGGTGGAGGCGTAGCCGACGGCCGGGTCGAGGGTGAAGGTGATCTGGCCGGGCGTGGTGGTGGCGTCCGCGAAGGAGACGGCGATGATGTCGTACTGCGCCTGCACGTCCCGCAGCTTCTGGACGGTGGCCCCGTTGTCGAAGTTCTGCCAGTAGCCGGTCAGCGCGTGCTTGGGCACGGCCGGGCCGGGGCCCGGGTTGGTGACCTCGGAGGTCTTCGCGGGGACGGCCGCCGACTTGGCGGACTCGCCGGCGGCGTTGGTCGCCGCGACCTGGAACTGGTAGGTGGTGTTCGCGGCGAGCCCGGTGACGGTGGCCGAGGTGCCGCTGACCGTGGCGGCGAGCGCACCGTCCCGGTAGACCTTGTAGCCGGTCGCGTTGGAGACCGCGCCCCAGCTGAGGGAGACCGAGGACGAGGTGACGGAGCCCGCGGCGAGACCGGCCGGTGCGGCGGGGACCGTCGGGGCCGGGTCGGTGCCGCCGCCCCCGTCGGGGCCGAAGACGCTCACGTCGTCGACGGAGTACGCGGCCGTGCCGTACCAGCCGTGTGTGTAGACCTGCACGGAGGTGGTGCCGGCGCCGGTGGTGAAGGTGGTCGTCAGCTGCTTCCAGCCCGCGCTGTCCGGCGTCCAGGTGGAGACGTCGGTGGTGCCGGTGCCGCTAGCGCCGAGGTACGCGTAGCCGCCCTGCACCCAGGCGCTCAGGGTGTAGGTGGAACTCGGCTTCACGGCCACGGTCTGCACGCACTTGGCGTTGTCGAGGCCGGCCGGGGTGGCCCGCAGGGCGCCCGCCCCGGTGCGTACCGGCGAGGAGACGACGGCGCCGCTGCCGGCGGAACAGGCCCAGTTGGCGAGGCCGTTCTCGAAGCCCGCGTTCTTGGCGACGTTGACGTCGGCGGCCTGGGCGGTGCCGGCGCCGCCGACGAGGGCGAGCCCGGTGCTCAGGGCGAGCGCGAGCGCCGTCCTGGCGGCCGCGGCTCTGGTGGTGGTGCGGTCCACGTGGTGCCTCCGGGAGGAGTGGGGGAAGGGGAGGCCGTACGCCTTCGTACGGGGGTGCGCCTTCGTACGGGGATGGGGATGCGGAGGGGGAAGGGCGGGGGCCACCGCTGGGGGAACAAGTTGGTCCAGACCAATTGCGTTGTCAAGGCCTCTGGCAGGAACCGCAGTTCAGAGCCGACCGGGTCCGTCACGAATATGACGGAGCTTGAAGGATTGTGTGTTCACCACTCCAGTGGCCTGGATAAGGTGCAGTCGCGGTAACGCTGCGAACGCAGCTAGTGATCAGTGAGGGATCGGGGGAGCCCGACGTGCCGACAGCGATTGCGGTCACCAGCGCCGACCTGGTGCTGCCGCCGACCGACCCGCAGACGCCCCCCGCCGCCGTGCTGCCCGGCCCCGACGCCCGGCCGCTCGACGCGGCCCTCGCCGACGTACGCCGCCTGCTCGACCAGCAGGGGCACCTGGTCGTCGTCTGCCCGGTCTCCGTACCGCCCGCCACCGCCCAACGGCTGCACGCCGTACGGTCCCTGCTCGAGTCCGACCGGATCGCGATCGTCAGGACCGCCCTGCCGCCGCTCGGCGCCGCCGTACTCGTCCGGCAGCTGCGCCAGCTCTCCGCCTGCGACTTCAGCCCCGGAGTCCTCGCCTCCGCCGCCCGGCTGCTCACCCACTACGTGTACGCCGGGGCCGTCCTCGGCTCGGTGGCCAGGCTCGACCACGTCCCGGTCGGACTCACCTCCCACGTCAAGGGCTGGCTGCCCGGCGCCCACTTCGCCGTGCTCGCGGGACCCGCGCCCCAGCTCGTACGGCTCGGGTCGGGCGGGTCCGGCGGGTCCGGGGAGCTCGCCGGGCCCGATTTCGGCACCGACCTCGTGCTCGCCCGCGGCCAGCTCCAGACCGACTGGCCGACCGCCGTCCTCGCGCCCCGCTGGCAGGTGCGCGCCGTCCAGGAGGCCGCCCTGCCCGAGGCGTCGGCGCGCTGGTGGGGCACCGGCAGGCTCGTCGAGTTCGCCGCGTACCTGCCGGACCTGCCCGTCCTGCACCAACTGGTCGCCTCCGTGCGGCGCGAGACCTGCCACTGGTGCCGGATGGAGCTCATCGGCGACCGCTGCGGCTTCTGTGCCGCGCCCCTGCCCACGGCCCGGCCCGCCACCGCGGCCGGCTAGCGCCGCCCGGCCCGACCGTCCGGCCCGTCCCCCCGTCCTGCCCGTCCCGCCCGCCCCGCCCGTCCCCCCGTCACGACCGTCCGCTCCGTCCCGACCGCCCCGTCCCGACCGCCCCGCCCCGTCCGTCGCGTCACCCGTCCACGATCGAGGTAGTACGGCCATGAACTCCCGCCAGCGCCGTGGCGTCATCCTGCTGCTGCTCTCCGTCCTGTGCGCCCTCGGCGCCTTCGCCGGCGTCCTCTCGGTGATCAGTGACGTGAACTCCAAGGTCGGGCCCGAGGTGACGGCGTACCGGGTCAAGGAGGACGTCGCGCCCTACAAGGGTCTGGGCCCGGACCAGTTCGAGAAGGTCACGATGCCCGAGCGCTGGCTCCCGGCCACCGCCGTCACCGACCTCGCCCAGACGGAGGGCAAGATCGCGGTCACCACCCTGAAGAAGGGTTCGCTCCTGCAGAAGGACATGATCGTCGACCGGCCCGCGCTCGCCGCCGGACAGCAGGAGATCGCCATCATGATCGACGCCGCCACCGGCGTGGCCGGCAAGATCACCCCCGGTTCCAGCGTCAACATCTACGCCACCTTCGCCGGCGAACGCGGCGGCCGGGCCGCCCAGTCCAAGCTGATCGTCGCCGGCGCCCGCGTCCTCGACGTCGGCCCCCTCACCCCCATCGGCGCCGGCCGCGAGGAGCGCAGCAGCCGCGCCACCGAGGCCGTCCCGATCACCTTCGCCCTGTCCACGGCCGACGCCCAGCGCGTCGCCTACGCCGAGTCCTTCGCCGAGCACGTGCGCCTCGCCCTCGTCGCCCCCGGCAGTACCACCCCGCCCGACCCGCGCGACCGCACCTACACGCTCGACAAGGACAAGTGAGGCCGAATGACCACGAGGATCCTGCCGGCGGTCGGCGACCCGGACGCGGCCCGCGCCGTCACCACCCTCATCGGCCAGCTGCCCGACGCCGAACCCGCCGGGCCCGTCACCGACTCCACGCAGCTCGTCGACACCCTCGCGCGGCTCGCCGCCGAGTCCCTCGACGAGCTGCCCGAGGTCGTCCTCGTCCACGAGCGGATCGGCCCCGTACCGGCCCTCGAACTCGTCCGTGAGGTCGCCCTCCGCTTCCCCGCCGTCGGCGTCGTCCTCATCACCGCCGACGCCAGCCCCGTGCTGTTCTCCGCCGCCATGGACTCCGGCGCCCGCGGCCTCGTCACCCTCCCGCTGGGCTACGAGGAACTCGCCAGCCGCGTCCAGGCCGCCGCCCAGTGGTCCGCCGGCGTCCGCCGCCACCTCGGCGCGGGTGCCGAGGCCCCCACCGGGCCCGGCGGCACCGTCGTCACCGTCAGCGGCGCCAAGGGCGGCGTCGGCACCACCGTCACCGCGGTCCACCTCGCCCTCGCCGCCCGTGCCTCCGGCCGCACCGTCGCCCTCGTCGACATGGACCTCCAGGGCGGCGACATCGCCTCCTACCTCGACGTGCAGTTCCGCCGCTCGCTCGCCGACCTCGCCGCCATCAACGACATCACGCCGCGGGTGCTGCAGGACGCCGTCTACGTCCACGAGACCGGCCTCTCCCTGCTCCTCGCGCCAGGCGAGGGCGAGCGCGGCGAGGAGGTCACCGACCGTTCCGCCCGCCAGATCGTCAGCGCCCTGCGCGGCCGCCACGAGGTCGTCGTCGTCGACTGCGGCACCCACCTCGACGCCGCGGGCGCCGCCGCCGTCGAGATGGCGGACGCCGCGCTGCTCGTCACGACCCCCGACGTCGTCGCCGTACGCGCCGCCAAGCGGGTCGTCCGCATGTGGGACCGCCTGCAGGTCCGCAAGCCGGAGGAGACCACCGTCCTGGTCAACCGCCACCACCGCTCCACCGAGATCCAGCCGGCGCTCGTCCAGAAGATCACCGGCACCCGGATCGCCGGCGTCTCCGTCCCCGCCCACTTCAAGGAACTCGCGGCCGTCGTCGACGCCGGCCGGCTGCACGACCTGGACGCCCGGTCCACCGTCAAGCAGGCCCTGTGGGCGCTCGCCGGAGAGCTCGGCCTGGTCAAGGCCGCCGCGGACACCCCGGGCAGGGAACTCGTACGCGGCGGGGACCGGGGCACCCTCGGGCTGCGGCGGCGCGGGGCAGGGCGATAGACGTGCGCGGGCCGTGGCGGGACGAGCGGGGGCAGGTGGCGGTCGAGTTCGTCGGCATGCTGCCGCTCATCCTGCTCACCCTGGTGCTGCTCTGGCAGTGCGTCCTGATCGGCTACACGTACACCCTCGCCGGCAACGCGGCGGACGAGGCCGCCCGCGCCTACGCCGTCGGCGACAGCTGCCAGGAGGCGGCACTGCGCAACCTGGACGGCGCCTGGCGGTCCGGCGCCGCCCCGGACTGCCGCCGCGCGGACGGCATGGCGTACGCCCGGGTGAGCATCCGCGTGCCCGTGCTGTTCCCGGGGGCGATCAACTTCCCCTTCACGGTGGACGGCGAGGCGGCGGCGGTGTGGGAGGGGGACGAGCGATGAGGCGATTCGGGAACGGGCGCGAGGGCCGGAGCGGGTCCGGGACCCGGGCCGGGGCCGTGACGGGGGCCGGACTCCCGGTCGGGGCCGCGACGCGGGCGGGGGTCAGGAGCCGGGCGGGAATCCGGGGCCGGGCGGGGGCTTGGGCCCCGGCTGGGATCCCGGTCGGGGTCGCGACGCGGGCGGGGGTCCGGAGCAGGGCGGGCATCCGGGGCGGGGCCGGTGTCCGGAGCCGTGCCGGGACATGGACCCGGGCCGGGATCCGCATTCGGGCCGGGATCCGCATCCGGACCGGGATCCGGGCCCGGGCCCGCGTCCGGGCCCGCGTCCGGGCGCGGGACCGCGGCCAAGTGGCGGTCGAGTACCTGGGCTTCCTGCCGATCCTGCTGCTCGTCGGCCTCGCCGGCGTCCAGCTCGGCATCATCGGATACGCCGCCCAGCAGGCCGGCACCGGAGCGCGGGCGGCGGCGCGGGCGTCGAGCGTGGACGACCCCGACTCCGTACCGGGCCCCGAGGCGGCCGGGAAGGCGGCGATGAGCGACTGGATCGCGCGCCGCAGCCGCGTCGAGGAAGGCGGCGGCACGGCCACCGTCACCGTGCGGATCCCCTCCCTCATCCCCTTCTGGACCTTCGACGACGTGAAGAGGACCGCCACCATGCCCGTCCCCGATTCCGCGCCCGAGGAGGACCGGCGATGAGCCTGCGGTCCCGCATCAGCACCCCCGAGGAGAACCGGGCGGGCGGCGGACGGGAGGACGGCCACCTCGTCGCGTCCTTCCGCGCCAAGCTCCTGGAGGAGATCGACCTCACCGAGATGTCCGCGCTCGCCGCCGCCGAGCGCAGGGCCCGCCTGGAGCGCGTCCTCGGGCACATCATCAGCCGCGAGGGCCCGGTGCTCTCCACCGCGGAACGCGCCCAGCTGATCCGCCGGGTGGTCGACGAGGCACTCGGGCTCGGCGTGCTCGAACCGCTCCTCGAGGACGCCTCCATCACCGAGATCATGGTGAACGGACCCGACCAGATCTACATCGAACGGGCCGGTCGGGTGGAGCTGCTGCCGCTGCGGTTCGCCTCGCACGAGCAGCTGATGCAGACCATCGAGCGGATCGTGTCAACCGTCAACCGGCGCGTCGACGAGTCGAATCCGATGGTCGACGCCCGGCTCCCGTCCGGCGAGCGCGTCAACGTCATCATCCCGCCGCTGTCGCTCACCGGGGCGACGCTGACCATCCGCCGCTTCCCCCGCGCCTACACCCTGCACGAGATGCTCGGCCTCGGCTCGATCGACGAGCAGATGCTGCTCCTGCTGTCCGGGCTCGTGCAGGCCAAGTTCAACGTCATCGTGTCCGGCGCCACCGGCACCGGGAAGACGACGCTCCTCAACGCCCTCTCCGGTCTCATCCCCGAGGGCGAGCGGATCATCACCATCGAGGACTCCGCCGAGCTCCAGCTCCAGCAGTCCCACGTGATCCGCCTGGAGGCGCGGCCGCCCAACATCGAGGGCCGCGGCCAGGTCTCCATCCGCGACCTCGTCCGCAACTCCCTGCGGATGCGGCCCGACCGCATCGTCGTCGGCGAGGTCCGCGGCGGCGAGACCCTCGACATGCTCCAGGCGATGTCCACCGGCCACGACGGCTCGCTCGCCACCGTCCACGCCAACTCCGCCGAGGACGCGCTCATGCGCCTCCAGACCCTCGCCTCCATGTCGGAGGTCAAGGTCCCCTTCGATGCCCTGCGCGACCAGATCAACAGCGCCGTCGACGTCCTCGTCCAGCTCACCCGGCACCCCGACGGCACCCGCCGGGTCACCGAGATCGCGATCCTCGCCTCCAGCGGCCGCGAGCGCTACCTGCTCGCCACCGTGTGCCGCTTCGACGCCCGGCCGCTCGCCGCCGACGGGCGGGTGTACGGCGAGTTCGCCTACCACCCGCTGCCGCGCCGGGTCGCCGAACGGCTGTACATGGCGGGCCAGCCCATCCCGCAGGCCTTCGGCGTGGCCGCGACTGACGAGCACCTCGCCACGCGGGAAGCGAAGTAGGGGGAGGAACGACCGTGAACCCGACACTGCTGACCGTGGGCGTGGCGCTGATCGCCGGCGTCCTGGCCGTGACCGGCATCCAGTTCTACGCGAGCGGCTCCGCGCAGCGGTCCGCCCTGATCGCCCGCCTCTCGCAGACCGCGGGCGAGGGGGGCGACGGCACGGGCCGCCGCAGGCGCCCCTTCCGGGGCATCGACCGGCGGGTGCGGCGCACGAGGTTCGGACGCAGGCTGGAACTCCGTATCTCCGCGACGGGACTGGACCTCACCCCCGGGGAGTTCGTCGTCTCCATGGCGGTCACGGTGGGCGCCCTGTGGATCGCCGGGCAGGCGCTGCTGTCCCCGTTCTTCGGGCCGATCTGCGGCTTCCTCGGGGTGTGGGTCGCGATGGGATTCCTCAACTGGCAGCGCCAGAAGCGCATCGAGAAGTTCATCAACCAGCTCCCCGAGCTCTCCCGCATCCTCGCCAACGCCACCCAGGCCGGTCTCGCGCTGCGCATGGCCCTGTCGCTCGCCGCCGACGAACTGGAGGCCCCGGCCGGCGACGAGCTGGAGAGGGTCGCCCAGCAGCTCGCCGTCGGCACCTCGCTCGACGACGCGCTCGGCGAACTCGCCGAACGCCTCCCGTCCCGCGAACTCGTCGTCCTCGTCACGACCCTGGTCCTCGCCAACCGGGCCGGCGGCACCGTCGTCTCCTCACTGCGCAACCTCACCGAGACGCTGGAGGAACGCAAGGAGACCAGGCGCGAGGTCCGTACGCAGCTGTCGCAGGTGAGCATGACGGCGTACGCCGTCCCGGTCATCGGCGTCGGTTCGCTGCTGCTGATCGACAACATGCAGCCCGGCGCCCTGGACCGGATGACCGGCTCGGGCCTCGGCCAGCTGGCGGTCGTCCTCGCTTTCGGACTGTACGGAGTCGGCTTCATGGTGATCCGCCGCCTCGCGAAGATCGACGTGTAAGGGACCCGGAACCGTGGACCTGCTGCTCGCCCTGCTCGCCGGCCTCGCCGTCGCCGGCATCTTCTACGGCATCCGCCTCTACCGCGCCGACGCCAAACTGCCCGGCGACCTCCAGCTCGCCCTGGAGGTCGGCTCCACGCGCACCGGCGCCGTCGACTCGGTCGTCGACCGCCTCGGCATGCGCTGGTCGCCGGCCGTGCTGCGCCTGATGGGCCCCAAGCGGGTCAACGCCGTCCGCCGCCGCATCGACCTCGCCGGAAACCCCGGCGGGCTCACCATCGACCGGTACGGGGCGCGGCGGGCCGTGTACGGCGTCCTGGGCGGCTTCGGCGGCCTGCTCATGGTGAGCAGGGGCTCGATCCTGGTGGCGGTGCTGCTGTTCGCCTTCGGCGCGGTCTGGACGGAGGTCGGAATCTGGTCGGCGGTCCGCATCCGCAAGGACCAGATCGAACGCACCCTGCCGGACTTCCTGGACGTCCTGGCCGTGGTCGTCTCGGCCGGTCTCGGCTTCCGCCAGGCCCTGGAGCGGGTCGCGGACAAGTACGAGGGGCCGTGGGCCGACGAACTGCGCATCACCCTGCGCCAGATGGACATGGGCGTCAGCCGGCGCGAGGCCTTCGACGAACTGCGCCGCCGCAACGACTCCGAGCAGGTCGCCCAGTTCGTCACCGCGCTCCAGCAGGGCGAGGAGCTGGGCGCTCCGATCGTCGACACCCTGATCCAGATCGCCAACGACATGCGCCGCACGGACGCGCAGAACGCCCGCCGCAAGGCCGCGAAGGCCGTCCCCAAGGCGACGATGGTCATCACGACCCTGATGGTCCCGGCCACGATGATCCTGCTGGGCGCGGGCCTGTTCCTCGGCACGGGCACCGACTTCGGCTCGATCACGGGCGAATGAGGACGCGGCGCATGCTGAGAGTCGTGGTGGTGGCGGAGAACCCCGTGGTGCGGGTGGGCCTGGCGGTGCTGCTCGCGGCGCACGGGGACGTCGAGGTGACGGCGACCGCGCCGGACCCGGCCACGGCCCTCGCGGCGGTCCGGGCCGGCACCCCCGCCCTCTTCGTCCTCGACGGACACGCGGACTCCGTACGGCACTTGAGCCCCACGGCCCCCGTACTGCTCCTCACCCACACCCCGGGGCGGGCCACGGGCGCGGCCGGGCACCTCGTCCACGGCGCCTACGACGAGGCGGAGCTGCTGCGCGCGGTGCGTGCGACTGCACATGCTGGCGGACCTTCAACTGTCTCCAATATACTGCGGTTCAGAAATCCAGCTTCGCAGGTGCAACGGTTCGGATTGAGTGCCAGGGAGGTGGAGGTGATGGACCTGATCGCGTCCGGCATGACCAACCAGCGGATCGCCGTCACCTGCTCCATCTCCGAGAAGACCGTCAAGAACCACATCAACCGCATCTTCGCCAAGCTCCACAGCACCACCCGCGGCGAAGCCATCGCCTCCTGGCTCGGCACGAGGACCGCCTCATGAAGCCGACTACACACCGTGATTGGGCCTACGGACCCTGTGAACAGCCCGCCTTCCGGGCGTACCCTGCCCGAGTCGCCGGACTCGGAGGGGAACACGATGAACGACGCGCTGCTGAAGGCCCTGACCAAGGCCAGGGTGCACGCGGGGAGTTGGTCCAGGAACAGGGGCGACCGAGGGCAGACCGCGGTCGAGTACCTGGGGATCATCGTGGTCGTGGTGGCGATCGTCGTCGCGATCTCGGGCACCAGCATCGGCCAGAGCATCAGGGATGCGATCAGCCAGAAGATCACCAGTCTGACCGGCGGCGGATCCGGGGGCGGCAGGTAGGCCGCCGGCGGGGCGACGCGGGCCAGGCTTTCCCCGTCTATGTCACGGTGATCGCGGGTCTGCTGTTTCTCGGCTTCGTCTACTTCGCCGTGGCGCAAGCGGCGGTCACACGTAACGGAGGCCAGACGGCGGCCGACGCCGCCGCTCTCGCCGCTGCCCAGGACGCCCGGGAGCAGCTGCGGGACGGGTGGCTCGACGTGATCCTGGACCCCGATGCGTGGGACGGCTATCTGAAGGGCGACGACTACTTCGCCGATCAGGCGTGTATGCGGGCGGAGGAATACGCCGCGAAGAACAACGCGGAGGTCATGGCGGGCGATTGCACTCCCCTCCGCGAGGGCGAGAAGGGCTTCCGCGTCCGGATCCGCACTCTCGACGCTGTCGGTGAATCGTTGGTCCCGGGTACGGAGAAGCAGCACGCGGTCGCGTCCGCGACGGCCGTTCTGGAGCCGCGCTGCTTCGTCGACCCGCCGGAGCCGACACCCCCGTCCACTCCCGAGCCGACGGGCTCGTCCACGCCGACGCCGACGCCGACACCGAGTCCGGAGCCGGAACCGATCACCGGTCTGGTGTGCGGCGGCGTCGAGTGGGTCATCGATCCGGATCACCCGAGGCTGCCAGACGCCGCGGACCTCTTCACTGTTCGACTTGCCGACTGATGAGCGAAGGACCTTGATTCATGAACGTTCGGTACGCGAGGAAGGCCCGCAGAGGGGCGGCGGCCGTGGCCCTTGCGGCTGGACTGGCTCTCGTCGTGACGGGGTGCGGCAGCGAAGAGCAGCCGAAGAGGGAGCAGCCGGTCGCGAGCTCGGCAGCCCCCAAGGCGAGCGGTCAGGACGGCAAGGCCTCGCAGTCGGCCGAGCCCACCGAGGTTCTCGGTTCACTCAAAGGCCCACAGGGACTGGAGCTGACGGTCACCTCGGTCGAGCGCGACGCCGGTGGGTTCGTCACGGTCAGCGGCCAGCTGAAGAACACCTCGGACGACGCCGTCGCGATCTCCTCCCGCCTCAGCGGAGACGAGACGGAGATCATTCAGCACAGCAACTCGCTCGGCGGTGCCACCCTTGTCGATTCCGTCGGCAAGAAGCGTTATTACGTCCTCCGCGACACGGACGGCCGTCCGCTCACCACGACCGACCTGTCCAGCCTGGCGCCCGGGGCCAAGACCAACGTGTTCATGCAGTTCCCCGCCCCGCCCTCCTCCACAGGCGAGGTCTCGCTCCAGCTGCCCACCTTCACCCCCGCCACCATCAAGCTCTCCTGAGGGCGCAGCCATGAAGACGACGTCGACACCTCGCCGCATCGCCGCCCTCACCGTCACCGCCCTGCTCCTGGGCGGCACCGTCGGCAACGCGCGCGCCGACGATCCCCCCAACTCCACCTCCAGCGGCTCCCCGCCCCCCGCCATCGACGCCACCTCGCCCGCCCTGATGCTCCCCGACGGCGCCACCCTCGCCCCCGCCAAGGTGCTCGACATCAAGCAGATCGTCGAGGAGGAGGGCGGCGAGCAGCGTCGCGAGGACACCAACGTCGACGTGACGTTCGCGCTGCAGGCCGAGGTGCTGTTCCCCAAGGACAGTGCGAAGCTCGGACCCGCCGCCACCGCCCGCATCGCCGCCATCGCCGCGGAGGTCAACAAGCAGGGGGCGAGCCGTGTCCGGGTGTTCGGGTTCACCGACGACCTGGGGACCTACGAGCACGGTCTGAAGCTCTCCAAGGAGCGGGCCGACGCCGTGCAGCAGGAGCTGGCGAAGAACCTGAACCCGGGGACCACCTTCGACATCCGCGGCTACAGCGAGGACTACCCGATCGCCGACAACTCCACCGAGGAGGGCCGGAAGAAGAACCGCCGCGTCGAGGTCTCCTTCCCCCGCACCTCCGGCGGGTAGCGGGGCGATGCGCAGGGTCACGGTCGCCGCGCTCGTCCTCGGGGTCCTCGGCACGCCTGCCGCCCCCGCCGCCCCCGCCGCCCCCGCCACTCCCACCGCGCCCCCTCGGCCGGCGGGGTACCGCAGTGCGCCGGACGCCCGGCCGGTCCGGGCGGGTGCGGTGCTGCCGGGCCCCGGTACGTACACCGACAGCATCGCGCGCGGGGAGACCCGCACGTACCGGGTGCGCCTCGACGGTTCCTCGAACGTCTTCCTCTCCGCCGTCCTCGCCCCGGCGCCCGGCTCCGCCGTCGACGTCGTGGACGGTGTCTCGCTGTCGCTGCGCACCGCCTCCGGCCTGCTGTGCGGCATGCGCACCGACATACGTCTCTACGGCGACACCCCCCGCCCCGTCGCCGACTACGTCAGCCGGCGCCTGGAAGCGGGCCGGGACTGCCAGGAGGCGGGGGAGTACGACCTCGTCGTCGAGGGCGTGGGCAGGGGCGGTGACGACGGGCGGCGGGGGCCCTGGCGCTGGGACCTGGAACTCGGCTACGTGGTGGAGCCCGCGCCCGGCCCCGGCGACGGGCCACCGCCCGCCCCGACCGTCTGGAGCACCGAACCGCCGGCCTCGTTCGGCGAGGGGTCCGCCGGATCCGGCCGGGCGGCGCACGGCGGCACCGGCTTCAACGACGCCGCGCCGCTGGCCGGCGCGGGGACCTGGCGGGACGAGCTGCAGCCGGGGGAGAGCCGGTTCTACCGGGTACCCGTTGCCTGGGGGCAGCAGCTCTTCGCCCGTGCGCGGTTCGGCAACGCGACCGCCCCGCCCGGGCGTTCGGCGCTCCCGGACGGCCTGCGACTCGCGCTGTACAACCCGGCGCGCGGCGCCGTCGACGAGCGCAAGGGCCTGTACACCGGTGACCCCGCCACGCTTTTGCTCGCCACCGCCCCCGCCGCGTACGCCAACCGCAGCGAGGGCGCGACGGACGCCGTCAGCGCGATGCGCTTCGCGGGAAGCTACTACCTTCAGGTCAGCCTCGACCGACAGGCGCCGACGGCCGTTCCCCTCGCCCTCGACCTGGCCCTGCCCTCGGTGTCCGCCGCCTGGGCCGGGCAGGAGGATGCCGGTCCTGCCCGCGGATCCGGGCCCGTCTCCGGATCCGATTCCGCCTCCGGATCCGGTCCCGGCTCCCGTTCCGCCCGCGGTGACGCCGCCGCCCCCGGCCCGGATCCCGTGCTGCGCGCCGTGGGCATCGCGGGCATCTCCACCGGCACCGTCCTCGTCGCGTCCCTCGCCGCCTGGCCCCTTCTCGCCACCCGGCTCTCCGGTTCCCGTTCCCGCGCCCGGTCCCGGCCGCGCGGGCGTCACGCCCGCGGGGCGTGAGGACCGGCCGGGTCCGGACCGGAGCAGTCGGCCAGCGCCGCCCGGATCGTGGCCGTCATACGGTCCGGGCGGGCGAAGACCTCGCGGGCCGTGAAGCGCAGCACGCGACGGACGCCCGGGCAGCTCTGGAGCTCGTTGAACCGGTGGACGTCGCGAGCGTGGGCCTCGCGGGTCCCGTGGTACGCGAAGCCCTCGATCTCGACGACCAGTCCGGCGGCGCGGAAGAGGAAGTCGGGGTGGAGCGGGCGGCCCGCCCGGGTGCGCAGGGTCGGCTGGACCTCCGGGTGCAGGTCCGCGTCCCGCATCCGCAGCCGTGCGACCGTCTCGGCGGGCGAGCCCGAGCCCGGGACGGCGAGCGGCAGCCAGCGGCGCGCGGCCGGGCCGCCCGCGCGGCGGGGCACGGCGAGTTCGGCCGCCAGCTCCTCGGACCGGACGAGCGGGCCGCGCCGCAGGCCGCCGACGAGGCGCCGGGAGAGCGCCGAGTCCGCCACGACCACGGCGGCCTCCCGGCTGCCGGCCGTCCGTATCAGGTCGCCGGCCGTCCGCGCCGGGTTCGTCACCCGCAGCCCGTGCCGCAGCGAGCAGTCCCGGTCGGCCAGCACCGACGTCGTCCGGACCCGGGTCCGCACGTGCGGCGATATCCGGCCAGGGGCGGGCCGGCGCTGGTGAGGCGCACGGGGTCCGACCGCCGCGTGGGACGTGAACTCGAGGACCTCCCCGTTCCCCGGTCCGTCCTCCGGCCCGCCCCCGGGGCCGTCGGTCCCGTGCTCCGTGAGCAGTTCGATGCGGTGCAGCGCCGCCGCCGTGCCGTGGCTGCACACGAGGTCCGGGCGGAGCAGCTGGAGCGCCCTGGCCCGCACCCGCCAGTCCACCTCCTTTCCCGGGACCGCCCACGCGCCCCGGCAGATCCGCTGCCAGCCGTCCCCCTGCAGCCGCCGGCCCAGCCGTCCGCGCGGCCAACCCGCGGCGAGCGCCCACGCGGTGAGCAGCACCCCGCCCCTGGCGAGTCTCGTCAACTCGTACATACGCGCAACGATCCACGGACGGGGGACACTTCGCATCCCCTGTGGAAAACCCGGGGAAAACCCGGCATAAGACGTCGTCAGGAAAGCGCAAAAGCGACGGGACGGGGCACTTCAGGAGGAGCATCCTGGTCTCCAGGCCTCTCGACGAGGCACAAGTGCAGAGTGCTTCGGAGTGGGCAGCCCATGACGACCACGGCCCCGAGCAGCGTCCAGCTCGTCAGCGATCTCGTCGCCCGTGTTCCCGCGTTCCGTGACGCGTACGACACGCACGTCTTCCACCAGGGCGGTGTCCTGCCGCACGTCTTCTTCTGGAACGTCGTGCAGGGGACCGTCGGCTCCTTCCTCGGCGAGGACGGGAACGGCGTCGACTGGCGGTGCACCCTCGACTTCCTGGAGGAGCAGAGCCGCCGGGGCGTCCTGGGCGTCGACGAGGTGATCGTCACCTCCTTCCTCAATGACCTGCCCGGCCCGCACGAGCCCGGGTACGAGATCGTGGGTCAGCTGGGCCCGGTCCTGGCGGCCAGATTCCTGCGCATCCGACCGGGCGGCTGATAATCGACCGCATGTCCCGCACCACCCTCGCTCCGCCAGAGGCCGTCCCCACCCGGGCCGCCCCGCCGCCGGCCGCCCCGCCCTGGGCCGCCCTCGGCGGCTACGCGGCCACCCGTGTCCTCGGCCTCGTCGTGCTCGCCGCCGCCGCGGCGGCCACCGGCAAGGACGGGCTGCACCGGCTCATGGGGCGCTGGGACGCGGTCTGGTACACGCGGATCGCCGAGCACGGCTACGGCCACGAGGTCACCCTGCCCGACGGCGGCGTCCACGCGGACCTGGCCTTCTTCCCGCTGTTCCCGGCCCTCGAACGCGGCCTGTCCGCGGTCCTGCCGGTCGACGCCGCGACCGCCGGGCTGCTCGTCTCCTGGGCCGCCTCGCTCGCCGCCGCGTGGGGGATCCACGCGGTCGGCACGCACGTGACGGGCCGGCCGCGGGTCGGCGTGGTGCTCGCGGTCCTGTGGGGGGTGTACCCGACGGCGTTCGTGCAGTCGATGGCGTACACGGAGACCCTGTTCACGGCCCTCGCCGCCTGGTCGGTCCTCGCGGTGCTGCGCGGACGCTGGATCCTGGCGGGCACCCTGTGCGCGCTCGCCGGTCTCACCCGGCCGACCGCCGCCGCGCTGATCGCCGCGATCGGGATCACCGCCCTGGTCACCGTCGTACGCGAGCGGAGGCTGCGCGCCCCCGTCGTCGCCGGCGCGCTCCTCGCGCCGCTCGGCTGGCTCGCGTACATCGCCTACGTCGGTCTGCGTCAGGGCAGCGCCACCGCCTACTTCGAGGTCCAGGCCGCGTGGGGCAACTCCATCGACGGCGGTGCGGCCCTCGCCCGCTTCGTCGTGGGCCTGCCGTGGCCGGCCGCGCTCGGGCTGAGCGCCGCGCTCGGGCTGCTCGGCGGGCTGGTGGCGCTGTGCGTGCGCCAGCGGCAGCCGCTCCCGCTGCTCGTCTACACGGTGGCCGTGGTCGTGATCTCGCTCGTCGGCGCCGCCTACTTCGGGTCCCGGCCGCGCCTGATGATGCCCGCCTTCGCCCTGCTGCTGCCGCCGGCGCTGACGCTGGCCCGGCTCCGGGCCCGTACGGCCGTCCCCGTGCTCGCGGCCCTCGCGCTCGCGTCCGCCGCCTACGGGGCCTTCACCCTGCTCGGATCGGGTCCACCGTGACGGAGATGCCGCGCCGCAGCCCCCAGTCCGCCATCGCGCCGCCCGCCGCCTCCAGGACGTGCCGGCCGCGGAGCCGGATCATGCCGAGGCGGCCCGGCGGCATGGTGACGACGTCCAGGACGGTCCACGAGCGGTCCAGGTAGGCGACGTCGACGGCGAAGCGCATGCCGAAGGTGTGGATGCTGTTCGTCGGGGTGATGAGCAGCGCGCCCTCGATCCCGTCCCGGCCGAGCAGCCCCCGCCGCCGCGCCCGGTAGGAGGCCGCGATCTCGAGCGGCACCGCCCCGCCGGGGGTCTTCAGCAGGCCCGTTCCGTCTCGCCAAGTCCTCCCCATGGGGGAGACGCTAGCCCTAGGGTCGGGCCGTGGACGCCCTGTTGCCGATTCTCGTCACCGCCGCCGCCCTGTGGGGAGCGGCGGCCGGCCTGCTCGTCCCCCGTGCCGCGTACCGGCTGTCCGTCAGCCCCGAGGAGCCGTGGCGGGCCGCCTGTCCCGCGGGGCATCCGTTCGCCGGCCCCGGCCGGGGCTGGCTCGGCGGTCCGGGGCGGGCCGGGTGTGCGACGAGCTCCGCGCCGCTGACGGCGCCGCTGGTGACCGCGCTCGCCTGCGCCGCGCTCGCCGCGGCCACCGGCGGGCCCCGGCCCGAACTGCTCGTGTGGCTGCTGGCCGCGCCCTTCGGCACGCTCCTCGCCTGCGTCGACGTGCGGGTGCACCGGCTGCCCGACGGGCTGACCCTGCCGCTCGCCGCCGCACTGCCGCTGCTGCTCGCGGTCGCCGCGAGCCTGCCCTACGCGGCGGGGTCCTGGATCCACTCCCTGCTCGGGGCGGCCGCGTTGGGCGGCGGCTATCTGGGCCTGTTCCTGCTCCACCCGAACGGGATGGGCTTCGGCGACGTGAAGCTCGCGGTCCCGCTCGGCGCGGCGCTCGGCTGGTACGGCTGGGGCGTGCTGTTCCTCGGGGCGTTCGCCGGCTTCCTGTTCGGCGCGCTGTACGGGCTCGGGCTGCTCCTCACCCGCCGCGCGCGCCGCGGCACGGCGATCCCCTTCGGGCCCTTCATGATCGTCGGTGCCCTGCTCGGGCTGCTGCTCGGCGCGTTCACCGCCGTCCCCTGAACGGGCGGCCCTAGCATCACGCCATATGCGGACAATTGATCAGAAAGCGTCACCGAGTGAACGGGAGGCGGCGCTCCCGGACACACCCGCCACCCCCTGGTACCGACGTCCCTCCCTCGTCCCCTGGGCCTGGGCCGCCGCCTTCTGCCTGCTGTACGCCACCGTCGCCGTGCGCCGCCATCTCCTCCTCCGCACCACCGGATACGACCTCGGCATCTTCGAGCAGGCCGTCCGCGCCTACGCCGAGCTCCGGGCGCCCGTCGCCCCGCTGCGCGGCGAGGACTTCAACCTCCTCGGCGACCACTTCCACCCCCTGCTCGCCACCCTCGCCCCCCTCTACCGGCTCTGGCCCTCCCCCCTCACCCTGCTCGTCGCTCAGTCCGCCCTCCTCGCGCTGGGCGCCGTCCCGCTGGTCCGCTGGGCGCGCCGCGCCATCGGCCCGCGCGGCGCGCACGTCGTCGCCGTCGGATACGGGCTCAGCTGGGGCATCGCCTCCGCCGCCGCCTTCGACTTCCACGAGATCGCGCTCGCCGTCCCCCTGCTCGCCTTCTCCCTCGAAGCGCTCGGACGGCGCCGCTGGCGGACCGCCGTCGCCTGGGCCGCGCCGCTCCTCCTCGTCAAGGAGGACCTGGGGCTCACCCTCGCCGCCGTCGGCGCGTACATCGCCTTCAAGGGACGCACCGACAGCGGGGGACGTACCGACAAGCGGGCCCGCACCCTCGGGCTCGTCACCTCGGCCGCCGGCCTCCTGGGCTCCTTCCTGGAGATCAAGGTCCTGATCCCCGCCTTCGGCCCCACCGGCGGCTACGCCCACGGCGGCCAGCTCGCCGTCGCCCACGGCTCCCTGCTCGACGCGCTCGCGCACGCCCCGCTCGACCTGCTCCGCCCCGACACCAAGGCGACGACCCTGATCCTCGTCCTCGCCCCGTCCGCGCTGCTCGCCCTGCGCTCCCCGCTCGCCCTGATCGCGCTACCCACCCTCGCCTGGCGGATGGCCTCCGAGAACGCCTTCCACTGGGGGACGGCCTTCCACTACAGCGCGATCCTCATGCCGGTGGTGTTCGCCGGTCTCCTCGACGTCCTCGGCCGCGAGACCAACCCCCGCAACGTGCGCGCCGCCCTCGCCACCGTCCTCGCGGTCACCGTCGTCCTGCTCCCCTCCTTCCCGCTGGCACAGCTCGCCCAGCGGGCCACCTGGCACACCACCCCGCACCTGGACGCCGCCCGGGCGCTGCTCGCGAGGATCCCCGACGGCGCGACCGTCGCCGCCTCCAACCGGCTCGTCCCCCAGCTGACTTCGCGCTGCACGGTCGTCGTCTTCCCCACCTTCCCGGTCGAGGGCCGGCTCTACGAGCACCAGCGCGCCGGCCTGCCGCGGCCCACCGCCGAATGGATCGTGCACGACTCCGAGGCCCCCGAGTCCTGGCCGTACCGGCCGGGCCACTGGCCCTACCCCCTGGAGCAGCAGCAGGCGGAGCTGACGGCGGCCGTCGGGAAGTACGGCTACACGCTGGTCGCCCGCCGCGACGGGATCACCCTGCTGCGCCGCGCCGCCCGCTGAGGCGTCCGCGTCAGGCGTGCGGCCCGACCGCCACCGGACCGACCGTCAGCTCGGCCCGGCCCTCCAGGACCGCGGCCACCCGCTCGGCCTGCGCCTCCAGCTCCCGGAGCCTGGCCGGCGCCAGGGTGCGCAACGGCTCGACGGTCACCGCGATCCGCCTCCCGGAACGGCGCTGGTGCCACACCCCCTCGACCGTGCCGTCGACGAGCAGCACCGGGAAGTTCCCGGCCTGGCCGCCCGCCAGCGCCCGCTCGGCGGCCCGGCCCGCGAACAGCCGGGGCCGCGGCTGGGAGGCGATCCCGAAAGCGTCGAAGTACGGCAGCAGCCGCACCCCGCGCCCGGGCCGCTCGTCGGGGAAGTCCGTGTCACCGGCGGCGACCCAGGCCACCGCCCCGTCGAAGGACACCTCCTCGACCCGCCCGGCCCCGGCCAGGGAGGCGAACAGCTCCGTCGCCCAGCCCGCCGGCGCCGCCAGCCACTTCGCGAAGTGCGCCGGGGTCGCGGGGCCGTAGGCGCGCAGATAGCGGTCCACCAGCTCGCCGAGCGCCCGGGGTCCGGCCTGGGGCCGCACCCCGGGGTTCGTGTACGTGACCTTCCGGCCCCGGTCGCGGCCGAAGGCCAGCACCCCGCGGTGCGCGGCCAGATGGGTGATCTGGCGCCAGCGGGGCCACTTGTCCTGGAAGGCGTCCATCACGCGGTCGCCCGCCCAGGGGCCGGTGCGCGCCACGATCGCGTCGGTCAGTTCGTCCACGGTGAGCTCGGTGCCGGTCAGCGCGTCGGCGATCGCCGCCAGGACCTCGTCCGTCTGCGCGGACGTCATGCGCACGTGCGGCGGCTGCCCGCTCGCCCCGGCCGGGATCGCGGACAGCGCGCCCGTCCACATCGGCAGGTCGGCGGACGGCAGCAGGTGCACGGTGCCGCGCGGCCCGTACGTCTTCGTCAGCGCGCGGTCCTGCCACAGCGCGGCCCGTACGTCGGATCGCGTCCCCTCCGTCGTGCGGAGTGCCACGGACAGCTCGGCCGCCGACAGGACCTGGGCGTGCGCGCCGAGCATCGCGGCGGCCACCGCGGCCGGCCGCGCCTGCGCGGGCTCGTCGAGGAACTGGCGGCGCATCCGCCGGGCGTCGGCCTGCGCCCAGGTGACGTGCGGGGGAGTGGAGGTCGTCATGGGGCGACGGTAGGGGCCGTGTAGGTCAGATCCGGTCCGCTTCGGTCCTGTGCCGACCCGCGCCTCGCCCCCTCGCCGCGTCAACCCGGCGACCTGACGGAGGGGTCCCCCGTCGGAGGTACCGATTCCGCCGCCACGCCCGGGCACAAACCCGCCACAGGGCCTTGGAGCCCTTGTGCCGCTTGGCCTCCGGCGAATCCGACGGCCCTCGTTCGGCGCACTTGGCACGCAGGACGACTAATGAAGGGTTATGGTGGAAACCCCCCCTCGGGCCGGTCCGTATCCCCCCCACGGACCGGCCCGTTTTCTTTCCCGCTCCGGGCATTGCCGGTCCACGGCCCCGGGCGGCCTCCGTTCACGGCCCCGGCCGGACCCGGTCACGGCGAAGGCCGGACCTGCTCACGGCGAAGGCCGGACCTGCTCACGGCGAAGGCCGGACCTGGCTCACGGCAACGGGCCGACGGGCTCACGGCAACGGGCGGACCCGGCTCACGGCGAAGGGCGGGCCCCCATTCCCGTCCCCGCGCGGTCACCGGGCCGCCCGCGGCGCGTCAGCCCCGGCCGGCCCAGATGTTGGTGCCCTCGGTGTCGACGGCGAAGGAGTCGATGTCCTTCAGCTCCTCGTCGGTGAGCGGGGCCGCGGCGAGCGCCGCCACGTTCTCCTCCAGCTGCGCGACGCTCGACGCGCCGATCAGGGCCGAGGTCATGCGCTCGTCGCGCAGCACCCACCGCAGGGCGAGCTGGGCGAGGGACTGCCCGCGCCGCTCGGCGATGTCCGCCAGGCCGCGCAGTCGCCGCAGCACCTCGTCGGAGAGCAGGTCAGGGTCGAGGGACTTGCCCTGGGTGGCCCGGGAGCCCTCGGGGATGCCCTTCAGGTACTTGTTGGTGAGCAGCCCCTGCGCCAGCGGCACGAAGGAGATGCAGCCCATGCCGGCCGCCTCCAGGGTGTCGAGGAGGTTGTCCTCCTCCGTCCACCTGTTGATCATGGAGTAAGAGGGCTGGTGGATGAGCGGCGGAACGCCCATCTCCTTGAGGATCCGCGCGGCCTCGGCGGTCTGCTCGCTGGTGTACGAGGAGACGCCCACGTACAGCGCCTTGCCCTGCTGGACGGCGGAGGCGAGCGCCCCCATCGTCTCCTCCAGCGGGGTGTGCGGGTCGAAGCGGTGCGAGTAGAAGATGTCGACGTGGTCGAGGCCCATCCGCTTCAGGGAGGCGTCGAGCGACGACATCAGGTACTTGCGCGAACCCCACTCGCCGTACGGCCCGGGGTGCATCAGATAGCCGGCCTTGGTCGAGACGATCAGCTCGTCCCGGTACGGGGCGAAGTCCTGGGCGAAGAGCTTGCCGAAGTTCAGCTCGGCGGAGCCGGGCGGCGGGCCGTAGTTGTTCGCCAGGTCGAAGTGGGTCACGCCCAGGTCGAAGGCGCGGCGCAGGATCGCGCGCTGCGATTCGAGGGCACGGTCGTCGCCGAAGTTGTGCCACAGGCCCAGCGAGATCGCGGGGAGCTTGAGTCCGCTGCGGCCGGTGCGCCGGTACTCCATGGCTTCGTAACGGTCCGCGGCGGCGCGGTACAGGGGGGAATCAGTCACGTATCTCTGCTTATCACGGACTTGTGACAGTCCCGGGCTGGGAGCCGGTTACCCGTCCGCAGTAATGTGGCGGCTTCGGGGGCCGACACTGCATGGAGGGGTAAAGAACAGTGAACCTGCGCGACCTGGTGTACGGGCTCTACGCACGCCGGGTGGAAGGCCGACTCGACCACGCCCAGGTGCCCAAGCACATCGGCGTCATCCTCGACGGCAACCGGCGCTGGGCCAAGGCCTCCGGCGGCACCCCCGAGCAGGGGCACAAGGCCGGCGCGGACAAGATCCAGGAGCTGCTCGGCTGGTGCGCCGAGACCGACGTCGAGGTCGTCACGCTCTGGATGCTCTCCACCGACAACCTGAACCGTCCCGAGGACCAGCTCCTCCCGCTGCTCGGGATCATCGAGGGCGCCGTGCGGGCGCTCGCCGCCGACGGCCGCTGGCGGGTGCACCACGTGGGCACCCTCGACCTGCTGCCGGCGCGCACCCAGTCCGTCCTCAAGGAGGCCGAGCAGGCCACCCTGGACAACACGGGCATACTCGTGAACGTCGCGGTGGGCTACGGCGGCCGGCAGGAGATCGCGGACGCGGTCCGCTCGCTGCTCCTGGAGCACGCGGAGCGCGGCACCAGCTTCGAGGAGCTGGCGGAGATCGTCGACATCGACCACATCGCGGAGCACCTCTACACGCGCGGCCAGCCCGACCCGGACCTGGTGATCCGCACCAGCGGCGAGCAGCGCCTGTCCGGTTTCATGCTGTGGCAGAGCGCGCACTCGGAGTACTACTTCTGCGAGGTCCACTGGCCGGCCTTCCGCAAGGTCGACTTCCTGCGGGCGCTGCGTGACTACGCGGCCCGGCACCGCCGTTTCGGCAACTGATCCGGCAACCGGTCCGGCAACTGACGCCCCCTGGGGTGCGGCGAGGGTCCCGCGCGGCCCCCGGCACGCACCCTCGCCCCCCCCGAAGACCCGAGCGGATCCGTCACGTGGGCCTTCGTCCGGCGCGCCGAGGACCGCACCGGACACCGTGACCCTCGCACGGGACCCCCGCGACACCCACGGGAAGGCATCGGCACCTTCCGTCACCCCCTGTTCACGAACACGCCGTCATATGCCATGGCATGACGGCGCGTGCGGGAGGGCATATCCCTGGTGAAGTGAGCGGCACGGAGACCGCCACCCGGGAGGCCCTTTGCACCAGGACGACCGTGCAGGACATGTACGGGCGAAGCGGAGGGCCGGCGCTCGGCCCGCGCATCGTGGCCTGAGCCCGGTCCCATTCCGCCGCGACCACCGCTCCGCCGGCAGCTTTTCGGCCAGTGGCCCTTCCGCCGAAGCGGTTCCGTCGCAACCCCGACCTCACAGGGGTCCTCGAAGGGGGTCTGTCCTTCCGTGGTGACCAGCACTAAGCGCCGCTTGTCCGACAGGCGCACCTATGTTCTCGACACCAGCGTCCTGCTGGCCGACCCCAGCGCGATGTCCCGCTTCGAGGAGCACGAGGTCGTGCTCCCCATCGTCGTGGTGACCGAGCTGGAGGCCAAGAGGCACCACCCCGAACTCGGCTACTTCGCCCGGCAGGCCCTGCGCCTGCTCGACGACTTCCGGGTCCGGTACGGGCGCCTCGACTCCCCGCTCCCCATCGGGGATCTGGGCGGCACCCTGCGTGTCGAGCTCAACCACTCGGACCCCGGGGTCCTTCCGGCCGGCTACCGGCTCGGGGACAACGACTCCCGCATCCTCGCGGTCGCCCGCAACCTGCAGGCGGAGGGGTACGACGTCACCGTCGTCTCCAAGGACCTGCCGCTGCGGATCAAGGCGTCCTCGGTCGGCCTCCTCGCCGAGGAGTACCGGGCGGAACTCGCCATCACGGACTCCGGCTGGACCGGGATGTCCGAGGTCGCGCTCGCCGCGGACCAGGTCGACCTGCTCTACGACCAGGAGACCCTGTACGTACCGGAGGCGGCCGAGCTGCCGGTGCACACCGGGCTCGTGCTCCAGTCCGAGCGGGGCAAGGCGCTGGGCCGGGTCACGGCCGAGGGCAGTGTGCGCCTGGTGCGCGGCGACCGGGAGGCCTTCGGCATCCGCGGCCGCAGCGCCGAGCAGCGAATCGCGCTCGACCTGCTGCTCGACCCGGACGTGGGCATCGTCTCCATGGGCGGCCGGGCCGGCACCGGCAAGTCCGCGCTCGCGCTCTGCGCGGGCCTGGAGGCGGTCCTGGAGCGCCGTCAGCACCAGAAGGTGATGGTCTTCCGTCCGCTGTACGCGGTGGGCGGGCAGGAGCTCGGCTATCTGCCGGGCACCGAGGCCGAGAAGATGAGCCCCTGGGCGCAGGCGGTCTTCGACACGCTCTCGGCGGTGGCGGGCCGCGAGGTGATCGAGGAGGTGCTCGGCCGCGGGATGCTGGAGGTCCTGCCGCTCACTCACATCCGGGGCCGCTCGCTGCACGACGCGTTCGTCATCGTGGACGAGGCCCAGTCCCTGGAGCGGAACGTACTGCTGACCGTTCTGTCCCGTATCGGGGCGAATTCCCGGGTGGTCCTGACCCATGACGTCGCCCAGCGCGACAACCTGAGGGTGGGCCGGTACGACGGAGTCGTCGCCGTGGTCGAGAAGCTGAAGGGGCATCCGCTCTTCGCGCACGTCACGCTGACGCGCTCCGAGCGTTCGCAGATCGCCGCGCTCGTGACCGAGATGCTCGAGGACGGTCAGATGTGATCTGTCCCGAATGAGGTGATTCGCACCGCAGTTGGCGCCGCCCGGCAAAGCGCGAGAGCTTAGCCGGGCGGCGTCGCGCTGTCTCCCTTATCCGTCAAATCCCGTGCGTCCAGCCAGGTGTGAGCTTTCACACGCAGCACGGAATTGCCTTGCGGTGTCGCCGTCCGGCAAAGTCTTGCTTCCGTCAGGCCCCGCATACGGCACACGTGCACCCTCAGGGGTGTAGCACCACACAACTCAACAGCCGTTCGCCGTATGCCGCCCACAGCACCACGGGCCCGTGTCTTCTGTGACCCAGTAGTCGGAGACCAGCGTCAGGGGCACGATTTTCGCCCGCTTGGTCACCCTGTGCGGGCGATGCTGGAAGGAAACCGTGTGAGCCGGATCTCGGTCCGGGGATTCGCGGTGGCTTCGGCCACTGCGGTCACCACTGTCGGCGCCGTCGTCGGAGTCGCCTCGGGCAACGCAGCCCAGGCCGCTGACGACAACTTCGAGGCCACCGCGGCCGACACCACGCTGCTCGCGGACATCCCCGCGGGCGAGCAGGCCCAGGTACAGGTCTCCACCCTCGCGGAGCAGGCCGACGCCCAGGCTGCCGCCGCGGACTCCGTCGCGCGCAAGTCCGCCGAGGAAGCCGCCCGCATCCAGGCCGCCAAGGACGCCGAGTCCAAGAAGGAAGCGGCCGACAAGGCGGAGAAGGAGCGCAAGGAGGCCGAGGCCGAGCGCGCCAGCCGGTCCGCCCTCCGTGACGCGTCGAGCTTCGCCGCCCAGGGTTCGTACAGCATCTCGGACGTCAAGGCGATCGCCCGCCAGATGATCCCGGGTGACCAGTTCCAGTGCTTCAGCAACATCGTGAACCACGAGTCCGGCTGGAACTACACCGCGACCAACGCCTCCTCGGGTGCGTACGGTCTCGTCCAGGCCCTCCCCGGTTCGAAGATGTCCTCGGCCGGCGCGGACTGGCGGACGAACCCCGCCACCCAGATCAAGTGGGGCCTCAACTACATGAACGGCCGTTACGGCAGCCCCTGTGGCGCCTGGTCGTTCTGGCAGGCGAACCACTGGTACTAGGAGACGGCGCCCGGTAGTGATCCGTACCGGCCCCCGCTCAACCCGGCGAAGCCCCTCACCGTCCTTCGGTGAGGGGCTTCGCCCGTGCAGGGGTGTAGGTTCGGGGAGCCGAGGGGGGAGAGGGAAGAGCATGTCGAGACTGCCAGGATGGCTGCGCCGCGTGGGCGACGGCCTGAGCCGCATGGGCGAACGCCTTGACGAGCGGCGGGCGGAGGCCGAGCGCGACGCCCCCGCGGAAGCGCCGTACGCCGGCCCGGGACCCGTGCCCGCCCTCGCGACCGCCTCGGCCGCACAGGCCACCCCGGACACCGCTGCCGCCTCGGCCGCCGCCGGCCCGCCCCCGGTCGCCGCGCCGGTCCAGGCCGAGGCCGAGTCCGGCGCCACGGTTCCCGAACCCGGACCGTCCGTCCCCGAGGCCGCCCCCGAACCTCCGGTGCCCGCCGCCTCGGTGCCCGCACCGCCCGCCTACGCGCCCGCCGTCGCCGCCCGCCCGGACCCGGTGGCCGCGATCCCCTGGGGCATGCGGGTCGCCGCCGAGGCCGGCTGGCGCCTGCTCGTCCTCGCCGGCACCGTCTGGGTGCTGATGAAGGTGATCAGCTCCGTGCAGCTGGTCGTCCTCGCCTTCGTCGCCGCCCTCCTCATCACCGCGCTGCTCCAGCCCACCGTCGCGCTGCTGCGCAGGAAGGGCCTGCCGCGCGGGCTCGCCACCGCCGTCACCGCCGTCTCCGGCTTCGTGATCATGGGGTTGGTCGGGTGGTTCGTGGTCTGGCAGGTGATGGACAACATCGACAGCCTGTCCGACCGGGTCAAGGACGGCATCGAGGAGCTCAAGCACTGGCTCCTCGACAGCCCCTTCCATGTCACCGAGCAGCAGATCAACGACATCGCCAAGAACCTCAGCGACACCATCGGCGCCAACGCCGAGCAGATCACCTCCGCCGGACTCCAGGGCGTGACCGTGGTCGTGGAGGCGATGACCGGCATCCTGCTCGCGATGTTCTCCACCCTCTTCCTGCTCTACGACGGGAAGAAGGTCTGGGAGTGGACGCTCAAGCTGGTGCCCGCCCAGGCGCGGCCCGGCGTCGCGGGCGCCGGTCCCCGGGCCTGGCGGACCCTGACCGCGTACGTCCGGGGCACGGTGCTCGTCGCCCTCATCGACGCCGTCTTCATCGGCCTCGGTCTCTACTTCCTCGAAGTGCCGATGGCCGTGCCGCTCGCCGTGTTCATCTTCCTCTTCGCGTTCATCCCGCTCGTCGGTGCCGTCGTCTCCGGCGCCCTCGCGTGCGTCGTCGCGCTCGTCACCAACGGGGTGTTCACCGCCCTGATGGTGCTCGTGGTCGTGCTCGCCGTGCAGCAGATCGAGGGCCACGTCCTGCAGCCGTTCATCCTCGGCCGGGCCGTACGGGTGCACCCCCTCGCGGTCGTGCTCGCGGTCGCGGCCGGCGGTCTCACCGCCGGGATCGGCGGCGCCGTCGTCGCCGTCCCGCTGGTCGCCGTCGCCAACACGGTGGTCGGCTACCTCCGCGCGTACAGCACCGAGCAGGCCCTGCGCGCCGCCCCCGAACCCCGCGGGGCGACCGCCTACGAAGTGGCGCCGACCCCGGCGCCCGGCTCGGCCGACCGGGTGCCGGGAGGCTCCGCGTGATCTCCGAGCCCGAGCTGGTCGGTGGCCCGGACGGCCCTGGCGCCCCGCGGCCCCAGGTGTGGGTGGAGCCGCAGCCGTGGCCGCAGCCCGCGCCCGGTGGCCGGCCGGAGGCCCCGCGGGCCCGCCGTCCCTGGCTGTGGGCGCTCGGCGGCGCGGCCCTCGCCTCGGCCCTCTGGGCCGGCGGGCTCTACGCGTACGAGAGCCGGGGCCCCGACCTCGGTGCCTACCGCACCGACCGCGACCCGTGCCAGGTGGGCCGGTTCGACGGGCTGACCTCGGCGATCGGGCCCAAGGGACCGTCCATGAACGAGCCGCTGAAGGTGGACGAGCCCGCTCTCTTCCAGTGGGGGTGCGGCGTGAGCCTGGCGAAGGGGAGCGCACGCTACAGCGCGAGCGTCGACTACGCCCTGCACCGGGTGACCGACCCGGGCCCCGAGTTCGAGGCCCGGATGACCGATCCGCAGATCAGTGAGCTGGGCGACCGGATCGGCGGACTGGCCGAGTACGCCTACGTGGGCGAGCTCAGCGGCGGAGGCGTCTGGGTGCGGGTCGTGGACGGGCAGGCCGAGATCTCGCTGACCGTCATGCCCGAGGTCTGGGACGAGAAGAGGAACCGGTACGTGGAGTCCCCGGACCTGGACCCGGCCGCCCTGCAGACCTATCTCGTCGAGGACATGCGGCAGTTGATGGCGGCGCTCCAGCGGTGAGCGGGAACGCCCGAGGGGCCCCGGGGTTCGCACCCCGGGGCCCCTCGCGTGGTACGGACGGCCCTACTCGGCCAGCACGGCCTCGGCGTCGAGCGTGACGCCGACCGCCTGGATGACCGAGGCGATCTTCACGGCCTCCTGGATCGTCTCGCGGTCGACGCCGGCCTTGCGCAGGACCTGCTCGTGCGAGTCCAGGCACTGGCCGCAGCCGTTGATCGCGGACACGGCCAGCGACCACAGCTCGAAGTCGACCTTCTCGACACCCGGGTTGCCGATGACGTTCATCCGCAGACCGGCGCGCATCGTCCCGTACTCGGGGTCCGACAGCAGGTGCCGGGTCCGGTAGAAGACGTTGTTCATCGCCATGATCGCGGCGGCCGACTTGGCGGCCTGGTAGGCCTCCGGCTTCAGGTTCGCCTGGGCCTCGGGCTCCAGCTCCCTGAGGACCCGCGGCGAGCGCGAGGCGATGGCGCAGGCCAGCACCGTGCCCCACAGCTGCTGCTGCGGAAGCTCGCTGTTGCCGATGACCGAGCCGAGGTTCAGCTTCAGGTCCTTGGCGAAGTCCGGTACGGCGGCCTTCAGCTCATCGAGCGCCACGCTCACTCACCGGCCAGGAGCGCGGCGGCGTCGAGGGTGTCCTCGCCCTTGGTCCAGTTGCAGGGGCACAGCTCGTCGGTCTGCAGGGCGTCGAGGACCCGCAGGACCTCCTTGGGGTTACGGCCGACGGAGCCGGCGGTCACCATGACGAACTGGATCTCGTTGTTCGGGTCCACGACGAAGACGGCGCGCTGGGCGAAGCCGTCGGCACCCTCGACGCCGCAGTCGCGCATGAGCTCGTGCTTCGAGTCGGCGAGCATCGGGAAGGGCAGGTCACGCAGGTCGGCGTGGTCCTTGCGCCAGGCGTGGTGGACGAACTCGGAGTCGCCGGAGACTCCGAGGATCTGGGCGTCACGGTCGGCGAACTCGTCGTTCAGCTTGCCGAACGCGGCGATCTCGGTCGGGCAGACGAAGGTGAAGTCCTTCGGCCAGAAGAACACCACGCGCCACTTGCCCTCGTAGGACTTGTGGTCGATCTGCGCGAACTCCTTGCCGCTCTCCAGCGACACGCAGGCGGTCAGGTCGTAGGTGGGGAACTTGTCACCGACAGTGAGCACGCGCTCTCCTTACAGGCCGGAAGGGTCCCTTTTGAGGTCTTCCGTGAGGGGTTGGACGGCCCACAGCATGGCACGGAGTGCATTGATCAGTGAAATAGCTATAGTGGGTCGGGTTGATCGAAGGTGGTTATCAGTGATTCCCGTGCGCCGGGTGAAGCAGCCCAGCCTCTCCCAGCTCAGAGCATTCGCGGCGGTCGCGGAGCATCTGCACTTCCGGGACGCGGCGGCAGCCATAGGGATGAGCCAGCCGGCCCTCTCGGGTGCGGTCTCGGCGCTTGAGGAGGCACTCGGTGTCCAGCTCCTCGAGCGTACGACGCGCAAGGTGCTGCTCTCTCCCGCGGGCGAGCGGCTCGCCGTGCGCGCCCACGCCGTGCTCGACGCGGTGGGCGAGCTGATGGAGGAGGCGGAGGCCGCGCAGGCGCCGTTCACCGGGGTGCTGCGGCTCGGGGTGATCCCGACGGTCGCGCCCTATCTGCTGCCGAGCGTGCTGCGGCTCGTCCACACCCGCTACCCCGAGCTCGACCTCCAGGTGCACGAGGAGCAGACCTCGTCGCTGCTCGAAGGGCTCTCCGCCGGGCGGCTCGACCTGCTGCTGCTCGCCGTCCCGCTCGGCGTTCCGGGCGTCACCGAACTCCCCCTCTTCGACGAGGACTTCGTACTCGTCACGCCCGAGGGGCACCCCCTGGCCGGGCGGGCCGACATCCCGCGCGAGGCGCTCCAGGAGCTCAAGCTGCTGCTCCTGGACGAGGGGCACTGCCTGCGCGACCAGGCCCTCGACATCTGCCGGGAGGCCGGCCGCACGGACGGGGCGCCGGTCACCACGACGGCGGCGGGACTGTCGACGCTGGTGCAGCTGGTGGCCGGCGGACTCGGCGTGACCCTGCTGCCGCGCACCGCGGTGAAGGTCGAGACCGCCCGTAACACCGCCCTGTACACCGGGGACTTCGCCGATCCCGCGCCCACCCGGCGGATCGCCCTCGCGATGCGGACGGGCGCGGCCCGCCAGTCCGAGTTCGAGGAACTGGCGGGCTCGCTCCGGGACGCCATGAAGCGGCTCCCGGTACGGATCGTCCGGGCGGGCGCTACTCCGTCCTGAGACCGTCGGCCCGCACGAGCCGGAGGAGCAGCGGCAGGCTCAGGACGGTGACCAGGGCGATCAGGGCCGCGCCGACCCCGGTGACGGGCAGGAAGACCCACCAGTCCTCGACCTGCTTGCCGATCATCCGCAGCAGCACCAGGCCGAGCGCGAGGCCGCCCGCCACCGACAGGGCGAGGCCGAGCACGATCGGCACCGCCGTCTGCCACAGCACCGACCAGCCGAGAGTGGCGCGGCGGGTGCCGAAGGCGACCAGCGAGGACAGCAGGCGCTTGCGCTCCCGCAGTTGCTCCAGGGTCGTGACCAGCAGCGACACCGCGACGAGCAGCATGGTGAGGGTGGCGCCGATCATGATGCCGGTGCGCACGCTGCTGAACTGGGCGTCGCGCTCGACGTCCTGGAGGGTCTGCACGCGGGTCAGCGGATCGAGCCCGGCGACCGTGTTCCGTACGTACTCGGGGGCGTCCGGCACCGCCGGGTCGATCCGGATCATGGCCCCGGCCTCCGGCGCATCGAGCCGGGTGGCGTCGATCGCCTTCGGCGTGGCCATCACCCCGAACTGCACCCGGCCCAGCGGATCGAGGCGCGCGTCCACGGTGCGGGCCGAGGCCGGGATGCGCCAGGTCGGCATCGCCCCGCCCGCGTACCCCTGCGGGTCGCGCAGCGCGACGGCCGCACCCGGCTTGGCGGTCTCGGCGACCCAGGCGTCGTCCGGGCCCTCGGTGCCGTGGGCGAGGACGATGAACACGTCGCCATCGGTGCAGGAGGGCAGGCGGGCGAACTCCTTCAGGGAGGCGCAGTCGCCGACCGCGATCGAGGTGATCGGGGCGAAGTCCTCGCCCTTCCTCAGCGGGCCGGGACGCCACACGTTGGACTCGATGGTGCCGACGACCGACTGCACGCCCTTCGTCCCGGCCAGCGCGTCGATGGCCCGGCGGGCGTCGTCGGAGCTCCTGGCGGCGACCTTGGTCTCCATCTGGGCGCGCGCGGTGTCCATGTTGGTGGGTCGCATGAAGTCGTTCTGCATCGCCTGGAACAGCATCTGCAGCGCGATCGCCCCGGCCGCCGCGACGACGATGCCGCTGACCGTACGGGCCGCGGTGCCGCTGCTCAGCTGGAGCCGGCGGGTGGCGAGCTGCCAGGCCACCGGGCCGCCCCGCAGCCGCCGGACCAGCGCCTCCACCAGCCAGGGCAGCAGGGTGGTGAGTCCGACGAGGGCGACGGTCGAGCCGAGGGCGATGCCGACGGCGTCGATCGAGGTCTCCTCGATCCGCACCCTCCCCACGGTCGGTACGAGCAGGGCCGCGCCCGCGAGGACGAGGATCAGCCGCCAGGCGAGCCGGCGGGGCCTCGGGGTCGCGGTCCTGACCACGCCGAGCGGTTCGATCGCCACCCCGCGCAGGGCGAAGAGGCTGACCACGACGGCGGAGACGGGCACGGCCGCGACGATCACCGCGGCGAGCCAGGGCACCGGGGACACGTCGGCGGGGAAGGCGTTGACGTCCCAGATCTGCACGGTGCCGGCCAGCTGCCCGGCCAGGGCGAAGAAGCCGGCGCCGACGGCCAGTCCGAGCAGCGCGCCCGCGAGGGACTCGCCCGCCGCGATCCGCCGGGTCATGGCGGTGTCCGCGCCGACCAGACGCAGGGCGGCGAGGCGCCGGTCGCGCTGCTCGCCGCCGAAGCGGACGGCGGTCGCGACGAAGACGAGCACCGGCAGCAGCAGGACGACACAGGCGATGACGACGAGCAGCAGCAGGAACGCGTTCATCGGCTCCCCGGGCACCGACCAGCCGTAGCGCTCGCCCCGCCCGGTGAAGTTGTCGGTGGTGAGGATGTCCGTGCCGGCGACGTAGCGCAGTTCGGCCGGGCCGATCAGCGCCGCGTCGCCGAGAGTTCCGCTGACCCGGTACGGCAGGCGTTCGCGCAGGAGCGCGCCGTCGGCGGAGTCGAGCAGCTCGCGCAGGGCGGGGGAGACCAGCATCTCGCCGGCCGCGGGCACCTTCGCCGCGCCCGGGGGGACGGGCGGGCTCGCGCCCTCGGGCCGGAGCAGCAGCCCGGTGACGGTGTCGCCGCGGTAGAGGGTGGTCTGGTCGGCGTAGAGAAAGGTCTCCGGGCCGGGCCGCTCCACCAGCTCGCTCGCGTCGACGGCGCGGGCCGACTCGCGCACCTCCCGCTGGAACAGCATGTTCGGCATGGACGCGGCGACGAGCAGCAGGGCCACGCCGAGACCGATGCCGGTCGCGGTCAGGGCGGTGCGCAGCCAGCCGCCGCGGCCGCCGGTGACGGCGAAGCGGGCGCCGAGGGTCAGGTCGCGGGCCCAGGTCCGCATGCTCATACCGCCCACTCCGTGTCCCGAACGATGCCGTCGCGGACCACGACCTCGCGGTCGGAGTAGGCGGCGACCCGGGCCTCGTGGGTGACCAGGACGACGGCGGCGCCGGTGTCCCGCGAGGCGTCGGTGAGCAGCTGCATCACCCGCTCGCCGTTGAGGGAGTCGAGCGCGCCGGTGGGCTCGTCGGCGAAGATCACCCGGGGCGCGGTGACGAGCGCGCGGGCGACGGCGACCCGCTGGCCCTGCCCGCCGGAGATCTCGCCGGGCCGCTTGCCGGCGACGTCCTCGACCTCCAGCCGGGCCAGCCACTCGCGGGCCCGCGCCTCGGCGGGCCTGCGGCGCTCGCCGTTGAGGCGGAGCGGCAGGGCGACGTTCTCGACACAGGTCAGTTCGGGTACGAGCTGACCGAACTGGAAGACGAAGCCGAAGTCGGAGCGGCGCAGCGCGCTGCGCTGGCCGTCGGTCAGCGCGGTGAGTTCGCGGCCGTCGTAGTGGATCGTGCCCGCGTCGGGGCGGACGATGCCGGCGAGGCAGTGCAGCAGGGTCGACTTGCCGGACCCGGAGGGGCCCATGACGGCGACGACCTCGCCGGCGCGCAGGGAGAATTCGGCCCCGGCGAGGGCCGGGGTCGGGCCGTAGGCCTTGTCCATCCCGCTCGCGCGGAGCAGGGGTGCGGTGGTCATCGGCGTATCTCCTCGGCGAGCCGGTCGAGGCGGGCGGCGGTCAGCTCCAGCCAGCGCAGGTCGGCCTCCAGGTGGAAGAGCGCGTGGTCGCAGATGAGCTGGTCGGCGAGGTCGCCGTCCTTCTTGCGCCGGGTGAGCTCGCGCATCAGGCGCAGGTGCTCGGTGCGCTGGACGTCGAGCAGCTCGGCGGCGCCGCGGCCGGTGAGCAGGGCCAGGACGACCTTGGTGTAGAGCGTGGACTGGAGGTACGGCTCCGGCTTCTCGGGGGTGGCGAGCCACTGCGCGACGTCGGTGACGCCGGCCTCGGTGATGGCGTACCGCTTGCGCTCCGGGCCGCCGCCGGCCTCGACGCCGTCGACCTCGACGAGGCCGTTCTTCAGGAGCCGGGACATCGTCGAGTAGACCTGCCCGTAGTGGAGGGGCCGGTCGTGGCCGAAGCGCTCGTCGAAGGCGCGCTTGAGGTCGTAGCCGTGGCGCGGGCCGGACTCCAGGAGTCCCAGAAGGGTGTGACCGATGGACATGCCTGCCACTCTACACGCAGTGTATACGCACGATGTATAGCCCGGGTCAGGGCCGGATCAGGGCTCGCCGGGGCCGCGGGACACCCCTCGAACGCGAAGTCTGTGACCGGCGGCACACAACCATCCGGACCCGTGGAGCGTCGGTTCCCTCGGGAGTGGGTGCTCATTGTCACGCCCGGAAAAGCCGGATGGATCGCCCTTTGTCGCGATCGCCGGTGTTAGCTTGCTGAGCTGATTCGAAGACGAGCGGAGCGAACGAGGACATGGGCCGAACAGGTAACAGCCAGGCGAGAAAGGGCGGGCGGATACGCCGCCTCTTCACCTGGAAGAAACTCCTGGGCACGTTCTTCGTGGGCTGCCTGCTCGTGATGGGCGCCCTCTACGCGCTCTACCTGATGGTCCCGGTGCCGTCGGCCAACGCGGACGCGACGCTGCAGAGCAACGTCTACAAGTACTCCAACGGCAAGGTCATCGCCCGCACGGGCAAGATCAACCGCGAGATCGTGGGCCTCGAGAAGGTCCCGACGGACGTCCAGCGGGCCTTCGTCGCCGCCGAGAACAAGACCTTCTACAAGGACAACGGCGTCGACGTCATGGGCACCGCCCGCGCCGCCTGGAACACCCTCACCGGCAAGGGCAAGCAGGGCGGTTCGACGATCACCCAGCAGTACGTCAAGAACTACTACCTGAGCCAGGACCAGACGGCGACCCGCAAGCTCAAGGAAATGGTCATCGCCATCAAGGTGGACCAGCGCATGAGCAAGCCGGAGATCCTCGCCGGCTACATCAACACCAGCTACTACGGCCGCAACGCCTACGGCATCCAGGCCGCCGCCCAGGCCTACTACGGCGTCGACGCCACCAAGCTCACCGTCTCCCAGGGCGCCTACCTCGCCTCCGTGCTCCAGGCCCCCAGCCAGTACGACTGGACCTTCGCCGGCCCCGAGGGCCGCAAGCTCGTCGAGGAGCGCTGGAACTACGTCCTCGACAACATGGTCGAGGAGGGCTGGCTGGAGGCCGGTCAGCGGGCCGGCCTGAAGTTCCCCGTCCCCCAGAAGCCCAAGGCCCCCAAGGGCCTCAGCGGTCAGAGCGGCTACATCGTCGAGGCCGCCAACCAGGAGCTCGTGCGCCAGGGCGTCAGCGAGGAGGACCTGAAGGCCGGCGGCTGGACGATCACCCTCAACATCGACGAGAAGAAGCAGAAGGCCCTGGTCAAGGCCGTCGACGAGCAGCTCGAGGACCAGCTCGACCGCAAGGGCGACAAGAAGCAGGCCACCGTCCAGGCCGGCGCCACCTCCGTCGACCCGAAGACCGGCGCGGTCGTCGCCATGTACGGCGGCGTCGGAGCCACCGAGCACTGGACGAACAACGCCACCCGGCGCGACTACCAGCCCGCCTCGACGTTCAAGCCGCTCGTGCTCGCCTCGGCCCTGGACAACGACGCCGAGACCCAGGACGGGCGCCGGATCGGCCTCGGCACGATCTACGACGGCACCAGCAAGCGCCCGGTCGTCGGCAGCGACATCAGCTTCGCGCCGGAGAACGAGGACAACCAGAGCTACGGCCCGGTCAGCGTCCAGAAGGCCACCAACAGCTCGATCAACTCGGTCTACGCCCAGATGATCGTGGACGTCGGCCCCAAGAAGGCCAAGCAGACCGCCCTCGCCCTCGGCATGAAGGACGGCGCGGACTTCGGCACCACCCCGGCGATGTCGCTCGGCGTCATGGGCGCCTCCACCCTGGACATGGCCGGGGCCTACGCCACCCTCGACAACCACGGCAACAAGGTCACCCCGACCCTCGTGAAGACCGCCGAGCACAAGGACCGCAAGGTCGAGGGCGTGCAGTCGATCGGTGAGCGGGTCATCAGCCGCGAGGCCGCCGACACCACCACCAAGGCCATGCAGGGCGTCGTCCAGAGCGGCTCCGGCTTCCGCGCCGCCGGCGACTACCAGGCGGCGGGCAAGACCGGCACCTCCGAGAACAACCGCTCGGCCTGGTTCGTCGGCTACACCCCCGAACTCGTCACCGCCGTCGGACTCTTCGGCGAGGACGCCAAGGGCAACCAGGTGACGCTCACCGACACCATCAACCCGGGCCGCGCCAACGGTGGCCGCACCCCGGCCCAGATCTGGGGCGCCTACACGACCAAGGCGCTCGGCGGCGGCTCCGACGCCACCTTCGACCTGGAGACCGACGGCACCTCCGGCGGCGACACCGTCCCGACGCCGACCCAGACCACCGGGTCGCCGACGCCCACCCCGACGGAGAGCGGCGGCGCCACCACCCCGCCGCAGCCGCCGACCTCCACGGCCACCACGCCGACGCGGCCGCCCACGCCGACCGACACGACCCCGCCGGAGCCGACGCCGACGCGGACCTCCGACCCGACGACCCAGCCGCCGCCGGACGGCGTCGTCGACGGCCGCCCCGGCACCTGACACACCGACGGCCGGGCCCCTCTCGGAGGGGCCCGGCCGTCGGCGTTCGTGTCCGAACGCGGCTCAGCGCGTGGCCAGCTCGAACCACACCACCTTGCCGCCCGAGAGCCGGGTGGCCCCCCAGCGCCGGGCCAGCCGGTTCACCAGGAACAGCCCGCGGCCGCTCTCGTCGGTCTCCCGCGCCCGCCGCTGCCGCGGGAGCTGCGGCGAGTCGTCGCCGACCTCGCAGCGCAGCACGTCCGTCCGCAGCAGCCGCAACGTGACCGGCCGCTCCGCGTACCGCACGGCATTGGTCACGACCTCGCTGATCAGCAGCTCCACCGAGTCCGTGAGCTCCTCCAGGTCCCAGCGCGCCAGCGCCCGCCGGGCCAGCCGTCGGGCCCGGCCCGGGGCCGCGTCCTCCGGCTCCAGGAACCAGTACGCCACGTCGCTCGGCGCGATCCCGTCGAAGCGGGCCGCGAGCAGCGCGATGTCGTCGTCCCGGTCGCCCGGTCCGAGCATGTCCAGCACGTCGTCGCACAGCGCCTCCAGCGGAGGCGAGTGGTCCGGGCCGGTGAGCTGGGCCGTCGCCGCGAGCCGCTCGCGCAGCTGCTCGATCCCGGTCCACACGTCGCGCAGCCGGGACTCCACCAGACCGTCCGTGTAGAGCAGCAGCGTGGCCCCGGCCGGCGCGTCCAGCTCCACCGCCTCGAAGTCCACCCCGCCCACACCGATCGGTGCGCCCGGCGGTACCCGGAGCACCTCGGCCCGGCCGCCCAGGTGCAGCAGTATCGGCGGCGGATGGCCCGCGTTGGCGATGGTGATCCGGTGCGAGACCGGGTCGTAGACCGCGTACATGCAGGTGGCCATGCGGTTCTCGCCGAGCCGCTGGGCCTGCTCGTCCAGGTGGTGCAGCACCTCCTGCGGGGGCAGGTCGAGCCCGGCCAGGGTCTGCGCGGTGGTGCGCAACTGGCCCATGATCGCCGCCGAGGTCATGGAGTGGCCCATGACGTCGCCGACGACGAGCGCGACGCGGCTGCCGGGCAGCGGGATCGCGTCGTACCAGTCGCCGCCGACCCGGGCGGTCTCCGCCGCGGGCAGATAGCGCGAGGCGAGCCGTACACCGGTCGGCTGCGGCAGCGAGTCCGGCAGCATCGTGCGCTGCAGTTCGTCCGCGATGTAGGCCTCGCGCCCGTACAGCACCGCCTTGTCGATGCCCAGGGCCGTGTGGGTGGCCAACTGGGCGGCGACCAGCAGGTCGTTGGGCTCGAAGCCGGCCCGCTCCGGGCGGCGCAGGAACACCGCGGCGCCGATCACCCGACGCCGCCCCCGCAGCGGCGCGAGTATGGCCCGCTGCCCACCGGGCACCGGATGCTCCGGACCGAGCAGCTCCGGCAGTGCGGCCCGGGCGGCGGCGGAGTCGCCGGGCACCGGCCGCACCCCGCGCAGCACCTCGGCCAGCGCGCTGCCCGAGCGGACCTCGCACAGCTCCGCCGCGGGCGTCGGATCGGGGTCGGGGACGAGGACCAGCTCCTCGCCCTCACCGTCCGTTAACCGCAGCCGGTCGGTACGGCGCAGGCGCAGGACGAAGGGCTCCGCGGGGCGCTCGTCGCCCACCGGCAGCGGGTCGCGCAGATAGACCAGGATCGCGTCGGAGAAGGTCGGCACGGTCGCCCGGCACAGCCCGAGGACGATCTCGTCGAGGTCGAGGCCGCGCGCGATCCGCCGGGTCGCGGCGCCCACGAACCGCAGCCGGTCGCCCTCGCGGCGCGCGGCGGCGCCGTCGCCGCCGCTCTGGCCGCCGCCGGGCGGAGGCACCGCGACGGCGGCCGCCGTCGCCGTCGCCGTCTCCTGACGGGGGCGGGTGCGTTCCTGGGGCCGGTCGGCCATCGCCTTGCGGCCTTCGTGGGAGGTGGGATGCTCCGTCACGCCTGGGATTCCGTCCATCCGGGCCGGTGGTGCCTTGCACGCGCTCTTCTCGCCGATGCCGCTCCTTCGGCGGGGCTAAACCACCGGCGCGAGGTCGATGTGGAGGAGCGGGCCGACGCGGCCGCGCACAGGTCGGGCACTGCTCTCCCCCTCATGAAGCAATCATGGATGACTGGCGGATGACCAGAGGTCAGGTCCAGTGCCGTGCCAGGTCTTTGACGTGCCGTCCGATCGGTCGAGTGCTTGCGGAGGACGATCCTACGTTTGCCCCCCGGGGGCGCATCAAGGGTCTCATGGTGCCGTGTGCACCGGGGTGCGATCCCAGTCGGCCGGCAGTTCGGGGACCGTCCAGGCGGGGTCGGGCCGCCAGTTCTCCCAGCCGTCCGAGAAGGGTGCGCCCCAGGACCGGATCGTCTCGACGGCAGCCCGGCCCGCCCGCCGGACCCGGGCCGCCTGCGCGGCGTCCATCAGGCCGGACCGCTGGGCCTGGGCGAACTCGTCCTCGTCCCGCCACAGCCAGCTGTGGTCCGGGTAGACGGAGATGTCGAGGAAGTGGTCCTCGGAGTCGACGCCGTCGGACCAGCGGGTGCGGGGCGCCTCGAGGTTCACGTACCAGCTGCGGAAGCGCCAGCCGCGCTCCCAGAAGAGCCAGACCGACCACGGGGCGCCGGGCGCGGCCAGCTTGAGCACCCCGGCGCCGTGCCAGCGGGCGCGGGTGGTGGTGCGCGGCGCCGTGTACCGGGTGGCCAGCGGCTCCTCGTGGACGGGGGTGCCGTCGGCCAGGACCGGCTTGACGCACTCGGTGCCGGGGGCCATCCAGACCGCGAGGAGCTCAGGGGTGTCCTGGACCACGGTCACCGGGCGGCAGATGTGCACGTCGCCGGTGCCGTTGTCGCGGTAGCGCCAGAGGATGTGATCCCCAGGCGCCCAGTGCCGAGGGCGGCCGGATCCTGTCATGCGCAGATCTTAGGGGCGGCCCCCCGGCACCGCTGCGGCGAAGGTCACGGATGAGTCAGCCGCGGTTCAGGGGCGGGTCATGCGCAGGACGTCCAGGGCCTCGTCGAGCTGTTCGAGGGTGAGGTCGCCCCGTTCCACGTAGCCGGAGTCCAGGACCACCTCGCGGATCGTCCTGCGTTCGGCCAGCGACTTCTTGGCGACCTTGGCGGCCTCCTCGTAGCCGATGTACTTGTTCAGGGGCGTCACGACGGACGGCGAGGACTCGGCGTACTCGCGGGCCCGCTCGGCGTTGGCGGTGATCCCGTCGACGGTGCGGTCGGCGAGCAGCCGGGCGGCGTTGGCCAGCAGGCGTACGGATTCCAGCAGGTTCTTGGCCATCACCGGGAGCATCACGTTGAGCTCGAAGTTGCCGGCCGCACCGGCCACCGCGACCGTGGTGTCGTTTCCGGTCACCTGTGCGGCGACCATCAGCACCGCCTCGGGGATGACCGGGTTGACCTTGCCCGGCATGATCGAGGAGCCCGGCTGGAGGTCGGGAAGATTGATCTCGGCGAGGCCGGTGCGCGGGCCGCTGGACATCCAGCGCAGATCGTTGGAGATCTTCGTGAGGGATACGGCGATGGTCCTGAGCTGGCCGGATGTCTCGACGAGTCCGTCCCGGGCGCCCTGGGCCTCGAAGTGGTCGCGGGCCTCGGTGAGCGGCAGGCCGGTGGCCCGGGCGACCTCGGCGATGACGGCGGCCGAGAAGCCGGGCGGCGTGTTGATGCCGGTGCCCACCGCGGTGCCGCCGAGGGGGAGTTCGGCGAGCCGGGGGAGCGAGGCCGTCAGCCGCTCGACGCCGTACCGGACCTGGGCCGCGTAGCCGCCGAACTCCTGCCCGAGGGTGACGGGGGTGGCGTCCATCAGGTGCGTACGGCCGGACTTGACGACGCTCGCGAATTCGGCTGATTTCCGCTCCAGCGAGGCCGCCAGGTGGTCGAGGGCCGGGATCAGGTCGTGGGTGACGGCGGCGGTGGCGGCGATGTGGATCGACGACGGGAAGACGTCGTTGGACGACTGCGAGGCGTTCACGTGGTCGTTGGGGTGCACGTCCCGGCCCAGCCGCTCGGTCGCGAGGGTGGCCAGCACCTCGTTGGTGTTCATGTTGGAGGAGGTGCCGGAGCCCGTCTGGAAGACGTCGACCGGGAAGTGCGCGTCCCAGCGCCCCTCGGCGACCTCCGCCGCCGCGTCCTGGATCGCCCCGGCCACGTCCGCGTCGAGCACCCCGAGCTCGGCGTTGACCTTGGCGGCGGCGGCCTTGATCCGGGCCAGCGCCTCGATGTGGGCCCGTTCCAGGCGCTGCCCGGAGACCGGGAAGTTCTCCACCGCCCGCTGGGTCTGGGCGCGCCACTTGGCGTGGGCGGGGACCCGGACCTCGCCCATGGAGTCGTGCTCGATCCGGTAGCCCTCTTCGTTGCTCATGGTTCGTCAACCTCCTCAAAAAGCTGAGCACTTGTCTTGTTCGATGTATTCCCAAGTCGTTTACCGGCCAGTAGAAACCGTGGGTAACCCCACTTCCAGGAGGCGCAATGACGCGCACCAGGTACAGACTCCGCTGGCCGGTCGCCGCCCTCGCCGCGGCGGCGGCGGCCCTCGGCAGCATGACGGCCGCCGCCCCCGCCGGAGCGGCCGACACGGCCACCGCGGCCGGAATCACCTCCGTCCCCCTCTCGCCCGAGCTGGAGGCGATCCGGGCCGCGGAGGCCACCAAGATCTACGGCAGCCCCGAGGAACGCCCGCTCGCCCAGCGCCGGACCGGGCTGATCTCGCTCGGCGACAGCGAGATCTCCGGGGAGGGCGTCGGGAACTACGAGTCGCCCACCAACGGCCCGGCCAACTGGTGCCACCGCTCGCCCGACGCCGCCATCCACCGCACCGGGATCCCCGCGGACCTCACGTTCAACGTGTCCTGCTCCGGCGCGTACACGGGCAACATCCGGATCGACGGCTCCCAGCAGTACGCCGACGAGCTGGTCCAGAGCGACAACCTGGCGATCAAGGCGCGCAACACCCGCATCAAGATGGTGGTACTGGTCGCGGGCGCCAACGACGACCTCCAGTTCGGTCCCGTCATGACCGACTGCGTCCAGCGCTACCTGCTCTCCCAGGGCCCCTGCGAGCCCGCGTACGCCCCCGGCTGGCAGGCCCGCGTCGACGGCCTCGTGCCCAAGGTCGAGCAGACCGTCCGCGACCTGCGGACCGTCATGCACGACGCCGGCTACGCCGACGCCGACTACAAGCTCGTGGTGATGGGCTACCCCAGCCCGATCGGCCCGGACTTCCACGACAACCCGAACTTCCCGGGCAAGCTGATCTGCGGCGGTCTCGGCTACGACTCCGACACCAAGTGGGGCCGCAACACCGCCGTCCCCGCCTTCGAGCGCGGCATGCGCAAGGCGGCCGCCGACACCGGCGCCGTCTTCCTCGACAACTCGCGGCTCTTCCACGGCCACGAGGTCTGCATGGAGGACGCCTGGGCGCGGGGCCTCTACATCGACCTCTCCAAGCCCGGCACCCCGGACGAGAACTCCGTCCGCCAGTCCTTCCACCCCAACTACCGGGGCCACGGCGCCTTCGCGTCCTGCCTCACCCAGATCTACAGCGCCGGCGTCCGCGAGGCCGCCTGTGCCGACGTCGACTCCTCGGGCACGCCGACGCTCTTCCCGCTCGCCTGGGACGACGCGTACCGGCCGCTGAAGAACGCGGCCACCGGCAACTGCCTCGACGTGAACGCCTCCGAGTCCGCCAACGGCACCGCCGTCCTCGGCTGGGACTGCCACGGCGGCCGCAACCAGGGCTGGTGGTACGACTCCGCCCGCCGGACCGTGCACACCCAGCTCACCCAGGACCGCTGCCTGGACGTCCCCGGCGCGGTCTACCAGGCCGGCAAGGCGCTCATCGTCTGGAACTGCAGCGGCGCCGCCAACCAGAAGTTCGTCCGTGACGGCGACACCCTCCGGCCGGCCGCGGCCACCGGTCTGTGCCTGACCCAGGGCGCCGCCAGGGAGGCGATCCGCCTGCAGAGCTGCAACGGCTCCGCGAACCAGCGCTTCGCCGCCTGACGTTCGCGCGGGGCCCCACGACACCGTGGCCCCCGTCCGGTGCGGGACGGGGGCCACGGGCAGGTCCACCACGGTCACGCGGTGCGGCTCACCGCACCCGCAGGCTCTGCTTCGCCAGCTCGTACGCCGGGAGCATCTGCTGGTGCTCCTCGGTGTCGAGCCCGCCGAGGTGCACGATGACCGGGCCCTTCGGGGTGTCGACGGCGAAGGCCCGCTCCTGCTTCTTCTCGTCGAGGGCCTCGTTGTGCACGGTGTAGACGGCCTCCGTGGCGGGCAGTGCGCCGGCGTGCGTCTGCTTGAACAGGACGCCCGACGTCTTCTGCTGCGCCTTGACGAAGGCCTCGAGCGCGGCACGGGCCGGCCCCTTGTCCCCGGGCGCGGTCCACACCCGCAGGAAGCCGATGTTCCCGGCGGGCTTGGCGTCCACCTCGCAGCGGGCGAAGGCCGGTCCCTGGCGGGTGAGCGCGGCGAACTCCGGGTCCTCCGGGTTCTCGACCGCCTTCGGCTTCCAGTCCTTCGCGAGGGAGAACGAGACGGGCAGCTCGCAGGCCGTACCGGCGCCGCCCAGCGAGCCGGCCGCGTTCGCCGGCTTCGTCTGCGCGGGCGGGGACGAGGGCGCGGCGCTCGTCGGCGCGACGGGCGCCGGCTGCGCCGCGGGGGAGTCCGCCTGGCTGCCGCAGGCGGTCAGCAGCAGTCCCGAGGCCAGCAGGGCGACGGGTACCGCCGTACGTATGGATGCTCTCTGTGGCATGGGCCCATCATCCCTGGCCGGTGACCGGCCCCCGCGACCCGGGTGCGCCCCCGGGCGGGCGGCCGGACAATGATGAGCGGGCCTCGGGGGAGATCCGCCATCCCGGCAGGAGGCAGGACATGATCCGCAGGTTCAGGAGGATCGGCGCGCTCGGCGCCTGCACGGTCGCGGCCGTGGCGCTCGCCACCGCCGCCCCGGCCGCCGCCCACGACGACGGCGACGGCTTCGAATTCACGCTCTACGCCAAGGAGGTCCCCGTCTCCGGGGCGAGCGAGAGCGCCCCGGCGCCCAAGGCGGGCGACACCTTCACGTTCGCCGACGACCTGTACAAGACCAAGGGCGGCGACAAGGTCGGCCGGGACGGCGGCGTCTGCGGAGTGGTGCGCGTCTCCGGCGACCAGGCCGACGCCAACTGCATCGGCACCTTCGCCCTGAACGGTGGACCGGGCGGCCAGCTGACCGCCCAGGCCCTGACGACGTTCGACATCACGAACGAGCAGCCGGCCGCCTTCGACGTCGCCGTCACCGGCGGCACCGGCGACTTCAAGAGCGCGCACGGCTACATCCGTGTGACCCCTGACGGGGACTACCAGCGGATGGACTTCCACATCACCACGCGCTGACCACGCGGTGCCCGCCCCCTACGACAGCTTGCCGTCGTAGTCGGGCAGCTTGAAGGTGCGCTCGGCGTGGCCGCCGACCAGGTCGGTGGTGTTGTTGCCGATGTTCGCGATGATCGTGTAACCCTTGGCCTCGATCTCCGCGCGCTTGGCGGTCTTGTACGCGCTCACCTCGGCGAACAGATCGGGCAGCGAGCGCACGTACAGCCCGTCGACCGGGTAGCCGGCCTTCTTCAGGTTCCAGTCCGTCAGGGAGTGGATGATCCCCGGACGGGCCGTCACGAAGAAGACGGACACCCCGCGCGCGTGGGCGTCGGCGACCAGGGCCCGCACCTCGGGTATGGCCGGGGTCGGGAGCTCCCAGAACGGGTGGAAGTCCGTCTCCAGGGAGGAGTTGTCGATGTCGAGGACGATCGCCTGCTTCTCGCCGTCGGCGTCCTCGGCGCGGTCCTCGATGTACGGGCGCGCCTGGTCGACCACGGCGGCCACGTCGTGCCGCCAGGTCGTGTAGTCGACGTGCTTGATCGCGGCGGTCGACGCGAGGTGCGTGTCCGGGTCGGCCGCGGAGGCGGCCGGCGCGGGGCCGACCACGAGGAGGGCGGTCAGGCCGAGGGTGGCGGCCGCGGTGGTTTTGGCCTTTGCGGAGGGCATGGGGGGCTCCCGAGTGGTCTACCGGCTCAGTGGTTGACATGCTCGCGCCCCATACTGGCCAGTAGGAGACGAGAGGGCTACCAGTCGGTAGCGAAAATCTGAGCGAAGATCGACGAAGGGGCCCGCCAAGGCGCCGGCGAGGGCGCGGGCAGGAACGTCCCGCCGAAGGTCCCGGAGACGGCCCCGGCCAGAGGCGCGGCGGACCGGTCCCGGATACGGCCCCGGCCAGAGGCGCGGCGGACCGGTCCCGGAGACGGCCCCGCCCGCGCCCCCGCCGACGACGCCCCCGGCCGCGGGGGCCGGGAGCGCGGGCGAGCGCACGGGCGGGCGGGGCGCGGGAGGGCGCCGGCGCCGGCTCGAAGGAGGGCCGGTCAGCCGACGAGCCCCTCCTCGAAGCGCAGGTAGCGCTCGACGGACCGGGCCAGGACCTCGTTGCCGCCCGAGGTCACCACCCGGTTCCACCACGCGCCGTAGATGCGCTCGAAGCGGTAGCCGCCCAGCAGGTCGGCGGCGGCGCGGACGGCCTGCGGGCGCTCCGGAACGTGGTTCGGATAGCTGTACATGACGGTCACCCAGCGCGTGTCCGGACAGACGTTGACCACGTCGCCGGTGAACAGCGCCCCCTGGCCCGCGCTCCAGTGCAGCACGGCGCTGCCGGGGAAGTGGATGCCCGGGTTGATCAGGGTCAGCTCGTCGCCCAGGCGGAGCGTGCGGCCGCTCCAGAATTTCAGCGCCGGATCGGGCCGGCCGACCCACCGCCGGTCCGCCTCGTGCAGATGGACGGGGGCGTCGAAGGCGTGCGCCCACTCCACCATCGTGGAGTAGAAGTGCGGGTGGCTGATCGCGATGTGGTCGATGCCGCCGAGCTCCTCGACGGCCCGCACCATCGCGTCGTCCAGGTACGGCACGCAGTCCCACAGCACGTTCCCGGCGGAGGTGCGCAGCAGCAGCGCGCGCTGCCCGATCGCGAAGCCCGGGGTGTACCCGACGCCGAGCACGTCGGGCCCCTCCTCCTCGAAGCGGCCGGTCTGCCCCTCGGCGCGCAACTCCTCCAGGGTCGTCCACCGCTGCCCGTCCCGGCCCACGTACTGCCGCTCGTCCAGACAGACGGGACAGTCGGGCCGCGGCTCGGCGTACTGGGTGCCGCACGCGCGGCAGATCGGGGGCGCCGGGATGCCGGAGTCAGCCACGGGTACCCCCGGCGAGCTCGGTGAGGACGTACGGGCGGCTCGGGCGCCAGCCCAGCACCCCGGCCGCCCGCCGCCCGGACACCACCTGGTGCAGCGCGAGCGCCTCCGCGAACGGCGCCCCGAGCACCTCGGCGGCCCCCTCCACCGGCCACGGCTCGGCGCGCCCGGTCCCACCGGCGGCGAGGTCCGCCGCCGCCGCGACCGCCGCGACGGGCACGGCCTCGTGCGCCACGCCGTGCAGCACCGTGCCCGCCTCGGCCTTGGCGAGCACCAGGGCGTAGAGCTCGGCGAGGTCGTCCACGTGCACCATCGGCCAGCGGGTCGCCGCCGAGCCCACGTACCGGCCCGTGCCGTGCTCCCCGGCCCAGCCGGTCATCATCGCCGGGATGCCGCCCCCGCGGCCGTACACGATGCCGGGGCGCACCACGGCCGCGCGCACGTCCTCCCCGGCCGCGGCCAGCACCCGCTCCTCGATCCGCGGGCGGTAGCCGACGATCGCGATCGGGTCGGTCGCCGCGTCCTCGTCCACGGGCGCGTCCCCGGTGGCGCCCAGCACCCACACGCCGCTGGTGTAGACGAACGCCCGGCCGGTCCCGCGCAGCGGCGCGAGCAACGCCTCCAGCGCGGCCGTGTCCACCGCCTCGTCACCGGTCGGCGTCGCCAGGTTCACCACCGCGTCCACGTCGTCCGTGACCGCCGCGCGCAACGAGGCCGAATCGGTCAGATCCCCGACCCGCACCGGCCCGTCGCCCTCCCACGCGGTCGCGTCCTTCACCAGCGGGACCACGACATGGCCCTCCAGCGTCAGCCGCGCCACCACCGCGGAACCTATGTATCCGGTCGCGCCCAGCACCAGAACCCTCATGACCTCTCCCCTCCGGCCGCTCCGCCGGCCCTTCGTCCGACGAGGGGAACCGTACGAACACGGAAGGGTCCTGCGGATCCGTCAGATGACCGGGATGCCTTACGGGGGTGGACGACCGGGATGGCGTGCCGGGGCGGACGACCGGGATGCCGTGCCGGGTTGACGACCCGGGATGCCATGCCGGGGGTTGACGACCCGGGACGCCGTACGGGGGTGGTGGACGACCCGGCCGCGGGACCCCTGACGGAGGCCGGGGCCACGGGGAGCGGGGGAGGCCGGGGCCACGGGCAGTGGGGGATGCCGGTGCCACGAGGAGCGGGGGAGGCCGGCGCCACGGGCAGTGGGGGGAGGCCGCCGCCACGGGCAGTGGGGGGAGGCCGCCGCCACGGGCAGTGGGGGAGGCCGGCACCACAGGCAGCGGGGGAAGCCGCCGCCACGGGCAGCGGGGGGAGGCCGGGGCCACGGGGCCCGCACCCGCGCCGCGCCCCCGGTCCCGCTTCCTCAGCCCAGGTCCAGCGCCCCCAGCGCGGCACGCGAGGGCACGCCCAGCTTCGGGTACGCGTTGGACAGGTGGTAGCCGACCGTGCGGGGGCTGAGGAACAGCCGCGCCCCGATGTCCCGGTTGCTCAGGCCCGTCGCCGCCAGCCGGACCACCCGCAGCTCCTGCGCCGTCAGCCGGCCGGCGAGATCCGACCCGGCCGCCGCCGGGGCCGGAGCGGCCCCCAGCGCCCGCAGCTCGGTGCGGGCCCGGTCCGCCCACGCCCCCGCCTGCGTCCGCTCGAACACCTCCAGGGCCACCGTCAACGCCTCCCGGGCGGCCCCCCGGCGCTTCGCCCGGCGCAGCCACTCGCCGTACAGCAGCCGGGTCCGCGCCTCCTCGAACGGGCGGCCGTCCCCCTCGTGCGCGGCCAGCGCCCGCTCGTACCAGTGCTCGGCCGCACCCTCGGGGGCCAGCAGGGCGCGGCAGCGCAGCTCCACCGCCTCCGCCCACGGCGTCCCGGCTGACCCCGCCCAGCGGGCGAACCGCTCGGCCGCCGGGCCCGCGTCGGCGCCCCGGCCGAGCCGGGCAGCCGCCTCCACCTGGTCGGGCAGGCTGTGCACGGAGAGCATCAGATGCCGGTACGGCCCGCCCGTCAGGACCGCGAACCGCTGCAGCGCGGCGTCGTAGCGGCCGAGCCCCAGGTCGAGCAGGCCCAGCGCCCTCGTCCGCGAGACCGCATGCGGCGCGAGACCGGGCCACAGCTCGCCGCCCGGGTCCGTCACGCCCGGCTCGTCCCCGTCCAGCGCGGCGAGCGCGGACAGCACGCCGCACAGCAGCGAGGCGAGGTGCCGCTGACCGGTGTCACGGGCGATCTCCAGCCCCTCGACCGCCGTGGTGTACGCGTCCCGGTGCCGGCCCAGGAAGAGCCGGCAGCGCGCCAGCCGCAGCAGCACCCGCGGCAACACACCCGCGGCGCCCTCCGCCCGGCACTCCTGCTCCAGCGCCACCGCCTCGTCGAGCACCCCCCGGTACTCGCCCAGCAGCATGTCCCAGCCGTGCAGCCGCACCTGGTCCGCCAGGCTGCGCTCGGGCCGGGTCCGCACCACGTACCCGGCGAACTCCCGGATCGCCGCCGCCCCGGCCACCGGATCACCCGCCAGCGCGTCCAGCACCCCCGACGCGCCCCGGTACACCGGACAGTCGCCGAAGTCCAGGCCGGCGAGCCGCGACCGGGTGTCCCGGGCCGCCGCGACCGGGTCCGGCGCGTCCCACGCCATCGCCGCCGACTCGAACAGCAGCCACGCCCCCGTGGCCGGCCGCCGCGCCGTCACCTCGCGGGTCGCCTCGACGAGCAGCAGTCGCGCCGACTCCGCACGGCCCCGGCCGTGCTCCAGCGCCGCCCGCACGCTCGCGAGCCGGGCCACCGCCGGCGGACTGCTCACCGGCCCCGCCTCGTCGGCGAGCGCGGCCGCGAGCTCCACCTGCCCGGCCTCGGCCGCGGCCGCCGCCGCCGCGGCCAGCCGCAGCGACCGGGCCTCCGGGTCCTCCGTCAGGCGGGCCGCCCGCCGATAGGCCGCGGCGACCGCCGCGCGCCCGCCACGCGAACGGAACAGCTCGGCGCTGCGCTCCAGTTCTGCTGCGACCTCCTCGTCGTAGCCCACCGTCGCCGCCGCCAGGTGCCAGGCCCGGCGGCCCATGTCCCCACCGGCGGGCGCCGCTTCGGCGAGCGCCCGGTGCGCCGCCGTCCGCTCGGCCAGCACCGCCCCCTGGTACGCCGCCGCCCGCACGAGCGGATGCCGGAAGACGAGCCGCCGCCCGGAGACCCGCACCAGGTCCGCCGCCTCCGCGGGCCCGAGGTCCCCGGCGCCCGCCCCGACCCGTTCCGCCGCCGCGAGCACCAGCGCCACGTCACCCGTGTCGTCGGCCGCGGCGACCGTCAGCAGCCGGCGGGTCGGCCCGGGCAGGGCCAGGATCCGCTCGTCGAAGATCCGCCGCACCCGCCACGAGGCCGGCAGGACGGCGATCTCCCGGGCGTCCAGCGGCTCGCTCCCGTCCCGCTGGGCCGCCGTCAGCGCCCCGGCCAGTTCCACCAGGGCGAGCGGATTGCCCTGTGCGAGCCCGCGGATCCGGTTGCTCACGGCCGCGTGCAGGTCGGGCGCGCGGCCGGCGAGCAGCGCCGCGCCCTCCTCGTCCGTCAGCGGCCCGAGGTGCAGCACCGGCAGGCCGGGCGCGCCGTCGAAGGCCGCCGACCCCTCGCGCGCGGCGAACACCATGGCCACCCGCCCCACGCCCAGCCGGCGGGCCGCGAACAGCAGCGCGTCCACGGTCTCCAGGTCCAGCCAGTGCGCGTCGTCGACCAGCACCACGACTGGCCGCTCCTCGGCCAGCTCCCCGAGCAGCCCGAGGGTGGCCGCCCCCACCAGGAACCGGTCGCCGAGCGGCGCGTCGTCCAGCTCGATCACCCCGCGCAACGCCCGAAGCTGACGCTCCGGCAGACCGCGGGCCCGCTCCAGCGTGCCCCGCAGCAGCACCTGGAGGCCGGCGTACGGCAGCGCCGCCTCCGACTCGACCCCGACGCACCGCAGCAGGACGGCCCCGTCCGCGAGCGCCCCGGCGTGTTCCAGCAGGGTCGTCTTGCCCGACCCGGCCTCGCCCCGCAGCACCACGGCCCCGCCCCGGCAGTCCGCCGCCCGCGCCAGCAGCCCCACCAGGAAGTCCCGCTCCCGGTCCCGGCCGCTCAGGCCCCCGTCGCTCATCGGTGTTCCCCCTTCACCCGGACGTCCTGACGATCATGCCGTCACCCGGGACGAACGACGACAGGCCCCCGGCGCGTGCCGGGGGCCTGTCGTCAAGCGGGGGTCAGAGACCGGGGCCGCGCACCGGGATGTGGGTGAACGTCGGCTCCGGGGCAGGGCTCTGGAAGAAGTCGTTGCCCTTGTCGTCCACCACGACGAACGCCGGGAAGTCCTCGACCTCGATCTTCCAGACCGCCTCCATGCCGAGCTCCTCGTACTCGACGACCTCGACCTTCTTGATGCAGTCCTGGGCGAGGCGCGCCGCCGGGCCGCCGATGGAGCCGAGGTAGAAGCCGCCGTGCGCGCCGCACGCGTCGGTGACCTGCTTCGAACGGTTGCCCTTGGCCAGCATCACCTTCGAGCCGCCCGCGGCCTGGAACTGCTCCACGTAGGAGTCCATGCGGCCGGCCGTCGTCGGGCCGAAGGAACCGGAGGCGTAGCCCTCGGGGGTCTTGGCGGGGCCCGCGTAGTAGACCGGGTGGTCCTTCAGGTACTGCGGCATCTCCTCGCCGGCGTCCAGCCGCTCCTTGATCTTGGCGTGCGCGATGTCGCGCGCCACGACCAGCGGGCCCGTCAGCGAGAGGCGGGTCTTGACCGGGTGCCTGGTGAGTTCGGCGAGGATCTGGTCCATCGGCTGGTTGAGGTCGATCTTCACGACCTCGCCCGCCTCCAGGTGCGCGTCCTCGGTCTCCGGCAGGAAGCGCGCCGGATCGGTCTCCAGCTGCTCCAGGAAGACGCCCTCGGCGGTGATCTTCGCGACGGCCTGGCGGTCGGCCGAGCAGGAGACGGCGATCGCGACGGGCAGCGAGGCGCCGTGGCGGGGGAGGCGGACCACCCGCACGTCGTGGCAGAAGTACTTGCCGCCGAACTGGGCGCCGATGCCGATCTTCTGCGTCAGCTCGAAGACCTTCTCCTCCAGCTCCTTGTCGCGGAAGCCGTGGCCGGTCTCGGCGGAGCCCTCGGCGGGCAGCTCGTCCAGGTAGTGCGCGGAGGCGTACTTGGCGGTCTTCAGGGCGAACTCGGCGCTCGTGCCGCCGACGACGATCGCCAGGTGGTACGGCGGGCAGGCGGCCGTGCCGAGCGAACGGATCTTCTCCTCCAGGAACTTCATCATGGAGGCCTCGTTCAGGACCGCCTTGGTCTCCTGGTAGAGGAAGGACTTGTTGGCCGAACCGCCGCCCTTGGCCATGAAGAGGAACTTGTACGCGCCGCCGTCGGTCGCGTACAGCTCGATCTGCGCGGGCAGGTTCGAGCCGGTGTTCTTCTCCTCCCACATGGTCACGGGGGCCATCTGCGAGTAGCGCAGGTTGAGCTTGGTGTAGGCGTCGTAGATGCCCTTGCTCAGGGCCTCCTCGTCCCGGCCCTGCGTGAGCACGTTCTGGCCGCGCTTGCCCATGACGATCGCCGTGCCGGTGTCCTGGCACATGGGCAGGACACCCGCGGCGGCGATGTTCGCGTTCTTCAGGAGGTCGAGCGCGACGAACTTGTCGTTGCTCGACGCCTCCGGGTCGTCGATGATCTTCCGCAGCTGGGCCAGGTGGGCCGGGCGCAGGTAGTGCTGGATGTCGTGGATCGCCTCGGCGGCCAGCTTGCGCAGCGCCTCCGGCTCGACCTTGAGGAACGTACGGCCGTCGGCCTCGAAGGTGGAGACACCTTCGGAGGTCACCAGGCGATAGGGCGTGGTGTCCTCTCCCAGGGGGAGCAGATCGGAGTACGCAAACTCTGGCATGACGGCGGCCATTCCTCACTCGGCAGACAGCGGCGCCGCCTCCATTGGCGGCGCGTCCTCCAGCCTAAGACGCGCGGGCGGCGGCGATCCTGTGAGGTAAGGCTCAGTAGGGGCCGGGGCCGCGCCGGAATGGCGCGTTTGCGCTGCGCCGTGCCCGCCGCCCCCGGGACACGGCCGCTCCCCCTGGTCGCGATCTATCGCGTTTCGCTACGCTGAGGTCGTGGACCTCGAAAAGCAGCCTCAGCAGCCGCCCGCTCCCGCGCCCCGGCCCGACTTCGCCGATCCCGCGGGGTCGCTGCGGGCCTCGGACGCGGACCGGGACAGGATCGCGGACATCCTCGCGGACGCCCTGGCGGAGGGGCGGCTCGACGCCGAGGAGCACTCGGAGCGGATCGACGCGGTCTACCGGGCGAAGACCGTCGGCGAGCTGGAGCCGATCGTGCGGGACCTGCCGGTCGCCGGCTCCCGGCCGCACGCCGCGCCCGCCCCGCTGTACGGCCCCGAGGACGCCGAGGGCCCGGCCGACAACCTGGTCGCGGTGTTCTCCGCGTCGACCCGGAGGGGCCGCTGGCGGGTGGGGCGCAGGACCAACGCCTTCTCGCTCTTCGGCAGCATCGAGATCGACCTGACCGAGGCGATCTTCGCCCAGCGCCTCACCACCATCAACGCGACGTCGATCTTCGGCAACGTCGAGGTCCGCGTCCCGGAGAACATCACGCTGCGCGGCAGCGGCACCGGGGTCCTCGGCAACTTCGAGGTGGTGACCCTGGAGGGCGTCGATCCGCAGGCCCCGGTCGTGGTCGTCAACGGCTTCGCGATCTTCGGCAACGTGGAGGCCAAGCCCAAGCGCGGCAAGTGGATCACCGACCTGCAGAACCAGGTTCAGGACAAGTTCCGCAAGCATCTCGGTCACTGACGCCCGGATTCCGCTCCGTACGCTGACCGGAATTCGCCGTCAGGTGTCCGCACCGCGGAACACCGCGGCACGCAGTGCATAGGCGCGCGCACAGCGGGTAGGGCTGGTGCATCGTCGCTCGCTCGCCCGCGGAAGCCGTCGTCAGGAGTAGACCGTGCTGCACACGCCGCCGCATCAGCCCCTCCGGGTCGCCGCCGCCGTGCCGCCCCAGCGCATCCCCGCTCGGGAGGACGAGGCCGGTCCCTGGCACGCGGAGGCGGTGTGCCGGAGGGACGAGGCCGGGCTCTTCTTCGCCCCCTCCAAGGAACCCACCGCCGCCCGGCTCGCCCGGGAGGAGGCCGCCAAGCGGGTCTGCGCCCGCTGTCCCGTGATGGTCGAGTGCCGTGAGCACGCGCTGCTCCAGCCCGAGCCGTACGGGGTGTGGGGCGGGCTCACCGCCGCCGAGCGCCGTGTGGTCCTCGCCCGGCGCCGCCGCCGGGAGGTCGAGCTCCGCAAGGCGGCCGCGGCCGAGCGCATCGCCCAGGCCGGCTGACGCGTCCGTCACCCGTACGGAAAGGGGCGCCCCCACCGCACATGGGGGCGCCCCTTTCCGTACCGGTTCGTACCGGCGTCGCTTCCGCGCCGCTACTTCGCGCGGTCGAAGTCGATCTTGCTGTACGCGCGCAGCTTCGACAGGCGGTGGGTGGAGTCGATCTGCCGGATCGTGCCGGACTTCGAGCGCATGACCAGGGACTGCGTGGTCGCGGTCTCGGAGCGGTAGCGGACCCCGCGGAGGATCTCGCCATCGGTGATGCCGGTGGCGACGAAGAAGACGTTGTCGCCGGAGACCAGGTCGTTGGTGGTGAGGACCCGGTCGAGGTCGTGGCCCGCGTCGAGGGCCTTCTGGCGCTCGGCCTCGTCCTTCGGCCACAGCTTGCCCTGGATCACGCCGCCCAGACACTTTATGGCGCAGGCCGAGATGATGCCCTCGGGCGTGCCGCCGATGCCCATGAGGAGGTCGACGCCGGTGCCCTCGCGGGCGGCCATGATGGAACCGGCCACGTCACCGTCGGAGATGAACTTGATCCGGGCGCCGGTCTCGCGGATCTCCTTGACGATGCCCTCGTGGCGGGGGCGGTCCAGGATGACCACGGTGACGTCCTCGGGCGTCATGCCCTTGGCCTTGGCGACCCGGCGGATGTTGACCGAGACGGGCGCGTTGATGTCGACGAAGTCGGCGGCCTCGGGGCCGGTGACCAGCTTGTCCATGTAGAAGACCGCGGACGGGTCGAACATCGCGCCGCGGTCGGCTGCGGCGAGGACGGCGATCGCGTTCGGCATGCCCTTGGCGTTGAGCGTGGTGCCGTCGATCGGGTCGACGGCGATGTCGACCTCGGCACCGGTGCCGTCGCCGACCCGCTCCCCGTTGAAGAGCATCGGCGCCTCGTCCTTCTCGCCCTCGCCGATGACGACCACGCCGTTCATCGAGACGGTGGAGATCAGGGTGCGCATGGCGTTCACCGCCGCGCCGTCCGCGCCGATCTTGTCTCCGCGGCCGACCCAGCGGCCGGCGGCCATGGCGGCGGCCTCGGTCACCCGGACCAGTTCGAGGGCGAGGTTGCGGTCGGGGGCCTCGGGAGAGACCTCCAGCTCGGGCGGCAGGTGGTGGTGCTCGGTCATCGGAGCGCACCTTTCTATGCGGCGACGGTCGGCGACGGCCGGAAAAACAGAGGGTGCTGTGACTCTATCGTCAGGTCGACAAATTGAGCAGAGGGGCCCACGTATGAGCACAACACCATGATGCGACCATGGGGGCGTGGCAGGTATGCGAGGCAGGCAGACGGTACGCGGGATGTTCCAGTCCCTCGCGGTGATCATGGTCGCCGCGGGCGTGATGTATTACTTCATCCCCCACGACGAGAAGGCGACCCCGGTCGAGACCAAGGACTACCGGGTCGAGCTGGCGACGGCGCAGCGCGCGGCGCCCTACCCCGTGCTGGCCCCCGAGGGCCTCGGCGCGGACTGGAAGGCGACGGTCGTCTCGTACAAGCGCGAGGAGCACGACGCCTGGCGCCTCGGCTTCCTGGACCCGGACACCCAGTACGTGGCGGTCAACCAGTCCACCGCCGACCCCGCGAAGTACGTGCCCGAGGTCACCCTGGAGGCCAAGAACTCCGGGAAGACCCAGACGGTGGGCGGCCGGGTCTGGCAGCGCTGGGAGGGTCCGAAGTACGACGCCCTCGTGCGCACCGAGGGCGGTGCGACGACGGTCGTGGCCGGTACGGCCTCGTTCGAGCGGCTCGCCCAGATGGCGGGCGCGCTGCAGTCGAAGAAGGTCTGACGGCGCGAGGTCCTGCTGCTGCGGACATGCGGAAGGGCCCCTGGTGCGGTGCACCAGGGGCCCTTCGCGTGCGCTCAGGTCATCAGACGGTGGTGATGACCTCGTCGAAGGCCAGACGCGGGGAACGCGGGAACCAGGCGTCCTCGCCCGGCTTGCCGATGTTGACGACCATCAGCGGGGTGTGGTCGTCGTCCAGGAACTCCTTCTGGAGGCCGGCGAAGTCCATGCCGGTCATCGGGCCGGCGGCCAGGCCGGCGGCGCGGACGCCGACGATGAAGTAGGCGGCCTGGAGGGCGGCGTTCAGCAGGGCGGACTGCTCGCGGACCGGGCGCTCGGCGAAGAACATGTCCTTGGCCTGCGGGAAGTGCGGAAGCAGGGCCGGGAGCTCCTCGTGGAACTCGTTGTCCGCGGAGAGGATGGCGACCAGCGGGGCGGCCTTCGTCTTGGCCTGGTTGCCCTCGGCCATGTGCGCGACCAGGCGCTCGCGGGCCTCGGGGGAGCGGACCAGGGTGATGCGCAGCGGCGTCTGGTTGAACGCGGTCGGGCCGTACTTGACGAGGTCGTAGATCGCCTGGACCTGCTCGTCGGTCACCGGCTCGTCGGTGAACGTGTTGGCAGTGCGGGCCTCACGGAAGAGGAGGTCCTGGGCGGCGGGGTCAAGAACGAGAGACATGCTGCGTACCTTCCGAACTGCAAGGGGGGTCGCTCGTCGGGGGGAGCGAGCGATGTCTCGACAGTACGCCCGGAGTAGGTGAAGTTTCAACTATCCAAACCGGATAGTGATCCGGTTCACAGGATTAAGTGTACGCGACAACCCCGCGCCCCCTACTCCTCCCCCTCCGCCGCCTCCTCCGCCCGCTCGGCCGCCAGCGAGGCGTCGAGCCGGGCCCGCGCCCCCTCCAGCCAGTGCCGGCAGACCTTCGCCAGCTCCTCGCCGCGCTCCCACAGCGCCAGCGACTCCTCCAGCGTCGTCCCGCCCGCCTCCAGGCGCCGGACGACCTCGATCAGCTCGTCCCGCGCCTGCTCGTAGCCGAGCGCGCCCTGTTCCGTACCCGTAGCCATGCGTCTCTCCTTGGAAATCCCTGGGGAAGATGATCCGGACCGGCGTCCGGAAGATGTGCGGCGCTCAGCCCTGACCGGCCGTGCGGCGCACCGTGAACTCGCCCGCGGCCACCCGGGCCCGCAGCTCCTCGTCGGCCCCGACCTCCGCCGGGTCCCGCACCACCGCGCCGTCCGCCCGCTGGAGCACCGCGTACCCGCGCTCCAGCGTCGCCGCCGGCGACAGCGCCCGCACCCGCGCCCGGGTGTGCGACAGCTCCGAGTCGGCCCGGTCCAGCAGATGCCCGAGCGTGCGCCGGCTGCGGGCGAGCAGCGCGTCGAGCTCGTCCTCGCGCACCTCGACCATCCGCTGCGGGTGCTCCATCACCGGCCGGGCCAGCGCGTGCGCCAGCCCCCGCTCCTCACGCTCCAGCAACCCCCGCACGCAGCGCAGCGCCCGGTCCCGCAGGCCCCGCACCCGCTCCAGCTCCTCGCCCACGTCCGGCACGACCTTCTTCGCGGCGTCGGTCGGCGTGGAGGCCCGCAGGTCCGCGACGAGGTCGAGCAACGGCGAGTCCGGCTCGTGACCGATCGCCGACACCACCGGCGTACGGCAGTCGGCGACCGCCCGGACCAGCTGCTCGTCCGAGAACGGCAGCAGGTCCTCGACGCTGCCGCCGCCCCGCGCCACGATGATCACGTCCACACCCTCGTGCGCGTCGAGCTCCCGCACCGCCTGGATCACCTGCGGCACGGCCTTCACCCCCTGCACCGCCACGTTGCGCACCTCGAAACGGACGGCCGGCCAGCGCCGCCGCGCGTTCTCCAGGACGTCCCGCTCGGCCGCCGACGCCCGCCCGGAGACCAGGCCGATCAGCTGCGGCAGGAAGGGCAGCGGCTTCTTCCGGTCGAGTGCGAAGAGTCCCTCGGCGGCCAGCGACTTCTTCAGCATCTCCAGGCGGGCCAGCAGCTCGCCGATGCCGACCGGCCGGATCTCCGCCGCCCGCAGCGACAACTGCCCCCGGGGCGCGTACCACTCCGGCTTCGCGTGCACGACCACCCGCGCGCCCTCGGACACGACGTCGGCGACGGCGTCGAAGACCTGGCGGTAGCAGGTGACGTTGATCGAGATGTCGTACGAGGGGTCCCGGAGCGTCAGGAACACCACCCCGGCTCCCGGCCGCCGCGACAACTGCGTGATCTGCCCCTCGACCCACACCGTCCCGAGCCGGTCGATCCAGCCCCCGATGAGCCGGGAGATCTCACCGACGGGCAGCGGCGCTTCGGCTGACGTGTTCAGACCCATGCGCCGAGCGTAACGGCCCGGTCCGACAGCGGAGGCGTGCCGTGCGGGGGCCCGTCACGCTCCCGGACCCAGGCCGCCGGGCTCCTCCGGACGCCCCGCGACCGCCGCGCCCTCGGGCGCCCGGCCGGGTCGGCCCGGCGCCCGCAGGCGGACGATGTCGCCGCTGGCTGCTGGCCGCTGGCCGCTGGCCGCTCGCCGCCGCCCGCCGCCCTCCGCCCGCCGCCCTCCGCGTCCCCGGACGCCGAGCCGCGTCGCGCTCCCGGGCCCGGGGCACCGTCAGGCTTCCGGGCCCGGGGCACCGTCGCGCTTCCGGGCCCGGGGCACGGTCACGCTTCCGGGCCCGGGGCACCGTCACGCTCCCGGACGCCGAGCCGCGTCACGCTTCCGGGCCCGGGGCACCGTCACGCTTCCGGGCGCCGGGCGCCCTGCACCGCGAGGACCACCAGACCGATGCCCAGCCAGATCACGCCCACGACCTGCGCCGAGGGGGAGGCCTCCACGATCACCGCGACCAGGATCGCCGCACCCAGCACCGGCGCCACCACATGGCGCAGCCAGTGCGGCGGCCCCGCCATGCGCCGCACCGCGAACCAGACCACCACGCTCGCGTGCAGCAGGACGAACGCGGTCAGCGCGCCGATGTCCACCACCGACACCAGGTGGTCGAGACCGTCGTCGCTCCGCGCCGCCCACACCGCCGCGATCATCGTGACCGTCGCCGACACGAGCAGCGCCACCCGGGGCACGCCCGAGTCCGTACGGGCCAGCAGATGAGGCAGCCGGCGCTCGCGGCCCATGGCGAACAACAGCCTGCTGCCCGCCGCCTGCCCCGCGAGGGCCGCGAAGGCCGCGCCGATCGCCTTCGAGACGGCCACCAGGTCGTGCAGCCAGCCCCCCACGGCCCCCTCCACCGCGTCGTAGAAGGCGGAGCCCTGCAGTGCCGGATCCGCCGCCAGCTCGCCCGACGAGACCGGTTCCAGCAGCGCCACCAACCAGGTCTGCGCCACGAAGAGCGCGCCCGCCAGCGCCAGACAGAACAGCAGCGCGCGGGCCACCTTCTCCGAGCCGCCCGTCACCTCCTCCGCGAAGGCCGCGATCGCGTCGAAGCCCAGGTACGACAGGACCGCCACCGACACCGCCCCGACGATCGCCGCCGTCGAGAACCCGGCGTCCCCCGTCAGCGGCGACCACCAGTCGCGCTGCGCCCCGTCCCGTACGAGCACGACGATCGCGGACACGACGAAGACCAGCAGGACCACGATCTCCATCGTCAGCACGGCGAAGCCGACCCGGGCCGCGGCCCGCACGCCCCACAGGTTGAGCAGCGTCGTCACCACCACCGCGATCCCCGTCCACACCCACCGGTGCACCTCGGGGACCAGCGCCTCCATGGCGATGCCCGCGAAGAGGTACGCGACCGCCGGGATCAGCAGGTAGTCGAGCATCGCCATCCAGCCGGCGACGAACCCGGGCCCCTCGCCGAGCGCCGTGCGCGCGTAGGTGAACACGGAGCCGGCGCCCGGGGCGACCCGCACCATCTGCGCGTAGCTGAAGGCCGTGAACGCCATCGCGACGGTCGCCACGACGTACACGAGTGCGACCGCCCCGTGCGACTTCGCGTCCAGCGTGCCGTACACGCCGACCGGCGCCATCGGGGCGATGAACAGCAGCCCGTAGACCACGAGGTCCCGGAAGCCGAGATTCCGTCGCAGGCCCTCGTGATCCGCCCCCGCCGCCCGTGCGTCCTCAGCCATGGCGTCAGTCTCGGCCACGGCGGTGACGAAACCGCCCACCGACGCGGCCTTACGATGGGGACCATGACTGCAACGCCCGCGAACAGCCCGAAGCGTGTCCTGCTCGCCGCTCCCCGCGGCTACTGCGCGGGTGTGGACCGTGCCGTGATCGCCGTGGAGAAGGCCCTGGAGCAGTACGGGGCCCCCGTCTACGTGCGCCACGAGATCGTGCACAACAAGTACGTCGTGCAGACCCTGGAGCGGAAGGGCGCGATCTTCGTCGACCAGGCCACCGAGGTGCCGCCGGGCAACATCGTGATGTTCTCCGCGCACGGCGTCGCCCCGACCGTCCACGAGGAGGCCCGACAGGGCCGGCTCGCGACGATCGACGCGACCTGCCCGCTGGTCACCAAGGTCCACAAGGAAGCCGTGCGCTTCGCCAACGAGGACTTCGACATCCTCCTCATCGGCCACGAGGGCCACGAAGAGGTCATCGGCACCTCCGGCGAGGCCCCCGACCACATCCAGCTCGTCGACGGCCCCGAGGACGTCGCCAAGGTCGAGGTCCGCGACCCCTCCCGGGTCGTCTGGCTCTCCCAGACCACGCTCTCGGTCGACGAGACCATGGAGACGGTGGACGCGCTGAAGGAGAAGTTCCCGCAGCTGATCTCCCCGCCGTCGGACGACATCTGCTACGCCACGCAGAACCGCCAGACCGCGATCAAGGAGCTCGCCACGCAGGCCGAGCTGGTCATCGTCGTCGGCTCCAAGAACTCCTCGAACTCCCAGCGCATGGTCGACGTCGCCAAGCAGGCCGGCGCCCCCGCCGCCTACCTCGTCGACTTCGCCAGCGAGATCGACGAGACCTGGCTGGAGGGCGTCACCAGCGTCGGCCTCTCCTCCGGCGCCTCCGTCCCGGACGTCCTCGTCCAGGAGGTCCTGGAGTGGCTGTCCGAGCGCGGCTACGCCGACGTGGAGCTGGTCAAGACGGCCGACGAGTCGCTGACCTTCTCGCTGCCCAAGGAGCTCCGCAACAAGGACCTCCGCGCGGTGGCGGACGCGCTCGGCAAGGAGTGACTCCGGCTCCCGTTTGAGGAGTGACGGAGGGCCTCTGCCCGTAACGTTGGGTCCATGAACGTCTTCGGAGTGGACATCGGCGGCTCGGGCATCAAAGGCGCCCCCGTGGACCTGGCCCGCGGCGACCTGGCCGAACCCCGCCACAAGGTACTCACCCCGCAGCCCGCGACGCCCGACGACGTCGCGGGCTGCGTCGTCGAGGTCGTGGACCACTTCGGCTGGTCCGGGCCGATCGGCGTCACCTTCCCCGGGGTCGTCACCGGCTCCACCATCCGTACCGCGGCCAACGTCGACAAGGGCTGGATCGGCGTCGACGCCGGCCGGCTGCTCGGCGACCGGCTCGGCGGACTGCCGGTGACCGTCCTCAACGACGCCGACGCGGCGGGGATCGCGGAGATGGCCTTCGGCGCGGGGAAGGGCCGGAAGGGCACCGTCATCGTGCTCACCCTCGGCACCGGGATCGGCTCGGCCGTCTTCGTCGACGGCACGCTCCTCCCCAACACCGAACTCGGGCACCTGGAGCTCAAGGGCCACGACGCGGAGAAGCGCGCCTCGTCGAAGGCGCGCGAGGACGAGGACCTGAGCTGGGAGCACTGGGCGACGCGACGGGTGCAGAAGTACCTGGCGCACGTCGAGATGCTCTTCTCGCCAGAGCTCTTCATCATCGGCGGGGGAGTCAGCAGGAAGGCCGACCGGTTCCTGCCGCTGATCGAGGGCATCAGGGCGGAGATCGTGCCGGCGCAGTTGCAGAACAACGCGGGGATCGTGGGGGCGGCGATGGCGGCGGGGGCGCCGCCGGTCACCCCGCCCGGGGCGTCGGTGCTCTGACCTGCCCTGCCCTGACCTGACCTGCGGCGCCTCTGACCTGCTCTGACCTGCTCTGACCTGGGGTGGTGCCGGGCCGGGTGGGTGGGCGCGGCGAGCTCGTGGGTGGCAACCCCGTGGGGTGCCGGGGGCGGGGGCCGGGGGGGGGGGGGGGGCGTGCGGCGACACAACCAGACCGCGGGCGGCCCGGACTGCGAGCTTCCCTTCGCTTCGCTCGGGAAGGTCGCCGCCACGTCCGGACACCCCCACCCCGGCCCCGCCCCCTCCCGCCGTCGTTCGTCCTAGCCGCGTTCGGGGGCCGGGCGCCTGACCGGTCGTGCCGCACCGCCCGGCGCCCGCTGGCGGCGCCCCATGTCGCGCACCTTCCGGACGCTGGCGATCAGGCCGGCGACGAGAGTGCCGCCGTACAGCCAGCCGGCGTGCACGGCGAGGGCCGTGACCAGGGCCATGGCCTGGCCCCCGAACCCGCCCGTACCGCCCGAGACGGGGACGACGCCGACGGCGAAGGCGATCGGTACGGAGATGGGCGCGGTGACCAGGTCGGCGGTGCGCACCCAGAACGCGGTCAGGGCGCTGACGGGCAGGAAGAGCAGCCCGTAGACGAGCGGAGAGCTGTCGAACAGCAGCCAGTCGAGGAAACCGATCGCCAGCATGACGGCGGAGACGAAGAGCCCGGCGCCCAGACCTGTCAGCCGGGGGTTGGGCAGTCTGCGCAGCGCCATGACGACGGGCGGCGGCGTGCGCTCGACGCGGGGCCGGCCCGGACGCGGCCGGGAGGCGACGCGGTAGACCGCGGCGCCCTCGACCAGGGCGCCGGGCGGCGTCAGAGGGGCCTCCCGGCCGTGCCCGGCGGGGTGGCGGGGCTGCGTCTTGCGTGTCCTGTGCTGCTCCACATCACCAACGTAGGTCGGAACAGCCCGGGAACCCCCTGCGGGACACGCCCTTTGGGTGACCTTGGCGGGAAGAGGGGTGTTCTCGACCGGTCGGGCCCGGTCGGGTGCCCCCGTAAACTGGGGGATCGCCCCACCCTCCACTCCTCCTAGGGAAGTCGCCACCGTGTCGCTCACGATCGGAATCGTCGGCCTGCCGAACGTCGGCAAGTCGACCCTGTTCAACGCCCTGACCAAGAACGACGTGCTGGCGGCCAACTACCCGTTCGCCACGATCGAGCCCAACGTCGGCGTCGTCGGCGTCCCGGACACCCGCCTGGACAAGCTCGCCGAGATCTTCGGCTCGCAGCGCGTCCTCCCGGCCACCGTCGACTTCGTCGACATCGCCGGCATCGTGCGCGGCGCGAGCGAGGGTGAGGGCCTGGGCAACAAGTTCCTGGCGAACATCCGCGAGTCGGACGCGATCTGCCAGGTCATCCGCGCCTTCAAGGACGAGAACGTCGTGCACGTCGACGGCAAGGTCTCGCCCAAGGACGACATCGAGACGATCAACACCGAGCTGATCCTCGCCGACCTGCAGACCATCGAGAAGGTCCTGCCGCGACTCCAGAAGGAGTCCCGGATCAAGAAGGACGTGGCCCCGAAGGTCGTGGCCGTCGAGGCCGCCAAGGAGATCCTGGAGAAGGGCGACACGCTCTTCTCGGCCGGCATCGTCCAGGGCTCGGAGAAGGCGGAGCTCCTCCACGACCTCCACCTGCTCACCACCAAGCCGTTCCTCTACGTCTTCAACGTCGACGAGGACGAGCTGACCGACGACGCCTTCAAGGACGAGCAGCGCGCCCTGGTCGCCCCCGCCGAGGCCATCTTCCTCAACGCCAAGCTGGAGCAGGACCTCGCCGAGCTCGACGAGGAGGACGCCATGGAGCTCCTCCAGTCCGTCGGCGCCGAGGAGCCCGGCCTCGCCACCCTCGCCCGCGTCGGCTTCGACACCCTCGGCCTCCAGACCTACCTGACGGCCGGCCCCAAGGAGTCCCGCGCCTGGACCATCAAGAAGGGCGCCACGGCCCCCGAGGCGGCCGGTGTGATCCACACCGACTTCCAGAAGGGCTTCATCAAGGCCGAGGTCATCTCCTTCGCGGACCTGGTCGAGACGGGCTCCGTCGCCGACGCCCGCGCCAAGGGCAAGGCCCGCATGGAGGGCAAGGAGTACGTCATGCAGGACGGCGACGTGGTGGAGTTCCGCTTCAACGTGTAGTCGCGCACGCACTGCACGTTAGGCCTTGAGTCAAACGTGCAAGTCGAAGGGGTCGGACTCTGTCGAGTCCGACCCCTTCTGCATTCGCGTGCTGGATGGGTGCTGGACACTCTGACGTGTGGTCAGCAGCACTCAGGTGTCGTAAACGGTGGACCGGTGTCCCGCGTGAACGGCCCAGACCACCAGTTCTCTGCTGCCGATGGCGTAGACGACGCGGTAGTCGCCGACGCGCAGGCGGCGCCGTTCGAGCTGGGACACGAGCGCGGCTCACTCACCGCGTGCCAGCGTCTCCCTCATGATGTCCTCGATCGGGATGCCGGGCGCGGGGTTGGCCATGCGCTCGTCGATGATCCGATTGATCTCGCGCTCTTCCCACTCCTGGTACTTGCGCAGTACCTCGATGGAGACGACGGCGGCGACTTCCTTGCCCCGGCGCGTGATCACTGTGGGTACGTCGTCGCGATCAGCACGCTCCACGACCTCGGCGAGGTGGGCGCGCACATCGCGGATGGACTCTATGGGTAGCGGCTGCGTCATGCGCCCAAGCGTGCCGAGTGACTCAGGTGTACACAACGCTTTTCCCGGCGCGGGCGACGGGCTTCGTCGCGGTCGCGCGTGCTGGATGTGCTGGGTGAACTTGCACCGTGCTGACTTGGTGCTGTCTTTTCAGCTGCTGCGCGGCGGTGTGAGCTTGTCGAGGTCCAGGGTGATCTCGAAGGGCACCGGGCGCTGGAGAGCGTTCCGGAAAATCCCGGCGGGCGCGTAGGCGCCGGTGGGTTCGTCGAGCTCGTAGACGTGCACGACGGGCGCCCCGTCCTCGTCCTCGATGCACCAGTAGTGCGGGATGCCGGCCTCTGCGTACTTGCGGAGCTTTACTGTGCGATCGCGATGGGCGGACTCGGGGGAGACCACCTCCACAACGAGCTTCACGTCCTCCGGGCCGTACTGTCAGGAGGGGTGCTGTCCTACTTCATCCGTGACCGGCGCCCGGACGTCGTCACGGGGAGATCCTCGTCAGGCGGAGGACGGGCTCGGGGCAGTTGCGCGGGGCGACCCTGATGCTCCTCTCACGACTGACTTCGGTGTCGGCGGGCACCCAGGCGCGGGGTTGACATGGTCCCTCGTGATCCGTAGTGTTCTCCGAGTTGTCCGACGTGAGCACCGACTCCGGTCGGCCCCGGACAGCGATTCCGCAACAACCATCGACGCCTGACAGCACGCTTTTGTCGTGCCGTCTTGTGTTTCCGTGCGTTTTTGCGAAATGAGGAATCCGCGTTCGAAGGTTTGAGCGTGAGCCGCCG
>NZ_JBIWOU010000016.1:0-150992 GCF_044767915.1 Streptomyces sp. NPDC101191
GGGGGGGGGGCCGGGCCCCCCCCCGGGGGGGGGGGGGGGCCCGCGGGGGGGGGGGGGGGGGGGGGGGCGGGGGGGGGGGGGGGGGGGGGGCCGCGCCCCCCCCCCCCCCCCCCCACCTCTCCGGGAGGAAGGAGGCGGGGCGTCAGCCCTTGCGGCCGACGAGCTTCCAGGCGGCCGGCAGGGCGCCCATGGCGAGGGCGGCCTTGAGCGCGTCGCCGATCAGGAACGGGGTCAGGCCCGCGGCGACCGCCTGGCCGAAGCTCATGCCGGTGGCGAGGGCCAGGTACGGCACGCCGACCGCGTAGATGACCGCGGAGCCGAGCACCATCGTGCCGGCGGTGCGCAGGACCGAGCGGTCGGCGCCGCGGCGGGCGAGGCCGCCGACGAGGGTGGCGGCGAGCAGCATGCCGAGGATGTAGCCGAAGGACGGCATGGCCCAGCCGGAGGAGGCCTGGGCGAACCACGGCACGCCCGCCATGCCGGCGACGGCGTAGAGGCCGAGGGAGAGGAAGCCTCGGCGGGCGCCGAGCGCGGTGCCGACGAGCAGGGCGGCGAAGGTCTGGCCGGAGACCGGGACCGGGGAGCCCGGGACCGGGACGGAGATCTGCGCGGCGAGGCCCGTCAGCGCGGCGCCGCCGACGACGAGCGCGACGTCGCGGACCCTGCTCGCCGGGATCAGGTCGGCCAGGACCGTGCCGGAACGGAGGGAGGAGACGGGGGCGGCGGCGGTGCTCATCGGTACTCCGTGGGGTGACGGGGACGGCGGACGGGGCGGAACAGGCTCGACCGTATGCCAGCGGTGACCGGCCGATCACCGTCAGCCGCCCACAAAGCAGGGGTCGAGCCCTTCGTGGAGATCAAACAAAGCCCGCTTTCCCCACCGAATGCAGAGTGACCCTTGTCACTGGGAAGTCCTGCATAAGGGTCCCTTTTGCGCCATGGGCCCGTCACCAGAGAGACTGTGGGGTCTCCATAAACCGTCCGAGAGCGCGAATCCCTCATGCACGACTCCCTGGCCTCCGAACCGGAGCCCCTCTCCCATGGACTGAAGCAGCGTCACCTGACGATGCTGGGCCTCGGCGGGGTGATCGGCGCGGGGCTCTTCGTGGGCTCGGGCGCGGGCATCGCGGTCGCCGGTCCCGGCATCGTCGTCTCGTATCTGATCGCGGGCGCGCTCGCGATGCTGATCATGCGCATGCTCGGCGAGATGTCGGCGGCGATGCCGGCCTCCGGCGCCTTCTCGGTGCACGCGGAGCGGGCGCTCGGGCGCTGGGCGGGCTTCTCGGTGGGCTGGCTGTACTGGTTCCTGCTCGTGGTCGTGCTCGCCGTGGAGGCGACCGGCGCGGCCCGGATCGCGCACGGCTGGGTACCGGGGGTCCCGCAGTGGGGCTGGGTGCTGCTCTTCATGGTGGTGTTCACGGCGACGAACCTCGCGGCGGTGAAGAACTTCGGCGAGTTCGAGTTCTGGTTCGCGGCGCTCAAGGTCGGCGCGATCGTGCTGTTCCTACTGCTCGGCGTGCTGGCGATCACGGGCCGGCTGCCCGACACGGACCCGGTGGGCCTGGCGAATCTGACCGGGCAGGGCGGCTTCCTGCCGCACGGCTGGTCCGGCGTGGTGTCCGGGGTGCTGGCCGTCGTGTTCGCCTTCGGCGGCCTGGAGGTGGTGACGATCGCGGCGGCCGAGTCGGACGACCCGGCGCGCAACGTGGCCCGGGCGGTGCGCAGCGCCGTGTGGCGCATCCTCCTCTTCTACGTGGGCTCGATGCTGGTGATCGTGACCCTGCTGCCGTGGACCGCGATGAAGCCGGGCGAGTCCCCGTATGTGGCGGTCCTGGACGCGATCGGGGTGCCGGCGGCCGGGCAGGTCATGAACGTCGTGGTGTTCGTGGCGCTGCTGTCGGCGCTCAACGCCAATCTGTACGGCTCCTCTCGGATGGTGTTCTCGCTCGCCGAGCGCGACGAGGCACCGAAGGGACTGCTCAGGGTCTCCGGCGGAGGGGTGCCGCGACGGGCGGTGCTCGCGTCCGTGGCCTTCGGTTTCGTCTCCGTCCTGCTCAATCTGAAGTGGCCGGATTCCGTCTTCCTCTACATGCTCAACGCGGTGGGCGCGGTCCTGCTGTTCGTGTGGGCGCTGATCGCCGTGTCCCAGCTGCGGCTGCGGCGCCGGATCGAGCGCGAGGCGCCGGAGACGCTGACCCTGCGCATGTGGGGCTTCCCGTGGCTGACCTGGGCGGCGCTCGCGGGGATGGCCGCGGTGCTCGTGCTGATGCTGCTCGACGACGGGGCCCGCCCGCAGGTCCTGTGGTCGGCCGGGGCGACGGCGGCGGTGCTCGCGGTGGCGTGGGCGCGCGAGCTGCGCGCGCGGCGCACAGCGGGCCGGGGCCCGGAGCGGGGCCCGGCCTCGGCGGCGTCCCCCGGCCCCTCCGGCCCGGTCGGCGAACCCGGTTCGTCCGCTCCCGCCGGGCCCTCCACGAAGCGAAACTGAATCTTCACCTTGTGTGAAGGTCGTGACCGTATAGCGGACATGCGTTCCCTGTGAGCGGTGCGGCCCCACAGACTGTGGCCCACCCTCCCCGTCTCAGCTAGTGAACAGGGTTCGCCCATGTCTCGGACCACCGCACCCGCGCCGGCCGACCCCAAGGACGGCGCGACCGCCCCCTCGGGCCTGACGCACGGCCTCAAGCAGCGGCATCTGTCGATGATCGCTCTCGGCGGCGTGATCGGCGCCGGCCTCTTCGTCGGCTCCGGCGCCGGCATCGCGGCGGCCGGCCCGTCGATCGTCCTCGCGTACGCGATCTCCGGCGTGCTGGTCATGCTGGTCATGCGCATGCTGGGCGAGATGTCGGCGGCCAACCCGGCCTCCGGCTCCTTCTCCGTCCACGCCGAGCGCGCCTTCGGCCCGTGGGCCGGCTTCACCGCGGGCTGGGCCTTCTGGTTCCTGCTCTGCGTGGCCGTCGGCCTGGAGGGCATCGGTGCCGCGAACATCATGACCGGCTGGTTCCCCGGCACCCCGGCGTGGGCCTGGGTGGCCCTCTTCATGCTGGTGTTCTGCGGCACCAACCTGGCGGCCGTGAAGAACTTCGGCGAGTTCGAGTTCTGGTTCGCCACGCTCAAGGTCGGCGCGATCGTCCTCTTCCTCGGCATCGGCGTGCTCGCCATCGCCGGCGTGCTGCCCGGCACCGACGCCCCGGGCACCGCCAACCTCACCGGGGACGGCGGCTTCTTCCCGCACGGCTCCGAGGGCCTGATCGTCGGCCTGCTCGCCTCCGTCTTCGCGTACGGCGGTCTGGAGACCGTCACCATCGCCGCGGCCGAGTCCGAGCACCCCGTGCAGGGCGTCGCCAAGGCCGTCCGCACGGCGATGTGGCGCATCGCGCTCTTCTACATCGGCTCCATGGCGGTCATCGTCACGCTCGTCCCGTGGGGCGACAAGGCGGTCGTCGAGAAGGGCCCGTACGTCGCCACCCTCGACCACCTGGGCATCCCGGCCGCCGGCCAGATCATGAACGTGGTCGTCCTGGTCGCCCTGCTCTCGGCGATGAACGCCAACATCTACGGCGCCTCCCGGATGGCCTGCTCGCTGGTCGCCCGCGACCAGGGTCCGAAGGCGCTCGGCCGCACCTCCGGCGGAGTGCCCCGCCCGGCCGTCCTGGTCTCCTGCGTCGTCGGCTTCGGCTGCGTGCTGCTGAGCTACTGGTCGCCGGACAAGGCCTTCATCTGGCTGCTCAACACCATCGGCGCGATCATCCTCGTCGTCTGGTTCTTCATCGCGGCCTCCCAGCTGGTGCTGCGGCGCCGCACCGAGCGCGAGGCGCCGGAGAAGCTGGTCGTGAAGATGTGGGGCTTCCCGGTGCTGACCTGGGTGGCACTGCTCGGCATGGCGGCGGTCTTCGTCCTGATGGCCCGTGAGGAGGGCACCCGCGTCCAGCTGTACTCGACCGGCGCCCTGACGGTGGCGCTCGCGGTGGTCGGCTTCGTGCTGCAGAAGGCGCGCGAGAAGGCTCCCGCCGCGGACCCGGCGGCCGAGACGCCGGCCGACAAGGCCTGATCCCGCTCCCTCCACACAGACGACCGCGCCCCGCCGGGCCTTCCGGCGGGGCGCGTCGGCGTTCCCCGGGGCCCCGGGCCGTGGGGGTCCCGGGCCGTGGCCTAGGTCCAAGGGCTGATCAACTTTTCCCGCACCTACTGCTAGCCTGCACTTGCATAGAGGTTGCAATAAGCAGTCGGTCGAAGGGCTAAGGGTTCGCGCATGGCGATCTACACACTTCCGGAGCTGCCGTACGACTACGCGGCGCTGGAGCCGGTGATCAATCCGCAGATCATCGAGCTGCACCACGACAAGCACCACGCCGCCTACGTCAAGGGCGCGAACGACACGCTGGAGCAGCTGGAGGAGGCGCGCGACAAGGACCAGTGGGGCGCGATCAACGGCCTGGAGAAGAACCTGGCCTTCCACCTCTCCGGCCACATCCTGCACTCCATCTACTGGAACAACATGAACAGCCCGAAGGACGGGGGCGGCGGAGAGCCACTGGCCGCCGACGGGGTCGGTGAGCTGGCCGACGCGATCACCGCGTCCTTCGGCTCCTTCGCCAAGTTCAAGGCCCAGCTGACCAAGGCCGCGGCGACCACCCAGGGCTCCGGGTGGGGCGTCCTCGCGTACGAGCCGATCAGCGGCCGCCTGATCGTCGAGCAGGTCTACGACCACCAGGGCAACGTCGGCCAGGGCTCGGTCCCGGTGCTCGTCTTCGACGCCTGGGAGCACGCCTTCTACCTGCAGTACAAGAACCAGAAGGTCGACTTCATCGAGGCCATGTGGCAGGTCGTCAACTGGCAGGACGTGCAGCAGCGCTACACGGCCGCGAAGGCCAGCATCCCGCTGATCTCCTTCTGACGGCGGCACACCGGAGAACGCCCTGCTCGTGATCGTCTTCTCCACCTTCACCGGGCAGGCGGATGAAAGAAGAACCCCCGCGATGACAGGAATCGCGGGGGTTCTTCCGTACCTGGGCTCCCCCGTGCGGGGAGCGCGTCCTACTCGAAGCTCGGCGACGCCGTGCGCGTGCGCTTGATCTCGAAGAAGCCTGGCGTCGACGCCACGAGCAGCGTGCCGTCCCACAGCCGCGCCGCCGCATCGCCCCGCGGGGTCGGGGTGACGACCGGGCCGAAGAAGGCGACCTCCGCGCCGTCCGCGCCGGGGACGGCGATCACCGGGGTGCCGACGTCCTGGCCCACCTTCTCGATGCCCTCCTTGTGGGAGGCGCGCAGCTCGGCGTCGTAGGTGTCCTTGTCGGCGTAGTCGGCGAGCTCCGCCGGCAGGCCGACGTCGGACAGCGCGGACTCGATCGCCTCACGGGTCGGGCCCTCGCCCCGGTTGTGGAAGCGGGTGCCGAGCGCCGTGTAGAGCTTTCCGACGACCTCGTCGCCGTGCAGCTGCTGGGCGGCGATCACGACGCGGACCGGGCCCCAGGCCTGGGTCTCCATCATCTCGCGGTACTCGGCCGGCAGGTCGGCGAGGCGGTCCTCGTTGAGGACGGCGAGGCTCATGACCTTCCAGCGGACGTCGACGGGGCGCACCTTCTCCACCTCCAGCATCCAGCGGGAGGTCATCCAGGCCCACGGGCACAGCGGGTCGAAATAGAAGTCGGCGGTGGTCCTGGTCTCGGACATGTCTCTCCTCAGGAGTGCTCTGAATGCGCCAACCGGGCAACACGGCCGGTCCGCTCCCGCATTCCCGGGGTGCCCGGCGACAGTGGCACATGGGAGGATCGGTGCTGTTTCGAACGAGCCACGAAGGAGTGACCGTGCCCGGTGAGAACCTGTCCCGCGACGAGGCCCACGAGCGGGCGGAGCTGTTGTCCGTCGACGGGTACGAGGTGTACCTCGACCTGCGCTCGGCCGTCGGCGAGTCCGGGGAGGGCGTGCGCACCTTCCGCTCCGTGACCACCCTGCGCTTCCGCCGCACGGGCGCGGGCGACAGCACCTTCGTCGACCTGATCGCCCCCTCGGTGAACGCGGTCACCCTCAACGGGCGGGCGCTCGACCCGGCGGTCGTCTTCGACGGCGCGCGGATCGCCCTCGACGGCCTCGCCGACGAGAACGAGCTGGTCGTCGACGCCCAGTGCGCCTACAGCCGCACCGGCGAGGGCATGCACCGCTTCGTCGACCCGGAGGACGGCGAGGTCTACCTCTACACCCAGTACGAGCCGGCCGACGCCCGCCGGGTCTTCGCCAACTTCGAGCAGCCCGACCTCAAGGCCCCGTACCGCTTCGAGGTGGACGCGCCCGAGGGCTGGACGGTCTGGTCGAACGGCGTGGGCGAGCAGGACGCCGAGGGGCGCTGGCGGTTCGCCGGGACCGAGCCGATCTCCACGTACATCACCTGCGTGGTGGCGGGTCCGTACCACTACGTCACGGACACCTACCGGCGCGGCGACCTGGAGATCCCGCTGGGCGCGATGTGCCGCAAGGGGCTCGCGAAGCACTTCGACGCGGACGACGTCTTCCTGATCACCAAGCAGGGCTTCGACTTCTTCCACGACAACTTCGACTACCCGTACCCCTTCGGGAAGTACGACCAGGCCTTCGTCCCCGAGTACAACCTCGGCGCGATGGAGAACCCGGGCATGGTGACCTTCCGCGAGGAGTACATCTACCGCGGCAAGGTCACGCAGGCGGCGTACGAGCGCCGGGCCAACGTGATCCTGCACGAGATGGCCCACATGTGGTTCGGCGACCTGGTCACCATGGTGTGGTGGGACGACCTGTGGCTGAAGGAGTCCTTCGCCGACTTCATGGGCTCGTTCTCGCTCGCCGAGGCGACCCGCTTCACCAACAGCTGGGTGACCTTCGCCAACAACCGCAAGGCCTGGGCGTACCGCGCCGACCAGCTGCCGTCCACGCACCCGATCACGGCCGACATCCGTGACCTGGAGGACGCCAAGCTCAACTTCGACGGCATCACCTACGCCAAGGGCGCCTCCGTCCTGAAGCAGCTGGTGGCCTACGCGGGCCGGGACGCGTTCCTGGAGGGCGCCCGCCGCTACTTCAAGCGCCACGCCTACGGCAACACGCGCCTCGCGGACCTGCTGACCGTCCTGGAGGAGACCTCCGGCCGGGACATGAAGGCCTGGGCGAAGTCCTGGCTGCAGACCTCCGGCGTCAACACCCTCACCCCCGTCGTCACGTACGACGCCGAGGGCCGTGTCACCGAACTCGCCGTCCTGCAGGAGGGCGACGAGCTGCGCCCGCACCGCGCGGCCGTGGGTCTCTACCGGCTCTCCGGCGGGGAACTCGTGCGCTACGCGCGCGTGGAGGCCGACATCACCGGCGCGCGTACGGTGGTGGCCGAGCTCGCGGGCGCGGAGAAGCCCGACCTGGTGCTCGTCAACGACGACGACCTCACCTACTGCAAGGTCCGCTTCGACGAGGCCTCGCTGGCGACCCTGCGCGCCCACCTCGGCGACATCACCGACCCGCTGGCCCGCGCGCTGTGCTGGTCGTCGCTGTGGAACCTGACCCGCGACGGCCTCATGCCGGCCCGTGACTTCGTCCGTGTGGTCCTCGACTTCGCGGGCCGCGAGACCGACATCGGCGTCCTGCAGATGGTGCACGCCTGGGCGCAGTCGGCCGTCACCCACTACGCGTCGCCGGAAGGGCGGCCCCAGGCCGGCCGGCTGCTCGCCGAGGGCGGGCTGCGCGAGCTGCGCCTCGCCGAGCCGGGCAGCGAGCACCAGCTCACCTGGGCGCGCTTCTTCGCCGCCGTGGCGTCCTCGGACGCCGACCTCCAGCTTCTGGAGGGTCTGCTCGACGGCTCGGCCACGATCGACGGGCTGGAGGTCGACCAGGAGCTGCGCTGGGCGTTCCTGGAGCCGCTGGCCACGCACGGGCGCGCCGACGAGGCCCGGATCGGCGAGGAGCTGGCCCGCGACGACACGGCGACGGGCAAGCGGCACCAGGTGCGCTGCCTGGCCGCGCGGCCCTCGGCGGCGGTCAAGGCGCAGGCCTGGGCACAGGTCGTCGAGTCGGACGCGCTGTCCAACGCGCTGGTGGAGGCGACCATCGCGGGCTTCGTGCGGTCCTCGCAGCGCGAGCTGATCGCGCCGTACGCGGAGAAGTACTTCGCGGCGATCGAGCGGATCTGGTCGGAGCGGTCGATCCAGATCGGCATGGACGTGGTGCGCGGTCTGTTCCCGGGGCTCCAGGACCGGCCGGAGACCCTGGCGGCGACCGATGCGTGGCTCGCCGAGCACGCCTCAGCCGCCCCGGCGCTGCGCCGGCTCGTCCTGGAGGCGCGCGACGACCTGGCGCGGGCGCTGCGGGCGCAGGAGTGCGACGGGCGCGCCAACTAGTCGCACACATCGCACCATCGGACAGTGGGACGGCCCCCGGCGGTGAACGCACCGCCGGGGGCCGTCGTACCTCGGCACTCGAACGCGCGTACTTTAGTGCGGAGTTGTCCGGATTGAGCGACCACTTCGTAACAGCGGTTACGAGGGGCCCGGACGGCGGAAGACCGTCGGCATGAACCACAACACCCCCGACGCCCCCCTCTCCCCCCTCCCCCACACCGGCGTGGACCGGCTCCGGGAGGCCCTCCGCCACGTGCGTTCCGGGGCGATGCTGACCGGGCTCGCCGCGCTCTCCCTGCACGGCTTCGCCTCCGCCCCCTCACCCGGCATGATCGACCGGGTCGACGTCCTGGTGCCGCGTACGCGACGCCTGCGCTCGACGGCCCTGGTCCGGGTGGTGCGCGCCACCGAGTGGCCGCAGCCCGCCGAGATCGGGGGGCTTCCCGTCGCCCCGGTGCCCCGGGCGCTCGCCGACGCGGTCTCGGCCCTCTCCGACGCGAGCGTGGTGCGCCGGCTGCTCACCGAGGCCGTGAGCGGCGGACACTGCGAACCGGGTGTCGTGGTGCGGGAGTTGAACCGGGCACGGCTGCTGAACCGCCCGCACGTCGTGGACGCGGTGGACTCGCTGCTCGCCGAGGGCCGGGCGATCGCCGAGGAGCGGCTGTACGAGATGGTGCGCGCGTTCGGACTGCCGGACCCCCTGTGGAACGTGGACCTGAGGCTGCCGGGCGGCCCGCACCTGGGCGGCCTGGACGCCTACTGGCCGGACCAGGCGGTGGCCGTGGAGCTGGACACCCGGGCGCCGCGGCAGGACGACGACGCGCTGTGGTCCGAGTACACGCGCAAGCGCGAGCACCTGGAGCGGCTGGGGATCACCGTGGTCCACCTCACCCCGCGCAAGCTGCGCGAGGCGATGGACCAGCAGGCGACCGTGGTCCGTACGGCGCTGATGGCCGCGTCGGACCGGCAGCCGGCCGCCTACGTGGTCGTCCTGCCCCGTTGACGGCTAGGCCGTCTCTTTCGGATCTTGCCGGGCTCGCGGGATCTGGCACGCACGCTCGCCGCGTTGTCGTCGGTCCACAACGCTCCGCGTTGCCTCCCTCCTCCGCCTTGCGATCGCACGCACCAGACCCCGCTCCCTGATCCGGCCTGATCCGAAAGACCCGACCTAGCGCTTCGCCGGGACCGTGCCGCAGAACTCCGCCTCGATCACCGACTGGGTGTCACCGGTCCAGTCGGCGTTGAAGTTGGCGGCGAGGGAGTGCTCGCCGTCCCGGGTGGCCTGGGCCTCGGAATGGGACCCGTGGATGCCGCCGCCGTGCCCCCAGACCTCCTTGCCGCAGCTCAGCTTCTGCTTCATCAGTCCGAGGCCGTATCCGGCGCCGGGCAGGTCGGGGGAGATCGGAACGGTGTCGGTCATCTCCTTCATCTCGGCCGGCGGAAGCAGCCGGCCCTTGAGCAGCGCACGGTAGAAGGTCTGCAGGTCATTGGCGTCGGAGATCATCTCTCCGGCGGCGCCGGCGATGCTCGGATTGAGCTCGGTGACGTCGTACGCGGGCCCGCCGGTCTCGCGGGAGAGCTTGGACCAGGCGCGGGAGTTCGGCTTCGGCATCCGGGAGTCGGTGCCGGGCACGGAGGTGGCCCGCAGCTTCAGCGGCTTGACGATCCGGTTCTCGACCGCCTTTCCGTAGGGGCGTCCGGTCACGCTCTCGACGACCATCCCGGCCAGGACGAAGTTGGTGTTGGAGTAGTTCCACGCCGTCCCGGGGGCGAAGTCGGGCTCGTGCGCCATCGCGACGGACACGAGCTGCTTCGGGGTCCAGGTGTCGTAGCGGTGCTGCAGGAAGCCGGGGCCGAAGACCTTCTCCTGGAAGGCGGGGTCCTCGGTGTAGCTGTAGATGCCGCTGGTGTGGTTGAGCAGCTGACGGACGGTGATCCTGCGCCCGTCGTGCCCGTGGCCGCGGACGACGCCCGGCAGCCATGTGTCGACCGGGTCGTCGAGGTCGATCCGGCCCTCGGCCTGGAGCTGGAGCAGGACGGTGGCGGTGAAGGTCTTGGTGATGGAGCCGACCCGGAAGCGGTCGCCGCCCTTGCGCTCGCCGGCCGTACCGGTCCAGCGCGCCTTGCCGTCACGAGCCTGCGCGACGGCCCCGGGCACGCCCTCGGCGACGGCCTTGTCCAGGGCCCGCTGGGTGGTGGCGTGGGACGGGCCGGCCTGCGGCGCGGCGGCCACGGCGGGCGCGACGAGCGCGGTGGCGGTGATCCCGGCGACGAGTCCTGCGGCAAGGAGGGTGCGGACGGTACGTGCGGCTGACATGCGGGCTCCCCTGTTCGTGAACTGCGGTCACGGGAGGGGACCACGGGAGGTGGGCGGCGGGTTGATCCACGTCGGGACGGTTGAGCCGTTTTCAGCCGTTCGCCGGATCGGTGAGGCGGGAGCGGCCCAGCGGGGGCCGGTCGCGCCAGAGCTGCACGCCGATGTCGACGAGTTCGACCCGGTCGAGGGAGGTCACGGAGTCGAGCGGGTGCCAGGCGGCGAGGTCGGTGGACCCGCCGGTCTCGTTCCGCAGTGTCCCGCCGACGATGCGCGCCTCGTACAGGATCCGCAGCCCCTGCCAGTCCCCCGGTCCGGCGAGCCGGCGCAGCCAGTTGCGCCGGATGGAGTCGATCCCGAGCAGCACGGTCGGCTCGGTGACGTAGCCGGTCTCCTCCTCGACCTCCCGCACGACGGTCGCGACCGGTTCCTCCCCGTGATCCATCCCCCCGCCGGGCAGGGTCCACCGCTTCCGCCCCTCCCGGTCGACCCACCGGGCGAGCAGTATCTCCCCGTCCCGGACGCACACGGCGTAGGCCGCCACCCGCAATTCCGTCTTCATAGGGGGAGGTTAGAGCCAGTACGCGGGATAGCGGCGGCCCGTGAGACGGGCGCCGGCCAGACCGGTGGCGACCAGGAGGAGGGCGGCGAGGGCGAGGAGGGCGAGGAAGGACCAGAACGGCGGGTTCTGGACGGTGACGATCACCGCGGTGGCCGCGGCCGGGGAGTGCGGGGTGCGGGCGGCGCCCATCACCCCGAGCGCCAGGCCGCCGGCCAGGGCGGCGGCCCAGAGGTGGGGGCCGGTGAGGGCCAGGACGGCGAAGCCGGTGAGGGCGGAGAGGAGCTGGCCGCCGACGACCGAGCGGGGCTGGGCCAGCGGCAGGTCGGGCGCCCCCGCCACGAGCGCCATGCTCGCGGCGAGGGGCGGGATGAGCAGCGGCTGGTGGAGGACCGCGCCCACCGCGACCAGGAGCAGGAGGGCGGTGACGCTGACCGCGGTGGAGGTCAGCAGCGCCCGGGGGTCGGGGCGGACGGGGGCGGCGGGGCGGGCTGCGGGCGTCGACGCGGTTGCGGTGGCGGTCGCCGGTGGGGTTCCGGGTGCGTGTGGGGCCGTTGTCATGGGCGGGGCTCCGTTACGGGGGGATTGGCCGGCGAGTACTCCGGTTCCGACCAGCGCAGGGGGCTCGCCCCGGGCGTCTCGACGACGTGGGTGACGCGGAAGCGGACGGTGCGGGCGCCCTCGGCGCCGTAGGCCGTGCGGGCGGTGCCGGAGAGCTGCAGGGTGGTGCCGGTGCGCCAGTCGAGGAAGAGCAGTCCCGCGCGGCCGTCGGCCTCCAGGTTGCCGAGGGTGAGGAACATGGCGTTGCCGGCGTAGTCGGGCCAGCTCAGCTCGGTCGGCGAGAGCGGGGTGACGAAGCCGGGGTTGCCGCCGCGGTGGCTGGCGTCCACCCCGTCGGCGGCGGCGCTGGCGACGAAGAAGGTGTCGGCGGCACGGACGGAGCGCTCCTGGTCGGGGGTGAGCGCCGTGCCGTGCCGCACGGCACCGTCCCGGTGGTCGGGGGCCGGGTCGGCGAAGCCGTACAGCTCCCGCTTCTGCAGGTACTTGGGGCAGTTGGAGAACACCTGCTCGGCGTCCACGGTCAGGCCGCGCGCGCTGGGGCGCGCGATGCCGTTGAGGCGCATGCGGCGGCGGGTGCGGGGGTCGAGGGCGATGGTGCCCACGGGAGTGCCGGCGGCGGTGACGGCCGTGGACAGGGGGTCGCGGGCCGGGACGCCGCCCTCGACGGAGATGCCGTGCGGGCCGGTGGCCCGGGCGAACCCGGGCGCACCGGTCAGCAGGCTCGCCCACACCCGGCCGTCCGGGTCCGCCGCGCCGAGGACCAGCATGGGCTGCGCCTCCAGGAAGGCGGCGGCGACGGGGCGGATGCCTTCGCCGATGGAGCGGCCCACGTGCTCGGCGAGCCGCCGGACGCCGACCCTTTCCTGGACGGCGAGGGAGCCGGAGTGGTACGCGCGCATGGGAGACCTCCAAGGGGCGGGTACGGGTTCGCCGGAGTGCGGGCGACGGCCGGGAGGCCGTGCCGCGCCCACGGCCGGATCAGAAGAAGCCGCAGGTCGGGGCCTGGCCGGAGGGGGCTTCCGCCTCCTCCGCGCCCTTCGGGACGGAGATCTCCAGGCGGGTGCCGTCGGGGTCGTGGAAGAAGATGCCGCCGGAGGCCGCGCCTTCGGCGTGAGCGACGACGCCCTCGTACGCGAAGGTGGCGCCGCGCTCCGTGAGCGCGGCCTCCGCGGCGCGCACGTGGTCGATGGACTCGGCCTGGAAGGCGAGGTGGTGCAGGCCCGCGCGCCCGGAGTCGTAGCCGCCCCCGGCCTGCTGCCACAGGGTGAGGACGAGCTTGCCGTCCTGCCCCAGGAAGGCGTAGCGCCGCCCCTCCTCCTTGCCCTCGCCGAGGACCTCGAAGCCGAGCACGTCCCCGTAGAAGCCGAGCGAACGCTCCAGGTCGGTGACGTTCAGACCGACGTGGCCCAAGGCGAGTGTTCCGGTGAACGACATGGTGGTTCCCCTCTCGATGACGGTCCCCCCGGACGTCCGGGGCTAACCTTTCAATTTGACTTTAGAGGTTAGGGCGCCTCGGTGCAACCGGTCACGTACTCTTGAGGGGTTAGTCCAGGTCCAGCCGCCGAGGAGGGCGCCCGCCATGACCGTCACCGACCCTCGGCCGCTCACCGGCGAACCCGTCTCTCTGGACCTGCTCAACACCCGGTGGATGGCCGACGGGGTGCGACAGGACCTGCTCACCGACACCGAGGGACTGACCGTGTGGCTCGCGGCCAACCGGCTCGACGGGCGGTTCGCCGCCGACGCGGCGACCCTGCGGCACACCCTCGCGGCCCGGGACGCCCTCGCCGCGCTCGTCGACCGGCCCGGCGACCCCGCGGCCACCGCCAGGGTCGACGCGGTACTCGGACACGGACGGATCCGCGCCACCCTCACACCCGAAGGGCCCGGCGAGGAGGCGGAGTTCGGCGACCCGGCCTGGGGGCCGGGCTGGACCGCGGCGCGCGACTACCTCGAACTGCTGCGCATCCATCCGGAACGCATCCGCAAGTGCGCCCACGACGCGTGCATCCTGCACTTCTTCGACACCTCGCGGAACGGCACCCGCCGCTGGTGCTCCATGGCGGCGTGCGGCAACCGGGCCAAGGCCTCACGGCACTATGCCCGTACAAAGGACCACTAGTCCCCCGTCGCATCGCCCCCGTTGAGGGCGGTTCGTCCCCCGTGGCGCATGTCCCGCAGTGGCGGATGTGCGCCACGTACGCATTCCGCCGCCCGGGAACTCTCCCCAAACCCCTGCCACTTGCGAAAGGCTGAGCGGTCATCCGGTACCGGAATCCGGACCCTCTTCTTTCACAAAACAGGGATGTACATGACCACCCCCGAAAAGCAGAGCTCCATACCCGGGCGCTCGACCACCGGGACCAGACGCGCGGCCCGCATCGCCGCCGCCGCCGGACTTGTGACCGCGCTCGTCGCGGCCGGTGCCGCCCCGGTTCTGGCAGCCGACGACCCGGCCGCCACCTCCCCGGTGAAGACCGCCGACGCCGCCGACAAGCTCGGCGCCACCGACGCCCAGCGCCTGTCCGACGCCGAGGCGGCCGGCGCGCCGAACGTCACCGTCCTGGTCGCCACCGCCCCCGGCGCCACCGAGCAGGTCGCGGGCCAGCTCGACGCCGTTCCGGGAGCCTCCGTCGGCAAGCAGGACGACAAGCTCGGCTACGTCCGCGCCACCCTGCCGACCGCGAAGGCCGACGCCGCGATCAAGGCGGCCACCAAGCTCTCCTCGGTCCAGTCGATCGACCTCCAGGCGGAGATCGAGCTCGACGACCCGACCCCGGACGCGGGCACCACCGGTGCCGTCGACGGCACCACCGTCACGTCCACCTACCCGGCCCCCGGCAAGGCCACCCCGGCGAAGAACCCGTACAACCCGTCCTTCGAGACCGGTGCGGTGGACTTCGTCAAGGAGCACCCCAAGGCCGACGGCCGCGGCGTGACCATCGGCATCCTCGACTCCGGTGTCGACCTCGGCCACCCGGCCCTGCAGAAGACCACCACCGGCGAGCGCAAGATCGTCGACTGGGTCACCGCCACCGACCCGCTCACCGAGAGCGACGGCACCTGGCGCGCCCAGATCACCGACGTCACCGGCCCCGTCTTCACGGCCAACGCCCAGAGCTGGAAGTCCCCCGCGGGCTCCTTCAAGTTCAACGTCTTCCGCGAGTCGGTCACCGCGGGCGGCGACCCGAAGGGCGACATCAACCGGGACGGCGACACCACCGACGTCTTCGGCCTGCTGTACGACGCCGCCGCCGGCACCGTCCGCGTGGACAGCGACCAGAACGGCGACTTCACGGACAACGAGCCGATGAAGCCGTACAAGGACGGCTACCAGGTCGGCTACTTCGGCACCGACAACCCGGCCACCGAGGTCGTCGAGCGCACCCCGTTCGTCGTGCAGATCCGCAAGGACGTGCCGATGGACCCGCTGGGCGGCACCTGGGTCGGCAAGAAGGCCGACTTCGTCAACGTCGGACTCGTCGAGTCCTCGCACGGCACCCACGTCGCCGGCATCACCGCCGCCAACGGCCTGTTCGGCGGCCGGATGAGCGGCGCCGCCCCCGGCGCGAAGATCGTCTCCGCCCGTGCCTGCACCTGGACCGGCGGCTGCACCAACACCGCCCTCACCGAGGGCATGATCGACCTCGTCGCCAACCGCGGCGTCGACATCGTCAACATGTCGATCGGCGGCCTCCCGCTGCAGAACGACGGCGACAACGTGCGCGCCCGCCTCTACACCCGCCTCATCGACGAGTACGGCGTGCAGCTGGTCATCTCGGCCGGCAACGAGGGTCCCGGCATCAACACGATCGGCGACCCCGGCCTGGCCGACAAGGTCCTGTCGGTCGGCGCGGGCGTCTCCCGCGAGACCTGGGCCGCCAACTACGGCTCGGCCGTGACCAAGTCGTACAACATGTTCCCCTTCTCCTCGCGCGGCCCGCGTGAGGACGGCGGCTTCACGCCGACCATCACGGCTCCCGGCTCCGCCGTGAACACCATCCCGACCTGGCAGCCCGGCGCGGGCGTGCCCGAGGCCGGCTACTCGCTGCCCGCGGGCTACGGCATGCTCAACGGCACCTCGATGTCCTCGCCGCAGGCGGCGGGCGCGAGCGCGCTGCTGATCTCGGCCGCGAAGCAGAAGGGCTTCAAGCTCTCCCCGCTCACCCTGCGCACCGCGCTCGTCTCGACCGCGCAGCGGATCCCGGGCGTCGCGGCCCACGAGCAGGGCGCCGGCCTCATCGACATCGTCGAGGCCTGGGAGTCGATCAGGGACGGTGCCACCGCCCACGACTACAAGGTCGAGGCCCCGGTCGACACCGTGATCTTCCCGGCCCCGCACACCGGCACCGGTGTGTACGACCGCGAGGGCGGCCTCAAGGTCGGCCAGAAGAAGGTCTACGACGTCACCATCACGCGCACGAGCGGCCCGAACCGGCCGATCGAGCACGAGCTGGACCTGAAGTACAACGACGGCACCTTCCGCATCCTCGGCGACGACGAGATCGACCTGCCGCTGAACAAGCCGGTCACCGTCAAGCTCCAGGCCCGTCCGACCACCGCGGGCGTGCACAGCGTCATCCTGGAGGCCGACGACGAGCGCACCGAGGGCGTCGACAAGCAGATCCTCGCCACCTCGGTCGTCTCGAACGCCCTGGTCGCCCCGGGCTACGGCTTCTCGGCCACCGGCTCGACGCAGCGCAACAGCCACAAGTCGTACTTCGTGACCGTGCCGAAGGGCGCCAAGACCCTGGAGGTCTCGCTCGGCGGGCTGAAGGAGAAGAGCCAGACCCGGTTCATCACCCAGCACCCGTACGGCGTGGCCCTGGAGGACAACGCGACCAACCAGTGCTACCCGCACTACAACCCGGCGAACACCTGCCGTCCGGACCTGCGCTCCTACGCGAACCCGGTCCCGGGCGTCTGGGAGATCATCGTCGAGTCGCGCCGCACCTCGCCTGACCTGGACAACCCGTTCACGCTGAACGTGTCCGTCCTCGGCGCCGACTTCGACCCGGCCGTCCAGACCGTGGCTGAGGCGAAGGTCGGCACCCCGGCCGCCGTGCAGTGGAAGGTCACCAACGGCTTCGCCGCGCTCGACGGGCACCTGAAGGGCGGCCCGCTCGGCTCGCAGAAGACCGAGAAGGCGCTCATCAAGCACCACGAGCAGCAGATCAAGACCGTCACCATCGGCGAGGGCGTGGAGCGCCTGGACATCGCCATCGGCAACAGCTCCGACCTGGCCGCCGACCTCGACCTCACGGTCAAGCTCGGCGACAAGCAGGTCGGCCAGTCCGCCGACGGCGACTCCGAGGAGTCCGTCACCCTGATCAAGCCCGCCGCGGGCACCTACACCGTCGTCATCGACGGCTACTCGGTGCCGTCGGCCGAGGGCACCAGCTACGACTACAAGGACGTGTACTTCTCGTCCGCGCTGGGCTCGGTGAAGGTCGACGAGTCGAAGCAGGTCCAGCTGGCGAACGGCGCGTCCGCGCAGGTCGCCGCCGAGGTCGTGGTGAACGCCGCCGCGCCCGAGGGCCGGAGCTTCTTCGGCGAGGTCCAGCTGCTGAACGCGCGCGGCACCGCCGCGGGCACCGGCAGCGTCGTGATCGAAAAGGTCACGCCGTAGCGCTGACCATGACGAGGGTCACACTCCGACATGCGGAGTAATGGGGGCGGGCACCGGAACGGTGTCCGCCCCCTTTGGCGTCTTCGAGCCTGCCGGGGCCGTCCCGTCCCTTGGACAATGGATTGGACAAGGCGCCCCGGGCCGTACGCATGATGGTCGCGGCACCACCCTGCACACATATTCGGAGGAATCCCGTGAAGGTCGGAATCGTCGGAGCCACCGGTCAGGTCGGCACAGTCATGCGCAGGATTCTGGCCGAGCGGAACTTCCCGGTGGAGGAGCTGCGGCTCTTCGCCTCCGCCCGGTCCGCCGGCACCGTCCTGGACGGCGTCACCGTCGAGGACGCCTCCACCGCCGACTACACCGGCCTCGACATCGTCCTCTTCTCGGCCGGCGGCACCACCTCCAAGGCCCTCGCCGAGAAGGTCGCCTCCCAGGGCGCCGTCGTCATCGACAACTCCTCCGCCTGGCGCCGCGACCCCGAGGTACCGCTGGTGGTGTCCGAGGTCAACCCGCACGCGATCAAGGACCGCCCGAAGGGCATCATCGCCAACCCGAACTGCACCACGATGGCCGCCATGCCGGTCCTCAAGCCGCTCCACCAGGAGGCCGGCCTGGTCGCGCTGGTCGCCACCACGTACCAGGCCGTCTCCGGCTCGGGCCTGGCCGGTGTCGCCGAGCTGGACGGGCAGGTCAAGGCCGTCGCCGAGCGCGCCACCGAGCTCACCCACGACGGCGAGGCCGTCGCGTACCCGGAGCCCGGCGTCTACAAGCGCCCGATCGCCTTCAACGTGCTCCCGCTGGCCGGCTCCATCGTCGACGACGGCTCCTTCGAGACCGACGAGGAGCAGAAGCTCCGCAACGAGTCCCGCAAGATCCTGGAGATCCCGGAGCTCAAGGTCTCCGGCACCTGCGTGCGCGTCCCGGTCTTCTCCGGCCACTCGCTCCAGGTGAACGCCCGCTTCGAGCGTCCGATCGGCGTCGAGCGCGCCTACGAGCTGCTCAAGGACGCCGAGGGCGTCGAGCTCTCCGAGATCCCCACCCCGCTCCAGGCGGCCGGCAAGGACGCCTCCTACGTGGGCCGCATCCGCGTCGACGAGACCGTCGAGCACGGCCTGGCGCTCTTCCTCTCCAACGACAACCTGCGCAAGGGCGCGGCGCTCAACGCCGTGCAGATCGCGGAGCTCGTCGCCGCGGAGCTCCAGGGCTGACACCCGTTCGTACGCATGGGGGGCGGCCACCCGGCAGGGTGGCCGCCCCTTCCGTGTTCGCCCTGGGAAATGAACCGTGCGCCGCCCGCTCACCCCGTGGAAGGATGGCCCAAACGTCACGAAACCGAGGAGTTGACCGGGTGCCTGGCACAAACCTGACTCGTGAAGAGGCGCAGCAGCGGGCGAAGCTGCTGTCCGTGGACACGTACGAGGTCGACCTCGACCTCACCGGTGCGCAGGAGGGCGGCACCTACCGGTCCGTCACCACCGTCCGCTTCGATTCCGCCGAGGCCGGTGCCGAGACCTTCATCGATCTCGTCGCCCCCGCCGTGCACGAGGTGGTGCTCAACGGGCACGCCCTCGACGTGGCCGCCGTCTTCCGGGACTCCCGGATCGCGCTGGCACACCTCAAGGAGGGCCGCAACGAACTGAAGGTGGTCGCGGACTGCGCGTACACCAACACCGGTGAGGGCCTGCACCGCTTCGTCGACCCGGTCGACGGCCAGGCCTACCTGTACACCCAGTTCGAGGTGCCGGACGCCCGTCGCGTCTTCGCGTCCTTCGAGCAGCCCGACCTCAAGGCGACCTTCCAGTTCACCGTGAAGGCCCCGAGCGGCTGGTCGGTCATCTCCAACTCCCCCACGCCGGAGCCCAAGGACGACGTGTGGGTCTTCGAGCCGACCCCGCGCATCTCCACCTACATCACCGCCCTGATCGTCGGCCCGTACCACTCGGTGCACTCGACGTACGAGAAGGACGGCCAGGTCGTCCCGCTCGGCATCTACTGCCGTCCCTCGCTGGCCGAGTTCCTCGACGCCGACCACATCTTCGACGTCACCCGCCAGGGCTTCGACTGGTTCCAGGAGAAGTTCGCGTACGACTACCCGTTCGCGAAGTACGACCAGCTCTTCGTGCCGGAGTTCAACGCCGGCGCGATGGAGAACGCGGGCGCGGTCACCATCCGCGACCAGTACGTCTTCCGGTCGAAGGTGACGGACGCGGCGTACGAGCGCCGGGCCGAGACCATCCTGCACGAGCTCGCCCACATGTGGTTCGGCGACCTCGTCACCATGGAGTGGTGGAACGACCTCTGGCTGAACGAGTCGTTCGCCACCTTCACCTCGGTCGCCTGCCAGGCCTCCGTCGAGGGCACCCGCTGGCCGCACGCCTGGACCACCTTCGCCAACGCGGAGAAGACCTGGGCCTACCGCCAGGACCAGCTGCCGTCGACGCACCCGATCATGGCGGAGATCAACGACCTGGAGGACGTGCTCGTCAACTTCGACGGCATCACCTACGCCAAGGGCGCCTCCGTCCTCAAGCAGCTGGTGGCGTACGTCGGCCAGGACGAGTTCTTCAAGGGCGTGCAGGCGTACTTCAAGCGCCACGCGTTCGGCAACACCCGCCTCAGCGACCTGCTCGGCGCCCTGGAGGAGACCTCCGGCCGTGACCTGAAGGCCTGGTCGACGGCGTGGCTGGAGACCGCGGGCATCAACATCCTGCGTCCCGCGATCGAGACCGACGGGAACGGCACCATCACCTCCTTCGGCGTCCGCCAGGAGGCCCCGGCGCTGCCGGCCGGCGCCAAGGGCGAGGCCGTGCTCCGTCCGCACCGGATCGCGATCGGCTTCTACGACCTGGACGCGGGCGGCAAGCTGGTCCGCACCGAGCGGGTCGAGCTCGACATCGACGCGGCCGAGCTGACGCCGGTCCCGCAGCTGGCGGGCAAGCAGCGTCCGGCGGTCGTGCTGCTCAACGACGACGACCTGTCGTACGCCAAGGTCCGCCTCGACGAGGTGTCCCTGAAGAACGTCACCGCGCACCTGGGCGACTTCGCCGAGTCGCTGCCGCGGGCGCTGTGCTGGGCCTCGGCCTGGGACATGACGCGGGACGGCGAGATGCCCACCCGCGCCTACCTGGACCTGGTGCTCTCGGGCATCGTCAAGGAGACCGACATCGGCGTGGTCCAGTCGCTCCAGGGACAGGTCAAGGCGGCCCTCGACCTGTACGCGGCGCCGGAGTGGCGCGCCGAGGGCCTGGCCCGCTGGGGTGCCGCCGCGCAGGAGCAGCTGCGGGCCGCGGCCCCGGGCAGCGACCACCAGCTGGCGTGGGCGCGGGCCTTCGCGGCGACGGCCCGTGAGACGGCCGAGCTCGACCTGCTGGCCGGGCTGCTGGACGGCAGCGAGGTCGTCGACGGTCTGGCCGTGGACACCGAGCTGCGCTGGGCGTTCGTGCAGCGGCTCGCGGCGACCGGCCGGTTCGACGAGCCGGAGATCGCGGCGGAGCTGGAGCGCGACCGTACGGCGGCGGGCGAGCGGCACGCCGCCACGGCCCGCGCGGCCCGCCCGACCGAGGCCGCCAAGGCCGAGGCGTGGGCGTCGGTCGTCGAGTCCGACAAGCTGGCGAACGCGGTGCAGGAGGCGGTGATCGGCGGCTTCGTGCAGACCGACCAGCGTGAGCTGCTCGCCCCGTACACGGCGAAGTACTTCGCCTCCATCAAGGGTGTCTCGGAGACCCGCAGCCACGAGATGGTCCAGCAGATCGTGGTCGGTCTCTACCCGACGCTCCAGGTCTCTCAGGAGACGCTGGACGCCACGGACGCCTGGATCGCGGAGAACGACCCCGTTCCGGCGCTGCGCCGTCTGGTGACGGAGTGCCGCGCGGGCGTCGAGCGCGCCCTGAAGGCGCGCGCGGCGGACGCGGCTGCCGCCTGATTCCGGCAGTGAAGGGGCCCCGGACGGTGCACCGTCCGGGGCCCTCGTCATGCGGGACCGTGGGTCAGCCGAGGTCCGTGAGCCACTGCCAGCCGCCGGTGCCGATCGTGACCGGCGTGCCAAGGCCGCCGGCGATGCCACTGGCCGTGCCCGGGAGGAACTCCAGGTTCTCGGCGGTGTCCGCGGTACGCGTGGTCCACAGGTCCGGGTGGCCGTCACCGGTCACGTCGCCGGCCGAGAAGGCGAGGCGGCGGTCGGCGGCGGTCCAGGGGCCGCCGGTGAGGTCGCGGGGTGTGGCCAGGTGCTGGGCGCCCTGGCTCGCGTACTGCCGGATCTGCCCGGTGGCGCGGTCACGGCCCCACACGTCGGCCTTGCCGTCGCCGGTCACGTCGCCGGGCAGGATCACGTCGTAGCCGGCCCACTCGGCGTCGCCGATCTGCAGGGCGGCCTTGGCGGCGAAGGTCGGCCTGCCGTCGACGGCCGGGCCGCCGCGGTGCAGCCAGAGGCCGGTGGTGCTGCGGGCGAGGACGTCCGGCAGGCCGTCGCCGTCCACGTCGCCGGCGGCCAGCGGGGTGGCGGAGGCGTTCGACCAGCCGGTGGGGCGGCCGCCCATGGCGAGCCGGGTGCCGAGTTCGCCGCTGCCCTTGTTCGGGTAGACCCACAGCTCGTCGCCGATGCGGGCGAGGACGTCCTCGCGGCCGTCGCCGGTCCAGTCACCGCGGTGGCTGACGGCGGCGCCGGTCCAGCCGCCGGTGCCGATCTGGCGCGGGCCGGCGAGGGCCCCGGCGCCGGTGCCGGAGTAGAGGCGCAGGCTGCCGTCGTCCTTGACGGCGAGGAAGTCGGGCCGACCGTCACCCGTGAGGTCGCCGCCTACGGTGGTGCCGGGCCGCGGCTCGGGGTGGGCGGCGGCGCGCAGCAGCTTGTGGTCGGACAGCCGGGGGGCGGGGTCGGTCTCCGGTTCGAGGACGGAGGCGCGAACGGTGTGGAAGTCGCGGGCGCTCAGGAAGACGTGGTCGAACTTCTTGCCGTCGTAGGTCGTCGGCTCGCCCGTACGGCACTCGGTGGCACCGGCGTCCTTGCAGGCCTGGGTGAAGAAGTCGCGGTCGTTCTCGTCCGCCTCGGCGAAGGGGCCGGTACCGGGCAGGCCGGCCCGGATCGGGTCGAGCGCCGCGTACGTGGGCGCGGCGTTGAAGTCGCCGCCGAGGATGACGGGGAGTCCGGCGGCCCAGGTGTCGACGTGGGCGAGGGCCTCGGCCGAGCCGTTGTCGGGGGTGATCTTCTGGTCGAGGTGGGTGTTGCAGACGAGCGTGGTCCGCCCGTCGATCGGTCCCCGGGCGCACAGCACCGAGCGGGGCTCGTAGGCGGTGGTCAGGCCGGCCGTGTAGCGGTCGACCGCGGAGGCCTTGACGAAGATGCCGAGGCCGAAGCCCGTGTCGGTGGACCAGTTCCCGCAGCCGCGGGTCTTCGTGTTGAAGCCCCAGACGGCGGTGTAGCCCGCGTCGGCCAGGGCGGTGCGCAGCGACGTCCACTGGCCGAAGCACAGCTCCTGGAGCATCAGGGCGTCGGCGTCCCAGGCGAGGGTCTGCTCCTTGACCTTGGCCGTCCAGGTGGGGAGGTCCAGCCCGCTCCGGCAGGTGTCGGAGGCCCCGCAGACGTTGTACGAGATGACGCGCACCGGCGGTGCCGTGGCGGGGTCGACGGTGTCGGCGGCGGCCGGCCCCGCGGTCGTGAGGACCGCGGAGGCCAGCAGCGCGAACGCGACCATCGCTCTCTGGAGGAGTCTCATGCCGGAGAGCCTAATGATCTTTTCCGTGCACCTGTCACAACGCCCGGCAGGCGGGAGGTCAGGCGGTCAACCGCGCGTACCGGGCGCGCAGTTCGGACGCCCCCTGGTCGGTGAGGCTGCCGTGGAGGCGCATCCGGGCGATCCCGCCGTCGGGGAAGGCGTCGAGGCGGACGTGGGTGACGACGGCCTGCGCCGGGAGGCGGAAGCGGTGCAGGGTGTCGGGCTGGAGCCGGGTCCGCGGGACGATCTCGAACCATTCGCCCGACTCGCCGTTGCGGCCCTGCAGGGCGATCCAGCCGGCCGAGTTGCCCTTGAGGTAGGCGGTGTCGATCTCGAGCGCGCGGACGGCGCCCTGGGCGGCGAGACGGAAGCGGACCCAGTCGTTGGTGCCGCGCACCCGGCGACGGCGGTTCTCCCAGCCGTCGTCCATCTTGCGCGAGGTGCCGGGCAGGATGATCTGCGTCGGCGAGGAGTAGAAGCGGTCGGAAGCGTCCTCGTACGCGCCGCCGTTGACGACGGCGATCAGGTCGACGGTTCCGAGGACGTCGAGCCACTCGGGGTCGGGGACGACCTCGCCGTGCACGCGGAGCCGGGCGACGCCGCCGTCGGGGTGCTGGCGGAGCCGGACGTGGGTGTAGCGGCGCTCGGCGTCGACGGTGAAGCCGTTGGCGGCGTGGCCGCGGACGGGGGTGGGCGGGAGGAGCTCCTCCCACTTCGCGTCCAGCAGCTCCTCGGGGCTGGGCGTGCCCTCGACGGCGGCGGCCTGGACGCTCACCCGCTGCGGGTAGTTGCCGCGGAAGTGGGCGGTGTCGACGACGATGCCGCGGATGACGCCGGGGGCCCCGAGGCGGACGATCGCCCAGTCGTGGTCCTCGGGGGCGGGGAAGGGGTGCTCGGCGTCGGCGCCGCGCCGGCGACGGGTCTCCCAGCCGTCCATGATCTTGCCCTTGTGCCCGAAGTGCTCGGGGTCGAAGACGGCCCGCTCGCGGACGAGGAGGTTCTCGCGCTCGGCGAAGAACTCGTCGTTGGCGGCGACGACCCCGCCGCCGAGGCGCCGGTCGGCGAGGTCGACGAGCTCGGTGAACGGGAAGTCCCCGGCGCGGTAGTCGGCGTACGGGTCGCCTCCGGCATAGGGGGCGGCGTCGTTGGCATGCGGGTCGGTGTCGTCGTCGTAGAAGCTCATGGACCGACTGTGCCGCTCCACGACCGCACAGGTCCATCGAATGTTTTCGACAGGTCTTTTCAGTTCTACTGAAGGTTTTCCCGTTGGACGGCGGCCTGGCGCAGGGCCGCGAGGACCCGCGCCACGGCAGGGCCCTCCCCCGCCCCGCGGCGGACCGCGGCGACGACGTGACGGCGCGGCTGGTCGGCCGAGAGCACCCGCATGACGACCCCCGGGCCCGTGCCCGCACGGCGCTCCGCAGCCGCCATCCTGGGGACCAGGGCCACCCCCATCCCGGCCTCGACCATGGCGAGGATGGCGGTCCAGCCGGCCGCGCTGTGGGCCTGCTCGGGCACGAACCCGGCGGCCTCGCAGGCGGCGGTGGTGATCTCCGACCAGGGTCCGGAGCCGCCGAAGATCCACGGTTCCGCGGAGAGGTCGGCGAGCCGCAGGCCGGGGGCGTCGGCGAGCGGATGCCCGGCGGGCAGGGCGACGTCGAGCGGGTCGGCCAGCAGCGGCACCCGGCTGAACTTGGGGTCGCGCGCGGTCGGCGCGTGGGCGGCGAGCGAGAGCGCCAGCTCGACCTCGCCGGCGCTGAGCAGCTCGTACGCCTCCGCGGCCTCGGCCTCCCGGACCCGGACGTCGAGCCCGGGGTGGGCGGGGCGCAGCGCCTGGACCGCGGGGACGACGAGCGACGGCACGGCGGTGGAGAACGCGGCGACCCGCACCCGCCCGGCCTCGCCCCGCAGATGGGCGTCGAGTTCGGCCTCGGCGCGCTCCAGCTGGGCGAACACGGCCTCGGCGTGCCGCAGCACGAGGTGCGCGGCGTCCGTGAGCCGGACCCGCCGCCCGTGCGCCTCCAGAAGCTGCACCCCGAGCTGCTTGGCCAGGTTGCTGAGCTGCTGGGAGACGGCCGAGGGGGTCATGAGCAACGCCTCCGCGGTCGCGGTGACGGTGCCGCGGTCACGGAGGGTGCGAAGGATCTGCAGCTTCTTGATGTCCCACTCGGTCATGGGGCGCAACCTACCGGGCGGTGCCGGCCCTTCCGGCGCGCGCACCGGAGGCGCCGGCCAGCGCCACCCCGCCCAGGATGAGCGCCATGCACGCCACACCCAGCAGCCCCGGTTCTTCCCCGAGCAGCACGTAGGAGAGCAGGGCCACGCAGACCGGCTGGAGGTAGTAGACGACGCCGGCGCGGGCAGCGCCGATGAGGCCGATGGCCTTGTTCCAGGCGAAGAAGGCCACGGCGGAGGACATGACGCCGACGTAGAGCAGCGGGCCGACCGTGCCGGTCGTGGCCGGGAAGCCGCCCTGGACGGCGAGGGAGACGGCGTAGGCGGGGGCGAGCATCAGCGCGCCGAGCGCGAACGTGATGAAGAGGAAGGCGAGTCCGTCGATCTCGGCGGGCTTGCGCCGGAGTATCGCGCTGTAGGTGGCGAAGGACAGGGCCGCGGCGAACATCCACAGGTCGCCGGCGGCGAAGTCGGCGGCCAGGGAGCCCCTGCCGACGAGCAGCAGGACGCCGAGGACCGCGGTCAGCATGCCCAGGAGGCGGCGGGCGCCGAGCCGTTCGCCGCCGAGCCGGGCGTAGACGGCCATGAGCACCGGGGACGCGGCCATGATCATGCCCATGTTGGAGGCGGAGGTGGTCAGACCGGCCTGGTGCACCAGGGTGTTGTAGAGGGCGACGCCGAAGAGCGAGGCGAGGGCGACGAATCCGAGGTGGCGGCGGATCGCCTTCCGCTGCCGCCAGAACGGGCGGGCGGCGAAGGGGGCGACGGCGACGAGGGCGACGATCCAGCGCCAGAAGACGGCCTGGACGGGCGGGACGGAGTCGGCCATGTCGCGGGTGGCGACGAAGCTGCCGGACCAGACGACGGTGGCGAGCAGCGCGAGGAGCACGCCGAGGCCGGCGCCGCGGGTCTTCCTCGCGGGCGCCGGCCTCTCGGTGGCGGTGTCGGTGTCGGTCTCGGGGGTGGCGCCGGTCTCGGTGGCGGGGGTGGCGTCGGTCTCGGGGGCGGTGGTGGCGTCGGTCTCGGGGGCGGTGGTGCTGTCGCCTTCGGGGGTGGTCGGGTGGCGGGCGGTGATCAGTGTCATGGCGCCTACCGTCGCACCGCCGAACCCTCCAGGTCCATCGAAACTTCCTGACCATTCCTTTCAGCAGAGCTGAACAGTTCCGCCCCGTCGGCGGCATTCGCCTGCTTCGGCGCCGGGTTCAGCTGCCCCACGAGCGTCGCACCGAAGGCGATCGCCATGCCGCCCAGCTGGACGGGGCCGAGCGCCTGGCCGAGGGCGGCCCAGCCGATGACGGCGGCGGTGATCGGCGAGAGCGGGCCGAGGAGGGTGACGGAGTAGGCGCTCAGGCGCTCGATGCCGCGGAACCAGAGGAAGTAGGAGATCGCGGTGTTGCCGAAGGCGAGGTAGGCGTAGCCGGCCAGGTTGGCGCCGGTGAGGGCCGGAGGAGCGCCCTCGATCAGCAGGGCGACGGGGAGCAGGACCACACCGCCCGCGGTGAGCTGCCAGCCGGTGAGGGCGAGGGCCCCGACCCCCTCGGGGCGGCCCCAGCGCTTGGTGAGGACGGTGCCCGCGGACATCGACAGCGAGGACAGCAGTCCGGCGATCACGCCGACGGTGTCGAAGGCGGCGCCCGCCTTGAGGACGACCAGGCTGACGCCGAAGGCGGCGGCGACGGCGGTGAGCATGCTCCTCACGGTCGGCCTGTCGCCCAGCAGGAGCGCGGCGAGGCCGACGACGAAGAGCGGGCCGACCGAGCCGACGACCGCGGCGACACCGCCGGGCAGGCGGTAGGCGGCGAGGAAGAGGAGGGGGAAGAAGGCCCCGATGTTGAGGGCGCCGAGGACCGCGGACTTCCACCACCATGCGCCCCGCGGCAGCTTGCGGGTGACGGCGAGGAGCAGGAGGCCGGCCGGCAGGGCACGCATCAGGCCTGTGAAGAGCGGCCGGTCGGGCGGCAGGAACTCGGTGGTGACGAAGTAGGTCGAGCCCCAGGAGATCGGGGCGAGAGCGGTGAGGGCGATGGTGGCGGCCTTGCGGGACATGGCGGTTCCCCCTGTGCTGGACGGCCGGGCGGACCCGGACTGGCTTGGCGGTAATTAACTTACCACTAAGCTACTTACTTGCAAGTGGCTTTCTTGCAACCGAGTCACCGAAGAGGGAAACTGGCGCCATGGAGAATCACGACGCCGTCGACGCCATCACCGACCAGTGGGCCCGGGTCCGCCCCGATCTGGACACCCTGCCGATGGCCGTGTTCGGCCGCATCTACCGGCTGGCCAACGCCATGCGCGGCAAGGTGGACAAGGCGTACGCGCCGTACGGGGGGATGTCGCTGGGCGAGTTCGACGTGCTCGCCACGCTGCGGCGTTCGGGCGAGCCGTACACGCTCTCGCCCCGCGAGCTGACCGCCACGCTGATGATCACGACCGGCGGGATGACGGGCCGGCTCGACAAGCTGGAGCGGGCCGGGCTGATCACGCGCAACCCCGACCCCAACGACCGCCGCGGCCTGCGGGTCACCCTCAGCGAGGAGGGCCGGGAGCTCGTGGACCAGGCCGTCGGCGCCGGGCTCGCGCAGCAGCGCGCCGCGCTGGAGGCGGCGCTCACACAGGAGGAGGCGGAGCAGCTGGCGGGCCTGCTGCGGAGGCTTCTCGCCGCCTCCGTGTGACACCGCCCCGGAGGGGCACGAGGCGGCCGGAGACGTGCGAGGGCGCCGCACGGTGATCAGTCACCGTGCGGCGCCCTCGTCGACGTAGGGGTGAGGACTAGGCCTTCTTGACGCGGACCTTGGAGCGGTCGAGCACCATGACCAGGCCGCAGATCACCAGGAACAGAGCCAGCGGGAGTGCCACGAACAGACCGAGGGTCTCGACGACCGACAGCTTGGGGGCCGGGTCGTCACCGTCGTCGCGGGTCAGCGCGAGCGCGGGGGACGACATGAGCAGCATCATCAGCGTCGTACCGGCCGCGACGGCGCCGGCGCGCAGGGCGTTCTTCTTGTCCACGGTGCAAAAGTAGCGAACCCCTAAACGGACCGCGCGCCCGGGGGTGCCGTACGGGCTCCGACCCGCTCCGCGAGGGTCCGCAGCAGGTCGTGGGCGCGGGGCGCGGCGGCCAGTTCCTCCAGGGCGAGCGGCTGCCCGTCCGGGCCCGCGACCGGCAGCCGCCAGTTCGGGTACTCGTCCCAGGTCCCCGGCAGGTTCTGCGGCCGGCGGTCCCCCACCGCGTCCGGGAGCCACACCCCGACCAGGCGCGCCGGGGTGGCCGCCAGGAAGCGGTGGACGGCGCGGATCTCGGCGGCCTCGTCGCCCGGCCCCTCCGGCAGCAGACCGAGCCGCTGGAGCGCGCCCAGCCACTCGGTGGTCTCGGCGCTGTCCCGGGCGCGCTCCCGCTCCAGGTCGCCGGTGAGTAGCCCGAGCCGGTGGCGGAGCGCCACATGGGCGCCGGAGAGCCGGGCCGCGGTGGACGGCAGGTCGTGGGTGGTGGCGGTGGCCACGCAGTCGGCCCGCCATTCCTCCGGGGGCAGCGGACGGCCCGTCCCGGCCCAGTCCCGCTCGAACCAGAGCACCGAGGTGCCGAGCACCCCACGCCGGGCGAGCGCCTCCCGGACGCCCGGCTCGACCGTCCCGAGGTCCTCGCCGACGACCGCGGCCCCGGCCCGGTGCGCCTCCAGGACGAGGACGGCGAGCATCGCCTCGGAGTCGTAGCGGACGTACGTGCCCTGGGTGGGCTCGCCGCCCTCGGGCACCCACCACAGCCGGAACAGGCCCATCACGTGGTCGATGCGCAACGCACCTGCGTGCCGCAGGAGTTCGCGCAGCAGTCCGCGGTACGGGGCGTAGCCCTCGGCGGCGAGCGCGTCGGGGCGCCAGGGCGGCAGCCCCCAGTCCTGGCCGCGCGCGTTGAAGGCGTCCGGCGGGGCGCCCACCGACATGCCGGCGGCGAACACGTGCTGCTGCGCCCAGGTGTCGGAGCCGTCCGGGTGCACGCCCACGGCCAGGTCGTGGACGATCCCGACCGCCATCCCGGCCTCCCGGGCGGTGTGCGCGGCGGCGGCGAGCTGCTGGTCCGTCAGCCAGGCGAGCCGGCAGTGGAAGTCCACCCGGGCGGCGAGCTCGGCGTCGGCCCGGACGGCCGCCTCGGCGGCGGCGGGGTCGCGCAGCGCGTCGGGCCAGTCGCGCCACCGGTGGCCGTGGCGCTCGGCGAGGGCCTGGTAGGTGGCGTGGTCCTCCAGGGCGCGGCCGCGCCCGGCCAGGAAGTCCCGGTAGGCGGCCCGCCGGCCGGGTCCGAGCTCCACGGTGTGCACGAGCTCCAGGGCGCGCCGCTTGGCGTCCCAGACCGCGTCCCGGTCGATCAGGGCGCCCTTGCCGAGGACCCGTTCACGCAGCTCGGCCGCCTCGGCGAGGATCCGGTCGAGGTCCTCGCGGCGGGCCGGGTCGACGTACGCGTACTCGGGGACGTCCTCGATCCGCAGGTGCACCGGGTCGGGGAAGCGGCGCGAGGAGGGGCGGTACGGGGAGGGGTCGGTGGGCGCCCCGGGCACGGCCGCGTGCAGCGGGTTGACCTGCACGAAGCCGACGCCGTGCGTACGGCCCGCCCAGTCGGCCAGCTCCCTGAGGTCACCGAGGTCGCCCATGCCCCAGGAGCGGGCGGACAGCAGCGAGTAGAGCTGGACGAGCAGGCCGAACGCGCGCCCCTCGGGGACCGGCACGCGCGCGGGCGCCACGATCAGGGTGCTCGTGGCGTGGCGCCCGTCGGGGGCGTGCGCGGTGAGCCGGTGCACGCCGAGCGGCAGACCGCTCCAGTCGGCGCCCGTGACCGTGCGCCCGTCCTCGGTGCCGACCGTGAGCCGGGTGCCGGACGGCAGTCCGCGGGGCGGCCGCGGACCCGGCGCGCGGGCGGCCTCCTCCCGCTCCCCCGGCTCCTCTCGCCACAGCACGACGGTGGGCGGCAGCAGCCGCTCGCGGTCGGTCCGCTCCGCCGCGTCGAGCGCCGCGGCGACGGCCTCCGGCGTGGACGCGTCGACGTCCAGGGCGCGCAGGACGGCCACCACGGTGGCGTCGGGCACGGTCACCGTGACGCCCTCGGAGGGGGCGTACTCGGTGGCGACGCCGTGCAGGGCGGCGAGACGGGCCAGGGTCACGTCACACTCCTGGGGACTCCGAACCGCCCGCGGTGGTGCGGGCGGTGGGTTCGCTGGTCAAGGGGACCGCCTCGATGAGGGGCGGCTCGCTGATGAGGGGCGTGGCATCGGCCAGGGGCGGTTCGCTGGTGAGCGGCACGCCCTGCCTCGGAATGCGTATCCGTTTGCAGGCGTGGTCGGTGGCGTTCACGGGATCTCCGGGTTCGTCTCGACAGGTAAGACATCAGGACAGTCGGTGGAGCCCTACCCATCGTTCCCCGTTTTACCGGCCGAATTTGGCGAAACGGTGCCACCTCGCCGAAAGGTCACCAGGCAAAGCAGACAGTTCGACCAGGCGCATTGACACTCCGTCGGCCCGGGTGGTGGGCTCGTAACCCACTTGTGACCCACGGGACCGAAGGGAGCCCCTGTGCACCCCGGACACAGGAAGCGGACGGCGACGGCCGTGACGGTCGCGGTCATCGGCGGACTCCTCGGCGGAGCCGCCCCCGGCGGCGCCTACGCGGCGCCCGGTGCCCCCTCCCCCGTGACCGCCCCCGGCGCGACGGCGCACCCGGCGGCCCCCTCGGTCGGCACGACGGCCGGCGTGTGGCCCCGGCCCCAGTCCCTGACCAGCACGGGGCCGGCCGTGCCGCTCGGCTCCGAGGTGACGCTGCTCACCGCTCCCGACGCCGATCCGTACGCCGTGACGGCCCTGCGCGAGCTGCTCCGGGCGGCCGGGGTGCGGACCGTGCACACGACGGCACCCGGGCGCGGCCCGCTGGTCCGGGTCGGCGACACCCTCGAAACGGAGGCCGCGCTGCGCGCCCTGCGGGTGCCCGAGCGGGGCGACCTGCCGGACGGCGGCTACCGGCTCGCGACCGGCCGGATCCAGGGCCGGGACACCGTCGTGCTCGACGGCGCCGGCCCCGACGGGCTCTTCCACGCCGTACAGACACTCCGTCAACTCGTCGGGCCCGGCGGGACGCTTCCGGGCGTGGTCGCCCGCGACTGGCCCGCGACCGCCGTACGCGGAGTGACCGAGGGCTTCTACGGCCGCCCCTGGTCGCAGGCGGACCGGCTCGCCCAGCTCGACTTCATGGGCCGCACCAAGCAGAACCGCTATCTGTACGCCCCCGGGGACGACCCCTACCGCCGGGCGCTGTGGCGCGAGCCCTACCCGGCCGCCGAGCGGGCCGCTTTCCGCGAGCTCGCCGCCCGGGCCGCCGCCAACCACGTGACGCTCGCCTGGGCCGTGGCCCCCGCCCAGGCCATGTGCCTGTCCTCCGACGCCGACCTGAGGGCGCTGACGAAGAAGACCGACGCCATGTGGGCGCTCGGGGTGCGCGCCTTCCAGCTGCAGTTCCAGGACGTCAGCTACAGCGAGTGGTCCTGCTCCGACGACGCCGACACCTTCGGGCGCGGCCCCGAGGCCGCCGCGCGGGCCCACGCGCGCGTGGCGAACGCCCTCGCCCGGCACCTGGTCGAGCGGCACCCAGGGGCGGCGGCGCTCTCGGTGGTGCCGACGGAGTACTACCAGGACGGCGCCACCGACTACCGCACCGCGCTCGCCGACGCGCTCGACGCGCGCGTGGAGGTGGCCTGGACGGGCGTCGGCGCGGTACCCCGCACCATCACCGGCGGCGAACTGGCCGGAGCCCGGGCGGCGCTGCGCCACCCGCTGGTCACCATGGACAACTACCCGGTCAACGACTACGCCCAGGACCGGCTCTTCCTCGGCCCGGCGACCGGCCGCGCACCGGCCGTGGCATCCGGTTCGGCCGGCTTCCTCGCCACCGGCATGGAACAGGCCGCGGCCTCCCGGGTGGCCCTGTTCACCACCGCCGACTACGCCTGGAACCCCAAGGGCTACCGCCCCGACGAGTCCTGGCGGGCAGCCGTCGACGAGCTGGCCGGACCGGAGCCGGGGGCCCGCGAGGCGCTGCGGGCCCTCGCCGGCAACGGCGCCTCCTCGATCCTCGACCCGGACGGCGAGTCCGCCTATCTGAAGCCGCTCACCGCCGCCTTCTGGGCGGGCCGGGCCGGCCGCGACCCGGTGGCCCGGGAGAAGGCCGCGCGGGAGCTGCGGGCCGCGTTCACGGTCATGCGCGAGGCACCCGCGCGCCTGGAGGACACGGCGGGCGGGGCGCTCGGCACCGAGGCCGGCCCCTGGCTCGACCGGCTCGCGCGGTACGGCGCGGCGGGCGAGACGGCCGTCGACATGCTGCTCGCCCAGGGCCGCGGCGACGGCGCCGGCGCCTGGCGGGCCCAGCTGGACCTGGAGCGGCGGCGCGCCGAACTGAAGCCGGGCGGGGTGACGGTCGGCAGGGGCGTCCTCGACGCGTTCCTGGCCCGGGCGGCCCAGGAGTCGGCGGCCTGGACGGGCGCCGGCCGGGACCGCGGCACCGGGGTGCGGGCGGACGCGGCGCAGGACGCGTACACGGTCCGGCTGGACCGCTCGCGGCCGGTGGAGACGCTCACCGTGATGACCGAGCCGGGGACCGCCGCCGGCTTCCTGGAGGCGTTCGTGCCCGGCGAGGGCTGGCGCCGGCTCGGACCGCTGGCCGCGTCCGGCTGGACGCAGGCGGACCTGAAGGGGCTGCGGGCCGAGGCCCTGCGGATCGTGTGGGGCGGCACCGGGCCCGGCCGGGTGCGGTCCCTGGTGCCGTGGTTCGCCGACGAGCCGCGCGCGGGGCTCGAACTGGCCCGCACGGAGACGGACGCCGAGATCGGCGGCCCGGCGCAGCGGGTGGACGTCGTCCTGGAGGGCCGGCGCGCCGCGGAGGTGCGCGGGGCGCTGACCACCCGCGCACCCAAGGGGATCACGGTCCGGCTGCCGAAGGAGGCCGTGGTGCCGCGCGGGACCCGGGCGACGGTCCCCCTGGAGGTGTCGGTGGCGGCGGACGTGCCGGCCGGCTCGTACACCGTTCCGGTGTCGTTCGCGGGCGAGGAGCGGGTCCTGACGGTGCGGGCGTTCCCCCGTACCGGCGGGCCGGACCTGGCCCGCACGGCCACGGCCTCGTCCTCGGGCGACGAGACGCCCGACTTCCCGGCCGCGTACGCCCTGGACGGCGACCCGGCGACCCGCTGGTCCTCGCCCCTGGAGGACGGCGCCTGGTGGCAGATGGAGCTGGCCGAGCCGGCCCGGATAGGCCGGGTGGTGCTGCACTGGCAGGACGCCCACGCCTCCCGCTACCGCGTCCAGGTCTCCGCCGACGGGCGCACCTGGCGCACGGCGGCGACGGTCCGCGACGGCCGGGGCGGGGTGGAGTCGGTCCGGATGGACGCCGCCGGCACGCGCTTCCTGCGGGTCCAGGGCGACGCCCGGGCCACGGAGTACGGCTACTCCCTGTGGACGGTGGAGACGTACGCGGTCGAGGAGCGGCCGGCCGTGCCGGGGCAGCCCGGGGGCGCGCCGGAGGAGGAGCCGGACGCGACGACGGCGCCCGACTCCCCGTAGGACCGGATGCACGACGAGGACCGGATGCACCACCGGGGCGGGAACACGAAAGGCCCGGCTCAACCGGTCGTCACGGCCCCCTGTGGCTGGGGGGCGGTGGCGACGGAGTCGATCCGGGCCAGGGCGTCGTCCGCGCCGTACGGCTGGAGGTAGGGCAGCCACCGCGGGTCGCGGTGGCCGGTTCCGATGATCCGCCAGGCCAGTCCGGTCGGCGGGGCCGGTTGGTGCCGCAGCCGCCAGCCCAGCTCGCGCAGGTGCCGGTCGGCCTTGACGTGGTTGCAGCGGCGGCAGGCCGCCACGACGTTCTCCCAGGCGTGCGTCCCCCCGCGGCTGCGCGGAATGACGTGGTCGACGCTGGTTGCGACGCCACCGCAGTACATGCAGCGCCCGCCGTCGCGGGCGAACAGTGCTCTGCGGGTCAAGGGAACGGGCCCCCGGTAGGGGACCCGCACGAACCGCTTCAGGCGCACCACACTGGGCGCGGCGACGACACGGCTCTCGCTGTGCAGGAAGGCGCCGGACTCCTCGAGGCAGAGTGCCTTGTTCTCCAGGACGAGGACGAGCGCGCGGCGGAGCGGTACGACGCCGAGCGGCTCGTACGACGCGTTGAGGACCAGGACGTGCGGCACGGATGCCTCCTAATACGCCGGCGGCGCGTGGCTCGCGCCGGGACGAACTGCTCTCAGTCTCTCCTCATGCCAGGCCCGTGCGCCACCACGTGGGGGTAACGGCCCTGGGGTGTTCTCGACCACATCGCGGCGCGTACGGGAGTCTTCCCCGGCCGCGGACCGTCTTCCCCTGTGCACACGTATGCCACGACGGCGGGAGGACCCCCGGCCCCCCGTTAGTGTGGATGGATTGCGAACGCCTGCCTGGAGGTCCCCCCGTGCCCCCCGTGTCCTGGTCCGCCGCCCTGCGCGCCGCCGACGACCCGACGCAAGTTCCGGTGACGCTGGACGAGGCGGCCGAGAAGGCGACGAACGCCGCGGGCTGGGTGGAGCAGAACTGGTCCACCTGGCTGAACACGGGCCTGAAGATCGTTCTGATCCTCGTCGTGGCCTTCACGCTGCGGATGCTCGTCCGTAAGGCGCTCACCAAGCTGATAGACCGGATGAACCGCTCGGCACAGGCGGTGGAGGGCACGGCCCTGGGCGGTCTGCTGGTCAACGCCGAGCGCCGTCGGCAGCGCTCGGAGGCGATCGGCTCGGTGCTGCGCTCGGTGGCCTCGTTCCTGATCCTGGGCACGGCCGGCCTGATGGTCCTGGGCGCCTTCAAGATCGACCTGGCGCCGCTGCTGGCCTCGGCCGGTGTCGCCGGTGTGGCGATCGGCTTCGGCGCGCGGAACCTGGTGACGGACTTCCTCTCCGGTGTCTTCATGATCCTCGAGGACCAGTACGGCGTGGGCGACTCGGTCGACGCGGGCGTCGCCTCCGGCGAGGTCGTCGAGGTCGGCCTGCGGGTGACGAAGCTGCGCGGTGTCGACGGCGAGATCTGGTACGTCCGCAACGGTGAGATCAAGCGCATCGGCAACCTCAGCCAGGGCTGGGCGACGGCCGCGGTGGACGTGACGGTCCGCCCGACGGAGGACCTGGACCGGGTGCGCGAGGTGATCACCGCGGCCGCCGAGGCGATGTCCAAGGAAGAGCCCTGGAACGAGCGTCTGTGGGGCCCGGTGGAGGTCCTGGGTCTGACCGAGGTGCTCCTCGACTCCATGACCGTCCGCGTCTCGGCGAAGACCATGCCCGGCAAGCGGCTGGGCGTGGAGCGCGAACTGCGCTGGCGCATCAAGCGCGCCCTGGACCACGCGGGCATCCGCATCGTCGGCGGCATCCCGCCGCAGGCGGAGGAGGCGGCGAAGTCCGACCCGACGGCCGGCATGTCGGCCCCGTCCGCCTTCTCCTCCCCGTCCTCCCCGCAGTCCGCGGCGGCGACCCCGCTCCCGAGGCCGGAGATCACGAAGTAGCGCACGGACACCCCGCGCACACGACGAAGGGGCGCCCGCCATTCCGGCGGTGCGCCCCTTCGTGCGCGGTCGTGATGCGATGCGCCGTCACGTCTCGGGGAGAATGCCACGGGGCGCGGCCGGACCCGGGCGCCCCCGAGGCCGCGGGGGGCCGCCGGACCTGGCCGCTCCCGAGGCCGCGGGGGAGCCGGACCTGGCCACCCCCGAGGCCGCGGGGGCGAGCCGGACCTGGCCGCATCCGAGGCCGCGGGGGATCCGGACCTGGCCGCCTCCGAGGCCGTGGGGGCGATCCGGACCTGGCCGCCTCCGAGGCCGCGGGGGCGATCCGGACCTGGCCGCATCCGAGGCCGCGGGGGATCCGGACGTCGTACGGGGTCCGTACGCGGGGTAACGATCGCCCACGGAGGTATTGACGCCCCGCTGACCTCCGCCTTACCTTCCTCCCAACCCAATAGGAAACTTTCCTAACAGTGCACCTCGGCAAGGTGGAGTGAACCTCATGGCCGGTACGACTCCGGGAACGCCCGGTACTCCGCGCGTGCTGCGCGCCATGAACGACCGGGCCGCGCTCGATCTGTTGCTCGCGCACGGGCCGCTCTCGCGGACCCGGATCGGGAAGCTGACCGGGCTCTCCAAACCGACCGCCTCGCAACTGCTCGCGCGCCTGGAGTCCGCCGGGCTCGTCGTCGCCACCGGGACCACCGAGGGACGGCCGGGGCCGAACGCGCAGTTGTACGCGGTCAACCCGCGCGCCGCCTACGCCGCCGGACTCGACGTCAGCCCCGAGCGCATCCACGCCGCGGTCGCCGACGTCACCGGCGAGGTCGTCGGGGAGTTCCGGGTCCCCACCCCCGGGCGCGGGGCCGAGGACGTGGTCCGGCAGGTCGTCGACGCCCTCGACGGGGCCGTGAAGGACGCCGGGATCGCCCTCGGGGACGTCCACCGTCTCGTCATCGGCACCCCCGGCGCCTTCGACCCGGCCACCGGCCGGCTGCGGTACGCCTCCCACCTGCCCGGCTGGCACTCGCCCACCCTGCTCGACGAGCTGGCCGTCGCCCTCCCCATGCCCTTCGAGTACGAGAACGACGTCAATCTCGTCGCCATCGCGGAACAGCGCCTCGGCGCCGCCCACGGCCACGAGAACTTCGTGCTGCTGTGGAACGAGACCGGACTCGGCGCCGCGCTCGTGCTCGGCGGACGCCTGCACCGCGGCTTCACCGGCGGCGCCGGCGAGGTCGGCTTCCTGCCCGTGCCGGGCACCCCGCTCGTCCGGCAGGTCGCCAAGGCCAACTCCGGCGGCTTCCAGGAGCTCGCCGGTGTGCAGTCCGTCCCCCGCATCGCCAAGTCCCTCGGGATCCGCACGCCCGAGCAGCCGTACGTCGAGGTCGCGGCCCGGCTGCTCCGCGAAGCCGTGGAGCGCCACGCCGAGGACGAGCGCTACGCCGGGCTCCTCGACGCCTACGCCGAGCGCCTCGCCACCGGCCTCGCCGCCCTCGTCGCCGTGCTCGACCCCGAGCTGATGGTCCTGTCCGGCGCCGCCGTGGCCCCCGGCGGCGAACCGCTGCGCGCCCGGGTCCAGGCCCAGCTCGCCGATCTCGCCGCGTCCCGGCCGCGGCTCGTCCTCGCCGCCGTCGACCGGCACCCCGTCCTGCGCGGCGCGCTCGAATCCGCCCTCGCCGCCACCCGCGACGAGGTCTTCGACACCTCCCGATAGGCCGTCCCGAACCCCTCCACCTCCACCTGTTCCAGGGAGTACTCGTCATGCCCGCACGCCCCCGCAGGCGCGTCGCCGCCCTCGCCGCCACCGCCTCCATAGCTCTCTTCGCCTCCGCCTGTACCGGCTCCGCGAACAACGGCGCGACCGACGACCCCGCAGCCGAGACCACCATCACCTTCTGGCACGGCTGGTCCGCCCCCTCCGAGGTGCAGGCCATCAACGAGAACATCGAGCGCTTCGAGAAGGCACACCCCAACATCAAGGTCGAGGTCGTCGGCAACATCAACGACGACAAGCTCAACCAGGCGCTGCGCACCGGTGGTTCGAAGGGGCCCGACGTCGTCTCCTCCTTCACCACGTCCAACGTCGGCAAGTTCTGCTCGTCGGGCGCCTTCGCGGACCTGAAGCCCTTCATCGAGAAGTCGAAGCTCGACCTCGAGAAGACCATCCCGAAGACGCTGCTCGACTACACCCAGTTCGACGGCAAGCGGTGCGCCATGCCGCTGCTCACCGACGCCTACGGGCTCTACTACAACAAGACCGCCTTCAAGGAGGCCGGTCTCGACCCGGCGAAGCCGCCGCGGACGTACTCCGAGCTGCTCGCCTACGCGAAGCGGCTCACCAAGCCCAAGGGTGACGGCTACGAGCGGCTCGGCTTCATGCCGAACTACCACGGCTACGAGACGACCACCGAGCACTACCTGGGCGGCTGGGGGCCGGCCTACTTCGACGCGAGCGGGAAATCGACCGTCGCGAGCGACCCGGGTGTCGCCGAGATGATGACCACGCAGAAGAAGCTGGTCGACGAGCTCGGCGGCTACGCCAAGCTGGAGAAGTACCGCACCACCTTCGGCGACGAGTGGGGCGCCAAGCACCCGTTCCACACCGGCCAGGTCGCCATGCAGCTCGACGGTGAGTGGCGGCTCGGCATGGCCACCGACGCCAAGGTGCCGTTCGAGATCGGCGTCGCCCCGATGCCCGTCCCGGACAGCCGGCCCGGCGACTACGGCAAGGGCTTCCTGTCCGGCACGATCATGGGCATCGCCCCGCAGAGCAAGAAGCAGAACGCCGCCTGGGAACTGGTCAGGTTTATGACGACGGACACCGAGGCCGTCGTCGCGTTCGCCAACGGCATCCGCAACGTGCCCTCCACCTTCGAGGCCCTGAAGTCCCCGAACCTGAAGTTCGACCCGCGCTTCACGACCTTCCTCGACATCGCCCGGCACCCGAAGTCCAACACCCCGGCGGGCGCCGTCAACGGCGCGACCTACCTCAACACCCTCCAGGACTTCGCCCTCCAGTACGAGAAGGGCTCGGTGACCGACCTCAAGGGCGGCCTGGAGAAGACCGCGCAGCAGATCGACACCGACATCGCCAAGGCGAAGTAGCCCGATGAGCACGCACACCCTCCGCTCGAAGCGCCGCCGCTCGGCGCTTCGCACGGCGGCGTTCCTGTCGCCCTGGCTGATCGGCTTCAGCGTCTTCTTCGCCTACCCGCTGCTCTCGACCGTCTACTTCTCCTTCATGGACTACGACGGCTTCGCCGCCCCGTCCTTCAACGGCCTGGCCAACTGGACGTATGTCTTCCGGGACTACCCCCTGTTCTGGCCGGCGCTGCGCAACACCCTGTGGCTGGTGGTCGTGATGACGGCCTGCCGGGTCGTCTTCGGGCTCGGCGTCGGCATGCTCATCACCCGGATCCGGACGGGAGCCGGGGTCTTCCGCACCCTGTTCTACCTGCCGTACCTGGCCCCGCCGGTCGCGGCGACCCTCGCCTTCGTCTTCCTGCTCAACCCCGGCACCGGGCCGCTGAACTCGGTCCTCGAAGGGCTGGGCATCCCGGCCCCCGCCTGGTTCAACGACGCCGCCTGGTCCAAGCCCGCGCTCACCATGCTCGCGGTGTGGGGCGTCGGCGACCTCATGGTCATCTTCATGGCCGCGCTGCTCGACGTGCCGAAGGAGCAGTACGAGGCCGCCGAGCTCGACGGGGCGTCCGCCTTCCAGCGGTTCCGCTACGTCACGCTGCCGAACATCTCGCCGATCGTCATGTTCGCCGTGGTCACCGGGGTCATCCAGGCCATGCAGTACTACACGCAGCCACTGGTCGCCGGAAAGGTCGCCTCGGGCGTCATCGGCGGCTCCGGCCAGCAGTTCGAGCCCGGCTACCCGGACAAGTCCACCCTGACCCTGCCGCAGCTCGTCTACAACCTCGGCTTCCAGCGCTTCGACTACGGAGCCGCCTGCGCCACCGCCCTCGTCCTCTTCGCCCTGGCCATGGCCTTCACGGCTCTGCTCATGCGCCGCCGCGGCGGTCTCGTCCAGGCAGGTGACTGAATCCATGAGCCAGACCCTCCAGGAACGCGAGGCCGCCCCGGTGGCACCGCTCACCGGCGCCACCCCGGCCGCGCGCGCCGCCCGCCGCCAGGCGGTCCTGCACTGGATCGCGGTGCACTCGCTCGGCGTCGCCGCCGCGCTGTTCTTCGTGCTGCCCTTCGTCTTCGTCATGCTCACCTCGCTGATGAGCGACCAGCAGGCGCTCACCCGCGACCTCACCCCCGACACCTGGGAGTGGGGCAACTACGTCCGGGTCTTCGAGACGCCCGGCTTCCTCACCTGGTGGCGCAACACCCTGCTGTACGCGGGCCTCGGCACCCTCCTGACGGTGGTGTCCTCGGTCCCGGTGGCGTACGCGCTCGCCAAGTTCCGCTTCCGCGGCAGCCGGCTGGCGCTGATGCTGGTCATCTCGATGATGATGCTGCCGCCGCAGGTCGTGGTCATCCCGATGTACCTGTTCTGGGCCAAGCAGCTGGACCTGTCCGGCACGCTGTGGCCGCTGATCGTCCCGATGGCCTTCGGCGACGCGTTCTCCATCTTCCTGCTGCGCCAGTTCCTGCTGACCATCCCCAACGAGTACCTCGACGCGGCCCGGGTCGACGGCTGCGGCGAACTGCGCACGCTCCTGCGGGTCGTGCTGCCGATGGCCAAGCCGGGCATCGCGGCGATCGCGCTCTTCCAGTTCTTCAGCGCCTGGAACGACTACTTCGGGCCGCAGATCTACGCCTCCGAGAACCCGGGCGCGTGGACCCTGAGCTACGGCCTGGAGTCCTTCAAGGGCGCGCACCACACCGACTGGAATCTGACCATGGCCGCGACCGTCCTGGTCATGGCCCCCGTGATCCTCGTCTTCTTCTTCGCCCAGAAGGCGTTCGTCGAGGGCGTCACACTGACCGGAGTGAAGGGCTAGCCGACGTTATGAAGCTCGCTGTCGTGGGGGGCGGCTCCACCTACACCCCCGAACTGATCGACGGGTTCGCGCGGCTGCGCGAGACCCTGCCCATCACCGAACTCGTCCTCGTCGACCCGGCCGCCGACCGGCTCGACCTCGTCGGCGGCCTCGCCCGGCGGATCTTCGCCAGGCAGGGCCACGGCGGGACGATCGTCACCACCTCGGACCTCGACGCCGGCGTCGAGGGCGCCGACGCGGTCCTGCTGCAGCTGCGGGTCGGCGGACAGGCCGCCCGCGAGCGGGACGAGACCTGGCCGCTGGAGTGCGGCTGCGTCGGCCAGGAGACCACCGGCGCCGGCGGTCTCGCCAAGGCGCTGCGCACCGTCCCGGTGGTGCTGGACATCGCCGAACGGGTCCGCCGCACCAACCCGGACGCCTGGATCATCGACTTCACCAACCCGGTGGGCATCGTGACCCGGGCGCTGCTCCAGGCCGGCCACAAGGCGGTCGGCCTGTGCAACGTGGCGATCGGCTTCCAGCGCAAGTTCGCCGCGCTGCTCGGTGTCTCCCCCGCCGAGGTGCACCTCGACCACGTGGGACTCAACCACCTCACCTGGGAGACCGGCGTACGGCTCGGGGGCCCCGAAGGCGAGAACCTGCTGCCCCGGCTGCTCGCCGAGCACGGCGACGCGGTCGCCGGCGACCTGCGCCTGCCGCGCTCCGTGGTGGACCGGCTCGGCGTCGTCCCGTCCTACTACCTGCGCTACTTCTACGCGCACGACGCCGTCGTGGAGGAGCTGCGCACCAAGCCCTCCCGGGCGGCCGAGGTCGCGGCGATGGAGAAGGAGCTCCTGGAGATGTACGGGGACCCGGCGCTCGACGAGAAGCCCGGGCTGCTCGCCAAGCGCGGCGGGGCCTTCTACTCGGAGGCGGCCGTGGACCTGGCCGCCTCGCTGCTGAGCGGAACGGGCAAGGGGTCCGCGGGGCCCTCGGCCGGGGGCACCGGCGGTGGGCGCGCGGGCGGTTCGCCGTACCAGGTGGTGAACACCGCCAACAACGGCACGCTGCCCTTCCTGCCGGACGACGCCGTGATCGAGGTCCAGGCGGCGGTGGGGCCGAACGGCGCCGTACCGCTGCCGGTGGCTCCGGTCGACCCGCTGTACGCGGGTCTGATCGCGCACGTCACGGCCTACGAGGACCTGGCCCTGGAGGCCGCCCTGCGCGGCGGACGGGACCGGGTGTTCAAGGCCCTGCTGGCGCACCCGCTGGTGGGACAGTTCGACCGGGCCGACGGGCTGACCGACCGGCTGATCGCGCACAACCGGGAGCACCTGGCGTGGGCCTGAACGGGACGCTGCTGGCGATAGACGCCGGCAACAGCAAGACCGACGTCGCCGTCCTGGCCCCGGACGGCACCGTCCTCGGCGCGGCGCGCGGCGGCGGGTTCCAGCCGCCGGTGGTGGGGGTCGACACGGCCTTCGACACGATCGCGGAGATCGTGGAGCGGGCCTGCTTGGCCGCGGCCGCCGAGCCGGTGTTCGCGCATGTCGCGGCCTGTCTCGCCAACGCCGATCTGCCGGTGGAGGAGGAGGCGTTGAAGGCGGCCCTGGAGGCGCGCGGCTGGAGCCGCTCGGTCCAGGTGCACAACGACACCTTCGCGATCCTGCGCGCCGGGATCGACGAGCCGCGGGGCGTGGCCGTGGTGTGCGGGGCCGGCATCAACTGCGTCGGCATGCTGCCGGACGGGCGCACCGCCCGCTTCCCCGCGATCGGAAAGATCTCCGGCGACTGGGGCGGCGGCGGAGGACTCGCCGACGAGGCGCTGTGGTTCGCCGCGCGCGCCGAGGACGGCCGGGGCGGGCCGACCGCACTCGCCCGCACGCTGCCCGGACACTTCGGGCTGCCGTCGATGTACGCGCTGATCGAGGCGTTGCACCTGGGCCGCATCCCGCACGAGCGCCGGCACGAACTGACGCCGGTGCTCTTCAGGACGAGCGCGGAGGGCGACCCGGTGGCCCAGGCCCTGGTGGACCGGCTGGCCGACGAGATCGTGGCGCTGGCCTCGGTGGCCCTCGGACGGCTCGGACTGCTCGACGAGGCTGCGCCGGTGATGCTGGGCGGCAGTGTGCTGGCCGCGCGGCATCCGCGGCTCGACGGGCGGATCGCGGAACTGCTCGCCGCGAAGGCGCCGAAGGCGGTGATCGGCGTGGTGACCGCTCCGCCGGTGCTCGGCGCGGGACTGCTCGCCCTGGACGCGGTGGGGGCGTCCGGTGCGGCGGCGGCACGGCTGCGGGAGCACTACGCGTCCTGAGCCGTGCCGGGTGCGTGCGGGGCGTCCCTCCGGGGGCGCCCCGCACGCATGTTCACTCGTTCGAGGACGTTCGGGGTGGAACCGATTTCGGCCGCCCGACGTATTCAAGGTGACAGCCGTGCGAAGGGGGGTTCGCCTGCGGAAGCAGCGGACGCATGGGGCACGATAGGAACAAGATCAGGTCAATCCCGGTGTGCGGGGCGGGCGCTGCGGCCATACTGCTGGCCGGGTAGTCGTCCACCGCTCCACCGGCAGGACGGGTCGACGTCTCAGACCGAGGGGGAGGTCACGTGACATACCCGCCGAACGCGGCCGCCGCCTCGGCGGCGCCCGGCGCGACCACCGCGACCGCGCGGCCGGGCTCCGGTGTGCCCGCACAGCCGGGGCCGCCGGGCCGGCCCCTGCCGTCCGGAGCCGGATCCGTGCCGCCGCCCGCCGCGCCCGGTGCCTGGGCACAGGGACGCGAGATCCTGCGCCGGGCCGCGACGACCGAACCGGGCCGGCTGCGCATCCTCGGCGCCCTCCTGGCCCTCCTGGTCCTCGCCTTCGGGGCCGTCACGTCCTTCGAGGTCGCCGACCGGGCCTCGTACGCGGACGACGTGGTGGGCCGCAGCCAGCCGCTGAGCGCCGACGCCGCCGACATCTACCGCTCGCTCGCCGACGCGGACGCCACCGCCGCGAGCGGCTTCCTGGCCGGCCCGCAGGAGCCCGCGCAGATCCGCGAGCGGTACGCGGACGACGTCACGACCGCCTCCCGGCTGCTCGTCAGGGCCGCCGCCAGCACGGACGCCGACGGCGACGCGGCCCGCGAGATCGCCACGCTGAACGAACACCTGCCGCGCTACACGGGCCTGATCGAGCGCGCCCGCGCGGCCAACCGCCAGGGCCTGCCGCTCGGCGGTGCCTATCTGCGGTACGCGAACCAGACGATGAGCCACGAGCTGCTGCCCGCCGCCGAGCGGCTCTACGCGCTGGAGACCGGGCGGCTCGGGCGGGACGACGACGAGGCCCGCGCCTGGCCGTTCCTGTCCCTGGCCCTCGGGGCGCTCGCCCTGGCCTTCGTGGCCTGGGCCCAGCGCCGCAACTACGTCATGACGAACCGGGTGTTCAACCGCGGTCTGCTCGCCGCGAGCGCCGCCTGCGTGGCCGCCGTGCTGTGGCTGCTCGCCGGGCACGCCCTGGCCCGGGCCGGTCTGAACGACGCCCGGGCGCACGGCCAGGAATCCCTCCAGGTGCTCAACGAGGCCCGGATCAGCTCCCTGAAGGCCCGTGCCAACGAGAACCTGGCGGTGGTCGCGCGCGGCGCGGTGCTCACCGAGGACGGCAAGCGCGACAAGTACGAGGCCGACTACACGAGCAGCGTGGCCGCCCTGGGCTCCGCGCTCGACGCGGCGCGGCGGCTCGCCGACGACGAGGCCGGCAGCGGCCCGCTCACCGAGGCCGTCGCCCGCACCGGCGAGTGGCGCAAGCGCCACGAGCAGGCCCGGGTCCTCGACGACGCCGGCGACTTCACCGGCGCGATGAACCGCATCATCGGCACCACGGACTCGACCGGCCAGTCCTTCGACCAGGTCGACGCGGCCCTCGGCCGGGCCCTCGCGCACGAGCAGGACGAGTTCACCCGCGCCGCCGAGGGCGGCCGGGACGCGCTGACGGGGCTGCCGTTCGGCGCGGCCGCGCTCGGCGTGCTCGCCGCGGTGTGCGCCGTGGCGGGCGTCAACCGCAGACTGTCGGAGTACCGGTGAGAGGGGGCGGGATGCCGGACGGCGTCGAGCAGACGAACGGGGCGGGCGCGGGGCCGGACGGCGCCGGCCGCGCGAGCCGGCGGGGCGCCCTGACCGGCGGCTCCGGGTACGGGTCCCGGCCGGCCCCCCGCGGCCTCGCGCGGCTGCGCGGCTGGGGCGGGGTCGCGGCCATGGCGGTGGCCTGCGGACTGACCGCCTCGCTCGCCCTGTTCGCGCTGCCGCGCACCGGCGCCGGCGACCCTGCCGGGCCCGCCGGCTCCGGGCCGGGCGTGGGCCGCGGGATCCAGGTGAGCGCGGAGCACGCGGAGACCTGCCGGGACCCCGATGCCTCGCTCACGCCCTCGGCCGCCGACGGACCCGCGGTCGCCAGGATCAAGGAGCGGGGCAAGCTGGTCGTGGGCGTCGACCAGTCCAGCTACAAGTGGGGCTTCCGGACTCCGCCCACGGTCACCCGGCTCGCCGACGGCTCGGTCAAGGAGACCCCCGGCGAACTGCAGGGCTTCGACATCGACCTGGCCAAGGCCATCGCCAAGGGGATCCTCGGCGACGAGAACGCGATCATCTTCCGCACCATTCCGACCAATCAGCGCATCGCCGCCCTGGAGAGCGACAAGGTCGACCTCGTGGTGCGCACGATGACCATCAACTGCAAGCGGATCCAGCAGGTCGCGTTCTCCACCGCCTACTTCCAGGTCGGCCAGCAGATCCTCGCGCCCAAGTCCTCCCCCATCACCGGATACGACAACTCCCTGAGCGGCAAGCGGATCTGCACCGCCGAGGGCTCCACGGCCCACGAGGCCCTGGAGGAGAAGTCGTTCGGCGCGGTCTACAAGGACGTGGGCGACGGCACCAAGGACGACCCGGACCTGCTGACCGTGCCCAACCAGCTGGACTGCCTGGCCCGGCTCCAGATGGGCGAGGTCGACGCGGTGCTCACGGACAACGCGCTGGCCGCCGGCCAGGCGGCCCAGGACCCGGCGGTCGAGCTGAAGGGAAGGCCCTTCACCACCGAGTACTACGGGGTGGCCGCCAAGCTGGGCAACGACGACCTGGTCCGCCGGGTCAACCAGGTGCTCGTGCAGTACCGGCAGGGCCCCTGGCAGGCTGCGTACGCGAAGTGGCTGAAGGCGGACCTGCCCGGCATATCCGGGCCGCCCGCACCCAAGTACAAGTAGAAGCGAGAGGTGATCGATGGGCGTCGCGGGACCCCCCGGGCCGGTAATGGACCGGGACGAGGTGGACCGTGCGCTGGCGCGGCTCGGCGCGGAGCACAAGGCGGTCGAGGACTCGCTCCTCGCGCTCCAGGACCACGCCGGCCGCAGGCTGCTCGAAGGCGCCGAGCTGACCGGCACGACCCGGGACCGCTGGCAGGCCACCGAGCGGACGATCACCTTGCTGTGGGCGTACTTCGACACCTACACGGCCGCCCTGCACGACGCCCGTGAGGTGCGGGCCCGGCGCCGCTGGCCCGGGCGGGAGGAGCTGACCGAGCTCACCGACCGGCTGCGCGGCGAGAGCGTGCACGTGCCGGGCGCGGCGCGGGAGCAGGAGCGGCTGTCCGAGCGCTTCACCCTGGACGGCCTCGTGCGGCGGATGAACGAGCTGTACGCGTCCTCGCTCGACGTGGTGGTGACGGCCGACGCCGTCTGGTCGGCGCTGCCCGCCCGGATAGACCTCCTGGCGGCCGAGCTCGGCCGGACCCGGTCCCTGGCGCACTCGGTCGGGGTGCGGCCCGGGGAGCACCCGGCCGGCGACGAGCTGGAGGAGATCACGGCCGAGCTGTCGGCGCTGCGTACCCAGGTCGTGTCCGACCCGCTGGCCTTCTGGGTTCCCGCGCCGGGCAGTTCGGCGCCCGGCGGCGGCCGCCCCGACACCGGGCGGTACGACACGGCGGCCCGCGCCCTGGAGGACATCCGGCGCGAGATCGAGGCGGTGCTCCAGGTCCGGCAGGACTCCGAGGACCGGCTGCTGCGGCTGCGGGACGTGCTGTCCCGGGCGGACCGCACGCTCGCCGAGGCCCGGGCGGCCCGCGGCGAGGTGCTCGCGAAGATCGCCGCCTCGGAGGTGCCCGCCGTCAGCGGACCGCCGACGGCGCTCCAGGAGCGGCTCGTCTCGGCCGCCGAGCACCGCAGGCACGCCCGGTGGCACCGGCTGTCGCCGCTCCTGGACTCCCTGGAGCGGGAGGCGGAGGACGAACTGCTGCGGGCCCGCGAGTCGCTGACGGCGGTGACCGCGCCGCTGGCGGTCCGCGCCGAGCTGCGTGGCCGGCTCGACGCGTACAAGGCGAAGGTGGCCCGGCTCGGCGCGGCGGAGGATCCGCTGCTGATCGAGCGGTACGACCTGGCCCGCCGCATGCTGTGGAGCGCCCCCTGCGATCTGCGGGCCGCCGAGCAGGCGGTGCTGCGTTACCAGCAGGCGGTGGCCGAGGTGCTGTCGGGGCCGAGGGACGGCAGGGGGAGTCAGTGGTGAGCGGGGAGTCCGGAGTGAGCAGCTGTCAGCGTCCGTCGTGCGAGGGCTCGTACGAGGACATGGGAGGCGGCGAGCTGTACTGCGACACCTGTGGTCTCGCCCCGGTCGTCGCTCCCGGAGGCATGCTGCAGTCGACGCCGACCGGGCTGGCGGCGGGCGGCTCGGGCCCCGAGTCGGGCCGTTCGGGCTCGGCGGCCTCGCGCGGTTCGGCGCGTTCGACCCGCTCGTCGCGGTCCTCGGCCTCCCGGCGTTCGGTGTCCGGGCGGCTCTCGCGCGCGGTCTCGGGGCGGAGCACGGCCCCTTCGGTGTCGGTGCGCAGCTCGGGTTCGACGGGCGGCCAGTCGGGGCGGGGCCGGCTGGGCGCGGGTCTGGTGACGGTGCCGGAGGTGCCGCGCCCCGACCCTCGCGCGGCGGTGATGGAGAACCCGGAGGTGCCGGAGAGGAAGCGATTCTGCTCGCGTTCCGACTGCGGCGCCCCGGTGGGACGTTCGCGCGGCGAGCGGCCGGGCCGTACCGAGGGCTTCTGCACCAAGTGCGGCCACCCGTACTCCTTCGTGCCGAAGCTGCGCGCCGGGGACGTGGTGCACGGGCAGTACGAGGTGGCGGGCTGCCTCGCCCACGGCGGGCTCGGCTGGGTCTACCTGGCGGTCGACAAGGCGGTCTCGGACCGCTGGGTGGTCCTCAAGGGCCTGCTCGACACCGGCGACCAGGACGCCATGGCCGCGGCGATCTCCGAGCGCCGCTTCCTCGCGGAGATCGAGCACTCCAACATCGTCCGCATCTACAACTTCGTCGAGCACCTGGACCAGCGCACGGGCTCCCTGGACGGCTACATCGTCATGGAGTACGTGGGCGGCAAGTCCCTCAAGGAGATCGCCAACGACCGGCGTACCCCGGACGGGCGGCGCGACCCGCTGCCCGTCGAGCAGGCCTGCGCGTACGGCATCGAGGCCCTGGAGGCGCTCGGCCATCTGCACAGCCGCAACCTGTTGTACTGCGACTTCAAGGTCGACAACGCGATCCAGACCGAGGACCAGCTGAAGCTCATCGACATGGGCGCGGTCCGGCGGATGGACGACGAGGAGTCGGCGATCTACGGCACCGTCGGCTACCAGGCCCCCGAGGTCGCCGAGGTCGGCCCGTCCGTGGCCAGCGACCTCTACACGGTGGCCCGCACGCTGGCCGTCCTCACCTTCGACTTCCAGGGCTACACGAACGTCTTCGTGGACTCGCTGCCGGAGCCGGACGGCATCGACGTCCTGCGGACCTACGAGTCGTTCTACCGCTTCCTGGTGCGGGCCACGGACCCCGACCCGGCCCGCCGCTTCGCCTCCGCCCAGGAGATGGCCGAGCAGCTGACGGGCGTACTGCGCGAGGTCGTCGCCCTCCAGTCGGGCCGGCCGCGGCCCGCCCTGTCGACGCTGTTCGGCGCGGAGACACGGGTGACCGACACCGAGCTGTTCGCCGAGCTCACCGAGGACGTGTCGGTCCTCGGCGCGCGCGACCCCCGGCGCGGCCGCCGGAAGAGCCTGCCGACCTCCGTCGTCGGGCGCGGCGGCAGCTTCCTGCGCCCGCTCGACGTGGCGGCGACCGCACTCGCCCTGCCGGTGCCGCGGGTCGACCCGGGCGACCCCAACGCCGGTTTCCTCGCCGGTCTGCTCGCCGCCGCCCCCGGCGAACTGCTCACCGCCCTGCACGCGGCGCCGGTCCCCTCGCTCGAACTGCGGCTGCGCGAGCTGCGGGCGCGCCTGGAGATGGGCGACCTCGCGGCCGCGGGGCAGGCGCTCGCCGCCCTGGAGCAGGGTTACGGCGACGACTGGCGGGTCGTCTGGTACCGGGGTGTGACCTCGCTGGCCGGCGACGACCGGGAGAGCGCCGCGCTCTCCTTCGACGCGATCTACGACGCCTTCCCCGGCGAGCCTGCGCCCAAGCTGGCGCTCGGCGTCTGCGCCGAGGTGCTCGGCCAGCTGGACAACGCGGCGGAGTACTACCGCCTGGTGTGGGCGACCGACCCCAGTTATGTGAGCGCCGCCTTCGGACTCGCCCGGGTGCAGCTCGCGGCCGGCGACCGGGCGGGCGCGGTGCGCACGCTGGAGTCCGTGCCGGAGTCGTCGATCCACTACACGGCCGCCCGGGTCGCCGCCGTCCGGGCCCGGCTGCGCCGCCGGCCGACGAACGAGCCGCTGGGCGCCGATCTGACCGCCGCCGCCGCGCAGGTCTCCGCGCTGCAGGGCTTCGGCCTGGACGCGGTGCGCCGCGAGCGGCTGGCGACCGAGGTGCTCGGCACGGCGCTCGACTGGGTGCTGTCCGGCAGCCCCGGCGCGGGCCCGGCCGGCACCGTGCTGCTCGGCAGCGAACTGGACGAGCGCGGACTGCGCTTCGGCCTCGAACGCTCGTACCGGGTGCTCGCCCGGCTCGCCCAGCAGGGCGATGAGAGGATCGAACTGGTGGAGCGGGCCAACCGTTTCCGCCCCAGGACGTGGGTGTGAGTATGTCCCTGAAGCCCAAGCCCCCGCATCCCCTGGGGACCTGCCCCGGCTGCTCGGAGCCGCTCGAGTCCGGCGACCGCTTCTGCGGGGCGTGCGGCTACGACCTGTCGGCCGCGAGCCCCGAGCCGGACCGGCCGACGGTCCCGATCGCCCTGCCCGTGGACTGGCCGGAGCCGCCGCCCCGCGACCCCCAGTCGCTCACCACGGCGACCCAGCATCCCGGCGACCTGCCGGGCACCGACTCGGGCGGCCGCGACCTCCCGACGATCCCGGTCCGCACGGACGAGGTCCCGCAGGCCCCGGCACCGGGCGGCCCGGCGAGTCCGACGGCGCCGGCGGGTCCGACCGCGCCGACCGACCCGACCACGCCGGGAGCACCCGCGGCACCTGCGGCACCCTCGGCACCGACCCCGGCGTCCGCCCCGGCACCCGCATCCGCGCCGGCACCCGCACCCGCACCCGCACCCGCACCCGCACCCGCACCCGCACCCGCAAGCGGATCCTCCTCCGACGACGACTTCACGCTCGCCGCACCCGACCCGCGCGCCGCCCTGCAGGCCGAGCCCGCGCCCCGGGCAGCGCCCGCTCCCGGGACCGCGCCGGCGCCCGAGCCCGCGGGCGGGACCGGGCCGGAGCCGACGCGCGAGCCGGTTCCCGGGCACGGCTCCGCGGGCGACGGGCGGAAGGTCTGCGTGGCCTGCCGGGCCGGACGGGTGGACGGGGACGGGTACTGCGAGCACTGCGGTCACGCGCAGCCGCGCGAGCGGGACCACATGGAGCAGGAGCTGCCCTCGGTCGCCGCGGTCAGCGACCGGGGTCTGCGGCACCACCGCAACGAGGACTCCTTCGCCGTCGCGCAGGCCGTCCTGCCGGACGGGTCCCCCGCCGCGCTCGCCGTCGTCTGCGACGGCGTGTCCTCGGCGACCCGCCCCGACGAGGCCTCCAGCGCCGCGGCCGCCGCGGCGCGCGACGTGCTCGTCGCGGCGCTGCCGCGCGGCACGCACGCGCAGCAGGCCATGCACGAGGCCATCGTGGCCGCCGCCGAGGCGGTCGACGCCCTGGCAGAGCGCGGCTCGGCCGACCGGGAGCACCAGAACGCCCCGGCCTGCACCATCGTCGGCTCGATCGTGGCCGGCGGGCTGCTGATCGTGGGCTGGGTCGGCGACAGCCGGGCCTACTGGGTTCCGGACGACCGCAGTTCGCCGCCCGCCCGGCTCACCGAGGACGACTCGTGGGCCGCGCAGATGGTCGCGGCGGGCCTGATGAACGAGGCACAGGCGTACGCGGACGAGCGGGCGCACGCCATCACCGGCTGGCTCGGCGCCGACTCGTACGAACTGGAGCCGCACACCGCCGCGTTCAAGCCGGACCGGCCGGGGGTGGTCGTCGTCTGCACCGACGGTCTGTGGAACTACGCGGAGGGCGCCGCGGACATGGCCCGGGTCATGCCGCCGGACGCCGGCGAGCGTCCGCTGCACGCCGCGCAGGTGCTGGTGGGCCACGCCCTGGACGGCGGCGGGCACGACAACATCACGGTCGCGCTGCTGCCGTTCGCCCTCCCGTCCCCCGGGGCAGGATCCGCCTAGCCCGCGCGCGGCCGCCCCGTCCGGGACGCCGAGACCCCGAGACCCGATCTTCCCTTCCCCTCGTGAGCCGAGGAGCCGAATCACCCATGGCCAACTTCTCCAAGCCGACCGGGCCGCAGTTCTCGGTGGACGTGTACCAGAACGAGTACCTGCCGGAGGGCGGTCGGGACGTCAACGCGATCGTCACCGTCACCTCCACCGGAGGCGGCACCGGCGGCACCCACGCCACCCCGCTGCCGGCCACCGGCGGCTCCGCCGCGGTCGTCCTGATGCTCGACTGCTCCGGCTCGATGGACTATCCGGGGGCGAAGATGCGCGGCGCCCGCGAGGCGACCGCCGCCGCGATCGACACCCTGCGCGACGGCACCTCCTTCGCCGTCGTCGCCGGCACGCACGTGGCGAAGGAGGTCTACCCGGGCAACGGGCGGCTCGCCGTCGCCGACGGGCGCACCCGCGCCGAGGCCAAGGACGCGCTGCGTTCCCTGAGCGCGGGCGGCGGCACCGCCATCGGCACCTGGCTGCGCCTCGCCGACCGGCTGCTGTCCTCCGCCGACGCGGCGATCCGGCACGGCGTGCTGCTGACCGACGGACGCAACGAGCACGAGAAGCCGGAGGAGCTGAAGGCCGCCCTGGACGCCTGCGCCGGCCGGTTCACGTGCGACGCCCGCGGGGTGGGTACCGACTGGGAGGTCGAGGAGGTGCGGGGCATCGCCCGGGCACTGCTCGGCACGGCCGACATCGTCGCCGACCCGGCCGGTCTCGCCGCCGACTTCACGACGATGATGGAAAAGGCCATGGGCAAGGAGGTCGCGGACGTCGCGCTGCGCCTGTGGACCCCGGTCGGCGTGGAGATCGGCTTCCTGAAGCAGGTGGCCCCGAGCGTCGAGGACCTGACCGGGCGGCGGACCGAGGCGGGCCCGCGCGCCGGGGACTACCCGACCGGATCCTGGGGCGACGAGTCCCGTGACTACCACGTGTCCGTCCGCGTGCCGGAGGCCGCGATCGGGCAGGAGATGCTGGCCGCCCGGGTCTCGCTGATCGTCCCGGACCCGGCGGGCGGTACGCCGACGACGCTGTCCCAAGGACTGGTACGGGCGGTGTGGACGGACGACATGGTGATGTCCACGTCCATCAACCCGCAGGTCGCGCACTACACGGGCCAGGCCGAGCTCGCCGACGTCATCCAGCAGGGTCTCGATGCCCGCAAATCGGGTGATTCCGACGGAGCGACCGCCAAGCTGGGGCGCGCGGTGCAGCTGGCGGCGGTCTCCGGCAACGCCGATACGGCGAAACTCCTTTCGAAGGTGGTGGACGTGGTCGACGCCGCGACGGGTACTGTGCGGTTGAAGGCGAAGGTCGCGGAAGCGGACGAGATGACTCTCGAGACCCGTTCCACCAAGACCGTACGCGTCAAGAAGTAACGGACACACAGGGCCGTAAGGGACGAGGAGAGGGGGGAAGCACCGACATGCCGACCTGCCCGAACGGACACCAGTCGGTCTCCGACGACTGGTGCGAGGTCTGCGGCCACCGCATGGCGGCCGGGGCGGGTGCGCCGACGGGTGCCGTACCGCCGCCTCCCCCGCCGCCGCCTCCCGCGTACGGCTACCCCGGCCCGGCCGGGCCGGGTGGTCCCGGCGCCCCCGTGCCGCCGCCGGCCCCGGGGGGCTACGACCCGAACGCGACCGCCCAGGCCGAGCTGTGCCCGCAGTGCCGCACGCCCCGTGAGCACATGGCGCCGTTCTGCGAGGAGTGCCGCTGGAACTTCCTCACGAACACGGCCACCTCGTACACGCCGATCGCCCCGCAGCACGCGCAGCCCGGCCCGCCGCCGGCCGCGCCGCAGGGCCCGCCGCCCGGGCTCAACCTGCCGCCCGGCTTCCAGTCTCCGCCGCAGCAGCCGCAGCACCCGGACCCGTACGAGTACCAGGGTTCACGGCCCTCACAGGTGAACCGGCCGGCCGAGCCGCTGGGTGCCGATCCCACGCACCACCAGGCGCCGCCGCAGCGTCCGCCGATGGCCGGCCCGCCGCAGGCCCCGCAGGCACCCCATGCCCCTCAGGCCCAGGCACCGCAGGCGTTCCCGCAGGCTCCGCCGCCGCCCGCGCCGCCGCAGCCGCGTGCCGACGACGACTGGATGCTGCCGCCGCCCTCGGCCCCGCACGCTCCCGCCCCGCACCCCGCGGCACCGCCGCTGCCCGGCCACGGCGGCCCCTTCCCGGGCCAGGCCGGTCCGGGTCCGCAGGGTCCCGGTCCGCAGGGTCCCGGTCCGCAGGCCCCGCCGCAGCACGGCCCGGGCGGACACCCCGGACCGCAGGGCCCGGGTCCGCAGGGCCACGCCCCGCAGGGCCACGCTCCGCAGGGTCCGCCGCCGCAGTTCCAGCAGCCGCAGGCCCCCCAGGCCCCACAGCCGCAGCTCGGCTGGACCGCACTGGTCGGCCCGGACCGCGAGTACTTCATGGCGATGATGCAGCGCAGCGGCCCGGAGGCCTCGGGGCTCAACCTGCCCGCGTACTCGCCCGAGCAGCACATCCAGCTCCAGGGCAACCAGATCAGCATCGGCCGCCGCCGGCACTCCACCGGCGAGTCGCCCGACATCGACCTGTCGGTGCCGCCGGAGGACCCGGGCGTCTCGCACCAGCACGCGGTGCTCGTGCAGCAGCCGGACGGCTCGTGGGCGGTGGTGGACCAGAACTCCACCAACGGCACGACGATCAACGGCTCCGCCGACCCGATCCAGCCCTACGTGCCGGTGCAGCTCCAGGACGGCGACCGGGTGCACGTGGGCGCCTGGACGACGATCACCGTCCGCCGGGGCTAGCCCCGGGACACGACCTGTCCGGCGCGATCCGGCGGTATCCGGCGCGATCCGGCGGACGGGTCTACCGGTCCGGCAGCGGCCAGGCGTACGGCCCCTCGGGGTCGTCCAGCCAGGCCCACTGCCGGCCGCCGCTCACCGTCACCCCGAAGCGCTCCCGCTCCGGCCGCCGTTCGCGCTGCCAGAGCGAGAGCGCTTCGCGCGTGTCCAGGGCCTCCCCGGCCAGACCGGCCAGGAACTGGAACCGCTCGTCCTCGTACACCCGCCGCGGCACCCCGGCCGTCCAGGTCCGCGGGGTGTGGGCGCTGCCGCCGCGAAGGGCGACGAAGTAGGCGGGGGTGGCCAGGAAGCGTCCCTCGGCGTGGCCCGGGTCGCGGACGGCGAGCAGGATCAGACCGGTGGAGAGCGGGGCGAGGATCCGGGCGTCCGGCCGGGACTGGTCGAGCCAGGAATACGGGATCGAGGGCACCGCGCAGGTCGCGACGATCCGGTCGTAGGGGGCGCGCTCGGGACAGCCGCGGGCGCCGTCGCCGGTGAGCACCGCGGGCCGGTAGCCGGCGGCGGCCAGATGGTTGCGGGCGGCCTCGGTGATCTCCTCGTCGAGGTCGAGGGTGGTGACGTGCGCGTCACCGAGCCGGTGGCAGAGCAGCGCCGCGTGGTAGCCGGAGCCCGCGCCGATCTCCAGGACGTCGTGGCCCTCGCGGGGGTCGAGGGCCTCCAGCATGCGCGCCATGAGCGAGGGCTGGCTGGCGGAGGAGACCAGCTCGCCGTCCCTGACCCGGGTGGCCAGGGCGCCGTCCCGGTAGGCGCCGCGCAGCCAGCGGGTGCGGCGCCCGGGGTCGGGGTCGCCGGACCAGAGGCGTTCGTAGCCGCCGGCGCCGGGGACGTAGTAGTAGGGCACGAAGAGGTGGCGCGGGACCTGGTCGAAGGCGGCCCGCCAGGCGGGGTCGCGCAGGGCGCCGTACGCCTCGATCTCGCGGACCAGCGCCCGCCGGGCCCGTGCGCCCTCCTCGGCGAACATGTCGCGCATGGATCCAGGGTGCGGCGCCCGGCCCCGATCCGGCCACCGCTGCCGTCCGGCGACGGCCGGCCGTGGCGGTCCCGGCGGTGCCTTCCGGCCAGGGGTCCTAGACCTCCGGTCCTCGGCCGGGGCATCTGAGACGATGGAACGGTGAACGAGATTCCGCGCGGCACGCTTCAGGAGCAGACCTTCTACGAGCAGGTGGGTGGCGAGGAGACCTTCCGGCGCCTGGTCCGCCGCTTCTACGAGGGAGTCGCGGAGGACCCGCTGCTGCGGCCGATGTACCCGGAGGAGGACCTGGGCCCGGCCGAGGAGCGTCTCGTGCTCTTCCTCATGCAGTACTGGGGCGGCCCCCGCACCTACAGCGACCACCGCGGCCACCCCCGGCTGCGGATGCGGCACGCCCCGTTCACGGTGGACCGGGCGGCGCACGACGCCTGGCTGCGGCACATGCGGGACGCGGTGGACGGGCTGGGGCTCGCGCCGGAGCTGGAGCACCAGCTGTGGCAGTACCTGACGTACGCCGCCGCATCGATGATCAACACCGCGGACTGACCGCCCGCTCCCGGACGAACACATTCCGGTGACGGGGCGCCGAATAACGGTCACGATCGCATCAAGGTGCGCGTGAAAGCGGTTTCCAGACCCGGTGCCCTCTGAAAGCATCCGATGAACGTTCGATAGTGAACGATCACGTTGTTTTCAGGGGGGAAACGGGTGACGGGCTTCGTACTGCTCCGGGTCAGGGCACACCGCCTGCTCCTCGCGGCCGCCCTGCTCGCCGTCCTCCTGACGACCTCCGTCCTCGCCACGCTCGCCGCCTTCTCCGGCTCGATCGGCGACGCCGCCCTCCAGAGCACCCTGCGCGGCCCCTCGGCTCCCGCCGCCGCCCTCGTCGTGACCGGGCAGATCCCGCCCGACAAGCGCGCGAGCGCCGACGCCGCCGTCCGCGAGGGCGCCGCCCTCACCTTCGACGGGCTGCCCACCGACCTGCGCAAGCTGGAGCGCTCCGGGCCGTACGCGCTGCCCCGCGCCCTCCAGCCGCCCGCCGCCCGGGCCGGCGACCCCGACCTCACCCACTTCGCCGCGCTCGACCGCTCGCGGCTCACCCTGGTCAGCGGCTCCTGGCCGAAGGCCACCGGGCCGCGCGACACGATCGAGAGCGCCCTCCCCGAAGAGGCCGCGAAGCGGCTCAAGGTGACCCCCGGCACCGTCCTCGACCTCACCGACCGGCTCGGCGGCAAGCCCCTCAGGACGAGGATCACCGGTCTCTACCGGCCCACCGACACCTCCGACCTGTACTGGCAGCTCGACCCGGCGGGCGGCCGCGGCGTGAAGACCGTCGTCTTCACCACGTACGGCCCGCTGCTCACCGCCCCGGGTGTCCTGACCGGCGGCCGGGTCACCACCGGCGAGACCCGCTGGCTGGCCGGCGCCGACTACACCGGCGTCACCACCGACCGGATGGACGCCCTCGGCGCCGCCGCCACCAAGGGTCCGAAGACGCTGGTCACGGACACCGCCCGGTTCGGCACCACCGTCACCGCGTCCACCTCGCTGCCGACCGTCCTGGAGCAGACCGGCCGCGCCCTGCTCGTCTCCCGCTCCACCCTGTCCATCGTGGCCGTGCAGCTCGTCCTGCTCGCCGCCTACGCCCTGCTGCTCGTCGCCCGGCTGCTCAGCACCGAGCGCTCCGGCGAGACCGAACTCCTGCGCGCCCGCGGCGCCTCGCGCCGCCGCATCGCCGGGCTCGCCACCGCCGAGGCCCTGCTCCTCGCACTGCCCGCCGCCGTCGCCGCCCCCCTGCTCGCGGGCCCGCTGACCCGGCTCTTCGCCGACCGCTCCGCGCTCGACGCGCTCGGCTCGCTCGACGCCACTCCCCCGGCGGCGGTCTGGCTGGTCGCCGCCGCCGTCGCCCTGTGCTGCGCCGGCGCCGTCGTCGCGCCCGCGCTCGCCGCCGGGGACGGGACCGCCGTCTCGCTGCGCAAGGGCCGCGCCGCCGCGCTGCCCGCGCCCGTACGGGCCGGGGCCGACATCGGACTCCTGCTCATCGCCGGCGTCGCCTACTGGCAGCTCGACCGGCAGACCGGCGAAGGCGGCGGCGCACTGGCCGGCGACCGCTCCGGCGACCTCGGCGTCGACCCGCTCCTGGTGGCGGCGCCCGCCCTCGCGCTGCTCGCCGGCACCGTCCTGACGCTGCGTCTGCTGCCGCCCGCCGCCAAGCTGGCCGAGCGGCGCGCGGCCGGCGGCCGGGGCCTTCCCGCGGCCCTCGCCGGCTGGCAGTTCAGCCGCCGCCCGCTGCGCGGCGCCGGCCCCGTCCTGCTGCTCGTCCTCGCCGTCGCCCTCGGCATGCTCGCGATCGGCCAGAGCGACTCCTGGAACCGCTCGCAGCGCGACCAGGCCGACTTCCGCACCGGCACCAGCATCCGGGTGCTCGGCGCGGGCCCGGGCGAGGCCGCGCAGACCGAACGCCTCGCGGCCGTGCCCGGTGTCCGCGCGGCGGCGCCCGTGCACCGCTCCACGACCGACATCGCCGGAAAGAACGCGACCGTCCTGGCCGTCGACACCCGGCACGCCGCCGAGGGCCTGCGCTTCCGCTCCGACCTCGCCGACGGCTCCCCCGCCGCACGGCTCGGCGCCGTCATGCCGAAGGCCGGGCCGCGCCCCGGGATCGCGCTGCCGGCCGGCACCCGCGCCTTGCGGGTCGAGCTGCGCGACACCGCACCCGCCGGCACCTCCGCCGGCCGGATCACCGCCGTCCTGGAGGACGCCTACGGCGTCCCGTACCGCCGGCTCCTCGGCAGCCTGCCGGCCGACGGGCGCGTTCACCCGCTCACCGTGAACCTGCCCGAACTCGGCGACGTCGGCGGCTTCGGCCTGACCGGCCTCGAAGTCCGCGGGCAGAACGAGGCCGAGCGGGCCGGACAGCACCTGCTCACCGCCGAGAGGCTCGTCGCGGTCCTCACCGGCGGCGCGGAGCAGCCGCTCGACGCCCGCGCCGCCCTCCCCGCCTGGGCCGGCGAGTACACGGCGGAGAAGACCGGCGGCGAGATCACGAGCGCCCCGCTGCGCGGCACGCCCACCGCAGCCGCCCCGCTCGCCGTCAGCTACTTCGTCGCCGCGGACGAGGCCGGATGGGGCACCGACGGCTACACCCTGACGCTGTCCGCGCCGCGCCCCGCGCCGCCGAAGTCGGTCCCCGCGCTCGCCACCGACGCGTTCCTCGCCGCCACCAAGGCCCGGCAGGGCGACCGGGTCGACGTCACCTTCAGCGGCTCCACGCTGAACGTCACGATCGCCGGCGTCGTGCACGAACTGCCCACCACCGGGCCGGGCGCCCGCGCCGTCTCCGCGACCGCGTCCGCCGCCACCCCGGACAGCGGCGGCGCCGTGCTCGTCGACCTCTCCACGGCCAACCGGGCCCTGTCCACCACCCCCACCGCGACCCTGGTGCCCACCGAGTGGTGGCTCACCACCGCGCCCGGCAAGGCGGCCGAGGTCGCCGCGACGCTGCGGGCCCGCCCGGACGCCGACCCCACCCTGGTCCTCGTCCGGGACGAGGCCGCCGCCGAACTGCTCGGGGACCCGCTCGGCGCGGGCCCCAACTCCGCCCTCATGGCGGTGGCGGCGGCCGCCGCGGCGCTCGCCGCGGTCGGCTTCGCGGTCGGCTCGGCCGGCTCCCTGCGGGAGCGGTCGAGGGAGTTCGGGGTGCTGCGCGCGCTCGGCGCACCCCGACGGCAGCTGGCCCGGCTGGTCGCCGCCGAGCAGGGCCTGCTCATCGGCATCGGCCTGGTCGTCGGCGTCGCGCTCGGCACCGTCCTCACCCGGGCGGTCGTCCCGCTGATCGTGCTCACCGGACAGGCGGAGCGGCCCGTGCCGGCCGTCCTGGTCGAACTCCCCGCCGGCCACGTGGCCCTGCTGCTCGTCGCCGTGGCCGCGCTGCCGCTGGTCGTCGTCGGCACCATCGCGCTGCGCCGCACCGACCCGGCCGTCACGCTGCGCACCCAGGGGGAGAGCTGATGCCGCCGGCCGGCCGCGCACCGCGGCAGCCGTCCACCCCCGCCCGCGGAAAGGCGAACGCCATGCCCCGCAAGCCCGCCCGCGCCGTGGCCCCCTGGGTCCGCACCCGGCTGCGGACCGCCCCGGGCACGGCCCTCGCCTACGGCCTGCTCGTGCTGGTCACGGCCTTCCTCGCAGCCGCGCTGCCGCGCTCGGTCGACACGTACGAGACCGAGGGCCTGTGGCACGCGGTCGACTCGGCCGAGCCGCGCCGCACCGCGCTGACGCTGACCTCCTCCGTGAAGAGCAGCCTCTCCCCCGAGAAGCGGGCGCAGGAGTTCGCCCCGGAGAAGATGCGTACGATCCGGGACCGGCTGACGCCCCTGCTGCCCGCCCCGCTGAAGGTCGACCCCGCGAACTCGATGTACGGGGTGCACACGACGAAGCGGATCCCCGGCCTCGACCGGTGGCTGCCCGCACCCGACGGCGAACCGGCCGAGTTCGTCCTCGACACGCCCTCCGACCTCGCCGCCCACTCCACCCTGACGGCCGGCCGGGCCGCCCGGGCCGGCAAGGGCGGCGCCATGGAGGCGGTCGTCACGGCGAAGACGGCCAAGGCCCTCCACCTGAAGGTCGGTTCGGTCGTCCACCTCCCGGGCAGCGACGCCGAGCCCAAGCCGGTCACCATCACCGGCATCGTCGAACCGCGTGACACCGGCAGCGGCTACTGGGCGGTCGACCCGGCCCTGCACACCCCCCTCTTCACGGCCCGGGGCTCCGTCGAGGTCAAGTGGTACTGGGTCGCCACCCTGATCGTGGCGCCCGAGAGCGCTCCCGGGCTCGACAGCACCCTCGGCGAGCCCGAACAGTACTGGCGGTACGCGCCCACCGTCGGCCACCTCACCGCGCAGGACACCGACCGGCTCACCGCCGCCCTCGACTCGGCGTCCAGCGGGCCCGACCTGGTGGCTCTGCGCGGGGTCCTCGGCACCACCGGCAACGTCACCACCCAGCTCGACGAGGTCGTCACCGAACACCTCGGCATGCGCGGCGCGATCGCCGCGGTCGTCGCCGTCGCCGTCTTCGGCGTGGGCGCGGTCGCCGCCGTCGTGCTCGCCATGACCGGAGGCCTGTTCACCGCCCGTCGCCACGCCGAGTTCGCGCTGCTGCGCTCCCGCGGCGCGTCCCTGACCGGCATCGGCGGACGGCTGCTCGGCGAGACCGCCGCGGTCGCCGTCCCGGCCGCCGCGCTCGGCCTGCTGCTCGCCCTCGCCGTCACCGACTCCGCCGGCGCCCGGTTCGCCCCCGCCTGCGCCGGAGCCGTGGGCGTCGCCCTGCTCGCCACCCTCGTGCTGCCGCTGCGCGCGGTGTTCCTGCACCGCCGCCCGCAGCTGCACGGCGGCCGCGACGACCTCGTCTCCGCCCGGCCCTCCCGGCGCCGCACGGTCGTCGAACTCACCTTCCTCGTCCTCGCGGTGGGCGCCGTCGTCGCGCTGCGCCGCCGCGGCACCGGCGACGCCGGCGACTACCTGGTCAGCGCGGCGCCGGTGCTCGTCGGTCTGATCGCCGCGCTCGTCCTCGTACGGCTGTACCCGCTGCCGCTGCGCTGGGCGGCCCGGCCCGCACGCCGGCTGCGGGGCGCGGTCGGCTTCCTGTCGCTCGCCCGCGCCGGGCGCTCCTCGTCGACCGGCGCGCTGCCGCTGCTCGCCCTGCTCCTCGCGCTGACCACGGCCGCGTTCGGCGGCTCCGTGCTGGCCGGAGTCGCCGACGCGCGCGACCGGGCCGCCTTCCTGGCGACCGGCGCGGACGCCCGGGTGACCGACGACGTGGGCTGGACGCCGCTGCCCGCCGGCGTCACCGAGACGGTGGCCGGGTTCCCGGGCGTGCGGGAGGTGTCGCCCGTGCAGATCGAGTACGGCCTGGAACTGCCCTCGCACGCGGGTGTCACCGACAACGGCATGGGCGCCCCGCTGATCGGCGTGGAGCCCGCGTCGTACGCCCGGCTCGCGGAGCGGACCGGCTTCGGCCCGTTCCCCGCCGACCTGCTGAAGTCCACCGGCACCGGAGGACCCGCCCATGTCGGCGACACCTCCCGGGTCCTCCCCGCGATCGCCTCGCCCCGGGTCGCCGAGCGCCTCGGCACCCGGCCCATCGAGATCACGGCGGCCGCCGGACGGTTCCATGTGAAGGTGGTCGCCGTGCGCGACGTCACGCCCGCGCTGCCCGACAAGGACTTCCTGCTCGTCAACGGCGCCGACCTCACCAACCGGGCGTCCACCACGCTGCTGGTCACCGGCAAGGGCGACGGAGCTCTCGACGGCACGGCGCTGCGCGCCGCGGTCCGCGCGAAGGACGCGAAGGGCCAGGTGGCGCTGACCGCCGAGAAGCGCGCCCGGTTCGTCGACTCGCCGATGCAGGACGGCGCCGAACGCCTCTATCTCGCCGCCATCGCCGCGGGCGCCGGCTATGCCGTGCTCGCCGTGCTGATCTCCCTGCTCCAGGTTGCGCCCGAGCGCACCACCCTGCTCGCCCGGCTGCGCACGATGGGCCTGACCCGCGGGCAGGCCCGCCGGCTGCTCGTGTGGGAGGCGCTCCCGCAGGCGGTGCTCGCGGCGCTGGGCGGCGCGCTGGTGGGCTGGGCGACGATCCTGCTCCTGGCGCCCGGAGTGGACCTGGCGCGGCTCGCGCTGGCCGCCGCGCCGGAGGAGGCGGTGGCGCTGGGGGCCGCGCTCCGGGCCGACCGCTGGTCGCTGGGGCTTCCGGCGGCCGGCGTGGTCCTGCTCGCGGGGGCGGCGGCCGTCGTGCAGGCGTGGTGGGCATCCCGCAGGAGCTCGATCAAGGAACTCAGGGCAGGAGACGCACGATGACGACGACCTCGGTGAGCCCGGGCAACTCCGGTCCGACGACCCTGGAGGAGCTGGAGCGACGGGCGACGGCCCGGCGCGACCGGCCCTCGTACGGGCACGACGCCCTGATCGCCTGCGACCGGCTCGTCCGGATCTTCACCACCGACGGGGTGGAGGTGCAGGCGCTCCAAGGCCTCGACCTCCTGGTGAAGGAGGGCGAGTTGATGGCCCTGGTCGGCGCCTCCGGTTCGGGGAAGTCGACGCTCATGAACATCCTCGCCGGGCTCGACGTGCCGACCGCCGGCGCCGCCAAGGTCGCGGGCTGCGACCTGCTCTCCATGGACGGCAAGGCACGGCTGCGCTATCGCCGCGAGGTCGTCGGCTTCGTCTGGCAGCAGACCGCCCGCAATCTCCTGCCGTACCTGACGGCCGCGCAGAACGTGGCCCTGCCGATGCAGTTGAAGGGCCGCTCCCCGCACAAGGCGCAGCGCGCGGAGCAGCTTCTGTCGATGCTCGGCATGGCCGAGATGGCCGACCGGCGGCCGCACCAGCTCTCCGGCGGCCAGCAGCAGCGGGTGGCGATCGCCGTGGCGCTCGCCAACAACCCGTCGGTGCTGCTCGCCGACGAGCCCACCGGCGAGCTGGACTCGGCCACCGGCGAGCAGGTCTTCGCGGCCTTCCGCCGGGCCAACGAGGAGCTCGGCACGACGATCGTGATCGTCACCCACGACCAGGCGGTGGCCTCCGAGGTACGCCGTACGGTCGCGATCCGCGACGGCCGGACCTCCTCCGAGGTGCTGCGCCGCACCGAGATCGACGCGGAGGGCCAGGAGTCGCTGGTGGCCAGGGAGTACGCGATGCTCGACCGGGCGGGCCGGCTCCAGCTGCCCGCCGAGTACACCGAGACGCTGGGCATGCGGCACCGGGTGGCCCTGGAGCTGGAGCAGGACCACATCGGGGTGTGGCCGGACGACGCGGAGCCGGACGCCGAGCACTGACGGCACGGTCCACCGACGGGACCGGCCGGCCGACCCCGGTCGACCGACGGAACCGGCCGGCCGAACCGATCGACCGACGGAACCGGCCGGCCGAACCGATCCCCGACGGAACCGGCCAGCCGAAACCGATCGTCCGGCGGAACCGGCCTCCGGAGAAGGACGTCTCCCTGGCGGGGGGTGACCCGTGACGAAGACCGTGTCGTACGCAGGCGCCGTGCTCGTGCCCGCCGGTGCCGGTGTCCTGTTGCACCTGTGGGCGGGCTGGAGCATGCACAGCCCCGTCCGCCTTCCGACCGTGCTCGCGCTCCTGGCGGGCCTCGCCCTCGCCGGCGTCGCCCTGTTCGCGCACGACGCGCTGTTCCGTGAGGGCGGCAGCATCCTCGCCGCCGTACTGCTCGTGGCGGGCCTGGGGGCGGTGTGGGTGGAGGCCCGGGACTCCCGGATCCGCGCGGAGGTCGTCGCGTGCGTGGTCGCCGGCGAGCCCCGGACGACGTTCCACCCGACCTTCGGCGAGGGCGCCCCGAGCGAGAAGCGGCTCTACCACCATCCGGTGTCCTGCGACGGCGGCTATCCGCCGGAGTTCACCGCGGAGAAGCGGATCGGCGGGGCGGGCACGAAGGTCGACATCGCGTACGACCCCGCCCACCGCATGGACCCGATCCTGGCCGAGGACAACGTCGCCCACGGCTCCCTGGTCGTCCCGTCGGTCCTCCTCACCCTGAGCGCAGCGCTCTCGGCCCTGGCGCTCGCCGGAGAGGGCCGCGAAAACGGGCCGATGTGGTGAGGCGGGGTGCGGCCCTTGACGTACAAGGGGTGTGGCGGGGGGCGAGGCCGGTGCGCCGGGGCCTCAGGCCCGCAGGTCCATCAGGCCGGCGGCGGTCGGGCGGAAGCCGCATGCCTCGTGGAAGCGGGCGAGGTGGGGCTCGAAGTCCACGTGCAGCCAGTGCGCTCCACGCTCCCGCGCGGCCGCGGCGGCGGCCCGGACGAGAGCGACGCCCAGGCCCGCGCGGCGTTCGCCGGGATGGACGGTGGTGTCGAGCAGGAAGGCGTGCACGCCTCCGTCGCCGACCACGTTCACGTAGCCGACGAGCCGCCCGTCGCGGCGCGCGGTGACGTGCAGCAGGCGCCGGGCGAGGACCGGGGTGAAGTCGGTGGACCGGTGTCCGGGCCAGGAGGCCCGGAAGAGCTCGTCGAGCTCGGGGCCGGTGAGCGGCCCCTCGACCACGGGGGTGATCACCGGGCGGTGCCCGGCGTCACGCTCAGGGCCATCGGAACGGTCCGCAGGGCGACCGAGCCGTACGGGGTACGGAGCCGCAGCCACGGGCCGGAGGCGAACAGGACCACCGGCAGCTCCTCGTCGGGGAGCCGCGGCAGGAAGCCGAGGGACTGCGCCGCGTGCGCCGCACGCAGCGGCAGACCCGTGTCGGCGAGGGTGCGGGACCAGATCTCGCGGCCTATGCGGTCGCGCTCGGCCCGGGTGCGCCGCTCCCCGGGCAGGGCCTCGTCGCGGGAGCGGAACTCGGTGACCGCCGCGGCGACCGCGCCCCGTATCCCGTCGGCGGACGGCAGCCCGGCGACGGGCTCCCAGCCGCCGCGGGGCGGCAGCACCCCGGCCCACGGCGGGCCGGTGACGGAGTCGGGGACGACCGCCTTGCCCGCCGACTCCTCGATGCCTTCGAGGAGTTCGCCGGCGGACACGGTCACGTCCAGGTCCACCGCGTCCACGAGCCGCGCGGTGCGGATCGCGAGCACCTCGAAGGACGAGGGCCGCCCGAACACGGCGAGCGCGCCGGCGCCGGCCTGCAGGCGGACGGCGGCGGCGCGGTCGTAGTGGAGCAGCCGACGCAGGAAGGCGGCGAGTCCCGCCGCCTCCCTGGGGTCGGCGAAGTGCAGCGGCGCGATGGCGGTCATGCGGCGGACGTCATCCCGTCGTCCATGTACTCCTTGAGGAACGCCCGCTCCTCGTCGGAGATCCGGCGCGGGCGCTGCTCGGCGAGGTCGAACGGCACGACCACCGTCTGCGCCCGCACGTACGTCACGTCCGGGTCCTTGATCTCGTACGCGATCGTCAGCGACGCCGCGCCCATCTTGGTGACCCAGGACTCGATGGTCACCGGCTCGTGCCGGTGGACCAGCGGCCGTACGTAGTCGATCTCGTGGCGGGCCACGACGGACCCTCCGGAGAACGACGGGCTCCCGTTCCCCGGCGCGAGCCGGAACATGAAGTCGATCCGCGCCTCCTCCAGATAGCGGAGGAAGACGACGTTGTTGACGTGCCCGAAGGCATCCATGTCCGACCAGCGCAGGGGGCAGGAGTAGATGTGTCGTGCCATGAGAAAGATCAGCCTCGGGTGAGCTTCTTGTAGGTGGCGCGGTGCGGACGGGTGGCGTCCGGGCCGAGCCGCTCGACCTTGTTCTTCTCGTACGACTCGAAGTTGCCCTCGAACCAGAACCACTTGGAGTCGCCCTCGTACGCCAGGATGTGGGTGGCGACTCGGTCGAGGAACCAGCGGTCGTGGGAGACGACCACCGCTGCGCCCGGGAAGTCGAGGAGCGCGTTCTCGAGCGAGGACAGGGTCTCGACGTCGAGGTCGTTGGTCGGCTCGTCGAGGAGCAGCAGGTTGCCGCCCTGCTTGAGGGTGAGCGCGAGGTTGAGGCGGTTGCGCTCACCGCCGGAGAGCACGCCGGCCGGCTTCTGCTGGTCCGGGCCCTTGAAGCCGAACGCGGAGACGTAGGCGCGGGACGGCATCTCGACCTGGCCGACGTTGATGTAGTCCAGCTCGTCCGAGACGACCGCCCAGAGGGTCTTCTTCGGGTCGATGTTGGCGCGGGACTGGTCCACGTACGAGATCTTGACGGTCTCGCCGACCTTGATCTCGCCGGAGTCCGGCGTCTCCAGGCCCTGGATCATCTTGAACAGCGTGGTCTTGCCGGCGCCGTTCGGGCCGATGATGCCCACGATGCCGTTGCGCGGCAGCGTGAAGGACAGGTCGTCGATGAGGACCTTGTCACCGAAGGCCTTGGAGAGGTTGTTGACCTCGACGACGACGGAGCCCAGACGCGGGCCCGGCGGGATCTGGATCTCCTCGAAGTCCAGCTTCCGCATCTTGTCGGCCTCGGCGGCCATCTCCTCGTAGCGCGCCAGACGCGCCTTGGACTTGGCCTGACGCCCCTTGGCGTTGGACCGCACCCACTCGAGCTCTTCCTTGAGGCGCTTGGCGCGCTTCTCGTCCTTCTTGCCCTCGACCTTGAGGCGCTCGGCCTTCTTCTGCAGGTAGGTCGAGTAGTTGCCCTCGTACGGGAGGGCGCGGCCGCGGTCGAGCTCGAGGATCCACTCGGCCACGTTGTCGAGGAAGTACCGGTCGTGGGTGATGGCCACGACGGTGCCCTTGTACTGCGCGAGGTGCTGCTCCAGCCAGTTCACCGACTCGGCGTCGAGGTGGTTGGTGGGCTCGTCGAGCAGCAGCAGGTCGGGGGCCTCCAGCAGCAGCTTGCAGAGCGCGACGCGGCGCTTCTCGCCACCGGAGAGGTTGTTGACCGGCCAGTCGCCGGGCGGGCAGCCCAGGGCGTCCATGGCCTGCTCCAGCTGGGCGTCGAGGTCCCACGCGTTGGCGTGGTCCAGGTCCTCCTGGAGCTTGCCCATCTCCTCCAGCAGCGCGTCCGAGTAGTCGGTCGCCATCTCTTCGGCGATCGCGTTGAACCGGTTGAGCTTGCCCTTGATCTCGGCGACGCCGTCCTCGACGTTCTCCAGGACCGTCTTGGACTCGTCCAGCTTCGGCTCCTGCATGAGGATGCCGACCGAGTAGCCGGGCGAGAGGAACGCGTCACCGTTGGAGGGCTGCTCCAGGCCGGCCATGATCTTCAGGACGGTGGACTTACCGGCACCGTTCGGGCCGACCACACCGATCTTCGCACCGGGCAGGAAGCTCAGCGTCACGTCATCGAGGATGACCTTGTCGCCGTGCGCCTTGCGCGTCTTGCGCATCGTGTAGATGTACTCAGCCAAGAGAAACCGTCCGGCAAAGAGTGAGTGGGCAGATACACCCCATCTTGCCTGACCGAGCCCCGTCGGCGGAAACCAGTACCGCTCCGACCGCCTGAACTGGGGCTTGTCGGGCGGCTCGGTCGCCGTCTACGACCTGCTACCCGTGGACCGCTCTTCACGGCCGCCAAGCTCCTCATCGGACGGGCGGGGTTCGTCACCCTCGCCGCCCTCCAGGACCGCTCTATCTCCACGGGCACCGGGTTCTCGACCGCCGGATGCGGCGGCATCACCGCCGGGACCGGGGAGCTGCGGTCCGGGGCGGTCGATCGCCGGCTGCTGCGTGCCCGGCGAGGAGTCCGGCCAGGTACGTCACCACGACCGCGATCCCGACGCCGGCGAAGGTGAAGCCGATCCGCCGCGCTTCCTCCGCCAGGGCGGTCGGATGCGGCAGCCCCTCGGCGATCAGCACGGTCCCGGCCACCGCCGCGACGTACCAGGTGTAGCTCACGGCACGGACCGCCCCGGCGAGGCCGCCGAGCACCACGATGACCGCCCCCATCACGATCTTGTTGTCGACTCCCATCAGGACCGCCGCCGCCAGCGCGGCACCGATCACCGTCCCGGTGAGGCGCTGCGCAGCCACCAGGGTCGACTGCCCCAGGCTCGGCTTCATCGCGACCAGCGCGGCCACCGGCATCCAGTCGGCGTTCGGAACGTCCAGCCCGAACGCGATCGCCACCGCGGCCGCCACGGCGACGGCGCGGATCACCGCGTACATGATCACCTTGCGGCTCAGCGGCACCGGTGTCGTATCGCCGGGCAGCAGCTCGGCACCGGTCTGCTGCCGCCCGGAGCGTCCGCCGGCCAGCCACATGAGACCGATGTATCCGATCATCAGGCCCGACCCGATCAGCCAGGCGAGGGCCTGCGGCCAGGCACCGGTGTGCACCCCGTCCGCCCGGTACGCGCTCGGGAGGGAGAGCGCGATGAGGAACCAGACGTTCAGCAGCAGCGCGGCGACGAACCGGCGCGCACCGTAGGTCACGGCCAGGCCGGCCAGGATGGTGACCAGGAACGCGGCCAGCGCCACCCACCCCCATGCCTGCGCCCCCAGCCAGTAACCCAGCGCGGTCAACAAGGCACCGGAGACGGCGATGACCCCCAGCCTCGGCGCGCGATAGGAGTACCGGCCGCCCGGGTCGCACAAGCCGGTGAACAACGCCCCGAGCGCCACGCTGACGAAGTACTTCTCCTCGCCCAGCGCACCCAGGACGACCAGCGGGAGCAACATCACCAGCAGGATCGAGGCGCCCCGTCGCAGGCTGAACCCCTGCGCGTTGATCTTGAAGATCGCCGAGACTTCGAACCTGGCCACCTCCGCCACCTCCGCCCCAGGATCGACGAGCAGTCCGGACTGCCGGCCCCGATCCCGGCGGGGCCCGCCGTACGACGAAACGAGCCCTCTCCTACGAGAATCCCCGCCCGTGCCGCAGCCCGCGACCGCGAGTGGACACACCACTCCCAGCGGTCCAGCAAGGGCGTCTCAGCACGCCGCCCGATCGGCGAGGTCGACCGTGGTCACCACGCGTGGTCACCACGCAGGCGGCGCCGTCAGCCGCGAGTGCTGCTGGGCCGCGTCGCTCGAGGGGTAGGAGCCGCACAGCGCCGCGTCGGCGGCCGGCGGCTCGTCCGGGGGGGCACAGCGACCGGCCCGTCACCTTCCGTGACCCCCCGACGCGACGGAACGGCCCCGCCGCGCGCTGCGCGACGGGGCCGTTCCGTCATGCTCTACCGCTTACCGCTCGCGGTCGGCCGCTTACTGGCCGGCCGGCTTCTTCCGGCGGAGGAAGAAGACCGCGCCGCCGCCGATCACGACGAGCGCGGCAGCGATGCCGGCGATCATCGGGGTGGCGTTGGAGCTACCGGTCTCGGCGAGGTCGCCACCACCAGTGGTGCCGGAGGTGCTGCCGCCGGTGGCCGGGGTCTGCGACGGGGCCGGGGTCTCGGACGGCTTCGGGCCGGGGGTGGCCGTCTTGCAGTCGAGGACGCCCTCGACGACCTTCTCGAAGCCGTTCGGGCCGGTGATCGTGAACTTGTACGCCTCGTCCTCGGCGACCGGGACGGTGAAGGTCTCGGACTTGCCGGGGGCGACGGTGTGCTTCTCGCCCTTCAGCTCGAAGGACCAGTCCTCGTCACCCTCGTTGGAGGCGGTGATGTCCACGCCACCCTTGGCGCAGTTCTTCACGGCGGAGACGGCCGGAACGGCGCCCTTCTTGGCCCACGTCGCGGTGGCCTTGGCGCTCACCGTGGAGGTGCTGGTGCCGGCCAGGATCAGGGTCTGGCTCTTGACCTTCTTGCTCACGAAGGCGCGACCGATCGGGACCGTGGTGTCGCCCTGGACGCTCACCTCGGCGCTGCCGTCGGCGGTGCCGGCCGGGACATCGAAGTAGATCTTGCTCGCGCCCTTGGAGACGGAGCTGACGACCTTGCCGTCCTTGTCCACGATCTTCACACCGGCCGGAGCTCCGGGGGTGAGGGAGACCGCGGCCGTCTCGGCGTTGGTGTCCACGGTGATCGGGCCGAGACGCTCTCCGGCCTTACCCGCGACGGAGGACGGGGAGAGGCTGAGGGAAGCCTTGGGCTCCTCCACGTTCTCCGCCTTGTCCTCCAGGTACTGGGTCAGCTTGGCCGCGTCGGCGTCGTGGGGGGTGCCCTCGATCTTGTCCGAGAAGTGCCAGATGGCAGCCTGCGTCGCGGCGGCCGCGGTCTCCTTGGTGAGCTTGGCGGCGCCGGCCTTCTTGGCCAGGTCGTCGAGGTCGTTCACCTGCGGGTAGGAGTGCTGCAGGATCCACCGGATCTTGCCGGCGTTCGGGTTGTTGTGGAGCGACGACTGGTCCCAGCCGACCTCGTCGTACTCCTGACCCTTGATGGCGTCGGTGTGGAAGTCGATGCAGTAGGTCTGGATGGACCCACCGGACTTCACGGCCATCTCGAAGAGACCGGCGTTGACGTCCCAGCCGAGGCCCTTGATCTTGACCTTCGCGTAGGTCTTCAGATCACCGAGCGTGGCGGTCGCGCCGCCGGTGCCCTGATCGGCCTCGTCGGCCATCGCAGGTCCCGCGACAGCTATCGCACCGGCGGCGACCAGACCCGTGATCGCGGTCGCTGCGGCAAGGCGGGCGGCGCCGCGCCTCCGTACAGAAAACATTTGGATTTCCCCTCCGGGCAGGTCGCTCCGCGGTCATCGATCGATGCGCGTGGGGGGAGCACCTGCCAGCAGACTCACTGACCCACTGGAAGCAAGCGCCTCATGAGTACAGGGAATCCTAGGGACGCGAAACCCTCCCGTGTCCACTAGTGCGATCCGATAACCATACCGACTCGAAATCGTTATCAGAGGGGGAAGTTGATGCCGAAACCGCTGGTCACGGTGTCGACAAATCTCCGCAACGCATGGTCAGGAGGCGGTTACCAAACCGCTGTTGGTGCCGTCGGGGACGGATGGCGGCGTCTGCCAGGGGTCGGGCGCGTTCACATCTGGAGGCTGTAGTTCCGGATTCTGCCGTGCCGCCCTCCGGAACGCCGCCGTACCCCGTGACAGGTCGTGACCCGCCGCGGTCGCGACGACGTCGACGAAGGTCTTGCGGCGCCCGTCGAGCTCCTCCTCACGCACTTTCAACCTGCCCTGCACCACCAGCGGTTCCCCCACGGACACCGACGCCGCCAGGTTCACCCCCAGGGAGCGCCAGGCCGACACCGTGTAGAAGCTGGTGGGCCCGTCCGTCCACACCGCCCGCTCCCGGTCCCAGCGCCTGACCGGCACCGCGAACCGGAACCGCGCCACCCCGCCCGTCGGCGTCTCCCGGTACTCCACGTTCGTCGCCACGTTGCCGACCAGCGTCACCGTCGTCTCACTCATGTCTCCACCCCTCGTCCGGCGTTCGGTTTCGTCCTTCACCGCCCATGGTGGGCCGAACCGCCGAAAACTGCTGAAGCCTGTGGACAAGGGGATGAGTGTGGACAACTCTGCCACTCGAACGGGCAGTTCCGCTGCCCCGGAGGACGGGAGTAGGGCGGCGGCACCTCACCGGATGCCGCCTCACCTCGCCCCGTCACTCCTTCCCCCCTCGCCCCTTCCGCCCCCTCACTCCTTCCCCCTTCGCCTTCCTCGCGAGGCACCTCACCCGCCATGCACCCCACCCGCCACGCACCCCGCCCGCCAGGCACCTCACCGCGAGTCACCTCACCGCGAGGAACGGCACTGCACCCCCGGGTCACCTCGGCCGGGCCACGCTCGCCCTCGTCGGTCCGAGCCGCGTCCCGCCGAAGCGGCCGCCACTCCCGCCCCTGCTCGCCACCCGCGTCGCGCCGGAGGCCGTCACGTACTGCTCGCGCACCTCCCGGTAGCGCATGAGCTCCGCCGCGATCGGATCGAGCACCCGCGCCCGGCCGCAGGCCGCCGCCGCCTCGCGCAGCTTCCGCTCGGCCTCCTGCCCGTACCGTGTCGCCGGCCCCCGCACCGCCGCCGCGCACGCCCACTCCACCAGGGGCCCTCCGACGATCCCGCCGACCATGATCAGGACCGGCGGCCACAGCAACGGCTCCACCACGCCCACGATCTGGCCGACCAGCCACAGCGCACCGAAGATCTGCAGGAAGGTCATCACCACCTGGGCGAGCACCGCCGCCGACCACCACGCCGGGCGCGGTGGCCGGGCCGCCGGGTCGCCCATCGTCACCGTCAGCTCGTCCAGCGCCTCCGGCAGCCCGTCCGCCCCCCGCAGCGCCGCCTCCCGCACCGCCTGCGCCCACGGACCGGGCAGCCCGCGCGAGGCCTCGTCGGACACGATCCGTACCGCCTGCTCGACCCGTTGGCGTGCGGTCAGCTCCTCCTCGACCGGGACATTGAGGCGCGGGTCGGTGCTGCCGTGCGCGCGGACCCGCTCGTACCAGCGGTAGAGCCGCAGCCAGGGCGTCCCGCAGGCGCGGATGGCGCCGCGCCGCCAGACGCGCTCGGCGGCCTCCCCCGCCGCCCGGGCGCCGACCGCGACCGCCAGCCGGTCGGCGAAGTCCTCCCTGGCCCGCTCCCCCAGCCCCGGCCGGCCGTCCGCCACGTACACCGGCTTCAGCCGGGCCGCGGCCGCGTCGACGTCGGCGGCGAGCCGCCGCTCGGGCGCGGTGCGCTCCTGCACGAACGCGCCCAGCATCTCGCGCAGTTCCGGTACGCCCTCCCCCGTGAGCGCGGACAGGGAGAGCACGGTGGCGCCCGGCTCGCCGTGCTCGCCGAGCGCCACCCCGTCCTCGTCGAGAAGGCGCCGCAGGTCGTCGAGGACGAGGTCGGCGGCCTCGCCGCCGAGCCGGTCGATCTGGTTGAGGACGACGAAGGTGACCTCGGCGTGCCCGGCGAGCGGCCGCAGGTAGCGCTCGTGCAGGGCGGCGTCCGCGTACTTCTCGGGATCCACGACCCAGATCACGGCGTCGACCAGTCCGAGCAGCCGGTCCACCTGGTCCCGGTGGGCGACGACGGCCGAGTCGTGGTCGGGCAGGTCGATGAGGACCAGCCCCTGGAGGTCGGCGTCCGCCGCACCTCCCGCGAGCGGCCTGCGCCGCAGCCGGCCGGGGATCCCGAGCCGGTCGAGCAGCCCGGCGGCCCCCTCCGACCAGCTCAGCGCCAGCGGCGCGGCGGTCGTGGGGCGGCGCAGCCCGGTCTCGGACACGGGCACGCCGGCGAGGGCGTTGAAGAGCGTGGACTTGCCGCTGCCGGTGGCGCCGGCGATGGCGACGACGGTGTGCCGCGCCGACAGCCGCTGCCGGGCGGCCGCCTCCTCGAGCACCCGCCCCGCCTCGGCCAGCGCCTCCGCCTCGACCCGGGTACGGGACAGCCCGACGAGCTCGTGCAGCGCGTCGAGGCGGGTCCGCAGGGCGCCGCCGTAGGCCCCGCCGAGGAGCGGCAGACCGCCCTCGTCGTCGTCCCTCGCCTGCTCCGGGAGATCCGCGGTCGGCTCGCCGGCCAGGGCGGCGCGGTCGGCGGCACGACGGGCGATGAGGCCGTCGTCCCAGCGGGTGGGGGAGGGAGCGGCCGAGGGGTCGAGGTGGGGGCTCGAAGGGGGGATCAGGTGGGGGTTCAGGTGGGGGTTCAGGTGGGGGTTCAGGTGGGGGTTGCGGGCAGGATCGAGCCCCGCGCCACGGCCGGGGTCGAGACCGGGGCCGAGGTCGAGGCCGGGGCCGGGGCCGGGGTGGGACGCGGATCCGTGTTGCCGGTCGTCGGCAGGGTCGCCGGCCACCGGCCGCTGAGCCGACCCGCCGGCGGGCTTCCCGTTAGTGGACCCCACGGAACTCGCAGGCCCCAGGGCATCCGCCGAACCCGCCGAACCCGCCGAGCCTGCCGAGCCCCTGGAGCCGTTCGAGGTCGCTGAGGCCCCTGAGACCCCTGAGGTCCCTGAGGCGCCCGAGCCCACCGAGTCTGCCGAGCTCCTGGCGCCACCTGAGCTACCCGAGGCACCCGAGCCCATCGAGCTTCCCGAGCCTCCCGCGCTTCCCAAGGCGCCCGAGCCCGTCGAGCCCCCCGAGCCGCCTGAGCCCGTCGAGCCCCCCGCCTCCACTGCGTCCACTCGGTCCTCCACTGCGTCACTTCTCCTTCTGCAGGACGGAGAGCGCGGCGATCAGCTCGGCCTGCGGCTCGGGGGTCACGTCGAGGGCGTCGAGGGGTGCGAGACGCCGGTCGCGTTCGGTGCGCAGGGCGCGGTCGAGGTAGCTCCGCAGCAGTTCGCCACCCTTGTCGCGGAGGAGCAGGGCGCCCTGGGCACCGAGGAGTTCGGCCAGCCGGTCGCCTGCGGCGCGGGTGCGGCGCCCGCCGAGGAGGACGGCGGCGAGGAGGGCGGTGAGCGTCTCGTTGTCGGGCCCGGCGGCGGCCGCGGCGCGCGCGGAGCTCCGCCCCGAACCCTTCCCGGAGCGCATCGGGCCCCTCCCCGTCCCGCGGGAGGCGGCCGGGCTCTCCATCTGGCCCACCTCCTCCTCGACCATCTCCTCCAGGACGCGGCGCCAGCGCCGTACGGTCATGGCGATCCGTTCGCCGGCGTCCCGGCCCTCCTCCCTTCGGGGGTCCCGGAAGGCCGGGGCGCCCGCCGGAGCGAGCGCGCCGGCGGCGGGTTCGCGGCGCCAGGCGTCCCGGACCCGCTCGTCGGCGGCGGCCACGGCGCACTGCAGGAGGGCCGTGAGGGATTCGGCGAGAGAGTCGAGGAGTTCGTCGGCGGAGCTGTCGCGGGGGTAGCCGCGCCAGCGGGTGCGGGCGTCCCCGGCGAGCACGGCGCCGCGCCGTACGAGCTCGAGGACGCGCTTCCCCTGCTCGTCGTAAGCCGCCTCGACGGCGCCGCCGAGCCGTACGGCCGCGGCGTACTGGGCGGCGACCGCGCCGGCGAGTTCGGGCATGCGGGTGTCGAGGGAGTCGATCACGCCGGCGGCGGTACGGCCGACGGCCTGCTGGCGGGCGGCGGGGTCCTGGGCGCAGTGGGCGAGCCAGCCGCGCAGCGGGGCGACGGCGTTGTCGGGCAGGAGGCCGCTGCCGCCGCCGGTGGACTCGGGCAGTTCGGGGATGGTGAACCGGGGCAGGTCGCCGAAGCCGGCCTTGTCGAGCAGCGCCTCGTACTGCCGGGAGACCTCGCCGATGACCTGGTGGGGGACGCGGTCGAGGACGGTGACGAGCGTGGCGTCGTACTCCTTCGCGGTACGCAGGAGGTGCCAGGGGACGGCGTCGGCGTAGCGGGAGGCGGTGGTGACCATGACCCAGATGTCGGCGGCGCACATCAACTCGGCGGCGAGGAGACGGTTCTCGACGACGAGCGAGTCGATGTCGGGCGCGTCGAGGAGGGCGAGTCCGCGGGGCAGGGTGGCGGCCGTCTCGACGCGCAGCGCGTTGTCCTCGGGCGGCTCCTCGGCCGGGTGGTCGTCGTCCTGCTGGGGCAGCCAGACGCGGGTCAGTTGGGGCAGGACGCGCATGCCGGCGAACCAGTGGTGGTCCTCGGGGTGACAGACCAGGACGGGTGTACGGGTGGTGGGCCGGAGCACCCCGGCCTCGCTCACGCGCCGCCCGACGAGCGAGTTGACCAGCGTGGACTTCCCCGCCCCGGTGGACCCGCCGACCACCGCGAGCAACGGGGCGTCGGGATCTTTCAGGCGGGGCACCAAGTAGTCGTCGAGCTGGGCGAGCAGCTCGGCCCGGGTCTGCCGGGCGCGGGGGGCGCCGGGGAGAGGGAGAGGAAGGCGCACGGCGGCGACACGGTCGCGCAGGGCGGAGAGTGCGTCGATCAGCTGAGGCCGTTCGTCCAAGGTCACCACATGCGAAGAATGCCCAATTTTGGAGCCTTTTTGAAGCGTATAGGGGCTGCGCGCGCCGACCGAACGGATGTGGCCGGGGGTCTCAGGCATAACGAGTGCACAACACCCGGCCCCTGTGGCGCGAAAAGCGCTGCACGAATCGCACCTGCCTGCGATTATCGGACCGCTTCACCGAACCTCCACATCGTGCCACGCAGGTGAAGCAACCGGGCCAAGGGGATCGGAGCCCTATCCTTGACCCGGCCACCACAGGCCCCCGTAGCTCAGCGGATAGAGCAGGTGCCTTCTAAGCACTTGGCCGCAGGTTCGAGTCCTGCCGGGGGCGCTCCGCCAAGACCCTCCTTCGGGAGGGTCTTTTTGCTGGTCAAGGGCGGTTTTCGGTCGTTGGCGGAGGCGTCAGGGAGACGGCCTCGGATGGCTCGTTCCTTCCGGGTGAAACCGGCCAGAAGCGACCTTCGGCGGCCATCCGACTCGAAACGGCCCGAAGTTTCGGGACGATCTCTTCGCAGGGTCGGGGGGACAAATCGGCATTCGGGTTGAAGCCGCGATCGCGCCCGGATCATCCTTACCGTCATGTCTCTCGCCGCCGCGCTCGACGTGTCACACCTGCCCGACTACGCGCACGACTGGGCCCTGGTCGACGTCGAGACTTCCGGCCTGATCGCCCGGCGTGACCGGATCCTCTCGATCGCAGTACTGTCCTTCGGGCCGGACGGAACCCAGACCGGCGAGTACTCAACCCTGCTGAACCCAGGCTGCGACCCCGGCCCCGTGCACGTCCACGGCCTGACCGCGGAACGGCTGAGCGGCGCCCCGACCTTCGAGCAAGTAGCCGGACGGGTCGGGGCGCTCCTGCAGGACCGCGTCATGGTGGCCCACAACGCACAGTTCGACTATGACTTTCTGGCCCATGAGTTCGCCCGCGCCCGGCTCTTCCTCCCGGTCACCCAGCGCCTGTGCACCCTGGCCCTGAACCGGCGCGTGGAACCGCCCGCCGCCGACCTCAGCCTGGCGTCACTGGCCGCTCACTACGGCGTGCCGCAGACCAGCGCTCATGACGCGCTGGACGACACTCGCGTCCTCGCGGGAATCTTCCGCTCCTCCCTATCCGAAGCGGCCCGGCTGGGCGTCCCGCTGCCCCTGGTGCCCTGCCCTCCCCGGCAGGATCCGCAGTTTGCCCCGAACCCGCCGAAGACCCCGTGCGCCTACCGGAACCCGGGCCGCCTGACGCCCGGCGATCACCTCGTCCAGGGCATGAAGATCGCCATCACGGGCGAGACGGCGACCTCCCGGGCCGAGCTGGTGGCCCGGGCCGTCGCCGCCGGCCTGAACATCATGTCGTCGGTCAGTCGGCACACCAGCGCCCTCGTCACCAATGACGCGGCCTCGGGCTCGGCGAAGGCACGGCGCGCGATCGCCGAAGGCGTCACGGTCATCGACGAGCACACGTTCCTCGAGCTGCTGGGAGAGGTGCGTTCCGGAACACCGCACGAGAACGGGACTCCGAAGCCCCCGGAGGCGGCGGCCCCGACCACACCGCCCACCACGCCGACGCGGTCCCCTGCTGCGCCCGTAGCTGTCGCGGGCGTGCCGGTGCCCCGGCGACCCGAGCCCAAGCATTCCGCCAAGCCGTTCGGCCGTCGGCGGGTCCTGATTCTGGGCGGCACCCACGAGGAGGCGTCCGCTGCCCGGGCCAGGGTCGTCGAGCTGGGCGGGGCCGCCGCGATCAACCTCTCGGCGAGCGTCACCGACGTCGTCCTCTTCCCCGGGGGCGAACTCGACCGCCGCATGAACCGCATCACCGCGTTGGAGCTTCCGATCCACGCGCACGGATGGCTCGGAGCCCCCGCCTCCGAACCGGCCGACGTCCCCGCCGGAAACGTTGCGATGACCGATGTCCTGCCGCGTGGCGGAGTCATCGACCTCCCCGTACTTCCCACCACCGGCCACTGGCACGTGAGCGCCTCCTGGGCGCAACAGATGAACTGCGAGATCGACGTCGTCGCCTTCGTCCTCGACGAGGACGAGCAGGTCTCCTGCGACGGGGACTTCGTCTTCTACGGCGCGCCGGAAAGCTCCGACGGAGCCATCCGTCTCCTCTGCGACGGCCCGACGGAGCAGACCGTCGCCGTCGACCTCGCGGCACTGCCTGCCGCCGCCCACCGGATCGCGATCGCCGCCGCCATCGACGGTGCCGCCACCTTCGGGGACATCGGAGCGGTCCAGATGACCCTCGCACCGGGTGTGGATGCTCCGGCCACCGCCCAGGCCACTCTGGACGCCGCCACCAGCGAACGCAGCCTGCTCCTCGCCGAGATCTACCGCCGGGGCCCGAAGTGGCGCTTCCGCGCCGTCGGCCAGGGCTACGACCATGGCCTGGAGACCCTCGTACGTGGATACGGCGTCGACGTGGAGTAACCCTCGCCGCCTGCCAGATGGCGGGGGTGCCCCAGTCCACCAGGTCCGGGAGGGAGGGCTCGTGGTTGCGCTGCCCGTACAGGGCGCCTCCGCGAGGTCGGGGTTCTGGCCAGTCGTCCACCTTGACCGGCAGCAGGGCCGTATCCAGCCCTGGGCTTCTTTTCCCTCTGCGTCCCGCGACCTGGCACAGCAGAGAGGCCGGGCCACGGCCGAGCCCCTCCGGTCCGATCTCGCGGCCGCACGCGACGCCTGTCAGACGCGGGTGTGATGATCCCCCGCATGGCTACCTGGCTCGACAGCACCGACTTCGCCCGCTACGCGCTCATCCCGGAAGAACTCCTTCCGACCTGGGAAGGGACCGAGGCGGACGACGTGATCCACGAGTACGTCTCGGCCTTGCGGCTGGCCGGCCACGACATCCTGACGCTCGGTGCCGAACCTTTGTCCGTCACATGGCTCGCTGAGCCCCTCACGTTCGCGCGCTGGTACTACGCCGACGATGACACGGGCCTGCTGCCCGCCGTCCGCACCGCCATGACAGCCAACCGCTGGGAGGACGTCCTCTCTCTCGAACTGGGCGGGCGATACGTCCTGACCGACGCCGCATACGAGGCCGACAGGGTTCTCGATTCCCTGCGGGCCGCACAGCAGCCGGCGGAGGCGCTTCGCGTCGAACTGCCGCCCGGCCGCTACCGCGTCCAGTCGCTGACCATCGATCCCGACCCGAAGACACGTTTCCTGTTGGAGCGGCTGCTGCCCGAATAGCCGGTCAGCCCGTCGGGTCTCCCCTGTGGTGGGATCCGTCGTGTCCTACGAAGATCTCAGCCCGCACGCCCACATCGTCACCGAGAACGGCGATGTGTTCACCGAAGGCTCTGCCGGGCGATCGGCCCCGGCGCCGGCGTCTGTCTCGGCCCGCGCGCGGGCTCAGGCCGGGGCCGCCTGCTCCTCGGGTTTCCGACCCCAGGCGGTGAGCATCCCGGCCGAGAGCGCGGCGCACTCGTCGGAGTGCAGGTAGAGGATCGCCGCGTCGACGGCCGCGTCGTCGACCAGGCCGGTGGCGAGCATCGCCGCCCTGCTCCGCTCCCACGTGTCCGCCCAGAAGCGGCTGATGGGGCTGCCCGGCACCAGTGGCGGCACGTGGATCTCGGCGGCGACGGGATGGAGCCCGGCCTCGCGCAGCAGGTGCGGGTAGGACGGCACCCACGAGACGTCGGTGCCGATGGTGTCCCGCAGCCCCCGCCACATCGCCCGCATCACCTCCGCGTACGGCGTGCCGGGCGTGGCGCCACGCGTCCCGTCGCTCACCCCTTCGCGCGCCGCGCCACTCGTCGCGCCGCGCGCCTCCTCACCCGTCCCGCCGCTCGCCTCCTCGCCCGTCCCGCCGCTCGCCTCCTCGCTCGCCCCGTTGCCCGTCCCTTCGCGCGCCGCGCCACTCGCCCCCTCGGCCGTTCCGTCACCCGACCCGCCACCCGACCCGTCCCCCGCCAGGTCGCTCGTCAGGTCGACGGCATCGCTGAGCACCAGAACCCCGCCCGGTTCGACGAGTTCGGCCAGGGCCCTGATCACGCGTTCGCGCTCCGGCAGGTGCATCAGGACGAAGCGCGCATGGACGAGGCGGAAGCGGCCGGGGGCGAAGTCCGGGGCCGTGACGTCGGCCTCCAGGGTCTTGAGGCCCGGCACCGGCCGTTCGGCGAGGAAGCGTACGTCGCGGTCCACGGCGAGCACGCTCTCCACCCCCGCCTCCTCCAGGAGCCGCCGGGAGACCGTGCCCGTGCCGGCCCCCACGTCAAGGCAGCGCCACCCCTCCCCCGCCCCGAGGGCGCGCAGGCGCGCCATGGTGATGTCGTCGTACGCGAGCGCCCCGAAGTCGATGCGCTCGCCCTCGCCCGCCGCCTCGGGCCGGAAGACGTCCTCGCCGTAACGCCCGCCGCCCGGCGCGTCGGCCGTCACGGCGCCACCAGGGCGGGCCGGGAGATGCCGTCGAGCGTTTCCATGTCCGGGACCTCTTCACGTGTCGGGTCGTGCCGGACGGCCTTTCCCGAGGCCGCCACCCCTTCGATCGTCCACCGGCCGCCGCGCGCCCGCACCTCCGCCGGTCCGGATTCCTCGCGGTCGGGACGGAAAGAGAGGGTGGAATTCCTCCTACCATTTTCCGGGAATTCTCGGAGGCTTCTTCTACGACCCTTCGAGAATTACGTGAGAAATCGGCGTCTCGGCACAGCCCGGCCCTTCCGTACGTCAGGGTGGGCGCGGCTCCGAGTGCCTGCGCGCCCGCCCATGGCGACCCCCACGAAGCCCGCTCCCCGCAAGGCCCCCGACGTCCGGACTCCCGTCGCCCCGCCCTCACGAAACCACGAGATTTACCAACGGTTTCACCATGCGAGACGCCACGGAAAACGTCGGTGCCCGAACACGCCCGACATGTATGCTCCGGCCATGTATCGCAGCATAAACGTGGGCATGTTGGGCGCCGGTAACGTCGGAGCGACTTTCGCCGAATTCCTCCTGAGTCGGGCTCCGGAGATCCAGGACATCAACGGCTTCGATCTCCGCCTCACGCGCATCGCCGTACGGGACGCCGGAAGGAAACGCCCGGGGCTTCCGGACGCGCTCCTCACCGAGGACGTGAGGGCGGTCACGGACGCCGACGACATCGACGTCGTGGTCGAGGTGATGGGCGGCATGGAGCCCGCCCGCAGCTACGTGCTCGCGGCCCTCCGCGCCGGCAAGCCCGTCGTCACGGCCAACAAGGAGCTCATCGCCAAGCACGGCCCCGAGCTCTACGCGGCGGCCGACGCCACCGGGGTCGATCTGTTCTTCGAGACGGCCGCCGTCGCCTCCGTGCCGATCCTCCGCCTCCTCCGGGAGTCCTTCCTGGGCGAGGACATCACCAGCGTCCTCGGCATCGTCAACGGCACCTCGAACTACATGCTGACGCGCATGTCGGAGGAGGGACTCGCGTACGACGAGGTCCTGCGCCAGGCACAGGAGGCGGGTTACGCCGAGCCCGACCCGACCAACGACGTGAGCGGTGCGGACGCCGCGTCGAAGCTGGCCATCCTCGCCTCGCTCGCCTTCAAGCGCGCGATCGCCGTCGACGACGTCGAGCGCGAGGGGATCGAAGGGCTGGAGCGCGAGGACTTCGAGATCGCGGAACGCTTCGGGTACGTCATCAAGTCCGTGGCCAAGGCGGACGTCTTCGAGACGACGGGGACCGGCGAACGGGAGGTCGGCGTCCAGGTCTTCCCGGCGCTGGTGGACCGGAACCACCCGCTCGCCAACGTCCGCAGCACCTTCAACGCGGTCTTCCTCCGCGGCAGCGCGGCCGGCGACCAGATGTTCTACGGGCACGGGGCCGGCCGCCTGCCCTCCGCGTCGGCGCTCCTCGGCGACCTGGTCACCGCGGCGGACCACGTGCGCCGCGGCACCCACCGGGCGGTGCCGCTGGGCAGCCCCGCCGTGCTCCGGCCCACGGAGCTGCTCGCCCATCCCCACTACCTCAAGCTGGACGTCGCCGACGCGCCGGGCGTCCTGTCCGAGGTGACCGGCGTCCTGGGACGCCACGGGGTCTCGATCCGCTCCATCACCCAGGAGGAGGGCGCGTCACGGGCCCGCGTCGTCTTCATCACCCACCGCACCCCGGAGGGCGCGATGCGGAAGGCGGTCGAGGAACTCCGTGGCCTCGACAGTGTCCTGGGCATCGGCGGCATGCTCCGCATCGTGGAGGCCTGAGCTTCCCTCCGGAGCCATGACCTGATCCGGGTGACGCGAGCCACGACCTGACCCCCATGACACGGGCCACGACCCGACCCGGGTGGCACGGGCCACGACCTGCCCCCCGTAACGCGCGCCGCGACCCGACCCGGGTGGCACGTGGCCCGCGCCCCTTCCTGGGCCTGTCTTCCGGATCAGGCGGAAGACACGGCCTGCCCCCCGTAGTACGTCTCGATCGGCACACGCGCCTCGGCGAAGAGGGCCGGGCCGTCCTCCGCCACGGTCGGCCAGGCGCCCGACGCCGGGTTGAGGGCCACCAGTTGGGCGGTGGACAGGGCGAAGACGACCCGGCCGAGGCCGGAGCGCACCAGGGCGCCGGCGCACATGCCGCAGGGCTGGCAGCTGGTGTACATCGTCGTACGGGCGGCCGCCTCCGCGTCCAGTTCGCGGGCCGCCCAGCGGGCGAGCTTCAGCTCCGGGTGGGCGGTGATGTCGTCGTCGCGGCGGACCGTGTTGTGGGCCTCGGCCAGGACGGTGCCGTCCGGGGCGGCGAGCAGGGAGCCGTACGGGGCGTCGCCCAGGTCGACCGCGCGGGCGGCTAGGGCGACGGCGCGCCGCAGGAGTGCCTCGTCGGCGGGGGTGATCACGGTGCTGTCCTCCGGTGGTCGGCGACGGCGGCGAGCGCCTGCCAGGCCGCGTGCGGCCGGCGGGTCTCCTCCGGGTCGCCTTGATAGGGGTCGAGTACGACGGTGTGGGCGCCGAGGGCGCGCAGTCGGTCCAGGTCGTCGAGGATCTGGTCGAGGGTGCCGACGCCGGCCGGCCGCTCCGGGTCCTCGACCGGCGCGTCGGTCAGCCGCAGGGCGATGCGGGGCGCGAGTCCCGGGAGGTCGTGGCGCTCGACGACGGAGCGCAGCCAGTCCACGGTGCCGCGCAGCGGATGCCAGGCGTCGCCGTACTTCTGGGCGCGCCGGATCCCTGCCTCGCTGTTGCCGCCGACCCAGATCGGCACGGGGGAGCCGGGACCGCCCCCGGTCCGAGGCTCCACCCCGCTCGCGCTCCAACCGAGCCCCTCCACCGCCCCGGGCCCCGCCCCAGGCTCCGTCCCGCTCGCGCTCCCCCGACCGAGCCCCTCCACCGCCCCGGGCCCCACCCCAGGCTCCACCCCGCTCGCGCTCCGACCGAGCCCCTCCGCCGCCCCGGGCCCCACCCCACTCGCGCTCCCCCGGCCGAACCCCTCCACCGCCCCGGGCCCCACCCCAGGCTCCGTCCCGCTCCCCCGCGCGCCGCCCGTCGTGCGCAGGGCTTCCCGCAGCGCTTCCAGGTGCTCGTCCGTGAGGCGGCCGCGTGCCGTGTACGGCACGCCGAGCGCCGCGAACTCCTCGCGGGCCCAGCCGACTCCGACGCCGAGGACGAGCCGGCCGGCGCTGAGCCGGTCGAGGTTGGCGACCATGCGGGCGACGAGCAGCGGGTGCCGGTACGGGAGGACGAGGACGGTGGTGCCGAGGCGCACCCTGGTGGTGAGTCCGGCCAGCCAGGACAGCGTGGTGAACGGCTCGTAGAACGGCTCCGGGTACCGCTCGGCCACGTCCGGCGTGACGGCCACGTGGTCCGACACCATGAGCAGGTCGTAGCCGAGGTCCTCCACGGTCCGGGCCCATGCGCGCAGCAGGCCGGGATCGGTGCCGGGGCCGAAGTTCGGGACGTTGACGCCGAGTTGCATGGTGCGAGGCTATCCCCGTGATCCCGGCCGGACGAAGAGCGTTCTCCCGGTCTTCGTCATCACTTCCCGGGAATTCACCGGTAGGGTCGCCGTATGGGCGCGAATCTCGACGACGTCGACTGGGCCATCATCGAGCAGTTGCAGCAGGAGGCCCGGATCTCCCTCAGCGAGCTGGGGCGCAGGGTCCGTCTCGGGCCGTCGGCCACCACGGAACGGGTGCGCCAGTTGGAGGCGTCGGGCGTCATCACCGGCTATCGGGCGACGGTCGACCTGACGAAGGTCGGCTATCCGGTGCTGGCCGTCGTCCGTCTGAAGTACCCCGGGAACCGGCATCAGCCGCTGCACCGGCTGCTCGCCGAGCGGCGCGAGATACTGGAGTGCCTGCGGACCACCGGCGACGACTGCTACACCCTGAAGGTGGCGGCGACCTCCATGGCGCACCTGGAGACCCTCGTCGACGAGTTGGCCGGCCTCGGCAGCACGACGACGAGCGTCGTCTACAGCCAGCCCCTCCCCCGCCGGGGACCCGAACGGCCCACGGACCGGACGCCGCCCGCCGGATAGACGCCTCCGGCTGGGTAGACACCTGTTGTGAACACCACGCTCGGCGCTGCGCGCATCGAACGGATCCTCCAGGACGGGGTCCGCGGCCGGGTCTTCCCCGGGGCCGCCTGGGCCGTCGGCGACGCCCGCGGGCCCGTGGCGGGCGGGGCCGCCGGAGTGCTCGCGCCCGGACCGGCGGGTGGCGAACCGGTGCGGGCCGACACGCTGTTCGACCTGGCCAGCCTGACGAAGGTGATCGCCGTGTGGCCGGTCGTCGGCACGCTCGTGGAGTCCGGCAAGCTCGCGCTCGACGTGCGGCTCGGCTCCTTCTGGCCGGAGGTCGCCGGCCACCCTCTCGGCGACGTCACGGGCCTTCAGCTCCTCACCCACACGGCCGGTCTGCCACTGCGCGCCAATCTGCGCGCGCTGTACGGCACCGATCCGCAGGACGTCCGGGACGGCGTGCTGCACGAGGTGCTGCGGCGGCGGCCCGGGGAGGCCGTCGAGTACACCGACCGGGCGGCGCTGGTCCTCGGCTATCTCGCGGAGCACCTCACCGGCCGGCCCCTCGCGCGGCTGGCCGCCGAGCGCGTCTGGGCGCCGCTCGCCATGACCGGGACCCGGTACGGTCCGCTGCCGGCGCGGTCGGCCGCCCGGGCCGCGCCGACCGAGTACGACGCCGAGACCGGCGGCCATCTCCAGGGCACCGTGCACGACTTCTCCACCCGGCTGCTGGGCGGGGCCTGCGGGATCGCCGGGACCTTCTCCACCACCGGGGACCTGGGGCGCTTCCTGCGCCAGGTGCTCGATCCGGTCCGGCCGCCCTTCGGCCCCGGGTGGGTCGCGGACTCGCTGCGGGTCCGTACGGGGGAGCTCACGCCGGCGCGCGGACTCTTCTGGCACCTCGCGCCGGGCACCACCGTCCGGGACGACGTGTGGGTGCACTACGGCTTCACCGGCACCGGCATGTGGGTCAGCCCGTCCCGGGGGCGCTGGGCCGTGCTGCTCACCAACAAGCTCTACTTCACCCGCGACACCGGCCCGGTGACGGCGGTGCGCGACGCCTTCCGTCAGGCCGTGTTCGGCGCTCGGTGACGGTACGGGCCACGGTGACCGGATCGGGCCGGGCTCGTTGCACGCCGTAAACGATCACGTGTGTGGTCGGTGAGCGAACGGGCAGTGGAGGCACGACCGTGGGAGACGAGCGGGCGGTACTGGTCAGGGACCTGGTCCTGGGCGACCCGGAGGACGTACGGCGAGCGGCGGACGAGCTGGGCGAGGGCGGCGCGGTGGTGCACGGCTTCGCCAACTTCTACGCGCTGACCGCGGGCGCGGACCCGGAGGTCGTGGCGCGGGTCAACCGGATGAAGGGCCGTCCACCGGGTCAGGTCGGGTCCGTCACCACCGTGCCGTCCGGTGTCCCGGCGCTCTTCGACTGGACCCGGCTGCCCGCCGAGCTGCCCCGGCGGCAGGTGCGGTCGCTGCTCGACGAGCTGTACGAGCTCGGCCCGTTCGGCTTCCGCGGCCCGGCCGCGGAGCGGGTGCCCGGCCATCTGGCGGCGGTCCGGGACGGGGTGCGTACGGTACAGGTGATCGCGCCGGGCCGGCACTGCCCGTCGAACGCCTTCCTCCACGCGGCCCTGGACCGTACGGGCGCCGACTTCCTGTTCGTCACCTCGGCGAACCGCTCGCGGGAGCTGCCCCATTGGCGCGGCGAGGGAGTGGTGGCGGACTTCCGGCACGAGCCTCGGGTACGGGTCCTGGCGCACGCCGACGACGCCGCGGCGCGGCTCCGGTACCCGCACCACGCGCCGGTGTCGACGAGCGTGGTCTCCTTCCACCGCGCGGCGGGGTGCGGCCGGGCGGGGCTGCCCGCGCTGACCCTGGAGCGGCAGGGTTCGCTGTCGGTCGACCACATCCGGTCCGTCGCGGCGAACCACGGCTTCGCCCTGACCCTCGCCCCGCAGGCGGGCCCCCGGAGGAGCGCCCGGATCTACCCGCAGGCGGCCGGCCCCGACGGGCGATGACGCGGGCCGCCGGACGCCCGGGCTCCGCAGGGCCGGTCCCGCGGGCTTCCGCGTCGCGTACGTGGTGACGGCGGCCCTCATCGCCCTGGCCCTGTCGCCGGCCCTGTTCCTGCCGCGCCGCCCGCGCGCCGCCCGCTGACGCGCCTCGGGTCAGTCTTGTTTTCCAACTGACTCCCCCTCTAGTGTGTCCAGAAATCAAACTGACCTACTGGAGGGGGCGTTGCGTTCCATGGGAGCCCGGAAGCTTCCGGCCCGGCTGGCCGGCCATCCGTCCGTACGGGCCGTGCTGGCGGCCCGCGAGACGGAGCCGCGTGCCGAACCGCCGGCCGTCGTCGACGCCGACCTGCTGCGGGAACTCTGCCTGCGGGCCGGGGCCGACGACGCGGCGGCGGTGCGCCTGGACCACCCCGACCTGGCCGGTGAACGCGCGCACGTCGAGGAGGCGCTGCCCGGGGCCAGGACCCTCGTCTCGCTCGTCGTGCGCATGAACCGGGACGACGTGCGCTCGGCGGCCCGCAGCGTCGCCAACCACGAGTTCCACCGGGCCGGGGAGCTCGTCAACGACGCGGCCCGGACGCTCGTGCGCGAACTGCAGGACGCCGGCTACCGCGCGGTGAACCCCTCCGCGACCTTCCCCATGGAGATGGACCGCTTCCCCGGCCGGATCTGGGTCGTCGCCCACAAGACGGTCGCGGTGGCGGCCGGCCTCGGCGTGATGGGGCTGCACCGCAACGTCATCCACCCGAGGTTCGGCAGCTTCGTGCTGCTCGCCACCGTCCTCCTGGACGCCGAGGTCTCCGCGTACGGGGAGCCGCTCGACTACAACCCCTGCGTGGAGTGCAAGCTGTGCGTGGCCGCCTGCCCGATCGGCGCGATCTCCAAGGACGGCGACTTCGACTTCCTCGGCTGTGCGACGCACAACTACCGCGAGTTCATGGCCGGGTTCACCGACTACGTGCAGACCGTGGCCGACAGCGAGGACGCCGCCGACTTCCGCTCGCGCGTGAGCGACGCCGAGAACGCCTCCATGTGGCAGAGCCTCGCCTTCAAGCCGAACTACAAGGCGGCCTACTGCCTGGCCGTCTGCCCCGCCGGCGAGGACGTCCTGGGGCCCTACCTCGACGACCGCCGGCATTTCATGGACACCGTCCTGCGGCCCCTCCAGGACAAGGCCGAGACCCTGTACGTCCTGCCCGGCTCCCCCGCGAAGGAGCACGCGGAACGCCGCTTCCCGCACAAGACGGTCAAGGAGGTCGGCGGCGGCTGGCAGAAGCCGGCGCCGTCGAAGGGCGCCGGGGACCGGGCATGACCGGGAGGGGCGGAACTCAGGCAGCGAGCGTGACGCCCAGCCACACCGCGCCCAGTCCGGCCGCGGTGCTCCCGAGGACGTTGGCCGCCGCGTAGCCGCGCGCGCCCGACCCGTACAGCTTCAGCGTCTCGTAGGAGAAGGTCGAGTACGTGGTGAGCGCGCCGCAGAAGCCCGTGCCGAGGAGCAGCCCGGCGCGGGCGGAGGCGACGCCGGTGAGCAGGCCCAGGAGCAACGAGCCGGCGACGTTCACCACGAACGTGCCCCAGGGGAAGACCGAGTCGTGGCGGGCCTGGACCGCGCGGTCCGTGAGATAGCGCAGCGGCGCGCCGACGGCGGCGCCCGCGACGACGAGCAGCCAGTTCACCCGCGCGGCTCCCCCGGGCCGTACCGGACCACCTCGCAGGCGTCGAGCAGCACCAGACCGCCGCCCGCGGTGACCTCTTCCAGCTCCGGCAGGAAGGCCCGCACCCGCTCCTCCGTGTCCACGATCACGACCGCCACCGGCAGGTTCCCGCCGAGTGAGAGCAGCCGGCTGGTGTGGACGAGGGAGGACGCGCCGAAGCCTTCGACGCCGCGGAAGACGGAGGCCCCCGCGAGACCGGCGGTGTGCGCGCGGTGCACGATCTCCGTGTACACCGGCCGGTGGTGCCAGGTGTGCTGCTCGCCGACGAGCACCGTCAGGCGCAGCGCAGGCCCGTGGAGCCGGGTCATCGGGCCCTCCTCTCCGGGACGGTCCGCACGACGGCCCGGGCCGCCACGACGCCCGCCCAGACGGCGGCGAGCGCGATGACGGCCGTGGCCGACAGATAGAGCATGCCGCGCGCGACCTCGCCGTCGGCGAGCAGCCGCCGGGTGTCGAGCGCGTAGGTGGAGAAGGTGGTGAAGCCGCCGCAGACGCCCGTGCCGAGGAAGGGCCTCAGGAGCGGGTGGGGCGGGGTGACGGTCTCGGTCGCGAGGACCATGAGCGCGCCGAGGACGGCGCAGCCCACCGCGTTCACGGTGAGGATCGTCCAGGGGAAGGCACCGGCCGGGGTCGGCCAGGCGAGGGTCGCGGCATAGCGCGCGACCGCGCCGAGTGCGCCCCCGAGGGCGATCACCCCCACGATCGGCAGCTGAGCGCGGAATCCCATGGCCCCAGGGTAGGCGCACGGGCCCGTGCGGACGGGCACGGGCCGCGTGAGCGAGGCGCACAGGCACGGCCCCCGGCCTGGGGCATTAACCGGGGCCCGGCCCGTGCTGCCTCGAAACGATGGTCCGGGCCGGGCCGTGAGCGGGTCAAAGCCGGTCCGGCGAGTCTGTCAGATCCCCCCAGGGGTATGGCGGGGGGCGGGGGCGCGCGGGAGGGGGTTGTGGTCCGGCCACCATCGGGCGGCCGATACGGGTGCCGGGTACACCTCGTCCCCGCGGCGCGGGTCCGGGAACGTGGAGCGTGCAGCGGGAGGGAGCTGCGCAACCCGTAGGGCAGGAGTGTCGTGAGTACATCCGTCGCAACCAGGTTCAGGACCGTCGCCGCGCCCCGTGACGCGGCCGGCGAGGACGTGTACGGCGAACTCTGCGCCGCGCTCTTCTCCGGATTCCCGCGCCGTGACCAGCGCCTGAAGGCCGAGCAGTACCTGCGCGGTCTGCTGACCGCGCAGGGCCGCAAGTCCATCCGCAACATCGCCGCGCAGATCGGCGGCCCGGCCGCCGAGCAGAGCCTGCACCACTTCATCTCCAGTTCCACGTGGGACTGGCGGCCGATGCGGGCCGAGCTGGCCCGCTATCTGCAGCAGACCACGGGCCCGCAGGCCTGGGTGGTCCGGCCGATGCCGATACCGAAGGCCGGCCAGCACTCGGTCGGCGTCGACCGGCGCTTCGATCCCGAGCGGGGCCAGGTCTTCCGCGGCCAGCAGGCCTTCGGCGTCTGGTTCGCCTCCGAGGACGTCAGCGTCCCGGTCAACTGGCGCCTTTTCCTGCCCGATCCGTGGGTCAAGGACCGCACGCGGCGCGACCGTGCGGAGGTCCCCGAGGGCGCGGCCGAGGAGACGCTGGAGGAGTGCGCGGTCAACGCGGCCCTCGACGCCGCCCGTTGGCCGGACGTGGCCCGCAAGCCGCTGCTGCTCGACATCCGCGGCGGCGCCGGACGCGCGGCGCTGCACCGGCTCGCGCTCGCCGGGGTCCCGGTGGTCGCCCAGATCGACGCGTCCTGCCGGCTGACCGTCGCGGACCGCTCGCTGCCGGGCTTCGGCTCCGGACCGCTCACCGCCCTGCAGATCCTGGAGTCCCTCAAGGGCCTGCGCCGGCCGGTGAGCTGGGTGGACTCGGCGGGCGGCATGCGCACCTCGCGCACCTCGCTCGCCACCGCGGTCCGGGTCACCCTGCCGGTGCCGGCGGGCGAGCGGCAGCGTCCGCTGCTCCTGCTCGGCGAGTGGGACGACCCGCGGCGCTCCCCGGCCCGGCTGTGGATCACCGATCTGACCGGCTCGGCGGTCGGCCCGCTGCTGCGGCTGACGAAGCTGGCGCGCCGGGTGGAGCGGGACTTCCGCCAGGTCGGCGAGGGTGCGGGGCTACGGGACTTCGTGGGGCGCTCGTTCCGCGGCTGGCACCGGCACATCACGCTGGCTTCCGCGGCCCACGCGGCGACCGTGCTGGCCGTCACCGACCGGGACACCTCGTACGGCTCCGTCCACGGCCGCTCGGCGGGCTGATCCCAGGCTGGGGCCCGGAGGTTGGGGCTTCCGGGCCCCGTACGTACGCGACCGTCCAAGGACGTCCTAAGGGGCGTCCTTGGACGGTGCGGGCGGTGCGGGCGGACGACCGTCCCCGATGTCGGCGCGTCGGCGGGCGAGGACGTCACGGGTGCGCTGGAGCCGGAGCGCCAGTTGCACCTCCAGGACCTGGCCGGGCTTCTGCCACTCCGCGCCGAGGAGTTCGCCGATCCGCTCCAGCCGCCGCGAGACCGTGTTCGGGTGCACGTGCAGGGCCTCGGCCGCGTTGGTCGGGCTGGCGCCGGACGCGAAGTACGCCTCCAGGGTGCGGGTGAGATCCGTGAACCGCTCGGCGTCGTAGTCGAGTACGGGCCCGATGGCCGACTCGATGAACCCGTCGACGTCGTGGTCGTCGGAGAGCAGCAGCCCGAGGAAGCCCAGGTCGTCCACGGAGGCCGCCGCGCCCGTGCCGCCGAGCGCGCTCATGGCGTCCAGGCACCGCATGGCCTCCTGATAGAGCCGGCCTACGCTGTCCGGGCTCCAACCGGGGCCGGCCGCGCCCACCGACACCGGGTGACCGAGCAGCGGCGCCAGCTCGCCGGAGACGGCCTTGGCGGCCGCCGAGGCGTCCAGGCCGGGCAGCAGCAGCACGATGCAGCCGCCCTGGACGGTCTTCAGGCCGGCCATCCGGTACGCGTACGAGGACGCCCACACCACGGCCCGGCCCTGCTCGCCGCCCTCGGGCCGGGCGACCACCAGCACGTGCGGCTTGCGCAGGTCGATGCCGAGCCGGCGGGCGCGCTGGGCGATCTGCTGCGGGGCGTGCTGCGGCTCGGCGAGCAGGTCGTCGAGGAGCTCGTCGCGGACGGGGCCCTCGGCGACGGCCGTGGAGCGCTGCATGAGGAGCAGGAAGGCGACGGACTGGGAGGCGAGTTCGAGCAGCCGCTCGTCCTCTCCGGTGAGCGGGGTGGCGGCACGCACGACGAGGACGCCCAGGTCCTCGGAGCCCGCGATGACCGGCGCGACCCACGTCCGGTCGGCCTCGGTGCCGTCCTCGGGAGCGGCCGGGTCCGGGGGGCCTCCGGTGAGGACGGGCCGGCGGCCGGCGTGGGCGTCGAGGGACGCCTTGGCGACCGCCTCGTCGTCGAGGCCGGTGATCTCCCCGGTGGAGGCGAGGGTGCGGCCGCCCGGGTCGCGGATCAGGACGCAGGCGTCGAGGGCGTCCCCGGCGGCCTTGGCGACGTTCCCGAGGTCGCCGCCCGCCAGGATCAGGTTCATGATCCGGCTGTGCGCCTCGCCGATGTAGCGCATGCGGGTGAGCCGGGTGCGGGCCCGGGAGCTGTCCCGTTCGAGCTCGGTCACCTCGGCCCGGGTCTGGTCGAGCAGTCCGGCCTTCTCGGTGGCGACGGCGGCCAGGTCGGCGAGCGAGGCGGCCAGGCCGAGTTCGCCGGACGTGAAGCGGCGGGCCGCTCGGTCGGCCCCGTAGAGCAGGCCGAGGCAGGTGTCGCCCGCGCGCAGCGGCACGACGAGGAAGGCGCGCAGGCCCTCGCCCCGTACGAGCTCGTCGACGGCGGGCAGCCGGGTGAAGCGCTCGTCCGCGAGGTAGTCCTCGGTCCAGACGGGCGCGCCGAGGGTGTGGGCGAGCCCGCCGAGCCCCTCCTCGTCGAGGACGCCGGGCCAGCCGGCCGCCGGGTCGGGCGCGGTCAGGTCGCCCTCGGAAGCGTGCAGGGCGCGCAGCCCGTGCGCGTCGCGCAGGGTCAGGAAGGCGACGTCCAGATCGAGGAGCCGCTTGACCCGCCGGACGACGACCCGGAGCAGACCGTCCAGGTCGTACGGGAGGGTCAGGTCGCGCGCGGTGTCGGAGAGTGCGTCGAGGCCGGCGTCGCGCTGCTCGCGGCGGGCGAGCGCGTGGCCGACCCCGGTCGCGAGGTGGACGGCCCTCTCCAGCTCGGCCCTTCGTTCCTCGGGCAGGTCGTCCGCCCGGGCCTTGTCGAGGAGTTCGGTGAACCGCTCCTGCGGTGCCTGCTGGGCGAGCAGCTCCAGCACGGCGAGCGCGTCGGCGCCCCCGCCCGCGTCCGCGCCGTGGTTGGACATGACTCAACTCCCGCTGCTGAGCAGAACCGGGCGCCGCAGTGGAAACCCGTACCGCTGGCCGAACCTAGATCGGGCGTGGACGACGGTCAACGGTGAGATCGACCACTTCATTCCCGTTCGCTCCTCTTCCGCCCGGTCCGTGCCCCCGAAGGGGTCGCGGACACCTGGGTGCCCCTCACGGAGGACGGTCCGGCCACTTTGCCGGACCGCCGACGGGCGGTCCACCGGGGGCCGTTCGCGCCCGGCGGCGCGACGCGTCCGGGACGGCGGTGGGCGGGTCCGGCCGGCCGGGGCGCACCTGGTCGGGGGGCCCGGTCCGGTCGGCGGCCCGCCGCAGCGGCCGCCGGATCAGACCGGCGCACCGGCCACGGCCGGTACACCCACGCCCACGCCCACGCCCACCGGGAGCCGGGCCCACGGACCCTGGGCCTGTGCCGGCACGCGGGGCCGGGCGGCGTCCCGGACCGTCAGGAGCGAGCGGTGGAGCCGGCGAAGGCGCGCCGAGGGCTCCCGGCCGCCGTCCCTCTGGAGTCCCGCGCACAGGCGCCGGTAGGCCTCCAGGGCGTCGTCGGTGCGGCCGGAGCGCAGCAGGGCGACCATGAACTGGGCGTGCAGCGACTCGTTGACGGGGTGCCGGGCGGCGAGCACGGCGAGTTCCGGGACCATCTCGGTGTGCCGGCCGAGGCCCAACTGGGCTTCCACCCACTGGTCGAGCACGCTCAGCCGGGAGGCCTCCAGGCGCTCGATCTCGGCGCGCAGCCCGGGCCCGGCGTCGACCCCCGCGTACGGCTCGCCGCGCCAGAGCGCGAGGGCCTCGCCGAGGCGGAGCGCGGCGCGCGACAGGTCGCCCGCCTCCATGGCGCGGTAGCCGGCGCCGGCCGCGCGCTCGAACTGCCAGACGTCGTGGGAGCCGCCGCCGGTGTCGAGCCGGTAGCCGCCGGACTGGGCGGCGAGCACGGTCTCGGTCGTGCGGCCGGCCGCGTCCTTGCGGCCGCCGGGCAGCGCCGCGGCGATCAGGGCCCTCAGCCCGTGGATGTGGGAGTGGAGTTCGGCGCGCGCACCGCGCGGGGCGCCTGACGGCCACACCTCCTCCATGAGGACGGAGACCGGGACGATCTGGTCGGCACCGGCGGCGAGCAGGGCGAGCAGTCGGCGCGGCGCGGCAGCGGTCGGAGTGATCGACACCCCGTTCTCGCGTACCGAAAGTCCCCCCAGGATCCGGACGTCCACCTTGCCCCCTCAGTGTCTGCGCACGGGATGACCCTCGACGATTAGAAAAGAGACCGCGGTGCATGTCAATAAGAAACCGGGCGGTACGGAATCATTGGACCCTGGGGACTGGAATTTCGTACCTTTTGCCCGAGTTTGCTTCCATCAACAACGTGTGAAGACTCGGGGAAACGTACCCTCGGATCCAGTTACTGGACCCGCGGGTATGCTTTGAGGGGCGTTTTCAGGCACCGGCGCGGGTCGCTTCCAGCCAGGGGCTTCAACAAACCGCCAAGGCGGTTTTGTTTTGTCGCCACACGTGGCCCATGATGCCGCGTCGAGCGGCCCACCAGAAGGGTGCCTCGGGTGAAGACTTGTGGCCGGGAGTCGGCCCCGCCGGCGGCTAGGCGGTGGCGCCGTCGGTCAGACCGAGGGCGCGGGCCCCGCGCCCGGGCTCCAGATCGAGCATGGTCAGGACGGACGGGACCACGATGCTCGGCAGTAAGTGGTGGTAGAGCGAGGACGCCCAGCGCTCCATCGAGGTGCGGTCGCCGTCCACGGCGTGCGCCATCAGATTGAGTCCCGCGTAGGCACCGACGACCAGCGGGGCCACCTCCGCCGGATCGGCGTGCGGCAGGAGCTCGCCGCGCTCCTTGGCCTCGCCGAGCAGGCCGAGCAGGATCTCGGTCCACTCCCGGTACGGACCGCTCCGGTTGAGGTCGTGCCCGCCCTGGTCGAGGGTGAGCCGCACACTGCCGCTCAGCACCCGGTCCCGGGTCAGCCGGTGCGCGAACACCATGCCCACGTCCACGAACTCCTGCACCTTCGACAGCTGCGGCGGCGCCGTGGGCACGACCGACACCTGGGCGTCGATGACCGCGTGCGCGAGGTCTTCCTTGGAGTCGAAGTGGAAGTAGAGCGCGCCCTTGGTGACCTGGGCGAGCGCGAGGATGTCGGAGAGCTTGGCGGCCTCGTAGCCCCGCTCGTCGAAGACGGCGGCGGCCGCCTCCAGGATGGCCTTGCGGGTGCGGATCGCCCGATCCTGCTTCGCCATGGGGTCCCGTCCCTCTCCTTTGCCCGAACCGGCATCCCGGTGGCCCGAGAAAACAAACCCAGGGGTACCTTATTTTCCGGCGAGTGGAAGATACCCGAAGGCCCGTTCGCGGTGAACCAGCACATTGCGCCAGAGCCGTGGACAGGCCTCTCACCTGCGCATTCGCCAAAAGCTCCAGCTAAGAGAACGTCAGGTTGGAGCCTGGGCACCGACCTGACGCCCCGCCGGCTCCCGCCGCCGGTCACTCAGGGCGACGGGAAAACCGACCCTCCGGTCGAGTCAGCCGGTGACGACGGCCGAGGCGGTCAGCAGGCCGAAGGACGCCAGGATGAGCAGGGTGCGGACGGCGTGAAAGCCGTTCCAGCGCTTCTCGAAGGCCGCCCGCACGGCGGCGGCCGGCTCGCCGGTCCGCTCCGAGGCGGCCAGGGCGTTGTTCAGCGGGACGTTGCCGCCGACCGTGACCAGGTGGTTGGCCACCGCGCACACGAGCCCGGCGACCACCAGCCACTTCTGGGTGTCGGTCCGCCCGTCGACCGGCACGAACAGCGCGGCCGCCGGGAAGACCAGGATCCCGAGGAAGACCACGAGGAACACCGGCCTCGGCACGTACTCGTTGACCCGTCGCATGGCGTCGACGAACTCTCCGTCCCCCAGCCGGGCGAGCGCGGGCATCACTCCCGTACGGAAGATCAGCATGAATCCGGCGTAGAGACCGGTGGACACGACGGCGAGGGCGAGCAGCAGGGCGGCCATGGACGTCATCATGACCGATCAACCGGCGTACGGGTCACCGGAACCGTCCAGTCCGTCGGCCTGGCGGATCGCCTCGGCCAGCTCGCGCACCGAGGCCGAGCCCGCCCGCTCGGCCAGCGAACCGGCCCGGGCGGCGAGGCTCGACAGGGCCGGCGCGCCCGGTACGGTGCCGCCGCGCAGCCGGTCGGCGAAGTAGGCGGCGATGGCGGTCAGTTGCAGGCTGTCATGGCCGGCGCCCCAGAGCGGCGCGGTCAGCGCGGCGGTGTCCACCACGCCGGAGCGCTCGTGCGGGGCGCGGGTCGCCGGGTCGAGCCAGCGCACCGTGGCGGTCGCCACCTTCCCGTGCGCCCCGGGCTTCAGCCGGACCGCGTACAGCGCCGTCACCGTGTGCCCGGCGCCGACCTCGCCGCCGTCGACCCGGTCGTCACGGAAGTCCTCGTTCGCGACCTTGCGGTTCTCGTAGCCGACGAGCCGGAAGCTCCGCACGGTCGCCGGGTCGAAGGCGACCTGCGCCTTGGCGTCACGGGCGCGCAGCTCGACATGGCCGGGCAGTTGGTCGACGAAGACCTTGCGGGCCTGCTCGGGCGTGCCGACGTAGGTCGTGTGTCCGTCGCCCTTGTCGGCGAGCTTCTCCATGAAGGCGTCGCCGTACTCGCTGCCGACGCCGACGCCGAACAGGGTGATCCCGTACGTCCGGCGCTCCTTGTCGATCCGCTCCAGGATGCCCGCGGCGTCGGTGTCGCCGGTGTTGGCGAGCGCGTCGGAGAGCAGCACGACCCGGTTGGTGGCCCCCTTGCGCCGGCCCTCGACGGCCACGTCGTAGCCGGTGCGGACGCCCGCCTCGACATTGGTGGAGGAGCTGACCGCCAGGCCGTCGACGACGTCGTGGATGCGCTCACGGTGGCCGCCGACCCGGGTCATGGGCAGCCGGATCTCGGCCTCGTCGCTGAAGCTGACAAGGGCGAGGGAGTCGTCGTCGCGCAGCCGGTCGGCGAGCAGCCCCAGCGACTCCTTCACGAGGTCGAGCCGGCCCGGCTCGCCCATGGAGCCGGAGACGTCCACGACGAACGTGAGGTGGGCGGGCGGGCGTTCCCCGTCGCTCGGCCGGGTCGCGAGGCCGACGCGGACCAGCGACCAGCCGTCGGCGTCCGAGCGCGCGCCGTCGAGGGTGACGCTGAAGCCGTTGTCCTTCGGGCGCGGATAGTCGGGCCTGAAGCTGTTGACGAACTCCTCCGGCCGCACCTCCGCCGGGTCGGGCAGCCGCCCCTCGGCGAGCGAGCGGCGGGCGTAGCCGTAGGAGGCGGTGTCGACGTCGAGCGCGAACGTGGACAGCCGTTCGGGCGCCTCGGGCGCGCCGGAGGGGCGCGCGGCGTCCGGAGCGCCACCGGTCGCGGGTGCGCCGCGGTTCTTCGCCGAGTGGTCGGCAGCGGTCCGCCCGCCTCCCCCGGAGCCGCCGCAGCCGGTCAACAACAGCGCACCGCCCAGCAGACCGGCGAGCGCGGCTTTCGAGATCCGTCGCGTCATGACCATCTCCCCCCATTCCTCGAGCACTTGTGAATGTGACGCGCGAGGAGGCCGGAAGGAGCAGACGAAGGTGTTGCGGATGGATCTCAATGCGGCAACGGCGCCCGGGACACACCGCTGTGGCAGGGACTCGCCAGCTTTGTCAACAGGGGTTGTCACCGTACGCAGTCGCATGCGTACATGGAGTGGCACACCGATCGGGCGGGGGTGGTCAGCGGTGTCAGAGACTGCGGGCTCCGTGATGCTCGCCCGCTCGGCGATGGGCCGTGCCGGCCCGGAACTCCCACGCCCCACGGGGCGCCCGGTCCGCGGCACGCGCCGGGTCAGCGCCGCCCTGGCGGGCCTGGCGGCCTCGGCCCGGCACGAGCTGCTGACCTTCGACGACCCGGCCGCCTCCGCCTCGCGTGCGATTCCCGAGCCGTTCCTGGAGCTGGCAGGAGCGTGCATGCGAGCGGCGGCGGAGCGGGCCACCGAGGTCCGCCGTATCGTGCCGCGCCACGCCCTCCCGCAGGTCGTCGGCGCGACCCGGGTCCCCGGCCGGGCCCGGGTCGCCGACGCGATCCCGTTCAAGATGATCCTGGTCGACCGCACGGTCGCGGCCGTCCCCCTGGACCTGGAGCTGCTCTACAACGGCCTGCTCCTCATCCGCGACCCCGTCGTGATCCAGGCCCTGGTCCGCGCCCACCACATCGCCTGGACCGCGAGCCAGGAGCTGGCGGGTCTCACGCCCCCGGCCCGCGACCTCCCCCCACAGCTCCGCCCGGTCCTCGACGCCCTCCTCGCAGGCCTCACCGACGAGACGGCCGCGGCCCGCCTCGGCATGTCCCCGCGCACCTACAGCCGCCGCGTGGGCGAACTGCTGGCGGCCCTGGGCACGACGAGCCGCTTCCGCGCGGGGGCGGAAGCGGCTCGGAGGGGGTGGGTGTGACCGACCCGCCCGCCCGTGCGCGCGGCCTGACCGCCCGTGCGCCCGGCCTGCCCGCCCGTGCGCTGGGCCTGATCGGCAACACCCCTAGGACACGATGTCCTTGCGGGCGAAGCCTCGGAAGGCCAGGGCGAAGAGGATCACCGCGTACGTCACCGAGACCGACGCGCCCTTCAGCATGCCCGCCCATTCCAGTTGGGGCTGGAGGGCGTCGGCCCAGGCGAACTGCCAGTGGGCCGGGAGGAAGGCGCGCCAGTCGCCGAGGGCGGTGACGGCGTCGAGGACGTTGCCGACGATGGTGAGTCCGACCGCGCCCCCGACGGCCCCCAGCGGGGCGTCGGTCCGGGTGGAGAGCCAGAAGGCGAGGCCCGCCGTGACGAGTTGGGAGACGAAGACGAAGGCGACCGCCACGGCGAGGCGGACCAGCGCGTCGGAGGCGGGCAGGGCGCCACCCGTGGGCAGTTTCAGCGGCCCCCAGCCGTATGCCACCGTGCCCGCCGCCAGGGCGACCGACGGGAGCAGGATCATCGCCGCGGCGCTGAAGGCCAGGGCCACCGTGAGCTTGGACCACAGGAGGCGGGCCCGCGGGACCGGGGCGGCGAGGAGGTAGCGCAGGGAGGACCAGCCGGCCTCCGAGGCGACGGTGTCACCGCAGAAGAGGGCCACCGGGATCACCAGGAGGAAGCCCGCGGAGACGAAGAGGCAGGTCGCCGCGAAGTTGGCCCCCGAGGCGGTGGCCGTGTCCATCAGGGTGATCCGGTTGTCGCCGCCCTCGCCGTCCGGGCCGCCGCCGATGGCGAAGGCGGCGATGAGGACGAAGGGCAGGGCGGCCAGGATCAGGCCCATGACCAGGGTGCGGCGGCGCTTCAGCTGGCGTACGGCCTCGACGCGCAGCGGCAGGGTGCGGCCGGGGGCGTAGCCGAGGGCGGCTGCGGCGGTCATGCGGTCTCTCCTCCGATCAGGGTCAGGAACGCGTCCTCCAGGCGTCGGTGCGGGCCGACCCCGGTCACCGGCACGTCCAGGCGGACGAGTTCGCCGATGAGAAGGCTCGCGGTCCTGTCGTTCAGACGGACCAGCAGGCCCGCGTCGACGCGTACCGCGCCGAGCTTCTCCACCACCTCGTCCGGCACCTCGCCGTCCAGGGTGACGAGGAGGGTGTCGCCGGAGCCGGTGATCTCCTCGACCGGGCCGGCCTGGACCAGGCCACCGCGGTCCATCACCACCAGGTGGGTGCAGGACTGTTCGACCTCGGCGAGGAGGTGGCTGGACACGATCACGGTGCGGCCGGCGGCGGCGTAGCGGATCATCACCTCTCGCATCTCGCGGATCTGCGGCGGGTCGAGGCCGTTCGTCGGCTCGTCCAGGATGAGCAGGTCCGGCAGACCGAGCATGGCCTGGGCGATGGCGAGCCGCTGCCGCATGCCCTGCGAGTAGGTGCGGACGGCGCGTTCCAGGGCGCCACCGAGGTTGGCGATGCGCAGGGCCTCGTCGACGTGGGCGTCCTCGGCGGGGCGGCCGGTGGCCTGCCAGTACAGCTCCAGGTTCTCCCGGCCCGAGAGATGCGGCAGGAAGCCCGCGCCCTCGACGAACGCGCCGACGCGGGAGAGCACCGGGGCTCCGGGGCGGATCGCGTGCCCGAAGACCCGGATCTCGCCCTCGTCGGGGGTGATGAGGCCCATGAGCATGCGCAGGGTGGTGGTCTTGCCCGCTCCGTTGGGGCCGAGCAGGCCGAGGACCTGGCCCTGTTCGACGCGGAAGGACAGGTCGCGGACGCTGTACCGGTCGCCGCCCGCGTACTTCTTGGTCAGGCCGGTGATCTGGAGCGGGACCTCGGAGAGGGCGGGGTCGGGCGCCGGGGCGGTCGTCCGGCGGCGGGCCGTGAGCAGGAGTGCGGCGGCGGCGAGGACGCCGAGGGCCGGCAGGCCCCACACCCACCACGGCAGGCCCGCCGCCTGCGTCGCGACCGCGGGGGCGGTCGGCACCGTCAGAGGGCCCTCGACGGCGACCGTGTACGTGGCGGGGGCGGCCGGGGAGGCGTATCCGAGGTCGGTGGCGGCGAGGACGAGGCGCAGCCGGTGTCCGGCGGCCACCTCGTGGTCGACGGCGGGGAGGGTGAGGTCCACGGTGCGGCCCTTGGCGGCGCCGTCGACCCGTACCGGCGTGACGAGTTGGGCGGGCAGCACCTGCTGCCGGCCGTCCGGCCCCACGTCGTACACCTTGGCGAAGAGGACCGCCGAGCCGTCGGGGGCGTTCGACGTCACCCGGACCCTGGCGGTGGGCGCGCCCGTGAGGCGGATCGGCCGCGACTGGGGCCGGGCGTCGAAGGCCGCGAACTGGCCGGGGAAGTCGAGGGAGAGGCCCACCCCGAGGGAGGAGAGCTGGGAGAGCCCGCCGCCGAGGCCGGGGACGGCGGAGAGGGCGGGCGGGCCGGCGCCCGCCGGGTTGGCGAAGGAGCGCGGCGGGCCGGCGAGCGCGACACGGACGGGACCGGCGGCGAGGCCGGGGTAGCGGTCGGCGGTGGCGCCGCGCAGCGTGGCCCGGCCGTCGGTGGAGTCGACGCCTCCGGTACGGCTGACACGGAAGGCGGGGCCGGTGTCGGCGGACGTGTCCCGCTTGAGGTAGCGGTCGAACCAGCTGGTGATCCGGGCCTGGACGCGTCCGGTCTCGCGGTCCCCGCCGTCGTGGCCGCCGGCGGTCCAGTCGACGGCGACGGGGGCGCCGTTGGCTGCGAGGGTCCGCGCCATGGCGTCGGACTGGGCGAGCGTGAAGAGCGAGTCGGCCTGCCCCTGGACGATCAGCGCGGGCACCTTGATGCGGGTGCCGACGGCGGAGGGACTGCGGGCCTCCAGGAGGGCGCGGGCGGCGGCGTCGGGCTTTCCGGAGACGGCGACCCGCTGGTAGAGGGCGCAGACCTCGGGGCTGAAGCGTCCGCAGCCGTCGGCGCCGGCGGTGGACCCGGTCGAGAAGAAGAGGCCGGCCCAGAGCTTCTTGAAGACGCCGTTCGGGAAGAGGGCGTCGGCGAGGTTCCAGTAGGTGATCTGGGGAGCGATGGCGTCGACGCGCGGGTCGTACCCGGCGGCGAGCAGGGAGATCGCGCCGCCGTAGGAGGCGCCGGTGACGCCGACGCGCGGGTCGCCGGGCCGGTCGAGGAGCACCTCGGGGCGGCCGGCGAGCCAGTCGACGAGTCCGCGGACGTCCTTGACCTCGCGCTGCGGGTCGTTGAGGCCGATCCGTCCGGTGGAGGCGCCGAAGCCGCGGGCCGACCAGGTCAGGACGGCGTAGCCGGCACGGGCGAGCTGTTCGGCCTGGACGCGCACGTCGTCCTTGGAGCCGCCGAATCCGTGCCCGATGAGGACGGCGGGACGCCGGCCGGCGGCGCCGGCGGTGAAGTAGGAGGTGTCGAGGCGGACGCCGTCGAGGTCGAGCGTCCGGTCGGCGCGGGTCACGGGCGGGGGCGCGTCGGAGGCGACGGCGGTCCAGGTGACGCCGCCGCCCGCGAGGACGGCGAGGACGGCGGCGACCGCGGCCCACCGCGGCAGACCGGGTCGCGGAAGGCCCTTCCGGGGAAGTCGCAGCTGCATGGTGTCGAGCCTAGGCGCCGGGACGGCCGCGGCTCGGCTGCCCCGGGGCGGAGAACCGCGGCCTCCTCTGGTCGTACGCAGTACGGTCCCGTACACCAGACGCGGTACGCGTGAGCGGGAGGTTCGGATGGAGATCCGGCGGGCGACGACGGTGGCGGAGCTGATGGCGGCGGCCCCTCTCTACGACGCGCCGCCGCGTGAGGCCTGGGCGGAGGGCTTCCTGGCGGCGTCGGGGCACGTGCTGCTGATCGCGTACGCGGCGGACGGCGTCCCGGCCGGCTTCGTGTCGGGGATCGAGATGCGGCACCCGGACAAGGGCGTGGAGATGTGCCTGTACGAGCTGTCGGTGGACGAGGGGCACCGGCGGCGGGGCGTGGGCCGGGCCCTGACGGAGGCGCTGGCGGCCGAGGCGCGGGAGCGGCATTGCTACGGGATGTGGGTCGCGGTGGACACGGACAACGAGGCGGCGCTGCGGACGTACGGGGCGGCGGGGGCGGTGGACGAAGGGGTGTTCGCGATGCGGGGGTGGGCGTTCGGCGGGGCGTAGCGGCCCCGCGGGCCGGACGGGGTCGGCGGCGCGAGGCCGCGCCGCCCGGGGTCCCGGCCGCCGTACGGCCCCGGCCCGGGCCGGGGTGCGGGCCCCGGCCGGGGCCGGGTTACGGTCCGGGCCGGGCGGTTCGGGCCGGGTTACGGTCCGGGCCGGGGTTTCGGTTCGGGCTCCAGACCGAGGTACGGCCCTGGGGACCGACCGCCGTACGGCCCCGGCGTCCGACCAGGCTGCGGGCCCCGGCCGGACCGGGTTACGGCCCTGGCTCCCGACCCAGGTACGGCCCTGGGACCGACCGCCGTACGGCCCTGACACGCGACCGCCGTACGGCCCCGGCGTCCGGCTGCCCTAGGCGACCAACCGTCCGAGCAGCCCGTCGTCCGCCGGGTACGGGCGTTCCTCGGGCAGCAGGCCCGCCGCGTCCTCGGCGCGGCCCGCACGGACGAGGCCGTGCACCTCGCGGAAGAGCGGGGTCACGTCACGGATGCCGACGGTCCACTCGTCGGCGTAGCGGCGCGAGGCCTCGCCGGCGAGGCCGAGCTGGAGCGAGCGGTACGACAGCGGCCGCAGGTGCAGGTCGCGTTCGGGGTCCCACTGGACGCGGGCCGGGGAGCTCTTGAGCTCCCGCTGCCAGGCGGCGCGGTCCGGGTGGAAGCCGCGGACGTAGTGGGACAGGCAGGCGTGCCGAAGGGCCCATTCGAAGCCCTCGCGGGTGATGTCGACGGCGAGGACGGTCTCCTGGCCCTCCTTCAGCCCCCAGCCGCAGCGGTAGGCCATCCACAGGAACGAGGGCTTGATCCAGGTCATCCGGTCCCGCTTCCACGTGGCCGGGAAGCGTCCGTCGCGGGCCGCCGGGAGGCCGATCGACGGGGTGTAGGCCTGGTAGACGGTCACGGTCGTGGCGGTGTGGACGGCCCGGATCCGGTGCCTGGGGGGTGAAGCGGTAACGGACATGGCCCCCAGGGTGCGGCGTCGCGCACCCTGGGGGCCAGTGGGTTTTCCGGGGATCAGTGGTTGCGCGGGAAGCCCAGGTCCACGCCCGCCGGGGCGTCGGACGGGTCCGGCCAGCGGGTCGTGACGACCTTGCCGCGGGTGTAGAAGTGGACGCCGTCGTTGCCGTAGATGTGGTGGTCGCCGAAGAGCGAGTCCTTCCAGCCGCCGAAGGAGTGGTAGCCCACCGGGACGGGGATCGGGACGTTGACGCCGACCATGCCGGCCTGGATCTCCAGCTGGAAGCGGCGGGCGGCGCCGCCGTCGCGGGTGAAGATCGCGGTGCCGTTGCCGAACGGCGAGGCGTTGATGAGGGCCACGCCCTCCTCGTAGGTCTCGGTGCGCAGCACGCACAGCACCGGGCCGAAGATCTCGTCCTGGTAGGCCTTGGCCGTGGTCGGGACGTGGTCCAGGAGGGAGAGGCCGATCCAGTGGCCGTTCTCGTGGCCCTCGACCGTGTAGCCGGTGCCGTCGAGGACGACCTCGCAGCCCTCGGCCGCGGCGCCGTGCACGTAGGAGGCGACCTTGTCGCGGTGGACGGCCGTGATGAGCGGGCCCATCTCGGAGGTCGGGTCGTTGCCGGGGCCGATCTTGATCTTCTCGGCGCGCTCGCGGATCTTCTGGACCAGCTCGTCGCCGATGGCGCCGACGGCCACGACCGCGGAGATCGCCATGCAGCGCTCGCCGGCCGAGCCGTAGGCCGCCGAGACGGCCGCGTCGGCGGCCGCGTCGAGGTCGGCGTCGGGCAGCACCAGCATGTGGTTCTTGGCGCCGCCGAGGGCCTGGACGCGCTTGCCGTTGGCGGAGGCGGTGGTGTGGATGTGGCGGGCGATCGGGGTCGAGCCGACGAAGGAGATCGCGGAGACGTCCGGGTGCTCCAGGAGGCGGTCCACGGCCACCTTGTCGCCGTTCAGGACGGTGAAGACGCCGTCCGGCAGGCCGGCCTCGGCGAGCAGTTCGGCGATCTTCAGGGCCGGCGACGGGTCCTTCTCGCTCGGCTTGAGGATGAAGGTGTTGCCGCAGGCGATGGCCAGGGGGAACATCCACATCGGCACCATGGCCGGGAAGTTGAACGGGGTGATGCCCGCCACCACGCCCACCGGCTGGCGGATCGCGGCCACGTCCACCCGGTTGGACACCTGGGTGGAGAGCTCGCCCTTCAGCTGGGTGGTGATGCCGCAGGCCAGGTCGACGATCTCCAGACCGCGGGCGACCTCGCCGAGCGCGTCGGAGTGCACCTTGCCGTGCTCGGCGACGATCAGTTCGGCGATGGCGTCACGGTTGGCGTCGAGCAGCGCGCGGAACTTGAACAGGATCGTGGTGCGCTGGGCGAGCGAGGAGGTGCCCCAGGTCTCGAAGGCGTCCTTGGCGGAGGCGACGGCCGCGTCGACCTCCTCGACGGAGGCGAGCGCCACCTGGGTGGTGACGGCGCCGGTGGCCGGGTCGGTGACCGGGCCCCAGTTGCCCGACGTGCCCTCGACGGACTTGCCACCGATCCAGTGGTTGACGGTCTTCGTCATGACGTACTCCTTCAGAGATGGCGGCGTCGGGCGGTGACGTGCCGGTCGTACTCCTCGCGGGCCTTGACCGCCGACGGGCGGGTCGACGTCTCGGCCACGGGCACATCCCACCACGCCTGGGCGGGGGGCGCGCCCGACACACTGTCTGCCGTTTCGGTCTCGACGTAGACACATGTGGGAGCCGTCGCCCCACGGGCGTCCGCGAGGGCTTCCCGCAGGTCACGCACGGTGTCGGCGCGCAGCACCCGCATGCCGAGGGAGGCGGCGTTGGCCGCCAGGTCGACGGGGAGCGGCGGTCCGGTGAAGCTGCCGTCCTCGGCCCGGAAGCGGTAGGCGGTGCCGAAGCGCTCGGCGCCGACGGCCTCGGAGAGGCCGCCGATCGACGCGTATCCGTGGTTCTGCAGGATCACCACCTTGACGGGCAGTCGCTCCTGGACGGCGGTGACGATCTCGGTGGGATTCATCAGATACGTCCCGTCGCCGACGAGCGCCCAGACGGGCCGGCCGGGCGCGGCGAGCGCGACGCCGACGGCGGCGGGGATCTCGTAGCCCATGCACGAGTACCCGTATTCGACGTGGTACTGGTCGGCGGAACGGGTCCGCCAGAGCTTGTGGAGGTCGCCGGGGAGCGAGCCGGCGGCGTTGATCAGGATGTCCTCCCCGGTGACCAGAGTGTCGAGTGCCCCGAGCACCTGGGCCTGGGTCGGGCGGGCGCCGGGGGCGGGCGCGGCGTAGGCGGCCCCGACCCGGGCCTCCCAGCGTCCCTTCTCCTCGGCGTACTCGTGGGCGTAGTGCGGGGTGACGTGGTGCTGCTCCAGCAGTGCGTGGAGCTGCTCCAGGCCCTCGCGGGCGTCCGCGACCAGCGGGAGCGCCGCCATTCTGTGGCTGTCGACGGCGGCGACGTTGAGGTTCACGAACCGCACGTCCGGGTGGCCGAACAGGGTCGAGGAGGCGGTGGTGAAGTCGCTCCAGCGGGTGCCGACCCCGATCACCAGGTCGGCGGTGCGGGCCAGGTGGTCGGCGGCGGCGGTGCCGGTGTGGCCGATGCCGCCCATGTCCTGGGGGTGGTCGTGGGGCAGTGCTCCCTTGCCGGCCTGGGTGGAGGCGACCGGGATCCCGGTCCGGGCGGCGAAGTCGGAGAGCGCCTCCTCGGCCCCGCTGTACTTGACGCCTCCGCCGGCGACGATCAGCGGGCGGGCGGCCCGGCCGACGGCCGTGGCGGCCGCGTCCAGCTCGTCCTCGTCCGGCGACAAGCGCCGCACCCGCCAGGTCCGCTCGGCGAAGAACTCCTCGGGCCAGTCGTAGGCCTCGGCCTGTACGTCCTGCGGGAGGGCGAGGGTGACGGCGCCGGTCTCCGCGGGGTCGGCGAGGACCCGCATGGCTTCGAGGGCGGCCGGGATCAGGGCCTCGGGGCGGACGATCCGGTCGAAATACCGTGAGACGGGCCTGAGGCAGTCGTTGACGGAGACGTCGCCGGCGTACGGGACCTGGAGCTGCTGGAGGACGGGGTCGGCGGGGCGGGTGGCGAAGGAGTCGCCGGGCAGCAGCAGGACCGGCAGCCGGTTGATGGTGGCGAGGGCGGCACCGGTGACGAGGTTGGTGGCGCCGGGGCCGATGGAGGTGGTGACGGCGTGCGCCTGGAGCCGGCGGCACTGGCGGGCGTGGCCGACGGCCGCGTGCACCATGGCCTGTTCGTTACGGCCCTGGTGGTACGGCATGAGTGCGGAGTGCTCGACGAGCGCCTGGCCGATCCCGGCGACGTTGCCGTGGCCGAAGATGCCCCAGGTGGCCGTGATCAGGCGCTGCCGTACGCCGTCGCGCTCGGTGTACTGCGCGGCGAGGAAGCGCACGAGGGCCTGGGCGACCGTGGAGCGCCTCACTTGTACCCCTCCGTGTGGTCGGGGTGGAAGCTGATCCGCCACGCCCGCTCGGGGCCGGGGCCCGCCATGACGTTCAGGTAGTACAGCGGGTGCCCGGGCTGGGCGATGGACGGGCCGTGCCAGCCGTCCGGGACGAGGACGGCGTCGCCGGTGCGGACCTCGGCGAGCAGTTCGGCGCCGCCGGGCCGGGAGGGGGTGATCCGCTGGTAGGCGTAGCCGTGCGGGCCGGCGACCTCGTAGTAGTAGATCTCCTCCAGGACGGTCTCCGTGCCGGGGAGGTGCTCGTCGTGCTTGTGCGGCGGGTAGGAGGACCAGTTGCCGCCGGGGGTGACGACCTCGACGGCGATCAGCCGGTCGCAGGCGAACCCGGGTCCGTCGTCCGCTCCGGAGGGGGCCGCCGCGGCGAAGTTGCGGACCTCGCGGGTGCGGTTGCCGCTGCCGCGGGTCTCCACGGGAACCTCCGGCGCGGGGCCGTAGCGGGCGGGGAGTCGTCGCTCGCACTTCGCTCCTGCCAAAGCGAAGCGGCCTCCCGCACCGGAGGCGATCTGGGCGTGTGCGTCCCTGGGCACATAGGCGAAGTCCGAGACCCCGTCGAACACGCTAGCGCGGCCCACGAGTTCGAGGATTTCCCCGTCGACGCGCACCGTACCGCCCCCGGACAGCGGAAGCACCACCCATTCGCTGTTCCCCGTCTCGAAGCTGTGCGTCCCGCCGGGCGGAAGGTCGAGCACGCGCAGCGAGCTGTGGGTCCAGCCGGCCCGCTCGGGGTCGATGTCGACGGCGTACGGGCCGCGGGCGGCCGCGCCGGCGGGGACGTGCAGATCGAGCGTGGAGTCCATGGGCATGTCCCTACCCGTTGTCCGGCGGGCTCACCGGGATCGAGCCCGTGCCGGTGTCGAGCGCGCGGGTGATCTCCTCGTCGCGGGGCATCGCGGGCGAGCAGGCGAGCCGGCCGGCGACGATGGCGCCCGCCGCGTTGGCGTAGCGCAGGAGCCGCTCCAGGTCCCATCCTGCGAGCAGCCCGTGGGCGAGCGCTCCGCCGAAGGCGTCGCCCGCTCCGAGGCCGTTGACCACCTCCACCGGCAGCGGCGGCACCTCGGCCGCGGTGCCGTCGGCGGCCAGCGCGAGGACGCCCTTGGGCCCCTGTTTGACGACGGCGAGCCGTGCGCCCGCGGCGAGCAGGGCGCGGGCGGCGGCGTGCGGCTCGCGCTCGCCGGTCGCGACCTCGCACTCGTCGACGTTGCCGACGGCGACCGTGGCGTACCGCAGCGCCTCGCGGTAGAGCGGGCGGGCCTCGTCGGCGGTGACGTCCCACAGGGTGGGGCGCCAGTCGAGGTCGAGGACGGTGAGCGCGCCGGGACCGGCCGCGGCGGCCCGCTCGCGCAGCGCGCCGAGGGTCGCGGCGCGGCTGGGCTCGGCGCTCAGGCCGGTGCCGGTCACCCAGAGGGCGCGGGCGGCGCGGAGCGCGGGCAGGTCGAGTTCGTGCGGGTGGATCTCCAGGTCGGGGGCCTTGGGACGGCGGTAGAAGTGGATCGGGAAGTGGTCGGGCGGGAAGATCTCGCAGAAGGTCACCGGAGTGGGATGGTCCGTCACCTCGGTGACCCACCGGTCGTCCACGCCGAAGGCCCGCAGCTCCCGGTGGAGGTACGTGCCGAAGGGGTCGGCGCCGGTCCGGCTGATCAGGGCGACGCTCCGGCCGAGGCGGGCGGCGGCGACGGCGACATTGGCCGGGGAGCCGCCGAGGAACTTGCCGAAGCTCTCGACCCGGGCGAGCTCCACACCGCTCTGCAGCGGATAGAGGTCCACGCCGAGGCGGCCCATCGTGATCAGGTCGTACGGCCGCTCGTACGGCTCCGTCGTCATCCCACGTCACCTCTCGCCACGGCCCCGCCGGGCCCACGCACCCCACCCAGGTCTATCCACGGCCCCGGGCGCTGTCAACGACATGTCCTGACATTCGGACCTGCGTCCGGACGACGTCTTGACGCCCCTCCGAGAGCGCCGCCAAGGTGGCATGCATGACGAACCCGACGAACCGGGCGCAGCCGTCCCGTATCCGCATCGGTTCCGCCCCCGACTCCTGGGGCGTCTGGTTTCCCGACGATCCCCGGCAGGTGCCGTGGCAGCGGTTCCTGGACGAGGTGGCGGGGGCCGGTTACGCGTGGATCGAGCTCGGCCCGTACGGCTATCTGCCGACCGATCCGGCCCTGCTCGCCGAGGAGACGGCCCGCCGGGGTCTGAGGGTCTCCGCCGCGACCGTGTTCACCGGGCTGCACCGCGGGCCGGGGGTGTGGGAGCGGACCTGGGCGCACGTGGCCGAGAACGCGGCCCTGGCGCAGGCGATGGGCGCGGAGCACCTGGTGGTCATCCCGTCCTTCTGGCGGGACGACCGGACGGGCGAGGTCCTGGAGGACCGCACCCTCACGGCGGAGCAGTGGCGGTCGCTGACCGGTCTGACCGAGCGCCTCGGCCACGAGGTCCGGGAGCGCTACGGGCTGCGGATCGTGGTCCATCCGCACGCCGACACGCATGTCGACGGCGAGGAGAACGTCACCCGCTTCCTGGACGCCACCGATCCCGACCTGGTCGCGCTCTGCCTGGACACCGGGCACTACGCCTACTGCGGCGGCGACAGCGTCAAGCTGATCGAGACCTACGGTGAGCGGATCGGCTACCTCCATCTGAAGCAGGTCGACCCCGCGGTGCTCGCCCGCGTGGTCGCCGACGAGGTGCCCTTCGGCCCGGCGGTGGCGCAGGGCGTGATGTGCGAGCCGCCGGCCGGGGTGCCGGCCCTCGAACCGGTGCTGGCCGCCGCACAGGCCCTGGACGCCGAGCTCTTCGCCATCGTCGAGCAGGACATGTACCCGTGCGAGCCGGACCGGCCCTACCCGATCGCGGTGCGGACCCGGAGCTTCCTCCGCTCCTGCGGCGTCTGATGACCTTGCGTCACTTACGTCACGTCCGTCGCACCTTCGTCACGCATATCTCCGTTACGCGGGTTTTCCGTCACAGGCGTTCGACAGGCGCTCTCCTTCCGTCGGGAGGCGCCGTTCACCGGGCACAGGCTCAGTGATCGCGAGTGATCACCAGTGACGCCCGGCAGCTCCCCCGACGGCAACCCCCGCCGCCGCTGCCGGGCACGCAGGAGAGGTGCTACGCATGACGGACAGAAGGCTCTGGTCGTACAAGGACATCGCCGCGCACATCAAGGTGCAGCCGGACACGGTCCGCTCCTACCGGAAGCACGGACTGCTGCCCGCGCCCGACCACGTCGAGTCGGGCAAGCCCTACTGGTACCCGGACACCATCCACTCCTGGGTCGCGAACCGTCCCGGGAACCGGGGCCGCCGGGACTGACCCCTCCCCGCCGTCCCCCAGGGCCCCGCACCGCGACCGCGCGGTGCGGGGCCCTCGTCGTGGCCCGCCGGACGGGTGGCGCTAGCCGACCTTCTCCGGCACCGGCTCCCGCTCCGGCGGCCCGGATATGCGGCCCGTCTCCGCGGCGCCGCCCTCGCTGATGCCGAAGCGGTCGTGGAGGCGGCGCAGCGGCCCCGGGGCCCACCAGGTGAGGCGCCCGGTCAGCTTCATCACGGCCGGCACGAGCAGGCTGCGGACCACCATGGCGTCCATCAGGACGGCGAGGGCGACCCCGAGGCCCAGCATCTTGGTGTTGGTGACCCGGGAGGTGCCGATCGCCACCATGACGACGGCCAGGATGACGGCGGCCGCGGTGATCAGGCCGCCGGTGCGGCGCAGTCCGAAGCGGACGGCGTGCTCGTGGTCGCCGGTGGCGTCGTACTCCTCCTTGATCCGGGAGAGCAGGAACACCCCGTAGTCCATGGAGAGTCCGAAGGCCACGCAGAACATCAGGACGGGCAGGGTGGTCTCGATGTCACCGGTGGGGGTGAAGCCGAGGAGGCCGGAGAGGTGGCCCTCCTGGAAGACCCAGACGACGGCGCCGAACATCGCGGTGAGGCTGAGTGCGTTGAGCACGACCGCCTGGACCGGGATGAGCACGCTGCCCGTGAGCAGGAAGACCAGGACCAGGGTGACCACGACGACGATGCCGGCCGCCCAGGGCAGCCGCTCGCTGATGGCGTCCTTGGAGTCGACGAGGACGGCGGCGGCCCCGGTGACGGAGGTGTCGAACGGCGCCTGCTCGGCCCGCAGTTCGCCGACCACCCGCTGGGCCCCGGCGCCGACGCCCTCGCCTTCGGCCACGACCGTGAAGTAGGCGTGGGTCCGCTCTCCGGTGCCGGAGGTCACCGGCCCGTCGACCCGGGTGATCCCGTCGAGCTTCCCGATCCGGTCCCGGTAGTCGGCGTACTGCGCGGGGGTGGCCTGCCCCTCGGCGAGCACCGTGAGCGCCCCGCCGGGGCTGCCGGGGAAGCCCTCGCGCAGCTGGTCCTGGACCACCCGCGACTCGGCGGTCGCCGGAAGCTGGCGGTCGTCGGCGGTGCCGAACTTCACGCCCAGGAAGGGCAGCCCGAGCAGGACGAGCCCGGTGGCGGTGGCGACGGCGAACAGCGGCGCCCGCCGCATCACCAGGGCGGCGGCCCGCCCCCAGCCGGCCCCGTCGGGAGCCTCGGCGCCGCCCTCCGCACCGCGCTCCCGGTCCTTGCGGCGCAGCAGCCGGCGCAGGTCCAGGGCGTTGACCCGGTCGCCGAGCAGCATGAGCGCGGCGGGCAGCAGGGTCAGGGCCGCCGCGGCGGCGAGCAGGACGACGGCGATGCCCGCGTAGGCGAAGGAGCGCAGGAAGTACTGCGGGAAGACGAGCATCGCGGCGAGCGAGACGGCGACGGTGAGGGCGGAGAAGAGCACGGTCCGCCCGGCGGTGCGCAGGGTCGTGGCGACGGCCGTCCTCGGGTCGGCGCCGCCGGCCAGCTCCTCGCGGAAGCGCCGGACCACGAACAGCGCGTAGTCGATGGCGAGTCCGAGACCGAGGGCGGTGGTGAGGTTCTGCGCGAAGACGGAGACGTCGGTGAACTCGGTGATGCCGCGCAGCACGGCGTTGGTGCCGAGGATGGCGACGATGCCGATGCCGAGCGGGAGCACGGCGGCGACGGCGCTGCCGAAGACCATGACGAGCAGCACGAGGGTGATGGGAAGGGCGATCAGTTCGGCCCTGAGCAGGTCCTCCTGGATGGTCGCCTGCATCTCGTGGCGCACCGCGAGGGGGCCGCCCACGGAGACCTCCACGGGTCCGTGGGTGCCGCGGAACTCGGGCGCGAGGCGCTGCAGGACCTCGCCCGCCGCCTTCTCCTCGCCGTCGATCCGGGCCGCGATCAGGGCCTCGTGCCCGTCCTTCGACCGCAGCGCGGGCGAGCCCGTGGCCCAGTACGAGCCGACGCCGTCGACGCCCGGCTGGGCGTCGAGCCGCTCGGCGAGCCGCCGGGCCTCGGCGGCGACGGCCGGGGAGTCGACCCCGGCGTCGCCCGCGTCGACGAGCAGCAGCAGATTGGGCTGGGAGGCCGGGAACTCACGCTCCAGGACCTCGATCGCATAGGTCGACTCGGCGTCCGGGTCCTCCCAGCCGCCGCTGCCCATCCGGTCGGCGACGCCGCCGCCGGCCAGGACCGCGAGGGCGGTGAGGACGAGGGCGACCAGCAGCGAGAGGCGCGGCCTGGCCGTCACGAATCGCGTCCAGCCACCGGGCCCACCCCCCGTAGGCAGCGCTTTCTTGACTTCGGCCATGACGCGGTGTCCCCTTCACCGTGACCCGTGCGCTCGCTTGCCGGCAGGCCGCACGGGTCAGTCCATTGCCCATAGACTGGCAAACACGAGTGATCACTCGCGTTTCTCAAGAATGCGAGCGACCTCTCGTGTTTGTCAATCTCGCCCAGAGAGCTGGGGACAGTCATGTCCGAGGAACCGAAGCCGCGCCGCCGCCAGGCACGCGGTGAGCGCCGCATCGCGCAGCTGCTCCAGGCAGCCGCGAACGTCTTCTGCGCCAACGGCTACACGGCGACCAGCACCAACGCGATCGCCCGCGAGGCGAGCGTCTCCCCGGGCACGCTCTACCAGTACTTCCCGAACAAGGAGGCCATCGCCGTCGAGCTGGGCGACCGGCTGCTCGCCCAGATGCGGGAGTACCACGGCCAGGCCTTCACACCCGCGAACCTGGCTCTCCCGCTGCCCCGACTGCTCGACGCCGTACTCGACCCGCTGATCGACTTCAACTGCCAGAACCCGGTCTTCCTCGCCCTCATGCACGGATCGGAGATCCCCGGCCGGATCGCGGAGGAGCACGACGCCCTGCACGCCTCCCTGCTCGCCCGGGTCGGCGATCTGATCGGCCACTACCTGCCCGGCAGCGACGCCGCCCAGCAGTCCCGGATCGCCGACATGGTCTTCGCCATCGTGAAGGCGGGGCTCGCCCTGATCCTGGCGGCACCCGAGGGGGCGGAGCGGGACGCGGTGGTCGCCGAGACCAAGACGGTGCTGCTGCGCTACCTCGACCCGATCATCGGCGAGGCGCTCGCCACGATTCCGAGCCCATGACCTCCCCGGTGACCGCGCCCTCCCGGCCGGACACCGCCCCGGCGCCCACCCCGCCGCGCGCCCCCACCTCCCGTCCACCGCGGGACACGCGTGCAATTCATACCCCCTAGGGGTATAGTCTGTGCTACTACGGCGTACGGCCCCCGCACCCGACGGGGACCCACGCACCGCACCACGCCCTCGAAGAGGAGACACGTCATGACCGCCGAGACGCAGACCGAACTCACCACCGTCTACCAGGTCAAGGGCATGACCTGCGGCCACTGCGAGGGCGCGGTCTCCAGCGAGATCTCCGAGATCGCCGGCGTCGCCTCGGTGAAGGCCGTCGCCGCCACCGGCCAGGTCACCGTGGTCTCGGCCGCCCCGCTCGACGAGGAGGCCGTCCGCGCCGCCGTCGACGAGGCGGGCTACGAGCTGGTCGGCCTCGCCTGAGACCACGGTCCCGGGGCCCGGTCCCGGGCGATCCCGGGCGATCCCGGGCGAGCCGTCCCGGCCCGCGATTCCGGCCGAGGGACCGACGCCACCGGGATCCCTCCCCGCAGCACCACCGCAGGGCCGTACGGTGACTACGTACGGCCCTGCTCCTGTTGGGAAACCGCTGCTGATGACCTCCACGATCACCGAGCTGACGATCGGCGGGATGACCTGCGCCTCCTGCGCGGCCCGCGTCGAGAAGAAGCTCAACCGCATGGACGGGGTGACGGCGACCGTCAACTACGCCACGGAGAAGGCGCGCGTCGAGCACCCCGCGGAGGTGCCCGTCGACGCGCTGATCGCCACCGTCGTCAGGACCGGCTACACCGCCGAGGAACCCCCGCCGCCGGAGCCCGCGCCCGAGCCGGAGGCCGCCGGGGAGGAGGAGCACGACCGGGACCCCGAGCTCGCCGCGCTCCGGCAGCGGCTCACCGTCTCCGCCGTGCTCTCGCTGCCGGTCGTCCTCCTCGCCATGGTCCCGTCCCTCCAGTTCGACAACTGGCAGTGGCTCTCCCTGACGCTCGCCGCCCCCGTGGTCGTCTGGGGCGGACTGCCCTTCCACCGGGCCGCCTGGACCAATCTGCGGCACGGCAACGCCACCATGGACACCCTCGTCTCGGTCGGCACCCTCGCCGCCTTCGGCTGGTCGCTCTGGGCCCTCTTCCTCGGCGACGCCGGCACCCGCGGCATGCGGCACGACTTCAGCCTCGCCGTCAGCCGCGACCACGCCTCCTCCACGATCTACCTGGAGGTCGCGGCCGGGGTCGTCACCTTCATCCTCCTCGGCCGCTACCTGGAGGCCCGCGCCAAGCGCAAGGCCGGCGCCGCCCTGCACGCCCTGCTGCGGCTGGGCGCCAAGGACGTGGCCGTGCTGCGCGGGGGCACGGAGGTACGGATCCCGGTGGCCGCGCTGCGCGTCGGCGACCGCTTCGTCGTCCGCCCCGGAGAGAAGATCGCCACCGACGGCACCGTCGCCGAGGGCGCCTCCGCCATCGACACGTCCCTGCTCACCGGCGAGTCCGTCCCGGTCGAGGCGACCCCCGGCGACCCCGTCACCGGAGGCTGCGTCAACACCTCCGGCCGCCTCGTCGTCGAGGCCACCCGGGTCGGCGCCGACACCCAGCTCGCCCGGATGGCCCAGCTCGTCGAGGACGCGCAGAACGGCAAGGCCCGGGTCCAGCGGCTCGCCGACCGGATCTCGGCCGTCTTCGTGCCCGTGGTGCTCCTCCTCGCCCTCGGCACCCTGGTCGCCTGGCTCCTCGTGACCAGCGACATCACCGCCGCCTTCACGGCCGCCGTGGCCGTCCTGATCATCGCCTGCCCCTGCGCCCTCGGTCTGGCCACCCCGACCGCCCTCATGGTCGGCACGGGGCGTGGAGCCCAGCTCGGCATCCTCATCAAGGGACCCGAGGTCCTGGAGTCCACGCGCCGCGTCGACACCGTCGTCCTCGACAAGACCGGCACCGTCACCACCGGCCGCATGGAGCTGACCGGGGTGCACGTGTACGGCGGCGCCTACGGCACCGGGCGCGCCGACGAGACCGAGCTGCTGCGCCTCGCGGGCGCCCTGGAGCACTCCTCCGAGCACCCCGTCGCCCGCGCGGTCGCGGCCGGCGCCGCGGCCCGCGTGGGCGAGCTGCCCGTACCGAAGTCCTTCGAGAACGTGCCGGGGCTCGGCGTGCGCGGCTCGGTCGACGGGCACCTGGTGCTGGTCGGGCGCGCCGCGCTGCTGGCCGCCGAGGAGATCGAGGTACCCGGCGAGACGGGCCCCGGGGTCGTCCACGTCGCCTGGGACGGGCGGGCCCGCGGCACCCTCACGGTCGCCGACGCGGTCAAGGAGACCAGCGCCGAGGCGGTCGTCCGGCTGCGCGGCCTGGGCCTGCGGCCGGTCCTGCTCACCGGGGACGGCCGGGCCGTGGCCGAGCGGGTGGCCGCCGAGGTCGGCATCGACGAGGTGGTCGCCGAGGTGCTGCCGCAGGACAAGGTGGCCGTGATCCGGCGACTCCAGGCCGAGGGGCGCACCGTGGCGATGGTCGGCGACGGGGTGAACGACGCCGCGGCCCTCGCGACGGCCGACCTGGGTCTGGCGATGGGCACCGGCACGGACGCGGCGATCGAGGCGAGCGACCTGACCCTGGTCCGCGGCGACCTGCGGGTGGCGGCGGACGCCATCCGGCTCTCCCGGCGCACCCTGGCCACGATCAAGGGCAATCTGGGCTGGGCCTTCGGCTACAACGTGGCCGCGCTGCCCCTGGCCGCGGCGGGTCTGCTCAACCCGATGATCGCGGGGCTCGCGATGGCCTTTTCGTCCGTTTTCGTGGTGACCAACAGCCTGCGATTGCGGCGATTCCGCTGAGTGATCATGCGAATTCACCTACATGTGACGCACAAGACCTTCACAAAGAGACCTAGATCACAGATATTTGGGGGTAACCATCTGGGCTGTTCGCGAGTCTAAGTGGGCGATGCCAAGAACGTCTTGGGGGACGTTCATGGGATGTCTTGGGGGACGTCCCAGGCAAGCGCGGCCGGGGCACGTGCACGGGGAGCTTTGAGCGGCCCTCCCGTACGTACCCCGGCAGACCGCGCGAACAGACGCCCGGCCCGGATCCCGTGGGGGGAATCCGCACCGGGGATATGGGAAGCGCCCCGTTCGCCGACCCGTGGGGGGATCGGCGGCGGGGCGCTTTCGCTCGGCGCGGTGCCGGCGGCCTGCGGTCAGCGGGCCTCGACCGGGACGAAGTCGCGCTCGACGACGCCGGTGTAGATCTGGCGCGGGCGGCCGATGCGGGAACCCGGCTCCTTGATCATCTCGTGCCACTGGGCGATCCAGCCCGGAAGGCGGCCGAGGGCGAAGAGCACGGTGAACATCTCGGTCGGGAAGCCCATCGCGCGGTAGATGAGGCCCGTGTAGAAGTCCACGTTCGGGTAGAGGTTGCGCGAGACGAAGTAGTCGTCGGAGAGCGCGTGCTCCTCCAGCTTGAGCGCGATGTCGAGCAGCTCGTCGGACTTGCCGAGGGCCGACAGGACGTCGTGCGCCGCCGCCTTGATGATCTTGGCGCGGGGGTCGAAGGACTTGTACACCCGGTGGCCGAAGCCCATCAGGCGGACGCCGTCCTCCTTGTTCTTCACCTTGCGGATGAAGGAATCGACGTCGCCACCGTTGGCCTGGATGCCCTCGAGCATCTCCAGGACGGACTGGTTGGCGCCACCGTGCAGCGGGCCCCACAGGGCCGAGATGCCGGCGGAGATCGAGGCGAACATGTTCGCCTGCGAGGAGCCGACCAGGCGGACGGTGGAGGTCGAACAGTTCTGCTCGTGGTCCGCGTGCAGGATCAGCAGCTTGTCGAGCGCGGAGACCACGACCGGGTCGAGGTCGTAGTCCTGGGCCGGGACCGAGAAGGTCATGCGCAGGAAGTTCTCGACGTACCCGAGGTCGTTACGCGGGTAGACGAACGGGTGACCGACCGACTTCTTGTACGCGTAGGCGGCGATGGTCGGCAGCTTGGCCAGCAGCCGGATCGTCGACAGGTGGCGCTGCTTCTCGTCGAACGGGTTGTGGCTGTCCTGGTAGAAGGTGGACAGCGCGGAGACCACGGAGGACAGCATCGCCATCGGGTGGGCGTCCCGCGGGAAGCCGCGGAAGAAGTTCTTGACGTCCTCGTGGACCAGCGTGTGCTGGGTGATCTCGTTCTGGAACGTCGTGAGCTCGTCCGCCGTCGGCAGCTCGCCGTTGATCAGCAGGTACGCCACCTCGAGGAAGGTGGACTGCTCGGCCAGCTGCTCGATCGGGTAGCCGCGGTACCGCAGGATGCCCTTCTCGCCGTCCAGGTAGGTGATGGCGGATTTGTAGGCGGCGGTGTTGCCGTATCCGCTGTCCAGGGTGACCAGACCGGTCTGGGCTCGGAGCTTCCCGATGTCGAAGCCCTTGTCGCCGACGGTGCTCTCGACCACCGGGTAGGTGTATTCACCGTCCGCGTACCGCAGTACTACAGAGTTGTCGCTCACGTCATCCCTCACCGACGTAGTGCCTCTTCTTCGAGGTGCCCTGACTGTCTCTACCATCCCCCATTTGGCTCAGGAGAGTGCACTCGGGGTCGACCATTGGGCCAATCGGCGGCACTCAGTGCCGCCAACCTGCTTATCCTGCCCCCTTCGCCCCGGTTCCGGAAGTCCTCCGTGATCTTTCACACGAGAGGGCCCCCTGTGAGCCGATGGGCCAGTGCGGTAAAGCGGCGACCGGCCGAAACCGTACGCACCGCCTGGGCTATCGCCTTACGGGAGCCGACCAGGACGACGAGCTTCCGGGCCCGGGTGACGGCCGTGTAGAGCAGGTTCCGCTGAAGCATCATCCAGGCGCTGGTGGTGACCGGGATCACCACCGCCGGATACTCGCTGCCCTGGGACCGGTGGATGGTCACAGCGTAGGCATGGGCCAGCTCGTCCAGCTCGTCGAACTCGTAGGCCACCTCCTCGTCCTCGTCGGTCCGCACGACGAGCCGCTGCTCGACCGGATCGAGGGAGGTCACGACGCCGACCGTGCCGTTGAAGACGCCGTTGGCGCCCTTCTCGTAGTTGTTGCGGATCTGGGTGACCTTGTCGCCCACCCGGAAGACCCGGCCACCGAAGCGCTTCTCGGGAAGGTCGGGGCGGGCCGGGGTGATCGCCTGCTGCAGCAGGCCGTTGAGCGAGCCGGCCCCGGCGGGGCCCCGGTGCATGGGGGTCAGCACCTGCACGTCCCGGCGCGGGTCGAGGCCGAACTTGGCGGGAATCCGGCGGGCCGCGACCTCCACGGCCACCCGGGCGGCGTCCTCGGTCTCCTCCTCGGCGAAGAGGAAGAAGTCCGGCAGGCCGTTCGTCACGGGCGGCAGGCCCTCGTTGATCCGGTGCGCGTTGGTGACCACCCCGGACTGCTGGGCCTGCCGGAAGATCCGGGTGAGCCGGACCGAGGGCACCGGGCTGCCCGGCGCGAGCAGATCGCCGAGGACCTCGCCGGCGCCGACCGAGGGCAACTGGTCGACGTCGCCCACCAGGAGCAGATGCGCACCCGGTGCCACGGCCTTGACCAGCTTGTTCGCGAGCAGCAGGTCCAGCATGGAGGCCTCGTCGACCACCACCAGATCGGCGTCGAGCGGCCGGTCCCGGTCGTAGGCGGCGTCGCCGCCGGGCTTGAGCTCCAGGAGCCGGTGCACGGTCGAGGCCTCGGCCCCGGTCAGCTCGGCCAGTCGCTTGGCGGCCCGCCCGGTGGGCGCGGCGAGCACCACCTTGGCCCGCTTGGCACGCGCCAGCTCCACGATGGAGCGGACCGTGAACGACTTGCCACAGCCGGGGCCGCCGGTCAGCACGGCGACCTTACGGGTCAGGGCGAGCCGCACGGCCGCCTCCTGCTCGGGCGCCAGCGAGGCCCCCGTACGGTCCGCGAGCCAGGCCAGGGCGCGGTCCCAGGCGACGTCCCGGAAGGCCGGCATCCGGTCCTCCTCTGCGGACAGCAGCCGCCGCACCTGACCGGCGAGGGACAGCTCGGCCCGGTGGAACGGGATCAGGAACACCCCCATCACGGGCAGGCCCTCCGGACCGGGCACCTTCTCCCGCACGACGCCCTCGGGGTCCTCGGCGAGTTCGCCGAGGCACTCGATGACCAGCCCGGTGTCGACCTGGAGGAGCTTCACCGCGTCGGAGATGAGGCGTTCCTCGGGGAGGAAGCAGTGCCCCTGGTCGGCGGACTGCGACAGCGCGTACTGCAGCCCGGCCCGGACCCGGTCGGGGCTGTCGTGCGGGATGCCGACGGCCTGGGCGAGCCGGTCGGCGGTGAGGAAGCCGATGCCCCAGACGTCGGCGGCGAGCCGGTAGGGCTGGTTCTTCACCACGGAGATCGAGGAGTCCCCGTACTTCTTGTAGATGCGTACGGCGATCGAGGTGGAGACGCCGACGCCCTGCAGGAAGACCATCACCTCCTTGATGGCCTTCTGCTCCTCCCAGGCCGCGGCGATGTTCTTGGTGCGCTTGGGACCCAGGCCCGGGACCTCGATCAGGCGCTGGGGCGACTCCTCCAGGATCCGGAGGGTGTCCAGGCCGAAGTGCGTGGTGATGCGGTCGGCGAAGACGGGCCCGATGCCCTTGATCAGGCCCGAGCCGAGATAGCGGCGGATGCCCTGGATGGTGGCCGGAAGGACGGTCGTGTAGTTCTCCACCGTGAACTGGCGCCCGTACTGCGGGTGGGAGCCCCAGCGCCCCTCCATCCGCAGGGACTCCCCCGGCTGGGCGCCGAGCAGCGACCCGACGACGGTCAGCAGGTCACCGGAGCCGCGGCCGGTGTCGACACGGGCGACCGTGTACCCGTTCTCCTCGTTGGCGTAGGTGATCCGCTCCAGGACCCCTTCGACCACTGCGGGATTGGACATGGTCCGACGGTAGCGAAGCCCTCGGACAGCCGGGGCCCCTGTGGACACCCGCGCGGCCGGGGCAGGGCACTCGGGCCGGCCGGGCCCCGCGCGTGCGGCGTCGTGCTCCCGTGCTCCCGTGCTCCGGTCCTCCCGCGCTCCCGTGCTCCCGTGCTCCCGTGCTCCCGTGCTCCACGGGATCCAAGGGATCCACGGGATCCACGGGATCCACGGGATCCACGGGATCCACGGGATCCACGGGATCATTCGTGTACGTGCCACCCCCGCCCGGGAGACGGCCCCGCGCCGGGCGGTTCCCCCGGCCCGCCCTCCCGGCATGCCGACGGAAGGGGCGGACCTTAGCGTTTCCGGTATGAGTGACACCGCGCGTGAGTCGTCGTTCGAGGACGACGTCCTGCAGGAGCTCGGCGACGACAGGCTCCAGGAGATCTCCGGGCTGTTCGGCACGGACGCCCCCGGGGCACTGCAGCTCGTGCGCAGTTCGGTGGCCGAGCTCTCCGGCGAACTGCGCTCCGCCGCCGCCGAGCCGGTCAGTGCCGACGAGGTCCGGGCCGCCTTCGCCGAGGTCTCCACGGCCGAGCCGCCGCTCCGCGGCGTCGCCACGTTCGGCGGCCTGGCGAGCGACGGCCTGATGGCCGGCGTCCTGGGCAAGCTGGCCCGGCCCGCGGCCGACGCGGTCGCGAAGAGGACCGGCCTCCCGGCCCCGACCGTGCACCGCGCGGTCGACCTGCTCGTCCCGGTCGTCCTGGCCGTGCTGACCCGGCGCGCGACGGCGAAGCGGGGCGCCGGGCTCGGGGACATCCTGGGCGGCGGGGCGCGGAGGTAGGGCGCGCGCCGAGCCCGGACAGCAGGGCGCGCCGGGCACGGACCACCCGCGCACCCCGGCTACGCGTCCTCCGTGTGCGCCCCTGCGCCCGCGGGTCCTCCCGTGTGCGAACCCCTCCCGCACACCCCCTCCCGCTCACCCCGCTCCCTCACACCGCCAGGAACGCCGCCAGGGTCTCCTCCAGGACCTCCGCCCCGTCCCTCCGCCACAGCGCGTCGTTGAACAGCTCCACCTCCACCGGGCCGGTGTAGCCCGCCTTCTCGACGAGGGCGGCCCAGGCCGGCAGGTCGATCGCCCCCGTGCCCAACTGCCCACGTCCGTCGAGGACTCCGGCCGGCAGGGGCGTGGTCCAGTCGGCGAGCTGGAAGGAGTGGACACGGCCGGCCGCGCCCGCGCGGGCGACCGCGGCCGGGGCGCGCTCGTCCCACCAGAGGTGGTAGGTGTCGACGACCACGCCGACCTGCTCGGCCGGGAAGCGCTCGGCGATGTCCAGGGCCTGGTCCAGGGTGGAGATCGCGCAGCGGTCGGAGGCGTACATCGGGTGGAGGGGCTCGATGGCGAGCCGGACCCCCCGCTCCCCCGCGTACGGCGCGAGCGCCCCGATCGCCTCGGCGATGCGGGTCCGGGCCCCGGCCAGGTCCCGACTGCCGGGCGGCAGGCCGCCGGAGACGAGCACCAGGGTGTCGGTGCCGAGGGTCACGCATTCGTCGATCGCGGCACGGTTCTCCTCCTCCCACCCCTCGGTCGTGAAGAAGCCGCCCCGGCAGAGGGTGGTGACGGCCAGCCCGGCCCCGCGAACGAGCGCGGCCGCGGCCTCGACCCCGTACTCCTGGACGGGCGCGCGCCACAGGCCGACCCCGGGGACGCCCAGGCGGACGCAGTGGGCGACGAGGTCCGGGAGCGCGAGCTGCCTGACGGTCATCTGGTTGACGCTGAAGCGGTCGAGGTTCACCGGGACACCCCGTACACGTCGAGCAGGGACCGCATCCGGGACTCCGCCAGCGCCGGGTCGGGGAACAGTCCCAGGCCGTCGGCGAGTTCGTAGGCGCGGGCGAGGTGGGGGAGCGAGCGGGCGGACTGGAGGCCGCCGACCATCACGAAGTGCTCCTGGTGGCCGGCCAGCCAGGCCAGGAACACCACACCCGTCTTGTAGAAGCGGGTCGGCGCCTGGAAGAGGTGGCGGGAGAGCTCGACGGTCGGGTCGAGGAGCTTGCGGAAGCCCGCCCTGTCCCCCGTGTCGAGGACCCGGACGGCCTCTGCGGCCAGCGGGCCGAGCGGGTCGAAGATGCCGAGCAGCGCGTGGCTGAACCGCCCGCCGTCCGGCGGGTCCTCGCCCGCGATCAGTTCGGGGTAGTGGAAGTCGTCGCCCGTGTAGCAGCGGACGCCGTCGGGGAGCCGGCGCCGCAGGTCGACCTCCCGCCCGGCGTCCAGGAGCGAGATCTTGACGCCGTCGACCTTGTCGGGGTGGGCCGCGATCACCTCCAGGAGGGTCCCGGTCGCCGCGTCCAGGTCGGCCGAGCCCCAGTAACCCTCCAGGGCCGGATCGAACATGGGGCCGAGCCAGTGCAGGACGACCGGTTCCGCGGCCTGGCGGAGCACCTGGCCGTACACCTCCGCGTAGTCCTCGGGTCCCCGGGCCGCGGCCGCGAGCGCGCGGGAGGCCATGACGACGGCCTGGGCGCCCGTCTCCTCGACGACCGCGAGCTGTTCCTCGTAGGCCGCGCGGACGGCCGGCAGACCGGCCGGGCCGGTGAGCTGGTCGGTGCCGACGCCGCAGGCGATCCGGCCGCCGACGGCGCGCGCCTCCGCCGCGCTGCGGCGGATCAGTTCGGCCGCGCCGGTCCAGTCGAGGCCCATGCCGCGCTGGGCGGTGTCCATCGCCTCGGCGACGCCGAGTCCGTGGGACCACAGGTGGCGGCGGAAGGCGAGGGTGGCGTCCCAGTCGACGGCGGCGGGTGCGTCGGGGGTGGTGTCGGCGTACGGGTCGGCGACGACGTGCGCGGCGGAGAAGACCGTACGGGAGGTCAGCGGGCCGCCGGTCGTGGCCGCGAGGGGTTCGGCGCGCGGTGCGTACGCCCGCAGCTCCCCGCCCGGACCGGGCAGCCGGATCACAGGGTCACCTCCGGGACCTGCAGGCGGCGGCCCTCCGCGGCGGAGCGCAGGCCGAGTTCGGCGAGCTGGACGCCGCGCGCGCCCGCGAGCAGGTCCCAGTGGTAGGGCTCGCCGAGGACGACGTGGCGCAGGAAGAGCTCCCACTGGGCCTTGAAGCCGTTGTCGAACCCGGTGTTGTCGGGGACCTCCTGCCATTGCGCGCGGAAGGACTCGGTCGCCGGTATGTCGGGGTTCCAGACCGGCTTGGGTGTCGCGGAGCGGTGCTGGACGCGGCAGTCGCGCAGGCCGGCGACGGCGGAGCCGTGGGTGCCGTCGACCTGGAACTCCACCAGTTCGTCGCGGTGCACGCGGACCGCCCAGGAGGAGTTGATCTGGGCGACGGCGCCGCCCTCCAGCTGGAAGATGCCGTACGCGGCGTCGTCGGCGGTCGCCTCGTAGGGCTTGCCCCGCTCGTCCCAGCGGCGCGGGACGTGGGTGGCGACGTGGGCGGTGACGGTGGTGACCCGGCCGAAGAGCTCGTGGAGCACGTACTCCCAGTGCGGGAACATGTCGACGACGATGCCGCCGCCGTCCTCGGCGCGGTAGTTCCAGCTGGGGCGCTGGGCCTCCTGCCAGTCGCCCTCGAAGACCCAGTAGCCGAACTCGCCGCGCACGGACAGGATCTCGCCGAAGAAGCCGCCGTCGACGAGCCGCTTCAGCTTGCGCAGGCCCGGCAGGAAGAGCTTGTCCTGGACGACGCCGTGGCGGACGCCGGCGTCACGGGCGAGCCGGGCGAGTTCCAGCGCTCCGGCGAGGTCGGTGGCGGTGGGCTTCTCGGTGTAGACGTGCTTGCCCGCGGCGATCGCCTTGGTGATCGCGTCGACGCGGGCGGAGGTGACCTGGGCGTCGAAGTACACGTCGACGGTGTCGTCGGCGAGCACGGCGTCCAGGTCGGTGGACCACTCGGTCAGCCCGTGGCGCTCGGCGAGGGCGCGCAGGGCGGGCTCGCGGCGACCGACGAGGACCGGCTCGGGCCACAGCGTCTCGCCGTCGCCGAGGTCGAGTCCGCCCTGCTCGCGCAGGGCCAGGATCGAGCGGACGAGGTGCTGGCGGTAACCCATGCGTCCGGTGACGCCGTTCATGGCGATGCGGACCGTTCTGCGTGTCACGAAGGTGTTCCTCTCCCCGGCGAGCCGTACTCCACAGGACGGAAAGCACGATGGAAAGCGCTTTCTATCGTGCCGGACGCTAGCCTGCCGACATCACCGCCGACAAGGGCCCTGGAGGTACGCACGCGATGACCGTCACCTTGGCGGACGTGGCCGCTCGCGCACGGGTCTCCCCCGCGACCGTCTCCCGCGTCCTCAACGGCAACTACCCGGTCGCCGCCGCCACCCGCGAACGGGTCATGCGCGCGGTCGACGAGCTGGACTACGTCCCCAACGGTCCCGCGAGCTCGCTCGCCGCCGCCACCTCCGACCTGGTCGGCGTGCTGGTCAACGACATCGCCGACCCCTTCTTCGGGATCATGGCCGGGGCCGCGCAGGGCGCCATCGGCGAGGCCGGGGCGGGCCGCGCCGGCGGCGAGAAGCTGGCCGTCGTCTGCAACACCGGCGGGTCGCCCGAGCGTGAGCTCACCTATCTGACCCTGCTCCAGCGGCAGCGGGCCGCCGCCGTGATCCTCACCGGTGGCTCGCTGGAGGACCCCGGGCACCTGGCGGCGGTGACGGCCAAGCTGACGAGGCTCACGGACGCCGGCACCCGGGTCGTGCTGTGCGGGCGACCCCCGCTCCCGGGTCTGGCCGCCTCGACCCTCGCCTTCGACAACCGGGCCGGGGCGCGCCGGCTCACCGAGCACCTGCTGACGCTCGGCCACCGGCGGATCGGCTACGTCGCGGGGCCGGCCGACCGCACCACGACCCGGCACCGCCTGGAGGGCCACCGCGAGGCGCTGCGCGCGGCCGGGACCGGCGAGGGACCCACGGTCCACGGCCCCTACGACCGGTCGTCCGGCTACGACGCCACGATCGAACTCCTGCGCCTCGAACCGGAACTGACGGCCGTCGTCGCCGCGAACGACACGGTCGCGCTCGGCGTCTGCGCAGCCCTGCGCGACCGGGGCCTGAGCATCCCCGGCGACGTCTCCGTGGCGGGCTTCGACGACCTGCCGTTCGCGGTCGACGTCGTCCCCGCGCTCACCACCGTACGGCTGCCGTTGCACGAGGCCGGGGCCAGGGCCGGGCGCCTCGCCCTCGGCACGGAGGACACGCCGCCGGGCGGCCTGGCGACCGTCCCGGCGGAGGTCGTGGTGCGGGGGTCGACGGGGCGGCCGCGCGTGACGGGCGGCGAAGGGGTCAGTAGTAGCGGCTCATGATCTCCGTCGACCACTCCGGCTGGTCGACCGGGCCCTGCGGGCCGAACTCCGTCATGTACGGCTTGATGTCGAGCCCGGGGGTGCCGTCGACCGCGTCGAGCCCCTGGACGTGGACGTCGAGGCCGTCGACGCGGAGGAGGCGGCAGCGGGAGACACCGAGGCGGTTGGGGCGGTTCTTGCCACGCTGGGCGAAGATGCCGACGAGCGGCCAGTCGGTGTTGCCGCGCGGATGGCGGGCCCCGGTCTCGATCCTCTCCTCCGGCACCCGGTCGAAGTGGTAGACCACCTCCAGGTGGGAGAACGCGTCGAGGCCGGCCAGCGCCTCCGGGCCGAACCGGGCGGCGTCGAGCCGGACGACGGCCGTCACGTCGCCCCACGCGTCGTCACGGACGTCGCCGCGACCACCGACGACCCGGCCGACCGGCAGGGCGACGACGGGCTGGGCGACCGCGGGCTGCTCGGTCTGCTCGGTCATGGGGCGGTCTCCTCCTGAGGCGGGTCGACGGGGGACGGGGGCGGCCGCCGGGCGTCCGTGGCGGCCGTCGGGGCGGGCTCGTACGGCGGGTGCACGGGTGGGTTTCGTACGAACGCCGGGCGGAAGGGGGCGTGTGGTGGACGTGCGGGTCCGTGCGGCAGGCGGGCGGGCGGGCGGCTCGTGCGCGCGCCGTACGGGCGATCCGTCCCGCCGATCCATCCCGGCGATCCGTCCAGACGATTCGTCTGGACGATTCGCACGGCCCCGCTCAGGCGGGTCGTACGGCGCTGTCCAGACCGACCGCCGCCAGCACCGCCGCCACCGTCTCCTCGACGGTCTGTTCCGCGTTGTCGATCCAGACGCCCTCGCCCGTGAGTTCGGCGCGCATGGCCTCGTCGAGGAAGGCCCAGTTGGTCGTCAGGCGCTTGTGGCGGGCGTTGTTGCGCTCCCAGGCCTTCTCGGGGCCCGGGGCCAGGACGACCAGGTGCAGCGGTCCCGACGTCACCTGGGAGCGGTAGTAGTCGAGGTGGGAGCGGCGCACCACCACGTCGTCGAGGACCGGCAGGAAGCCGGCGGTGACGAAACTGTCCGCCAGGAGGCAGGCGTTCCGGGCGCGGAGCAGGATCTGCCGGTCGGCCTCCGGGTCGCCGTCGGGAGTGGGCCAGTGGCAGCCCTCGACGACGAGCTCCTGGAGCCTGTCGACCTCGATGTGCGCGGAGCGGGCGAAGCGGGCCGCGAGGGCCGCCGCGACGGTGCTCTTGCCGCTGCCGGGGATGCCGACGAGGAGGACGGTCCCGGGCGCCGGCTCGGGGCTGTCGACGGTGACGTTCTCGAAGGTCATGCGGGGCGGCCTCTCAGCACCGTACGGTCACTTGGCCGTGACACAGTAGCCGGGCCGGCCCGGGGAGTCGATCATGTATTCGGCGCGCAGCAGGTAGTCGGACGGTCCGCAGTGCGGCTCGTCGGCGACGCGGTACTCGGCGAGCGGCGAGCCGCAGTCCACCTTCAGCAGCGTCTGCTCGGGCCACTCCGCCGTGTTCCGGACGCAGTCGCCGACGGAGAGCCCGGCCGCCTCGCCGTCGTCCTCGCCGTCCGCGAGCAGTCCGATCACGACCAGCACCGGGATCGCCGCGAGGGCGAGGGCCAGCGGGGTGAGGACCAGCATCGCGGGCGCGCGCCGCAGCACCCGCCGCCCCGGGTCCAGGGGCGGCCGCTGGGCGCCGTTCGGCTCGGGCAGCCGGCGGAAGGCGGCGCGGGCGCCGAGGTTGCCGAGCACGACGAACGGCGTGACGAAGAAGGAGAGGAGGCCCCACCAGCCGGTCACCAGGGTCTCGGAGGTCATCTTCCGGTAGACGGCGAGGCCGCAGGTCCGGCAGAGGACGCCACGACGGGTGACCGTGCGCATGATGACGACCATGCCCTGGTGGGCACGTACGGTCGCCGCCGCCGCGGGCTGCGCGCCGCACACGTCGCAGCCCTGGGGCGCGGGAGCGCCGTAGGGCTGCGCCTGCGGGTACGGATGCGGCTGCTGCGGCGGGTACGGCTGGGGCTGCTGCGGGTACGGCTGCGACGGGTACGGCTGGTGGTTCTGCGGCGGGTACGGCTGGTGAGGCGGCGGCTGATGACCGGTCATGTCGTGGTGGCTCCCCCGTGGGACGTCGGCACCAGCACCTTAGCCCCCGGCTTCTCTACGGCCCTGCGCTGCAAGGACGTCAGCGCCACTCCCGCGACCAGGAGGGCCGCGGCGCCCCAGCGCAGCGGGCTGACCGGCTCGCCGAGGACGAGCGCGGCGGAGGACATGCCGAAGACGGGGACCAGGAGTGAGAAGGGGGCCACTGAGGAGGCCGGGTGGCGGCGCAGCAGCCAGCCCCAGACGCCGAAGCCGAAGACGGTGGTGATCCAGGCGACGTAGGCGATGACGCCCACGCCGGTCCAGTCGAGCGCGCGCAGGGCGTCCAGGTCCCGCTGCGGGCCCTCGATCAGGAGGGACAGGGCGAGCAGCGGCAGGACGGGCACGGTGCTGACCCAGACCATGAAGTTGAGCGGGTCCGGCGGGGCGGCCTTGCGGGTGAGCACGTTGGAGACGCCCCAGCAGACGGCCGCGGCGATCACCAGGGCGAAGCCGGTGAGGGAGCCGGACGCGCCTTCGTCGAGGGCGGCGAGGCCGATGCCGGCGAGGGCGACGCCCATGCCGAGCACCTTGATCCGGTCGGGGCGCTCGCCGAGCGCGAGGAAGGCGAAGAGGGCGGTGAACACCGCCTGGACCTGGAGGACCAGGGAGGACAGGCCGGCCGGGGCGCCGAGGCTCATTCCGGTGAAGAGCAGGCCGAACTTGGCCACGCCGAGCGCCAGCCCGACGCCCACGATCCACTTCCACGCGACCTTGGGGCGGCCGACGAGGAAGACGGCCGGCAGGGCCGCGACGAGGAAGCGGAGCGCGGAGAAGAGCAGCGGGGGGAAGTGGTCGAGGCCGATCTCGATGACGACGAAGTTGACTCCCCAGAGGGCGGCGACCAGGGCGGCGAGAGCGATGTGGGCGGGGCGCATACGCATGAGGATCGCCCGACCGGAACGTGTAGCACCAGCACGGATTCCTTCATGGTTGGATGAAGCATCACTACATCCACGGCGCCCCTGGGAGGCTCGTGTGCTGGATCTCGGACGTCTGCGGGCACTGCACGCCGTCGCCGTGCACGGCACGGTCGGCGCCGCCGCCACCGCCCTCGGCTACACCCCTTCGGCCGTCTCCCAGCAGATCGCCAAGCTGGAACGGGAGACCCGTACGACCCTGCTCGAACGCAGCGGCCGGGGCGTGCGCCTCACCGACGAGGCCCGTCAGCTCGCCGACACCGCCGAGCGGCTGCTGTCGCTGGTCGAGGAGGCCGAGGTGCGCCTGGAGGAGCGGCGCGGGCTGCCGGCGGGCCGGCTGCGGATCGGCTGCTTCGCGAGCGCCGCGCGCGGCCTGATGCCGCGGGTGCTGGCGGACCTGGCGCGCCGTCACCCGAACCTCGACGCCCGCCTGTCGGAGGTGGACCCGCACCTGTCCGTCGACCTGGTGGCGCGGGGCGTGCTCGACCTGGCCGTGGCGCACGACTGGGACATCGCCCCGCTCCCCGTACCGCCGGGCGTGGAGCAGGCGGTGATCGGCGACGACCGCTGCGACATCCTCGTACCGCGGGAGCACCCGCTGGCGACGCGGGACACGGTGCGGCGCGAGGAGCTCAGCCAGGAGCGCTGGATCACCCAGCCGCCCGGGACGGTGTGCCACGACTGGTTGATGCGGACGCTGCGGGCCACCGGGTACGAGCCGCTGATCGCCCATCAGGCCGAGGAGAACCACACGCAGGTGGCGCTGGTCGCGGCGGGGCTCGGGATCGCCCTCGTGCCGCGGCTCGGGCGCGGAACCCTGCCGCCGGAGGCGGTGCCGCTGCGGCTCGACCCGATCCCGACCCGGCGGCTGCGCGCCCTGTGGCGGACCGGCGCCGCCCGCCGACCGGCGATCACCGAGACGGTCCGCACGCTCCAGGGCCTCTGGCCCGAGGTCGCCTCGACGGAGTGAGCCGCCGGCGGCGGGGCGGGCGAGGGCGGTCGGAGTGCCGGCGCGCGCGGGCGGTCGGGGTGCCGGCGCGCGAGGGCGGGCGGAATGCCGGCGCGCGGGCGGGCGGGGCGGGCGAGGGCACGAGGGGGCGGCGCGTGACGGCCCGAGTGCCACGACGGCAGGGCGGGCGAGAGCACGAGGGGTGGGCGCCCCACGGCCCGAGTGCCACGTCGGCGGGGCGGGCGAGGGCACGACGACGGTCGGGTGCGCCGGAAAGCCGCAAAGGCCGCGGCGACCGGGTGACGCCCCGGCGCCGGGCCGCGTTTCTTGCGCGGATCCTTGACCTGGCAGTTACTTTCCGGCTATCCGTGGCTCCTTGGAAGTTTCCTTCACCTCTTCCTCCCACCTCGCACGGCCGGAAGGAGCACCAGTGCACCACCGCGCCCCCTCGCCCGCCCCGTCCCGACGCACCCTGCTCACGGTGACCGCGGCGGCGGCAGCCGCCGCCGTCACCGGCGCGACCGCCCCCGTCGCCCACGCCGCGGAGGGTCGCCACGACGACCGCGGGCTCCAGGACCTCGTCTCCCGCATGTCGCTGGAGGAGAAGGTCGGCCAGCTCTTCGTCATGCGGGTCTACGGCCACTCCGCCACCGCACCCGACCAGGCCGACATCGACGCCAACCTCAAGGAGATCGGCGTCCGCACCGCCGCCGAGCTCGTCGAGCGCTACCACGTCGGCGGCGTCATCTACTTCACGTGGGCCCACAACACCCGCGACCCGCACCAGATCGCCGACCTCTCCAACGGCATCCAGCGGGCCGCGCTCGCCCAGGGCACCCCCGTCCCGCTGCTCATCTCGACCGACCAGGAGCACGGCGTCGTCGCCCGGGTCGGCAGGCCCGCCACCCTGCTGCCCGGCGCGATGGCGCTCGGCGCGGGCGGCTCCCACGCCGACGCCCGCAAGGCCGGGCAGATCGCGGGCGCCGAGCTCGCCGCCCTCGGCATCCGGCAGGACTACGCCCCGGTCGCCGACGTCAACGTGAACCCGGCCAATCCGGTCATCGGCGTCCGCTCCTTCGGCGCCGACTCCGAGGCGGTCGCCGGCCTGGTCGCGGCCCAGGTCAAGGGCTATCAGCGGGCCGGCGTCGCGGCGACCTCCAAGCACTTCCCCGGGCACGGCGACACCGCCGTCGACAGCCACAACGGGCTGCCGGTCATCACCCACACCGCGGAGCAGTGGGCGGCCATAGACGCCCCGCCGTTCCAGGCCGCGATCCGGGCGGGCATCGAGTCGATCATGACCGCGCACATCGTGGTCCCCGCGCTCGACCCGAGCGGTGACCCGGCGACCCTGTCCCGCCCGATCCTCACCGGCATCCTGCGCGAACGGCTCGGCTTCGGCGGCGTGGTGGTCACCGACTCGCTCAGCATGGAGGGCGTGCGGACCAAGTACGGCGACGACCGCGTCCCCGTCCTCGCCCTCAAGGCGGGCGCCGACCAGCTGCTCAACCCTCCGAAGCTGGACGTGGCCTGGAACGCCGTCGTGCAGGCCGTCAAGGGCGGCGAGCTGACCGAGGAGCGGCTCGACGAATCGATCCTTCGCATCCTGCGGATGAAGGCGAAGCTGGGCCTGTTCGACGACCCCTACGTCACCCACGCCGGGGTGGACCGGGTGGTCGGCGCCGCCGGCCACCTCGCCCAGGCCGACCGGATCGCCGAGCGCACCACGACCCTGGTGGTCAACGAGGACGGCTTCCTGCCGTTGAGCCGCCGCACCCACCCCAAGGTGCTGGTGGTCGGCGCCGACCCGGCCTCGCCCTCCGGCACCACGGGGCCGCCGACCGGCGTCCTCGCCGCAGCCTTCACCGAACTCGGCTTCACGGCGAAGGCGCTGTCCACCGGCAGCGTCCCGACCGCGGCCCTGATCGAGCAGGCGGTGGCGGCCGCGGCGGGGCAGGACGTCGTGGTCGTCGGCACGTACAACCTCACCGCGACCACCAGCCAGCTCGCCCTGCTGGCCAGGCTCACGGCGACCGGGGTGCCCGTGGTGACGATCGCGCTCCGCAACCCGTACGACGTCGCCCGGGTCACCGGGCAGCGGGCCTCGCTCGCCACGTACTCCTGGACCGACGTCGAGATGCGCGCCGCCGTACGGGTGATGACCGGTCACGCCCGGCCCCGGGGAAGGCTCCCCGTCGCGGTGCAGAGCGCCACGGACCCGACCCGGGTGCTCTACCCGGTCGGCCACGGCCTCTCGTATCGCTGACCGTTGACCGTCCACTGGCAGCCTGGTGACCGTGGACGGAATCCGGCTGGCAGGTGGCCGGAAGCCGGGTGGCCGGAAGCCGGGTGGCCAGTAGCCGGAAGCCGGGTGGCCGGTAGCCGGAGCCGGAGCCGGTAGCTGCTGGCCGGAAGCCGGTAACGGGGGCGGCCGGAGGCCGGGAACCGGCCCCCGACCGCCCCTGTGACGGCCGTGAGCCGGCACCCGTAGGAGACGGGGTGCCGGCTCACGGCGTACGGCACGGAGCTACGGGCGCAGGCCGTGCTCGCGGGTCGCGTCCTCGTCGACGGCCTTGTCGAGGCGGGCGTCGAAGCGCGCCAGGGGCTTGGCGGCCTGCACGGCGGGGGCGTCGACCCCGGCCCACGCGAGGATGCGGGCGGTGGCGTTGGCCTTCTCGGCCTCGACGAGACCGGCCACGTTGGCACCGTGGTTGGCGCCCGGCGCGACGTACACGAAGCTGTCGCGGGCCCCCTTGCCGAGGCGGAACTTCTCGGAACCCCACGGGTCGTTGCCGCCGTAGACGAACAGCATGTGGTTCGCGTTCTGCCGGACCCAGGTGTCGACGTCCCGCATGACCCACGGCTTGAACTTCATCGGGATCTCACGCGGCACGAAGGAGCTGGCCGGCTGGTAGCCGTAGCGGCTCAGGCCCTTCAGGTGCGGCTGCTTGATGGTGGGCGAGCCGAGCTCGGTCGCCGCCTGGTAGTAGTACGGCGTGTACCCCTCCAGGCCCTGGTCGCTGTAGGCGGACCAGCCGGAGTAGGCGTCGATCGTCTCGTAGACGGCGTCGTCGCTCGCCGTGGCGGCGTCCGGGATCTGGTCGCAGACGTCCTGGCCGTAGTACTGCCAGAAGCCCCACACGAAGTCGAGCACGACGGCCTCGTAGGCCTTGTCGAGCGAGCCGACCGTGTTGAAGGTGGCGCCCTCGGACGCGGCCCAGGCCGCGTACTTCTTCTCCAGCGGCTCGCGGCGCACCAGTGCCTCGCGCTGCATGGCGTTCAGGCGGTCGCGGCAGTCCTTGGTGCCGACCGTCTCGAAGAACCGGTCGTAGGCCGAGTCCTCCTTGTTGACCACGTCGTTGGGCGCCACGTAGGCGACGACGCCGTCCATGTCCTTCGGGTAGAAGCGCTCGTAGTAGGTGGCCGTCATACCGCCCTTGGAGGCGCCGGTGGAGAGCCACTTCTTGCCGTAGACCGACTTGAGCGCCGTGAAGATGCGGTGCTGGTCGCTCGCGGCCTGCCAGATGTCCAGCTTCGACCAGTCGGCCGGCTGCGGCCGGGACGGGGTGAAGAAGCGGTACTCCATGGAGATCTGGTTGCCGTCCACGATCCGGGTCGGCTCGCTGCGGCTCGGGGTGGTGCTCAGCCCGTAGCCGCTGGTGCGGAAGACGGTGGGGCGGTCCGTGTCCTTGTGGAGGACCGAGATCCGCTGCTGGAACGTGCCCGCCCACGGGCGGCGGTGGTCGATCGGCTGTTCGTAGTTCAGGACGAAGTAGCGGTAGCCGGCGTACGGCTTCTCCTCGATCAGGCTCATCCCGGGGATCGCCAGGATGCGGTCCTTGATGTCCGTGCTCTGCGAGTCGGCGACGGACGTGTGGCCGGTCTCCGAGTCCGCGGCGGTAGCCACGCCGGTCGAGCCGGCGGTGCCTATGAGCACCGAAAGCGACAGCGCCCATATCAGCGACTTGCGCATTCACCCTCCCCTTGGTTCACAACGGTGTCGTGAACCTAGCGGGGCGAACGTGCGGGCCGCCAGACCCGGTTGGGACTTACCTATGGTTCAGCAGAGGATCCAGCCGGTGGCCGTTCCGCGACCCGCGACGGTCGCGGAGGCCCGGACACAGCGGTTGAGCGCGTGCACGGTGACCGGTCCGGCCTGCCGCCCGAACCGCCCCGCGCTGACGGCGGCCCGGCCGCCGCGCGGCTGCAGCGACACCGACATGGGCCGTGGCGCGCCGGGCCCCTTCGCCACGGCGATCGCGCAGACGTAGTGCCGGGTGCGGTAGAGCCGCAGCTCCCCGGTGGCGAAACCGATGGTGCGGGTGGGCCGCCCGGTGCACACGGACGCGGCGTCGGCGCTCTTGGCGGCGGGTCCGGCCAGGACGAGCACCCCGGCGGCGAGGACCAGCGCGAGCAGATACGCGAAGGGCCGCCGGCCCGCTCTCACCACGCTCACCTCGAACACACGCACGCCTCCCCCCGCTTCTTTCGTATGTGCATACGACGCACCCGGGCGCCGATCGGTTGCATTCCCCGCCCCCTGGGGGCACGGGTCGATCTTCGGTACGCTGCCGCCCCTGGTCAGGGGGACGGGTGGGGGTTCTGCATGACACATTCCCGGGTGGGGTTCTTACCGGCGGCCATAGTGACGGCGACGGTGTCCGTCCTGCTGCTCGCTCTGGGCGTCGGCACCGCGGAGGCTGCCGACGAACCGCCGGACAACCTCTGCGTCAAGCGCACCCTGAGCGGCGCCGACGTGAGAGCCTCCGTGCGTTTCGCGCATACGGGCCAGGAATCGACCCAGGTCAGTTCCGAACTCGACATCAAGATACCCAGGACGTGGATGTGGGCCCCGTACCTGCTCCTCAGCGAGGACACGGAGGAGTACCGCACGGCCATGCGGTGTCTCATGCGCTCCGCGGACGTGCCGATGCAGTATCGCGACACCGAGTGGCAGTACCGCAAGCCGCAGGTCTCCGCCGACAAGGTCTGGATCACTGTGCGGCAGCGGACCGTGACCTGGGTGTCCGCCCAGGGCGACCGTGACGTCGGGCCTTGGCACATCGATGCGGGGGACCGCTATTGGGCCCTGGCACTCGCCCCGCCCGACGCGCTGGCCGGCGCCCGCTGGTCCGAGGTGCGGGTCGATCTCGGCGGCGAGCCCGCACGGTCGGTCACGCCGACCCCGACGGTCGGCACCGCCACCGCGCTGACCTGGACCACACCGGCGAAGAGCTCCCTGCCACCGCCCGAGGTGCGGCTCCTGCTCCAGCCGCCCGCCGCCAAGGCCAATTACGCACGCTGGTCGAGCTACCCGTGGAACGTGGCCAACACTCTGGCCGGGCTCACCTGGGACCTCGTGGTCGCCGCGCTGTCCCTGGCCCTGGTCCGCGCTCTCGCCCACCGCCCGCCGCTGGCGCTGCCCACGGCCGCCGAGGAGGCAACTCAGAGGAACCTCCGACTGCTGGTTCTCGTGTGGCTGCTGATCACCGTCGTCCACTCGGTGGACGACCACGTGTTCAGCGCACTGGCGCAGCAGGTTGAGCACGGGGGCGGCGGAATCTGGTTCACGGACCACTGGGAGAGACTCACCCTGGCGGTGTCGACCGCCCTGGGCCTGCTGCTCTGCTGCGTCGGACGACCGGGCCGGGCCGCCACCGCGGCGGTGACGCTCACCGTGGGATACGTCGTGACCCTGGTGGGATGGCCCGAGCTCTTCGGACTGCCGCAGCGCATGTACCTGTACTGGGTGGACGATCCCGCGGAGGTCGCGGCCTTCGCGGACGCGGGTGGGGCGTACTGGTTCGCGCTCGCCTGCGCCGCCCTCATCTTCGTCTGGCTGGTCGGCCTGGTGAGCACCTGCCTGCGGCTGTGGCGGGACTCGGACCCGCCGCCGGCCGGTGGCCCCCGGTCTTCCGGCCGCTTCTCCCCCGCCGTACTCGCCGCCTTGGCGCTGGCGTCCTGCGCTCTGCCCGCGGCCGGCATGGTGGCGACGGAGAGCTGGTGGGACCGGGTGTCGTGGCTGGCCGAACAGAGCGACGGGACGGCCTATCCCGCATTCCACACGGCCGTCGTCTTCAACGACCAGCGCTGGTTCCCCTCCAACTTCCTGGACTGGATCCCCGGCTACGTCTGGTGGTGGACCACCGGTCTCGCGCTGGTCGCCGTGGCCCGGGCCTGGCGGACGGCGCCCGGCCACACGGGCGAGACACTGCTGCCGTCAGAACTGGCGTTCCTCAAGGTGTTCTTCGTCGTGGCGGTGGCCCCGGTCGTCGGCTGGTACGGCGGAGTCCCGCTGCCGCTCATCTCGCTTGCCGTCCTGTGGTTCGCACTGACCGCCCTGCTCGCGGTCGGCAGACGCGGCGCCGTCCTCGCCCGGGAAGTCACCCCCGGAGTCCCGCTCCATCAGGTCGTCGGGGAACGCCACCGGACCAGGCTGATGAACATGGCACGGCAACACCGTGAGTTGCATGCCGAGTTGCGACGTCTGGAGCAGGGACAGACCGAGGTGGAGCGGGCCGCCGTCGAGCGAAAGCTGGACCGGCTGCACCGCTGGACCCCGCCGAACCCGCGGCACCCGCACGAGCGCGTCCCGTTGCCGCACTCCGTCGGGCCCGTGGAACTGGCCCTCGCCTGGGGCCCACGGGCCGGCTGGTGGGACAACGCCTGCCGAGCGGCGGCCGTCGCCGCGCTGGTCGGCCTGCCCGCCAACGGCGTGCTGCTCTGGATGAACCACGTCCGCGGCAACGCGTGGACCGACAGGTTCAGCCAGCGTTTCGGCTTCGTCGAGGTCGCGATGAACGTGGCGAGCACGGAGCTGATCTACGCGGGGGCCGGTTTCGCCCTGGGGGCGTTGTGGCGGGTCCTGCCCGGGCGCCGCGGACCCGGGCGGGGCTGCGGCGTGGGGCTCGTCTACGCGCTACCGCTGCTCGTCGACCAGCTCGGGAACACTCTCGCCAGGCAGTCGGGCAACAACGAGGTGCTCGACGCCGCGTTCACGATCCTCATCCTGACGGTCACGGGCACGATCCTCGATATCGACACCTTCCGGCGGGAGCGCCGCTACTGGCCCACCCGGGCGGGGCTGCTGCTGTCGCTCTACCAGATGCGGAGCGCCTCCGCCCAGATCGCGCTGTTCGTCGCCCAGCTCGTGGCACTCGTCACCATCTGGCAGCAGCTCAGCTCCGATCCGCCGGTGGTCCTCATCGACCATCAGGGGCCGATCGGCACGAGCCCCGGCGGCGAAGGTGCGTCGGGGCACTGACCACGGTCAGCCGGCGAAGTGCGCCGCGACGAGGCTCAGGAACAACAGGTCGGCGCCCAGCAGTACCGCGAGGCCGGCCTTGCGGGACGGGGCCGGCGGGGTGCCGTCCGGGGTGGTCTGGGTCCATATCAGCGCGCCGAGCGCCACCGCGAGGGTGCCGAGGTAGAACGGGCCGGGGATGTCGGCGCAGGTCCCCTGCATGACGCAGGCCGTCCCGCGCTCGGAGGCGAGGGCCAGGACCACGACGAGGAAGGTTGCCGGGATCAGCAGCAGGCCGGCCCACAGGGAGCGGACGCGGAACCGGTGGGCCTCGCTCGGGGCGGGGGCCGCGGCGGGCGGCAGGAGGTCGTTCATGGAAGCGATCCAACCCGCCGCCGGCCCTCGCCGTCATGAGCGGTCGTACTCAGATGCGCCGGTGCCCCCGCGCGGACCGCCTCGACGCCCCGCCCCGGCGCCCCCGCCCGGAGCACCTCGGCGCCCCGCCCCGGTGCCCCGCGCGGACCGCCTCAAAGCCCCGCCCGGCGCCCCGCGGACCGCCTCGACGCCCCGCCCGGCGTCCCGCTCACACCGCCTTCACGCTCGCCGGCTCGGCCTCGCCGATGAAGGTGCGCCACAGCGCCGCGTAGCGCCCGTCGCGGGCGAGGAGTTCGTCGTGGGTGCCGTCCTCGGTGACCCGGCCGTGGTCCATCACGATCACCCGGTCGGCGCGGGCGGCCGTGGTGAGGCGGTGGGCGACGACCAGGGTCGTTCGGCGGCCGGCGAGGCGGTCGGTGGCCGCGTTGACCTGGGCCTCGGTGGCCAGGTCCAGGGCCGCCGTGGCCTCGTCGAGGAGCAGCACGTCGGGGTCGACCAGCTCGGCGCGGGCCAGGGCGATCAGCTGTCGCTGGCCCGCCGAGAGGTTCCGGCCGCGCTCGGCGACCTCGTGCAGGTAGCCGCCGTCGAGCGTGGCGATCATGTCGTGGGCGCCGACCGCGCGGGCCGCGGCCTCCACCTCGGCGTCGCTCGCCTCCGGACGCCCGTACGCGATGGCGTCGCGCACCGTCCCGGCGAACAGGTACGCCTCCTGCGGCACGACACCGAGCCGGTGCCGGTACGCGGTGAGGTCGAGCTCACGCAGGTCCGTGCCGTCGGCGGTGACGCGGCCGTCGGTGGGGTCGTAGAACCGGGCGACCAGCTTGACCAGGGTCGACTTGCCGGCGCCGGTCTCGCCGACGAACGCGACGGTCTGGCCGGCCGGGATGCGCAGGTCGACGCCGGTCAGCGCGGCCCCCTCCGGCTCGCCGGTCTCGCCTCCGTAGGCGAAGGACACGTTCTCGAAGGCGATCTCGCCGCGCAGTCCGGGGACCTCGCGCGGGGCGTCCGCGGGGGCGGTGGAGGTGGGCTCCCGGAGGAGCTCCTGCATCCGCTTCAGCGAGACCGTGGCCTGCTGGTAGCCGTCGAAGACCTGGGAGAGCTGCTGCACGGGCGCGAAGAACAGGTCGATGTAGAGCAGGTAGGCGACCAGGGCGCCGGTGGTGAGCGTGCCGCCCTCGATGCGGTGCGCGCCGACGATCAGGACGGCCGCGGCGGCCACCGAGGACAGCAGCGTGACGAACGGGAAGTAGACCGAGATGAGCCACTGGCCGCGGACGCGGGCCTCGCGGTACTCCACGCTGCGGGCCGTGAAGCGCTCGACGCCCGACCGCTCGCGCCGGAAGGCCTGCACGATCCGCAGGCCGGAGACGGACTCCTGCAGGTCGGCGTTGACCACGCTGATCCGCTCGCGCGCCAGCTCGTACGCCTTCACGCTGGAGCGCCGGAAGTAGTACGTGGCGACGGCGAGCACCGGCAGGGTCGCGAAGACGACCAGGGCGAGCTGCAGGTCGAGCACCAGGAGCGCGCCCATGATGCCGAAGAAGGTGACGACGGAGACGAAGGCCGTGACGAGTCCGGTCTGCAGGAAGGTCGACAGGGCGTCGACGTCCGTGGTCATCCGGGTCATGATCCGGCCGGTGAGCTCGCGTTCGTAGTAGTCCAGGCCGAGCCGCTGGAGCTGGGCGAAGATCTTCAGCCGCAGCGCGTAGAGGATCCGCTCGCCGGTGCGGCCGGTCATCCGGGTCTCGGCGGTCTGCGCGACCCACTGGACGAGCACGGTCAGCAGGGCGAGCGCGGAGGCGGCCCAGACGGCGCCGATGGCCAGCCGGTTGACGCCCTCGTCGATGCCGTGCCGGATCAGGACCGGCAGCAGCAGGCCGGCGCCCGCGTCCAGGGCGACCAGGCCCAGGCTGATCAGCAGCGGCAGGCCGAAGCCGCGCACGAGACGGCGGAGCCCGTACGACTCCTCGGGCGAGACCGCGCGGACCTCGTCGACGTCCGGGGTGTCGTCGGCGGGCGGCAGGGCCTCCACGGCGGCGAGCAGCTCCGGGGTGGCACCGGGCGCGGAGGGCTCGCCGCCCTCGGGCTCCTCGCGCACCCACAGGGTCGGGGTGATGCCCCGCTCGGCGTCGAACTCGGCGTCCAGCTCGGCCCGCAGCGTGCGGTCCTCGGGTACGTCGGCCGGGGGGAGGTGGCCGGGCGAGACCGCGCCCAGTTCGTCGGGGTCGGTGAGGAGACGCCGGTAGAGCGCGGAGCCGCGCTCCAGCTCCTCATGGGTTCCGATGGCGGCGAGCCGGCCGTCGTCGAGCACGGCGATCCGGTCGGCGAGGCCGAGGGTGGAGCGGCGGTGCGCGATGAGCAGCGTGGTGCGCCCGGCCATCACGGACTTCAGGGCCTCGTGGATCTCGTGCTCGACCTTGGCGTCGACGGCGGAGGTGGCGTCGTCGAGGAGGAGCAGCCGGGGGTCGGTGAGGATCGCGCGGGCCAGCGCGATGCGCTGGCGCTGACCGCCGGAGAGGGTGAGGCCGTGCTCGCCGACCTTGGTGTCGTAGCCGTCCGGGAGCTCGGCGATGAAACGGTCCGCCTGGGCGGCGCGGGCCGCGCTCTCGATCTGCTCCTGGGTGGCCTCGGGCAGGCCGTACGCGATGTTGGCGCGGACCGTGTCGGAGAAGAGGAAGGAGTCCTCGGGCACCAGCCCGATCGCGGCGCGCAGCGAGTCGAGCGTGAGCTCGCGGACGTCGTGGCCGCCGACGAGGACGGCGCCGTGGGTCACGTCGTAGAAGCGGGGCAGCAGCAGCGAGACGGTGGACTTGCCGGAGCCGGAGGAGCCGACGACGGCGACGGTCTCGCCGGGCCGGATCTCCAGCGAGAAGCCCCGGAGGACGGGGCTGCCGTCCTCGTACGCGAAGGAGACGTCGTCGAACTCGACCGTCGCGGGCGCGTCCGCGGGGAGCTCCTTCGTGCCGTCCTGCAGGGTCGGCTCGGTGTCGATGAGCTCCAGGACCCGGTCGACGCCGGCGCGGGCCTGCTGGCCGACGGTGAGCACCACGGCGAGCATGCGGACCGGGCCGACGAGGGAGGCGAGGTAGGCGGAGAAGGCGACGAAGGTGCCGAGGGTGATCTGCTGCCGGTACGCGAGCCAGCCGCCGAGGGCGAGGACGGCGACCTGGCCGAGGGCGGGCACGGCCTGGAGGGCGGGGGTGTACCTCGCGTTCAGCCGGATGGTGCGCAGGCGGCCCGCGTAGAGCTTCCGGCCGGCCGCGCGGATCTTGCCGGTCTCCTGCTCCTCCTGGCCGAAGCCCTTCACGACCCGGACGCCGGTCACGGCCCCGTCGACGACCCCGGCCACCGTGGCGGCCTGCTGCTGGGCGTACCAGGTGGCGGGGTGCAGCCGGGTGCGGCTGCGCCGGGCGATCCACCAGACGGCGGGGGCGACGGCGAGCGCGACGAGGGTGAGCGGGAGGGAGAGGGCGGCCATCACGCCGAGTGAGATGAAGAACAGCAGGAAGTTGCCGATGGTCATCGGCAGCATGAAGAGCAGGCCCTGGATGAGCTGCAGGTCGCTCGTGGCGCGCCCGACGACCTGCCCGGTGGACAGCTCGTCCTGGCGGCGCCCGTCGAGCCGGGTGATCGTCCCGAACATCTCGGTCCGCAGGTCGTGCTGGACGTCGAGGGCGAGCATGCCGCCGTAGTAGCGCCGGACGTACGTCAGCGCGTACACGACGACCGCGGACGCGACGAGCAGGCCGGTCCACAGCGCGAGGGAGCCGGTCTTGGCCCCGATGACCTCGTCGATGATCACCTTGGTGATCAGCGGAGCGAGCGCCAGCACGGCCATGCCGCCGAGCGAGGACGCGAGCGCCAGCAGCACGTTGGCCTTGTACCGCCAGGCGTATCCCCAGAGTCTGCGGGCCCAGCCCCGGCCCCGTTCCCCCGTCTGTTCCTGCCCCACCGCCGCCACGTGGCGCCTCCCGTCCGTCCTTCTCTACCGGAAGGCCCAACGCGCCCGACGTGCGATTTCATCCCGCCGCAACAATCCGGGGCCGAAGGACGGACGAGGGGTCGGTCGCGGGACCTAGGCCCGTTTCTTGCGGATCCCGCCGCGAGCCCGGCAGGATCCGGAAGAGACGGCCTGGGCCTCCGGACCGGCCGGCGTCACGCCGTCCCCGGCGGGGCGACCCACTGGGCGGGCTGACCGGTGGCCCGGGCGATGGCGTCGAAGTCCCGGTCGTAGTGGAGCAGCGTCAGCCCCGAAAGCTCGGCGGTCGCCGCGACCAGGAGGTCGACGGGACCGGCACCGCGGTGCTCGCCCCGGGCGGTGAGCATCTGCTGGACGCGGCGGGCGCGTGAGTAGACACCGTCGGGGACGGCGGTCCAGTTGAAGAGCTGTGCGAGCAGCTCCTCCTTCGCGAGCCGGTCGTCGGCGGACCGGGCCGAGTAGAGCAGCTCCAGCTCGGTGATGTCGCACATGGCGACGACGCCTTCGGTGGTGAAGTTCCGCCACGCGGCCTGAACGTGCTTCCTGGCGATGATCCGCACGGCGGCGGAGGTGTCGACCAGATAGGTGAACGGGCTCATCGGCGATAGTTCGCCTTCTCCATGAGGATGTCGAAGTCGCCCCGGTCGGCCATCTCCGTGAGCTGCTCCAGCGCCCGCAGCCGCTCACGGCGCCGCGCGACCTCTCGAAGGGCGGCGTTGACGGTGTCCTTCTTCGTCTTCGTGCCCAGTATCTCGGCCGCCTCGGCGAGGGCCAGATCGTCGACTTCCACGTACAGGTTCGACATGACACATCCTCCATATGCCGGCGGCACAAGGAGGATATGTCCGGGTCGATCGGCACGGCAAACGCCGTTTCGGTCACAGGTGCGTCGGCTCGAACATCCTCAGGAGGGCCGGGAGGACGACCACCGACGGACCGGGGGCCTTCAGGGCCGCGGCGAGGTCCACGGCCAGGTCGTCCGGGGTCGTGAGGGTGGCCGGGACGCCGAAGGACTCGGCGAGGGCGACGAAGTCCGGGCGGGCCAGCTCGGTCGCCGTGGCCTCGCCGAAGGCGTCGGTCATGTACTCGCGCAGGATGCCGTAGCCGCCGTCGTCGACGATCAGCCACGTGACGTCGAGGCCGTACTGCCTGGCCGTCGCGAGTTCGGCGATGGAGTACATCGCGCCGCCGTCGCCGGACACCGCCAGCACCGGGCGGGTCGGGTCGGCCGCGGCCGCGCCGAGGGCGGCGGGGAAGCCGTAGCCGAGGCCGCCGGCGCCCTGCGCGGAGTGCATGGTGTTGGGGCGGCGGGCGTCGAAGGCGGACCAGGCCCAGTACGCCAGGATCGTCATGTCCCAGAAGCTCGGCGCCCGGTCCGGAAGCGCCGCGCGCACGGCGGCGACGACCCGCTGCTCCAGGTCGAGGCCCTGGGCGCCGAGGCGGTCCCGCACCTTCCCGAGGACCGTGCGCACCCGTTCCGGGGCGCCGGCGTCCGGGCGCTCCGCGACCGTCTCCAGCAGCGCCTGCAGCGCGAGGCGGGCGTCCGCGTGGATGCCGAGTGCCGGATGGTTCGACTCCAGCTTCCCGGCGTCGGCCTCGATCTGGACGATCCGGCCGCGCGGGGCGAACGTGTGGTAGTTCGACGACAGCTCGCCGAGGCCGGAACCGACCACGAGGAGGACGTCCGCGTCCTCCAGGAAGTCGGTGGTGTGCCGGTCCTCCAGCCAGGACTGCAGCGACAGCGGGTGCTCCCACGGGAAGGCGCCCTTGCCGCCGAAGGTGGTGACGACGGGGGCGCTGATCCGCTCGGCGAGCGCGAGCAGCTTGCCCGCGGCGTCGGAGCGGACGACGCCGCCGCCCGCGATGATCGCGGGGCGCTCGGCGTTCGCCAGGAGGTGTGCGGCCACCGCGGTCAGCTCGGGACGGGGCACGACCTCGTCGGGCGTCGCGTCCAGGGCCGTGACCACGGGCAGCGTCGTTTCGGCGAGCAGCACGTCCTGCGGGATCTCCACCCACACCGGCCCGTGCGGGGCGGTGAGCGCCGACTTCCACGCGGCGGCGACGGCGGAGGGGATCTGCGACTGCGTCCGGACCGTGTGCACGGACTTCACGACGTCCCGGAACGAGGCCTGCTGGTCGCGCAGCTCGTGCAGATAGCCGTGCCGGCCGCCGCCGAGCCCGGCCGACGGGACCTGGCTGCCGATCGCGAGGACCGGCGCGGAGGCGGCGGCCGCCTCCTGGAGCGCGGCGAGCGCCATGAGCGCGCCGGGGCCGGTGGACAGCAGCAGCGGGGCCGCCTCGCCGGTGATCCGGCCGTACGCGTCGGCGGCGAAGCCGGCGTTGTTCTCGACGCGGAGTCCGACGTAGCGCAGGTCGGAGCGGCGCAGGGCGTCGAACATGCCGAGGGCGTGCTGGCCGGGGAGGCCGAAGACGGTGGTCGCGCCGAGACCGGAGAGGGTCTCGACGACGAGGTCGCCGCCGGTCCGCCCGGCGGGCGGGTTGAGCGCCGCCGCCGTCTGGGCGGCGGTGGGCCGCAGCACGAGGTCGTGATCGTGGGTCATGGGGTCCCTCGGAGCGTGACGTGGTCGGACGGATGCGGCCCGGTGACGGCGGGCGGGTCCAGCCTGCCCCAGGTCCGGTTCCGGCGGGGCGGGGGCCCCGCGATCCCGGGAGGGACCCTGGCGGGACGCGGGGCGGGAAGGTGCCCCCCACCGCACGGTGCCCTCACCCCACGGTGCCCCCACGGCACGTCCGCCGCGACGGAACTCCGGCCGCACGGGTGTCGCAGGTCCCGCGCGGCCGCCGGCCGCGCGGGGTGCGGCTCGGCGGGCGGGGCCGGCGAGCCGCGCCCGCCGAGCCGTCAGCCGGCCGTGCGCGACGCGGCGATCTGACGGGACATGATCGTCGTCAGCTCGTAGGCCGTGTGCGAGGCGGCGACGGCCGTGATCTCGGCGTGGTCGTAGGCGGGGGCGACCTCCACGACGTCGGCACCGACGAGGTTGCAGGAGGCGAGGCCGCGGAGGATCTCCAGGAGCTCACGGGAGGTCATGCCGCCCGCCTCGGGGGTGCCGGTGCCGGGGGCGTGGGCCGGGTCGAGGCAGTCGATGTCGATCGAGATGTACAGCGGGCGGTCGCCGATGCGCTGGCGGAGCTGGTCGGCCACCTCGTCGGCGCCGCGGCGGTAGATGTCCGCGGAGGTGACGATGCCGAAGCCCATCTTCTCGTCGTCCGTCAGGTCCTGCTTGCCGTACAGCGGGCCGCGGGTGCCGACGTGCGACAGGGCGGAGGTGTCGAGGATGCCCTCCTCGACGGCACGGCGGAACGGGGTGCCGTGGGTGTACTCGGCGCCGAAGTACGTGTCCCAGGTGTCGAGGTGGGCGTCGAAGTGGAGCAGGGCGACGGGGCCGTGCTTCTTCGCGACCGAACGCAGCAGCGGCAGGGCGACGGTGTGGTCGCCGCCGAGGGTCATCATGCGGGCGCCGGTGGCGAGCATGTCGTCCGCGGCGGCCTCGATGGTCTCGACGGCCTCGTTGATGTTGAACGGGTTGACCGCGATGTCACCGGCGTCGGCGACCTGGGCGAGCGCGAACGGGGACGCGTCCTGCGCCGGGTTGTACGGGCGCAGCAGGCGGGAGGCCTCACGGATGGCGTTGCCGCCGAAGCGGGCGCCGGGGCGGTAGGAGACACCGCTGTCGAAGGGGATGCCGACCACGGCGACGTCGGCGGTGCCGACCTCGTCGAGCCGCGGCAGCCGCGCGAACGTCGCGGGACCGGCGTACCGCGGGATGCGGGACGAGTCGATCGGGCCGCGCGGGGTGTTCTGGTCGCTGCTGCTCATGGTCGGGTTCCTCCGGGGGGCGAGGGGATGGTTCTCCGGCACGACGGTAAGCGCCGGTGAAGCGGTGCAGAAGTGTGCGTTTCCTCCACTGTACGAGCCGGTGGTGTACGAAGGGTCCATGACGACGAGCCCCGCGGACCCCGCCTCCACTCCCCCGGCCCCGCCGATCCCGCTCGCCGCGCTGCTCGCCCGCCGGGACCTGGGCCTGCGGCTGCTCGCCGGACCCGGAGACGTACCGCTGCACTGGGTGCACACCTCCGAGATGGCCGACCCGTACCCGTACCTGCTCGGCGGCGAGCTCCTGATGACGGCGGGCGTGCAGCTCACCGACCCGGCGCGGTACGTGGAGCGGGTGGTGGAGGCGGGAGCGGCGGCGCTCGCCTTCGGGGTGACGCCCGTGTACGACACGGTCCCGGCGGGACTGGTCGAGGCCTGCACCCGTCAGGGCCTCCCGCTCCTCGAAGTGCCGCCGCGCACCCCGTTCACGGCCGTGGCGCGGGCCGTGTGGCGGCTGATGGCGGAGGCCCGGCTGCACGAGCTGCGCCGGGTCACGGAGGCCCAGCAGTCCCTGGCGACGGCGGCGGCCCGCCCGGCCCCGGTCCCGGCGGTCCTCGGCGCGCTCGCCGCCCGGCTCGGCGGCCGGGCGGTCCTCCTCGCCCCGGACGGCACGGAGTCGGCGGCCGCCGGCCGGGAGGTCCCGCCGGAGGCATCCCGGGCCCTGCGGGAACTGGCGGGGGTCCTGGGCCCGCGCCCTGGCGGCCCGGCGTCGGCGAGCGGCGAGGGCGGGGGCCTGCGCCTCGCGGCGTACGCCCTCGGGGGCGGCGACGGGCTGGCCCTGGGGGTGGCGACGGAGCGGCGGGACCCCGGCGACCGCACGATCGCGGGCGTCGCGGTGGTCCTGCTGTCCCTCCTGACGGCCCCGCACCGGGGCGCGGACGCGGCGGCACGGGACGGGGCCCTGGTCCGGTTGCTCCTGGGCGCCTCCCCGGCAGAGGCGGCGGCCGCCCTGGAACCGGGTCCGTGGACGGTGGTCCACGCGCGGGGCGGCGACGGCACCCCGTTCGCGGTGGCGGACCTGGCGGCGTCGCTGGGGACGGCGCTGGTGGAGACGGAAGCGGCGGTTGTGGAGACGGGAGCGCCCGGCGGTGCGGGCAGGCCTCCCACGAGGGCGGGAGCGCCCGGCGGTGCGGGCAGGCCTCCGACGGGGACGGAAGTGTCCCTGGTGAAGGCAGGAGCGGCCCCTGGCTCCGGGGCGGCCCCCGCCCGTGTACGTCTCCTGCTGCCCGCCTCCTTTCCCGTCACCGCGCAGCCCGGCTGGTTCCTCGGCGTCTCCGCCCCCGCCGATGCCGGGGACCTCCCCGCCGCCGACGGGCAGGCGGCGCGTGCCCTGCGCCGGGCGGAGGCCACCCGGTCGGCGCTCGTGCGCCACCGCCCGGGTGGCCTCGCGTCCCTCGTGGACCCGGACGAGGCCGCCGCCCACGCCCGGACCCTCCTCGCGCCCCTGAGCGATCCCCTGCGGGAGACCCTGCGCGCCTGGCTCTCCCTGCACGGCAGCTGGGACCGGACGGCGGTGGCCCTGGACGTGCACCGCAACACCGTCCGCCAGCGGATCACCCGCTGCGCGACGCTCCTGGACCGGGACCTGGACGACCCGGACGTGCGGATGGAGCTGTGGTTCGCGCTCGGGTGAGCCCGAGGGTCAGCGCATCAGCGGTCGGCGGGCCGGCGGGCCGGCGGGTCAGCGGATCAGCGGCCGGCGGGTCGGCGGGTCAGTAGAGCTTGTTGACGGCCGTCTTCGTCGTGGTGCGGAAGGCGGTCAGCGGGGCGTCCTTCAAGTCGCCCATCTGGCCCCAGCGGACGAGGGTGACGGTGCGGCCGTCGCGGCCGACGGAGAAGAGGTGGATGTCGGTGCTGCCGATCTGCGGGTCGGCGGTGTCCAGGCTGTAGACCCAGGCGCCCTCCTCGACGTCGAGCTTGCCGTGGGAGGCGCTGACGGCCTTCAGGCCCGGGTTCTGCCGCTCCAGAAGGGGGCCGCAGCCGGCGAGGGCCTTGCGAAGGGTGTCGACCAGCTTCACGGCGTCGGCCTCGGTGCGGGCGACGGTGGTGACCTGGACGCCGTTGGTGTCGAGCTCGGTGCTGAACTCGCGGTAGCGGGTGTTCTGCGCCGGGATCTTGTACGGGGCGCAGAGGACGCCGCCGTTCTCCGGGACGCCGGTGAAGACCTGCGTGGCGGTCCACGGCGTAGACGACGGCGGCATCTGGGAGGCGGCGAGGAAGGCGGGCTGGGCGGCGGCCTGCGCCGGGGCCGTGGCGAGGGCCGCGAGGCCCAGGGCGGCAGCGGCGGCGGTGGCGAGTGCGGTACGGAGCTTGTTCATGGTGGTGGATCCCCCGTCGGGTCGTTCGGTCAGTGCCCCACCAGCGTCGGGCGCGCGCCCGCCCCCGGGCAACGGTGACGCGCCCGCCCTCCGTCCCGGAACCGTTCCACCCCTGCTGACGTGCAAGGACGTGAGGGGATGGGACGCAGGGCGAGGGGGATGGAATGCCGAAGGACGCCGCCGTCGAGGAGTTCGCGGGGCTCGTGCGCGCGCTGAAGGCGCGGGACGGGAGGAGCTACCAGGCGCTGGGCCGGCGCCTGAGCGTCAGCGCGTCCACCCTCCACCGCTACTGCTCCGGCGCGACCGTCCCGGAGGGGTTCGCCGTGGTCGACCGCCTCGCCCTGCTGTGCGGGGCGGACGAGGAGGAGCGGCGGGCCCTGGCGGTGGCCTGGACCCGCGCGGACGGCACCCGCCGCCCCCGGGTGCCGGAGCCCGGCGCGAAGCCGGCACCGGAACCCGACGCGGAACCGGCACCGGAACCCGACGCGAAGCCGGCACCGGAACCCGACGCGGAGCCGGCGCCCGGGCCCGGACCGGGGCCGGGGCCGGCTCCGGAGCCCGCGCCGGCCCTGGAGGCGGCGCCCGAGCCCGAGCTGGAACCCGTGCACGCACGCGTCCCGGGCGGCCTCCCGTCCGAGCGGCGGAGGCGCCGGTGGAGGTGGGTGGGCGTGGTCGGCGGGACGCTGGCGGTCGTGGGCACGGTGACGCTCGGAGCCGTACTCCTGCCCGGAAAGACCCGGGAGCGGGCCGCCGAACCGCCGGTGCCCCTCACATGGACGGTCACCTCGCACCTCTGGAAGAACGGGTGCGGGCACACCTACCTCGCGGAGCGGACGCCCCCTCCCCCGCCGGAGGCGGCCGACGCGCGGAGCTGGGCGGCGGCGCAGGGAGCCGTGGACGGCGGAGAGACGCTGGTGCGGGTGTCGGTGCAGGGCAAGAGCGCGGCGGCGGTGGTGCTCCAGGCACTGCACGTGCGGGTGGTGGATCGGGGCGCGCCGCTCCCGTGGGCGGCGTACCGGATGGACGACGGGTGCGGCGGGGCGGTGACGCCGCGCCGATTCGAGGTGGACCTGGACCGGCCGCGGCCGGTGGCGCGGGGGCTTGACGGGTACGACGCCTCCGGGGAGGAGGGCCGGACGCTCCCGGCGGTCTCCTTCCCGTACAAGGTCAGCGCCGCCGAGCCGGAGGAGCTGCTGGTCTCGGCGGGGGCGGCGGGGTGCGACTGCCGCTGGTACCTGGAGCTGGAGTGGAGCTCGGAGGGGCGCCGGGGCACGGTCCGGATCGGGGACGAGGACGGCGCGCCCTTCCGGACGAGCGGGGTGAAGGGGCCCGTGTACGGATACGACTCCGTGGGGCGGGCCTGGATCACAGGCGAGGAGTCTGGACAGGGTGGGTGACCGCTGGGTAACTTCGTTGACGACAGACTGAGCAAGCGCTTAGACAACTGGGCCGCAGACCGGAGGAGTCGCACCGTGCGCCGTACCGTATTCAACGAGGACCACGAGGCGTTCCGGGAGACCATCCGGGCCTTCATCGAGGCCGAGGTCGTCCCCGTCTACGACGAGTGGTTCGCCGCCGGTCAGGCGCCGCGCGACTTCTACAACAAGCTCGGCGAGCTGGGCATATTCGGCATCAACGTGCCGGAGGAGTTCGGCGGCGCCGGCCTCGACACCCACAAGTTCGAGGGCGTCCTCTACGAGGAGACCGCCCGCGCCGGCGTGCAGTTCGGCGGCTCCGGCGTGCACGTCCTGCTCGCCCTGCCGTACATCAAGATGCTCGCCACCGACGAGCAGAAGAAGCGCTACCTCCCGAAGTTCGTCTCCGGCGAGGAGATGTGGGCCCTCGCGATGACCGAGCCGGGCACCGGCTCCGACGTCGCGGGCATGAAGACCACCGCCAAGCTCTCCGAGGACGGCACCCACTACGTCCTCAACGGCGCCAAGACCTTCATCACCGGCGGCGTCCACGCCGACCGCGTGATCGTCTGCGCCCGCACCTCCGCCCCCTCGGCCGAGGACCGCCGCTTCGGCATCTCCCTCTTCGCCGTGGACACCAAGTCCGAGGGCTACTCCATCGGCCGCAAGCTGGACAAGCTGGGCCTGCGCACCTCCGACACCGCCGAGCTCGCCTTCGTCGACGTCAAGGTCCCCGTCGAGGACCTGCTCGGCGAGGAGGGCAAGGGCTTCTCCTACCTCGGCCACAACCTCGCCTCCGAGCGCTGGGGCATCGCCTTCGGCGCGTACGCGCAGGCCAAGGCCGCCGTCCGGTTCGCCCAGCAGTACGTCACGGACCGCACGGTCTTCGGCAAGCCGGTCGCGTCCTTCCAGAACACCAAGTTCGAGCTGGCCGCCTGCCAGGCCGAGGTGGACGCCGCCGAGGCCGTCGCCGACCGCGCCCTGGAGGCCCTGGACGCGGGCGAGCTGACCCCGGCCGAGGCCGCCTCCGCGAAGCTCTTCTGCACCGAGGTCGCGCACCGCGTCATCGACCGCTGCCTCCAGCTGCACGGCGGCTACGGCTACATGAACGAGTACCCGATCGCGCGCCTGTACGCGGACAACCGCGTCAACCGCATCTACGGCGGCACCAGCGAGATCATGAAGTCGATCATCGCCAAGTCGATGGGCCTGTAAGTGCCCGAAGAGCACAGCGCACTGGATGACCTGCTCGATCTGCTCGACCTCGAGCGGATCGAGCAGGACATCTTCCGCGGGCAGTCCCGCCCCTCGATCGTCCCCCGCGTCTTCGGCGGCCAGGTGGCCGCGCAGGCGCTGGTGGCGGCGGGGCGGACGGTCCCCGCGGACCGGCTCGCCCACTCCCTGCACGCGTACTTCCTGCGGGCCGGGGACCCGGGCGCGCCGATCGTCTACAACGTGGACCGCATCCGCGACGGGCGTTCCTTCACCACCCGCCGGGTGGTGGCCGTCCAGCACGGCCAGCCGATCTTCCACCTCTCGGCGTCCTTCCAGACGTACGAGGAGGGGCTCGACCACCAGGCGGACATGCCGCCCGCGCCGGACCCCGAGTCGCTGCCGTCGCCCGCCGAGATGCTGCCGCGCCACCTCCCCCGCGAGGTCGCGGACCGGCTGATCGAGGCCCGCGCCGCGGTCGACCTGCGCTACGCCGAGACGCCCCCGTGGGGAACGGTCGGCACGCCGCGCGAGCCGCGCTCGCAGGTCTGGTTCCGCACCAACGGCAAGCTGGCCGACGACCCGCTGCTGCACGTCGTCCTGGCCACGTACGTCTCCGACATGACGCTGCTCGACTCGATCCTCCTCGCGCACGGGCGCGGCGGCTGGGCCGTCGGCGACGTCGTCGGGGCGTCCCTGGACCACGCCATGTGGTTCCACCGCCCCTTCCGGGCGGACGAGTGGCTCCTCTACGACCAGGAGTCGCCGACCGCGTCCGGCGGGCGCGGCCTCGGCCAGGCCCGGATCTTCACGCAGGACGGAAAGCTCGCCATCTCGGTCATCCAGGAGGGTGTCGTTCGCGTGCCCCGCTGACGACCGGACATACCGTCCGGTCATGGCGGAACAGGGCGAGAGCACCTTCACAGTGATCGTGGCGGCGATGGCCAACCTGGGCATCGCCGCCGCCAAGGCCGTCGCGGGCGTGATCAGCGGCTCCAGCGCGATGCTGTCGGAGGCCGCCCACTCGCTCGCCGACACCATCACCGAGTTCATGCTGCTCACGGCCCTCAAGCGGAGCGAGAAGCCGGCCGACGAGGACCATCCGCTCGGATACGCGAACGAGCGGTACGTGTGGGCGATGCTCGCGGCCGTCGCCACCTTCGTGGGCGGCGGGGTGTTCTCCCTCTACGACGGCGTCCACACCCTCGTCGCGGGCGAGGAGGTGGGCGACCCCCTCGTCTCCTACATCGTCCTCGGCATCGCGTTCGTCCTCGAGGGCTTCAGCCTCCGGACGGCCGTCCAGCAGGTGAAGAGCGAGGCGGCGCGCAAGAAGACCCCGTTCAGCCGCTATCTGCGCCTCACGCCCGACACCACGGTCAAGGCGGTCGTGATGGAGGACTCGGCCGCCCTGGCCGGCCTCATGCTGGCCGCCGGCGGCCTGCTCGGCGTCGAGATCACCGGTTCGAGCGTCTGGGACGGCGTCGCCTCGGTCCTGATCGGCCTGCTGCTCGTCTACGTCGCCTGGGTGCTGGGCCACGCGAACGCGGAGCTCCTGATCGGCCGGCCGCTCCCCCGCCGGATGCGCGACCAGGTCCGCGAGGAGCTGCTGGCCGTGGAGCACGTGGTCGGCGTCCTGGACCTGACGACGCTGATCCAGGGGCCGGACGAGGTGATGGTGGCGGCGAAGGTCGACTTCCGGGACGTGTCGACGGCGGCCGACGTCGAGCGTGCCTGCGACGCCGCGGAGACGCGCCTCCGCACCCGCTTCCCCTCGATCCGCCGCGTCTACCTGGACCCCACCCCGGCCCGCCCGTGACCCCGCTCCCCCTCGACCCGCCCTCACCCGGGCCCCCTTGTCCCCGCACCCGACGACGGCGGGAAGGGGGCCGGTGGCTCCGCGGGGGAGGGGGTGTCCGGACGTGGCGGCGACCTCCACGAGCGAAGCGAAGTGGAGCTCGCAGGCCGGGCACCCCCCCCCCCCCCG
>NZ_JBIWOU010000017.1:0-42840 GCF_044767915.1 Streptomyces sp. NPDC101191
CCGTCGAGCGCATGATGCGCGACGCCAAGATCACCCAGATCTACGAGGGCACCAACCAGGTCCAGCGCATCGTCATGGCCCGCAACCTCCCGTAATCCCCCCACGGGAACGGACGGCCCCCGGCAGCGATGCCGGGGGCCGTCCGCGTCCGTTCGGCCGGGCCTACTGGACCTTCTCGCCGTCCGGCACCTGGTAGCAGCCGGAGACCACCATCATGTTCAGCTGGGGCGGGTTCTCCTTGGCCCAGTGGGTGATCTTGACACTGTGCTTCTTGGCGTCGTTGTCCGCCGTGATCCTGAGGTTTTTGTTCTTGCTGGTGTCAGGTCCGAAGTCGACGACCTTCCAGCCGTGCTTGGGCAGCTCCTCCTTGAGCCGCTCCATCACGCCGTCGAGCCGGCCGGAGGCCGGGGTGAAGGTCCAGGAGTGGAAGGTCGTGAAAAACTTCTCCGGGTCCTTGCCGGCGCATTCCAGGACACCGGGACCGGGCTCGGTCGCCTTCCCCTTGAGGCCGATCAGGTCGAAGAGCTCGCTGGAGACCTTCTCCGTCGCGTCCGTCGCCTGTGACGTGGTGGAGATGCCCGCGAACGGCGGGCTGTCGGAGTCCTTGGCATCGGTCATGGCACATCCAGAGAGGCTGGTGAGGACGAGGGAAACGAGGAGCGCGGCTGCGCCCACCTTGATCTTCATCTGGCTAACGCACCCCTGGCGTTCGGTTCGGCGGCGGCTTCAGTTCCACGTCGTCGGGTTTGCCCACGACGACAAGAGCCTGGTTCTCCAGGCTCTTGGAGCCCCCGTTCCAGTAGTCACTATGGCCTGATCCGTCCGTGGCCATCTGGTTGGCGCCGAAGGTCGGGTCGCTGGGGATCTGGAACGGACCGTCCCAGTCGGTCCCGCCGTGGCCGAACCGGCCGATGTCCGGGACCGGGTCCCCGTCAGCCTCCTCGTTCCAGACGTGCCCCTTGGGGACGTCCAGCTGCTCCGCCTTGGGCACCTGTACGCCGGGGCTGCCGGCGAGGATCACGTCGTCCGCGTTCAGATGTCCCTGGCGGGCGGCGGAGCCGATGAGCGTCGTGCCGTACGAGTGGCCGATCGCGGTCCGGTGCGGGTCCGTGTCGACCGCACGCGAGGCGTCGAGGCCGTCGAGGAAGCGGTTGTACGCAGGGGCGCCGTCATTGGCGTAGTGGCTGAACGGCGAGTCCTTGACGATGTCCTGCGGGGCGTCGTACCCGAGCCAGGTGATCGTGGAGACCGAGCCGTTGTCCTTACCGGCGGCCATGCTCCAGAGCCGCTCCATCCGCTTGATGTCGCCGTCGATGCCGCCCAGGTTCGACGTCGTTCCCGGTACGTAGACCGCCTGGTGGTCGGCCGTGTCGGGATTGCCGTTCGCGACGATCGCCCGGCCGTTCTTCTCCGGGTTGAAGCCCAGCAGGTAAGCCTCCGGCAGGCCCTTGAGGCCCGTCCTGTCGAAGCGGTCCTGGATCGCGTTCATGCCGTTCAGGGACTTGTTGAGCTGCTCGTACCGGTCCCCGTACTTCTTGTGCCACTCCATCCACTCGTCGGTGTGCACCTTCGATGGGTACATGCCGGCGGTGATCCACGTCCACTCGTTGGCGGGCGGCTTCGGCATGGCGTCCAGCTCCATCTGGTACGCGCCGTGCTTCTCGGCCAGGACGACCCGGTTCGCCTCGTCGCGCACCGTGGACGGCAGCCCGTCGAGGGCGCCCACGGCCTCGGGCCTGAGGGACTGCCAGGCCTCCTGCTGCTCCGGGGTGAGCCCCTTCCACCAGTTCGCGTTGTCCTTCGGACTGCCGTCCTTGGGCGGCTGCGGCAGCGAGTTCAGGTAGCTGCTGCCCGCGTCCTTCACCCCGCCCATGTCCGACTGCGCGTCGGCCCAGTCCCGGTCGGTGACCTTCAGGTCGTCGTCGGCCTTCAGCGCGCGCAGCTTCGGCGCCCACTTGGCGTCGGCCTCCGTCGCCTCCTTCAGCGCGTCGGCGATCCGGTTCGCGAACCCGATGGCCTTGCCGTAGTTCGGGTTCGGGTGGATGTTGATGGCCTGGCGCTCCAGGGCGTTCGCCGTGGGGTCGTCCATCCCGGCGCTGCCGGTCACCGTGCCGCCGTCCTCGACCTTCTCCGCGCCGGGCTTCGAGCCGGGCGGGAAGCCGACCGAGCCGTTCGGGTGCACGGTGCAGTTGGCGGCCTGGGCGTCGGCGATCGCCGCGTCCAGCTTGCGCTTGGCCGCCCCCAGGTCGAACGCGAAGGCGTTCAGCGCGGTGCTGACGAGACCGCACTCGGTCTGCGCGTAGTGGAAGTTCTTCGACAGCTCCTTGAGCTCGCCGAGCGCGGCCGTGGCCGCCTTGCCCTCCAGCTGCGCGCGGATGCCCGAGGAGATCTGGTTGTCGATCGTGTCCTTGGCCGCGCTCGCCGCCTCGCCGACGCTCCGGTAGCCGTCGGCGGCCTCCTCGTACTCGGCCTGCTTGAAGGCCTTCAGGGTCTCCAGATCCATGGCCCCGGTCACTTCTCCTTCGCCTGGCCGCCGACGGCCTCGGTGTCCGCGTACTTCGCCGCGAGGGTGCCGAGGTCCGCGACGAGGGACTCGTCGGGCTTCGTCAGGTCATGACCGGACGTCTGCAGCAGCCCGCCCAAAGCGTCACAGCGGCTCTTGACGTCGCCGACGTACTTCTTCCAGGAGTCGTACAGCTCCTTCTGCGCCGCCGCGCTCTGGATCCCCTTGTCGTCGCCGAGGCCCGCCTGACCGGAGTCGAGCGCCGTCAGCGCCTTGCCGATGCCCTCCTTCAGGCCCGAGACGCCCTCACCGGCCTTCACCCAGGCCCGTTTGTCCGTCTTCAGGTCCTCGGAGGCACCCCCGCCGCCCGGTTCGGGCGCCAGCTGGTTCAGCCGCATCGAGGTGGACTGGCGCTCTGCCACCTCGGTCTTGAGTTGCTCCCATTCGTCCCACGGCATCCGTGAAACCTCCCCGTGTCCCCGTCCCCGGGCGCCCCGGGGCCGAGACGCCATCCTCCCCGGCAACCACAGCCGAAATCAAACGTCCTGCGAACGCGCGGACGGATCGCTACCGCAAAAGTCCACGGCTGTACGGTGTGTCACGGGCCGTCGGCCCGGGCGTTCCGGGACGGTCGCACCCGTACCCGCCCAACCCGCAGTAAGGCCACCACCGATGACCGGCGAGCCCGCCACGCTCCGCGCCCCGGCGCGCCCGTTCGACCCGCTCGCCCCGGGCCGGCTCCTCACCGCGCTGCGCGGGGCGGCCCTGCTGCTCACCGCGGGCGCGGTGCTGATGTGCGTGCGGCTGCCGTGGATCGGCGACATGGGGGTGCACGCCGCCACGGTCGAACGCCTGCGGCACGACCTGTTCCACCCGGGCAACCCGATGGTCGACTCGCCCACGGACAGCCCCTATTACTCGCCGTGGACCGTCTGTCTGGCGCTGTTCGCGAAGGCGACCGGACTCGACACCTTCGACGTGCTGCGCTGCGCCGCCGTCGTCGGCCTGGTCGTGCTGGTGACCGGTGTACGGCGGTTCGTCCGCACTCTCGGCGCCCACCCGGCGGCGCCGCTGCTCGCCGTGCTCTGCCTGCTGCTCCTGTGGGGCGTGCGCCCGTTCATATGGAGCGGCTTCCTCGGTCTGACGTCGCTGTCGGCGAACGCCTCGTACCCGAGCACCTTCGCCACCGGCCTGGGCTTCCACCTGCTCGCCCTGCTGACCCGGGTCCTGCGCCGGCCCGGCGGGGCGGGCGTCGTCCCGTACGCCGGACTGGGCCTGCTGTGGGCGGTCCTGATGCTCAGTCACCAGTTCACGGGCGTCGTCTTCACCTTCGGCATCGTCGGCGTCCTCGTCGCGGCACCCGGCCGGCCCACCCGGGCCGGCGTGCTGCGGCTCGCCACCGCGCTCGCGGTGGGCCTCACGGTCCTCGCCGTATGGCCGTACTACTCCTTCTTCGCGCTGCTCGGCACGGGCGGCCTGGAGGAGATCCACCAGCCGCTCTACCGGCACGCCGCGACGCGGTTCACCCTCGTCCCGCTCGGACTGCTCGCCCTCGCCGTACGGTTCCGGCGCGACCGCCGCGACCCGCTCGTGGTCTGGTTCCTGCTCGGCCTGCTCACGGTCGGCGCCGGCGCGGTCCTCGACAAGTGGTCCCTGGGCCGGACCGAGCCCGCGATCGTCATGCCCGCGCAACTCGCCGCCGCGCTCTGCGTCCTGGACCGCGGCGCCCGCCGGCTGCGCGGCGCCTTCGCCGCCGTCCTGACCGCCGCCCTCGCGGTGGGGCTCTGGGCGCAGCGGGACGCCCTGACCTTCGTCCTGCGGGGCGACGCGCTGCCGAAGGCGGTCACCGGCGACGCGTGGAAGGTGTGGCAGCCGGTGGGGTGGGCGATGCGCGACGCCGCGTACGGCGACGTCTTCATGACCGGCGACCGGCGGGCCGCCTGCACGCTGCCCGCCTACGGCGGCTACACCGTCGCGGCCGGCTACCCGGACTTCTTCCTGCCCGACGAGAAGCAGCGGGCCGCCGACACCACGCGCTACTTCGCCCCGGGCACCCCGCGCGCGGAACGGCTCGCGGTGCTGCGCAGGTACCACGTGAAGTGGGTGCTCCAGCGGCCCTCGCGGGGCGGGCTCCCGGCCGGGGACCCGGCCCTGCGCGAGGTGCGGAAGGGGCCGGACGGCCGGGTGCTCTACGAGGTGCTCGCCCGGGGGTGACCGCCGGCGGGTGCCGGCGGACGTCCGTCAGCGGTCCGAGGTGACGGTGACCGGCTGGTCGGTGCGGATCTGCTCGACCAGCTGCTTCACCTTGGGCATGTCCCACTTCAGGGAGCCCTGCGGTGCCGTGCCGTTGATCGGCATGTTCATCGACTTGCCGTCGCCGCCGCTGATGCCCTTCATCGCGAAGAACATCTTCCCGAGGTCGTAGAGCGACATGTCCTTGTCCACGATGAGCGTGTCCAGGCCCGCGCCCAGGGTCGGGTACAGCTTGAAGGGGTTGAGGATCGTGCCCGGGGTCGCCGCCTGGTTGGCCAGGGCGGACAGGAACTTCTGCTGGTTCTTGGTCCGCGCCAGGTCCGACTCGGCGAAGGCGTAGCGGGTCCGCACGAAGGCCAGGGCCTGCTCGCCGTTGAGGGTCTGGGTGCCGGGCTGGAAGTTCGCCCCGGAGTTCTTGTCCTTGAAGCCCTTCTCGATGTTCATCTCGACACCGCCGAGGGCGTCGACGATGTTGGCGAAGCCGGCGAAGCCGATCTCCGCGTAGTGGTCGATGCGCAGGCCGGTGTTGTACTCGACCGTGCGGACCAGCAGCTCGGGGCCGTCCATCGCGTAGGCGGCGTTCAGCTTGGAGCCGCCGCGGGCCTCGTACTTCCTGCCGGACTCCGATCCCACGAAGGACGGGATCGTCACCCAGGAGTCACGCGGCAGGGAGACCATCGTGTTCCCGCTGGAGCAGGCCGCGAGGATCATCATCGAGTCGGTCCGCTTGCCCTCGGCGGAGCCGGTGTGCAGCTTCTTCTTCTCCTCGGCCGTCATGCCCTCGCGGCTGTCGGAGCCCACGATCAGGTAGGTGGTGCAGTCGCCCTCGGACGGGCGCTCGATCACCTTGCCGAGGTCGACCTCGTTGCGCATCTGCGAGCTGGCCCAGGCGTACGTGCCGACGCCCCAGCCGACCACGGCGACGGCCAGGACGATCGAACCGATCTTGATGCGGCGCCGCCAGTCGGGCGCGGGCCGCCCGCCGCCCGCCGAGCGGGGGTCGTACTGCGGGGGAATGGTGCCGTGGCCCCCGCCCTGCGGGCCGCCGTAGACCTGGCCACTGCTGTAGCCGGAGTCGTAGCCGCTGCCCTGGGCCTGCGTGAAGCTCGGGTTGTAGCCCTGGTCGTAGCCCTGGCCCTGCCCCTGGCCGTACTGCTGCTGCCGCTGGTGCTGCTGCTGCGGCTGCTGCGGCGGGACCTGGGGGCGCTGCACGTGGCGCATCCGGCGGGGTCCCTCGGGCTGGGCGTCGGGCCAGTCATTCATGCGGACCAGTGTGCCGTCCGGCCCGCCGACGCCGACAGGGCGGGTGGGGAATCGGGTCGGCGCTGTTGCCAAGCTGATGCAAAGCGGACCGCACGCGGACCGCCGGTCAGGCCGGGCATAAGGTAGAGGCCATGACAGATCAGGGCGACATCCCGGGCAAGCCCACCTCGGCGTCCCGCACCACGCTGAGCCACATCATGACCAGCCACGACACCAACCTCCTGGGCACGGTGCACGGCGGCGTGATCATGAAGCTGGTGGACGACGCCGCGGGCGCGGTCGCGGGCCGGCACTCGGGCGGTCCCGCCGTCACCGCCTCCATGGACGAGATGGTGTTCCTGGAGCCGGTGCGGGTCGGCGACCTGCTGCACGTGAAGGCCCAGGTCAACTGGACCGGCCGGTCCTCCATGGAGGTCGGCGTCCGGGTCATGGCCGAGCGCTGGAACGAGTCCACGCCCGCCACCCAGGTCGGCTCCGCCTACCTCGTCTTCGCGGCCGTCGACGCCGACGGCAAGCCCCGCCCGGTCCCGCCGGTCATGCCGGAGACGGAGCGGGACAAGCGCCGCTACCAGGAAGCCCAGATCCGCCGCACCCACCGCCTGGCCCGCCGCCGCGCGATCCGGGAGCTCCGCGAACGCCGCGCGGCCGAGGGCTACGAGGAGTAGGCCGACGAGCGCCCCCGGGGCCCCGACCGCCGGACGGCGCTAAGGGCACACCACCTGGTCCCCCCGCACGGCCTCGAACTGACCCGACTGCCGCTCCCGCTCCCGCACCGGCGTGATGCCCTTGTAGTCGGATCCCACCGTCACCCGCAGGGTTCCGCCCTGGCCCGGTACGGGCTTGAGCTCGGCGCCCGGCAGGGCCGCCGCCAGGGACTTCGCCGAGCGGTCCCAGCGCGGGTCGTAGGAGACGACGGTGTGCGGGGCCTCCTGCCCGGTCCCGGTCCGCGGCGCGCGCGTCGTGTCGAAGCCCACACCGCGCAGCGCCGCGTCGACCCGGCCGCCCAGCCCGTCCGTGCGGGTCCCGTTGTAGACCTGGACCCGGATCGTCTTCGGCGCGACGTCCACGTCGACCGGCCGCGGACCCTTCGGTGCGGCCGGGCGGGCGGGGGAGAGGGGGCGGTCCTCGCGCAGCGACTGGAACAGCTTCTGCGCCTTCGCCGCGTCCCACTTCACCGTCGACCCGATGCCCTTCACGCGGAAGCTCATGTCGCCGAGCGGCACGGACACGAACTCCGACGAGGCCGGTCCGAAGCCCTGCATGGCCTTCGCGAGCGACAGCATCTGCTCCGTACCGAAGCCCTGGTCCGCCCGCACCGAGCCCAGCATGGTCGTCGCCACCTCCCGGAACCGCACCGGGTTGAGCAGCACCCCACCGCTGGTGACCCGGTCGATCAGCGCCGCCAGGAACTTCTGCTGGCGCTGCATGCGCCCGATGTCGGCGGCCCCGTCGACATGACGGGCGCGCACGTACTGCAGCGCCTGCCCGCCGTCGAGCTCGTGCGGTCCGGCCGCCAGGTCGAGCCCGGTGTAGGAGTCCTTCAGCGGCTTGGTGGTGCAGATCTCCACTCCGCCGACCGCGTCCACGGTCTTCATGAAGCTGGTGAAGTCGACCTCCAGATAGTGGTCGATCTTCACCCCGGTCATCGACTCGACCGTGCGTACGGTGAGCCCCGGGCCGCCCTCCGCGTACGCCGCGTTCAGCTTCACCGGGTGCGCGTGGTGCCTGCGGCCGGTGGTGAGGTCAGTGTGCTCCGGCATCTCGGCGTACGAGTCGCGGGGCAGCGACACCACACTCGCCCGTTCCCGGTCCGCGGAGATGTGGACGAGCATCACGGTGTCCGTGCAGTGGCAGGGCGCGCCGCCGAGCCGGTACGTGCGCCGCTCCTCCTCGGTGATCCTGTCGCGGCCGTCGGTGCCGACGAGCAGGACGTTCATCCCGTGCCCGGCCTGCGGGCGGTTCTTCATGTCCTTGAAGGGGTCGATCCGGTTGATGCCGGTGTCCAGGCTCGTCACGACCGCGTGCCCGATCCCCCCGGCGGCGAGCACGCCCACCGAGAGCGCCGTCGCCATCCGCATGCCCCACCGCGACCGTCTGTGGCGCCGCCGCCTGCGGACCGGCGCGCGCCGGGCGGCGGGCCGGGGCGGACGGGGCGGTCGGGGCGGTGTGGGCACCGGGGGACACCTCCGCGGGTGCGACAGGGGGACCGTGAGCACCGTAGGCCCATACGACGATCGCAATGCCCACCGCCGCGGACGGCGCGCGACCGTGTCCCCCATTCGCGGTAACGTGGCACGCGATGAACGCCAAGCCCCCCGTCTCCGTGATCATGCCGGTCCTCAACGAGGAGCGGCATCTGCGCAACGCGGTCCGTCACATCCTCGAGCAGGAGTACGCCGGCGAGATGGAGGTGGTGATCGCGCTCGGCCCGTCCACGGACCGTACCGACGAGATCGCCGCCGAGCTCGTCCGCGAGGACCCCCGCGTCCACACTGTGCCGAACCCCACCGGCCGCACCCCCGCCGCCCTCAACGCGGCGATCAAGGCCTCGCGCCACCCGATCGTGGTGCGCTGCGACGGCCACGGCATGCTGTCGCCCAACTACATCGACACCGCCGTCCGCCTCCTGGAGGAGACGGGCGCGCAGAACGTCGGCGGCATCATGCACGCCGAGGGCGAGAACGCCTGGGAGGACGCGGTCGCGGCCGCCATGACCTCGAAGATCGGCGTCGGCAACGCGGCCTTCCACACCGGCGGCACGGCCGGCCCCGCCGAGACCGTCTACCTGGGCGTGTTCCGGCGTGAGGCGCTGGAGCGGCAGGGCGGCTACAACGTGGAGTTCATCCGCGCCCAGGACTGGGAGCTGAACTTCCGCATCCGCGAGGCGGGCGGCCTGATCTGGTTCTCGCCGGACCTGCGCGTCCAGTACCGCCCCCGGCCCTCGGTCCGGGCGCTCGCGAAGCAGTACAAGGACTACGGCAAGTGGCGGCACGTGGTGGCCCGGTACCACGCCGGCTCCATCAACCTGCGCTACCTCGCCCCGCCGGCCGCCGTCTGCGCGATCGCCGCGGGCGTCGTGGTGGGCGCGTTCCTCACCCCGCTGGGCTTCGTGGTGCCGGCCGGCTACCTGGCCGCGATCGCCGCCGGCTCCGTCCCGGCCGGCAAGGGCCTGTCCCTGAAGGCCCGGCTGCAGATCCCGGTGGCCCTGGCGACGATGCACATGTCCTGGGGCTTCGGCTTCCTCACCAGTCCCCGCTCGCTGGCCCGGAAGGTCATCGCGAGCAAGCGCCCGGCGGTGACGGCCGGCGGGACGGCCGAGACCGTCTGAGCGCGGACGCACCGACAGAACGCCGACGGCCGGGCCCCCAGGGGCCCGGCCGTCGGCGTCGTGCGGACCGTCGTCCGCGGGTCACGCGTGCGGGTCAGCTCTTCCCGTCCCACCGGTAGACCGAGTAGACGTCCATGCAGGTCGTCTTGTCGTCGGCGCCCTCGGGCAGGTCACCGGCCGCCACCTGCGGCTTCTTGTAGGTGGAACCCTCGCGCCAGTCCGCGCCGACCACCAGCAGGAGTCCCTCCGCCTTGGCGTCCGAGCGGACCGCGGCGTCGGGCAGTCCGAAGGCGTGCGCCACGGACAGGGCGTTCGCCTTGCCCTGGTCGCCGGCGTCCTTCGGGTAGAACACCACGCTGTCCTTGCGGGGCTGGGCGTCGCGCGAGGACTCGGCCTGCGTGAAGCCCTTGCCGCGCAGCTTCTCGGCGATCGTGCCGGCCCGGCCCTCGGTGGGCGCCTCGCCGTCGCCGGCCGTCCCGTTGACGACCGTGACCTTGAAGTCCCCGGGCGCCTCAGCGGTCGCCGCCGGCTTCGTGGAAGCGGTCGGCTTCCTGCCCCCGGCGGGGTCGCCGTTCTTGTCGAGGGCCACGTCGTCGCGGAGCATCGACCACATCTTGTCGGCGGCCGACGGGACCAGCTGGAGCCACGCGTCGGGATTGCCCGGGTAGGGGACCGTCGGGACGGTGGCCGTCGTGAGGCGGTCCAGCTTCACGTTCTTGAGCTGCATGGACAGGTCGAAGAGCTTCTTCACCGACTTGATCTCGTCCGAGACCTGGAGCGCCGTGGTGGCGGTCTCCGCGAGACCCATGAGCCGGCCGGTGTCCGTCCAGGCGTTCTGCGCCTGGAGCTGCTTCATCATGCCGTTCATGTACATGTGCTGGGCCTTGGCGCGGTTCTGGTCGCTGCCGAACGCGTGCCGCGTACGCAGCCACTGGAGCGCCTGCTCGCCCTTGACCTCGTGGGTGCCCTGGGGCAGCTTCAGCCCCGAGCCGCCCTTCTGCCGGGCGGTCGACTTGTCCCACACCCCGGTCTTCACGCAGACCGGGACGCCGCCGACCTCGTCGGCCATCGACACCACGCCGGCGAAGTCGACCATCATCCAGTGGTCGATGTAGACCCCGGTCAGCTTCTCCCAGGTGGTGAGGGTGCAGCCCGGTCCACCGCGGCTCAGCGTCTCGTTGATGGGACGCGTCGTCGTCGCGGGGTAGGTCGTCTGGCCGTCCTGGCACTTCGGGATCGGGACGACGGTGTCGCGCGGGATCGAGGTGATCGAGGCGTTCTTCCGGTCCGCCGAGACGTGGAACAGCATCTGCACGTCGGCGAGCGGCTTGCGGTCCCGCTCGTTCTTGCCGCCGCCCAGGGCGACGTTCTTGTCGTCGGCACGGCTGTCGGAACCGATGAGAAGGATGTTCAGCGGCGTGTCGCCCAGCGCGTTCGGCTCGGCCTTCTTCACGCCGCTGTCGCCGCCCGCGCGGCTGCCGCCGCGGAGGTTGCCGTTGAGGTGCTCGTAGTACAGGTATCCGGCGCCGGCCGTGCCGAGTATCAGCAGCGACAGGGTGATGGCCACCCAGCGCAGTATCCGGCGTTTGCCGGCCTTCTTGGCGCGCCGGCGCGGGGCGCCGCCCCGTCGGCGGCTCTGCCGGCCCCCGCCGTCACCGCCGTCACCGGAGCCGCCGCCCGCACGGCGCGCCCGCGGCACGGTGCCGCCCGCGCGCTCGCCCGTACCGACGGAGCCGCTCTCGCCCTCCTCCTCGTAGAGAGTCTCGTCCCAGCCCAAGTCGCGGGCGCGCGGGGCGCGTTCTCGCGCCCCCTCCCCCCTACGCACGCTGCTCTGTCCCACCCCAGGTCTCCCGTCGATTCAGGTGCGGCGCAAGGCCCGGTCGGTCCGGGTCACTTGGCGCACACCTGTTTGTCTGCCGTCTGCGCACCGGCCGGCGCCTTCGCCGGTCCGGTGAGGGGCACCCCCGCGCCCTTGAAGTCCGCGCCGAGGACGAGCGTCATGGGCTCGCGCTCCCCGGCGTCCTGCGTGCCCGGCTTGAGAGCCGAGGCGGGCAGGCCCATCAGGTCCGCGAGCTTGCGGGCCTGGTCGGCCTGGTTCGGTGCGTACGTGAGCGTGGTCCTCGCCGCCTTCTCGGGGGCGTTGCTCTTGTTGCTGGACCGCGTCACGCCGTGTTCGTTCTGGAGCCAGTCGATCGTCTTCTGCGCCGCGCCGGTCATGCCGCTGCCGTTGTAGACGTCGACACGGACCTCGTGGGCGGTGGACCGCGCCCCCTGCAGGAGCTTCGCCTGGGCCTGCGCCTGGGCGTTCTTGGCGTCCTGCTCCTTCTTCTTCACCTCGGTGAGCGAGGTGTCGGACTGCATCATCGAGAAGAGCCGCGGCGCTTCCGTCGGGTCCGGCACGACCGTGATCGGGCGGGGCTCGGCCGGGTTGTCGATGACCGGCAGCGTGGTGAAGGTGATGTTCTTCGGGTCGATCTGCGCCAGCTCGCCCGCGAGGGACTTGAGCTTGGTGATGCTCCCTATGCCCGTGTCGACGGTGAGCGCCTTGGTGGCCGCGTCGGCGAGGTCGTACAGCTTGGTCGGGGACGTGAGCGTGTCGTCCGACTTCATCTGGCGGATCATCGAGCTGAGGAACTGCTGCTGGACCTTGATGCGGTCCAGGTCGCTCTCGTTGCCGAAACTGTGCCGGGTGCGGACGAAGGCGAGGGCCTGCTCGCCCTGGATCGTCGACTCGCCCTTGGGCAGCTTGAGGTGCGACTTCGGGTCGTCGACCGGCTTGGCCAGGCAGACCTTCACGCCGCCCACGGCCGTCGTCATCTCCTTGACGGCGTTGAAGTCGGCCATCATGAAGTGGTCGACCGTCAGGCCGGTGAGCTCCTTGACCGTGCGCATGGTGCAGCCGGGGTCGCGGTCGGACTGGCCGAGGCTCACGTTGAAGCGGGTGGCCGTCTGGCCGGGGATCGTCTTGACCTTGCCGCCGGGCAGCTTGGTCTCGCACTCGGGGATGTCGATGACCAGGTCACGCGGGATCGACATCGCCGTGGCGTTGGTCCGGTCCTTGGCGACGTGGAAGAGGATCGTGGTGTCGGCGTGGCCGGGACTGTTCTTGTCGCCGTAGCCGCCGTTGCCCTCGCCCGTCCGCTTGTCGGTGCCGATGAGCAGGATGTTGAAGGCGGCGTCCTTCTTGAAGCCGCCGGTGCTCCCGCCGGCCACGTCGATGGTGTTGATGTTGTTGTTGAAGTGCTCGTAGAGCGCGTACGCGCCGGCGGCGCCGCCCACGAGCACGAACGCCATCGTGCCGCCGGTCCACATCAGGACCTTCTTCTTGCGGGACTTCTTCTCCGGCCTGCGCTTGCGACGACCCGCGGAGCCCGGCCGCTCGTCCGGCTCGGCCGCGCGCCGGCGGCGCTGCCCGGGCACGGGCGGTGCGGTCTCGGTGGCGCGGTCGCGCCCCCCGTACTCGGCCGGTGCCTGGCCCGACCTGGTTCTCTGGCCGGGAGGCGGGGTGGCACTACGGGTGGTGCGGGGGCGCGGGTGGGACGGTGCGGCCTGCGGCGACTGCTCAGCGGAGCGGTCCAGTCGCAGTTCGTAATGGCCGGTCTGCGGGTTGAGCACCCACTGGTCGGCGGGGTCGATCTCGTCCGCCCGTCCACGGCTGTGCGCGTCCACGGTTCCTTGAATCCTCCGTCGGTGCCACGCGAGGCGCCTCCCCCTCGGGCGCTCGGTCGGTCGATCCGTTGCGTGCGAGACCACGTGGTCGGGTGCACCGGATCGCGTCACACTATCCGCCCAGTTCAGCGTGGGGCGACGTCCGTGACAAATTCCACGCCCCTTACAACTGGGCAATTTGCCCAAACCTCATCCAGTGCCGCCCCCACCTTGGCCCCTCCTTTACTCATCAGCAGCTTGCGGTCGCCGCGTTGCGTCCCGCGAACGACGGCGTCGCGGAGGCGCTCGGACCGTCCCCCGCCGCCTCGGGCTCCCCGCTGCCGCCGGGGCGGATGACCACCGGCTCGTCGGCGCGCAGCCGGGCGAAGAGCTGGTCCGCCGCGGGCTGCACCAGTTCGTCCCGGTTCGCGTTGTACGAGTACGGGCGCCGCGGCACCGTCAGGAACTGCACCTTCTCGGTCGGCACGGCCCGCATCGAGCGCGCCAGGTCGTACAGGTCGCGCAGCGAGTCGAGCCCCGGATCGGTCGTGATCGACTTCGTGGCCGCGTCCAGGACCGGGTAGAGCTTGGTCGGGTTGAGCAGCACGCCGTCGCTCTGCACCTTGTTGACCAGGGCACCGAGAAACTGCTGCTGCCGGTCCATCCGCTCCGTGTCGCTGCCGTTGCCGAGCGACTTCCGGGCCCGTACGAAGCCGAGCGCCTGCTCGCCGTGCAGCACCTGGCGTCCCGCGGGCAGCTTCAGATGGGCGTCGGCGTCGTCGATCGGTTCCTTGAGGCAGATCTCCACCCCGTCCACGGCATCGACCATCTTCTTGAAGCCCCCGAAGTCGATCACCATGTGGTGGTCGATCCGGATGCCCGTCAGCTTCTCCAGGGTGCGGATCGTGCACGCCGTACCGCCGAACTCGAAGGCCCAGTTGAACTGGGCGAACTGTTCCCTGGTGCGCGTCCTGTCCGGCTTCGTGCAGCTGGGGATCCGCACCATCAGGTCGCGCGGGATGGAGACCGCGGTCGCGCCGGACCCGCCGGCGGAGATGTGCAGCAGGATCGTGGTGTCGGATCGCTGGGTCCCCCCGTCCTTCCCGTACTTGCGGTTCCCGGCGCCCGCACGTGTGTCGGAGCCGATGAGGAGGATGTTCCGGGCCGCGTTGGCGGCCGGCGACGGACGCTCCTTCTCGTACCTGGTCAGTTCGTCCGCGGCCGTCGTGTCCGTGGTGATGTTGGAGTCCAGCTTGCGGTAGAGCCACCAGCCGGTCCCCGCCGCGGCGAGCACCAGGGCCGCCGCGGCGAGCGCCGTCCAGCGCAGCCAGTGCCGCTTGCGGGCGCCCTTGCCATCGGCGTCGGGCTCCGCGGGCGTGTCTGCGTTGTCCGTCACGGCTGGATCCGTCCGTCCTCGATGGCGTCTGCGGGACACCGGCGGCCGTCGTCTCGGTGTAGTAGACGGTCGATTCCGGCGCTTGGTTCTGCGGAAGGCCTCGGTCCCCCCGGCCGATCATGTACCGGAGTCGCCCTGCGGAGCCGGGTTACGCGGCGCGTCGATGGGCCGTACGGGTGGGAGCGACCACGAGGACCCCGGTCCCGGCCACCCGGGGGGACGGCGACGGCGGGGAGGCGTCCGGTGCCTCCGCACAGGACGGACGGCCGGCGACGGCGGGGAGGGGCCCGGAGCAGCACGGCCGGCGACGGCGGGGAGGGGCCCGGAGCAGCACGGCCGACGACGGCGCGGAAGGTCCCGGAGCAGGGCGGCCAACGATGGCGGGAAGGGCCCGAGGCCGGACGGCCGACGACGGCGGGAAGGGGTCCGGTGCCGGAGCGGGGGTGGGGGTGTCCGGACGTGGCGGCGACCTTCCCGAGCGAAGCGAAGGGAAGCTCGCAGTCCGGACACCCCCACCCCCGCGGAGGCACCGGACCCCGCAGGCCCACGGGTCTCGCACAGCACCCCGTAGGGCCGGGCGTCGATCCGCGAGCGCCCGTAGGGCGGGCGTCCGAACAGGCAGCCCCGGGCCCGGCAGGGGCTGACGTGCCGTGTGTGGCCTCGCCCCGGGGGGCGCGCCGCCCAGCCGCCGTGCGGGCATCGCCCACCTGAGTGTGGGCAGTCGGCCCGCTGCGCTGGGGGAGAGCGCGTCAGGCCGTCCGCCGCCCCCTCGCGTCAGGCCGTCCGCCGCCCCCTCGCGTCAGGCCGTCCGGCACCCCCTCCGACGGTGGCGACACGTGAAGCCGCACAGGGCGCCGGCGGGCCCCGGTCGCGGGGTCAGTCCGCGAGGGTGAGGGTGACCCGCTCGCTGTCGACCCGCTTGGCCAGGCCGTCCGCGTCGAGCCGGTCGAGGTGGCGGCACAGCACGACCGAGCCGCCGGCGGCCAGCGGTGCGTACAGACCGGCCGAGACGCCGGCCCACGTGTCGTACGAGCGCCCCGAGAGCAGGCGTGCGCCGGGCGCGAGCCCGAGCTCCGCGGCGTCCTGGCGGGCGCGCTCGACGAGCTGTGCGCCCGTCAGTTCCGTACCGTCGACGACGAGAGCCGGCGCGTCGGGATCGACGGGGACGAACGGGGCGAACCGGTCGCCCTGGCTCGGCACCTCCACCGCGTAGTCCGCGTATCCCGCGGGCGGCGCGGGGAAGCGGCGCCCCAGCGGGGCGAGGGAGAGCGCGATCCGGTCCCCGGAGCAGGCGAGCCCCGCCTCCAGGCCGTCCGGTCCCGCGACGACGTAGTCGGCGTCGGCCGGGTCGCCGCCCAGCTCCGCGGTGACCCCGACGGAGGAACAGGCGAGCAGCCAGACCGCCGTCTGCCAGTGCGCGGGCAGCAGCAGGGCGAGTCGGTCGCCCGGGGAAGCGGACAGTTCGCCCTGGAGGAGGTTGGCCGTCTTGGCCACCCAATTGGCGAAAGTGGCCACCGACAATTCCACGCGTTCACCGGTGGCGTCGTCGTAGAAAGTGACCAAGGGGCGGGCCGGGTCCGCGGCGAGCGCGGATCGCAGCAGGTCGGCGGGGGTGCGGTCGCTGGCGTTCACGCGGGCAAGCGTACGCGGGCCCCCGCGCGCGGTCCGCCGTACCGGTGACCCCGTCCACCGGTCGGCCCGACGGGGCGTCAGTTTCCTTGTGCCTTCCCGCCGAGCGGAACGCCCGCCCGGTACGGACGATCAGCCCATGCGTGCCTACCTCGTCTCCTCGATCGCCGTCAGCTGCGCGGCGGCACTCGCCCTGCCGCTCACCCTCGCGACCCCGGCCGCGGGCGCGGACCCGGGCGTCGCCGTACCCGCCGCCGCGGACCCGGGCGTCGTCGTACCCGCCGCCGCGGACCCGGGCGTCGTCGCGGACCCGGCCGCCGCCGCGCCGGCCGCCGTGCCCGAAACCGCCGTCGCCGGGTCGACCCAGTCGCTGCCGCTCGAACCCCTCGGTCCGGACCGGCCCCGGGGCCGCTCCTTCGGCGCCGCCGAGTCGTCGGCCGCGCGGGGGCTCGGCCGACGGGACGTCAGACCGTTCTCGCTCCTCGGGGTGGTGTGGGACGACGTCCGCGCCCCGCTGCACGGCACCGTCGAGGTCCGCACCCGGTCCGCCGCGGACGGGGCGTGGTCCGACTGGCAGGACGTCGAGACCCACAACGACGAGCACGGCGCCGATCCCGGGACGGCGGAGGGACGTTCGGGCGCCCTGCACGGCTCCACCGCCCCGCTGTGGGTCGGCGACTCGGACGGCGTCGAGATCCGTGTGAGCCCGGAGCGGCACGAGGGCGTCGACGCCCCGCTCCCGTCGGGCCTGCACCTGGAGCTGGTCGACCCGGGCCCGGAACCGGCGGACGACGCTCCGGCGACCCGGGTCACCCGGGCGGCCTGGACGCCCCGGACGGCCCCGGCCGCGCCGATGAACCCCGAACAGTCCGAGGCCGCGCGCGTGAACGCCGACCTCGTCCCCCTCGGCGCCGACGTGATCCCGGCCCTGACGCGGGCCCAGACCCTGGCCGAGCTCCCCGCCTCGGCGCGGACCGCCACCACCCGCGCCGCCGCCGCGAAGCCGTACATCGGCCCGCGCCCGAAGATCATCACGCGCAAGGGCTGGGGCGCCGACGAGAAGATGCGGGAGAAGGGCTTCGTCTACACGAAGACGATCAAGGCCGTCTTCGTCCACCACAGCGCCACCGGCAACCGCTACACCTGCAAGCAGGCCCCCTCCGTGCTGCGCAGCATCTACCGCTACCACGTGAAGAGCAGCGGCTGGCGGGACCTCGGCTACAACTTCGCCGTCGACAAGTGCGGAAACATCTACGAGGGCCGGGCCGGTGGCGTGTCGAAGCCGGTCATGGGCGCCCACACCCTCGGCTTCAACACCAACAGCATGGGCATCGCCGTCCTCGGCAGCTACGGCTCCACCAGCCCGCCGGCCGCCGCCGTGACCGCCATCGCACGGCTGACCGCGTGGAAGCTGGGGCTGCACGGGGTGAATCCGAAGGCGAAGACGTATCTCACGTCAGGAGGCGGAAACCTCTACAAGAAGGGCAGAAAGGTGAAGTTCAACGTGATCGCCGGACACCGTGACGGCTTCGCGACCGAGTGCCCGGGCGGGCGCCTCTACAACAAGCTCGGCACCGCCCGGTCGGCCTCCGCGAAGTACCAGGGAAGGCGCTGATGGGGCCATGGACTCAACCATCTGCATAAACTGACCGGTCATATCGTACGGACGGCCGAAACGCGCTGCCCCGGGCGATGAGACCGGACCCGAACAGGAAGCAGAGACGACAGGTGACCGAAGCGATTCTCCTGGTCGGTGGCAAAGGCACCCGGCTGCGTCCCCTGACGGTCAACACGCCCAAGCCGATGGTCCCGGCGGCGGGCGTCCCCTTCCTGACGCACCAGCTGGCCCGGGCCCGGGCCGCCGGCGTGGACCACATCGTCCTCGCCACCTCCTACCTCGCCGAGGTCTTCGAACCGCACTTCGGCGACGGTTCGGCGCTCGGGCTCAGCATCGAGTACGTCACCGAGGAGGAGCCGCTCGGCACCGGCGGCGCGATCCGCAACGTCGCCGAGCGGCTCCACTCGGGACCCGAGGACCCGGTCCTCATCTTCAACGGCGACATCCTCACCGGCCTGGACATCCGCGCCCTCGTCGCCACCCACGAGTCCTCCGGCGCCGACGTCTCCCTCCACCTCACCCGGGTCGAGGACCCGCGCGCCTTCGGGCTCGTCCCGACCGACGCCACCGGCCGCGTCACGGCCTTCCTGGAGAAGCCGCAGACGCCCGAGGAGATCGTCACCGACCAGATCAACGCGGGGGCGTACGTCTTCCGCCGCTCGGTCATCGACACGATCCCGGCCGGCCGGCCGGTCTCCGTCGAGCGCGAGACCTTCCCCGAGCTGCTCGCCACCGGCGCGCACCTCCAGGGCATGGTCGACTCCACGTACTGGCTCGACCTCGGCACCCCGCAGGCCTTCGTCCGCGGGTCCGCCGACCTCGTCCTGGGCCGCGCGCCGTCCCCGGCGGTGCCCGGGCGCTGCGGGGACCGCCTCGTCCTGGACACGGCGACGGTCGCCCCGGACGCCAAGCTGAGCGGCGGCACCGTGATCGGCGCCGGCGCGGTCGTCGGCTCCGGCGCGCGCATCTCCGGCTCCACGGTCCTCGCGAACGCGGTCGTCGAGGCCGGCGCCGTCGTCACCGACTCCCTCGTCGGCGCCGGCGCCCGCGTCGGCGCGCGCACGGTGCTGACGGGAGCGGTCATCGGCGACGGCGCGGACGTGGGCCCGGACAACGAACTCCGCGAGGGCGTCCGTATCTGGTGCGACGCCACCCTCCCCCAGGGCGCGGTCCGCTTCTCCTCGGACCAGTAACCCCCCGGTCCCCGCCCCGGCACCGGGGCGACGGGCGCCGCGGCGGGGGCTCGGGCCGGGCGGCTCGGGCCCGGCGCACGGCGGGCTACGCTCATAGCTATGTCCGGCCGCTTCGCCCCCCGCCCGCCCGTCACCCCCGTCACCGCCCGCGGCGGACACGTCCCCGTACCCCGCCCCCAGGTCCGGGACCTGGCGCCGGATCCGGACCTGGAGCTCGACCTCGGCCTCACCCTCGGCCCCTTGCGCCGCGGCCCCTCCGACCCCACCTTCCGGGTTACCGCCGACGGCTCCGTCTGGCGGGCCAGCCGCACCCCGGCCGGGGCCGGGACCCTGCGCGTGCGGATCCACGGCGGGGCCGTGGCCGCGGAGGCGTGGGGGCCGGGTGGGCCCTGGCTGCTCGACGGGCTGCCCGCGCTCCTCGGCGCCGAGGACGACCCCGCCGCCTTCGTCCCGCGCCACAAACTGCTCGCCGTCACCCACCGCGCCCGCCGCGGCCTGCGCCTCACCCGCACGGGGCTGGTGATGGAGTCGCTGATCCCGTCGATCCTGGAGCAGAAGGTCACGACGCACGAGGCCTACGGCTCCTGGCGGCTGCTCGTACGCAAGTACGGCGAGCCCGCCCCCGGCCCGGCCCCCGACGGCATGTACGCCATGCCCGACGCCCGGACCTGGGCGATGATCCCGTCCTGGGAATGGCACCGCGCAAACGTCGACGGCAAGCGCTCCGCCGCCATCGTGCGCGCCGCGCGGGTCGCGCACCGCATGGAGGAGGCCGCCCTGATGGCCCCCGCCGAGGCCCGCAGGCGCCTGGAGCTGATCCCCGGAATCGGCCCGTGGACCTCCGCCGAGACGATCCAGCGCAGCAACGGCGCCCCGGACGAGGTCACCACCGGCGACCTCCACCTCCCGGGCATCGTCGGCTGGGCCCTCGCGGGCGACCGCGCGGCGGACGACGCGGCCATGCTGGAGCTGCTGGCCCCTTACGAGGGCCAGCGCCACCGCGCCGCCCGCCTGATCCTGCTCAGCGGCCGGGTCCCGCCGCGTCGGGCGCCGCGCCTGGCGCCCAACGACATCACGGCCCTGTAAGGACCGACGCCGGCGCCGACCGGCCCACCCGGGCGGGCCGTGCCGGCGGCACCACCGGAAGGAGAACGGCCGACGGCCCCTCCGGTCAGCGCACCTCGACGAACCGCGCCGCGTCCCGCGCGGGCCGTTCCTTCGGTGGGGCGGCCGGGCGGCCTACCGCCACGGCGCCCATCGGGTCCCAGTCCGCCGGCAGCCCGAGGACCTCCCGTACGACGTCACGGCAGAACATCGTCGAGGACACCCACGCCGAGCCGAGCCGTTCCCCGGCGAGCGCGACCAGCAGGTTCTGCACGCCCGCGCCCGCGGCGACCACGAACATCTCGCGCTCGGCGGCGTCCCGGCGTGGGTCGCCGTAGTGGTGTGCGCCGTCCATGACCAGGCACGGCACGATCAGGTAGGGCGCGTTGCGCAGGACGTCGCCGCGGCGGACCCGCCGGGCGATCGACTCCTCGGACCTGCCGTCCGCCCGCAGGTCCGCGATCCACGCGTCCCGCATCGCGTCGAGCAGCCCCAGCCGCGCGTCCGCCGACTCCAGGAGCACGAAGCGCCACGGCGTGGTGTGGTGCGGGGCGGGCGCCGTCACCGCCGCGGCGACGGCCCGCCGCACCGCGCCCGGGTCGACCGGATCGTCGGTGAACTCCCGTACGGTCCGGCGCAGCGTCACCGCCTCCCGTACGGCCTCCGAGGTGCCGAGGCGGAACATGTCGTCGGCCGGATCGCGGACCAGCGCCCGGGCGCCCGGCTCCGCGTCGCCGCCCACGAGATGTCCGAGGCCGCGCACGACGGCGACGGGCCGGCCCTCGGCCTTGCCCTTCACCAGGTCACCGGCGGCGGCGAGTTCGTCGGCGTGGGCGACCACGGTCACGTTCAGCGCGTTGCCGTGCGAGTCGGTCCCGCCCCGCAGGTCGTCCAGGACCCGCACCCCGGCCGCGCCGATCGCCACGTCGGTGAGTCCGCTGCGCCAGGGCCGTCCGAAGGTGTCGGTGACGACGACGCCGACCTCGACGCCGAGCGCCGCCCGCAGCCCGGCGCGTATCCGGCGGGCCGACGCGTCGGGGTCCTCGGGCAGCAGCAGCACGGTCCCGGCGGGGGTGTTGGAGGCGTCGACGCCGGCGGCGGCCATGACGAGGCCCTGGCGGTTCTCGACGATCCGCAGCGCCCCGCGCCGCGCCACCACCCGCACGGTCTCGGCGTCGATCGCCTTCTCCCGGTCGTCGGCGGCGATCACCCGCCCCTCCGCCTTGCTCACGATCTTCGAGGTGACGATCAGCACGTCCCCGTCGGCGAGTTCCGGAGCGGCCGAGGCGATCAGGCCGGCGAGGTCGTCCCCGGCCTCGACCTCGGGCATCCCGTCGAGCGCCCAGACCTCGAACCGCGGCGCGGTGCCGCCGGGTCCGGCCGTCATCCGGCGACCTCGGCGGCGAGCGCCAGCGCCTCGCGCGCCATCGCCGCGGTCGCCTCCAGGTCGGTCATCATCAGCGGCACCGCACGGCAGCGGATGCCCGCCGCCTCGACGTCCGCGACGGCGCCCGCGTCGACGGTGTCGACGAGCCAGCCGTCGATCAGCCCGGAGCCGTAGTGCTCGGCGACGGCCGCCGCCGTGGACTCCACGCCGACCGCCGCGAGCACCTTGTCGGCCATGCCGCGCACGGGCGCGTCGCCGACGATGGGGGAGAGGCCCACCACCGGCGCCGAGGCGGCGGCGACGGCCTCACGGATGCCGGGGACGGCCAGGATGGTGCCGACGGACACGACGGGGTTGGACGGCGGGAAGAGGATGACGTCGGCCTCGGCGATCGCCTCCAGGACGCCCGGCGCGGGCTTCGCCTGCTCGGCGCCGACGGGCACGACGGCCTTGGCGTCCACGGAGGCGCGCAGCTTCACCCAGTACTCCTGGAAGTGCACGGCCCGCTGCTCGCCGTCCGTCTCGACGGCCACGTGCGTCTCGACGCGGTCGTCGGACATCGGCAGCAGCCGGACGCCGGGCTGCCAGCGGGCGCACAGCGCCTCGGTGACGGCGCTCAGCGGGAAGCCGGCGCCCAGCATCTGGGTGCGGACGATGTGGGTGGCGAAGTCGCGGTCGCCGAGGCCGAACCACTCGGGCCCGACCCCGTAGGCCGCCAGTTCCTCCTTGACCGTGAAGGACTCGTCCTCACGGCCCCAGCCCTGTTCCTCGTTGATGCCACCGCCGAGGGTGTACATCACGGTGTCGAGGTCGGGGCAGACCTTGAGGCCGAAGAGATGGATGTCGTCACCGGTGTTGCCGACGACCGTGATCTCCGCGTCGGGCACGGCCTGCTTGAGGCCGCGAAGGAAGCGGGCACCACCGATGCCACCGGCCAGAACCACAATGCGCATGGGCACAGTCTGTCAGCCGCGGGCCGATCCCCTGAGGGGTGGTGGGGCGGGCCGGTCAGGCGGGCACGGCTCCGGCGGCCGCGGCCGTGGACGGGACGGGGGTGCACTGGGCGCGCAGCGACTCGTGCATCGGCATCTCGGTGAGGCCGGGGTGGTAGACGTGCAGGCTGACGGCCGGCTCCAGCGAGTCGTTGACGACCTCGTGGGCATAGCCGGGCGCGAACACGCGCTGGGCGCCGGCCGTGATCTTCCCGGCGCCGCTGTCCGTACGCTCCGTCAGTTCGCCCTCCAGGAGCGTCAGTACGCCGGAGGAGGGGCCGTGGTCGTGGTGTCCGCTGCCCTGGCCGGGCAGCCAGGACAGCAGCCAGACCTCGTAGCCGGGGCCCGTGCGCAGCCGGTGGTACCAGCGAGTGGTGGCGTCGAACTCGACGTACGGCGCCCACTGGGCGCGGTCGGCCGCGATCTCGCGGGCGAGGCCGACGAACTCGGCCACGGTGGTCGGGTGCTCGCCGGCGGGCTGCAGGAGGTGCGGTACCTCAAGGATGTCGCCGGCGATCTGAAGGTCGCTGTCCATGTTCATGGGTGCGGTGGTTCCTCGGCAGAAGTGCAGGGGGTCGCAGAGCAAGGGGTGGAACAGGGGGTGCGCCGGCGGGACGGCCGCGCGGGAGGGTGCTGGAGCGCTGGGGAGAAGGCGCGCGTCAACAGCTGGGACAGCAACAGCAACAGCGGTCCTGGACAGCGCGGCGGAACCCACGGGCGTGGGTCGCGGAGGGCGCTGCGGTCGCTGGCATGCCACCAAAGGTGGCCGGAGAGGTACCCGACTGTCAACTCAATGACCGGTTTGGCCGCAATCTTTCACCTCATCCGGTTGCCCTGTGCGGAGAAAGGTTTGTGCAGGGCCTGGCCAGGACACATGGCGCACCACCGCCGTCTAAACATGGGGGAGGTCTCGTGATCAGACTGTGATCCGGATCGCTTCCGTGGCTGGATCGCAACAAGATCCACGTTTTGCTCGTCCTTCTTCATGAGACGTCGGCGGACAGGTCAGGCCAGCGGCATGTGTCATGGTTTTTGGTGATTTGAACACTTTCCGCATACGCTTGGTTCCGCAGAGTGAATACGGGGCCCAATAGCAGATCTCGGCTTGACTCGCACAGAGCACGAACTTGTAATTTCACTCGTGTCGTTCGGCCGGCATCGATCCGGGGCGACAACACCACGGGGACGCGAAAAAGACGGACGAGGGGCGCACATGACCGAGTTGTTCCAGGAACTGCTGGTCGAGGACGCGGGCGAGGAACTCGGCTGGCAGGAGCGCGCACTGTGCGCCCAGACCGACCCCGAGTCCTTCTTCCCCGAGAAGGGCGGCTCGACCCGCGAGGCGAAAAAGGTCTGCCTCGCCTGCGAGGTCCGTTCCGAATGCCTCGAATACGCGCTGCAGAACGACGAGCGCTTCGGCATCTGGGGCGGTTTGTCCGAGCGTGAGCGCCGTCGCCTCAAGAAGGCCGCCGTCTGACGGACGAACGGATCCGGCCACCCGCCGGCCCTTCCGCCTGACCGCACGCCGTACCGCGCACACCCGCACGCACCGCACGGTCCGCACCCTGTGCCCTCCACCACAGGCGGCGGACCGTCGCCGTTCTCCGGCCCCCGGTCACCGCCGCTCATCGAGGCGCTGCGCGCCGCCCCTCCGTGTCTGCCGTTAGTGTGGGCCTCCGTCCGAGACGCTCCCACGCCCCCTCGCGGGGCGCCCCCCCCGGCCGGAGGGCCCGTAGCTCGATGTCCTCAACTCCTGAGTTTCCGCGACACGTCGTCACCGCCGTGCTCGTCGCCCACGACGGCGCCCGCTGGCTGCCGGACGCCCTCGCCGGGCTGCTCGCCCAGGAGCGCCCCGTACAGAACGCGGTCGCCGCCGACACCGGCAGTGCCGACGACTCCGCGCGGCTGCTCGCCGACGCGATAGGGCCCGACCACGTCCTCCACCTCGCCCGCCGCACCGGATTCGGCGCCGCCGTCGAGGAGGCCGTGCGCACCGCGCCCGTCCTCGGCCCCGAGGAACTCCCGTACCTGAAGCGCCCCAGCGGCTGGGACCCGGTCACCCGCACCTGGCAGGACGAGAACTACGACCTGCCCGAACTCCCGCACGGCGAGCCCGTCCAGTGGCTCTGGCTGCTCCACGACGACTGCGCCCCCGAGCCCGGCGCGCTCGCCGAACTCCTGCGCGTCGCCGACTCCGACGCGTACGCCGCCGTCATCGGCCCCAAGCTGCGCGGCTGGTACGACCGCAAGCAACTCCTCGAAGCCGGCGTCTCCGTCGCCCGCAGCGGCCGCCGCTGGACCGGACTCGACCGCCGCGAGCAGGACCAGGGACAGCACGACCAGATCCGCTCCGTCCTCTCCGTCTCCAGCGCCGGCATGCTCGTCCGCCGCGACGTCTTCGAGGAACTCGGCGGCTTCGACCGCCGGCTGCCCCTCATGCGCGACGACGTCGACCTGTGCTGGCGCGCCCACGCCGCCGGCCACCGCGTCCTCGTCGCCCCCGACGCCGTGCTGCGCCACGCCGAGGCCTCCGCCCGCGAGCGCCGCACCGTCGACTGCGCCGGCCGCTCCGCAGCCAACCCGCACCGCGTGGACAAGGCCGGCGCCGTCTACACGCTGCTCGCCAACACCCCCGGCCGCGCGCTGCCCTACGTCTTCCTCCGGCTCCTCGTCGGCACCGTCCTGCGCACCCTCGGCTACCTCGTCGGCAAGGCGCCCGGCCAGGCCGTCGACGAGATCATGGGACTGCTCGCCACTCTGCTGCGTCCCGAGAAGATCCTCGCGGCCCGCAAGCGGCGCAGGAACCCGGCCGTGCCCGCGAGTGAACTCCGCCCGCTCTTCCCCCCGCCCGGCGCCACCGTCCGCGCCGCCGCGGAACAGTTCGCCTCCCACTTCGGCGGCTCCGACGCCGACACCGGCTCCCGGCACGGCGCCGTCGAGTCCGGCCCCGGCGGCGACGACGCCGACTACCTGGAGATCGAGCAGTTCGCGCGCCTGAAGAAGATCGCCCGTAAGCCCGGGCCCGTCCTCTTCGCCCTCCTCCTCCTCGTCTCCGTCGTCGCCTGCCGCAACCTCTTCGGCGGCGGCTCCCTCGCCGGCGGCGCCCTGCTGCCCGCCCCCGACACCGTCTCCGAGCTCTGGTCGCGGTACGCCGACGGCTGGCACGCCATCGGCAGCGGCGGCACCCAGACCGCCCCGCCCTACCTCGCCGTCCTGGCCGCGCTCTCCGCGCTCTTCCTCGGCTCGACGTCCTTCGCGCTGACCCTCCTGCTCGTCTGCTCGGTCCCGCTGGCCGGCCTCACCGCGTACTTCGCCTCGCGGGGCATCGTCGAGTCCCGCCTCCTGCGCGCCTGGGCCGCCATCGCGTACGCCTTCCTGCCCGCCGCCACCGGCGCCCTCGCCACCGGCCGGCTCGGCACCGCCGTCCTCGCGATCCTGCTGCCGCTGATGGCCCGCGCCGCCGTCGCCGCCCACGGCCTCGACCGGCCCGCCGGCGAACGCGGCAGCTGGCGCGCCACCTGGGCGTACACCTTCCTCCTGACCTTCGCGACGGCGTTCACGCCGGTCGTCTGGCCGCTCGCCGTCGTCCTCGGCCTCGGCGTGCTCGTGCTGCGCCGCGCCGACATCACCGCCTACGGGCTGCGCTTCCTCGCCGCCGTCGGCACCCCGCTGCTCGTCCTGGCGCCCTGGTCGCTGTCCCTGCTGACCAGCCCGTCCACGCTGCTGCGCGAGGCCGGGCTCGACATCCGCACGGGCACCGCCTCCGCCCTCGACCTGCTCGGGACCAGCCCCGGCGGCCCCGGCGCCACCGGCGGGATCGTGCTCGTCGGCCTCGTGCTCGCCGGACTCGCCGGCCTGCTGCGCGAGGAGCGCGTCGTCGCCGTCCGCGCCGCCTGGGCCGCCGCCCTCGGCGGACTCCTCTTCGCCGTCCTCACCAACGGCGCCGGAGGCACCGGCTGGGCCGGCCCCGCCACCCTCGTCTACGGCGCCGCCCTGGTCGCCGCCGGCATGATCGGCGCCGAGGGCGGGCGCACCCGCGTCGCCGCCCACGGCTTCGGCTGGCGCCAGCCGGTCGCCGCGCTCGTCGCGCTCGCCTGCGCCCTCGGCCCGGTCGTCGCCGCGGCCGGCTGGATGATCGGCGGCGCCGACGGCCCGCTCACCCGCCGCGACCCGGTCCAGGTCCCCGCCTTCGTCGCCGAGGAGAGCGGAACCCGCGACCAGGCCCGCACCCTCGTCCTCGGCGGCAGCTCGCCCGGCGAGGTCTCCTACACCCTGGTCCGCGGCTCCGGCGGGCGCCTCGGCGACGCCGAACTCGCCCTCACCGGCGGCAGCGATCCCCGCCTCGACCAGGTCGTCGCCCACCTCGTGGCCGGCTCCGGCGCAGACCAGACCCAGGAGCTCAGCGGCTTCGCGATCCGCTACATCCTCGTCCGGGACGGCGCCCCGCGCTCGATGGGCCGCGTCCTGGACTCCACCCCGGGCCTCTCCCGGCTCAGCCAGCTCGACGGCAGCGCGCTGTGGCGGGTCGACCGCGAGGTCGCCCGCATCACGATCGTGGCGGGCGCCGGCAAGAACACCGCGGCCACCGCGGACGGCAGGCCGGTCACCGTCGCCGCCGGTCCCGTCGAGGCCCACACCGACGTCCCGGCCGGACCCGCCGGGCGCGTCCTGCGCCTCGCCGACCGCGCCGACGCCGGCTGGACCGCCACCCTCGACGGCAAGAAGCTCGAACCGACGACCGTCGACGGCTGGGCCCAGGGCTTCACCCTGCCCGCCGAGGCCGGCCGCCTGGACCTCAGCTTCGAGGAGCCCTTCACCCACACGGTGTGGATCTGGACCCAGGTCTTCCTCGGCGTCGTCCTGCTCGTCCTCGCCCTGCCCGGCCGCCGCCGCGACATCGACGACGACCTGCCCGACGAGGAGGTCGCCATCCCCGCCCAGGCCATGGAGGGCGACGGCCGCCGCGCCCGCCGGCTGCGCGCCGCCGCCGAGGCGGAGGCCGCTGCCGAGCAGACCGAGACGGAGCCCGAGGCCCGGGAGGCCGCCGAGCCGGTCCCCGTACCCGTGCCGGAACAGCCCGCGTACGAGCAGCAGCCCGCGTGGGACGGCCAGTACGCCGACCAGCAGCAGGGCTACTACCAGGAGCAGTACGCGTACGACCCGTACGCGCAGCAGCAGCAGTACGACCCCCAGCAGTACGCGCAGCAGCAGTACGACCCGTACGCCCAGCAGAACGCCTACGACGCGAACGCCCAGCAGAACGCCTACGAGGCGAACACCCAGCAGAACGGCTACGACGCGAACGCCTACGAAGGCAACGGCTACGACGCCAACGGCTACGACGCCGACGGCAACGGGTACGGGCAGCAGACCTACGACCCGTACGGCTACGAGCAGCAGCAGCAGCGTCCCGACGGGAGCAGCAACAAGTGAAGCGCACGACCCTCTCCCTGATCGCGGTCGCCACCACGCTCGCCGCCGTTACCGGCGTCGCCGCCCTGACCGCCCCCGACGGCACCCCGCCGCGGACCACCGAGGCCGCCCAGCCGCTCCCGGTCGAGCGCTCCAGCCTGCTCTGCCCGGCGCCCAGCACCTCGGAGCTCGCCGAGACCGCCTACACCTCCTTCACCCCGAAGGGGGCGCCCGCGCAGGGCGCGGCGAAGGCCGGCGGCGAGTCCCGCGGCGACGCGAAGGCCGAGCTGACGCCCGCCGCCGCGGCCGTCGCCCCCGGCGAGACCCCGCCCAAGAACACCAAGCCGCCCAAGGCGCCCGCGACCGTCACCCAGCCCGGCAGCCCCGTCACCGCCGAGGCGGACGGACCCACCGCACCCGCCCTGGCCGGCTCGGCCAACGGCGCCCTCGCACCCGGCTGGACCGTCCAGCAGACCACCGTCGTCCCGGCCGGCGGCGCGCGCGGCCTGCTCGGCCTCAGCTGCTCCGCCCCGGACACCGACTTCTGGTTCCCGGCCGCGTCCACCGCCAAGCAGCGCCAGGACTACGTCCACCTCACCAACCCGGACGACACCGCCGCCGTCGCCGACATCGAGCTCTACGGCCCCGCGGGCGCGCTCAAGACCCAGATCACCGAGGGCATCCCGGTCCCCGCCCACTCGACCGCACGGGTCCTGCTCTCCACCCTCACCACCGACCCCGCCCAGCAGGACGTCACCGTCCACGTCACCACCCGCAGCGGCCGCGTCGGCGCCGTGGTCGGCTCGGCCGACGAGAAGCTGGGCAGCGACTGGCTGCCGGCCTCCGCCGACGCGGCCGGCACCGCCGTCCTGCCCGGCATCCCGGCCGACGCCACCTCCGTACGGCTCGTGGCCTTCGCGCCCGGCGACGCCGACGCCGACCTGAAGATCCAGCTGGTCACCCCGACCGGCACGATCGTCCCGGCCAGCGCCGGCGCCCTGCACGTGAAGTCCGGCATGTCGGCCGCCGTCGACCTGCCCGAGCTCACCCGCGGGGAGCCCGGATCGCTGCTCCTGACCCCGGCGGACCCGAAGAAGGCCACGCCGGTCGTGGCCGCGCTGCGGGTGGTTCGGGGCAAGGGCGACCAGCAGGAGGTCGCGTTCATCCCCGCGACCGCCGCCGTCGAGGGCCGCGGCACCGTCGCCGACAACCGCGCCAAGGGCTCCACGCTCAGCCTGACCGCGCCCGGCGCCACCGCCGAGGTGCGGATCACGGCCTCGGCCGGCTCGCAGGGCGGCACCCAGGTCACCAAGACCGTCACCGTGAAGGCAGGCACGACGGTCTCCCTCCCCGCACCGGTCCCCGGCGGCCTGAAGGGCTCCTACGCGCTGACCGTCGAGCACCTGTCGGGCGGCCCCGTGCACGCCGCGCGGATGCTGGAACTGCCGCAGGACGGCGTCCCGATGTTCACGGTCCAGACCGTCTCGGACGACCGGGGCACGGTGGAGGTCCCGAAGGCGCGCCAGGACCTCTCGGTCCTGGACGACTGAGCCGCCCGGGCCGCCCGGCTATCCGGTCCCCTCGGCCACCCGGCCGGGGCGGCCGTGCGGGGGCCCCGGGGAGACGGCCGGACCTCCCCGTACGGGTGGCGCGTCCCCCCGTACGGGTGGTGATGCGGTGCCGGTCAGTCCTGCCCGTAGCGCGGGTCGACGGACTCGGGGGAGAGGCCGAGGAGGTCCGCGACCTGCTCCACGACGACCTCGTGGACCAGGAGCGCGCGCTCGTCACGGCTCTTCGACCGGATCTCGACGGGCCGGCGGTAGACCACCACGCGGGCCGGCTCGTTCTTCTCCGCCGGGGTCGAGCCGCCCAGCGGTACGACCGGTTCGCCCGCCACCGTCGGCGGGACCTCCATCACCAGGAACTCCACGTCCGCCAGCTGCGGCCAGCGCCGCTCCAGCCGCTCCACCGAGTCCAGCACCAGGTCGCGAAAGGTGTCCGCCCGGCTCGCGGACAGCGGGACCTGCGGTGGGGCGACCGGCCCCCGCATGCCCCGGCCGTGCCGGTCGCGCCGCCGCACGCGCGGCGCGGGAGTGTCCATGCTGTCGGTGGTGTCGGTCACTGACGCAGCGTAACTCTCTCCGGTGGTCCGGGACCGGTCGGGGAAGTCGCCGGGGGAGGCGTACGGCCGCCCCGGTTGTCGGAAGTTGAGCGTTCCGGCCAAGCAAGGGCTCGAATTCCGGGGGCGCGGGGATCGGCCATCTGGCGGTCGTTGACCGGATTTCTCTCTCCCGTTGTCCGGATCGCGTACCGCCCCGGCCCCCGTGCCACACCGCTCCCGCAGGTCAGAACGGGCGACCCGCCCCGGCCCGTGGCGGACGTCACACCGCGACACGGTGGAGTGACCTGGGGGAGAGTCGTCGCGGCCCGCTCAAGAGTGCGGTACCGTCCAACGTCGTGAGCCCTGTACGTCGCTGTTCGCGCACCGCGTGCGGCCGCCCTGCCGTCGCGACACTGACGTACGTCTATGCCGACTCGACTGCGGTCCTCGGCCCGCTCGCCACCTACGCCGAGCCCCACTGCTACGACCTGTGCGCCGAGCACAGCGAGCGTCTGACCGCCCCGCGCGGCTGGGAGGTCGTGCGGCTCTCCGACGGCAGCGCCCCCGCGCGCCCCAGCGGCGACGACCTCGAAGCCCTGGCCAACGCGGTACGGGAGGCGGCCCGCCCCCAGGAGCGCGCGGCCGAGGCCGGCGGCAAGGGCGGCCGCGGCGGCGACCCGATGGAGGTCGGACGCCGGGGACACCTCCGGGTCCTCCGCTCCCCCGAAAACTGATCAAGACCCCATCCCGGGTAGTTTGGACGTTCCGTACGCGCGCCGCAGCCGTGCGTACCCGCAGCCGAGACTTCAGGGACCTCAGGAGGATTGATCCGTGACTGCTGATCTGTCGCAGATCGTGAAGGCGTACGACGTCCGCGGGGTGGTGCCGGATCAGTGGGACGAGGCGCTCGCCGAGCTGTTCGGCGCCGCCTTCGTACGGGTCGTGGACGCCGACGCGATCGTCATCGGCCACGACATGCGCCCCTCCTCGCCGGGCCTGTCCGCCGCGTTCGCCCGCGGCGCGGCCCGCCTCGGCGCCGACGTGACGCTGATCGGTCTGTGCTCGACCGACCAGCTCTACTACGCCTCCGGCGCGCTCGGCCTGCCCGGCGCGATGTTCACCGCCTCGCACAACCCGGCCCAGTACAACGGCATCAAGATGTGCCGCGCGGGCGCCGCCCCGGTCGGCCAGGACACCGGCCTCTCCCAGATCCGCGAGCTCGTCGAGCGCTGGACGGAGGAGGGCGCCCCGGAGGCGGCGGCGACGCCGGGCCGGGTGACGGAGCGCGAGACGCTGAAGGACTACGCGGCCCACCTGCTCTCCCTGGTCGACCTGACGGCGATCCGTCCGCTGAAGGTCGTCGTGGACGCGGGCAACGGCATGGGCGGCCACACCGTCCCGACCGTCTTCGAGGGTCTGCCGCTGGACGTCGTCCCGATGTTCTTCGAGCTGGACGGCACCTTCCCGAACCACGAGGCCAACCCGCTCGACCCGAAGAACATCGTCGACCTCCAGGCGCGCGTCCGCGCCGAGGGCGCCGACCTGGGGCTCGCCTTCGACGGCGACGCCGACCGCTGCTTCGTCGTCGACGAGAACGGCGACCCGGTCTCCCCGTCCGCGGTCACGGCCCTGGTCGCGGCCCGCGAACTGGCGAAGACGCCCGGCGGCACGGTCATCCACAACCTGATCACCTCCTGGTCCGTCCCGGAGGTCGTCCGCGAGAACGGCGGCACGCCCGTCCGCACCCGCGTGGGCCACTCCTTCATCAAGGAGGAGATGGCGAAGACCGGCGCGATCTTCGGCGGCGAGCACTCCGCGCACTACTACTTCAAGGACTTCTGGAACGCCGACACCGGCATGCTCGCCGCGCTCCACGTCCTCGCGGCCCTCGGTGGCCAGGACGGCCCGCTGTCCGCGCTGGTGGCCTCGTACGACCGCTACGCCTCGTCCGGCGAGATCAACTCCACGGTCGCGGACCAGAACGCCCGCCTGGCCGCGGTGAAGTCCGCCTACGAGTCCCGCGAGGGCGTCACCCTCGACACCCTCGACGGCCTGACGGTCACGTCCGCCGACTGGTGGTTCAACCTCCGCGCCTCCAACACGGAGCCCCTCCTCCGCCTGAACGTGGAAGCCCGCGACCCGGAAACGATGCAGACCCTCCGCGACGAGGTCCTGACCCTGATCCGCGCCTGACCCCCAGACCGCCCCTCGGCCCCGCCCCGCGCCCCCTACGGGGCGCGGGGCGGCACCGCTCCCACTCCGTGAGGGACGTACCCCGCTGGTCGGCCACTCTGGCCCCGACCTGCGCCCCGCCCCCTGCGGGGCGGGCGGTACCGCTTCCACTCCGTGGGGCACGCACCCGGCTGGTCGGCCGCTCGGGCCCCCGCCCGCGCTCCACCGGGCGGGCGGGCACGAGGCCCAGTCTGTGTTGACCCGTACGCCGCTGATCGGCGCTCGGGCCTCCGACCCGCGGCCCCCGCCCGCCCCCCACGGGGCGCGCGGCGCCGCCCCACTCCGTGAGCCCGTACACCGCTGGTCGGCCGCTCGCAGTCCTCCGTGTGGGCAATCGTCCCGCAGGGCGGGACGGGTGGGCACACGGGACGTCAGCCCTTGCCGGGCCCAGGCTCCCCGCACGTCTCCCCACCACGGACGCCGCGCTCCCAGGGCCGTCATCCCGGAGCGCGGCCGGGCGCCCGCCTCGCGGTCAGGCGCCCATAACCGCCAGGCCCCGCCCGAGGCCGGTGCCGGGCCCTGCCGCGACTCGCGCCTGCCGTGGGCGCCGTGCCGGGTCCCGCCGAGGGCTCGCGCTCGTCGGGGGCGCCGCGCCCGCCCGCGCCGGGCCCCGCCCAGGGCCCGCGCCCGCCGAGGCGCCGCGCCCGCCCGCTCCGCCGCCCCACCCACGTCACGCCCCCGCCGCCCCCCGTTGTCCCGCCCGTCCACCCCCCGCCACGCACGCCCCGCAACGTAACCCCCGACCCCGCCGCACGCCGGGCGCGTCGCCCGCGCCCCGGCGGTAGGCTGACCTGGCCCGAGACCGTCCGTACGCGACGGGAGGACGAGACGGCTGCCCGCCCGACCGACGCCCGCCCGCACGTACGGACCGCCGCCGCCCGCACCGTCCGAAGGGACCGCCCATGCCGCTCGAAGCCGGCCTCCTGGAGATCCTGGCCTGCCCGGCCTGTCACGCCCCGCTGAACGACCGCTCGGCGGACGACACCCCGGAGCTCGTCTGCACCTCCGCCGACTGCGGGCTCGCCTACCCGGTCCGCGACGGCATCCCGGTCCTGCTGGTCGACGAGGCACGCCGCCCCGAGTAGCCGGACCCAGGGGGAGCCCCCTGGGAGGATGACCCCGCCGGCCCGCGACGGCCGGCCCCGCTCCGACGACCGGAGGCCCGCCACATGCTCGACGAGACGCTCCTCGACGCACCGGACGCCCTCGCCCTCGCCGACCACCGCGGTCTGCTCCGCGGCGCGGCCGAAGCAGGGGCCCGGGTACGGACCGCCGCCCGGCACGCCGCCGAGGCCGGCATCGCGGAGCTCCGCCCCGACGGGCGCCCCCGCGCCGTCCTCGTCGCCGGCCCCGGCACCGCAGCCGCCGCCGTCGCCGACCTGGTCGGCGCCCTCGCGGGCGCGTCCTCCCCGGTGATCCGCCTCCAGCCCACCGGCGTCGCCCCCGCCGCGGGCGCGCTCCGCTGGGCGCTGCCGGGCTGGGCCGGTTCGGTGGACCTGCTGCTGATCCCGACGACGGACGGCTCCGAGCCGGGCCTCGCGCTCCTCGCCCAGCAGGCGTACCGCCGCGGCGTCACCGTCGTCGGCGTCGCCCCGAAGGACTCCCCGCTCACCGAGGCTGTCGGCGGCGCCCACGGCCTGCTCGTGCCGATGGCCATGGCCCCGCACGAGACGGCCGAGGAGTACGAGGAGACCCTCGCCGCGAGCCCCGGCGCCCTGTGGGCGCTGTTCACGCCGCTGCTCGCCCTCCTGGACCGCGTCGGCCTGATCGAGGCCCCGCCGGAGGCGCTGGAGCAGGTCGCCGACCGCCTGGACCACACGGCGGAACGCTGCGGCCCGGCCATCGCCACGTACAGCAACCCGGCCAAGACCCTCGCCGCCGAGCTCGCCGACACCCTGCCGCTCGTGTGGACCGAGGGCGAGGCGGCCGGCCCGGCCGGCCGCCGCTTCGCCGCCGTCCTCGCCGAGCTGGCCGGGCTGCCCGCGCTCGCGGCCGAGCTCCCGGAGGCGCTGCCCGCGCACGGCATGCTCCTCGCCGGGGACTACGCGGCCGGTGCCGACCCCGACGACTTCTTCCGCGACCGCGTCGAGGAGCAGCAGGCGCTGCGCGCCCGCGTCGTCCTCCTCCGCGACCGCCCGGCCGAGGGCAACGCCCTCAGCGCCGCCCCGTCCGCCCGCGAACTCGCCCTCGGCCACGGCACGGCCATCAGCGAGCTGGAACCGGAGGAGGGCACGGCGCTGGAGAACCTGGCCGAGCTCATCGCCGTCACCGACTTCGCCGCCGTGTACCTGGCGCTGGCCACCGCCGCCCGACCGGCCGACTAGCCACCGGGAGCCCGCCGACCACCGCCGGCCTCGCAGCTCACCAGGCCCCCGCCACCACCACTAGTCCCCCGACGAGGCTTGCCACGAGCCCTCCCGAAGGCCCCTCCCGGACCCACGGCCCTCCCGGACCCACGGCCCACCCGGAGCCCCGGTCCACCGGGCTTCAGCGCCCTGAAACCCCCGTCCGAAGCCCCTCGCTCCCCACCGCCGAACGGGCCCCCCGACGCCGACGCGGAAGCCCACCCCCTGACGCCCAGACGCCCCCACGTCCATCACCGCACCCACCGCACTGAAAAGAGCTGGAAGCCCCATGGACCGCCTCGTCAACACCGTCCGCCCCTACGCCTGGGGATCCACGACGGCCATCCCGGAGCTGCTCGGCGTCGCCCCCACCGGCGAGCCCCAGGCCGAGATGTGGATGGGCGCCCACCCCGGAGCCCCGTCCCGTACCGCCCGCGGCCCCCTCGACGAGGTCGTCGCCGCCGATCCCGTACGCGAACTCGGCGCGGCCACCGTCGACAAGTTCGGCCCCGGTCTGCCCTTCCTGTTCAAGCTGCTCGCCGCCGGCGCTCCGCTCTCCCTCCAGGTCCACCCCGACCTGGACCAGGCGCGTGCCGGGTTCGCCGCCGAGGAGGCCGCGGGCCTCCCGCTCGACGACCCGCGGCGCAATTACAAGGACGCCAACCACAAGCCCGAACTGATCTGCGCGCTCACTCCGTTCCACGGCCTGTGCGGCTTCCGCGACCCCGTCGAGGCCGCCGACACGATGGCCGCGCTCGGCGTGGACTCGCTCAAGCCGTACGTCGACCTGCTTCACGCGCACCCCGAAGAGGCCGCCCTGCGCGAGGTCCTGACCGCGCTGCTCACCGCCGACCGCACGGAGATGGCGCGCACCGTCGCCGAGGCGGCGCACGCCGCCGCCCGGCTGGGCGGCGCCCACGCCCCGTACGCCCAGCTCGCCCACCACTACCCCAGCGACCCGGGCGTACTCGCCGCCATGCTGCTCAACCCGGTCACGCTGCAGCCGGGCGAGGCGCTCTTCCTGGGCGCCGGCGTCCCGCACGCATACCTCGACGGCCTCGGCGTCGAGATCATGGCCAACTCCGACAACGTGCTGCGCTGCGGACTCACCCCCAAGCACGTCGACGTCCCCGAACTGCTGCGTGTCGTCCGCTTCGAACCGATGGACCCGGGCGTGCTCCGCCCCGAGGCCTCCCCGACGGGCGAGGAGGTCTACGACACCCCGATCGACGAGTTCCGGCTGTCCCGCTTCGTCCGGGCCGAGGGCGCCGCCCCGACCGACGTCACCGCCCCCACGCCACAGATCCTGCTCGCCGCCGGCGGCCGCCCCGGAGTGGGCGGCGAGACCCTCGCACCCGGCGAGTCCGTGTTCGTACCGGCGGGCGAAAAGGCCGAACTGTCCGGTACGGGAACGGTCTTTCGCGCCACCGTCGTCGCCTGATGCGAGAATGACCGGCCGAACGACGGCAAAGGAACGGCAATATGCTGCCGTCGTCAGGGCCGGAGCATCGACGAAGGGAACAGACACACCCATGAGCGCGTCAGGCGGAACCAAGGCGATCGTGGCGGCACTGGCCGCCAATCTCGCGATCGCCGTAGCCAAGTTCGTGGCGTTCCTCTTCAGCGGTTCGTCCTCGATGCTCGCGGAGTCCGTGCACTCCCTCGCCGACTCCGGCAACCAGGGCCTGCTCCTCCTCGGCGGCAAGCGCGCCCAGCGCGCGGCCACCCCGCAGCACCCGTTCGGCTACGGCCGCGAGCGCTACATCTACGCCTTCCTGGTCTCGATCGTGCTCTTCTCGGTCGGTGGCATGTTCGCCATCTACGAGGGCTACGAGAAGATCAAGCACCCGCACCCGATCGAGGCCTGGTACTGGCCGGTCGGCGTCCTCGTCTTCGCGATCATCGCGGAGGGCTTCTCCTTCCGCACCGCGATCAAGGAGTCGAACCACCTGCGCGGCAACCAGTCCTGGAAGGAGTTCGTACGCCGGGCGAAGGCCCCCGAGCTGCCCGTCGTCCTCCTGGAGGACTTCGGCGCCCTCGTCGGCCTCGTCCTCGCCCTCGGCGGCGTCGGCCTGGCCCTGCTGACCGGCGACGGCATCTGGGACGGCATCGGCACCCTGTGCATCGGTGTCCTGCTCATCGTCATCGCCCTCGTGCTCGCCGCCGAGACCAAGTCGCTGCTGCTCGGCGAGTCCGCCGGCATCGAGCAGGTGAAGCAGATCGAGGAGGCGATCGTCGACGGTCACACCGTCACCCGCCTCATCCACATGCGCACCCTCCACCTGGGCCCGGAGGAGCTGCTCGTCGCGGCGAAGATCGCCGTGCAGCACGATGACACCGCCGCCGAGGTCGCCGCCGCCATCGACGCGGCCGAGGCCCGCATCCGCGAGGCCGTCCCGATCGCCCGGGTCATCTACCTGGAGCCGGACATCTACAGCGAGCGGGCGGCCCAGGCGAAGGCGGACAAGGCCTGACACCGGCGGCCCGGCGCCCCGGCGCTCGTCGCCACGTCGCCGCACCGCGCCACCGCCCTTCCGCACGGCGAAGGCCCCGGACCCGATCACCAGGTCCGGGGCCTTCGCCGTGCCGTACCCGGTCACCGCACCCCGAGACCCCGCCGAGCCGCGCCCGGCACCCGGCGACGTCCGGCCGCGCCCGTCACGCCACGACGTACGGAGGGGGCGGCGGTGAATCGGCGGCCCGCCGCGCCGACCGGCCGACCAGCCACCCCGCCAGCGCACAGCCGGCCCCTGCGAGCGCGACGACGACGCCGCCGGCCAGGCCCACGACCGCGGTGAGGACGGGGACGGCCTTCCCTTCGAGGGCCCGCTCGCGGACCGCGTCCGCGGGAATCGTCCCGCCGAGACCGTCGTCGACGAAGAAGCGGGAGTCCCGCGACACCGCCCGGTTGTCGCCCATGACGAAGAGCCGGCCCTCCGGCACCTTCACGTCGTAGTCCTTGCCGTCGCCGGCCACGGGGTCGGCGGCGGAGACGTAGCCCTCCCGCAGCGGTGTCCCGTTCACGTACACCTGGCGCCCGTCGCCCTTCACCCGGTCGCCGCCGATCCCGATGACCCGCTGGAAGACGAGATCGGTGTCCGCGTAACGGCCGGGGAGGTAGTAGAAGACCACGTCACCGCGCCGGACCTCGTCGCCGTCGATCTTCTTCGTGAAGACGGTGTCGCCCCGGGGGTACGTGGGCTCCATGGCGTCCGAGCCGATGCTGTGGCCGCCGAAGAACGCGTCCCCCACCAACCAGGTGCCGACCGACATCAGCACGCCCAGTGGGAGCAGGATCCATCCCGAGATCCGCAGGCCCCGCCCCGGTCTTCCCGATCTCATCCCTGAGTCCCTCCCGAAACGATCTCGGCCCGCACCCTATAGGCGGGGGCCGAGGCCGCCGGAGGGTCCCCTGACGACCGGCCCGCACGCCGCCGGGAGCACGGCGCGAGGATCCGCAGGTTCCCGGTGCCGGACCCCTCCGCGACCCCCGATCCGGTCGACCGCGGTCCGGGGCGGACTGTGGGCCGCTGCGCCGATCGGTGTAGATTCGTGACCAGCCAGACGTCGCTGCTGATGGCGGTCGGGCGGTCCGCGCATGGACCGGCCGAGGGAGAGAGGGCCTCCGACGACTGCACCGCGAATCCACGCGGGAGCACCCGGGCATTCGTATGCCCGCGTCGCCCACAGCCGCGGTGCCAGGTGCCCACTCGACCCTCGAAACCGATCCACGAGGAGCAGCTCCAGTCATGACGACTGTCGCCAAGCAGGACTTCAAGGTCGCCGACCTGTCCCTGGCCGTGTTCGGCCGCAAGGAGATCACCCTCGCCGAGCACGAGATGCCCGGCCTCATGTCGATCCGCCGGGAGTACGCCGAGACGCAGCCCCTCGCCGGCGCCCGTATCACCGGCTCCCTGCACATGACCGTGCAGACCGCCGTCCTCATCGAGACCCTGGTCGCCCTCGGCGCCGAGGTCCGCTGGGCCTCCTGCAACATCTTCTCCACCCAGGACCACGCCGCCGCGGCCATCGCCGTCGGCCCGAACGGCACCCCGGAGAACCCGCAGGGCGTTCCGGTCTTCGCCTGGAAGGGCGAGACCCTGGAGGAGTACTGGTGGTGCACGGAGCAGGCGCTGACCTGGCCGAACACCCCGACCGGCGGCCCGAACATGATCCTCGACGACGGTGGTGACGCCACCCTCCTCGTCCACAAGGGCGTCGAGTTCGAGAAGGCCGGCTCCGCCCCGGACCCGTCCACCGCGGACAGCGAGGAGTACGGCTACATCCTCCAGCTCCTCAACCGGACCCTCGCCGAGAGCCCGCAGAAGTGGACCCAGCTGGCGTCGGAGATCCGCGGCGTCACCGAGGAGACCACGACCGGTGTCCACCGTCTCTACGAGATGATGCAGGCCGGCACGCTGCTCTTCCCGGCGATCAACGTGAACGACGCCGTGACGAAGTCGAAGTTCGACAACAAGTACGGCTGCCGCCACTCCCTGATCGACGGCATCAACCGCGCCACCGATGTCCTCATCGGCGGCAAGACGGCCGTGGTCTTCGGTTACGGCGACGTCGGCAAGGGCTGCGCCGAGTCCCTGCGTGGCCAGGGCGCCCGTGTGATCGTGACCGAGATCGACCCGATCTGCGCGCTGCAGGCGGCGATGGACGGCTACCAGGTCGCCACCCTCGATGACGTCGTGGAGACCGCCGACATCTTCATCACCACGACCGGCAACAAGGACATCATCATGGCCGCCGACATGGCCAAGATGAAGCACCAGGCGATCGTGGGCAACATCGGCCACTTCGACAACGAGATCGACATGGCCGGCCTGGCGAAGATCCCGGGCATCGTCAAGGACGAGGTCAAGCCGCAGGTCCACACCTGGACCTTCCCGGACGGCAAGGTCCTGATCGTCCTGTCCGAGGGCCGTCTGCTGAACCTGGGCAACGCCACGGGTCACCCGTCCTTCGTGATGTCGAACTCCTTCGCGGACCAGACTCTGGCCCAGATCGAGCTCTTCACGAAGCCGGAGGAGTACCCGACCGACGTCTACGTGCTGCCCAAGCACCTCGACGAGAAGGTCGCGCGTCTCCACCTCGACGCCCTCGGCGTCAAGCTGACGACCCTCCGCCCGGAGCAGGCCGAGTACATCGGTGTCAAGGTCGAGGGCCCGTTCAAGCCGGACCACTACCGCTACTGATCCCACGACCGGCGGGTGACGGCACACACCGGCACCCGCCCGTCACGGAAACCCGTAGCGGAACAGGCAGGCCCCCGCACCCCCGTGCCGGGGGCCTGCCCCGTCCCGACTACCGCCCCAGGACGCACCCCGAGGACCCATGCCCCGCGGCCGCTATTCGCTCTACGATCCGCACGATCACACCCCCCTCGGCGAAGAGCACTTCCACTGCGCGCCCGGCCCCTCCGGCTGGCGCTACGTCGCACGGACCACCACCCCCTCCGGCGACCCGAGCGGCTCCGTCGACCTGGCCGTCGACGACCTGGGCCGCCCCATCCGCCTCGAACTCCACGCCGCCGACTGGCAGGTCCGCGGCGCCGCTCTCGACGGCGTCACCTGGGTCCGTACCGACCCCACCGGAACCCATGCCACCGAAGGCAATGTGCGCGCCCACGCCTTCACCGGCACGTCCCCGGCGTTCCTCGTCGCGATCTCCCGACTCCTGCGGCTCACCCCCGATTCCCCGGAGACCCGCGTCCGGCTCGTCGCCTTCACGGATCCCGTGCTCGCCCCCCTGACGGTCGACCAGTCCTGGGCCCTGGTGAAGAGTGAAGCGCACGCCACTGACAACGGCCCGCTGATCGTGGACGAGTACCAGGTCAGCGCCCTGGACACCGGCGAGCGGCACACCGTCCACATCGCCGGCGACGTGGTCCTCGCGGCCCCGGGCATCGAACTCGAAGAGCTCGACACCCCGCCGAACGCCCTCTGAACCCCGCCGAACGCCCGCTGACGCCGCCCCTGACCGCTATCTGCGGCGCGCGTCGCTCATGCCGGAGGAGCGAACCCGGTCGCGCGCGACCCCTCACCGTCCGCGGGCTCCGGCCGACGTACGGGAGCAGTCGGCGGGGTGGCGGAAACAGCCGGGGGCGCGGCCCCGAAGGAAGCGGGCGTAGCAGTGGCCGCGGCGGGAGCCGCCGGCACACCCGACGGAGCCGCCGGCACACCCGACGGAGCCGGCGGGACGCCCACCGGTCCCTGCGCCGCCCCCGGCGCGAAGGCCCGCCGCGCGTCCCGCGCCTGCCGCTCGGCCACGACACCCGCGAGATACGCCGCCGCCGGCACGCCCGGCGGCGGAGGCGTCCCGGTCCGGGCCACCAGCTCGTCGGCCAGGCGCTCCGCGAGCCGCTGTCCGATCGCGGGATCCAGCCCGCCCATGCGCGTCAGGTACTGCCGTATCTCCAGCCACAGGGCGTCGGGCACGGCCGACAGGTCGAGCGCGGCGAACCGCCCCACGAGCCACGGCGGGGGAGGCGGCACGACCATCGCGGAGGCGGGCGCCACCCGCTCCCGCACGACCAGCGTCCCCGCGAACACGTCCCCGATCCGCCGCCCCCGCTCGGACACCAGCGAGGCGACGCAGGCGACGACGCCCATGGTCATGAGGATCTCGACGACCCCCATCGCCCCGCGCATCAACGCGTGCCGGAACCGGATCGGCCCCCCGTCCTCCCGCACCACCCGCAGCCCGCACACCAGCTTCCCGAGCGACCGCCCGTGGGACAGCGTCTCCACGGCGATCGGCGCCCCGACCAGGACGAGCACGGAGGACGCGATGGACAGCGCCATCACCGCCGCCTCGTCCAGCGAGGCCGTGGCGAGCGCGATCCCCACACTGATCAGCAGGTAGCCGGCCCACACCACGACCAGGTCGAGCAGCAGCGCCAGCGCCCGGCTCGGCAGCCGCGCCGGCTGCAGCCCCAGATAGACGGCATCCCCCGTCACGACCCCGCTCACCGCGCCCACCCTTCGTCGGCCTGCCGATCCCCGTCCGAACGCCAGTCTGCCAAGCTGACCCGCAGCGCGCCGCAGTAGTACGGACCCGTACGCACCCAGTGCCTGGAGCAGCAGCCGATCATGGACCTCGACGTCTTCGTCACCGCCCACCGAGCCGAGTGGGACCGCCTCGACCACCTGCTGCGCCGCGGCCGGAGCCTCACCGGTGCCGAGGCCGACGAACTCGTCGCGCTGTACCAGCGCACGGCCACCCACCTCTCCCTCATCCGCTCCAGCGCCCCGGACCCGATGCTCACGGCCCGGCTCACCCAGCTCGTCGCCCGCGGCCGCGCCACGGTCACCGGTACCCGCCGCGCCTCCTGGCGCGACGCGGCCGCCTTCCTGACCGGGGGCTTCCCGGCCGCGGTCTACCGCTCACGTCACTGGTGGATACCGACCGCGATCATCTCGACCCTCCTCGCGGCCCTCATCGGCTGGTGGATCGGGACGCACCCGGAGATCCAGTCGGCGATGGGTGCCCCGGCCGAGCTCCGCGAGATGACCCGCCCCGGCGGCCAGTACGAGACCTATTACTCCAGCCATCCGGCAGCCTCTTTTGCGGCGCAGGTGTGGACGAACAACGCCCGGGCGGCAGCGGTGTGCCTGGTGCTCGGCGCCTTCCTGGGGATCCCGGTGCTGCTGGTCCTCTTCGCGAACATGCTGAACCTCGGCGTCGGCATAGGTCTCATGGCGTCCGCCGGCCGTCTCGACGTCTTCCTCGGCCTGGTCCTCCCGCACGGTCTCCTGGAGCTGACCGCCGTGTTCGTCGCCGCGGGCACCGGCCTCCGCCTCGGCTGGACCGTCATCGAACCCGGCCCCATGACCCGTCGCGCCGCCCTGGCCCAGCAGGGCCGCGCGGCGATCGGCATGGCCGTCGGGCTCGCCCTGGTCCTTTTCGTCTCGGGGCTGATCGAAGGCTTCGTGACCCCTTCCGGGCTGCCGACCTGGGCCCGCATCACCATCGGCGTCGTCGCTGAACTGGCATTCCTCGCGTACGTCTACGTCCTGGGCGGGCGGGCGGCCCGCGCCGGCGACATGGGCGACGTCGCGGAGGCCGACCGCACGGCAGAGGTCCCCACCGCGGCCTGATGTGCAGAGCACCCCGCTGACCTGCTAGCCTCCTCTTCGCCCGCAAAACCCGTTGACACGGGTGGCGTGGGGAGGTAGATTCAAACGGTTGCCTGGAGCTGGACAAGCTCAGGGCCGACGAGTTAGACTCTCTCTCGCTCCGGTCGGAAACTGATGACGACGGAGCCACCCCGATTCCCTATCTCGATCACGAAGTCGTCCATTAGGCCGACGGAAATGATTCTGATAAAGTCGGAAACACGCCGGAAGGCCTCGGAAAAGAAGACGAAAGTCGGAAAGCCGGGACCGGAAAGCACCGAGGAAATCGGATCGGAAAGATCTGATAGAG
>NZ_JBIWOU010000018.1:0-10080 GCF_044767915.1 Streptomyces sp. NPDC101191
GGCGGCGACCTTCCCGAGCGAAGCGAAGGGAAGCTCGCAGTCCGGACACCCCCACCCCCGCGGAGGCCCCGCACCCCGCGGACCCACGGGTCTCGCGCGCACCCCGGCGGGCGTGACGCGCCCGGGGGCGGGCGTACGAGCAGAGGAGCCTGGGCCCGGCAGGGCTGACACCCCGCGTGCCCACCCTCCCCCAGGCTCGTCCGGGGGCCCCAGCCCAGCCGGCCGACGGCCCACGCGGAGCGGGGCGAGGGCGCTCACAGGGGGGCGGACGGCCGCGCGCCGGAGGGCGCGGCAGGTGAAGGACCCGCGGGCGCCCGGAGGAGGCGAGCGGCCCCCCGGGCCTCGGCGGCGTCGCGTCAGGGTTCGTGGGTGAGCGGGGTCGCGCGCTCCTCCGCGGGGTCAGGGGTGGCGGCCGCGCCCGGCAGCGGGAGCCGGCGCCGGCGGCGGTGCTTGAGGAGGGCCCAGGGCCCGCGGGCGCCCGTGACCTCCGTGCCGCCCTCCTTGACCGCCTCGGCCGCCGCCTTGGCCACCGGCAGCATGTCCTCGTGCCGGTCCACGTCGATCCGGTCGGCCTCGGGCCACACCCCGAGCGCGGCGCACACCGTCGGGAGGAGCGCCATCGCCGCCGTCGCGTAGCCCTCCGCCGACGGGTGGAAGTTGTCGACGCCGAACATCTCGCGCGGGTTCGCCGCGAACTCCGGGCCCAGCAGGTCGCCCAGCGACACCGTCCGCCCGCCCTGCTCGACGACCACGATGGTCTGCGCCGCGGCCAGCTGCCGGGAGGCCCGCCGGGCCAGCCAGCGCAGCGGCTGGTAGACCGGCTCGATCGTGCCGAGGTCGGGGCACGTGCCGACGACCACCTCGGCCCCCGCCGTCCGCAGCCGCCGCACGGCCGCGGCGATGCAGCGAACGGACTGGGTGGCCGGCAGCCGGTGGGTGACGTCGTTCGCGCCGATCATGATCACGCAGACGTCCGGCGCCCCGGACGGCGCGGCGAGCAGCAGTGACACCTGGCGCTCCAGGTCGTCGGAGCAGGCGCCCGACAGTGCCACGTTCCGCAGGTCCACGGGGCGCTCGGCCACCGCCGCCAGCCCGGAGGCGAGCAGGGCGCCGGGGGTCTGCCCGGTGCGGCGCACGCCCTGGCCGGCCGCGGTGGAATCACCCAGAAGGGCGAGCCGCAGCGGGGGGCCGGACTCGTAGGCCCGCCCGTAGCGCCCGTCCGCGCCCGGTGGCAGCGGCGCGACCCCGCCCCCGACCGACCTCTTGGCCAGCTGCACCTCGGCCAGGAGGACCCCCACGGCGGCCACGCCGAGCAGGCCGATGCTCCCGCCGCCGTACGCCGCACCCGCCGCGATCCGCCGTGCCACCCTCGCTCGGGACATCGGGGCCGTCACCTCCTTCAAGCCGTCTCTCGTGTAACTGCCCCGTAACCGGCTCCGCCTACGCATTTCACGGAATACGCTGGCTGCACCATTACGGAGACCCCGGAGATTACGGTGCAATTCCACGACTCGATGATCAGCCTCGTCGGCAACACCCCGCTGGTGAAGCTCAACAACGTCACCGCCGGCATCCAGGCGACCGTCCTGGCCAAGGTCGAGTACTTCAACCCGGGCGGTTCGGTCAAGGACCGCATCGCCCTGCGCATGATCGAAGCGGCCGAGGAGAGCGGCGCGCTCAAGCCCGGCGGCACCATCGTCGAGCCCACGTCCGGCAACACCGGCGTCGGCCTGGCGATCGTGGCCCAGCAGAAGGGCTACAAGTGCATCTTCGTCTGCCCCGACAAGGTGTCCACGGACAAGATCAACGTGCTGCGCGCCTACGGCGCCGAGGTCGTCGTCTGCCCCACGGCCGTCGACCCGGAGCACCCCGACTCGTACTACAACGTCTCGGACCGGCTGGTCCGTGAGACGCCGGGCGCCTGGAAGCCCGACCAGTACTCGAACCCGAACAACCCGCGCTCGCACTACGAGACCACCGGTCCGGAGCTGTGGGACCAGACGGACGGGAAGATCACCCACTTCGTCGCCGGCGTCGGTACCGGCGGCACCATCTCGGGCACCGGCAGGTACCTGAAGGAGGTCAGCGGCGGCAAGGTCCAGGTCGTCGGCGCCGACCCGGAGGGCTCGGTCTACTCGGGCGGCTCCGGTCGCCCGTACCTGGTCGAGGGCGTCGGCGAGGACTTCTGGCCCACCGCCTACGACGCCTCGGTCACCGACCGGATCGTCGCGGTGTCGGACAAGGACTCCTTCCAGATGACCCGCCGCCTCGCCAAGGAGGAGGGCCTGCTCGTGGGCGGCTCCTGCGGCATGGCGGTCGTCGCCGCCATGGAGGTCGCGCGCGAGCTCGGCCCCGACGACGTCGTCGTCGTGCTGCTGCCGGACTCCGGCCGCGGCTACCTGTCGAAGATCTTCAACGACGAGTGGATGGCCGACTACGGCTTCCTGGAGGACACCACGTCCGCCACGGTCGCCGACGTACTCAGCCACAAGTCGCACGGTCTGCCCTCGCTCGTCCACATGCACCCCGACGAGACCGTCGGCCAGGCCATCGAGGTGCTGCGCGAGTACGGCGTCTCGCAGATGCCGGTCGTCAAGCCGGGCGCCGGTCACCCGGACGTCATGGCCGCCGAGGTCGTCGGCTCGGTCGTCGAGCGGGAGCTCCTGAACGCCCTCTTCACGCAGAAGGCGTCCCTGGAGGACCCGCTGGAGGACCACATGTCCGGCCCGCTGCCGCAGGTCGGCTCGGGTGAGCCGGTCGCCGACCTGATGGCCGCGCTGGGCGAGGCCGACGCGGCGATCGTCCTGGTCGAGGGCAAGCCGACCGATGTGGTCAGCCGTCAGGACCTGCTCGCCTTCCTGGCCGCCAACGACGGTACGAAGCACCACTGAGGCCGACGCGCCCCGCTGCCGGGAGGCTGCGGGGCGCGTTCGCGTAAACGGTACGAGCGCGACACGTACCCGCAGCACCCGCTTAACAAGGCTTCGGCAGAGTGACTCTCGTCGGCGTCACGGACCTCCGGAGCGGCTCCCGGACCTCCACGCACGTCGCGGACGCGGACCGGCCCTGACCCGGGCCCGTGTCCCACGCGGGGACCGCCGTCGTCCCGCCCCCCGGCAACGGGGGTGCGGCGGTCCCCGCGTCATCCCACCCCTCGGTCCCTCCGGCCCCTTCCCTTGCCTGTCTGCATATGTTCATGCAGAGTTCCAGGTGGATGAATAGCTGGAGGAAGGGGGACGGTATGAGCGACAGCCCGGCCGGACGACTGCAGGTGCTCTTCGAAGGGCACCGGCTGACGCCGACCCAGCGCCGGATCGCGCACTGCATGGTGCGGCGGGCCGCCGACGTCCCGTTCCTGTCCAGCGTCGAGCTGGCCGAGCTCGCCGGGGTCAGCCAGCCCTCCGTCACCCGTTTCGCCGTCGCCCTCGGTTTCGACGGCTACCCGGCGCTGCGCAAGCACCTGCGCGAGAGCGTGCCCGTGGCCGCCGAGGCGCGTGCCGAGCACAACGAGTACCAGCAGGCCGTGCTCGGCGAGATCGAGAACCTGCAGCACCTCGCCGAACTGCTCGCCGACCCCTCGCCCGTCGAGCGGGCCGGCCGGCTGCTCGCGGCCTCGCGGCCGCTGCCCGTGCTCGGACTCCGGGCCGCATCCTCGCAGGCCAGGGGCTTCGCGTACTTCGCCGGCAAGGTCCACCCGGACGTCCGGCTGCTCGACGAGGGCGGCTCGATGCTCGACGACCGCCTCGACGCGGCCGTGCGGGCCGGGGCGACGGCGCTGCTGTGCTTCGCGCTGCCCCGGCACCCGCGCGAGGTGGTCGACGCCCTGGCGTACGCCCGCTCGGCCGGTCTCGCGGTCGTGACCGTCGCGGAGTCCGCGTTCGCGCCCGTCGCCGCCCACAGCGACCTGCTCATCCCGGCCGCCGTCGGCACCGGTCTCGCCTTCGACACCGCGTGCGCGCCGATGCTGCTCGGCCGGGTGCTCCTGGAGGCGATGGCGGACGAGCTGCCGGACGCGCAGGCCCGCCTCGAGGAGTTCGACGTGAAGGCGGCGGCGCGCGGCCTGTTCGTCGACTAGGGGAGCTCCCTGCCCCGGCCCGGTCCGAGGGCCACGTCCTAGACGTCCAGGTCCGCCTCGATCTTCTTCAGCTGGTGGCGGGCCATCGCCAGGTTGGCGCGGCCCTTGTCGAGGGCCAGGTAGAGGAAGAGGCCGCCGCCGCCGCGGGTCTTCAGCAGGCGGATCAGGTGGTACTGGGTGCCGAGGGTGATGAGGATGTCCTCGATCTCCTCGTTGAGGCCCAGCATCTCCATGGTGCGGACCTTGGCGCGGACCACGTCCGTGTTGCCGGCCGCCGCCATGTTCAGATCGAGTTCCTTGCCACCGCCGATGGTGCCGAGGGCCATGCCGCTCGTGTAGTCGACGAGGGCGGCGCCGATCGCGCCTTCGATCTGTGCTGCTTCCTTGAGGGAGGTCTCGGTGTTCGCCATGGTTCTTCCTTCGTGTGAGTGGAGGTGAGGGGGGCGGTCAGTTCAGGTCTCTGCGTTCCAGGGCGACGTCCACGAGCTCGCCTATCCGTGCGCTGGACCGGCGGGCCTCCAGGTGGAGTCGGCCGACGTTGATCCGGGGTTCGGCGAGCAGGGTCAGGACGGCCGAGCCGCCCGCCGCGTACGTCGCCACGTAGCCGTGCTCGCCGCGGACCAGGAGTTCGCGGAAGCCGCCCTGCCCGGTCGTGTCGGCGAGCCGCTGCCCGACGCCGAGCGCGGCGGCGGTCAGCGCGGCCACGCTCTCCGCCTCGCCGTCCACGGCGTCCTGGGCGAGCACCAGGCCGTCGGCGCTGGCCGCGAGGGCGCCGGTGAGCTGCGGCAGCCGGGCCCGCAGGCGTCTCAGCTCGACGAGCACCTCGGCTTCTGCGGTCATCATTTGTCTCCTCTCGGCGCGCAGGCGCAGGGCACGCCTCATCACAGAGCTGCCTCCAGGGCGTCACGGAGCCGGCGGAGCAGGGCGATGTCGGGGTCGGGGGTGGCGACCTCGCCGACCCACACGGGGACGACGGGCGGGTCCGGCGGGGGTGCTTCGTACGGGGTCTCCACCAGCCCGGCCGCGGCGAGCCGCCGTACGTCGAGCAGGGTGTGGAAGGCGGGCCGGCCGAGCAGCCGGGCGATGTCCGCCGGGGTGCGGACCCCGTCGGCCGCGGTGAGCAGGGCCCGCTGCCGGGCGCCCACCGGCTGTCCGGGGGCGGCGCGGCGGGGCACGACGGGCGCGGTGTCGACGGCCGGGTAGGGCCAGACGGAGTCGAGGAGTTCGCGGCGGCGCAGGGTCTCGCGCTCGACGGCCCCGGTGTCGACCGGCCGCACCGCGCCGAACCAGTGCCCCACCCCGTAGCGGAAGCGGGTCGGGCCGCTGGCGGGCCCGAGGGCGAAGAAGGCCGCGTCGAAGACGGCGCCGAGGTGGCATATCTCCAGTTCGCCGTCGTGCAGCCGGCCGCTGTCGACGAGGAAGCGGCCGACGGCGCCGCGCGCACCGGCCCGGTCCACGGCCTCGTCCCAGCCCTCGCGGGGCAGTCGCCCGCCCGCGGTGAGCAGCACGTCGACGCCGGGGGAGCTGGGGCTCTCGGCGTGCACGACGCGGCCGTCGACGAGGTAGAGCGTGCCGTGGTCGCGGAGCAGGGCGCCGGTGGCCTTCTCGGCGGCGAGGCGGGTGAGCATCGGCGAGACGGTGGTGGCCGTGGCGGTGGCGGTCATCCGAGCACCAGCCTTTCGGCGAGGTCGCCCAGTCTCATGCGGGCGAGGGCGAGGTTGCCGGTGCTCCGGTCGAGCCAGAGGTGGAGGAAGACGCTGCTGTCGAAGGCGGTCTCGACGAAGCGGATCACGTGGTAGCCGGCGCGGGTGCTGACGATCAGGTCCTCGACGGGCGGGACGGTGTCCTCGGCCGCGGTGCCCGCCGGGCCGGCCCCGGGGCCGGCGGGCGACTCGAACTCCGCTGCGGCGCGCGCCAGTTCGGCGCTCTCGGCGGCGGTCGTCTCGTGGTCGCCGACCGGGGACTCGCCCGCCGACCCGAGGGCCAGTCCGCTGGTCCAGTCGACCAGCCAGGCCCCGCGTGCCCCTGGCAGGCTCATGGCCTCCAGCAGACACTCGTCGATTCCGGGCACGCGTGATCCCCTCCCGATGCGGCGTGCGGACGTACGGCAGTAACGGTGACGCTACTCAACGTCCTGATCGATCGCGGGAGTTCCGGCATTTTCCAATGGAATTTGTCAGAGGCTGATCGACCGTTGGCCGGGAGGTGATCGCCGACGCTCCGAAGGAACGTCCGGAAGCCCCTCAGACCCGGCTCTCGACCGCCCGCGCGATCTCGTCCAGGTCCTTGCCGAGCGCCCGCGCCACCGCCCGCGCGCCGAAGCGTCCGATCAGCCGGGCGACCAGGCCGGGGACGCGGTCGTGGGAGGGCCGGGCGGTGAAGGTCATCCGCAGCGTGGTCGCCGTGGCGGAGACCGCGGGGCCGTCGGGCACGAGGGTGATCTCGGAGACGTAGTGCATGCCGTGGGAGTCGGCCACCGTGACATAGCGCTCGGGCGGCTCGCACACGGTCACGGTCATCTCCTCCGTGGCCTCCCGGCCCATCATCCGCCGGGTCTCGCGCCAGCGGGTGCCCACCGCGAAGCCGCCCTCGGTGAGCACCTCGACCTTCTCGACGCCGCTGAGCACCCGTGGCATGTCCCGCAGGTCGGTGATCGACTCCCAGACGCGCCCGGGGGAGGCGTTGACCCGGCGCTCGACGACGACGGAGGAGGTGCTTGGTGTCATGGCTCCATGGGAGCACCGGACGCGGGCTCCCGCAGGGGCGGCCGGAGCAGTGCGTCGGGCCGGGCGCCGCCGGATTCGGCCACGATCTCGTCGAGGGTCTGGGCGCGGCGGACCGTCGCGAAGGCCACGCCTCCGTCCTCCGTCGGGGTGAAGCCGTGGACGGCGGGGCGGGGCAGGCTGTTGTACGCGTAGTGGTGCGCGAAGTAGTACGCGCCGGTGTCGGGCACCGCGACGACGTCCCCCGGCCGCAGCAGCGGCAGCGCCCGGCCGGCGGCGAGCAGGTCCCCGGCGAAGCAGGCGGGCCCGGCCACGTCCTGGACCACCTCCTCCCCCGTCCGGGGTCGGCCCTCGGCGTCGTACGCGAGGACCCGCAGCGGCCAGGAGCCGGGGGCGTAGACGGTGCGGGTGGCGACCTGGACGCCGGCGTGGGTGACGGCGATGGGGCGCCCGCCGGAGGTCTTGGTGTACTCCACGCGGGCCAGGACCGTGCCGTGCTTGGCGAGCAGGGAGCGTCCGAACTCGGTGACGAGGGCGTAGCGCCCGTCGAGCAGCCCGGGGACGGTCGCGGCCAGCAGCCGGGCGTAGTCGGCGTGGTCCGGGGTCTCCTCGTCGGAGGCGAAGTTCACCGGGAGGCCGCCGCCGATGTCGAGGGTGTCGATCTGCTGCCGGCCGGCCTTGGTGTTGATCTCCTCGGCGAGCGCGTACGCGGTGCCGACGCCCTCGGCCATCAGGGCGAGCGGGACCCCCTGCGAGCCGGTGTGGGTGTGCAGCCGGGTGAGCCAGGGCCGGTCGAGGTAAGCCCGGACGACGGCCTCCCGGGCGCCCTCGTCGCGCAGCGCCACGCCGAACTTGGAGGTGGCGGTGGCCGTCGACAGCGCCCCGATGGAACCGGCCCCGACCTGCGGGTTGACCCGGATCCCCAGGGGCGAGGCGGTGGGGGCGGAGGCGACCAGCGCGTCGAGCCGTTCGAGCTCCTGGAGGTTGTCGGCGTTGACGGCGATGCCGAGGGCGAGGGCCTGGCGCAGCTCGGCCGGGGTCTTGGCGGGCGAATCGAGGACCGTTCGGGTCGGCGGCACGCCGGCCGCGCGGGCCAGGGCCAGCTCGCCGGGGCTGGCCACCTCGACGCCCAGGCCCGCCTCGTGCAGCAGGCGCAGGACGGGGACGAGCGGGCAGGCCTTCACGGCGAAGGCGTGCAGCACGGGGGCGTCGGTGACGGCGGCGAAGGCGCTGGTCAGGGCGGCTGCGGAGGCGCGGATTCCCTCGGTGTCGAGGAGGGCGGCGACGGGTTCGGCGGGGGAGAGGAGTCCTTGCTCGACGGCGGCGCGGACGGCCCGGTCGCGAGCGTGTCGGCGACGGTCCGCGGGGGCGGGGGAAGTCATGGGTCCATCGCACCACCCGGTGGCGTGGCCCCGCAGCTGTTGACTAAGACTATTCACCAGTCCAGGATGTGAATACCTGAATGAATAACCGAGCATCGAGGAGGCACCGCCATGTCAGGACCCCGACCCGTCCGAGCCCCGCGCGGTACGGAACTGAGCGCCCTGGGATGGCAGCAGGAGGCCGCCCTCCGAATGCTCCAGAACAACCTGGACCCCGAGGTCGCCGAGCACCCCGACAAGCTCGTCGTCTACGGCGGCACCGGCAAGGCCGCCCGTGACTGGCGCTCCTTCGACGCCATGGTCCGCACCCTGCGCACCCTCAAGCAGGACGAGACCATGCTGGTCCAGTCCGGCCGCCCGGTCGGCGTCATGCAGACCCACGAATGGGCCCCGCGCGTCCTCATCGCCAACTCCAACCTGGTCGGCGACTGGGCCAACTGGGAGGAGTTCCGGCGCCTGGAGCAGCTCGGCCTCACCATGTACGGCCAGATGACCGCCGGCTCCTGGATCTACATCGGCACCCAGGGCATCCTCCAGGGCACCTACGAGACCTTCGCCGCCGTCGCCGCGAAGAAGTTCGGCGGCACCCTGGCCGGCACCATCACCCTCACCGCCGGCCTCGGCGGCATGGGCGGCGCCCAGCCGCTCGCCGTCACCATGAACGACGGCGTCGCGATCTGCATCGACTGCGACCCGCGCGCCATCGAGCGCCGCATCGAGCACCGCTACCTGGACGTGAAGGCCGACAACCTGGCCCACGCGCTCCAGCTCGCCACCGAGGCCCGCGACGCCCGCAGGCCGCTCTCCATCGGTCTGCTCGGCAACGCCGCCGAGCTGCTCCCGCAGATGCTCGCCGAGGGCGCCCCGATCGACATCGTGACGGACCAGACCTCCGCCCACGACCCGCTGTCCTACCTCCCGGTCGGCGTCGCCTTCGAGGACATGGCCGACGCCGCCGCCAAGGACCCGGCCGGCTTCACCAGCCGCGCCCGCGAGTCGATGGCCCGGCACGTCGAGGCCATGGTCGGATTCATGGACGCCGGCGCCGAGGTCTTCGACTACGGCAACTCGATCCGCGGCGAGGCCCAGCTGGCCGGCTTCGACCGCGCCTTCGCCTTCCCCGGCTTCGTCCCCGCGTACATCCGCCCGCTGTTCTGCGAGGGCAAGGGCCCGTTCCGCTGGGCCGCCCTCTCCGGCGAGGCCTCCGACATCCACAAGACCGACAAGGCGATCCTCGACCTCTTCCCGGAGAACGAGTCGCTGCACCGCTGGATCAAGATGGCCGGCGAGCGCGTCCACTTCCAGGGCCTGCCCGCCCGTATCTGCTGGCTCGGCCAGGGCGAGCGCGACAAGGCCGGCGACATGTTCAACGACATGGTCGGCAACGGCACCCTCGCCGCGCCCCTCGCCATCGGCCGCGACCACCTGGACTGCGGCTCCGTGGCCTCCCCGTACCGCGAGACCGAGGCCATGCTCGACGGCTCCGACGCGATCGCCGACTGGCCGCTCCTCAACGCCATGGTCAACGTCGCCTCCGGCGCCTCCTGGGTCTCGATCCACCACGGCGGCGGCGTCGGCATGGGCCGCTCCATCCACGCCGGCCAGGTCTCGGTGGCGGACGGCACCAAGCTGGCCGGCGAGAAGATCCGCCGCGTGCTCACCAACGACCCCGGCATGGGCGTCATCCGCCACGTCGACGCCGGCTACGACATCGCCGAGCGGGTCGCCGACGAGAAGGGCGTCCGCATCCCGATGCGCGAGGGCGACGCCGTGGAAGGCTCGGCGTGAGCCAGTCCTTCCACGCCATGTGGACGTGGGGGGGGGCCGGGGGAGCGGGGGGCGCCCCCCGCGGCGGCGGCGGCCTCCGCGCCGGCCGGGGCGTCGAGGGCGCCGCCGCCGG
>NZ_JBIWOU010000018.1:10090-30247 GCF_044767915.1 Streptomyces sp. NPDC101191
GCGCGCGTACCGGCTCGCCCTCCGCCCGGGGCGGGTGGGGCCCCGGGGCGTGTTCTGGGGCGGGCGGCCCCACCGCATGCTCGTGTGGGGGGGGGGGGGGGGGCCCCCCGGCCCCCCCCCACGCCTCAGGCGGATACCGCCGCTACGCCTGGACCGGTGCCGACGCCGACTGCCGCCTGTGGTTCCGCATGCAGGCGGAGGCCCGGCGGCTCGACGTCGAGACCGACCGCAACGGCAACCAGTGGGCCTGGCTCGGCGACCCGGCCGCCGGTGACGCCGTCGTCACCGGCTCCCACCTGGACTCCGTGCCCGACGGCGGCGCCTTCGACGGCCCGCTCGGCGTCGTGTCCGCCTTCGCCGCCCTGGACGAACTCCGCTCCCGCGGCGTCTCGTTCAAGCGGCCCCTCGCCATCGTCAACTTCGGCGACGAGGAGGGTGCCCGCTTCGGGCTCGCCTGCGTCGGCTCCCGGCTCACCTCCGGTCAGCTGACCAAGGAGAAGGCCTTCGAGCTGCGCGACGCCGACGGGATCAGCCTCCCGCAGGCGATGGAGGCCGCCGGCCACGACCCCGAGGCCATCGGCCACGACCCCGAGCGTCTGAGCCGCATCGGCGCCTTCGTCGAGCTGCACGTCGAGCAGGGCCGCGCCCTGGACCTGTCCGGCGACCCGGTCGGCATCGCCTCCGCCATCTGGCCGCACGGCCGCTGGCGGTACGACTTCCACGGCGAGGCCAACCACGCGGGCACCACCCGGCTCGTCGACCGGCGCGACCCGATGCTGCCGTACGCGGAGACCGTCCTCTCGGCCCGGCGCGAGGCCGAACTCGCGGGCGCCGTCGCCACCTTCGGAAAGATCGCCGTCGAGCCGAACGGCGTCAACGCCATCCCGTCGCTGGTCCGCGGCTGGCTCGACGCCCGCGCCGCCGACCAGGAGTCCCTGGACACCGTCGTCGCCGGCATCGAGGCCGCGGCCCGCGCGCACGCCGTCCGCCAGGGCGTCGACCTCGCGGTCGTCCGGGAGTCGTTCACGCCGGTCGTCGAGTTCGGGCACGCCCTGCGCGACGAGATGAGCCGGCTGCTCGGCGAGAGCACCGGGGACAAGGTCCCGGTGCTCGGGACCGGAGCGGGACACGACGCGGGCATTCTGTCCGCCTCCATCCCGACCGCCATGCTGTTCGTACGCAACCCCACGGGCGTCTCGCACTCCCCGGCCGAGTTCGCGGCCGAGGACGACTGCGTGGCCGGCGTCCGCGCACTCGCCGACGTACTGGAGGGCCTGGCGTGCAGGTGACCACCTACTGGCTCGAGCACGCCTGGCTCGACACCCACGTCGAGCCGGGAGTGCTGCTCGACGTGGCCGACGGCCGCATCACCGCGGTCCGGAGGGGGGCCGAGACGCCCCCGCCCGGCGCCGTCGTCCTGCGCGGCTTCACCCTGCCGGGCCTCGCCAACGCCCACTCGCACGCCTTCCACCGCGCCCTGCGCGGCACCGTCCAGGTCGGCTCCGGCACCTTCTGGACCTGGCGCGAGGTCATGTACACCGTCGCCCAGCGGCTCACGCCGGACAGCTACTTCGCGCTGGCCCGCGCCGTGTACGCGGAGATGGCGCTCGCCGGCATCACCTCCGTCGGCGAGTTCCACTACCTGCACCACGCGCCCGGCGGCACCCCCTACGCCGACCCCAACGCCATGGGCGAGGCCCTGATCGCGGCGGCCGCCGAGGCCGGCATCCGCATCACCCTCCTCGACACGGCCTACCTCTCGGCCGGCTTCGGCGCGGCCCCCGAGCCGCACCAGCTCCGTTTCACCGACGGCACGGCGGACGCCTGGGCCGAGCGGGCGTCGGCGCTCAAGGAGCGGGAGGGCGTCCGGATCGGCGCCGCCATCCACTCCGTACGCGCCGTTCCGGCGGACCAGTTGTCCACGGTGGCCCGGTGGGCGCAGGACCGGCAGGCCCCGCTCCACGTCCACCTCTCCGAGCAGACCGCCGAGAACGACGCCTGCCGGGCGGCCCACGGCCGGACCCCCACCCAGCTTCTCGCCGACCACGGTGTCCTCGGGGCGCGGACCGTGGGCGTCCACAACACACACCTGACGGACCAGGACATCGCGCTCATCGGCGGCTCCGCGACCGGCACCTGCATGTGCCCCACCACCGAGCGCGACCTCGCCGACGGCATCGGACCCGCCGTCGCCCTCCAGCGCGCGGGCTCCCCGCTCTCGCTGGGCAGCGACAGCCACGCCGTCATCGACCTCCTGGAAGAGGCGCGGGCGATGGAGCTCGACGAGCGCCTGCGCACCCGCACCCGCGGCCACTGGACGGCGGCCGCGCTGCTGCGGGCGGCGACGGCGGACGGGCACGCGGCGCTGGGCTGGCAGGACGCGGGTGTCCTGGCGGCCGGCGCCTTCGCCGACTTCACGACGATCGCCCTGGACTCCGTCAGGACAGCGGGGCCGCTGCCGCGTCTGGCAGCCGAGACGGCGGTATTCGCAGCGTCGGCCGCGGACGTGCGGCACACGGTCGTGGGCGGCCGTCACGTCGTACAGGACGGGGTCCACCGGTCCGTCCCGGACGTGGGGCAGGCCCTCGCGGACTCGATCGCCGCCCTGCGCGGCTGAAGGAGACACCTCGCATCATGGACACGAGCCCCGCGGCGACGAACAACCCGGCGCCGACCTCCGCGCCCACGAGCGCGAACAGCCCCGTGGCGACGGCCGCCACGGCCATCGTCAACATCGCCAGCCTCGTCACCAACGATCCCTCCCTCGGTGATGGAACCCCCCTGGGCCTGATCCAGGACGCGGCCGTCGTCATCGAAGGCGACCGTGTCGTCTGGGTCGGTGAATCAAGCAAAGCACCGGCCACTGACAACCGGGTCGACGCGGCGGGCCGTGCGGTGATCCCCGGCTTCGTCGACTCCCACTCCCACCTCGTCTTCGCGGGGGACCGCACCGCCGAGTTCAACGCCCGCATGTCCGGCCAGCCCTACAAGGCCGGCGGCATCCGCACCACCGTCGCCGCCACCCGCGCCGCCACGGACGCCGAACTCTCCGCGAACGTCGCCCGCTTCATGCGGGAGGCCCTGCGGCAGGGCACCACCACCTTCGAGACCAAGTCCGGCTACGGCCTGACGGTCGAGGACGAGGCCCGTGCGCTCCGCATCGCCGCCGAGCACACCGACGAGGTCACCTACCTCGGCGCCCACATCGTGTCCCCCGACCACGCCGACGACCCGGCCGCGTACGTGGACCTGGTCACCGGCGAGATGCTGGACGCCTGCGCCCCGTACGCGCGGTGGGTCGACGTCTTCTGCGAGAAGGGCGCGTTCGACGGAGACCAGGCCCGCGCGATCCTCACCGCGGGCAAGGCCAGGGGCCTGCACCCCCGCGTGCACGCCAACCAGCTGTCGTACGGCCCCGGTGTGCAGCTCGCGGTCGAGCTGGACGCGGCGAGCGCCGACCACTGCACCCACCTGACGGACGCGGACGTGGACGCGCTCGCCTCGGGCGCCACGGTCGCCACGCTCCTCCCCGGCGCGGAGTTCTCCACCCGGGCGGAATGGCCGGACGCGCGCCGTCTCCTCGACGCGGGCGTCACCGTGGCGCTGTCCACGGACTGCAACCCCGGCTCGTCCTTCACCTCCTCCGTCCCCTTCTGCATCGCGCTCGCGGTCCGCGACATGCGGATGACCCCGGACGAGGCCCTCTGGTCCGCGACGGCCGGCGGGGCGGCCGCCCTGCGCCGCACCGACGTCGGCCGCCTCACCGTCGGCGCCCGCGCCGACCTCGCGCTCCTCGACGCTCCGTCCCACGTCCACCTGGCCTACCGGCCGGGCGTGCCGCTGGTCTCGGAGGTCTGGCGCAAGGGCGTGCGCACGGTCTGACGCCCCGCCGGACGCCCCCGCCGGACGCCCGCCCGGGCGCGTGGTGGGGGCGTCCGGCGGCTGTGCGAGGGTGACGCGCATGGGGAGTCACCGGACCTGGCCCGTCCACCGGACCACCGACGCCGCCGAGGCGCTCGCGACGGCGAGACGGCTCTGCGCGCTGCTCGACGAGCTCCGCCCCGAGGTGAGCCTCGGGGCGGAGCTGCGTACGGTGCGGGACGTGCGGCGGATGGCGGAGGTGCTGCCCGAGGGGTTGTTCGACCACCTGGAGCCGCGCACCGACCCGGAGACCGGCGCATGGCGGTGCTTCGAGGTCGACCTGGCCGCCACGAGCGACGAGGCCCTCGCCGGGGAGCTGCCGCTCGACGTGACGGCCGACATGGCGTGCGGCACGGTCGAGGCGCGCTTCGTGGCGGCGCTCGGGGACGGGCAGGCGTGGATCGACTGGCAGGGCGTGTGGCCGGACCCGCGGGAGCGCGAGCCGTCCGGCTGGTGGAGCGAGGACGGGGTCCAGGTGGTCTTCCACGGGGAGCGCGCCGAGCGCTCCGGGTGGACCGCGCATCACACCGTTTTCGTCCGTGTCTCCACATGGGGCGACGTCACCCGGGCGAGCCGCCTCGCCGCCCGCCTCGGAGCGGCGCTGGGCGACGCGGGGGAAGGCCGGTAGGGGAGCGGCGCGCGGGTGTGTCCTGCGGAGAGGGCGGGGATCACGGCGCCCGGCGCGCGCCCCAGGGCGTGAGCGACGTCACCCGGGCTCCGGCCGGCGGTCCCCGTCGGTCGCGTGGCCGCCGGCGGGTGGGCCGTGCGCGGTGCCGCCCTCCGTGGCGGCGCGGTGGCGGCGCAGCGCCCGGGCGGCGGGCGGTCCGCCCGGCCCGTCCACGCCGGCGGACCGTTCCGGGGCGCCGGCGTGACCGTCCGTACGGACGCCGGCGCCACGCGGTCCCGCCGGACGTCACTCGTCGATCGTCAGGCCCTTGCGCAGCCGGGCCAGCGTGCGGGAGAGGAGGCGCGAGACGTGCATCTGGGAGATGCCGAGTTCCTCGCCGATCTCCGACTGGGTGAGGCCGGCGGTGAAGCGGAGCGACAGGATGCGGCGGTCGCGGGCCGGGAGCGAGGCGATCATCGGCTTGAGCGACTCGATGTACTCGATGCCCTCGATGCCGTGGTCCTCGTAGCCGAGCCGGTCGGCGAGCGTGCCGCCGTCGGTGTCGAGTTCGTCGGGCGGCGCGTCCAGGGAGCTCGCGGTGTACGCGTTGGCCGCGGCCATGCCCTCGACGACCTCGTCCGTCCTGATGCCCAGGGCGTGGGCGAGTTCGTCGACCGTGGGGGCGCGGTCCAGGCGCTGGGCGAGTTCGTCGCCGGCCTTGGCGAGGTCGATGCGGAGTTCCTGGAGCCTGCGCGGGACGTGCACCGACCACGAGGTGTCGCGGAAGAAGCGCTTGATCTCGCCGATGATCGTCGGCATCGCGAAGGTGGGGAACTCGACGCCGCGGGACAGTTCGAAGCGGTCGATCGCCTTGATCAGGCCGATGGTGCCGACCTGGACGATGTCCTCCATGGGTTCGCTGCGGGTGCGGAACCGCGAGGCGGCGAACTTGACCAGGGCCAGGTTGAGTTCGATCAGGGTGTTGCGTACATACGCGTACTCGTGGGTGCCCTCCTCCAGGTCGCCCAGGCGGGCGAAGAGGGTCTTCGACAGGGCGCGCGCGTCGTGCGGCGCGAGCTCGTCGGCGGGCGGGATCCGCGGGAGTTCCGCGAGGTCCGTGACCGCGAGGTCCGGTACGTCGAGCCGGGGGGACATGCTCTCCTCCATCATTGTCTCGCTGCGGTTTGCGGCGCCTCCGAGGCCGGCCAAGTGGAATGTGTTCTTCTAGGCCTACCGGTTCAACCCCGATGGTTGCAAGTGGCAATTGTCCGGTTCATCACCTTTGCGATGGAGCTTGTGTGCGGTGAACGGCGGTGCGCTTGTATGGTTCGACGCATGTACCGCCAGCACACCGGCAGCGCACCCGGGCGGTTCCGGGTCGAGGTCCGCACCGTGGGGGCGAGCGAGGTGCTCACCCCGGTGGGTGAGCTCGATCACCACACCGCCGAACTGTTGCGTGCGCCACTCGACCAAGCCCTCGACGAGGGCCGGACACGTCTCGTACTCGACTGCTCACGCCTCGAGTTCTGCGACTCCACCGGACTCAACGTCCTGCTCGGAGCCCGGCTGAGGGCGGACGCCGCGGGCGGCGGAGTCCATCTGGCGGCGATGCGGCCGCCGGTGGCCCGGGTCTTCGAGATCACCGGAGCGGACGCCGTCTTCACCCTCCACGACTCGCTCGACTCGGCCCTCCCCGGCTGAGCCCCCCGATCAGGCCCGGCACTCCGGGCCCGGTCCTGTGTCCTGAACTCGTCAATCGGCTGAACGGTGAGGTGAAGCGTTGAAGGAGACCGCCTCCGGCGAACCCGAGGTCCGCACCATCGCCCTCGGGGCGGCCAGTGGCACCGTCCCGCTCGCCCGCGACTTCACCCGGCAGGCGCTCTACGACTGGGGCTGGCTGCCCGCGGCCACGGCCGACCGGCGCGCCGCCGCCGAGGACGTCCTGCTCGTGGTCTCCGAGCTCGTCACCAACGCCTGCCTGCACGCCGAGGGCCCCGAGAGCCTGCGCGTGCTGCGCCTCGCCGAGGTGCTGCGCCTCGAAGTCGCCGACCGCGGCACCGGTCAGCCCGCCCCGCGCACCCCGCACCGCGCCGGACGGCCGGGCGGGCACGGCATGTTCATCGTCCAGCGCCTCTGCCGGGACTGGGGCGTCGAGCGCGTCCCCGGCGCCCCCGGCAAGACGGTCTGGGCCGAGCTGGCCGCACCCGCGTAGGACTTTCACACCCTTCTCTCTTCCCTCCGCAGGGCCCCAGGCGTACCTTGACGGCCAATCTGATAGACCGTCAGCAACTTTGCGGTGAGGGGTGCTCGAGGTGCCGTACCGGAGGAGAACAGCCTGTGCGCTGACGGCGGCGGTGGCGGGCTCGGCCGTCCTGCTCTCCGCGCCCGCCGCGCAGGCCGAGGTCGTCGACGTCAACTACGCCTGCGAGACGAAGATCGGCCCGAAGAGCGCCGTCTCGCCCGTCGACATCAAGGCCGTCAAGAGTGGCAGCGCGTACACGATCACGATGTCCTTCGAGAAGGGCGTCTCCGACAGTCCGGTCGACCTCCCCAAGGGCGTCATGACCCCGCGCGCCGAGCTCGTCCTCGGCGGCGCGGAGAGCGGCAGGGTCCAGGTCAAGGGCGTGCCCAACGCGGCCCTCATCCCCGCCGACACCCCCATCAAAATCGGGCAGTTGACCGGTACGTACACCCCGAAGAAGAGCGGCAGGGTCACCTTCACGGCCGGCACCCTCACCGTCCACGCCCTGGGCATGGACGCGGCCGTCTGCAAGCCGACGAACAGCCCCAAGGCCGCCCTCGAACTGGACGTGACGGCGCCGGGCGGCTCGGGCGGATCCGGCGGCTCCGACGACTCCTCGGGCGGGACGGGCTCGGGCGGCGAACTGCCCAGGACCGGCCCGCTCGACTCGGCCACCGCGCTCGGCACCCTCGGCGGCACCGTCCTGCTGACCGGCACGGCCGGGGTGCTCTGGCTCACCCGGCGCACCGCACGGCACACGGCACGCTGATGCGGGTGGCACGGGCCGCGGCCGCCGCCCTGCTCGCGGCGGCCGGGACGGCCGGGCCCGGGGCGGCCGCGGCGGCGGCGTCGCCGACGGCCCCGGCACCGGGCCCGGCCCGTACCGCCTTCGCCGGGTGGAGCGCGGAGCCCGCCGCGGGGCGCCCGTACGTGTACCTGGAGGGCGCCTCCGGCAGCGTGCTGCAGGACACGCTGTCCGTGACCAACACCGGGGCCCGGCCGCTCACCGTGCGGCTCAGCGGCGAGGGCGCGTCCATCGCGTTCGCCGTGCGCTCGGTGACCGTGCCCGCCCGGACGCGGGCGGACGTGCCCTTCGCCGTCACCGTGCCCGCCGACACCCCGCCCGGGGACCACCAGGGCTCCGTACGGGCCGGCGCCGCCGGTCGCGAGACGGTCGTCCCGCTGCACCTGCGGGTCAGCGGGCCGCGGCTCGCCGCCCTCACCGTCGAGGACGTCCGCGTCGAGCCCTCCGGCACCCTGCGCTACACCCTGGTCAACCGGGGCAACACCGTCCTCGCCCCGCGTCTCGCCGTACGCGCCGAGGGCCTGCTCGGCACCGTCCTCGACCGCCCCGAACGCCCGCTTCCGCTCGTCCTGCGCCCCGGCGAGCGCGCCACCCGCACCGAACCGTGGCCCGATCCGCCCGCGCTCGACTCGGTCACCGTCCGTCTGACGGCCGGCGCCCCGGGCGCCGCCCCCGCGAGCGCCCGCGCGGACGCCGCCTTCGCCTCGCCCGCGGGCGTAGGCGTCCTGGCGGCCGTCCTCCTCGCGGCGGCGGGCACGGCCACGTACGCGATACGGAGGAGACGATGACGTACCTGCGTACGGCGGCGGGCGCGCTGCTCGCCGCGGTGCTGCTCGCCCTGCTGCCGGCCACCGCCACCGCGGCCGAGCGGCCCGGGGTCGCGCTCTCGCAGAGCCAGGGCGGCAAGGGCGGCGAGATCACCGTCAGCGGTTCCGGCTGGAAGCCCGGCGCCCTGCTCATGCTGCTGGTCTGCGGCCAGGCCACGCCCGGGCAGGGCGTCATCGGGGGCACCAACTCCTGCGCCAACACCGACGGCCGCGCCGCCACGGTCGACGCCAAGGGCACCTTCAGCCGGAAGCTGCCGGTCGCCGAGCCGCCCAGGCCCTGCCCCTGCGTCGTCCACGTCGCCGGGGTCACCGGCCAACAGGACGTCGTGGACGTCGCTTTCACGGTGGCCGGGCATCCGACCGCCCCACTGCCCGAGGCCTCGGGGCCCGGCGCGCTGCGGGTGCTGACCTCCGCCCGGCTCGAAGGCTCCAGCGGCGTGCTCGTCCGGTTCGGCGCCCCCGCCCGCCGCGAGGTCGTCGTCACCCTCGGCAACCTGGGCCAGACGGCGGTCAAGGACCCCGTCTTCGAGGTCGGCACCAGCCACGGGGTGTTCTCGCCGCAGTACGAGGAACGGCAGTGGCGCGGCACCATCGAGCCCGGCCGCAAGGCCCTGGTGAGGCTGCCCGTCGAGCTGACCGCGGGTGCCCACGGCGACTACCAGGTGTCCGTGCGGTACGGCGGGCAGGTGATCATCGAGCAGCCCTGGGGCGTCGGACGCCCGTGGGGCGTGACCCTGTTCTGGCTGCTGCTCGCGGTCGTCGTCCCGGCCGCCCTGTTCCGCGTCGGCATGGCGGTCGTCGACCGGGTCCGCCCGCCCGGCCGGCGCCGGATCAGGCGGAGTGCCGCCGGCCGGCCGCGTCCCACGCGCCGCGCACCCGGCCCCGTGTCCGTACCGGCGGCCGGTGCCGGTGACGAACCGACCGCGGTCCTGCCGTGGTTCACCCCCGACTCCGCACCGTCAGAGAACAGCCCGACGACGAAGGGACAGTCGTGAGCCCGACACGCACGACACGGAGGATCAGCGCGGCGGGTGTCGCCCTGATGCTCGGCGGCGCGGGGGTCCTGCTGGCCGCCGGCCCCGCCATGGCGGCGGAGGTCTCGTACAGGACCGAGTGCATCCCGCCCTCCATCTCCGGCCTCCCGCCGGTGCAGGGCACCACCAAGGTGCAGATCACCGCGCCCGCCGAGGCCAAGGTCGGCGACGAGGTGGAGGTGGTCTGGAAGACGGTCGAGGCCGCCTCGAAGAACCCCGACATCCTCGACCTCGACAAGGACACGGTGAAGCCGACCGGCGTCATCACGCTCGGCGGCGCCGCGAGCGGCACGCTGGCGATGGAGGGGCCGCGGCAGAACCCGCCCATCAAGAAGAACAGCCCGATGGTCCTGCCGGACATGAAGGGCAAGCTCAAACTGGAGAAGGCGGGCGAGATCACGCTGACGCCCGGCAAGTACACGATCAACGTCTCCAAGCCGCTGTCGACGGACACCACGTGCTCGCCGAAGGAGACGGTCGCGGTCGGCGCCACGATCAAGGTGACGGACGGCGGCGGCTCCGGCTCCTCCGGCGGCACCACCACGTCCGGCGGTACGACGACCTCCGGCGGTACGACCACCTCGGGCGGCTCGACCACGTCCGGCGGCACCACCGCCTCCGGCGGGAGCACGGCCGGCGGGACCTCCGGAGGGGGCGGCGGCCAGACCGACTTCCCCGGCAAGGAGGTCGCGGTGAACTTCGCCTGCCAGGCGCCCGGCCCCGACTCGATCACCTCCAAGGTGACCATCAACGCCAAGAAGAGCGGCGGTTCGTACGCCCTCACCGTCAAGACCGCCAAGGGCGTCATGAACAGCCCGGCCGCCCTCCCCAAGGGCGCCCTCAAGCCGTCCATGACCGTGCGGATCGGGGGTGCCGACAGCGGTGCGGTCACGGTCACCGGCGCCCCCAACCCGGCTCCCCTGGAGGCGGGCAAGCCGGTCGACCTGACCGACATGACCGGCACCTACAAGCCGGGAGCGAGCGGCAAGGCCACGCTCAGCCCCGGAAAGCTGACCATCAGCGTCTCGCTGGGCGGTTCGCCCATCGTGATCCCCTGTGAGGTCAAGGGCTCGGTGCAGGCCTCGCTGACCCTCGACACCGAGAAGCAGGCCGGCGGCGCCTCCGGGGGCGGCGGCAGCAGCTCGGGCGGCTCGGGCGGTGAACTGCCCCAGACCGGTGCCGGGGACGACGGCGCGCTGCGCGCGCTCGCCCTGGTCGCGGGCACGGCGATCCTGCTCGGCGGCGCCGTGTTCACCTTCACCCCGTGGGCCCGGCTCCGCCGCTGACGCCCCCGGAGAACGGAACGGCGGAGGCCGCCGCACCGAACCCGGTGCGGCGGCCTCCGCCTCGTGCGTGAGGACGCGTCAGTGGACGCTGCCCATGAGCGACTGGACCTTCTTGCGGTAGCTCCAGACCGCGACTCCCGCGACGGCGGCCAGGGCCGCCTGCATCGCGATGATCCCGGTGCCGTTCAGGTCCACGCCGGCCAGCGAGAGCAGACCCGTGGTGCAGTCACCGGCGGTGACGGCGAGGAACCAGACACCCATCATCTGGGAGGCGTACTTCTGCGGGGCCATCTTCGTGGTGACGGAGAGGCCGACCGGGGAAAGGCACAGCTCACCGATGGTCTGGATCATGTAGATCGAGACGAGCCACATCGGGGAGACCTTGGTGCCGTCGCCCGCCATGTTCATCGGGACGATGAAGACGAAGAAGGACGCGCCGACCAGGACCAGGCCCATCGCGAACTTCACGACGGTGTTCGGCTCCTGGTTCTTGCGGGCCAGCCACAGCCACAGCCAGGCGAAGACCGGGGCCAGCGCCATGACGAACAGCGGGTTCAGCGACTGGTACCAGGTGGCCGGGAAGCCGAGGCCGAAGACGGTGTCGGCGGTCTTGTCGTCGGCGAACAGCGACAGGGTCGAGCCACCCTGGTCGTAGATCATCCAGAAGACGGCGGCGGCGACGAAGAACCAGATGTACGCGGACATCTTCGACTGCTCGGTCCTGTCGAGGTCCTTGTCGCGCTTGATGCGGACCAGGACGGCGACCGGGATGATCAGACCGGCGAGGGTGATCGGGACCAGGGCCCAGTTCAGGGTGTACATGCCGAGGCCGATGACGACGCCGTAGAAGACGGCGGCCACGACCAGGACCAGGCAGACCTTGACCAGGACGCTCCTGCGCTCGGCGGCGCTGAGCGGGTTCGGGACCAGGTTGCTCTTCGGGCTGAGGTTCCTGGTGCCGACGAGGAACTGCAGCAGGCCGACGCCCATGCCGATCGCGGCCAGCGCGAAGCCGAGGTGCCAGTTGACCTTCTCGCCGACGGTGCCGACGACGAACGGCGCGACGAAGGCACCCAGGTTGATGCCGATGTAGAAGAGCGTGAAGCCACCGTCACGGCGCGGGTCGTCCGGGCCGTCGTAGAGGTGGCCGACCATCGTCGAGATGTTGGCCTTCAGCAGACCGGAACCGGCGGCGACGAGCGCCAGACCGACGAAGAACATCGCCTGGCCCGGGATGGCGAGCGAGGCGTGACCGGCCATGATCACGAAACCGGCGATGGTGACCGTCTTGCGGGCGCCCCAGACGCGGTCACCGAACCAGCCACCGGGCATGGCCATCAGGTAGACCATCGACACGTACACGGAGTAGATCGCCGTGGCCGTGGCGGCCGTCATGGCCAGGCCGCCGCCCTGGCTGCCCGTGGCGGCGTCGGCGCCGCCCGAGACCAGGTAGAGGACCAGAAGGGCCCGCATGCCGTAGTAGGAGAAGCGCTCCCACATCTCGGTCATGAAGAGGGTGGCCAGGCCGCGGGGGTGGCCGAAGAAGGTCTTCTCGGAACCGGAGGCTCCGGTAGAAGCCGTCGTCAGGCTGGACGCCATGTCGATCCTTGCTCTGTCGGGACGCGCGCTTCGTGAGCGGGATGCGCCCGGTGGGGGAGGCCGGCACCGGCGGGGAGCGGTCGCACCCCTCCGGGATCCACGCCCTGACGCGTCTTCGCGCCGTAGGACCCGGCCCACAGGTCGTTCACTGTCCTCAAGGCCGTCGAGACCGCCTTGTGCAGAAAAGAGACCCTTGGCGCACCAACACGGCCAAAGGTCCCCGATTACCGCTACAGAACTCTCGACACCATACGACACGACAGTGCCCGATTAGGAAGGACTTGAGAGATGGATCACAGGTAGTACTGGAACCGATTTCGCTCTTTCGAAGGTCATGAGGAGATTACGCGCCAAGATCCAGAGGCGTCGCCGTCGCCCTGTGGATCACGCCCCGGCCCCGCGTCCGTGCGGACTACCATCACCCCATGACCCGTGTACTGCTCGCCGAGGACGATGCCTCCATCTCGGAACCGCTGGCCCGCGCCCTGCGGCGGGAGGGGTACGAGGTCGAGGTCAGGGAGGACGGCCCGACCGCCCTCGACGCCGGTCTCCAGGGCGGGGTCGACCTGGTCGTGCTCGACCTGGGACTGCCCGGCATGGACGGCCTGGAGGTCGCCCGCCGGCTGCGCGCCGACGGCCACACGGTGCCGATCCTGGTGCTCACCGCCCGCGCCGACGAGGTCGACACGGTCGTGGGCCTGGACGCCGGCGCCGACGACTACGTCACCAAGCCCTTCCGCCTCGCCGAGCTGCTCGCCCGCGTCCGGGCCCTGCTGCGGCGCGGCGCCACCGAGCCCGCCGCCGCGCCCACCACCCACGGCGTGCGGATCGACGTCGAGTCGCACCGCGCCTGGATGGGCGACGAGGAGCTGCAGCTCACCGCGAAGGAGTTCGACCTCCTCCGCGTCCTGGTCCGGGACGCCGGCCGGGTGGTCACCCGTGACCAGCTGATGCGCGAGGTCTGGGACACCACCTGGTGGTCCTCCACCAAGACCCTCGACATGCACATCTCCTGGCTCCGCAAGAAGCTCGGCGACGACGCGGCGAACCCCCGCTACATCGCCACCGTCCGGGGCGTGGGCTTCCGCTTCGAGAAGAGTTAGGCCCGGTCCTCCGTGCGTCGCCGCCTGATCAACTCCACGCTCGCCGTGGTGCTCGTCGTCATCGCCGTCTTCGGCGGTTCGCTCGTGATCGTCGAGACCCGCACGGCCTCCAGCAGCGCCCAGGAGAGCGTGGACTCGGAGGCCCTGCGGATCGTGTCCATCGTGGACAGCCGGCTGATCGGCGGCGAGCCGGTGAACCCGGCGATCCTGGCCGACCAGAGCGGCGCCAAGCGCTACGCGCGCGTCCTGATCCCCGGCCGCGACCCCATCGAGATCGGCACCCGCCCCTCCGGCAGCGTCATCCGCGGTCTGGCCGAGGGCGAGCGCGGCGAGACCGTGGTCGTGGAAGAGGCCCGCTCGGTCGTCATGGCGGAGGTGGGGCGCACGCTGCTGATCATCGCGGGGGTGGCGCTGCTGTGCGTGGTGGCCGCCGTGCTGCTCGCCGTACGGGCGGCGAACAAGCTCTCCTCGCCGCTCACCGACCTCGCCGAGACCGCCGAGCGCCTCGGCTCCGGCGACCCGCGCCCCCGGCACAAGCGCTACGGGGTGCCCGAGCTCGACCGGGTCGCGGACGTGCTGGACGCCTCCGCCGAGCGCATCGCCCGGATGCTCACCGCCGAGCGCCGGCTCGCCGCCGACGCCTCCCACCAGCTCCGTACGCCCCTCACCGCGCTCTCCATGCGCCTGGAGGAGGTCGCCATGGCCGACGACCTCGGCACGGTCCGGGAGGAGGCGACGATCGCCCTCACGCAGGTCGAGCGGCTTACCGACGTGGTCGAGCGGCTGCTCACGAACTCGCGCGACCCGCGGACGGGCTCCGCCGTCGCCTTCGACCTCGACGAGGTCATCAAGCAGCAGCTCGCCGAGTGGCGGCCGGCCTACCGCAGCGCGGGCCGGGCCATCGTGCACTCCGGGAAGCAGGGCATGCGGGCCGTCGGCACCCCGGGCGCGGTCGCCCAGGTGCTGGCCGCCCTGATCGAGAACTCGCTCATGCACGGCGGCGGCACGGTCGCCCTGCGCACCCGCGTCACCGGCAACCAGTCCGTGATCGAGGTGACCGACGAGGGCCCGGGGGTGCCCGCCGACCTGGGGGCGCGGATCTTCGAGCGGGCGGTCAGCGGCCGCAGCTCCACGGGCATCGGCCTGGCGGTCGCACGGGACCTCGCGGAGGCGGACGGCGGCCGTCTGGAGCTGCTCCAGCAGCAGCCGCCGGTGTTCGCGCTGTTCCTGAGCCGCGAGGTCAGGAGCCGTACGGAAACGGAGCCGGAGCGCCCGGTGCGTTAGGCCGTCGCTTTCTGATCTTGCCGGGCCCGCGGCGGATCTTGCCGGGCCCGCGGCGCCGGCCGCGGCGGCGCCCCGCCCTCCGCGTGGAGGGCGCTACGTTCCGGACCCGGCCCGGGCCGGAATCAGACCCGGTCGGGCTGCCGGCGGGTGGGCTGGCGGGGCGCCTTCTCCAGGAACGATTCCGCGGTCTGCACGGCCTCCTTCGCCGGCAGCGCGCGGAAGACCCAGGTGCGGTACGACCAGAAGCGGAACAGCGTCGCGACGCCGATGCCGAAGAACTTGAAGAAGTTGCTCTGCAGCGGGGTGTCCCAGCCGAAGCCGTACGTCGCCGTGTAGAGCACGCCGTTCTCGATCACCATGCCGACGATGCTGAACAGCAGGAACAGGACGAGTTCCTTGGTGCGGCCCGACTTGTCGCGGTCGCGGTACGTGAAGTACCGGAACCCCACGTAGTTGAAGACGATCGCCACGACGGTGGCGATGATGCCGGCCCGCACCACCGGAAGCTCGGTGACGTGGCGGACCACGTTGAAGACGAGCAGGTTCACCAGGACGCCGAGTCCGCCTACCACGCCGAACTTGGCGACCTCGCGGACGAGCCGGTCCACTCGCATGCGCAGCGCGCCGGGTTCACTCATCGTGATCGGTCTGTCCCGTCCGTTTGGGAGGTGTTCCGCAGACGCCCGGACGACGTCAACCAAGCCATGCTAACCACCCCTCCCGCCACCCGCCTGTGATGCTCGCGATCCGTGTGCGAGCCCACTGCGGGCTGTGACAAGACACAGCCGGACGAGGCTCCGGAACTTGTGCGGATACCCTAAGAGGGTGACGTTCCCGGTAGTCGGCATGGTCGGTGGCGGTCAGCTCGCCCGTATGACCCACGAGGCGGGCATCCCCCTCGGCATCAAGTTCAAGCTGCTCAGTGACACCCCGCAGGACTCGGCGGCCCAGGTGGTCAGCGACGTCGTCATCGGCGACTATCGCGACCTGGACACGCTGCGTGACTTCGCGCGCGGATGCGACGTGATCACCTTCGATCACGAGCACGTGCCCGCGGAGCACCTGGCGGCCCTGGAGGCGGACGGCGTCGTCGTCCGGCCCGGCCGCAGAGCCCTCGCGCACGCCCAGGACAAGGGGGTGATGCGGGCGAGGCTCGACGAGATCGGCGTGCCCAGCCCGCGGCACCGCCTCGTGGCCGACCCGGCCGACGCGGCGGCCTTCGCCGCGGAGGGCGACGGCTTCCCGATCATCCTGAAGACCGTGCGCGGCGGCTACGACGGCAAGGGTGTCTGGTTCGTGCGCTCGGAAGCGGACGCCCACGACGCCTTCAAGGCCGGCGTGGCGGTCCTCGCCGAGGAGAAGGTCGATTTCGCGCGCGAGCTCGCCGCGAACATCGTCCGCTCCCCGCACGGCCAGGCCGTCGCGTACCCGGTGGTCGAGTCCCGGCAGGTCGACGGGGTCTGCGACACCGTGATCGCGCCCGCGCCCGACCTGGACGACGAGCTGGCCGGCCAGGCGCAGGAGCTGGCCCTGCGGATCGCCAAGGAGCTCGACGTCGTCGGTCACCTGGCCGTGGAGCTCTTCGAGACCCGCGACGGCCGGATCCTCGTCAACGAACTCGCCATGCGCCCGCACAACTCCGGCCACTGGACCCAGGACGGCGCGGTCACCTCGCAGTTCGCCAACCACGTCCGGGCCGTGCTGGACCTTCCGCTCGGCGATCCGCGCCCGCGCGCGAAGTGGACCGTGATGTGCAATGTTCTGGGAGGCGATTTCCCGGACATGTATCAGGCGTACCTGCACTGCATGGCCCGCGACCCGCAGCTCAAGATCCACATGTACGGCAAGGACGTGAAGCCCGGCCGCAAGGTGGGCCACGTCAACACCTACGGCGACGACCTGGACGAGGTGCTCGAGCGCGCCCGCCACGCCGCCGACTACCTGCGAGGAACGATCGTTGAGTAATCCGCCCGCTGCGCACCCGCTCGTCGGCATCGTCATGGGGTCCGACTCGGACTGGCCCGTCATGGAGGCCGCTGCGCAGGCCCTGGACGAGTTCGAGATCGCGTACGAGGTCGACGTCGTCTCCGCGCACCGCATGCCGCGCGAGATGATCGCGTACGGCGAGCAGGCCGCCGACCGCGGTCTCAAGGCGATCATCGCGGGTGCCGGCGGCGCCGCCCACCTGCCGGGCATGCTCGCCTCGGTCACCCCGCTGCCGGTCATCGGCGTGCCGGTGCCGCTGAAGTACCTCGACGGCATGGACTCGCTGCTCTCGATCGTGCAGATGCCGGCCGGTGTGCCGGTCGCCACGGTCTCGGTGGCCGGCGCCCGCAACGCCGGTCTGCTCGCGGCCCGCATCCTCGCCGCGCACGACCCCGAACTGCTCGGCCGGATGAAGGAGTTCCAGCAGGAGCTCAACGACCAGGCCACCGAGAAGGGCAAGCGGCTGCGGCAGAAGGTCGAGGGCTCGGGCGCGTTCGGGTTCGCCCAGTGAGCAGCCCGGCCGACCGCCTGGCGGAGGCGCGGGAGCTGCTCGCCTCCGCCCCCGTCGTCGACGGGCACAACGACCTGCCCTGGGCGCTGCGCGAGCACTGCGGCTACGACCTCGACCGGCTCGACATCGCGGGCGACCAGCGCGGCGCGCTCCACACCGACCTCGCCCGGCTGCGGGCCGGCGGCGTCGGCGCCCAGTTCTGGTCCGTGTACGTGCCCGGCCGACTGGCCGGCGACCACGCGGTGAGCGCCACCCTGGAGCAGATCGACGTCGTCGACCAGCTGCTCGACCGGTACGCGGCCGACCTCGCGCCCGCGCTGACCGCCGACGACATGGAGACGGCCCGCAAGGAGGGCCGGATCGCCTCCCTCAAGGGGGCCGAGGGCGGCCACTCGATCGACAACTCCCTCGCCACCCTGCGTGCCCTGCACACCCTGGGCGTGCGGTACATGACGCTCACCCACAACGAGAACAACGACTGGGCGGATTCGGCGACCGACGAGCCCCGGCACGGCGGTCTGAGCGCCTTCGGCCGCGAGGTCGTCCGCGAGATGAACCGCTGCGGCATGCTCGTCGACCTCTCGCACGTCGCCGCGACGACCATGCGGGACGCGCTGGACACCACGGCCGCGCCGGTGGTCTTCTCGCACTCCTCGTCCCGGGCGGTCTGCGACCACCCGCGCAACATCCCGGACGACGTCCTGGAGCGGCTGCCCGCCAACGGCGGCGTGGCGATGGCGACCTTCGTACCGAAGTTCATCCTGCCGGCGGCCGTCGACTGGACCGCCCGCGCCGACGACAACATGCGCGCGCACGGCCTGCACCACCTCTCCACCACCCCCGAGGCCATGGCGATCCACCGGGCCTTCGAGGCGGAGAACCCCCGCCCGGTCGCGACGGCGGTCACGGTCGCCGATCACCTCGACCACATGCGCGAGGTCGCCGGCATCGACCACATCGGCATCGGCGGCGACTACGACGGCACCGCGTTCACCCCGGACGGCCTCGACGACGTCGCCGGCTACCCGAACCTGATCGCGGAGCTCCTGACCCGCGGCTGGTCGCCCACGGACCTGGCGAAGCTGACCTGGTCCAACGCGGTCCGGGTGCTGCGGGACGCGGAGGCGGTCGCGCGCGAGCAGCGGGCGCTGCGGGGCCCGTCCGTCGCGACGATCGAGTCCTTCGACGCCCAGGCGGCGCAAGGGAAGTGACGGAGTGACACGAGGGGCCCGCCACGGCGGGCCCCTCGTCGTTCCGTCCGGGCGCCCCGATCGGCCCGTCCCCGGGTCGGTCCGGTCCGCCGCGCCCGGCGCGGGGCCCGGTCCGTGCCTCAGAGGTACGCACCGGGCCCCGCGGGCACGGCTTCGGGTCAGGCCCGCGGCCGTCCCATCGCGCGGTAGGTCCAGCCGGCCTCGCGCCAGCGGACCGCGTCGAGGGCGTTGCGGCCGTCGAGGATCACGGGGGAGGCGGCCGCCCGGGCCAGCTCCGCCGGGTCGAGCGCGTCGCGGAACTCGCGCCACTCGGTCAGGTGCAGCACCACGTCCGCGCCGCGCACCGCGTCCAGGGCGGTCGGCGCGTAGGCGAGCGTCGGGAAGAGCCGGCGGGCGTTCTCCATGCCCTTGGGGTCGTAGACGGTGACCTGGCCGCCCTGGAGGTGGATCTGGCCGGCCACGTTCAGCGCCGGCGAGTCGCGGACGTCGTCCGAGTCGGGCTTGAAGGTCGCGCCGAGGACCGCCACCCGCTTGCCGAGGAAGCCGCCGCCCAGCGCCTCGCGCGCCATCTCGACCATGGACGCGCGGCGCCGCATGTTGATGGAGTCGATCTCGCGCAGGAAGGTCAGCGCCTGGTCCGCGCCCAGCTCGCCGGCCCGCGCCATGAAGGCCCGGATGTCCTTGGGCAGGCAGCCGCCGCCGAAGCCGATGCCGGCCCGCAGGAACTTGCTGCCGATCCGCTCGTCGTGCCCGATCGCCTCCGCCAGCTTGGCGACGTCGCCACCGGCGGCCTCGCACACCTCCGCCATCGCGTTGATGAAGGAGATCTTCGTGGCGAGGAAGGAGTTCGCGGAGGTCTTCACCAGCTCGGCGGTCGGGTAGTCGGTCACCACGAACGGCGAGCCCTCGGCCACCGGCACCGCGTACACCTCGCGCAGCAGCTTCTCGGCCCGGTCACCGCGCGTCCCCCCGGGCACGCCGATCACGACCCGGTCGGGGCGCAGGGTGTCCTGGACGGCGAATCCCTCGCGCAGGAACTCCGGGTTCCAGGCCAGGTCGACGCCCACGGGCAGCACGCCGGCGAGCCGCTCGGCCGAGCCGACCGGGACGGTCGACTTGCCGACCACCAGGGCCCCCGACCGGACGACCGCGGCGAGGGAGGCGAAGGCGGCGTCGACGTACGACATGTCACAGGCGTACTCGCCGTGCTTCTGCGGGGTGTTCACGCAGACGAAGTGGATGTCGCCGAAGGCGCCGACCTCCTCCCAGGAGGTCGTGAACCGCAGCCGCCCGCTGGACCCCTCGATCCCCTCGACGTGCCGCGCGAGCAGCTCCTCCAGGCCCGGCTCGTACATGGGGACGCGGCCGCCGGAGAGCATCTCGATCTTCTCGGGGACGACGTCGAGCCCGAGGACCTCGAAGCCCAGTTCCGCCATGGCCGCGGCGTGCGTGGCGCCGAGGTAGCCGGTGCCGATCACGGTGATCTTCAGGGCCATGCGGTCTCCAGTGAGGAGTCGAGGTCGGGCGGAATGCCTGCCCGAGCATAGTCGGGGCCTGGATCGGGGCCCGGTCTCGCCCTACCATTTGAGTTACTTAACGGTAGTTAGCAAGCGTGGGAGTGAATGAGCGTGGCGGGTTCTGCCGATTTCGACCTGTATCGCCTGCCGGAGGAGCACGAGATGCTCCGTGAGACGGTCCGTGCGCTGGCGGAGGCGAAGATCACGCCGTTCGCCGCGGCGGT
>NZ_JBIWOU010000019.1:0-4662 GCF_044767915.1 Streptomyces sp. NPDC101191
GTGAGTTCGAGGAGGAGGCGTTGTTGGGGGTCGATGGTGAGGGCTTCGCGGGGGCTGATGCCGAAGTGGGCGGGGTCGAAGTGGGCTGCGGTGTGGAGGAATCCGCCGTGGCGGGTGGTGGAGGTGCCGGTGTGGTCGGGGTCGGGGTGGTAGAGGTGTTCGAGGTCCCATCCGCGGTCGGTGGGGAAGCCGCTGATGGCGTCGGTGCCGTCGGCGACCAGCTGCCAGAGCTCTTCGGGTGAGGTGACACCGCCGGGGTAGCGGCAGGCCATCGACACCACCACGATCGGATCGGCGTCTCCGTCGCCCACTGCGGCGATGCGTGCCGTGGCGGTGGGCGCCGCCACATCTGTGGGGGTGACGAGCCCCGTGATGTGCGCCGCCAGGGCGTCAGGGGTGGGGTGGTCGAAGACGAGGGTGGTGGCGAGCCGGAGCCCGGTCTCGCGGTTGAGTCGGTTGCGCAGCTCGACGGCGGTGAGGGAGTCGAAGCCGAGCTGCTTGAACGCCTGGTCTCCGGAGAGGCGCCCGGGTTCGGTGTGCAGGACGGCGGCGCACACGCGGGTGACGAGCTCGCGAACGGCGGTCTCCCGCTCCCGCTCCGACAGCCGGGACATCCCTTCCTGCCAGGTGGCTGCGGACGTCGGTTCGGAGCGGTGGCGGGGGGCGGGGGCCATACGAGCGAGAAGGGCCGGGAGCTCGCCCTGCTGGGCGAGTGCGGTGAGGGTGGCGCGGTCCCAGCGGACGGGGGCGAGGAGCGGTGCGTCGAGGGCGAGCGCGGCATCGAGGAGGGCGGTGCCCTCGGCGTCGGTGAGGGCGGTCATGCCGGCGGCGGCCCACCGGGCGGTCTCGCCGCTGTCGAGGGTCGCTCCCATGCCGCCGGCCCACAGGCCCCAGGCGAGTGACGTGGCCGGGAGCCCTTGTGCGTGCCGGTACTCGGCCAGCGCGTCGAGGAAGGTGTTCGCCGCCGCGTAGTTCGCCTGGCCCGATGAGCCCAGCAGGCCGGTGACCGAGGAGTAGACGACGAAGGCGGCCAACGGCTGGTCCAGGGTCGCCCGGTGCAGGTTGAAGGCCGCGTCGACCTTGGCGGTCAGGACGGAGGCCAGCTGCTCCGGGCGGAGGCCCGTGAGCGTGGCGTCGGACACCGTACCCGCGGAGTGCACGACACCGGTGAGGGGACCGGCGGCGGTGATCTCGGCCATCAGCGCACGGACGGCCCGGTAGTCGCTGACGTCGCACGCGACCACGCTCGTGGGCGTTCCCGCGGTGGTGAGTTCCTCGATCAGCTCTCGGCTCCCGGGCGCGTCCGCACCCCGTCGCGAGACCAGCACCAGACGCCCGACGTCGGGGCGTGTGGCCAGATAGCGGGCCGTGACGGCACCGAGTGCTCCCGTGCCCCCGGTGACGAGGACCGTGCCCTGGGCGAAGTCGGCTGCGGGGGCGCTGCTTCGGGGTGTGCCGGGGGTGAGTCGGGGGGTGAGGACCCTGTCGTCGTGGAGGGTGAACTGGGGAGTCCGGGCGGTGACGGCCTGGTGGAGGTGGTGGATGTCGGTCGGGGTGAGGGGGGTGGAGGGAAGGTCGGCGTGGGTGATGACCTCGGGGTTCTCGGTGTGTGCGGTGCGCAGGAGGCCGGTGAGGGCGGTGTGGGGGAGGTAAGTGTTCTGGCGGTGGGGGCCGGTCGCGGCGGTCGTGAGGACCGTGAGGCGGGTGTCGGCGAGGGCGGGGGTGGTGAGCCAGGTCTGCAGGGTGGAGAGGACGGCGGCGGTGACCTCGTGGGTGGCGACGATGACGTCCCCGTTCCCGGTCGGGGCCTGGTAGAGGACCGTGGTGGGAGCGGGGGCCCCGTCGGCGAGCGCGGCGAGGAGGGCGTCGAGGTCGGGGTGGTGTGCGGTGATGCCCGGCAGCGGGTCGGCGCCGCCGATCTGCACCCAGTCCGACGGCACCTCGCCCAGGGGTTCGTCCGGCGCCGGAGAGACCTCCGACGGCTCGACGGGAACCCACGCCACGCCCGGTACCGGGACGGCCGCCCTGAGGGCTCGCGGGTCCGCGGTGGCGAGAGTGAGGCCCGTGATCGTGAGGACGGGCGTGCCGGTCTCGGTGTACGCGGCGACGGTGAAGGTGTCGGCGCTGGTGGGGTGCGGCGTGGTACGGACGCGGAGCGCGGTGAGGGGCTCGGGCGTGCTCGCCGGGTGGGCCGTCACGCCGGTGAACGTGAAAGGCAGCCGGAGCGTGGTGTCCGGCCCCGTGGGCGCCACCAGGGTGTGCAACGCGGCGTCGAGCAGGGCCGGGTGGATGCCGTAACCGGCGGGCTCACCGTGGGCGTTGGGCAGCGTGACCCGAGCCCAGCCGGTCGTGGGCCAGTGGGCGTCGAGGCCGCGGAACGCGGGGCCGTAGGCGTATCCGTGGTCCGCGAGGGCGTCGTAGAAGCCGGTCAGGTCGGCGGGCTCACCCGGCTCCTCGGTCGAAGCGGGATCCGCTGGTGCGGGAGGTGTGGTGGTGAGGGTGCCGGTGGCGCGCAGGGTCCATGCGCGGCCGCTGTCGGTGGCGTCCGGGGTACGGGTGTGGATCGTGAAGTGGCGCTGGTCGTCGGTCGGGGTCTCGACGGTCAGCTGTAGCTGTGCCGGGAGGACGACGGGCGACTGGAGGGTGAGTTCGGCGAGGTGGGGGTGGGCCAGGAGTTCGCCTGCGTGGAGTGCGAGTTCGAGCAGGGCCGTGCCGGGGAGCAGGGTGGTGCCGGCGATGGTGTGGTCGGCGAGCCAGGGGTGCGCGGCGGTGCTGAGGGTGGTGGTGAACAGGTGCGTGCCGTCGGGCTGTTCGCTGGCCGCGGCGAGTAGTGGGTGGTCGGCGGGGCCGAGGCCGATCTGCGTCGCGTCCGTGTGGGGCTGTGGGGCGAGCCAGTAGGGGGCGCGGGTGAACGGGTAGGTGGGCAGGGGCACCGGCGGCCCTCCGGCGGTGGGCCAGGTCAGTCCCCCCGGGGTGACGGTGTGCAGCGCTGCGAGGGCGTCGTCGAGGGCGTCCTGCTGCTCCGCGCGCGGGTTCTGGGTGGCGATGCAGGTGACGGTGTCGTCCGTGTCGTCGGCGAGGGTGGTGCGGGTGAGGTGGGTGAGGGTGGTGTCGGGTCCGATTTCGAGGTAGGTGGTGACGCCGAGTTCGGTGAGGGTGGTGATGCCCTGGTGGTAGTGGACGGCGGTGCGGGCCTGGGTGGCCCAGTGGGCCGGGTCGGTGAGCTCGTCGGTGGTGGCGATTCGGCCGGTGGTGTTGGTGACGACGGGGATGGCCGGGGCGTGGTGGTCCAGTTGCTCGGCGGCTGTCGTGAGCTCGGGCAGGAGCGTGTCGAGGTGGCGTGAGTGGAACGCGCCGGAGACGGTGAGGGTGCGGTGGGTGATGCCTGCGGCGTCCAGGTCCTGGGCGAGTGCGGCGAGCGCGTGACGGGTGCCGGCGAGGGTGGTGTGCCGGGGTGAGTTGTGCCCGGCGACGTCCACCTCGGGGTGTCGGGCGAGCACGGTGTGGAGATCGACGGCGGTTGCGCCGGCGCTGAGCATGCCGGTGTCGGTGGGGAGTTGTTGCATGAGGTGGGCGCGGGTGGTGACGAGGGCGACGGCGTCGTCGAGTGACAGCGTGCCCGCGACGTGGGCGGCGGTGATCTCGCCGATGGAGTGGCCCATGAGGTAGTCGGGAGCCAGACCGCGCTCGGTGAGATACGTGAACAGGGCGGTCTCGAAGGCGAAGAGTGCCGGCTGGGTGTAGCGCGTGTGGTGCAGCAGAGCGGCCGGACCGCTGTCCGGATCGGCCCACATCACGTCCAGCAGCGGGTGGTCGAGGTGGCTGTCGAAGCGCCCCGCGATGTCCCGCAACAGCTCTCCGAAGCGGGGGTGTGCGGCGGCGAGCGCGCGTCCCATGCCCGGGTACTGCGCTCCCTGACCGGTGAAGAGGACGGCCAGCTTGCCGCCCGTGGCGTGTCCGGTCGTCAGACCGGCGTGGGCCCTCCCGGCAGCCAAGGCCCGTGTGCCGGCCATGAGTTCCTCGCGGTCGGTGGCCTGCAGGACGGCCCGGTGGGCGTGGTGATGGCGGCGGGCGAGAGTGTCCGCGATGGCACCGGCCACCACGTCGGGGTGGGCGGTGGCGTGGTCGGCGAGGCGCCCGGCCGCGCGGGCGAGCTCGTCCTCCGTCCGCGCCGAGAGCACCCACGTCGTGCGGCCGGGTCCGGGCTCGTCCGCGCCGACCGACGGCTTCCCGCTCTGCGCCGGGGGTTCCTCGATGATGACGTGGGCGTTGGTGCCGCTGATGCCGAAGGAGGAGACGGCGGCGCGGCGGGGGGTGCCGGTTTCGGGCCAGGGCTGCGCCTCGGTGAGCAGGCTGATCGCCCCGGTCGTCCAGTCGATGTGGGGTGTCGGGTCGTCCGCGTGCAGGGTGCGGGGCATCACGCCGTGGTGGAGGGCCTGGACGATTTTGATGATGCCGCCGACACCGGCCGCGGCCTGCGTGTGACCGATGTTGGACTTCAGCGAACCCAGGTAGAGCGGATGGCCGGGATCGCGCCGCAGGCCGTAGGCGCCCATGAGGGCCTGGACCTCGATGGGGTCGCCGAGGGTGGTGCCGGTGCCGTGGGCTTCGATGATGTCGATGTGGTCGGGGGTGAGGCGGGCGTTGGTGAGGGCTTGGTGG
>NZ_JBIWOU010000021.1:0-1253 GCF_044767915.1 Streptomyces sp. NPDC101191
CAGGCCGTGCTGGACGCCGGTCTGACCTGGATCGGCCCGCCGCCGCAGGCGATCCGTGACCTCGGCGACAAGGTCGCCGCCCGGCACATCGCCCAGCGCGCCGGCGCCCCGCTCGTCGCGGGCACCCCCGACCCCGTCTCCGGCGCCGACGAGGTCGTCGCCTTCGCGAGCGAACACGGCCTGCCGATCGCCATCAAGGCCGCCTTCGGCGGCGGCGGCCGCGGCCTCAAGGTCGCCCGCACCCTCGAAGAGATCCCCGAACTCTACGACTCCGCCGTCCGCGAAGCCGTCGCCGCCTTCGGCCGCGGCGAATGCTTCGTCGAGCGCTACCTCGACAAGCCCCGCCACGTCGAGACCCAGTGCCTCGCCGACACCCACGGCAACGTCGTCGTCGTCTCCACCCGCGACTGCTCCCTCCAGCGCCGCCACCAAAAGCTCGTCGAGGAAGCCCCCGCCCCCTTCCTCTCCGAAGCCCAGAACGCCGAGCTCTACACCGCGTCCAAGGCCATCCTCAAGGAAGCCGGCTACGTCGGCGCCGGCACCGTCGAATTCCTCGTCGGCCTCGACGGCACCATCTCCTTCCTCGAGGTCAACACCCGCCTCCAGGTCGAACACCCCGTCACCGAAGAAGTCACCGGCATCGACCTCGTCCGCGAGATGTTCCGCATCGCCGACGGCGAGGAACTCGGCTACACCGACCCGGCCATAAGGGGTCACTCCTTCGAGTTCCGCATCAACGGCGAGGACCCCGGCCGCAACTTCCTCCCCGCCCCCGGCACCGTCACCACCTTCACCCCGCCCACCGGCCCCGGCGTCCGCCTCGACGCCGGCGTCGAATCCGGCTCCGTCATCGGCCCCGCCTGGGACTCCCTCCTCGCCAAACTCATCATCACCGGCGCCACCCGCGAACAGGCCCTCCAGCGCGCCGCCCGCGCGCTCGCCGAGTTCACCGTCGAAGGCATGGCCACCGCCATCCCCTTCCACCAGGCCGTCGTCACCGACCCCGCCTTCACCGCCGACCCGTTCCGCGTCCACACCCGCTGGATCGAGACCGAGTTCGTCAACGAGATCAAGCCCTTCGCCCCCGCCGGCACCGAAACCGACGAGGACGAAACCGGCCGCGAGACCATCGTCGTCGAGGTCGGCGGCAAGCGCCTGGAGGTCTCCCTCCCGTCGTCCCTGGGCATGACCCTGGCCCGCACCGGCCTCGCCGCCGGCGCCAAGCCCAAGCGCCGCGCCGCCAAGAAGTCCGG
>NZ_JBIWOU010000022.1:0-1003 GCF_044767915.1 Streptomyces sp. NPDC101191
ACCGTATGCGTGTGATACCCGGCAGGGGTTGCGCATGCGGGGTTGTGGGATCTCTTTTTCACAGTCTGCCGGCTGTGAGACGAGTCAGAAACCGTATGGATAGGCGAAGGACATGCGAAAGGTCCGGCGTAGAGGGTAAGACCCCCGTAGCTGAAATTCATGCGGCTCGTTTAAGAGACACCCAAGTAGCACGGGGCCCGAGAAATCCCGTGTGAATCTGGCGGGACCACCCGCTAAGCCTAAATATTCCCTGGTGACCGATAGCGGATAGTACCGTGAGGGAATGGTGAAAAGTACCGCGGGAGCGGAGTGAAATAGTACCTGAAACCGTGTGCCTACAAGCCGTGGGAGCGTCGCTGTATGTGCTTGCACATACAGTCGTGACTGCGTGCCTTTTGAAGAATGAGCCTGCGAGTTTGCGGTGTGTTGCGAGGTTAACCCGTGTGGGGAAGCCGTAGCGAAAGCGAGTCCGAATAGGGCGTTTCAGTAGCACGCTCAAGACCCGAAGCGGAGTGATCTAGCCATGGGCAGGTTGAAGCGGAGGTAAGACTTCGTGGAGGACCGAACCCACCAGGGTTGAAAACCTGGGGGATGACCTGTGGTTAGGGGTGAAAGGCCAATCAAACTCCGTGATAGCTGGTTCTCCCCGAAATGCATTTAGGTGCAGCGTCGTGTGTTTCTTGCCGGAGGTAGAGCACTGGATAGGCGATGGGCCCTACCGGGTTACTGACCTTAGCCAAACTCCGAATGCCGGTAAGTGAGAGCACGGCAGTGAGACTGTGGGGGATAAGCTCCATGGTCGAGAGGGAAACAGCCCAGAGCATCGACTAAGGCCCCTAAGCGTACGCTAAGTGGGAAAGGATGTGGAGTCGCAGAGACAACCAGGAGGTTGGCTTAGAAGCAGCCACCCTTGAAAGAGTGCGTAATAGCTCACTGGTCAAGTGATTCCGCGCCGACAATGTAGCGGGGCTCAAGCGTACCGCCGAAGTCGTGTCATTGCAGT